>CAVUFL010000008.1:0-13849 GCA_963740805.1 uncultured Alphaproteobacteria bacterium | reverse complement strand
GAGAGCCTCGCCCAACCGGCCTTGACGGAATTACGACCCGCTTGCTTGCGACTTCGCCGTGAACACCGTGCCGTCGGTATCGACCATGGAGACGTCGAGGTCGTTGTCAGCTCCCCGCCCGAAGGTGAAGCGGAAATTTGGGTTGGCGGAGATCGAGAAGGTGCTCTCCATGCGAAACACGAGGTCGTTCCCCCGCTTCACCGTCATCTCCTTGATGAAGCGCGCCGGGATAAAGCCTCCGGTGTCGATGTCGAGCTGCATGCCGTTCGAGTTCGGGTGCTTCAGCATCACCTGGCCTTCGAACAGCGGCGCGGTAGAGAGCGCAGGCGGGAAGGTCTTCACCAGCATCTTGCCGAGATCGAAATTCTCGGTGTCGGGATCCTTGGCATTCATGGCGCCGCATCCGCCCGAAGCAGCCACGAATTTGGTGGCCATGTGCAGCTGCCGTCCTCGGTCTCGAGGATGGCGCGCACATGGGAGAAAGTATCGATGCGCATACGCGTCGAGATCGAGCGCTCGCCGCCGCCGCCCTCGGCAGGCCCGAAGCTGAACTTCGCCACCACAGGGCTCGGGTTCTTGTCGATGATCAGAATGAGGGATTTGAGATTGTCCCTCACCTCCGGCGGCACGCGCATGGTGATGGGGACGAGCGAAGCGTCCTCGGCGGTCGCCGGCGCATCGAGAATGATCTTGCCGTCCTCGGCTTGAATGGCCCGGTCGCCGAAGGTCGTCTGCTTCAGCTGAGGCCAGACATCTTCCTCTGCCCGCACCGGCGAAGCCGCGACCAGCACGGCGCCGGCAAGCGCCACTATCAACAACCTTCTACCGGTACGATGGACGTTGCAGGGCATCGATTCCTCCTCGATCACCATGCGAGAGTTATATCATTCCCATTCGAGTTCGGCGAAGGCCGCGGTGACGTTCCTCACGTGATAGTCATCGAACAGCTTCCAGGCGTCGCGATCCTCGAAGCCAGCGGTCTTGGTCGCATCCTCCAAGGTCTTGCCTTCCTTGATCAATTTCCGCACGTCGGCGGCAATATCGCCAAGATAAAGCTGCTCTGGATCGAACGCCGCGGGCAGTTCCATGGCGTGAGGACCGTGTCCTGGGACCACGCGGGGGGCTTTGCGCTTCTTCAACTCGTCGATCACCGCGAGCCAGCCGACGATCGAGCCGTCGAGCGTCGGCACGTGCATCGAGAACAGGAGATCGCCGAGGAACAAGGTTCCGGTGGCTGAATTGGTGACGATCAGGTCGTTGTCGGTGTGCGCGGTCCGTTGCGTCTCGAGGAGCAGCGTCCGCCCGCCAAGGTCGAGCGACATGGTGTTATCGACGGGAACGGTCGGCAGGACCACCTCGATGCCGGCGAAGGCGTCGTCTCCCAGCATGCGCTTGTTGGTGGCGAGATAGCGCTCGGCGCGGGAGGCAAGCCCGCGGGAGAGCTTGTGATTGGCGACGAAGGCAGGGGCATCCTGCTTGAAGGGGGCGTTGCCGAACACATGGTCTGGATGCATGTGGGTGTTGATCACGTAGCGGATCGGCTTGTCCGTGACCGCGCGGACGGCGTTGCGGAGACGCTCACCGACTTTGGCGCTGCCCAAGGTGTCGATCACGGCGACGGAGTCGCTGCCGACGACGAAGCCGGCATTGGCCATGTCGCCCTGGTTCTCCGGCGACTGCATCTCGTAGCGGCCCTGATGCACGAACACGCCAGGCGCGATCTCGCTCACCTCGACCGAGTCAGGCGAAGGCGCCGCGGCAAAAGCCGGGATTTGCCGCAACAGCGGTAACGCCGTGAGCGCAAGGGCCGCGCGCAGGAAGTCCTGCCGCGATATAAGACGACATTCGTTGCACACGGGTCCGTGTCTCGCCCCGCCGGGCGGCCCTGGTCAATACTCCCAAAGACCAGCTTGTCCACAGAAGCGTTCGACCACGCAAGATCGGCGTTTTCGCTGTTGCAAGCCTGCATCACTCCCAAAATGAAAAATGCTAAAATTCCGAGGCTTATGCAATCCGGCTTCGCAAAAGGTTCAACTCTTGCGTTTGGTCCGAGTTGCAGATCGTAGTGGCAGTTGCGCCAATCTCGGACTAACCTCTCAAGGTTCGGGGGAAACGCGCATGCACGGACGATCCTTCATCGCCGTCAGTGTCGCTGGTGTTCTTGCCCTGGTGTATGCGGTGCTAGTTCCGGTGGCTTCAGTCGCCGAGGACGTCGCCACGGCAGAGCAACCGGCCATTCCAACTGGCGCGGCCACGCCATCTCAGAACGCTGTCGTCCCGCCGCCAAGCCCTGCCAATGCGGTCGCACCGGCGACGCCAACTCCGCCGCAGACTGGAGCAGCCGCACCGGCCCCTGCCACCGATCCAGTCATCGCCAGTATTCGCAGCAAGCTTGCCGATGCGGCCTTGCGCAAAGGCGCCGATCCCGCCGATCTCGCCGCGCTCGAAGCCTTCTATGCCGAGCGGGACGGACCTCCGGTGTGGGTCACCCCGATGGGCTTCTCAGCGAGAGCGCAAGCCACCATCGACGAGATCGGCAAGGCCGACGATTGGGGCCTCCAAGCAGCTGCCTTCCAGCTTCCGCCCGCCGGCACGCTGCCCAAAACGGCGGACGAGCAAGCCGTCACCGAGATCAAGCTGCAGCTTGCCGTCCTGAAATATGCGCGCTTCGCCCGCGGCGGCCGCGTCAATCCGGCAAGCCTCAGCAAGATCCTCGACCTCGATCCTCCCCTACGCGACCCGAAGATGGTGCTCGCCGAGATTTCCGCTTCGCCTGACCCCGACAGTTATCTCCAGTCGCTGCATCCGAAGCACGAGCAGTTCCAGAACTTGCGGCAGGCGTTGCTCAAGGCACGCGGCGGCGGTGCGGGCAAACCTGCGAGCGAGCGCGACGTTCAGAAGATCGTCATCAACATGGAGCGATGGCGGTGGATGCCGGAGAATCTCGGCAAGATCTACGTTCAAGACAACGTGCCTGAGTACATGCTCTACGTGGTGAAGGACGGGAAGGTCATTCACTCCGACAAGATCGTCGTCGGCCTGTTGAGATATGCGACGCCGGTTTTCTCCGCCGACATGCAGTCGATCGTGTTCAACCCGGAATGGACGGTGCCGCCGACCATCGTCCGGGAGAACCTGATGCCGAACTTGCGCGGCGGCGGCTGGTTCGGCGGCGGCTCGATCCTGAGCGAGCACGGCCTCAAGGTGAGATATAACGGCCGCATCGTCGATCCTGGCTCCATCAATTGGAGCAGCGTGAACATGGCAAGTATCGCCTTCGTCCAGGCGCCAGGGCCGACCAATGTGTTGGGCAAGCTGAAGTTCGTCTATCCCAACGCGCACATGGTCTACATGCACGACACCATCAAGCGCGGTCTGTTCAAGCCGTCGATGCGCGCCGAAGGCCACAACTGCATCCGTATGGAGAAGCCGAGCCGGCTCGCGGAAATTCTGCTCGCCGAAGACAAGGGATGGGACACGAAGAAGGTCCAGGACCTCCTCGCCAAGGGCTATGACAGCGCCGTCAACCTCGATCATCCCATACCGGTGCATACCACCTACTTCACCGCCGTCGCCGATGCCGACGGCAAGGTCACGAGCTTTGCTGATGTCTATGCGCTGGACAGCAAGCTCGCCCCCATCGTGTCCGGCAAAGCGATCGCCTCCGCCGCGCCTGCCGCCGACGATGACGATGCGGACACGCCGACGGGTTCGGTGCCGTCGGCAAGATCGAAGCCGCCGAAAGAAGCCGTGGCGGGACAGATCCAAGGGCTATTCGGAGATTAGCGGGCCCACTCCCTGAGAACCCCCGCGTCGATGCTTTGGCGGATGTTGGCTCTCGCTGTCATCGCCTTGCCGGCGTTGGTCACGAGCGCCCAAGCTGCAGAGCCTGTCGCAACGAATGCCGACTTCGCCGGGCTCATCGATATCGGCGGCGGCCGTAAGCTATATCTCGAGTGCAAGGGAACCGGGAGCCCGGTCGTCATTCTCGAGGCGGGCTTGCGCAACCGCGGCGACATCTGGAGCGTGAAGCCTGATGCGGGCGCGGCGGTCTTTCCCGAGGTTGCCGCCTTCACGCGAGTTTGCGCCTATGACCGTCCCGGAACGACGCTTGGCGTCGACCAGTTCAGCCGCAGCGATGCCGTGCCCATGCCGCGCACCACTGCTGACGCAGTTGCCGACCTGCATGCTCTGCTCGGAGCGGCGGCAATCCCTCCGCCTTACGTGCTCGCAGGACATTCGACCGGAGGTCTGATCGCGAGACTTTACGCGAGCACCTATCCGAAGGAGGTCGTTGGCCTCGTGCTCGTGGATTCGATTCCAGAGGGCATGCAGGCGGCCATGATGCCCGAGCAGTGGAAGGTCTACGACCGGCTGTTGCTTGTCGATCCTCCGAAGGAGCTCGCAGCCTACAAGGAGCTTGAGACCATCGACTTCGATGCGAGCTTCGATCAGATGCGCGCCGCGTCGAAGGCAACGCCGCTGCCCCCTATCCCGTTCATCGTGATCTCGAAGGGCAAGCCCTTTGCGCTTCCGCCAGGCCTCCCCGATTGGCTCCCAGCAACGCTGGAGCAGGCTTGGAGCAAAGGCCAGGACGAGCTCGCGCGGCTTCTGCCCAACACGCCGCACCGGATTGCCGCCAAGAGCAGCCACTATGTGCAGATCGAGGAGCCACAATTGGTGATCGACGCGATCAGAGAAGTGGTCGAAGCCGCCCGCGCCGAAAAGCCGCCGCAGTAAACTTGCGCCAAACCCAAGCCTGAACGACCCGATTGTCCCAAGGACGCAGGCGCGGTTTCTTGTGCGGCTTCGGCGAATTGGCTAAGCAGGCGCTACTAGCCACCCTCTGAAATGTGGGAAGCCAAGGCATGACTGACCCGGAACGGCCGCAACTCAGCCCCTATCAGGTGGAGCTCGAAGCGGGCAAGCGCTATGCCTGGTGCCGCTGCGGGCGAAGCCAAAAGCAGCCGTTTTGCGATGGCTCCCACGCCGGCACCGGCATCGAGCCCTTGATGTTCACCGCCGAGCGGACCGAAACCGCACTCCTATGCGGCTGCAAGGACACCGGCGATCCGCCGTTCTGCGACGGCTCGCATCTGTTGCTGTAATATTGGGCATGCCTCGTTAATGCGCTTCACGGTGTACGCCCCAAGCCCTTATTGCTATGAAAGGGCGCCCCAGGCAGAGGCCATCGCCGAGGGGCCGATACGCTAGCCCCGGATCGGGGGGAAGGAGGGCAGCGGCGCCAATGGCTTATTTCCTGCAACAGCTGGTCAACGGAATCGCGCTCGGCTCGATCTACGGCCTGATCGCCATCGGCTACACCATGGTCTATGGCATCATCGGCATGATCAATTTCGCCCATGGCGACATCTTCATGGTGGGCGCCTTCATCGCGCTCATCGCTTTTCTCCTGATCATGAGCCTAGGCCTGACGCTCGTTCCGCTCGCGCTCGTCCTTGTGCTCATCATCGCCATGCTGTTCACCGCGGTGTGGGGGTGGACGGTCGAGCGCATCGCCTACCGGCCCTTGCGCGAATCCTTCCGGCTCGCGCCGCTGATCACCGCCATCGGCATGTCGATCATCCTCCAGAATTTCATTCAAGTGGCGCAAGGCGCCCGCGTGAAGCCTCTGCAGCCGGTGATCACCGGCGGCTATCAGATCTTCGATGAGGGAGGGTTCGCGGTGAACCTCTCCAACATCCAGATCCTCATCGTGGTGACCACCGTGGCGCTCATGGGCGTGTTCTGGCTGATCATCACCCGCACCGCGCTTGGCCGCGCGCAGCGCGCCTGCGAGCAGGACAGGCTGATGGCCGCGCTCTCTGGCGTGAACGTGGACCGCACCATCTCGCTTACCTTCGTCATGGGAGCGGCGCTCGCCGCCGTCGCTGGCCTTCTCTATCTGCTCTATTACGGCGTGATCGATTTCTTCATCGGCTTCGTCGCCGGCATCAAGGCGTTCACCGCCGCGGTATTCGGCGGCATCGGCTCTCTGCCGGGCGCCATGCTTGGCGGCCTCGTCATCGGCCTGATCGAGACGTTCTGGTCCGCCTATTCCACACATCCCGAGTACAAGGACGTCGCAGCGTTCTCGATGCTCGCCATCGTGCTCATCTTCTTCCCGACGGGGCTGCTCGGCCGGCCAGAGATCGGAGAAGGTCTAGGCCTTGAGCGAGCCGGTCAAATCGCTGAGCCACCGGCTCCAGGCTGCTTTTGCCGACGCACTCCTTGCGGCCTATGTCACCTTCGCGCTGTTCTGCCTGACGCTCGGCTTCAGGACCGTGGACAGCGCCGGCGGCCTTACGCTCAAGTCTCGCCCGATGCTGCTCGCCATTGCCGTCGGCATCGTCTTTATCGGCAGGCTTCTCCTCAATCTGTTTTGGTGGAACGGCAATTGGAAAGTGCCGCGCCCGGCCTGGCGTCCGGTCTGGCCTATCCCTACGGTGGCCCGCTATGGGGCTGAGAACGGTGCGCTCCTGCTCGTCGTTTCCGCGCGTTGTATTTCCCGATCCTCGCCTATTCGCTCGATCGGACGTTTCACCTCGGGCTGCCGCTGCGCTATCTGCTCGACCTCTCCATCCTGGTACTCACCTATGTGATGCTCGGCTTCGGCCTCAACATCGTGGTCGGGCTCGCCGGCCTTCTCGACCTTGGCTATGTCGCCTTCTATGCGGTCGGCGCCTACACTTTCGCGCTGCTCGCCGCGCATTTCGGCTTAGGCTTTTGGATGTGCCTGCCGCTCGCGGGACTGCTTGCCGCGCTGTGGGGCGTCATTCTCGGCTTCCCCGTACTAAGGCTGCGCGGTGACTATCTCGCCATTGTGACGCTCGCCTTCGGCGAGATCGTCCGCATCGTGCTGCTCAACTGGACGAACGTTGACCAACGGGCCGAACGGCATCTCCGACATCCCCAAGCCGACCTTCTTTGGATTGCCCTTCAAGGCAACTGGAGGCGAGACCTTCGCAAGCTTCTTCGGGCTGCGCTACGATCCGCTCCACGCCATCATCTTCCTCTACTACGTGATCCTCGGGCTTGCGCTGCTCACGAGCCTGTTCACCTTGCGGCTCCGCCGGCTTCCCATCGGCCGCGCCTGGGAGGCGATGCGCGAGGACGAGATCGCCTGCCGCTCGCTCGGCATCAACACCACCGTGGCCAAGCTCACCGCCTTTGCCACCGGCGCCATGTTCGGCGGCTTTGCCGGCTCCTTCTTCGCCACGCGGCAAGGCTTCATCAGCCCGGAGTCCTTCAGCTTCATCGAGTCGGCCATCATCCTCGCCATCGTCGTGCTCGGCGGCATGGGCAGCCAGATCGGCGTGGTGCTCGCGGCCATCGTGATGATCGGCGGCTTCGAGCTGTTGCGGAACATGGAGTGGCTGCAGCTCGTGTTCGGTCAGGACTTCGACCCGTCGCTTTACCGCATGCTTCTGTTCGGCATCGCCATGGTGGGAATCATGCTGTGGCGCCCGCGCGGCATCATCTCCTCGCGCGAGCCGTCGATCGTGCTGAAAGAGCGGCGCGCAGTAGGCGGCCACCTCGTCAAAGAAGGTCGCGCATGAGGCGATGGCTGACCGACCCCCTGCTCAAGGTCGAGCACCTCACCATGCGTTTCGGAGGGCTCACAGCCGTCGACGACGTCTCCTTCGATGTCGGACGCGAGGACATCACCGCACTCATCGGGCCTAACGGCGCCGGCAAGACCACGGTGTTCAACTGCATCACCGGCTTCTACAAGCCGACAGAGGGAACGCTGAAGCTCGACCAGCCGCTCGGCGCAAGCTACCAGCTCGAGCGTCTCGACGACCACGACATCAACGCCGAGGCGCGCGTCGCTCGCACCTTCCAGAACATCAGGCTGTTCGGCGGCATGACCGTCCTGGAAAATCTGATGGTGGCGCAGCACAGGCTTTTGAACCAATCCTCGCGCTTCCCGCTTGCCGCCATTTTCGGTCTCGGCTCCTTCAACCGGGCGGAGAAGCAGGCGGTCGAATATGCCAAGCATTGGCTTGACCGCGTCGGCCTCACGGCGCGGGCCGACGTTGCGGCGGCAGAGCTTCCTTACGGCGAGCAACGCAAGCTCGAGATCGCGCGGGCCATGTGCACGCGGCCTTTGCTGCTGTGCCTCGATGAGCCGGCGGCAGGCCTCAATGCCCGCGAGAGCGAGGGGTTGAACGAGCTGCTTTTTTCGATCCGCGCCAAGGAAGGCATCGCGCTGCTCCTCATCGAGCACGACATGAGCGTGGTGATGCGCATTTCCGACCACATCGTGGTGCTGGACTATGGCAAGGTGATCGCCGACGGCACGCCAGAGGAGATCCGCAACAACCCTCATGTGATCGCAGCCTATCTCGGCGTGCCGGACGAGGAGCTCAATAAAGTGGCAAAGGAGGTTCGCTTGTGAGCGCGCCCCTCCTCCAAGTGAGCCATATTACCGCCTGCTATGGCATGTTGCCGGTGCTGCACGATGTCAGCCTCGACATTCACCCGCGCGAGATCGTGGCGCTGATCGGCGCCAATGGTGCCGGCAAGACCACGCTGATGATGACCATCTTCGGCCGCCCGCGCCCGACCCACGGCCGGATCCTGTTCGCGGACCGCAATATCACCGCCCTTCCCGCCCATGCCATCGCCAGGCTCGGCATCGCTCAATCGCCGGAAGGGCGGCGCATCTTCCCGCGCATGACGGTGATGGAAAATCTGCAGATGGGCGCGATCATCGCCAACGACGCCGATACCTTCGATCAGGACCTCGACCGGGTCTGCACGCTGTTCCCGGTGTTGAAGGCGAGACGCGATCAGCGTGGCGGCACGCTCTCAGGCGGCGAGCAGCAGATGCTCGCCATCGCCCGCGCCCTGATGGGACGGCCGAAACTCCTGCTGCTCGATGAGCCGTCGCTAGGGCTCGCCCCCCTCATCGTCAAGCAGATCTTCGAGGTGATCAAAGAGCTGAACGGCAAGCACGGCCTGCCGGTGTTCATCGTCGAGCAGAACGCCTATCACGCGCTGAAACTCGCCCATCGCGGCTACGTCATGGTCAATGGCCGGATCACGCTCTCGGGCAGCGGCGCCGAGCTCCTGAGCAGCGAAGAGGTGCAGACCGCCTATCTCGACGGAGGCCGCAAGGAGACGCAAGGAGCGCGGCCGTGACCTATCTGTCCGACGACAGCCCTTGGGTCTTTCTCGTGCTCACCTGCGTGCTTGGCGGAGGCGCCGCCTTCCTTGCAGGACGGGGGCTCGCGCGAAGCTGGAAGCCCTTCTGGCGGGTGTTCTTCTACATGGCGCTGCTCGCGGCCGCCGTGCGCTTCTTCCATTACGCCTTGTTCGATGGCACGCTGACCTCGCTCTACTACTACCTCGTCACCTACGCGATCCTGGTCGTTGCCGCGCTATTCGGCTTCCGCGCCATGCGCACCACGCAGATGGTGACGCAATATCGCTGGCTCTATGAGCGGACGAGCCCGCTCACCTGGCGCGACCGAGGCTAAAGTCCAATCCTAACCGCTTGCGCTTTTTCCGGATGCCGTAGATTGTGCGCCTGATCCACTAGGGAGGTGACGATGCAACGAATTGCCGGGCTGCTCATCGCTTTGGCCGCGCTAACCCTGACCAGCTGTGGCGGGGGCGACGGGGACACGACCACCCCCATCGCGATCGTAGGCCCGATCACCGGCCAATACGCTTCTTTCGGCGCGCAGATGAAGAACGGCGGCGAAATGGCCGTGGCCGACATCAACGCTGCCGGCGGCGTGCTCGGCAAGAAGCTCGACCTCTCCACCGGCGACGATGCCTGCGACCCGAAGCAGGCGGTGGCGGTCGCCAACCAGATGACCGGCGCTGGCGTCAAGCTCGTAGCCGGGCATTATTGCTCAGGCTCTTCTATCCCTGCATCCAAGGTCTACGCCGAAAGCGACATGGTGCAGATTTCGCCGGCCTCCACCAACCCAACCTTTACCGACGACCGCGCCGGGCCCAACATTTATCGGGTGTGCGGCCGCGACGACCAGCAGGGCGGCGTCGCCGGCAAATATCTCGCGAGCCATCTCGGCGACAAGAAGATCGCCTTCGTCCAAGACAAGACGGCCTACGGCAAGGGACTTGCGGACGAGACCAAGAAGGCGATGAACGCGGCCGGCAAGCAGGAGGAGATGTACGAGGCGATCACCGCCGGCGAGAAGGACTATTCGGCGCTCGTCTCCAAGCTGAAGCAGGCCAATATCGACGTCGTCTATTTCGGCGGCTATCACACCGAGGCAGGACTGATCATCCGCCAGATGCGCGACCAGGGCATGCAAACCATCCTCATGGGCGGCGATGCGCTGATCACGCAAGAGTTCTGGTCGATTACCGGCGACGCCGGCGAAGGCACATTGATGACCTTCTCGCCCGATCCGCGCAAGAACCCCGCAGCCGCCGAGGTGGTGAAGCGCTTCAAGGACAAGGGCGTCGAGCCCGAGGGCTACGTGCTCTACACCTATGCCGCGTTGCAGGCGTGGAAGCAGGCCGCGGAGAAGGCGAAGAGCGTCGAGATGGCCGACATCGTCAAGGCACTGAACGACACCGAGTTCGACACGGTGATCGGCAAGTTCAAGTTCAACGAGAAGGGCGACCCGAACCTGCCGCCTTATGCGGTCTATCGCTGGTCGAAGGGGACCTACGAGCAGATCGATCCGCCGGCCGAGCAGCCCGCCGGTTAACGGCGACTTTCGTCATTCCGGCGAAAGCCGGAATCCAGCCCGCGCGAACGCGCGAAATGAAAGAAACTGGACCCCGGCTTTCGCCGGGGTGACGCCGGTTTAAGGGTGCGAGCTAGTCCTTCTTGGCTGCGCGCTTGGTCGCGGCGAATTGCTTCTCGAGGTCCTTCTCGAACTCGACCAGATCCTCTGGCAGCGGCATGCCGAAGGCACGCATCTCGTTCAGCTTTTCGCGGATCTGCAGGTAAAGCTCGTGCGGATCCTCCGGCTGGTTCTCCATCTGATTGATGAGCAGGGCAAGTTCCGCCTTCAAATCTTCAAATGCCATTGCGCGGGCTCCCAGGGAGTTCGGTCGGGCCGGATCGGACCACAAACCGGCCGGTGCGGCAAGGCACACATGCCAAGCCACGCGTGGCGAGCCGCCCTGCCAAATGAACTCCCTGCCCCGATTGCCGGGCGGCCATTTCCCCGGCATAGTCTTTTGCGGGGCGACGGACTTTTAGGGGACGCTTTCAATGGAAAAGGTGACCTTCAACAGCATTGTCGGCTTCGTGCTGGCGGTGGCGTTCGCCATCGTCATGGCCATTTGCATGAACGCGGTTCTCGCCGGCGACTACATGCAGCCGAACAGCGTGATGAACGACACCACCCGGAACACGCTGCAAATCGTGGGCTATGCCGGCGGGCTCGCCGCCCTCGTGGCTTGGTGGGTGCAGCAATTCGCGGCGACCCGCGGCTTCCTCGTCCGCTTCCTGTTTGCCTTGTTCATCTTCGTCCTGGCGTTTTGCAGCTTCGGCGGCTTCCTCAGGGTCATCAACCTGATGATCACCTATCCCAATCAGCTCGATTGGTCGTTGAGCGGGCTTTATTGGTCCTCGCTCAGCGACTTCTATTCCTTCGTGCTGTTCATGCTGGTGCCGCCGCGCCCGGGCTATGCGGGGCTGATGCTTGCCGCCGCGCTCTATCTTGCGATCTTCGGGCCGCGCGGGCCGAAAACCATACGGGCATAAACGCCTGCCCATGATTTGAGCGGGGCGCGCGGCTCTGCTAGATCAACTTACCTGCGACTTCGCAGGAAAGGGTTCTCGCATGATCCCCCGCTATAGCCGCCCCGACATGGCTCGCATTTGGGAGCCTGAGGCCAAGTTTCGCATCTGGCTCAAGATCGAGACGCTGGCGGCAGAAGCCATGGCCAAGCTCGGCCTGATACCGAAATCCGCAGCAGAGGCGGTGAAGAAGCGCGGGCGCTTCGACATTGACCGCATCGACGAGATCGAGGCCGAGGTCAAGCACGACGTCATCGCCTTCCTGACCAGCGTGACCGAGAACGTGGGACCCGAGGCGCGCTTCCTGCACCGCGGCATGACTTCCTCAGACGTGCTCGACACGTGCTTAAACGTTCAGCTGGTCGAGGCCGCCGATCTGCTCATCGCCGACGTGGATGGGCTGCTAGCAGCGCTGAAGGCCCGCGCGCTCGAGCACAAGAACACGCTGACCGTTGGCCGCAGTCACGGGGTGCATGCAGAGCCCACCACGTTCGGGCTCAAGCTCGCTTACGCCTATGCCGAGTTCGTACGCGCCCGTGCAAGGCTCGCCGCGGCACGGGAGGAGGTCGGAACTTGCGCCATCTCCGGCGCGGTCGGCACCTTCGCCCATGTCGACCCGCGCGTCGAAGCCTACGTGGCGGAGAAGCTCGGGCTGAGACCAGAGCCGATCTCGACGCAAGTGATCCCGCGCGACCGCCATGCCGCCTATTTCGCGGCGCTCGCCGTGGTGGCGAGCTCGATCGAGCGGCTTGCCACCGAGATCAGGCATTTGCAGCGGACCGAGCTCTCCGAAGCCGAGGAGTTCTTCTCGGAAGGGCAAAAGGGCTCCTCTGCCATGCCCCATAAGCGAAACCCCGTGATCTCGGAAAACCTCACCGGGCTTGCCCGCCTCATCCGCGGCTATGCGCTGCCGGCGCTCGAGGACGTGGCGCTGTGGCATGAGCGCGACATCTCGCACTCCTCGGTCGAGCGGGTGATCGGCCCTGACGCAACCATCGCGCTCGACTTCGCGCTCGCGCGCCTGACCGAGCTGATCAAGAACCTCCTGGTCTACCCTGAGCGCATGCGCGCCAATCTCGACCGGCTCGGCGGCCTCATCCACTCGCAGCGCGTGCTGCTCGCCTTGACCGAGGCCGGCGTGTCGCGGGAGGACGCCTACCGGCTCGTGCAACGGAACGCCATGAAGGTGTGGGAGAGGGGCGGCAATTTCCTCGATGCGCTACTTGCCGACAAGGAGGTGACTCGCGCGCTGCCCGAAAAAACTCTGCGCGCCCAGTTCGACCTCGACTATCACCTGAAGCACGTGGACACGATCTTCGATCGCGTGTTCGGCAAGGGCGCTGGCAAGAAAAAATCCGCCCGCTAGATTTACCTCAGGGGCGGCAAGGCGCCGGCCATATGGCCAAGCGATTTGGATAGGCCGGGTTTCCCACGCTCACCGAGAAGCTCCGCTCGACGCAATCATCCCGCACATCGCTGTTCGACCGATACCAGGCCGGGGGCTGTTGTCTGCCGGTGTACGGCGCGGTCTTGGCAGGTGCTGACTCGACAAGGAATGTCGCTGCCAGGCCCATGGCAAACCCGAATGTCTTGAACAAGGACGATATGGCCCAACCCCGCTCGACAATTCTCATGCCGGCAAATGACTGGCTAACATGAATCGCAGGTCGAGAGGAACCTCGGGAGCGAAGTGGCAGCAATCCTAGCGGCGGCGCCCATAGGGCCAATCCTGGGAATAGACGTAGTAGTCGCAGCCCCAGCCGCCGAGATAGGTGTAATGGCGCCCGCCATGGCAGCGAAAGATGCGCGAGGCCTGGCGCGCGGGCGTTCCGTAGATATCATGCCGGGTGTAGTAGCGCTGGCTTAGCGGCGTGGCGGCAAGCGCCGGCGAGGCAGGAGCGCACGCGATCGAGGCGCCGATCAGCGCCAACATCGCCGTCACGAGCTTGCAAAAGGACCGCATGCCATGCCTCCTTGGTGCCGCCGGGCGCACGATAAGGCAGGAGCAACACCGTCCTATGAAGGCCGGTTCCGCAATGCGGCGCAGCATCGCAACAGCGGCCGGCTGGTCTTAGGCCCAAGGCGAGGCGCGACCGAACTCAGCCGCCGAAT
>CAVUFL010000007.1:0-897015 GCA_963740805.1 uncultured Alphaproteobacteria bacterium | reverse complement strand
GATGCATGTTGTCGACCACAATCAATTCATGAGCTTCGAGCAGCATGTGCTCACGCGAGCTCAAGAAAGCGGGGATGATGCCGGTGACCCGGCCGCCGTGCCGGATCACCGACCGCGCCGTCTCTCCCATGAGCCCAAGGCTTCCTCCGCCATAGACGAGACCGATGTTCTCATCGGCAAGCACGCGGCCAAAATCGCGCGCGGCCTCGGCGAAAGCTTTGTTCCGGCCGGGGCCTGATCCGCAATAGACGCAGATATTCCGAAGGTTAGCTGACTTTTGCATGGAACCCATGTGCCATTGGCTTCTTTCAAACGTCAAGGAAGGCTTCACCGTTCGTATTGGCAGCTGGTTGTCCACAGATGTAGGGTGCGGCGATGAGCATGCGCGGCGGACTAAGCCCTTCGGTCCTGGCGGCGAGATAACGACAACAAGAGGGGCGTTGGCCGGAGGATCGACGAGAGATGGGCAGCAAGGGTGTGGCGTTGTTGGTAGCAGTGATCGGCGTGATCGCCCTCGCTGCAGCGGGCATCTACCTCTACCGGCATCATGGCCCCGCGCCTGGGGTCGAGGACAAGGTGGCGACCGGTGAAAAGCCTGGTGCCGAGCAGCCGAAGCCGGAGAGCCGCAACCGGCCGAGACGGCGCCCTCAAAGCCCACCTCCGTGCCAAGCTTCGACGTCGTCCGCATCGAGCCGACCGGCGAAGGCGTCATTGCCGGCCGCGCCCAGCCAGGCTGGACCGTCACCTCTGGAGAGCGGCGGAGACAAGATCGCCGAGACCCAAGCCGACGAGGAGGGTGCCTGGAGTATCGTGCTCGACAAGCCGCTTGCCCGCCGGGGATCATTCGCTCACGCTGCGCGCGACATCGCCTGATGGGACGCAGGCGCTGACCGGGCAACAGCCCGTCCAAGTTGCCGTCGGCAAACCGGGCGAGGAAGTCGCGCAGAAGGAGCCGGCCGCACAAGAGCCTGCCAAGGAAGCCGCTCCAGAGGCTTGAAGCGCAAACGACCGCGGAGGCGGCCGCACCAGAGCAGCAGGCCGGGGCGCCACAAGCCGTTCCTGGGCAGCCAGAGCCGGTGGTTCCCGACGAGAATGCTCCAGAGCAGCAGGCCGGGGAACCGCAAGCCGTGCCAGGCCAGCCGGAGCCTGTGGTCCCCGATGAGAATGCTCCACCGCCCGAGAGGCCGAAGCCTCCGGTCAAAATCGGCAAGCTCGACTATGAGGACACGACGCCGGACAGCGGGAAAATCACGATGTCGGGCGTCGGCGTGCCCAATGTGCATGTGTTCTTCTTCTATGACCAACAGCCGATTGGAGACTTGGTGATCGGCAGTGACGGCACCTGGACGTTCGAGGTCGAGAAGAAGCTCGGGGAAGGCGAGCACACCGTCCGCGCCGACACTTACGACGCGAAGACCGGTGTGGTGGAGGGGCGCGCCTCGCTCCGTCTCGGGCGCGAGCCGAAACCTGAAGGGGCCGAAACCTCGGCACAAGAGGCGCCTCCCTCTCAACCGGAGGCATCGCCTACGCCTGAAGCCTGCTGAGCCCGTCACCGCCCAAGCGGAGCAGCCGTCAGGCCAGCCCGAGCCGGTCTATCCTGATGGGCCGCCAGAGGAGGCCGCTTCGGCGGAGCCATCGCCTCCCGTTGCCGCAGCCGAGCCGCAGGACCTCTCGTCGCAGCCTCAGCCGGTCTATCCGTCGGAAGAGGCTGCGGAGGCTCCTCAAGCGGAGCCGACCGCCTCCGGTGGCAGCGGCGGAGCCGCAGGATCTGTCGTCGCAGCCGCAGCCGGTTTACCCGAAGGAGGAAGAGGCGGCGGCGCCTCAGCCGAGGCGGCCCCGGCTGAGCCTTCGGCCCCGGTCGTGGCCGCGCCGCCAAGCGAAACGAAACCGCCAGCACCGCCAAAGGCGCCGGTCGTGTTCAAGAGCGTCGACTATCAGGACACCGGCACGGACTCAGGAAAGGTCGCGCTTTCCGGCACCGGCGAGCCTGGCGCGCGCGTCTTCCTCTATTTCGATGAGACGCCGCTCGGCGAAGTGAGCGTCGGAAGCGACGGGACCTGGACCTTCGAGGCAGAGAGGAAACTTGCGAGCGGAGAGCACAAATTCCGCGCCGACAATATCGAGGAGGGAACCGGCATCGTCGTCGCACGGCTTCGATCGGCATCATGCGCATGGAGAAGCCCGCAGCCGAAGGAGGAAGTCGCTGCCGCGCCGACCTCGCCAACTCCAGCACCGGCGGAGAAGCCGGCGCCCGAGGCGGCCACGCCTGGGCCTCAGCCTGAATCGAAAGTGGCCGCCACCGAGGAGGCGAAGCCCGCGGCTCACGCCCGAGAAACGCGCGAAAGGCAAGCCGCATCGTCCGCGGGTCTACACGGTGCGCCGGGGCGACACGCTGTGGGAGATCGCCGAGGCCTATTATGGCGGCGGCTGGCACTATCGCGCCATCGTGCGCGACAACCGCCGCAAGATCCGCAATCCGCATTGGATCTATCCAAGGCAGAAATTCCACATTCCTGCGGGCAGATGATCGCGCGGGGCCGGCCTTCGCGGCAGCGGCGGCTTGAGGCCGCCTGACCTCGGTACTATATGCTTGAGAGGCTAGGGGGTAGCGCTTCGACGCTACCCCTTTTTGCCGCGCGGACGCGCCAAGGGGTAAAACAAGTTTCCATGCAGGACCTGCCGCAAACGAGGAGCGACGCGCTGATGGCCGCGCGTACCGGGCACCTCACGGTCTTGCGCGAGCTTGCTCCCTATATCTGGCCTGCCGGCCGTCCCGATCTCCGCATGCGCGTGGTCATGGCCACTGGTGGCGCTGATCATCGCCAAGGCCATCACCCTCATGGTGCCCATCGCCTACAAGGCGGTGGTCGACCTCCTGACCGGAGAGGCGACGGGCAAAGAGATCACCGCGGTCGGCCTTGCCGCCAGTCCCGTCTTCCTCATCGTCGCCTACGGCGTCGGTCGCGTCATGATGGTGCTGTTCGCCCAGTTCCGCGACGTATGGTTCACCGTGGTCGCCCAGCACGCGGTGCGTGAGCTCGCCAACCGCACCTTCAGGCATTTGCATGAGCTGTCCTTGCGCTTTCATCTGGAGCGCCGCACCGGCGGGTTGAACCGGGTCATCGAGCGCGGCGTGACCGGCGTCGACACCATCGTGCGCATGGCGGTGCTCAACTCCATTCCGACCGCGGTCGAGCTGCTCATGATCTCCGGTCTCGTCGCCTACTATTTCGGCTGGATCTATGTGCTGGTCGTGCTCGCGACGGTCGGTCTCTATGTCGCCTTCACCTTCTGGGCGAGCGAGCGGCGCATCGTCATCCGCCGCGACATGAACGAGTCCGACACCGAGGCCCATGCCAAGGCGGTGGACAGCCTGCTCAACTACGAGACGGTGAAATATTTCGGCAACGAGGATCACGAGGCGCGCCGCTTCGATTCCTCCATGGCGCGTTACGAGAGGGCGGCGATCAGGACCTACACCTCGCTCGGCCTGCTCAATACCGGACAGGCGGTGATCTTCACCGTCGGCACCGTCATCTGCATGCTGCTCGCGGCTCGCGACGTTGCCTCCGGCGCGCTCACCATCGGCGGATTCGTGATGATCAACGCCATCCTCATGCAGCTTTATCTGCCGCTCAATTTCATGGGCATGGTGTATCGCGAGATCAAACAGGGCCTCATCGACATCGAGACCATGTTCGCGCTGCTGCATGAGCCTCCGGAGATTATCGATCGGCCAGGCGCCAAGACGCTGCGCGTGAGCAAGGGCGAGATCAAATTCGAGAACGTGTCCTTCGCCTACGATCCCGAGCGGCAGATCCTGAAAAATGTGAGCTTCGAGGTGCCGGCGGGCAAGATGGTCGCCATCGTCGGTCCCTCAGGCGCCGGCAAATCGACCATCTCGCGCATCCTGTTCCGCTTCTATGAGCTCAGCGGCGGCCGCGTATCGATCGACGGACAGAATATCAGCGACGTGACGCAAAGCTCGCTGCGCGCCGCCATCGGCATGGTCCCGCAGGACACGGTGCTGTTCAACGACACGATCCTGTACAACATCCGCTATGGCCGCCCGGAGGCGAGCGACGCCGAGGTGCGCGAGGCGGCGCGGCTCGCCCAGATCCACGACTTCATCATGACCCTGCCGCAAGGCTACGATGCGCTGGTCGGCGAGCGGGGGCTCAAGCTCTCCGGCGGCGAGAAGCAGCGCGTGGCCATCGCCCGCACCATCCTCAAATCGCCGCCGATCCTCATGTTCGACGAGGCAACCTCGGCGCTCGACAGCCACACCGAGAAGGAGATCCAGGATGCGCTCGAGCGGGTCGCGCGCGAGCGCACCTCGCTCGTCATCGCCCACCGGCTCTCCACCGTGGTCCATGCCGACAACATCATCGTGCTCGACCACGGCGAGATCGTCGAGCAGGGCACCCATCTCGAGCTGCTCGCGCGCGGCGGCCTTTATGCCAGCCTATGGGCGCGCCAGCGCGAAGCCGATCAAGCCCGCGAACGGCTAGCGCAGGTGCTCGAACACGAACCCGAACCAGAGTCGAGAGCTGCGGAGCGGATCGAGGACGAGGCCCTTGCCGGCAATTAGGACTGCGACCCGACCATGAGCGAACGCCACACCGTCCTCGACAGCATCACCAGCGCCTTCGTGCCGATACACCCGGAAGGCCACAAGTTCATTGCCGGTTTTGCCGTGGCGGCGCTGATCCTGTTCCTGATCGCGCCGCCGCTCGGCTGGCTCGGCGTGATCGCCACCGTGCTCTGCACCTATTTCTTCCGCGATCCTGAACGGGTGACGCCTCAACGCCCAGGCCTCGTGGTGAGCGCCGCCGACGGCAAGATCGTCAATATCGGCACGGTCGTCCCGCCAAAGGAGCTTGCGCTCGGCGAGGCGCTGCTCACTCGCATCTCGGTGTTCCTCTCGGTTCTCGACGTGCATGTGGTGCGGGCGCCTGTGGCAGGACGCGTGGTGCACAGCGCCTACGTGCCGGGCAAGTTCCTGAATGCCGAGCTCGACAAGGCGAGCGAGGAGAATGAGCGGCGCGCGCTTGTCATCGAAACTCCGCAAGGGGAGAAGATCGGCGTGGTGCTGATCGCAGGTCTGATCGCGCGGCGGATCGTGACTTTTGTGGGCGAGGGGACTAGCGTAAAGGCAGGCGAGCATATCGGCCTGATCCGCTTCGGCAGCCGGGTCGACGTTTATCTGCCGGCCGGCGGCGACGTCCTGGTTGCGGCAGGGCAAACGGCGATCGGCGGCGAGACGGCCATGGCCGAGCTTTCCGGCGGCGATGTCCGCGCCGGCAGCGCGCCTTAGGATGGTGGAGAGGGTCTCGTCCCATGTTTCCTCCCTTCGATCCTGAAAGAGACGATCGCAAGCCGCGGGCGCGCGTGTTCTCGCGCGGCCAGGTGCCGACGCGGGTGCTGATCCCCAATATCTTCACTTTGCTCGGGCTGTGCGCCGGCTTGACCGCGATCCGCATGGCCATCGAGCATCGCTGGGACTTGGCCGTTGCCGCGCTTGTCTTTGCGGCATTTCTCGACGGCATCGACGGGCGCGTCGCGCGGCTGCTCAAGGCCCAGTCGCGCTTCGGCGCCGAGCTCGATTCGCTTGCCGATTTCGTCAATTTCGGCGTGGCGCCGGCCATCATCATGTTCAACTGGGCGCTCGACGATCTGAAGAGCATGGGGTGGATCGCCGTGCTGATCTATGCGGTGTGTGCCGCGCTCAGGCTTGCGCGCTTCAATGTGGCGCTCGACCGCACAGACCTACCGGCTTGGAAGAGCAGCTATTTCGTCGGCGTCCCGGCGCCTGCCGGCGCCATCGTGCTGCTGCTGCCGATCTACGCGCAGGACCTCGGCCTGCATTTGCCGGCCCTCACCCCGCTCGTGCTCGTCTATACGCTCGCTATCGCGCTCCTGATGGTGAGCCGCGTGCCGACGTTCTCGGGCAAGCTGATCGGCCAGAAGATCGCGCGCGAGCACGTGCTGCCGGTGTTTGTGCTCGTGGCGCTGTTCATCGCCTGCCTCCTGACCTATCCGTCGCTGACCCTCGCCGTGGGCTCGATCATCTATCTCGCGCTCATCCCGATCAGCGCCTATCGCTATTTCCAGGTCGAGCGGAAGATGGAGCAGATTGCCAAGGGGCAGAACGGCAAGGGCGCTTCGGAGCCCGCCACCGCGATCGAGCCGCCGTCCTTCCCGCGCTAGATATGCGCGTCGCTTTCGCCGGGGGCGAGCACGCCGGTGATGTCGTAAATCAACCCGCCTGGGGCGAGCAGATCGCCTAGACGGTCGCGTCCCAATCCCACGATCTCGCGATGCTTCACGGCGAGCACCACCGCCTGGAAGCGCTCGTCGGGCAGTTTGTCGACGATGCCGACGCCATATTCGTGCAGCGCGTCCTCGCGATCGGCGACGGGATCGTACACCACCACATGGAGAAAGCTGCCGAGCTCGCGCACGAGGTCGACGACCTTGGTGTTGCGCGTATCGGGCACGTTCTCCTTGAAGGTGAAGCCCATGACCAGCACCTTGGCGTCGTCCATCTTCAGCTTGCGGTGAAGCATGGCCTTGATGATGTCGCGGGCGACGAAGCTCGCCATGCCGTCATTGATGCGGCGCCCGGCCAGGATCATCTCCGGGTGGAAGCCGATCGACTGCGCCTTGTGGGTCAGATAATAGGGGTCGACGCCGATGCAGTGGCCGCCGACGAGGCCAGGACGATAGGCGTGGAAGTTCCATTTGGTGCCGGCGGCAGCAAGCACCTCGCTGGTGTCGAGGCCAAGATCCTTGAACAGCATGGCGAGCTCGTTGATCAGTGCGATGTTCACGTCGCGCTGAATGTTTTCGATGACCTTGGCGGCTTCCGCCACCCTGACCGAGCTCACTTTGTGGGTGCCTGCGGTTACCACGCTGCCGTAAACCTTGTCGACGAGGTCGGCGGCTTCCGGCGTCGAGCCAGAGGTGACCTTGACGATGCTGGGGAGCCGGTGCTGCAGGTCTCCGGGATTGATGCGCTCCGGCGAGTAGCCGACGAAGAAATCGCGGTTGAAGGTGAGGCCTGATGCCTTCGCCAGGATCGGCACGCAAACCTCTTCGGTGGCGCCAGGATAGACCGTCGATTCATAGACCACGACGTCGCCGGGCGAGAGCACGCGGCCGACCGTCTCGCTTGCCCTCATCAGCGCCGTGAGGTCGGGGCGCTTGGCCTCATCGATGGGCGTTGGCACCGTGACGACAAAGAAATTGCAGTCGCGCAAAGCCTCGATGTCGGCAGTGAAGGAGATATTGCGGGCGGCCGCGAATTCCTCGTCGGTGACCTCGCCGGTGCGGTCGAGGCCGCCGGCCAGCTCGCCGACACGGGCTTTCTTGACGTCGAAACCCACCACCGGAAAGTACCGCGCCATATAGACCGCGAGCGGCAGGCCCACATAGCCGAGCCCGATGATCCCGACCCGTACGTTCTCGAGCGCGGGCGGCCTCGCTTGCCCGGACTTCTCACGCGTTGCCGCCTTAATTTCGTCATTCATGGGCAGGTTCTATCGTTCCCTCGATATCGGGGCGTGGCTTAGCATTTCGCGCCTGTTTGCGCAAAGATCGGGGAGGGGCTGCGGGGGGCAGCCCGAATTTGTCCTCTGGCCCCTAAGATGCTAAGGCCAAAGCCGAAAAAATGGCAGGGGCGACACGCGCATGAAGCATAGACTTTCAACCTATCTGCGCCAGCTCGAGGCGGAGAGCATCCAAATCATGCGTGAGGTGGTGGCGGAATTCCAGCACCCGGTCATGCTCTATTCGATCGGCAAGGACTCCTCGGTCATGGTGCATCTCGCCATGAAGGCGTTCTATCCGGCAAAGCCGCCGTTTCCACTCCTGCATGTCGATACCACCTGGAAGTTCCGCGAGATGATCGCCTTCCGCGACCGCGAGGCGAAGCGGCTCGGCGTCGATCTCATGGTGCATATCAATGAGCAGGGCGTGCGCGACGGCATCTCGCCCATCACTCATGGCAGCGCGCTCTACACCGACATCATGAAGACCCAGAGCCTCAAGCAGGCGCTCGAGCAACATCATTTCGATGCGGCGTTCGGCGGGGCGCGGCGCGACGAGGAGAAGTCGCGCGCCAAGGAACGGGTGTTCTCCTTCCGCAACGCAGCCCATAATTGGGACCCGAAGCGGCAGCGCCCCGAACTCTGGCACCTCGCCAACACCCAGATCAAGCCCGGGGAAAGCATGCGCGTATTCCCGCTGTCGAACTGGACCGAGCTCGATGTGTGGACCTACATCTATCTCGAAGATATTCCGGTGGTTCCGCTCTATTTGGCCGCCGAGCGCCCGGTGATCGAGCGCGGCGGCATGCTGATCATGGTCGACGACCATCGTCTGCCCATGGATGAAGGCGAGAAGCCGGAAATGCGGCGCGTGCGCTTCCGCACGCTTGGCTGTTATCCCCTGTCGGGCGCCATCGAATCGAATGCCACGACCGTGCCCGAGATCATCGAGGAACTGGTCGCAGCGCGCTCGTCGGAGCGCCAGGGCCGCGTCATCGACCACGATCAGACCGGGTCGATGGAGAAGAAGAAGCAGGAAGGGTATTTCTGATGGCACGGTTGAGTGTTGTCGACACGACGCGTGACGCTGCCGCCGAGGAGCGGCTGAAAGAGCGCCTCGCGGCGGAAGAAAATCGCGGCCTGTTGCGCTTTCTCACCTGCGGCAGCGTGGATGACGGCAAGAGCACGCTGATCGGCCGGCTGCTTTACGACTCGGCGCAAATCTACGAGGACCAGCTGAAGAGCGCCGAGCGCGATTCCAAGCGGCCCGGCGGCAATGGTGCGCTGGACCTCGCGCTGCTCGTCGATGGGCTGCAGGCGGAACGCGAACAGAAGATCACCATCGACGTGGCCTACCGCTATTTCTCGACCCCGCGCCGCAAATTCATCGTCGCCGATACGCCGGGACATGTGCAGTACACGCGCAACATGGCAACCGGCGCCTCGAATTGCGACTTCGCCGTGCTCCTGGTCGACGCGCGCGCCGGCGTGCTCACCCAGACGCGGCGGCATGCCTGTATCGTCTCTCTGCTCGGCATCCGCAGGCTCGCGCTTGCCGTGAACAAGATGGACCTAGTCGACTTTAGCCAGGCGCGCTTCGATGCGATTGCCGAGGATTTCAAGAGCTTCGCCGGGCCGCTCGGCTTCGAAGCCATCACCTGCATCCCGGTGTCGGCGCTCAAGGGCGACAATGTGATCGTCCCCAGCCCTCATATGCACTGGTATCGCGGTCCCACGCTGCTCGGCCATCTCGAGACGGTGGATGTCTCGCGCGAGGAGAAGGAGGAGCCGTTCCGCTTCCCAGTGCAGTGGGTGAACCGGCCGCATCTCGACTTCCGCGGATATGCCGGAACGATAGCGAGCGGCAAGGTGAAGCCTGGCGACGAGGTGGTGATCCAGCCTTCCGGCAAGCGGGTGCACGTCGCGCGCATCGTCACCGCCGACGGCGACCTCGAAATTGCCCATCGCGGCGACGCCGTCACGCTCACCTTTGCCGAGGAGGTCGATGCCAGCCGAGGCGATGTTATTTCCGGGACGGAAGCCGTTCCCGCGATCGCCGATCAGATCGCGGCGCGCATCGTCTGGTTCGATGACGAGCCGATGCTGCCTGGTCGCAGCTACGCGCTGAAATGCGGCAGCCAGACCACGACCGCCACCATCTCGAGCCTCAAATACAAGCTCAATGTCGACAATCTGGAACACGTGGCGGGGAAGACGCTCGAGCTGAACGAGGTCGGGTCCTGCAATCTCAGCACCGGCAAGGCGCTCGTGTTCGATCCTTACGCGGAGAACGCCGAGACCGGAAGCTTCATCCTGATCGATCGCTTCACCCACAACACGGTCGCCGCCGGGATGATCGAGTTTGGCTTGCGGCGCGCCACTAACATCCAGTGGCAGGCGCTCTCCATCGACAAGGAGGCGCGGTCGCGGCTGAAAGATCAGGCGCCTTGCGTGCTGTGGTTCACCGGGCTGTCTGGCTCGGGCAAGTCGACCATCGCCAACATGCTGGAGAAGCGGCTGCACGCGCTCGGCCGCCACACTTACGTGCTCGACGGCGACAATATTCGCCACGGGCTCAACAAGGACTTGGGCTTTACCGATGCCGACCGGGTGGAGAACATCCGCCGCGTGGCCGAGACGGCGAAGCTGTTCGTCGAGGCCGGTCTGATCGTCCTGGTGTCGTTCATCTCGCCGTTCCGCTCCGAGCGGCGGATGGCGCGCGAGCTGTTCCAAGAGGGCGAGTTCGTCGAGGTCTTTGTCGATACGCCGCTTGAGATCTGCGAGGCGCGCGATCCCAAGGGGCTCTACCGCAAGGCGCGGGCAGGGCTGATCAGCCACTTCACCGGCATCGATTCAGACTACGAGGTGCCAGAGGCCGCGGAGCTCACCCTCAACACCAGCAAGACGACGGCAGACGCGCTCGCCGAGGCGCTGCTTGCCGAGCTCAGGCGCCGCCACGTCATCTAAAAAAGTTGGGCCGCAACCGCCGATCCCCCCGATTTGGTCCCTCGGTTAGCGGCTGCGGCCCACCTCAAGCTAGTCCGAGAGACTAGCGAGGATCTTCAAGCGCTCGGCGGCCTTCACGCTGCCTGTCTCCGAGGCCCATTCGTACCAACCAACGGCGCGCGTCCGGTCCGGACCAACGCCGCGCGCGCCGAGCTCCGTCAGCACTTCCGCATCGAAAGTGCGCGCGAGCTCATAGGCCGCTTCGCTTTCGCCCTGCTCGGCCAGATGCATGAACAGCAGCCTGGCGCCGGCGATGTCGCCCTCGCCGAGCAAACGCATGGCGCGCGCCATGAGCGGAGAGGTCTCGGCCGCTTCAGTCGGCTGAGCCGGTGCAGCGGTGCCCAGCGCCATGTTGAACAGCGTCCCCGAAGCGCCGGTGGCCGACGCCAAGGTAGGCCCGGCAGCGACGCGGAACACTAAACGCTGCCGGGCCTGGGGGGCGCTAGCGGCGCCAAGGGCGTAAACTTCAACGGGATAGTCGCCGCTCGCGGCGGCGCCGATCGACAAGGTCACGCGCTCGGCGTCCTTGTCCTTCACGAGCCAAGCACCGCTCGGGTTGCGTTGGCCGGCGGAGAGCGTGGCTTCGCTGGGGAGACCGCGGAGGAGGATGTAACGCGCGTGCCGCTGCGTGAGCAGGGGAGCAAGCTCGAGCGTGCGGCCGGCCTGCACCATGATCAGTTGCGGTGCTGTATTGGCTGCGGATGACGAGCCCATCCCCGATTCGGGTGGTGGACTTGAAGCCTCTTCCTCGACCGGCGCCGGCTCGATGAAGGGTGCCGCCTTGGCGAGGATGAGTTTTGGCAGAGCAGCGTCTTGCGACCCGTGCCAAACCACGGAATTCGAATTTTTGACCAGGGGGTCCAAGTCGGCAGGGGCAGGCCTGGTGAAACTGACCAATGCCGCAATTCCGACCACGGTCAGCACAAACGAAGCGGCAACACATCCGGCGACCAGCATGCTCGCCTGGCGTTGCCGCCGGCGGAAGTCGTGCACGAGCGCCTGCATATGCGCTTGCGGAGCAGGACTTGGTTCGAGCGGCAGCCCCGCGGCAAAGGCCTCTGAATCGCTGAGATCGTAGCCGCTGCCGGTTTCGGCGCGCACCGCGAGCGCAAGGTCCTCAAGAAAGTTGCCGAGCTCTTCGTCGTCAGGCGCCAAGGTCCGCAGTCGCGCCGCGAGCGAGCGGGGCAGCGCCATTCCGGAGGCTAGGCGCCTCGTAAATTGCGGCGTCTCGATATAGGGAAAGGTGCTGCGGTGGATTGCGTCCCAGCGCACTCCGGGAATTGCCGCGGGACGACGCCGCCTCGAGATAGTCGCGGGCGAGCGGTTGACGCAACGGTTGCAAACCAGGCTCTGCTCTGCAGGGCGCGGCGGAACCGGTCATATTTGTACTCCATGGTTACTCCGCAGAGCGGCTTGGCCGCCCGGCGTTACGCGCCCCGTCTTCCCCCTCCCACAAAAAAAGCGCGCTAGTGCCCCTTAGCGCGCTGCCACTCGATATACTGTTTGAACAATACGTCCCTCTGATCTTGGCCCACCGGCAGATTTGACTGAGCTGCGCCAGCTTCGATCTTTGCCTGTGTGCCTTTTCGCGCGTCTTCATTCGGATGCTGTGCCAACCATGCTTCAGCCGCTGGGCTCCGGGTCCAGCCCGGAAGGCTCGCGGCGAGATTGATCTCGCGCCATTTCGGATGCCGGCCGTCTTTCTTGAGCTCGCCGAAGCGCGAGAAGAGCGTATCGACCAATCGCGCCACGCGGTCGGCGTGGCCCGGATCGTCCTTGGACGCTGCCGCGAGCAGCACCATGCCGGTCGCGACCGACGGAATCTCGGTCTCCATTTCGATCAGGTTCGGATAGTCGTCATGATCGAAGCCCGTCGGCAGATAGACGGCTTCGAGGCCAGCGCCGAAGGCGACGGGAAGAAGATGCAGTCCCTGATTTGCCGGGATATCGGCGATCAGGGGCATCGGCTTGGCGCCGACGAATACGCTCGCGGCAATCGCGCCTTGCGTCAGTTGCTCGATGGCCGTGCGGCCGTCGAGGGCAACCGGCTCGACCTCGATATTCAGGGCCCGGAACAGGATCGTTGCGGTGACCGCCGAGCTTCCGCCGTCAGGGCCGAGATTCACCTTCTTGCCGGCGAGATCGGCGAGGCTGTCGATGCCGGACCGCGCGACGATATGCACCTCTTGCGGGCAGAGTCGCGCCACCACCTGAAGGCTCTCGGCGAGGTTCGGAGCGGAGCTTTGCGTCTTCGCATCGGCGAGGACGTCGGTCGAAACAAAACCCGCATCGATGTGCGGGTCATGCAAGAGCCGTGAAATGTTCTTCGCCCCGCTGTCGCCCGGTACCGGGACGATGCGGATGGAAGCGTGAGAGGCGAAGAGCTCAGCCATCTCGGCAGCAAGCTCGATTTCCGATCCGGCCTCGTCGCCCGCGATCACACCGAGCCAGTCTGCGTTTGAATTGGGGTCCAGGTCTTTGCCGGTTCCCAGTGTCGCGTCGCCAGAGGCGACCATGCCGATAATTGCGGCAAAAACCAACGGCAGTCGGATACGCAAAATGCGCGCCGCCATAACACCCGTCCCTCTTCGCGGCAGGAACCGTAGCGGCTTGACCGCCGGGCGCCTCAACCGTCGAGCATGTGGACGGGCAACGCATGAAATCGACACCCCCCTGCATCTCGAAGGCCGGCAGCCAAAACTCCTGTCGGCATTCTTCCCGTGTCTCAACCCCGTTCGGGGCAAAACGTTCACTTTTTGTTAAACATGAGCGTACCCGGCGACTGGGGCGCCACTTCGTCCTGATTGCGGCGAAGCCGAGGCTTGGGGCTTGACATGTGTCGGCGAGGTGACAGGACGCGCGACGCGTAAGGGGAGCCTATCGGTCGGTTGGCAAAGCTCAGTCGCTGCGCGAAAGCTCGTCCATCATGCGCGCATAAAGAGAATAAGCGAGACGGTTCATGCCGAGCCGTGCAGCGAGCGCGCTCGGCAGGAGGAAGCGCACATAGACCGACAAGAGCAGGGCCATGCGCTTCTCTTGCGGAAGCCGCTCCAATATCGACGGCGCCACAAGATAATAAGCGGCAAGCGCAGCCTCGCCGCCGGGCAATGGCAACGAGCACGCGGTCGCGATAGCGGCGAAGCGTGCGGAGCTCGAAGCAATCGTCGCTCAAGCCCAGCACCTCGCAACAGGCAGTGGTGAGAAAGCAGCCTTGGGCCGGCGGCGTGCATTTGTCTTCGTCGAAAGATTTCGCCAGCTCGTCCTTGCGTTGCACGGCCCAGTCAAGCGCCTTGCGCAAATCTTCGCAGTTGAGCGTGAAGTTGCACTCCTCGGCGTCGCCGAGCTTCACCGCCATGTCCACCGACTTGGCCGAGCGGAACAGCGCTCCGGTCGACAGCGGCAGGACGATGCTCACTTTGTCGTCCCGGATGTCGGTGCACACGCCGCAGAGCGGCTCATCGACGGCGGTGGTGCCGTTCTCGTTCTTGGCGATGATGCGATTGTCGGGCTTGACGAGGAAGTCCTTGGTGATCGGTGTGCCGTCAGGATCGCCGAAGACCACGAGCTTGGCGTCGTAGCTCGCCGCAACCTGAATCTCGGCGCGGAGATCGCAAGCGTCGGGATTGGAAAAGGTCAGCTGGCCGATGCGGGCGCCGGCTTGCTTGTTGGTCGCCGTCCCCTTCCAGTCGCCGAAGGCCTGAAGCGCGAAACACTCGGACTTCTTGGACGCCGGCTTTTCCCCGGTCTCTGCCGCGAAGGCTGAAGGGGTAAATTGAATGAGGCGTGGCGCGCCAATCGCGGCGGCGAGCAGTCCGAGCATTCTGCGGCGCGTGTTCAAAAGCATGTGCCGATCCAAAGACGTGACATGCGAGGCGCACGCCTCGCGGAAAACGGTCAATGCCTGTTTCACGAGAAGGCCGGTTTGTCAAACCGGCCGGTCGGGTGAGGGAAAAGGGACAAGAAGAAGCCCCGGGAAGAGGCATCCCGGGGGCTTCGAGAGAGTGGAGTTGCGGCCACAACCGATCGTCGCCGCAAATTCCGCTGAGAGCGCGGCTTAAGACGGAGTCACCTAAGGCAACCTCACAGACACCAAACGCGCGGGCCGGCGGCGTCGCTCAATCCAAGCCGCGCGTCATCTGTGCCTTGATCGGTTCGGCCGCGTCGGTGGTCACCTTTGACGACAGCGTGCGCATCTCTTCGGCTTGCGATTGCAAGGCACTGATCTGGTTGCGCCAGTAGGTCGCCTGCAGCTCCATGGCTTCGGCAAGGTTCTTTGCCGCCGCCAATCTCTTCGCGAGGTCGAAGCCGGAGTTGATGTTGCGCTGAGCAATGTCGATGACCTTACGGTTGAGCGCGACGGCGCCCTGACCGACGGCGTCGAACGATCTCTCCCAGCTCTCGAGAACCGTGTCGAGCGCGTCCTTGGAGCGCTCATAGATCTCTCGCGTTTGAGCGATGTTCTTCTCGGCCAAAGCGCGCATTGCCTCCGGCACTTGACCGTCGCCGGCTAAGTCCTCGAATTGAGCAGCGGCCTTGCGATACGTGTCGCGCGACTTCTCGGCGGCAGCTTTTGAACTTTCGGTCATGGTACTGGCCTCTTGGGGTTACGCAGAAGGTTAGCAGGGGCTGGACGACCCGAGCCGGCACGCTTCCTGCGCGCAAGGCCGGGCTGCCAATTGTGAAGGGTAAGACCTTGGCGAGACACTTTGCAAGCGCGGCGCGAAAGAAGACTTCGCGCCTCGCAAACCGAGTTCTCAACTCTATGGGTTAAGCGCCTCGAACTCGGTACTTCTTGACGCGTGATCGCCGTCGGCACGCGAGGCGAAGACACTAAGCCTCTCTCGCGCCACATTTTGCGCCGCGCGCTGAATTTTGCATGTGAGCTAGTTGCAGCGATCGACGAAGGCTGGGATCGGCGGTATTTTTTTTTTTTTTTTTTTTTTTTTTTTTTTTTTTTTTTTTTTTTTTTTTTTTTTTTTTTTTTTATTTTTTTTAATTTAATTATTATATATTAATTAAATATTATAAAATAAATATAATAAATAAAATAATTAAAAAAAAAAATAAAAAATAAAAAATATATAAAATTTTAAAAAATAAAAAAAATTAAAAAAAAAATAAAAATTTAAATTTAAATATAAATTATAAATAAAAAAAATAAATAAAAAAAAATATAATAATAATATTAATATTATTAAATAATTAAAATATTTATATTATAATAAAAAAAATAAAAAAAAATAATAAAAAAAAAAATAAAAAAAAAAAATAATAAAAAAAACATAAAAATAAAAATAATAAAAAAAAAAATAAATAATAAAAAAAATATAAACATAAATAAATACAAATTAAATATAAATAAATATATAACACTTAATCTCATTATATATAAATAATATCAAAAAATAAAAAATACATAATAACACAACTAAAAATAAAAATTACAAATATAATAAAATAACATAATAATACTTAAAAAATACACAAAACACAAACACATAAAAAACATCATTAATAACACATCATATTCACTATTTATTATTTATATAACATAAAAAAACAAACATTACATCTATAACATATCTTTATTATATTTACATATACATTTCTAATCATATAAAAAATTTACATAACATACAAAATAATTATACTTTTTATTTAATACATAACAATAAAATTCATCATCATAAAAAATTTTTACTAAAATAACAACAAATCAATTAACTTAATATCATTAAAAAACATACTATAATTATATTACTTAAATTATATCACTATTTAATACAATTACAAATCTCTACTCTACAATCTAATCTCACATCATTAAAATATAATTATAAAACTATCATTTACTCTATATCAAATAACATTATATACTCTTATACAAATCTCAATATCAACAATAATATTAACAAATTCAAACAACTTAACACAACTTTATTACTCTATACAACTATATATCAACAATAAAAATAAATTATAATACATATTCTCTCTTATATTACTTATTATATTCTACACATTTACTTAATAAACATAAAAAAAATATTTCACATTATTTTAAATATCAAAAATTCACAATTCTTAATTTATGAAACATACCACGTGATCCAATTACATTCTGAACACTCTCTCGAAGCTGTCAGCCATCTCACCTTACGTTTGCTATCCGACTGTGGAGGAGCATCGCGAGAAGACACCCGAAATAAACACCTTCTCAGAAGCAGTAATCCACTCAAACCGTCATAATCCAGTGAAATCTGAGATATATGCAACATAATCCCACTTTAATTTCTGACGTAGTAGAGACAAGCTTCAAACAATAACAAACCAATAACAAACCTTCTCTCTACCACAACCGCACTCACTCTCAAGAAGAAGAATAATATAGTCACCTACGTCACACCTCAGCCAGCCTACCAAGTAACCGAAGCAAATCAACCAGATAGTTAAGTGACCTATATACCCTCACGTAATACTCCATGATAATGCAGATGAGAGACAAGCAAGTAAATAACTACAAGTAACATTACAAAATCCACTTTAAAGTCAGAGCGACATAATAAGCACCCAAAATATCTACTTCCCTCCAAAAACCACATTCTATTTCGCAATCAAAAACCACCACACTACACAACATACGAACTCACACAAATCCTTAAACTTCATTAACACTTAGAATTAGAGACAAAAAATATAAGTAAAAACCTAATATATCCTCTCAAAATCCCCATCATCTACACATAACACACTCTATACATTAAATACATTAAGACAATTTAACAAATCCTCAAAACCACACCCCTATCCCACTAAAATCTAATCCAACCTCAAAAAACTTTAACCAAAACTAATAACCCTCACCAACTCTATTATACAATACACAAAGTTAGAAACAAACACTCAAACAATCCCACTAACACTCAAACTAATTTTCTCATACTCAGCAAATTAATATTCCATCAATCAAAACATCAACACCACTTAATACATTTTAAACCTACACCATATAAACTGAACATTATCATCTCCTCTATATTATTTAAAACATATCATAATTAAACCTTCACTAGCATCAACACTTAACTTATAAACAGTAAGCTAACATTTTCCTCACCTTCAATCCCACAACCATAACCAATTCCACATTCAACTAAAATTCACCTAACACATCATCACCACATACCAACACCACTTCAACTATATACCAAAACCAAATCAACCCCAACTCTTAACTAACTCTATATATCCAAATCAACAAAACCCAATAACACACTACATTCCTCTTTCTCTCCTTAAAACTACCAGCAAACACATAAACTCACTAATCCTATAAATATCACCCAACCCACACTCCCATAACCATCCTTCCACACAATTCATAAAACCATCTTCTCTCATTTTCTCTCTAATAATTACTCACTACAACCATAAAACATATCCACTTTACATCAAAACCACACATCAACACAATCCACCACTTCCACTATCCATACCTAACAACATTAAATAACTAATTCAAATACTCTTATAACATAATAATAAACAAAAAAAAAAAAATAACAAAACATTACACCCAACATTACCTATATTCAACCTCAAACCACAAATATCAAACTAACAAAATAACATAAACATCAACAAACAACCATCAAACCTACACAAACATCAACTTCACTATCATTAACAATATACACAAACCATAAGCATACCACCATATCACAAACACCCAACTTTACAACATACTACAACACTACTACCAACACACAAAACCATCATTATTAAATCACCCATCAATTTTACTCGCATCTACCATACAACTCTCCAACATAATATACTTAAACTCTCACATCTCATCATTCCTACATCCACACCCACTTTTTCACCAACACACCCACTACATCCTATTCAATTCTAATACCATACTCAATATAAAAAACCAGCAATATACAAACTAACAACAACTCTAAACACAAACATAAACATAAAACATACAAAAAAAACCTCTCAACAAACAACCTATTATCTCTCTCTCACATAAACTACACAATATCACCCCAAAACGCAATATCCTTACATAATAACAAACTTACAACTCAACTATCTCAATAACTACAAACCCCTACACCACAAATCTATACAAACATATAAATCACTTAACCCAAATCTCAACAAATCCCTCTACCCAACCCTTTAATTAATAATCCCATACAACCCCCCACATTCAAAAAAACATTAAACAAACTCATAAATAAATCCCACACCAATACCTAACCCTATTACCCACAATATACCTTTATAATACCCACACCAAACTAAATTCCCTCCTTATTAACCAACTCAATTCCCCCCATATTCACAACCCAACACCTACCCCATACCCTATTTTAACTAATCTAACTATATCCAACACACTAATTCACCCCTACCCTCACCCCATAATATAAACACACAAAACTAAACATAAATTATACATACTAAATCACTAAAGCTTAAAAATATACCACCCAACAACAAAAAAATACCACTCCCACTTTAAATAAAATAACTAACTTATACAAGAAAATAAAATAAAAAATCCAATAAAAACACAAACCCATAAAAACAAAAAACACACAATTTCAAACCCCCAAAACACCACCCTACTCACTTCACCATCCTATAAACTAAAACATAAAAATACCATCATACCACATCCCATCAAATCAACTCACTTCCCTAACACATAACCACACACATCACTATACTAATAAATAAACAACAACACATTCAAACTCAAACATAAACTCATCACAAACCCCTTAAACACACCCATTACTTATTATATACCTAAAATAACCCCCCTTATATAACCACATACCTCATACCTCATATAATCCCTACCCCTATCTCCCAATACTCCTCATATACTTAATTCAAACACAACCACTCCTCCCCACTCCCAACCTAATCAAACACACAACTCCCACCCCACACCCCATTCATCATCCTCTCCTCTCTCTTTCCCAACCACTATACATTCATCCTCCTCCTCTTCTTCATCCCTAACCACCCATACACGCCCCTTTATCTGCTCACGCTCAAATTACCTCGCCACCCCTTCTTCGGCCCCACCATCTACACTTACCTCTCTCTCTCCTTGACCAGCACACATCTTGCTCCCTTCACCTATACGCACTCATATTCTCTGCACATCTAATGTCGTCATCATCTCCGTCCCCCCTCAACCTGCTCACGCACCCACGCCTCGCCCTATATCTTTCCGAACCTACCCACTTCTCTCATCAACTGCAACCCTCTCCTCACCTTCCACACTCCACCTACCCTCCCTGGGCACCACAATCCCACCTCACCCCTTCTTCCTCTCTATCCGACCCATTATCTTCCGCACCCCTCCAACATAACTCAAAACTCTGGCTGGGGGACTTGGATTCGAACCAAGACTGGCGGAGTCAGAGTCCGCTGTCCTACCGTTAGACGATCCCCCAGTTGCTTCACCATATCGAGCAAGGAGATGCGATTTACAAGCTCGCGGGCTTGTCCCGCGAGCCGCTCCTTGCAGGAGGTGTTGTTCTAGCCGCAGGGTCCGGAACTTGGCAAGGTTCTTGGCCGAGCGGGGTCTTCTCGGTGCCTGGCGGGCTTTCATTGCGACGAAAGTACGGCTTGAGCCGGGACTCTGCCCCGGGCTAGGCTTATTATTATGGGGATGGGGGTCCTCGACCGATACCGCCGCATTGCCGGGGCGCTAGCGCTCGTCGGCACGGTATTTTATGCGGCTCTCGTCCCCCTCCACGTGGTTTCCCAAGCGACCGCGACGCTTCTCGGCGAAGCGCTTGCGGGCGCGAGCCAAGCCCCTTGTCATGAGGCGTCGGGAACCGCCGATCAGGCCACGAACGACCCGGCACGCAAGGCGCCGGACACACCCCAAAAGCATTGCCCATTCTGCCAGGGCTTTGCCGCTTTCCAATTCGCCATCGCTCCAGCCCATACGATCAGCATCGTCAGGGTCGCGATCAGGGCTCCGGCTCCGCACCTAACCAGCGAGGGGCTTGCAGGCGTGAGCTTGCGCGCACCCCAGAGCCGCGGCCCTCCCACCATCCTCGCCTAGTCTCGACTGTTCGAAACGCGCTGCGCCGCCACCAAGTCTTGTTGGGGCGCGTGTGGTGCATCGGCTGACGATCGTCGCGGGCGTTACGGCGCCGATCGGAAGCATTGCAGACTGATCAGGGGAGCGTGGGGGGAACCATGCAACAACGCATAACCATACGAACATTCAGGAGTCGCGTCAGAACGCTCTCCTGCCACGGTATCGCAAGTCGAGCGGCGCTCGCGCTGCTGCTCGGCCTCGGATGCTACACGCCGGCAAGCGCCCATTGCATCGTGGGCAATCGCTTCTTTCCGGCGACGCTCAATGTCGACGACCCTTGCGTCGCCGACGAATTGTCGATGCCGACCATCGCCGGGTTCAAGAACGGCGACGATCCTTCGGCGCGGGAGCTCGACATTTCCGGCGAATATTCCAAGACGATCACCGAGAATTTCGGCGTGTCCTTCGAGGAGGCATGGATCCATCTCGACATTCCCCATGAAGGCAGCGCCCAAGGCTTCGACAATCTCGGGACGAGCTTCAAATATCAGTTCGTCAGGAATGCCGGGGCGGAACGCGCCATGTCGATATCGCTCGACGTCGATTGGGGAGGGACCGGCAGCAAGGCCATTGACGCCGAACCTTTCACCACGCTGGTGCCGACCTTTTTCATCGGCCAGGGCTTCGGCTTTATGCCGGAGTCGATGAGCCTCCTGAAACCGTTCGCGGTCACGGCGCAGCTCGGCTACGCGATTCCGACGAAATCTTCGGTGAACGAAGAAGACGAGGAGACAGGGTTGCTGTTCGCCGCGCCGGTTCCGCGCGCCTTCAATTGGGGCGGCACGCTGCAATACAGCATGCCATATCTGAAATCGAGCGTGCGGGATTTTGGGCTGCCGGAGTTCATCAACCACCTCATCCCCATCGTCGAATGGAATCTGTCGACGGAGACCTCCAATTTCAGCGGTGAGGAACGCACCACCGGCACGATCAATCCCGGCGCGATCTACGTCGCCGATAAATTCCAGTTCGCGGTCGAAGCGATCGTTCCGGTCAACCGGGCAAGCGGCGACAATGTCGGCGTCATGGGACAATTGCACCTCTATCTCGATGACATCTTTCCTCATTCAATCGGCAAGCCGCTGTTCGGACCGACCTCGGCGGCGGAAGGAGCAGGGTACTGACATGCGCAATCTCAAACTCGCATTGCTTGTGCTGACCATGCTCGGCTGTTCGACGGTGGCGCAGGCCCACGCCCGCCTTGACCACGCAAGCCCGGCGGTGGGCAGCACCGTCGCCAGTTCGCCTGGGGCGGTCACGCTTTATTTCACCGAGAGGCTCGAACCAAAGTTCAGCGGTGGAGAGGTGCATGGCCCAGGCGGGGCGCGCGTCGACCGCGGATCGAGCGTGAGCGGCAACGTGATGCGGCTCAGCGTCGGCGGCTTGCGCCCTGGCCGCTACAGCGTGACCTGGCACGCGCTCTCGGTCGACACGCACAAGACCCAAGGAAGCTTCAGCTTCCAGGTCGGGAAGTGACGCAACGGGCCGCGCGTCGCGCGGTCACGTTGCGATTGTCATGAGGTTCAAGGAGGAGGATGATGTCCCGGCTCACAGCCTGTGCCGTTGCGATTTGCGACGATCCTTTCGATCGGCCCCGGCTTTGCGCATGAGTTCAAGACGGGCTCGATCACGGTCGAGCATCCCTGGTCGCGGGCGACCCCCGGCGGAGCGCAAGTCGCCGCCGGCTATCTCACCATCGACAACGACGGCACCGAGCCCGATCGGCTCGTCTCGGCGACGGCCGAGATTGCCGGCCACACCGGGATACATCAAATGAGCATGAAGGATGGCGTGATGGAGATGCGCGAGCTCAAGGATGGATTGCCCGTGCCGGCGGACGCCTCGGTCAAGCTTGAGCCCAACTCCTACCACCTCATGTTCACCGACTTGAAGAAGCCTTTGCAGGAGGGCGAGGAGTTCTCAGGGACTCTCACTTTCGAGAAGGCCGGAACTGTCGACGTGACATTCGAGGTTGAAGGGATTGGCGCAGGCAGCCCAACGCCTGACGAGCACGAGCATCATTGACGATCCGTCGTGCCCACGGACGGCGCGGACATGTTTGAGGTCGGGGACACAAACCTGCTGCTGCTGTTGGCGCGGGGGACGTTCGTTGCCGCGCTGTTTTCGGCGTTCGGCGGGTCGTTGTTCATCCGGCTCGTTGCTCCGCAGGGGCTGAAGCTCGCGGGCGCCGGTGACGCCGCTTCGATCGAGGGACGCTGCTTGCGCCTCGTCCGGGTGAGCCTCGCTGCGGCACTTGTCGCGCTATTTGGCTGGCTCGTGCTCGAAACAGCCGACATGTCCGACGCGGCAAATGCGACCGACGTCGCCGCGGCAATCCCAGCCGTGCTGCTCGAAACGAGCTTCGGCCATGATCTCACCGTCCAGGCGCTGTCGGTGCTCGCGGCGCTCTTGCTCCTTGCGGCGTGGCCGCAGCGATGGCGCTTTGCGCCGGTGGGGCTGGCGGGGCTCGCGCTTCTACTTCAGGCCGGGCATAGCCACGCCTTCGCCATGGAGCATGGCCCGAGCCTCTTGCTCTATGCGGAAGGACTGCATCTCTTGGCCGGCGGTGCCTGGCTCGGCGGTCTGTTGCCGCTCACGATCCTGGTCCGCGATGCCCCGCCAAAACAAGCAGCCGAAGGGCTGAGACGCTTCTCGAAGCTCGCCACGCTTTGCGTCGTTGCCATCGCTGGAACCGCCTCCCTCCAGGGTTGGGTACTCGGCGGCGGCGTGGCTGGCCTCACCGGCACGGCCTATGGCTATGTGCTTCTCCTCAAGGCGGCGCTCTTTGCCGCGCTGCTCGGGCTTGCGGCGCGTCAACCGCTTTCGCCTCACCCCGGCGATGGAATGCGAGGACGCACAGCCGGCGAGACGGTCGCTCCTGCGCACCATCGCGGGGGAGACCGTGCTTGGGCTCATGGTTGTGCTCGCCGCAGGCGTGCTGAGCGGCCTTGAGCCCGGCATGCACGCCCAACATTCCACCGCCGCGAGCGCGCCGTTAACCATGCCTTAACGGAGTTGCACCCGGCCCCCCAGGTTTATGGTAAATTGTTTCTTACTGATGGTGAGTGCGCTGCGAGGAGTGCCCCCCGTATCCTTACAGCCCGGCAAGCAGCTATGCCGGCACTCATCACCAGCTGATGGCGGCCTATCCCTCGGCCCCCCAAGCCGCAAGCCGCTAAAGCTTGGGCCGGAGCTAACCCTCCGGCCCCTTTCTTTTTTTGGGCATCCGCTGGGGCAATCGCGACATTGGGAAGCACCCGCCGACCAAAAGCGGCCGCGAGATCGTTGATCCGTCCTGGAGTAGCCTAACAGGAGGAAAACACGATGAAGACGCTCGTTTCCATGCTTGCCTTGGCCCTCGCGATGGCCTTCAGCGCGCCGGCGTTTGCCGCGCCAAAAACCCAGGCCGCCTGCCAAAAGGCCGGCATGCATTGGGATCAAACCACCAAGACATGCTCGAAGGGAATGTAGTCTCTTACGAAACGACGGAGGGCGGCGAGACTGGCGCTCGCCGCCCTTCGCAAATGCAAGGCTCGGCTCCGCCCGCGCGGAAAGCGTTGCGCGGATCGGCCTGTTGCAGGATGGCGCGCCCGGCAGGGCTCGAACCTGCAACCCCCAGATTCGAAGTCTGGTGCTCTATCCGTTGAGCTACAGGCGCTGCGGCGCCAACGTAGCAGCCTATTGGCAATAGTCCCAATAGCCTCTGGTCTGCGACGGGTCCGCCCAGTACCAGCACGTGTTTGGCGCCGGCGCCACGGCCGAATAGGCGGCTGCACCGAGAATGGTTCCAAGCGCCACGCCGCCGATGACGGTGCCGTAGTAGGGCCGCTTGTTCCATTTCCGATACGGCCGGACCACGACGACCTTTTTGTTGTTCCAGTTCTTGTTGTTGTTCCAATTCTTATTGTTGTGCCAATTCTTGTCCTTGCCGGCAACGACGATCACGCCGTCGGTCTTCGCCGCCTGGCTCGGCAGGGCCTGCTTGGAAGCGCGAGGTCGTGTCGCTTGGGACGGCAGCCGCGACAGGCATAGCAAGTCCCAGCCCGAGGCCGAGTAAAACCGCAACAATGGCAAAGGGACGGAAGCGTCTCGAATTCAGTTCGTCATACCCCATGATGTTCCTCCGGGTTGGATGCTTGGCTGCTCACGTGTTCACGCAAGTCTACACTTGGCGTCTTGAGGTTCGGGAGTGGGAGCCGCGCCCCGCTACCGAGCCTGAGCTACGAGGCGAGCAAGGCGACATTGTGATGGCCGCGAACGGCTTGAAATCGAGGCTTCAGGATTTTGGCCGGTGGAATCAAGCGGGCGGGAGCAATACCGAATATCCTGCTTTACCTGTCCTAAGACCTTGCTACAGTGGCGTTATCGAACCATCGCCGCGGCCAAGCATGTGGGAGCCTGAAGTAGGCGGGTGCCGCGGACACAAGGGTTGAACATCGTGACTGGGCCGAGCGGCAATGCCCGCGCGGCTGCCATAGTTCCGCCGGACGTGAAAGCCGTGCGGAGCGAGACCAACGACTGCGGGGAAGGCGGCGGCCCGGCACCAGTCGTGGCCCAAGCGCTGTTTGACGCGCCGGCACAGGGCCTATTTGGGGCAGCCCAGGGCAAGAGCGATGCGGGGGTGCGCGCCCGGCGCGCGGCAATTCCGGTTTACGGCGCCCTTGACCTCGGCACCAACAATTGCCGGCTGCTGGTCGCCCGACCCTCACGCCGCGGCTTTCTCGTCATCGACGCTTTTTCACGCATCATCCGCTTGGGCGAGGGCGTGCTGCGTTCGGGATATCTGTCCGAAATCGCCATGAGCCGCACCATCGATGCGCTCAAGATCTGCTCCGACAAGATGCGGCGGCGAAACGTGTCGCGCTCGCGTCTGATCGCCACCGAGGCGTGCAGGATCGCCTTGAACAGCGGCGACTTTATCGACCGGGTGCGCCGCGACACAGGACTTGCCATCGAGATCGTGAGCCGCGAGACCGAGGCGAAGCTCGCTGTCTCCGGCTGTGCGTCGCTGATCGACCGCAATTGCGACTGGGCGCTCGTGTTCGATATCGGCGGTGGCAGCTCGGAACTGATCTGGCTCGACCTCACGCGGCTCGACCGCCCCTGGCGCCGCTCGATCTACGACCGCCTCGAAGTGCAAGGCTGCATCGCCGGCTGGACGTCCTTGCCCATCGGCGTGGTCAATCTCGCCGAGCGTCACGGCGGGCGCGAGGTCGGCCGCGAGAACTACGAGGCCATGGTCGCCGACGTGATGGGGGCGCTGACCGATTTCGAAGGCGCCCACCGCTTCCGTGACCGCATTTCCAACGGCTGCGCGCATTTCCTCGGCACCTCGGGAACGGTCACCACCATCGCCGGAATTCACCTCGGCCTCCCGGCTTACGACCGCAGCCGCGTCGATGGCTGCTGGCTCAGCGCTCCCGATGCGCGGCAAGTATCGGATGCCCTCATCGACATGAGTTATGCCCAGCGCGTGGCTCAGCCTTGCATCGGCCAGGAGCGCGCCGATCTCGTGCTCGCCGGCTGCGCCATCCTCGAGGCGCTGCTCAGAGTGTGGCCATGCCAGCGCTTGCGCGTTGCCGATCGAGGTTTGCGTGAGGGCATTCTCGCTACGCTGATGGCCGAGGATGGGCACGGCGGCGCACCGCGTCACCGCCATCATCGCTGGCCCCACGCCGCTTCAGGCGGCAGCTAAACATCCGCACGGGCTTCGGCGATGGCCGCCGGTTCCCGCGCGGCGGCGAGCGGACGCGCCGGCGCGGACAGACTGGCGCCGGCGGATTTCGGCATCATCATGAAGATCAAGGCTGACGCGGCGGAGATCGCGCCGACGACGATAAAGGCGGTGGCGAAATCGCTCGATTGCACGGCCATGTCGGGACGCCCGTGGCGCTGAAACTCGAGCACGAGGGCACCGACGGCGACGCCGGCCGAGAGCGAAAGCTGCTGGGCCACGCTGGCAAAGCTCGTGGCCCGGCTCATCGCCCGCGGCTCGATATCGGCATAAGCGAGCGAATTGATGCTGGTGAATTGCAGCGACTTGAAGAAGCCGCCGACCACGAGCACGGCGAAGATGACGGCATGCGGCGTGACGGGCGTGAACAGGGCCGTCGCCATGATGAACAGGCCACTCACCACAGCGTTGATCACGAGCACGGACTTGAACCCGAAGCGGCGCAGGATCGGCGCCGCCGTGGCCTTCATGGCCATGGCGCCGACGGCGCTGGCGAAGGTCAGGAGGCCGGACTGGAAGGGCGAAAGGCCGAAGCCGAGCTGGAGAAGCAGCGGCAGCAGAAAGGGCGTCGCCCCGATGCCGAGGCGGAAGATGAAACCGCCCACCACGCTCGCGTAGAAGGTCTTCACCTTGAGCAGGCTCAAATCGATCAGCGGGGCAGGGGCCTTGCGCGCGTGAAGAACGTAAAGCCAGCAGCCGATGACGCCGACGGTGAGCAGCGCGATCACCATCTGCATCGGCAAGAGTCCCTGGCCGATGGTGGTGAAGCCGAAGGCAAGTCCCGCGAGCCCGATGCCGGAGAGAATGAAGCCCTTGATGTCGAGCGGCGGAAGCCCATGCTCGCGGATGTTGGCGACGTAATAGGTGGCGAGGATCACGCCGAGGATGCCCATGGGGATGTTGATCCAGAAGATCCAGCGCCAGGAGACGTAGGTGGTGATGAAGCCGCCGAGCGGCGGACCGATCACCGGGCCGAGCAGCGCCGGGATGGTGAGCCAGGCGAGTGCCGATATAAGCTCAGCCTTCGGCACGGTGCGCAGGATGACAAGCCTGCCCGACCGGCACCATCATGGCGCCGCCCATACCCTGGATGATGCGGAACAGCACGAAGTCGAGCAGCGAATGAGCGAAGCCGCACGCCGCCGAGCCGAGGGTGAAGACGACGATCGCGGCCCGGAACACGATGCGGGCGCCGAAGCGGTCGGCCATCCAGCCGCTCAAGGGAATGAACACCGCGAGCGACAGGAGGTAGGAGGTGAGCGCAAGCTTGAGTGCGATCGGGTCCTCGCCGAGATCGCGGGCGATGGCCGGCAGCGACGTCGCGATCACCGTCGAGTCCATGTTCTCCATGAAGAGAGCGACCGCGACGATGAGGGTGACGAAGTAGCGAGGCATGTGGCAGGTGTTAGAGGGACATTAAGTCGGACATGGGGCTCGGAGCCCCATAGGGTCAAGGGCTTGGGCTGGCGGGCTCTCATTAACTAATGGTAAGGCAAGGCAAAGGCGGCGGCGTGGAGCAGCGGGGCGGCAGCCGCAAGCTCGCGGTCAAGCTGCGCACGGCGAAGGGCCGCAAGACAGCCTCGACCCGCTGGCTGCAGCGCCAGCTTAACGATCCTTACGTCGAGGAGGCGAAGCGGCGGGGCTATCGCTCGCGCGCCGCGTTCAAGCTCATCGAGATTGACGACAAGTACCGCTTGCTCAAGCCAGGGATGACGGTCGTCGATTTGGGCGCGGCGCCGGGAGGCTGGAGCCAGATCGCAGCGGAGCGCGTCGGCTCGGCCGAGGGGAGGGGCCAGGTGCTCGCCGTCGACCTTGCCGCCATCGAGCCGCTGCCGGGCGTCGAGGCGCTGGCGCTTGATGTGAGTGCGGAGAACGCCGTCGCTGCGATCCGCGCTGCGGCTGAAGGGCGGGCACGCCGATGTCGTGCTCTCCGATATGGCTTCGCCTGCCACCGGGCATCGCGCCACCGACCATCTCCGCGTGATCGCGCTGGTCGAGGCCGCGCTTGACCTCGCCGAGGACGTGCTCAAGCCCGGCGGAACATTCCTCGCCAAGGTGTTTCAGGGGGAGCGGGCGGCGAGCTGGTCGCGCGGCTCAAGCGCTCCTTCGCCAAGGTGCAACACGTCAAGCCGAAAGCGAGCCGCCCTGAGTCGCCGGAGGTCTATGTGCTGGCCACCGGGTTTCGTGGAGCGACATAAGAGAGGCCCCCGCGGGATCGCGGAGGCCCTCTCGACGTCAGGCTATGTAGTGCAGGCTAGTAGTAAGAGATGCACGCGTTGTAGCGCGACCACCAATAGGGGCTGCCGGTGGCATAGGCCTGCTGGCGGAGCCAATAGCAGTTGTCGCCATAGGCGTAGTAGTCGGGACCGTAGACCCAGACCCAGACGCCGTTCCTGAAGACCCGATGACGTCCGCGGTGGTCGAAGTCGTGCCCGCGATCATGGTCGCGCTCAGCATAGCGGCGATGATCGGGCCGATTACGGTCGCCGTGGTCATGGCCGCGGTCGCGATTGAAGGCTTGACGATTGACGTCGCGATTGCCTTTCGGCCCAGAGCGACTGAAATCGCGGCCAGCATACGACCGGGGCCCGGGGCCATTGTCCGCGAAAGCGCGAGCGCTGCGCGGGCCGCCGCCTAGGCTCGGACCTCCGCCGCCTCTGGCGATGCTGCGGCCGCCGCCGCCGGAGAGGCCGGGACCGCCACCGATATGGCCGCCGCCATAGTGGGCGCCTCCGCCGCCGCCAAATCCGCCGCCGCCGCCGCCGATATGGCCGCCTCCGCCGCCGCCAAATCCGCCGCCCCCGCCGCCGCTAATCCGCCGCCGCCACCCCCGCCGCCTCCGCCGCCACCTGGCCGACGAGGATCACGGAGCCGGACGCGCTGCCGAGGGTCTTCAGATCGATCGGCGCCGACGACGCCGGTCCTTGAACGGCGGGCAGGAAAAGCAGACCGCCCGCCAAAGCGGCCATAGCCGCCATGGGTGCTCTCATGACAAAATCTCCTTGTTTCACAGGACGGGGAGACCGGCGGTTAATCCTGCCGGCCCAACGCCGCTCATAGGGAATAATGCCGGAAAGAGCGGGCAGTTCCGTGTCCGGAGAAAACACAATTTCGTGTGCTGCGGCTAAGCGATGGCCGCACGAAGCTGGGCGTTCTCAGCTTCGAGCGCGGCAATGCGCTCCTCGAGCACGCCGATGGCGGCGGCGACATCCTCGACGAACAGCATTTGCGGGATGTGTTGAGGGCAATTCGCGTCCCACGCCTCGACGGTGAACAGGATCGCGGCCTCTGGGCGCGCCCGATAGTCTTCCGGGAACAGACGCGCGATCAACTCCGGGTCGTTCTCGATCACGCGGGCTTGGCCCCAAATCTTCACCCGCCTCCGATGCTGGTAGTCCATGAGGAAGAGCATGGCACGCGGGTTCTCGGCGAGATTGCCGGTGCTGATATATTGCCGGTTGCCGGCGAAATCGGCGAAGGCGAGCGTCGTCTCGTCGATGACGCGCAAGAAGCCCGGCGGTCCGCCGCGATGCTGGACGTAGGGCTGCCCGTCCTTGCTCGCGGTCGCAAGGTAGAATGACCGTAAGCCAGCGATGAACTTGGCGAGGACAGCGTCGATCTTCGTGTCCCAGCCGCCATTCTGTTCGAGACGCGCATAGGCGCCACGCGAGCCGCGGCGCTCTTGTACGGACTTCACCGAAGGCGAGAAGGCGATGTCTGTGGAGGCCATGTTGCTCCCCCTGATTCAGCCCTCTTTAGGGCCCGCTCCAAGTAAATGGTGCATTCCGCATAAGGAGAGTATTGCCTATTATTCCAATTGATATTTCCAGATTTCGGAATGATGCAATGGACCGCTTCGCCGCCATGCGGGTCTTTATCGCCGTCGCCGACGCCGGAAGCCTTTCGGCCGCCGGGCGACGCCTCAATATGCCGCTTGCGACCGTCAGCCGTCATCTCGCGGCGCTCGAGGATGAGATCGGGGTGCGCCTCATGACCCGTACCACGCGGCATCTCGCGCTCACCGAGCCTGGGCGGAACTACCTTGAGTCGTGCCGCCGCATCCTTGCCGAGATCGAGGCAGCCGATCTCGCGCTTGCCGGGCAACATCTGGAGCCGCGCGGCGAGATTGCCATCACCGCGCCGGCCATGTTCGGCCGCCTCCACGTCGTGCCTGTCGTGGTCGCGTTTCTCGAGGCCTTCCCGCAGGTCACCGCGCGGCTGCTGCTCGTCGATCGCGTCGTAGACCTGATCGAGGAGGGGCTCGACGTCTCGGTGCGGATCGGGGTTCTTCCCAACTCCTCGCTGATGGCGACGCGGGTCGGAGGCATTCGCCTGGTCACTTGCGCGAGCCCAGCCTATCTCGCCAAGCATGGCACGCCGGCAACACCCCTGGAGCTCGCCGGGCACGACTGCATCAGCTTCGGGGCGTTTTCGCCTGCCGAGCGCTGGGTCTATGCCGGCCCGGCGAAGTCGCGGCGGGTGGCCGTGAATTCGCGCCTCATCGTCAACACCGCCGATGCTGCCATCGATGCTGCGCGAGCCGGGCTCGGGATCACAAGGGTGCTGTCCTATCAGGCAGAGGCTAGCGTCGCAGAAGGGGCGCTCCGCCTCATCCTTGAGGACTTCGAGCCGGAGGCCTTGCCTGTGAGCCTGCTCCATCGCGAGGATCGCCTGCCACAGGCCAAGGTACAGCGCTTCATCGCCTTCGCCGCACCTCGGCTCCGCACGGAGCTGAAGGCCCAATCAGGCCGCTCTCGCTAACAAAGATCGACGCTTCGCTTTCCAAAGCCAAGGCAAGCTGCTAAAGGAAGCCGCCAACCGGTGGGACCGGTTCCCATCAGCGATGAGGTTGGCCGATGCCCGAAGGGCACTCTCCAGAGAAAGACAAGTTTCCGCTCGATTCCAAGGTCGCGCTGACCTTCGACGACGTGCTCATTCGGCCCGCCGCCTCCGACGTGCTGCCGAGCAAGGTCGATGTCGGATCGCGCGTCACCAGGGCCATCGGCGTGCATATCCCGATCCTCTCCTCGGCCATGGATACGGTCACCGAGGCGCGGCTCGCCATCGCCATGGCGCAAGCCGGCGGCATCGGCGTGATCCACCGCAACCTCGATCCTGCGGCGCAGGCCGCCCAGGTGGCGCAGGTCAAGAAGTTCGAGTCGGGCATGGTGGTGAACCCGGTCACCATCCATCCCACCGCGAGCCTTGCCGATGCGCTGAAGCTGATGGCCGACCATCAGATCTCCGGCATCCCGGTGGTGGAGCCGGCGCAAAACGGCAGCCGCGACGGCAAGCTTGTCGGCATCCTCACCAATCGCGACGTGCGCTTCGCCACCAACCCGGACCAGCCGGTTTACGAGCTGATGACCAAGGAGAAGCTCATCACCGTGAGCGAAACCGTCGGTATGGAGGAAGCCAAGCGCCTGCTCCATCAGCATCGCATCGAGAAGCTGCTCGTGGTCGACGACGAATATCGCTGCATCGGCCTCATCACCGTAAAGGACATCGAGAAGGCGAGAATCCATCCCCATGCCTGCAAGGACGATCAGGGGCGCCTGCGCGTGGCGGCGGCAACCAGCGTCGGCGATGAAGGCTTTGCCCGCACCGAGCGGCTGATCGACGCCGGCGCCGATCTCATCGTCGTCGACACCGCCCATGGGCATCAGCAGCGGGTGCTCGAGGCCATCGGCCGGATCAAGCGGTTATCCAACGCCGTGCAGGTGGCCGCCGGCAACGTGGCGACGCGGGACGGCACCATGGCGCTGATCGATGCCGGCGCCGATGCGGTGAAGGTCGGCATCGGGCCAGGATCGATCTGCACTACGCGCATCGTGGCGGGCGTCGGCGTGCCGCAACTCACGGCGCTGCTCGAAGCGGTCGAGGTGGCGAAGAAGCACGACGTGCCCGTGATCTCCGACGGCGGCATCAAATATTCCGGCGATCTCGCCAAGGCGCTCGCCGCCGGCGCCGATTGCGTGATGATCGGCTCGCTGCTCGCCGGCACCGATGAGAGCCCGGGCGAGGTCTATTTGTACCAAGGCCGCTCCTACAAGGCCTATCGTGGCATGGGCGCGGTCGGCGCCATGGCGCGCGGCTCGGCCGACCGTTACTTCCAGCAGGATATCAAGGATACGCTGAAGCTCGTGCCCGAGGGAGTCGAAGGGCAGGTGCCCTATAAGGGCCCGCTTGCGAGCGTGCTGCACCAGCTGATCGGCGGCTTGCGCGCTTCCATGGGCTACACCGGCGCGCGCAACCTCGCAGAGTTCGCCGCCCGCGCCGAGTTCATCCGCATCTCGCCGGCCTCGTTGCGCGAGAGCCACGTGCATGACGTGACCATCACCCGGGAATCGCCCAACTATCCGCGCGAGGGGTAGGGACGGCCGTAGGGTGGGCAAAGGCACGGAACGAGCCGCGCGACGGGGCTTTGGTCGAAGCAGCGCAACAAGCTCCCGCTCTCCCCTTGTGGGAGAGCACGCTGAGGCATCGCCTCCGCGGTGAGGGGTAAGCGGCGCAGCCGCGTCGGAAACGAGCGAACCCCTCACCCTTCCCGCCATGCGACTTGCGCGCTTTTTCGATGCGCTACCGCTTCGCTACTTGAGCGCAGCGCGCAAGATCGCGGCGGAAAGCCCTCCCCCACAAGGGGAGAGGGGATTGCCGAGTGAAACGGTGAAGTGCCTGCTACTCCACGCCGAGCTTCTTGATCTGATCGATGATGCCCGGCTCGAGCGTCAATGCATGCTGGATCTCGCGGCTGCCGTCGGTGGGCTTGCCCTTGCGGCTCTTCACCACGCCAACGCCGACCAGCGCTGATGCATCGTTCTCGTGGATCTTCAACGCCGCAGTGAAATCGTCCATGGCGCGATCGAGATCATTCTTCAGCACGTAAATCCAGCCGCGATCGACGTAGCCGTTGGCCTTGTCAGGCTCGAGCTTGATCACTTCACCATAGTCGGCGGCGGCGCGTTCGTAATCCTTCTTCTGGCGGTAGAGCTCGGCGCGCTTCGAATAGCCTTGCGTGGAGTTCGGGTCGAGCTTGACCTTCTGGTCGAGCTCGACGATGGCGCGGTCGAAATCGCCCTTTTGTCCGAAGACGACGCCGCGCAGCATGTAGAAGTCGCCGCGGCTCGCATCGAGGCGGATGGCCTCGTCGAGATCGGCGATCGACTTGTCGTAGTCCTTCTTGGCCTCGTAGGCCGCCGCGCGCATGAAATAACTGTTCGGCTGCTTGGGATCGAGCGCCACGGCCTCGTTCATCTCGGCAAGCGCGGCCTCGAAATCGCCGGTGGCGGCAAGACCGATGGCGCGGTTGCCGTGGGCAGCGATGAGCTTGTCGGTATCCTTCGAGGCGGAGGCGAGGAAGGCGGCGCAGCCGTCGAGCACTTCCTTGATCGAGCCATTGCCGGTGAAGCAGGGATTGTCCTCGACGCTTGCGGCGGAGCCGGGAGACGCCGCCGCGGCAGCGGCCGGGTCGGCAGGAACCAGGACTTGCGGCTTCGCCTGATCGGCTGGAGCTGGCGGATCTTCGGCGGACACAGGGGTAGCTAGACCTGCCGCAAGCGTCAGCGTTGCGGCGACGATCGCCGCCCGCGACACGATGGCTTTACGCCCAAACACATGCATTCCTTCCTCCATAGACCTCGATTTTCTGAAATTTGGTCTTCTTAAAGCTTCACCGGGCGCTTCCGTCAATTGAACTTCTCTTCATGAAGCGAAATCCGCCGCCGCTCACTCTTGGCGGAAATCGAGAGTATAAGGGCGCCAAAGGCCGCCACGCTGGCCGACCGTCAGGGGGCAATGGGAGGCTTCGATGTCGCTACAGGCCATGCTGATGCCGGTGTTCGCGCAAGTCGCGCTGACCTTCGTGCTGCTGTTCTGGATGCAGTTCTCGCGGATGCGGGCCATTCGCCGGGGCCAAGTTCCCGCCCATTCGATCGCGCTCAGAGAGCCTAACTGGCCGCCGCGCGTGACCCAGATCGGCAACGCCTACCACAATCAGCTCGAGACGCCGCTGCTCTTCTATGTGTTGATCCTGCTCGCCATCGTGACGAGGACCGCGGATTCCATCCTTTTCGTGCTCAGCTGGCTGTTCGTCGCCTCGCGCTTCGTGCATGCCTATATCCACCTGACCAGCAATAGGATCGACCGGCGGGCGCCGGTCTTTCTTGTCGGCGCCATCGGGTTAGCGCTCATGTGGATCATCGTTGCCGCCCGCCTCACCATCGCGTCGACCGGATGACCCCCGGGGCTCGGGCAAGCGCGGCAATCGAGGTCCTCACCGATATCGCCGGGCGCAAGCGGCCGGCGGCGGACGCGCTGAAGGATTGGGGGCTCGCCCACCGCTTCGCCGGGTCGGGCGACCGGGCGGCCATCGGCAATCTCGTGTTCGACGGCTTACGCCGGCGCGCCTCCAGCTGCCTATGCCATGGGGAACGACAGCCCGCGCGCGCTTGTGCTCCGCACCCTCGTTGCAAGCTGGGGCATGACCCCGGAGGCGGTAGCGGCGCTTGCCGATGGCAGCCGCTTCGCGCCGGCGCCGCTCTCGGCTGAGGAACTCGCCGGCCTCAAGCGCGCGCTCCCGGCCGACGCGCCAGCCTTCATCCGCGGTGACTATCCGGATTGGCTCGAGCCGCAATTCCAGCGGGCCTTCGGCGCGAGCGCGGCGGAAGAGGGAGCGGCGCTCGCCACCCGCGCGCCCGTAGACCTTCGCGTCAACACGTTGAAGGCCACGCGGGACAAGGTGCTGCATGCGCTCCGCCGCTTCGAGGCAGTGCCCACGCCCTATTCACCGCTCGGCGTGCGCATTGCGGCGGGTGTGGGCCCAAGCCGCAGCCCGCATGTCGAGGCCGAGCCGGCGCACGGCAAGGGTTGGTATGAAGTGCAGGACGAAGCCTCGCAAATCGCGACGCGGCTCTCTGGTGCGCGGCCGAAAGAGCAGATCCTCGATCTCTGCGCCGGGGCCGGCGGCAAGACATTGGCGCTTGCCTCCGCCATGGAGAACACCGGGCAGCTCTATGCCTATGATGCTGACCGCATGCGGCTCCGGCCGATCTTCGAGCGGCTGAAGCGGGCTGGGGTGCGCAATGCCCAGGTGCTCGATCCAGGCAACGCCGAAGCGCTCGCAGAGTTCGAAGGCAAGATGGACCGGGTGATCGTCGATGCGCCCTGCACCGGGTCGGGGGTGTGGCGCCGGCGCCCCGACGCCAAATGGCGGCTATCGCCGCAAATGCTCGAAGCGCGACTGGCCGAGCAGCGCGCCGTGCTCGATCAGGCGGCGCGTCTGGTGAAGCCCGGAGGCCGGCTCGTCTACATTACCTGCTCGGTGCTGCCGCCGGAGAACCGCGACCAGGTGGATGCCTTCCTCGCCCGTCACCCCGAGTTCGCCATCGTGCCCTGGGCTACAGCTGTGGGAGCAGGCGGCGTTCTCTGCTGCACCGCCGCAATCGGCCGATGGGTCCGCCGAAACGCTGTTGATGACGCCCAGCAGCTTCGGCACGGATGGTTTTTTCGTGGCCATGCTGCAGCGCAAATGAGATCGGCCGAGGCTCGGTACGAGCGCGTCGATCGGCGTCCCAGCCACGGTCCCAAAAAATTTGTGGCGCGACGGCATTACCTCTTGAAATCAACAAGAGAGTCGCTGAAATGACTCGCGCTTTTGACGGACGCAGAAAAGGCGGTTGGCGCCTGGATCGTCCATCGAGTCACCGAAGGGGGATGTAGTCCCGATGAAGATGAATTTGCTTCTCGGCGAGGCTGAAGAGCCACCCAGTCGCCAAACGGCGACACCTCAAGTTTCCACCAAACCACATCGTCTCATCAGCCCCCACTCGCCAGCGCTCCCGTCGCTGGGAGCCGTTGTCACGCGGCTCGAGCGCTTTCCGATCGGACCGGCCACCCGCGCCTTTCGCAAGCGGTTCTATCCGGAGGTCGAAGCCACCGAGTGGAACGACTGGCGCTGGCAGGCGCGCAAGCGCATCCGCACGCTCGCCGAGCTCGAGCGGCTGTTCGTGCTGTCCGACGATGAGCGCGATGCCGTGGTACGCCACCAAGGATCGCTGCCGCTCGGCATCACGCCCTACTATGCGAGCCTGATGAGCCGCGACGACGCGCATGAGCCGTTGCGCCGAACCCACATTCCCGTCGGCACCGAATATCTCAAGGCGCCCGGCGAGGCCGACGATCCGCTTGGCGAAGACGGCCACACCGCCGTGCCCGGTCTCGTGCACCGCTATCCGGACCGGGTGCTGTTTCTCGCCACCGGCTTCTGCTCGACCTATTGCCGCTATTGCACCCGCTCGCGCATGGTCGGCGAGCCAGGCGGCGACTATTCCTTCAGCCGCCCGCAATGGGAGGAGGCGCTCGACTACATCGCGGCGCATCCCGAAATTCGCGACGTGCTGATCTCGGGCGGCGATCCGCTGACCTTGTCCGACGAGCGGCTCGACTATCTGCTCGGGCGGTTGCGCGCCATCCGCCATGTCGAGTTCGTGCGGCTCGGCACCAAGGTGCCGGTGGTGCTGCCCATGCGCGTCACCCGCTCGCTGACCAGGATCCTTAAGAAGCACCATCCGCTGTGGATGAGCCTGCACTTCACCCATCCTGCCGAGCTCACGCCTGAGGTGACCGAGGCCTGCACGCGGCTCGCAGACGCCGGTATTCCGCTCGGCAGCCAGACGGTGCTGCTCAAGGACATCAATGACAGCGTCGATACGCTGAAGACGCTCTATCACGGGCTGCTCAAGCGGCGCGTGCGGCCTTACTATCTCTATCAATGCGACCCGATCTCGGGCTCGTCGCATTTCCGCACCTCCGTCGATAAGGGCCTTGAGATCATGCAAGGCTTGCGCGGCCATACCACCGGCTATGCCGTGCCGACCTACGTGATCGACGCGCCAGGCGGCGGCGGCAAGATTCCGCTTCTGCCCGACTACGTGCAGGGCCGCGACGGCGACGACCTGATCTTGAAGAACTTCGAAGGCAAGACCTATCGCTACACCGACCCGGAAGGGACGGTGGGCGTCGGATCGGACGGCAAGCGCCGAAAATCTGTGATGCGTATCGCTCTCGTCTACGATCTGCGTGACGATTATCGCGCGCTTGGCTTCTCCGAGGAGGAGGTGGCCGAGTTCGACAATATCGACACCATCGACCAGCTCGAAGGCGCCTTGCGCACGCTCGGCTGCGAGGTCGATCGCGTCGGCCGCGGCCAGGTGCTAGCCGCGCGGCTTGCCTCCGGCGATCGCTTCGATCTCGTGTTCACCATCGCCGAAGGGGTAAAGGGCCGCTCGCGCGAGGCGCAAGTGCCGGCACTGTGCGAGCTGTTCGATCAGCCTTACCTGTTGTCCGACCCGCTCACATCCGCCGTGTGCCACGACAAGGCCGTGGCCAAGCGGCTGGTGCGCGCTGCCGGCGTGCCGACGCCCGCCTTCATGGTGGCGACGTCGGAGGCGAGCGAGCTTGCCGGCTGGAGCGCGTTTCCGGCCTTCGTCAAGCCGATCGCGGAAGGAACCGGCAAAGGCTGCGAGTCTGCCTCGGTGGTCCACGCGCGGGAGGAGCTTGCTGCTGCCGCAACGAAGTTGCTGCAGCGCTACCGCCAGCCGGTGCTGGTCGAGACCTACCTGCCAGGCCGCGAGTTCACCGTCGGCATCGTCGGCAACGGCAAGGATGCGACCGTGCTCGGCGTCTGCGAGATCCTGCTCAAAGAGGGCGCCGAGGCCAATGTCTACTCGCTGCAGAACAAGGAGCGCTGCGAGGAGCTGGTGATCTACGCCCGCGCCGACGACGGCGAAGCCTGGGCCGCCGGGCGGCAGGCGCTTGCCGCTTACCATGCGCTCGAGTGCCGGGACGCGGCGCGCATCGACTTCCGCTCCAATGCTTTCGGCGAGCCTTATTTCCTGGAAGCCAACCCTCTTGCCGGGCTGCATCCGCATCACTCAGACCTTCCCATTCTCGCCGCGCAGAACGGTGTTCCTTACGTCGAGCTGATCGGCATGATCCTTGACGCCGGCTTGGCGCGTTACGGCCTTGTCCGGCCCGGCATGGAACAGGAGCGGAGACGCGCCTGATGGCGCTCAAGCCAGGCGGCTTCATCCCCGTCGTGCATGCCGCGACGCGCGAACGTCCTGACGAGATCGACACGCTGCTCTCCGCCGAAGCCGTAGCCGGAGCGCTCGCCGAGCTTGGTTTTGCCACCGAGATCGTCGCCGTCGATCTCGACCTCAACCATTTCGTGGCCTTGAAGCGGCGGGACCCGCTTCTCGTGTTCAATCTGGTCGATGCGGTGCGCGGCGACGGCAGGCTTGCACCGGTCATCCCCTCGATGCTCGATGCGGTTGGAGTTGCCATACACCGGCGCCCATTCGGACGCCTGGCTCGAGACGCTGTCGAAGGTCGCGACCAAGCTGAAGCTCGAGCGCGAAGGCCTGCCCACGCCCGGCTTCTGCATTGAAGGCGCCGGGCTTGATCCTGACGCAAAGGTCATCGTCAAGGCGGTGTGGGAGCATGGCTCGCTTGGGCTCGACGAGGGCTCGGTGGCGAAAGGCGCCGACGTCGCGCGCGTCATCGCCGACCGCAACGCGCGCTTCGGCACCGAGCATTTCGCGGAGAGCTTTGTCGAGGGGCGCGAGTTCAACCTCTCTTTGCTGGAGGCGCGTGGCCGCGCCACCGTCTTGCCCATTGCCGAGATCCTGTTCGAAGATTGGCGCGAAGGGCGCCCGCGCATCGTCGGCTACGATGCCAAATGGATGAGCGACAGCGACGCCTATATCGGCACACCGCGCCGCTTCGGCCTGGAGACTGCCGAGCCCGCGCTCGCGTCGAGCCTGGAGAAGCTGGCCAAGTCCTGCTGGGACCTGTTCGGCGCTTGCCGGCTATGCCCGCGTCGACTTCCGCGTCGATGCGCGAAGGCAAGCCTTGGATCCTCGAGGTTAACGTCAATCCCTGCCTCAACCCCGATGCAGGCTTTGCCGCGGCGGCGGCGATCGCCGGCCTTTCCCACCGCGACCTCATCTTCAGCATTATCGATGCCGCGCCGCGAGCCTTGCCAGCTCTTCCCTGACATGCTTCGCATCTAGCCATGTTGCGCATCCGCAAAGTGGCCGACGCCACAACGGCGCCGAACCGCGCCGCGATCGAGGCGGCACAGAAGATCATGCGCGAGCAGTTCCCGGCGATGCCGGATTACGACATCGCCAAGCTCCCCGACCAGCTCGCCAATCCGCTCAAGCATCGCTTCGTCGCGCGCCTGTTCGTCGCCGAGAATGCCCGCGACCAGACGCTCGGCGTGGCGCTCCTGCTGAATGCGCCGGATATCGGCTTTTCGTATCTCGAGATCATCTCCACCGCGCTTGGCCGCACGGGGAGGGGCATCGGCGCCACACTCTACGAGCGGGTGCGCGAAGAGGCGCGCGCGCTCGGCACCCAGCTCTATTTCGAGAGCCTGCCCGACGATCCGGCGCTCAGCCCCAACCCGGAGATCAGGGCCAACAATGCCAACCGGCTCAAATTCTACGAGCGCTATGGCGCGCGGCCGATCATCAACACCGCCTATGAGACGCCGGTGACGCCAGGCACCACCGACCCGCCCTACCTCATGCTCGATCCGCTCGGCTCCAACGATTTGCCGAGCCGCGACAAGGTGCGCAAAGGTCGTGCGCGCCATTCTGGAGCGGAAATACGGGCTGGGCGGCGCCTATGTGCAGATGGTGGTGGACTCGATCACCGACGATCCGATCCGCTTGCGCGCGCCCCGTTACACCAAGCGTCCGCAAAAGGCGGAGGTCCGCGCTCCTGGCGAGCCGCGCATCGCGCTCGTGGTCAACGACGACCACACCATCCATCACGTGCAGGACCGGGGCTATGTCGAGGCGCCGGTGCGCATCCGTTCGATCATGACAGAGCTGACCGCGTCAGGCCTGTTCGAGCGCGTGCCGGCCAAGCGCTTCTCCGACCGCCACATCCGCGCCGTGCATGACGGCAGGCTCGTCGACTACATCCGCAAGGCCTGTCTTCTGGCCGGACCGAAAAAGTCGATCTACCCTTACGTGTTCCCGACGCGGAACCCGGCGCGGGCGCCGAAGGACGAGACGGTGCTCGCCGGCTATTATTGCATCGACACCTTCACGCCGCTCAACCTCAACGCTTATCTTGCCGCGCGCTCCGCGGTCGATTGCGCGCTGACCGCGGCGGAGAAGGTGCTTGAGGGGGCAGACCTCGCCTATGCGCTGGTGCGGCCGCCCGGCCATCACGCCGAGACGCGCACCTTCGGCGGCTTCTGCTATTTCAACAATGGAGCCATCGCCGCCAATCTGTTGTCGCGCTACGGCCGCGTCGCCATGCTCGACATCGACTATCACCACGGCAACGGCCAGCAGGAGATCTTCTACACCCGCTCCGACGTCCTCACCGTGTCGATCCACGGCCATCCGAGCTTCGCCTATCCCTATTTCACCGGCTTTCGCGACGAGACCGGGATCGGGCCAGGCGCCGGCTACAATCTCAACCTGCCGCTGCCCGAGCACATCACGCCCGAGCAGCACCGGACGGCGCTTTCCGAAGCGCTTCGCCGCATACGCCGGTTCGGGCCCGCCTTCCTCGTGGTGTGCGCTGGCCTTGATACCGCCCGCGGCGATCCAACCGGCACCTGGTCCAACCGGGCGCGCGATTTCGAGCAGCTCGGCCACATGATCGGCGAGCAGGGCTACTCGACGCTGGTCGTGCAGGAGGGCGGCTACCGCGTGCGCACCCTCGGCACCAATGTGCGGAATTTCTTCACAGGCCTCGTCACCGGCCATTCGGCAGCGCGACAGGTGGCGCCTGCGCTCGCGCGAAGCATCGCCGAGAAGGCCTCGCACCGCGACGGGCTCGAATGGCGGAGCGCGGTGATGGCCGACGATGTGGGTCGCGTGCGCTCGCTCGTGGCTTCGACCGGCTTCTTCAATGCCGCTGAAGTCGATGTCGCTGCCGATCTCGTGACCGAGCGGCTCGCCAAGGGCATCCGCTCAGGCTACCACTTCATCCTCGCCGAGCGCGGCAGCGGGCTCGTGGCTTACGCCTGTTACGGCCCGATCGAGGGCACGCAAGGCTCGTTCGATCTTTACTGGATTGCCGTGGTGCCGGAGGAACAACGCAAGGGCCTGGGCCCGCAGGCGTTCGCCCGCGCCGAGAGCGCCATGCGCAAAGCCGGCGCCAAGAAGATCTATGTCGATACCTCCTCGTCCGACCGCTATGCGCGGACGCGCGGCTTCTATCAGCGCATGGGCTTCGCCGAGGATGCGCGCCTGCCGGATTTCTACGGGCCCGGCGACGCCAAGGTCATCTACGTGAAGGAAATCGCGGCGCCGCAAGCCGAGTTAGGCGAAGCTAGGGCCTCGAGCACCGAACAGGCCGTTGACGTAGTCGTTTTCGTGCGCGACAGCGCGAGGTCCGCTTGCCCGAGCAGTGCCTTGAACTCGGCAGCGTGCGCGCGCGGCCGCCATTGATGACCATCATATGCAGGTCGATCATCACGGCGCTCGGATCATCGGACGCGTTGCTCGGGGAGCAGGCGCTCGATGATCGCGAGCTTTGCACGCGCCGGCATGGCATCGCGGCAGCTCTCCAGGATGGCGCGGGCCGCCACATCGTCCCAATGCTGGAGCACGCTTTTCAGCACATAGAGGTCGGCCTCGACGGGGATCTCGGCGAGGAAGTCTCCACTGACCAGCGTCACGCGATCGAGCACGCCATGGGACTTGAGAAACTTCTTGGCGCCGATGATGGTTACGGGCAGGTCGAAGAGGATGCCTCGCATGTCGGGATGCGCTTGAAGGATAGCGGCAAGCAGCCCGCCATGACCGCCGCCGATGTCGGCGACGCGGCCGACGCCAGCGAGATCCAACGCCTCAACGATCGGGCCGGCTTCGGCGAAGGTCTCGCCCGCGAGATAGGCGGCGAAGATGTCGCCCGCGCGAAAGTTCTCGTTCCGCCACGCCCACACATCGGTGCCGAACACATGCTCGAAGGCGGGTGCCCCGGTCTGCAGGGTCGAGACGAGGTCGGCCCAGGGGCGCCAATATTGCTCGACCACGATCATGATCTTCTCGCCGAGCCGAGAGGGTGAGCCTGATTTGAGAGCCTCTCCGAGGTCCGTTAGCGCGAAGCTGCCAGCGGGACGCTCCTCGCAAATGCCGAGGGTCACCAGCCCCCGCAGGAAACGGAGGAGGTGCGGTGCCGAAAGACCGAGCTCAGCGGCAAGCGCCTCGGCGGTCCAGTGCCGTGCCCCCATCTTCTCGGGCAGCCCGAGCTTCACCACGGCAAAGGCAAGCGCCGAGGCGTGGTAAGCCTCGATCGCGGACCGCAGGCGGTCCTCGTTTTGCTGCGGTAGATCGTCGGACATCGCCCTTCCATGACACGACTGTCATGCCCGCGAAAGCGGGCATCCAGTAATCACTGGTCTCACAAGTCTATTGATGACAGGGGTCACTGGATCGCCCGGTCAAGCCGGGCGATGACAAATGGAATAGTTCGGAGGTGATGCAAGCCATTGCCTACCCAAGCGCTATTCGCTAACCAACGCCATGTCGGACCACCCGGACAAAGTGCTCATCGTCGATTTCGGCGCCCAGTACACCCAGCTGATCGCGCGGCGGGTGCGCGAGGCCGGCGTCTACTCGGAGATCGTGCCCTTCGACAAGGCCGAGGCTGCGCTCGTCCCGGTGCTGCCCAAAGCCATCATCCTCTCCGGCGGACCTGCGTCGGTGCATGAGACCGGCACGCCGCAGCTCTCGCCTGCGGTCGTCAACTCCGGCGTGCCCATCCTCGGCATCTGCTATGGCGAGCAGGCCATGGTTGCCGCCCTCGGCGGTCAGGTGGAAGGCGGACACACCCGCGAGTTCGGCCGCGCCGAGCTAGAGATCACCGGCGACACGCCGCTGTTCCATGGCGTATGGCGGCCGGGGACGCGCGCGCCGGTATGGATGAGCCATGGCGACCGCGTCACCAAACTCCCAGAGGGCTTCCGCGCCGTCGCGGTGTCGAACGGCGCGCCCTTCGCTGCCATCGCCGACGATGCCCGCAAGCTTTACGGCGTGCAGTTCCATCCCGAAGTGGTGCACACCCCTGACGGTGCCAAGCTCATCGCGAACTTCGTTCGATCAATAGCAGGATGCGCTGGGGATTGGAGCATGACTCAGTTCCGCGCCACCGAAGTCGGGCGCATCAGGAGCCAGGTCAAGGAGGGCCGCGTGATCTGCGGGCTCTCCGGCGGCGTCGACTCATCCGTGGCGGCGCTTCTGATTCACGAAGCGATCGGCGATCAGCTCACCTGCATCTTCGTCGATCATGGGCTTCTTCGCGAGAACGAGGCGCGTGAGGTGGTCGACCTCTTCCGCGGCCACTACAACATTCCGCTCGTCGCCGTCGATGCCAACGCGCGCTTCCTTGCCGCGCTGAAGGGCGTCACCGATCCTGAGGAGAAGCGCAAGACCATCGGCCGCCTGTTCGTCGAGGTGTTCGAGGAAGAGGCCGACAAGCTCGGCCAGGTCGACTTCCTCGCCCAAGGCACGCTCTATCCCGACGTCATCGAGAGCGTGTCCTTCTCCGGCGGTCCGTCGGCGACCATCAAGTCCCACCACAATGTCGGAGGCCTGCCCGAGCGCATGCGGCTCAAGCTGATCGAGCCGCTGCGCGAGCTGTTCAAGGACGAGGTGAGGGCGCTCGGCCGCGAGCTGGGCCTGCCGCCGGCCTTCGTCAACCGCCATCCCTTCCCTGGGCCTGGTCTTGCCATCCGCGTCCCCGGCGAGGTGAGCGAGGAGAAGCTCGCGATCCTGCGCCGTGCCGACGCCATCTATCTCGACGAGATCAGGAAGGCAGGGCTCTACGACACGATCTGGCAGGCCTTCGCCGTGCTCTTGCCCGTGCGCAGCGTCGGCGTCATGGGCGATGCCCGCACCTACGACTATGTCTGCGCGCTCCGCGCCGTCACCTCGACCGACGGCATGACCGCCGATTATTATGACTTCTCACACCATTTCCTCGGGGCGACGCGCGCGGCGCATCATCAATGAGGTGCGCGGCATCAACCGCGTGGTGTATGACATCACCTCCAAGCCGCCCGGCACCATCGAGTGGGAGTAGGGGGGCCGGTTGCAGGAGTGCCGCCTTGCCTATGCAGATCGACGGCTACACGGTTGTGATAAGCGGGATCCTGATCAGGACCTTGCTCGCAATCCTGTTTCTAGCCTTTTGGATCAAGGATCGGCGTGCGAGCTGGTTTGCCTGGTGGAGCGCGGCATTCGTTCTCGGCGACTGGGCGGCGCTGTTCTATCTCCTCGGCGGGTTCGCGGCCATGTTTCCCCCGCCGCCTTTCGTGGCGGCGGCTTTGATCGCCGCCTCTGCCTGCTGTTGGCAAGGCGCGCGCGCCTTTGAGGGCCGCGCACCCTTGTGGCTCGCGGTGCTCGGGATCCCGGCACTCTGGCTCCTCGCTTGTCTCGTCCCCGGTTTCCTCGAGATTCTAGGCTACCGCGTGGTGCTGTCGTCGCTTCTGCTCGCGCTCTTGCTTGCCATGACGGCCCTCGAGTTCTGGCGCGGCCGGCAGGAGAAATTGCAGTCGCGCTGGGCGATCATCGCTCTGTTCGCTTCGCTTGCCGCGTTCTTCGCCAGCCGGATAGCGTTGGTAAAGGTAGCGCCATATCCGTTCGGTGCGCTGCCCATGCAAACGAGCTGGCTGGCTGCCTTCAGCCTGGTGCTGATCCTGCACACCATCGTGCTCGCGGTGCTGATCGTGGCCATGAGCCGGGAGCGGCTGGAGCGCGAGCAAAAGCTGAAGGCGCAAACCGACTTGCTGACCGGCGCCTTGAACCGCCATGCCTTCGTGGCCTATGGCGACCGGCTCCTTTTGCGGCATGAGACGGCGGGGAAGCCGCTTTGCCTACTGGTCTTCGACCTCGACCAGTTCAAGTCGCTTAACGACAGGTTCGGTCATGCCGGCGGCGACGCCATCTTGATGCAGTTTGTCGCCGTCGCACGCGAGAATTTTCGTCCCAGCGATCTCCTGTTTCGACTTGGCGGCGACGAATTTTGCTGCCTGCTGCCCTACACGACTATGGCTCAGGCCTTTGAAATCGGAGAACGGGTCCGCATCGGCATCGCTGCGTCATCCATGGACGTGGCCGGCGCCAAGGTGAAGGTGACGGCTAGCATAGGCGTCGCCTCGGCCGAGGCCTTCGGTTACGCACTCGAGGCGCTCCTGCATGAGGCCGACATGGCGGTTTATGCTGCCAAACGGCAGGGCAGGAACAAAATGGTCGTGGCGATGCCGCAGTCCGCCAGGCCCAAACTGCACGCGGCTTCCGGCGAGAAGGTCGCGATGCTGCGCCAGTGAAGTGGGAGGAGCGACGCGCAGTGCTTAATGTCCAGCTTCTTGCGCCGGGGGTATATCGTCTAAAATAAGGGCAAGAGGGCTTCTGCTGATTTGAAGGGGACGGCGCCGTCCGCACTGGCAGAGTTGGGCCGTCGCAACATCGGGCCGAAAATGCCTCGACGGGGAGAATTGATCCGTTGCAGTTAAGATCGCTCCTTATATCTATCGTCGCTCTCATTATCGTCGTCGCCTTGTCGGGTGCGCTCCGAACCTTTGCCGCGGAGCAACCGCAGGACGTTCCGGCCTGGCTTAAGGCCCATGTCGGATATGGCGAAGGTCAGATCGCACCAGTCGTGCTACAGCGGGCGCGCGCGCTTTACCTGCAAAAGGAGAAGGAAGGCGCGGCAAGAAATCCCTGCTACTTCGCCATGGATGCCACGCGTCCCGGCGGGTTTACGCGCCGGTTTTACGTTATCTGCGAAACCGATCGGACATTTCGCGCGCTTCCATCGGGTCACGGCAGCGGCCGCAATGTAGCGGGTGCAAATTTCACGAACGGAATTCAATGCGCCAAGAACTTCAGCAATGCGACGGATTCCAAACTGACGACGGGCGGGTCGTATGTGACGGAGGAGACGGTCACCCGCTTCAAGGGCTATTATCGCAACGCGGCCGGAAAATACGTGGCGTTCAACCGCTCGTTCGTGCAATTCGACGGCGAAGGCGACACGGCAAATGCGAGACCGCGCGCCATCGGCGGGCATCCGGCCGCCGTGTTGCGGGTGGCCTGTCGGCGTAAGGATCCGGACAGCCCCTACGCGAACAAGGACGGGTACGTCCCGGTCGGAAAGCTGGTGGATTACGCCGCCGGCCGCAGCAACGGCTGCACCAGTTGGTCGCAATCGGATGCCGCGAAAATCATCCCGATGATGCAGGAGCCGTCGACGCTTTACATCTATCCTGAATCAACCGACATCGCGGCGATCGCCCAAGCTGTGAAAGCGGGCAAGTCGCCGCCACGCGCCGGCCTCTATTGGAACGCGTCGTGCTTGAGCCAAATCCGCATCCCGAAATTTTGGCCGAAGGAAACCCTCGAGCCAATCCTCGTCCAATACAAGAAGGATCATCCGGCACCGCCGCCGCAGCCACTGCCGATCTGCAAGGGACAGTGACGCCCGTCTCCTGACGCCGTGCTTTTTGTAGTGGACCTGAGCATCCCCGGTGGAAGTCACCTTCCGCCACGCTATCCACGAAATCGTCATTCCGGCGCAAGCCGGAATCCAGCGGGCGCGCGTCGGCGCGCCCAAGAGAATCTTCTTTTCCGCGCGTCCCGCGCGAGACTGGATACCGGCTTTCGCCGGTATGACGGCTCGCCGCTATCCCCGGTTTATCCCCGCCACTCAAACCTCGACTATCGTCACATTCACCTCGTCCACCGAAGGGGCGCGCTCATGAGGCGTCGTGAGGCGGGATGAGGTGCGGTGCCCGCGGGTTTGGCTTGCGGCCAAGCACTCGGGCGGCATCGGGGCTCCGCCCGGGACCACTAAGAGTCCCTGCCAGGAGCTGGCTGACGTCTTGATATTGCGCTAACGGCCGCTGGCCGACTTAGGCGCCGCATCGAATCCGGAAAGCGCGGCCCGATGCTGGACAAAATCGCCGCGAATTGGCGCGCCGAGAGGCGCCCGCCGCGATCCCCAAGGATCGCGGATGCCATAGGTTTTGCGCTTTTCGGCGCGCCATCCCCTTATGCCTCGCGCTTCCGAGCGGCGAGAACGCATTGTCATGCCCGCAAGGCGGGCCATACGAGGAGTAGTCGTGGGGTTGACAGGTCGGTGGTTACTGGATTGCCCGGTCGAGCCGGGCAATGATCAAAGGCAAAAACGGGGGCGATAGCGCCGTCACAACAATGACGCAGGCGCATCCGATTCTCGCACGAGGTCACAAACATCCGGAGACGAGGCCATGCTGAAGAAAATCCTGATTGCGCTTCTTGCGGTCATCGCCATCTTCCTCATCGTCGTCGCGCTGCAGCCGTCCGAATTCCATGTGGAGCGGACGGCGACCATGGCGGCGCCGCCGGCGACAGTGTTCGATCAGGTCAACGACTTCCACAAATGGGAGCCGTGGTCGCCGTGGGCCAAGCTCGATCCAAATGCCAAGATCGCGTTCGAAGGCCCGCCGTCAGGCACCGGCACGATCATGACCTGGGCCGGCAACAACCAGGTGGGCGAGGGGAAGATGACGCTCACCGAGAGCAAGCCGAACGAGCTCGTCAAGATCAACGTCGATATCGTGAAGCCGATGGAAGGCTCGAGCACCAGCGAGTTTGCCTTCAAGCCCGAGGGCGATCAGACCTCGGTGACCTGGAGCATGTCCGGGCATCAGAATTTCCTTGCCAAGGCAATGTGCCTGGTGATGAACGGCAAGAAGATGATGTCCGACATCATGGACAAGGGGCTCGCCAACATGAAATCGGTGGTGGAAGGCGCGAGCAAGACGTGAGAGCTTCGGGAAATGACGCTCCTCATCATCGGCATCATCGTCATGATCGGCATCCACCTGGTGCCGACCGTCCCGGAGTTACGCGAAAGGCTGGTCGGACAGCTCGGCCAAAACGGTTACCGGCTTCTATTCTCGGTCGTCTCGACGCTAGGCCTCGTGCTGTTGATCTGGGGCTTCGCCAAAGCGCCCGTCGTTCAGGTCTGGTCGCCACCAAGCTGGACGCGCTACGTGGCCATGGTGCTGATGCTGCCGGTGTTCGTCCTGCTCATCGCCGCCTATGTGCCTGGGCAGATCAAGGCGAAGGTGAAACATCCCTTTGTGGACGCGATCAGCACCTGGGCGCTCGCCCACCTCATCGCCAATGGCGACCTCGCCTCGATCCTCCTGTTCGGCTCGTTCCTCGCTTACTCTGTGTTCGACCGCATCACGCTGAAGCGCCGCCCGGCGACCGGCCTCGTCACCGTTCCGGAAACGGGGCCTGCGCGCAACGACGTGATCAGCGTGGTGGGAGGACTGCTGCTCTACGTGGCCTTTCTCCTCTGGCTGCACCCTCTGCTGATTGGGACCTCGCCGCTGCCCTGATGGAAAGCCCAATAAAGACAGTGGGTTACGGTGTTTTGCGGCAAGGACCAAAGAGAGGCAAAGGGGATGCCTCGGGGCTTTCCAGGATAGACCAAGGGAGGGGGCGGCCCGCGCGTTTTTGCGCTGCAAAAATCCCTATATATCTGGCATAAGACGTGAAAAGTCTTTGGCCTGCTTTTCTTGGGGAGTTCGGACCGTGTCGGGTGAATTCAGCTTCAAGCGGGTGACCGCGCCGGATATCGCCAAACGCAAAGGTGGGGCGCCGATCGTGGCGCTCACCGCCTATCATGCGCATACCGCGCGGATCATCGATCCTTATGTCGACATGCTGCTCGTCGGCGATTCGCTCGGCATGGTGATGCATGGCTACGAGACCACGGTGCCCGTGCCGCTCGAGCTGATGATCATGCATGCGCAGGCCGTGGTGCGCGGCTCCTCACGCTCGCTCGTGGTCGTGGACATGCCGTTCGGCACTTATGAGGAGAGCCCATCGGAAGCCTTCCGCAACGCCGCGCGGGTGATGAAGGAAACCGGCTGCGGCGCCATCAAGATCGAGGGCGGCGCGCATATGGCGGAGACCATCCGCTACCTGTCCGATCGCGGCATTCCGGTGATGAGCCATATCGGCATGACGCCGCAAGCCGTGAACACGATCGGCAGCTTCAAGCCGCGCGGACGCTTCCGCTCGGAATGGGCGGCGTTCGAGGAAGACGCGCGTGCGGTTGCCGAAGCCGGCGCTTTCGCCGTCGTGCTCGAGGCGCTCGCCGAGTTGCTCGCCGCGCGCATTACCAAGCAGATTTCCATCCCCACCATCGGCATCGGGGCGAGTGCGGAATGCGACGGGCAGATCCTCGTGCTCGAGGACATGCTGGGCTTGAGCCCGCGCGTGCCGAAATTCGTCAAGGAGTATGCGCAGATCGGCGAGGCCATCGAAACCGCGGTGAAAGCTTACGCGAACGAGGTTCGCAACCGCGCGTTCCCGTCGGACGCCTACACCTACCCGATGTGCGACGAGCCGGCGCCAGTCACGAAAAAGCCCAAAATGACAGGCAGTTAGCCGCTCCAGCGCATCGGTATGGCTTAAGCCTGAGGGCTCGCGCACGAGGGTAAGAGTGCCTTGCGCGAGCAGCACGCCTTCACTATACGGCGGAGGGGGAGGAGCGGGCCGGCGTCTGCTTCCAGAACCCGCCAGTGTCGCCACGATAAATGAGTTCGCCGCCAATGAGCGACCGTGATTTTTTTCGCGAGGTGGACGAGGCCGTCCGCCAAGACCGCTACAAAGAGCTGTGGGACAAATACGGCGTCTATGCCTTGATCGCGGCGGCGGTGATCGTGGCGGCTGTGGCCGGGTTCAAGGCTTGGACCTTTTGGCAGGAGCGCCAGGCGCAAGAAGCCGGCACCGAATTCAGTCAAGCGATTGGGCAACTCGACGGTGGCCAAGCGGCCAAGGCGCGTGACGCTCTCGACGACTTGGCCGAGAAGGGGCCGGCGGGATATCGCGTGCTGGCACGATTCCAGCTCGCTGCCGCGGAAGCGCAAGCCGGCAACACCGACAAGGCGGTTGCGCTCTACGATGCGCTCGCCACGGATGCCGGCACGGACGACATTCTGAAGGGGCTCGCCACGGTTCAGGCGGCCACGCTGCGCCTCGATACCGCCGACTACGCGGAGATGGAGCGGCGCGTCAAGGGTCTGATCGAGCAGGGAAGCCCCTGGCGGTATTCGGCGCGGGAACTGCTCGGGCTTTCGGCCTACAGGTTGAGCAAGATGCCGGATGCCGAAAAACAATTCAGCACGCTCATTGCCGACCAGGGAACGCCTCAAAATTTGCGCGAGCGTGCGGATATGATGCTGGCGCTCATCGTGGGCGTACCGCAGGCGTTGAGCACAACGGCGAAGTAGCGCTCAAAACCGAAGGTGGCTCGAAAAGTGGGCCCGACTCGCATACGGGGAAGCGGTAGACAGTTTTGGCGCATGTGTCTTGCGGTGTCACTCGCCGCAAGCCTCGCCGCCTGCTCGGCCGGCCTGCCGTCGCTGCCGAGCATCAAAAATCCGTTCAAGAAGGCTGAGGAGAAGCTTCCCGGCGAACGCATCGCCGTGATCACCGACCAAAGCCTTGAGGCTCCCGATCCTGCCGTGGCGGCAAAGCCGATCGCTCTGCCGCCGGCCGTGGCCAATGCCTCGTGGTCGGACCCTGGCGGTAGTCCGTCCAACAGTCTCGGCCATCTCGCGATCGGCGACCGCTTGAACAAAGCCTGGCGGGTGGATATCGGCACCGGCTCTTCCTCCAGCGGACGCCTCAGCGCGGTCCCGCTTGTCGCCGACGGCAAGGTGTTCACCCTCGATGCCGGCGGCACAGTGTCAGCCTTCTCCGCCTCGGGAGGCGGCAAAGTGTGGGGCACGAGCGTGACGCCGAAGAACGAGAAGCGGGCGGAGGGCTTCGGCGGCGGTCTCGCGCTCGACAGCGGACGGCTCTATGTCACCACGGGATACGGCACCGTCGTCGGCATCGACCCGGCGAAGGGCACCGTGCTGTGGACGCAGAAGGTCGGCGAGCCGGTGCGCTCATCGCCCACGGCGTCAGGCGGCAAAGTGTATTTCGTGTCGACCGACAGCGTCCTGCACTGCCTCGACGGCAACGACGGCCAAGAGCTGTGGATCGCGCGCGGCGTGCCCGAGCCGGCGACGCTGCTTTCCAATGTGAGTCCGGCGGTGGGACAGGGGTTTGTGGTTGCGGCGTTTCCGGCAGGGGACATTACCGCTTATGGCGTCGGCAGCGGGCAGCCGGCGTGGCGAGAGTCGCTTGCACGCACCAGCGAGACGAGCGCCGCCGGCATTCTCGCCGATCCAGCGCGGCCGGTGATCGATCGGGGCGTCGTGTTCGTGGTCGGGCACGGCGGCAGGATGATCGCGGTGTCGGAATCTTCGGGCGAGCGGCTGTGGGCGAGAAACGTGACCAGCACCCAGATGCCGTATTCCGCCGGCGACGCGGTGTTCGTGGTCGATGTGAACGGCAAGCTGATGGCGCTCGCACGCACCGACGGCAAGGTCCGCTGGATCACCCAGCTTCCCGGCACGGCCCGCTGGAATGGGCCGGTGCTCGCTGGCGGCAAGCTCTGGGTGGTCTCGACAGACGGCTCGCTCGTGGCCGTGGACGCGCGAAGCGGCCAGGTCGCGAGCACGACCCCGCTCGGCACGAAGGTTTTCGTCTCGCCGGTTGTGGCCGGCGGCCGCATGTATATTCTGGCCGACAACGCCATGCTGATCGCTCTCAACTAGCATCGCCACGGGAGCGGCCAGGCTCGTCTCACGCTCCGGTCCAGCCTCATGCCCTTCACCATCGCCATCGTCGGACGGCCGAATGTCGGCAAGTCGACGCTATTCAACCGGCTCGCAGGCAAACGCTTGGCGCTGGTCGACGATCAGCCGGGATTGACCCGCGACCGGCGCGAGGCTGATGCCGAGCTTGGAGCAACCGCGGTCAGGCTGATCGACACCGCAGGGCTTGAGCACGGAGATGAGGGTCTTACCGCACGCATGCGCGAGCAGACCGTGGCCGCCATCAAGCAGGCCGACCTCGTCGTCTTCTTGATCGATGCGCGGGCGGGCATCGTCGCCGGCGACGAGATCTTCGCGGAGTTGGCGCGTGAATTGGGGAAGCCCGTGATCCTTGCCGCCAACAAATGCGAGGGGCGCGCGGCGGAGGCCGGGATGTACGAGGCGTTCTCGCTGGGACTTGGCGACCCGCTGCCCATTTCCGCCGAGCATGACCTCGGCATCGGCGATTTGAGCGACGCCATCCAACAGGCCGCATGCGGACGAGAGGGGCCAGCGGAGATCGCGGAGCCGTCCGGCGAAGAGGAGGAGCTTGCCGCCCATCCCTTGCGCATCGCCGTGGTTGGGCGTCCCAATGTCGGTAAATCCACGCTGGTCAACACCATTCTCGGCGAGGAGCGCATGATCACCGGACCAGAAGCCGGAATCACGCGCGATGCCATCGCCGTCGACATCGAGCGGCAGGGCAGGGCGCTGAGGCTGTTCGATACCGCGGGCTTGCGGCGCAAAATGCGCATGGAAGGAACTGCCGAGGAGCTCTCCGTCGGCGACACGCTTCGCGCCATCAGATTTGCCGAAGTCGTGGTGCTGTTGCTCGATGCCGAGCGGCCCTTCGAGAAGCAGGATCTGCAGATCGCCGATCTCATCGTGCAAGAGGGCAGGGCCCTCGTTATCGCCGTCAACAAATGGGATTTGGTGAGGGCGCCGCAAGCGCGCCTTGCCGAGTTGCGGGAGACCTGCGAGCGCCTTCTGCCGCAGATCAAGGGCGTGGCCTTCGTTCCCGTCTCCGCGCTGACGGCCAAGGGGGTCGATGCTCTGATGCGTGCCGTGCTTGCGGCCGACGCGCTGTGGAACAAGCGGCTGCCCACGCACGCGCTCAATCAATGGCTGAGAGAAGCGGTCGAAGCACATTCACCGCCAGCGGTCTCGGGGCGGCGCATCAAGCTCAGATACGTTACCGAGAGCAATGCGCGGCCTCCCACCTTCGTGCTGTTCTGCTCGCGTCCGAAGGCGTTGCCCGACTCCTATGTGCGCTATCTGGTAAATTCCTTGCGGGAGACATTCGACCTTCCCGGCGTGCCGATCAGGCTGCATCTGCGCAAGGGGGAAAACCCCTACGCCAAGGGAGGATGAAGTCCAAGCGATGGGCGACGGCGTCACCGAAGTCTATTTCTACCATCTCGAGCGGCGTACGCTTGAGGAGGTGCTGCCGACGCTGCTCGAGCGCTCGCTGGAACGCGGGTGGCGCGCCACGGTCCAAGCCGCGAGCGAGGAACGGGTCGAGGCGCTCGACACGTTGCTTTGGACCTATCGCGAGGAGAGCTTCCTTGCCCATGGCACGGCGCGGGACGGCTACGCCGAGGCCCATCCCATTTACCTTACCGCCGGCGGCGACAATCCCAACGGGGCGCAGGTCCGCTTCCTGGTCGACGGGGCGGAGCTGGACGATGCCGCGCCATATGCGCGCGTGGTTTACGTGTTCGACGGGCGCGACGAATCCGCGGTGAGCCAGGCCCGCGCAACGTGGCAGAGCGCCAAGGCGCAAGGTTTCAGCGTCAGTTACTGGCAGCAGGATGCGGGCGGGCGCTGGCAGCAAAAGGCATGACAGCGCCTTGTCGCTGTCATGGGTCGCCGCTATAAGCCCTCAAAACAATTCAAAGCCTTGAGGGACCCCGCCACTATGGCCATTGAGCGTACGCTTTCGATCATCAAGCCAGACGTTACCGAGCGCAATCTCACCGGGCAGATCATCGCCCGGCTCGAGGGTGCCGGTCTCAGAGTGATCGCGCAGAAGCGGATCTGGTGGAAGAAGAAGGACGCCAGGAAATTCTACGAGGCTCACAAGGGCCAGGACTACTACAAGACGCTCGTCGCCTTCATGACCTCGGGTCCGATCGTGGTGCAGGTGCTGGAAGGCGAGAACGCCATCGCCAAGAACCGCGAGGTGATGGGCGCGACCAACCCCGTCGATGCCGCGCCAGGCACCATCCGCAAGGATTTCGGCGTCAACCATCAGAAGAACTCGGTGCACGGCTCGGACAGCCCGGAATCGGCAAAAAAGGAAATCGCCTTCTGCTTCAAGAAGACCGAGATCGTGGGGTAGCTGGATCATCGGGCTTCTGGTCATGCGCAGATTTGAATCTATACCGCGGCGTGCGGCACTATCCTTCTTACTCCATTCACGCTCGCGGCGGCGGCCCGCAGGATATGCAAGCTTCCGCCACGGAGCGTGCCGTGCAGGCGTTGGAGCGCATCCGCGGAGAGCCTCTCGCGCTTCGCGACTTCCTCAAGCGCATGCCGAAAGGCGCCGACCTGCACAGCCATTTGAGCGGTGCCGTCTATGCCGAGACGCATATTCGCGATGCGATTGAAGACGGGCTTTGTGTCGATCAGGACGCCAAGGCATTTGCCAAGTCGCAACCCGTAATTGCCGGCGCCGAACTCCAGCCGGTGTGCGAAGCAGGACCAAGTTCCGGCGACCGAGCTTCCCAAGAACCAGCCCCTCTACAACGGTCTGGTCGATTCCTTCTCGATGCGCGGCTTCGTGCCGTCGGCAGGCGTCACCGCGCACGACCATTTCTTCGACGCCTTCGTGAAATTTGGCGGCACCGATCCTAGCCACACCGGCGAATGGGTCGATGAAGTCGCCGCGCGCGCCGCAAGTCAAAATATTCAATATCTCGAGCTGATGGTCACGCCGACTTGGCGCCGGCTCAACACCATCACCAAAGGCATGACCTGGCGTGAGGACCTGAAGTCGCTCAAAGACGAGCTTATGGCGAAGGGCTTGTTGGACGACATTCCCGCCGCCCGCGCCTTCCTCGACGAGGCCGACGCGCTGAGGCGCGACCGCGAGCACTGTGGGACGCCGGAGGAGAGTCCAGCCTGCAAAGTCGAAACACGCTACCTCTATCAAGTCTTCCGCAATACGCCGCGGGAGAGCGTGCTGGCCCAGGCGCTGATCGGCTTCGAGTTGGCGTCAGCCGATCCGCGCGTGGCGGGGATCAATCTCGTCGGTAGCGAAGACAATTTCGCGGCCATGGCCGACTACGCCGATCACATGCGAATTTTCCAATTTGTGCGCGGGCTTTATCCCAAGGTTCATGTCAGCATGCATGCCGGCGAGTTGGCGCTTGGTCTCGTTCCGCCGGAAGGCCTATGCTGTCATGTGCGCCAGGCGGTCGAGGTCGCTGGCACCGACCGCATCGGCCATGGCGTGGATGTGATGTATGAGCAGGAGCCGGAGAAGCCTGCTCAAGGACATGGCGGCGAAACAGGTGCTGGTCGAGATCAACCTCACCAGTAACGAGGATGTGCTCGGCGTGAGCGGCAAGAACCATCCCTTCCCGATCTATCGCAAGTTCGGCGTGCCGGTGGCGCTTTCGACCGACGACGAAGGCATCGAGCGCATCGACCTCACCAACGAATATGTCCGCGCGGTCGAGAGCTACGATCTCAGCTACGCCGACCTCAAGCAGCTCGCGCGCAACAGCCTTGAGTACAGCTTTCTGCCCGGCGCGAGCCTATGGGCTGGCCAGGACTTTACCGGTCTATCGAGTGGCTGCGAGAACGACACCGCCGGAGCGGAAGCGCCGTCACCCGCCTGTGAGGCTAGCCTCAAGGGGAGCGAGAAGGCCAAGCAGCAATGGGAACTCGAACAGCGGTTCAAAGTTTTCGAAGCCGGCTTCTAGCCGCGATGGGCGTGCGGCCTTCGACCGCAACCTAAGCGCCGCGTTGCTGTAGACTGCGTGCTAAAAGCGGAAAGGGGGCCCGCTCGACAGGAGAAGGGCCATGAGCCTGATTGAGACCCGCGGCTACCAGATGTTCCCCGTGCTCGATGCGGGGCAGATCGAGACGGCCAAACGTTTTGCCAGCGGACAAGCACGCAAATTCGCGCCCGGTGAGATCGTTTTCGATGTTGGCGAGCGGCATGCGCCAGCGTGGCTCGTGCTCGAGGGCTCGATCGACATCATGCGCCGTGACGGACTCAACCGCGAGGCGGCGATCACCACCCATCACGCCGGGCAGTTCTCCGGCGAGTTGAGCCAACTTGGCGGCCGCGCGTCGCTTGCCTCGGGGCGTGCCGGTGCCGAAGGCTGCACTGCACTTCCCTTCGATGCTGTCCATATCCAAGCACTGATGATCGGCTCTGCCGAGATCGGCGAGATCATGATGCGGGCCTTTATCCTGCGCCGCGTCGGGCTGATCGAGGAAGGCGAAAGAGGCGGCCGTGTCGGCTCGGTGCTGGTCGGCACGCCGGGCACGGCGGATCTCACGCGGCTGGAAGGCTTTCTCCGCCGCAACGGATATCCTTACCAGGTCCTCGACGCTGTCAACGATGCCGACGGCCGGGCGATCATGGAACGTTTTGGTGTGCTGCCGGAAGAGCTGCCGCTGATGCTTTGTCCGAATGGCACCCTGCTGAAACGACCGGACGATGAAGAGGCCGGCGCTTGCCTCGGACTGATCCCCGATCTCGACCCGGACAAGATGTATGACATCGCGGTGGTTGGCGCTGGACCGGCGGGTCTTGCTGCTGCGGTCTATGGCGCATCGGAAGGGCTGGCGGTGCTTGTGCTTGATGAGAGAGCCTTCGGCGGCCAGGCCGGGGCGTCGGCGCGGATCGAGAACTATTTCGGCTTTCCGACGGGCATCGACGGCATGAAGCTGACGGCTCGCGGCTTCAATCAGGCGCTGAAATTCGGTGCCGAGGTTGCCATTCCGCTGAAAGTGGCGAAGCTCGATTGCGGAGGCGCCACGGGAGGATCGTGCGGTTCGCTGACGCTTGAGCTCACCAATGGCAAGGTCGTGCGGTCGAGGACCGTCGTGATCGCCTCAGGCGCCCGCTACCGCCGGCCACCAATTTCGAATCTCGCGGAGTTCGAAGGCAACGGCGTGTCCTACTGGGCCTCACAGATTGAAGCAAAGCTTTGTGAGGGCGAGGAGGTCGCGCTGATCGGCGGCGGCAATTCGGCGGGACAGGCCGTGGTGTATCTCGCGCCGAAGGTAAAGCATCTGCATCTCGTGGTGCGCGGAGAAGGTTTGGAGGCGTCGATGTCGCAATACCTCATCGACCGCATCAAGGCGCTTCCGAATGTGGAGCTGCACACCAACACCGAGATCGTCGGCCTCGAAGGCGACGCGGCAAGCGGGCTCACCGGTGCGGTGTTCCGCTGCCGCAAGACCGGGGAGACGCACGCTTGCGCGCTCCGCCATCTGTTCCTGTTCATCGGCGCCGATCCCAATGCTGGCTGGCTCGAGGATTGTGTCGCGGTGGACGACAAAGGCTTCGTGGTGACCGGCGCCGAATTCACCGATGGAGCCGGATCGTCACGGAGGCAGGCTCTGCCGCTCGAGACCAGCTGGCCAGGCGTGTTCGCCATCGGCGATGTGCGGGCCGGCTCCACCAAGCGCGTCGCCGCGGCAGTCGGCGAGGGTGCTGCCGTCGTGTCGCAAATTCACAGCGTGCTTGCCGCGGAGTGAGGCACACGAACTTGGCTCGCGGCTCGACGAGCCCGAGATGTCAAAGAGCGGTTCCCCGAACGGACGTCGTCCGAACGGACTCGTCCGAAGGGGCGGCGCGCCGAAAAACGCAAACCTGTGGTTCCGCGGCTCCTCGCGGAGCAGCGGCGGGCGCCTCTCGGCGCGCCACACACACTCAAGGTGTGTGCTCATTTCGCGGCGATTTTTGCGCCACACACCGGGCCGCGCTTTCGCCGTGAGTGCCCCGCCCGCGATCCCCACGCCGTTTCCGGCCCCTCTCCATTCTCTGCGCGCGAAGCGCATCGGGAGAAGCGATCGCAGGCGTTGGCGTGGACCTCACGGTCGTCAGCCAGCTCCTGGCGGGGCCTCATAGTGGACCCGGGCGGAGCCCCGGCGCCGCCCGGGTGCCGAGCTTGCGAACTCGGCCCGCGGGCGCCGCGCCCCGTCCCGCTTCACGACGCCTCATGAGCGCGCCCTTCGTCGGACGAGGTGGGATGAGTTTAAGGGAGGCGCGAGGGGCGGGGATAAGTGGGGGTACCAGCGAGCCGTCATACCGGCGAATGCCGGTATCCAGTTCCGCGCGGGACGCGCGGAATAAAGACAAGCAGCGCATCGGCTTGGGATTCTCTTGGGCGCGCCGACGCGCGCCCGCTGGATTCCGGCTTTCGCCAGAATGACGAGAATAGAAACGGTCTAAATGGGATGGCCGGGTCAAGCCCTACAGGAGTCACAAAAGCGGTCATGCGGCGGCATACGCGTCGCTATCGGCGCTCTTTGCTATGCCAGACGCGGACGATCACCACGGACCGACCAACGATCCGGAACTGCATCACGTATGTCTGCGAACGCGCTTCGACAAAGAGCTCACGGAAATTGCTGCGTCCTGGCACCGCCGGCAACGTTCAGGAAACGTCTCGAGCGATCGAGAAGCGTTCCTGATCAGAGCGGAAACCTCGGCTGGGGTCGTGTCGGCACGTTGTGCTAGAAACGCTTCGAGCCGCCGCAGGTCGTCGATAGCACCTGACAACCAGACGATGTTCACTGACGGGGTCGAAACGGCCGGAAGTCCCGGGTTCCCCAGGTCTTGAGCCAGGCCTCCACCTCGTCCTGTGTGTGGGACTCGCCAGTGCGCTCGAACTCCGCCCAGCGGCGGTCGAGTTCGCCAAGTGCAGCCTGGCCGTACAGATCGTCGAAAAGGCGCACGGCATCCGAGACGATCGCTTCAGGCTCGGCCGCGCGCTCTAGCGCGAGGCGTCTCAGGATAGCGTCAGTATCTGCGTCGATTTGAACCGCGCGTTTGGACATGCGCTCATTCTCTGCTGCGCCCGTCGCGTTGTCCAGGGTGCCGACAAGATCCTGGACAGTCTAGCTCAGCGCGCGGATTTTGAAGGGCAGGCCGCCTTTGGGGCAGAGCGTCACGGTGGCGTGGATCTTGGCCGGCTGCGGGCCGACATAGTCAGGCGTGAATTTGCGCAACAGCTGCACGAGCGCCAGCGTGTTCTCGATCTGCGACAGCGCGCCGCCGATACAGGCGCGTTTGCCGGCGGCGAAGGGCAGGTATGAGTACTTCACCCGCTTCTTCGACCGCTCCGGTGCGAAGCGCTCGGGATCGAAGGTCTCAGGCTCCTCCCAATATTTCGGGCTGTGATGGGCGATATAGGTGAGGATCACCACCTTGTCGCCGGCCTTGATCTTGTGGCCGCCGATCTCGTCGTCGCCGGCGGCGATGCGGATCAGCGCCCAGATCGGCGGGAAGAGCCGCATGGTCTCCTGGATCACCATGCGCGTGTAGGAGAGCTGCTGCACCTCGTTCCACTCCGGATCGCGCATCCCGCAGACGCGCCGTGCTTCCTCGCGGATACGCTCGAGCGCCTCCGGGTGCATCGACAAGAGATAGAGCGACCAGGCGAGGGTCAGCGCCGTGGTCTCGGTGCCAGCCCACAAATATTGCTTCATCTCGTCGATTACCTGCTGGCGATCGAACTCGGGGAAGCTCGGATCGGCTTCGGCATTCTCCAGCATGCGGAAGAGCGTCTTCTCGCGATGCTCGAGCACGCCGGCGCCAATCACCGTGTCGGGGATCGAGCCCCACACCTTCATGGCCTGGGCCGCGCTTTCCTCGGTGATCTCCTCGAGCTCGCCGCGCACGTTCTTGAGGCGGATCGACTTGTGGTTCATCACGTCGGTGTAGGTCTTCACCTGCTTGAACACGAAATGCGGATTGAACGGCATGTCGCGGTCGAACAGCGCCTTGCACACCATGTCGGCGGCGAGCGTCCAGGTTTCCTCGACCATCTCGACGGTTTCGCCGGTCTCCGAGAATTTCTTCCAGCGCGCCATCTTGGAGCGAATGGCGTCCATCAGATAGGGGAAGTACACCTCGAACATGTTCGGGTGAAAAGCAGGCTGCTGTGGCGCGCGAATCTTCTGCCACAGCGCGCCGTCGACGGTGATCATGCTCTTGCCGAAGATCGGCCTGAGCCCGTCGAAATATTTGGTGTAATTGTCGGCGTTCGACACGAGCACGCGCTCGGCATGTGCCGGCTCGCTCAACAGGACGACCCGCTGGTTCTTCAGATTGATGGGGATCACGCCCCCATATTTGTCGGAGAGCGCCATGAGAACCTGCATCGGGTTCTCCTGGTTGAGCAACGGCGTGAGCTTGAACCAGATGCTCTGCTCTTCGCCGAGTCCGTGTTCTGGAGAATAGGCGACGTTCATATCGGCCATTTTCCCCCAGGTCCCATGAGTGATGAGGCAGGCGGCCGTTGGGCCAGCTTATAACCGCACAAAGTCGGGATTGGCCGACCGTGAGTTACGGCCAATTGCCTCTGTTTATATTCAGTCTCTAGCATCCGGCGCTCGGCGTTGTCCATCTTTGGCGGCCAAATTCTGACTGCATCTTGTCGTGCGACAACCCGCCACGTCTAGACCATGATAGCGGCGCCGTTAATGATTTCGATCAAGGCGGCGCGGCGAAGCGGCGCTCAGGCAAGCGGCGGCGAAAAAAGCGGGACTTGCGCCTGATCGTCGGTATCAACCACGCGCTCACCCTTAACGAAGACTGCGCCTGAGGCCACGAGCGCAAGCGCATGAGGATAAAGGTGATGCTCGGCTTCCAAAACTCGCAGCGCCAGGGTCTCGGCGGTGTCATCCGCGAGCACCGGTACCGCGGCCTGCGCCACAATCGGGCCTTCATCCATCTCAGCGCGCACGAAATGTATGGTGCAGCCGCTGATCTTGCACCCTGCCGCGATGACGCGCTCGTGGCTATGGAGCCCTCTGAAGGCAGGCAATAAAGAGGGGTGGACGTTGAGGTGGCGATCGCGCCAGCGTTCAACGAAGCCTGGCGTGTGCAACCGTAAGAAGCCCGCGTTGCAAAGGAGTTCGACCTGGTTATCGATCAGCGCGGCGTCGAGCGCAGCATCGAAGGCCTCGCGCGTGGAGAAGTCCTTGTGGTCGATGGTCAGCGTCGGGATGAGCGCTGCTTCCGCGCGCAACAATCCTTGCGCCTGCGGCACATTGGAAATGACCAGCACGATCTCGGCCGGATAGTCGCGTTTCTTGCAGGCATTGATCAGGGCCTGCAAGTTCGAGCCGCGGCCAGAGATGAGAACGCCGACGCGCTTCCTTTTGGTCATCGCCTGAGGCTTCCGATGAAGCGGACGCCGTCTCGGTCCTGGCGCAAATCGAGGCGGCCGAGATGCCAGGGGTTCTCACCTGCTTCGCGCAAACGCGCTTCGACCGCATCGGCCTTGGTGCGCCCGACGACGATCACCATGCCGACGCCGCAGTTGAAGGTCCTGAGCATCTCGGCATCGTCAAGCGCGGCTTCGGCCTGCAGCCAGCGAAACACCGGCGGCAGATCGAACGAGCGGAGATTGATCTCGGCGGCAAGTTGATCAGGCAGCACGCGCGGGATGTTCTCGGTCAGGCCGCCGCCGGTGATATGAGCGAGCGCCTTGATGCCGTTTGTCTCGCGGATGGCTTGCAACAGCGGACGCACATAGATGCGCGTCGGCGCGATCAAGGCTTCGCCGAGCGTCTTTCCCTTGGCGAAGGGCGCCGGATCGTCCCAACTGAGGCCAGCGCGCTCTACCACGCGGCGCACCAGCGAGAAGCCGTTCGAATGCACGCCTGAGGAGGGAAGCGCGAGGATCGCATCGCCGGCTTCGATATCGTCACGCGGCAGAAGCTCGGCGCGTTCGACAGCGCCAACGGCAAATCCGGCGAGGTCGTAGTCGCCTTCGTGCATAGAGACCCGGCATCTCGGCGGTCTCGCCGCCGATGAGCGCACATCCCGCCTCGCGGCAGCCTTCGGCAATGCCGGCAATGACGCGCTCGGCAACGCCGACATCGAGCTTGCCGGTAGCGAAATAGTCGAGAAAGAACAGAGGTTCGGCGCCCTGCACCGCGAGATCGTTGACGTTCATGGCCACAAGATCGATGCCGATGCCGTCATGGGCGCCGGTCTCGATGGCGAGCTTGAGCTTGGTGCCGACGCCGTCGGTCGCCGCGACCAGCAGCGGATCCTTGAAACCGCATGGTTTGAGGTCGAACAGGCCGCCGAACCCGCCAATGCCGCCCAACAGTCCCGGCCGTGCCGTCTTGGCGGCAAGCGGGCCTATCGCCTTAACCAAGGCGTCGCCTGCATCGATGTCGACGCCGGCGTCGCGGTAGGTGAGGGGAGCCTTGTCCTTGGATTTCGTGGGCACCCTAGCCACTTCCGAGCAAGATGCGGGGTTCAAGCGCACCGGCATATCAAGCGGGGAGCCCTCGCCCGTCAAGGCCGGTGGGACGATTGGCGGCTCAAGTCGGCCCCGGGCCGGTCACATTTGCGCGCATCCTCGGCATCTGCTGAGATGGCGCTTCGGCCCCACAGCAAGGGTGAAGAGACTTCGGAATGCGAACGATTGATCCAAAGCGGTTGATGCTTGGCGCTTGTCTTGCGCTTTGCGTCGCGGCCGCGCCGGCCGCCGCGGAAACGCCCTACACGGTCTCCAAGATCGCCGTCGACGTGACCGCCAAGAACGCCGTCGACGCCAAGGCGAATGCGATGGCGGAAGCCGAGAAGCGCGGTCTCGATACGGTATTGCGGCGGATTGTTCCCTTCAGCTTCTATGCAAAGCTGCCCGACCTGCAACCTGAGCAGATCGAGGGCGTGGTCAACAGCATTTCCATCCGCAAGGAGCAATATTCCACCACGCGCTACATCTCGACGCTGGACGTCATCTTCAATGAAGAGGCGGTGAAGCAGCTGGTCGCGAGCCTTGGCCTGCCAACCAGCGAGGAGCAGGCGCAGACGATTTCCATCCTGCCGCTCGTCTTCGAGGGGGACCAGGTCAAGAGCGGCGTCAACGACGCCTGGCGCCAGGCTTGGCTCAATCTCGACCTCAGCCACGGGCCTGCGCCCGCCACGGTCTTGCAGCCGCGGCCGGGGCTCGAGGCTGGGATGGTGAGGGCGGTGCTGGCAGGAGACCAAAGCGCCTTTGCCGCGGTGCAAGGCGACTATGGCAGCGCCCCGCTGGTCATCGCCATCGGGCAGCCTGCCGAGGGCGGCCAGTTCATCACCCGGCTTGCCGGCACCGACGGCGTCGGCCGCATCAACTACGGGCGGAGCGACACGTTTGGCGGCACGCCGCCCAAGGCCGCCGCACAGAAGGCCGCTTCCTTCGCCTATGCCGTTCTCGAGAATCGCTGGAAGGCCACGCGGGCATCCCCGGATCAAGTGGCGCCGGTACGATATGAGGAGGGAATGCCGCCGCAAGCGGCCCCGCAGCAAGGAGAGCCCGGACGCCTGGTGACGGCGGTCGTGCAGTTTGCCGGCCTCAAGGAGTGGCAGCAGATCCGCGGGCGGCTGGCGCAGGTTCCCGGCCTTCAGGCGGCTTGAGGTCAACTCGCTTTCGGCGCGGACGGCCTCCGTCACCTTTGACTATGCGGGCTCACTTGGCCACCTGCAGAAGGTGCTCGCCGACAACGGGTTTTCCTTCGAGAACGGGGAAGAGAATTTCGTCCTCCGGGCCCGCTGAGCCAAGCCTTCGATGTGGGTCATAAATCTGCTAAGTCTTAGGACTTCAATAGGTTGAGTCGACACTCTAAAAAGCCTGGTCAAGGAGCGAAGCGCCCGTGAATATTCCGAACACGCTGACCTTGGCGCGCATCGTGCTCGTGCCTCTGGTCATATGGCTGATCGTTACCCACGAGATGACCGCGGCTTTCGTGCTGTTCCTGCTCGCTGGCGTGTCCGACGCCGCCGACGGCTATCTTGCCAAGCGCTTCCAATGGCGCACCGAGCTTGGCTCCTATCTCGACCCGATCGCCGACAAGCTGCTCCTGATGAGCATCTATGTGACGCTCGGCTTCTCCAATCACCTGCCCGCATGGCTCGTGATCGCGGTGGTCAGCCGCGACATTCTCATCATCGGCGCCTTCCTGCTGTCGTGGGTGTTGTCGCGTCCGGTGCCCATCCATCCTCTGCTCGTGAGCAAGGCCAATACCTTCGCCCAGATCGTGCTCGCCGGGCTTGTGCTTGCCGAGCTCGGCCTAGGGCTTGGCCTGGAAGAGCTCGTGGCGGTCCTCATTCCGGTGACAGGCGCGCTCACCATTCTCTCCGCCGGTGCCTATTTCCTGGGATGGCTCAGGCATATGGCGAGCTACGAGCCCGCTCCCGCTCCCTTGCCGTCGCGCCAAGCCAAGTCGGTTCCGCTGAAAGGGCCGGATCAGTCGCGGGTCAGGGCTTCGTGACCGTCAAGCAGCTCAGTCTCGACCTGCCGCATCGCGCGGCGCTCGGTGCGGAAGATTTCCTGGTCAGTAAGTGCAATCGGGGCGCCGTCCGGCTGATCAACTCCTGGCCTCAGTGGCAGGGCAACGCCCAACTCCTCATTGGACCGGCGGCAAGCGGCAAGACGCATCTTGCCCGAGTCTGGCAGGCACGTTCAGGCGCGAAACTCGTGTCGCCGAGCAATCTCGATATCGGCTTGCTCGATGCCATGGCCGAAGAGACGGCCCTCATCGTGGAAGACGTCGATCGCGCCGGCTATGAGGAAAGGGCGCTGTTCCATTTGCTCAATCTCGCCCGCGAGAAGCGGCGGTTCGTGCTGCTCTCGACCCGTGAGACGCCGAACCGCTTTGACTGTTCGCTGCCAGACTTGAGATCGCGGCTGAATGCGTTGCCGGCGGTGCGTATCGGCGCTCCCGACGATGCGCTCCTGAGAACCGTGATGCTCAAGCATTTCTCGGACCGTCAGCTGGCGATCGACCCGAAGGTGCTCGACTTTCTCGCGCTTCGCATCGAGCGGTCGCTTGCCGCGGCGGCGGCGGCGGTTGCGGCAATCGACCGGGCGGCGCTCGGATCGGGGCGCAAGATCAGCCGCCAGCTCGTGGCGGAGGTGTTGGGGACGGAGGTTTCCCCCGAGTAGCGAGGCGGCCGAATTGGCCATCGCCGTAACGCAAGTGATACAGTTGCCAAGGTAATATCCAGGCGCGTGGCGCTGACAGGCGACAAAAATTGCGAGATTCACGAGGCTATTCATGACCTTACCGGAACAGCTGCAACCGGACGATGCGAACGCCGGTGTTGCCTCGTTCGGGCCGAGCCGGTTTTTCAACCGGGAGCTCTCTTGGCTGCATTTCAACCGCAGGGTTCTCGAGGAAGCCGAGAACGAGCGCCATCCGCTGCTCGAGCGCTTGCGTTTCCTCTCCATCTCGGCGTCGAACCTCGATGAGTTCTACATGGTGCGCGTGGCCGGCTTGCGCGGCCAGGTCGTCGCCGGCATCGACACGCCGAGCCAGGACGGGCTGACGCCGGCAGAGCAGCTCGACCGCATCAACCGCTTCGTTGCCGAGCTGACCGACGAGCAGCAGGAAAGCTGGGTCAAGCTCGAGGCGTTGCTCGCCGACGCCGGCATCTATGTGCTTCAGGCCGACCAGCTGACCGACACCGAGCGCACCTGGCTCGAGGACCATTTCCTCAGCCACATCTTCCCCGTGCTCACGCCGATCGCCGTCGACCCCGCGCATCCTTTCCCCTTCATTCCCAATTTCGGCTTCACGCTGGGGCTCGAGCTCGTGCGCGAAGGGTCGTTGCGCACCATGCACGCTCTGATGCCGATCCCCTCGCAGCTCACGCGCTTCATCCAACTGCCTTCGGGCGGAGGGAGCGAGGGCGCGATCAGGTTCATCAGGCTCGAAACCGTGGTCGGTATTTTCGTGTCGCGCCTGTTCCCGGGCTACCGGGTCAGGAGCCAGGGCGCGTTCCGCGTGCTGCGCGATAGCGAGGTCGAGGTGCAGGAAGAAGCCGAGGACCTCGTGCGCCTGTTCGAATCGGCGCTGAAGAAGAGACGCCGCGGCTCGGTGATCAGGCTCGAGATAGAGGCCTCGATGCCGGCGCGCCTCCAGCGCTTCGTGATGAAGGAGCTCAAGGTCTCAGAACGCGAAAGCTTCGTGCAAAAGGGGCTCATCGGCGTTACCGATACTGCTCAGCTCATCGCCGCCGATCGCCCCGATCTCAAGTTCCAGCCCTATCTCAGCCGCTTCCCGGAGCGCATCCGCGAGCATAACGGCGACTGCTTCGGGGCCATCCGCGAGAAGGACATCATCGTCCATCATCCATACGAGTCCTTCGATGTGGTTCTGCAGTTCTTGAAGCAGGCGACCGCCGACCCCGACGTGGTGGCCATCAAATGGACGCTCTACCGCACGAGCAAGACCTCGCCGATCATCGAGGCCCTGAAGGACGCGGTGGAGGCGGGCAAGTCGGTCACCGCCGTGGTCGAGCTCAAGGCCCGCTTCGACGAGGAAGCCAATATCAAATGGGCGCGCGATCTGGAAAGCGCGGGCGTGCAGGTGGTGTACGGCTTCATCGAGCTCAAGACCCACGCCAAGCTGAGCCTGATCGTGCGGCGCGAGGGGGGCGATCTCGTCACCTATTGCCATGTCGGCACCGGCAACTATCACCCGGTCACCGCCAAGATCTACACCGACTTGTCCTTCTTCACCGCCGACCGAACCGTCGGCCACGATGTGTCGCGCATCTTCAATTTCGTCACGGGATATGCCGAGCCTGCCGAGCTTGAGGCCATGGCGGTCTCGCCGCACGGCATCAGGGCGCGCATCCTCGACCATATCCGCGAGGAGATGTATCACGCCAAGGCCGGGCGTCCGGCGGCGATCTGGATGAAGATGAACTCCCTGGTCGACGCCGAGATCATCGACGCGCTCTACGAGGCAAGCCAGGCTGGCGTCGAGATCGATCTCGTGGTGCGCGGCATCTGCTGCTTGCGGCCTGGCGTGCCGCATCTCTCCGAGACCATCCACGTGAAGAGCATCGTCGGGCGCTTCCTCGAGCATTCGCGCATTTATTGCTTCGGCGCCGGCCACGGCTTGCCGAGCCGCAACGCCACCGTCTATATCAGCTCGGCCGACATGATGCCGCGCAACCTCGATCGGCGTGTGGAGGCCATGGCCCCGATCAAGAACCCGACGGTGCACGAGCAAATCCTCGACCAGATCATGGTGGCAAACCTCAAGGATAACGTGCAGAGCTGGCGGGTGAGGCCGGATGGAAGTTCAGAGCGAATCCGGCTAGGGAAGGGACAGGAACCATTCAGCGCGCAGGATTATTTTATGACCAATCCGAGTCTCTCGGGCCGCGGCACCTCTCTCAAGGAGAACATGCCGCCGCGGTTCGCGCGCTTGGTCGAGTCTGGTTGAGGTCCGGCGAGTAGCCCCCCGTCATGGCGCGCAGAAATGAGCTGAGCCCCGTCGCCGTGGTCGACATCGGTTCGAACTCGGTGCGGCTCGTGGTTTATGAGGGAGCGACAAGGGCGCCCACCCCGCTGTTCAACGAGAAGGTGCTGTGCGGCCTTGGGCGCTCGCTGGCCACCACCGGGCGGCTCGGCGCCGACGCCGTGGCGCGTGCGTTACGCGCGCTCCGCCGCTTCCGCGCGCTGATCGACCAGATGGGCGTGACCAGGATCGAGGCGATCGCCACCGCGGCGGCACGCGAAGCCGAAAACGGTCCCGATTTCATCGCACAGGCCGAACGCATCCTCGACGTGCCGATCAGGGTGCTGTCCGGCACCAAGGAGGCCGAGCTCGCCGCCATCGGCGTTATTGCCGGCATTCACGACGCCGATGGGTTCGTGGGCGATCTTGGCGGCGGCAGCCTCGAGCTGATTGACGTGCGCAAAGGCAAGCTTGGCAATGCTGCGACCTTGCCGCTTGGTGGTCTGCGGCTGATCGATGCCTCCGGCGGCAATCTGAAGAGGGCGCGGGAGATCGTCGATGCCGAGCTTGCCAAGGTCGATTGGCTGGACAAGGGCAAGGACCGTGACTTCTACGCCATCGGCGGGACGTGGCGGGCGCTCGCGCGGCTGCACATGACGCAGACCAATTACCCGCTGAACGTCATGCACAATTACCGGATCGAGGCCGCCGAGGCGCTCAAATTCGCGAGCCTGCTCGACCAGCAATCGCCAAGCTCGCTGGCCGGCATTCGCGACATCTCTGGCGCACGGCGCGAGACCATTCCCTATGGCTCGTTGGTGCTCGAACGGTTGATCAGGCAAGTGAAGCCCCGCGCGGTGGTGATCTCGGTGTTCGGCATCCGCGAAGGTCTGTTGTGCACCATGCTGAGCGAGGAGGAGAGGCGGAAGGATCCGCTGCTTGCCGCTTGCGATGATCTCGCCCGCCGCCGCTCGCGATCCATCGATTCAGCCTATGAGCTTTGTTTCTGGACCGATGCGCTGTTCCGCTCTCCCGGACCAACCGAGACGCCGGAGCAGAGGAGGCTCCGCCATGCCGCTTGCCTCCTGTCCGACATCGGCTGGCACGCTCATCCGGATTATCGCGGCATTCAGAGCTTGAACCTCGTTGCCCATGGCAATTTCGTCGGGGTCGATCATCCGGGCCGGGCGTTCCTCGCGCTCACCGTCTACTACCGCAACGAGGGCACGCTGAAAGACGAGCTGAGCCAGAGCCTGATCGAGCTGGTCGACAAGGACATGCTGAAGCGCGCCCGCATTCTTGGTGCCGCCTTCCGCGCCGCCCATATGGTCTCGGCGTCGATGCCTGGCGTGCTCACCAACACGCCGATCGGGTACGAGGGCAACCGGCTGGTGTGGACCCTGCCTGATCCCTATTCCAACCTCGAAGGGGAGCGGGTGGACCGCAGGTTCAAGGTGCTGGCTGACCTGCTCGATCGGGAAGCCGAAATTCGCGTCGGCCCCTCGTTTCAGCTCGCGGCAAGCTGACGCCGATTTTCTGGACGAGCCCGGACATCACAAATCATTATGTGCTCAAGGGACCTGAGATTGTCATTCCCGCGAAAGCGGGAATCCAGTAACCACTGAACTCGAAGATTACTGGATTGCCCGGTCGAGCCGGACAATGACAATGAAATGTTGAAGGCGGCTTCGGTAAGCATTCCAACCCTCGATCGATAAATGGCAGACGATCTTTATTCAGTTCTCGGCGTGGCGCGCACCGCAAAGGCCGAGGACATCGCCAAGGCCTATCGCAAGCTCGCCAAGAAGCTGCATCCCGACCTCAATCCGGGAGACAAGGCGGCCGAGGACAAGTTCAAGCAGGTCACAGCCGCCTACGACATTCTCGGCGATGCCGAGAAGCGGCGTCGTTTTGACCTCGGCGAGATCGATGCGAGCGGCCAGGAGCGTCCGCAGCAGCGTTATTATCGCGAATATGCCGGCGGCGAGGATGGGGCCCGCTACCGCTCGACTGCCGGTTACGAGGACCTCGGAGGGTTCTCCGATCTGTTCGGCGACCTGTTCGGTAGAGGAGCCGGAGCCCGCGCCGGCGGTCAGCGCTTCGCCATGCGCGGGCAGGACGCGCAATACCGGCTCGAGATCGATTTCCTCGAGGCGGTGAACGGCGCCAAGAAACGCATCACGCTCCCCGACGGCGGCACCCTCGACGTGACCATTCCGGCCGGCGTCGAGCAAGGTCAGGTGATGCGGCTCAAGGGCAAGGGCATGCCGGGCCTTGGCGGCGCCGAGCCAGGCGATGCGCTGGTCGAGATCCTGGTCAAGCCGCACCCTGTGTTCAAGCGCGAGGGCGACGACATCGTCGTCGAGGTGCCGATTACCTTCGATGAGGCCGTGCTCGGCGGCAAAGTCGAGGTCCCTACCATCACTGGCAACGTCTTTGCCACCGTGCCGCCCGGTACCAATACCGGCAAGACGCTGCGGCTCAAGGGGCGCGGCATCAAGCGCAAGAACGGAAAGCACGGTGATGAGTTAGTCAAGCTCACCGTGGTGATGCCGGACAGGATCGATGAGGATTTGAAGGCCTTTGCCGAGGAATGGCGCGGCAAGCACCGCTACGATCCGCGCGGCAAGCATAGAGAGCAGGCGTGATGTTGACCGAACGCGACATCGTGGCCGGCGTGCAGCACGTCACCGTGACGCGCTTAAGGGTCTGGGTGCGGCAAGGCTGGATCAGGCCCGCCGCCAAGGAGAGCCAAGGCTTCTCCGAAGCCGACATGGCGCGCGTGGCGCTGATCCGCGACCTCGAGGACAAGCTCGGCTTCGATGAGGAGCAGGTGCCGGTGCTGCTCAACCTGATCGATCAGATCCATGGGCTGCGCGCCGAGCTGAAAACCATGCTCGATGCGCTTGAAGCCTTGCCCGAAGAGGTGCGTGCCACGGTGAAGATGCGGATCACCAAGCGCAAGCCGAAGTCCCGCGAGATGACGCGCACCGCTCTTGTGGTGGTCGCCTTTATTGCGGTCGTGGGTCTCTTGACCTTTGCCAGCGTGCGCTTTGGTCTTGGCAGGCTTCCCGGCGACATCGTGATCGACCGTGACGGCTTCGTGCTCTATTTGCCGATCACCACCTCAATCCTCGTGAGCCTCTCGCTTTCGCTCATTCTTTGGCTGGTCAGCCGGTAGCACCGTCACTTCGCCCTTCTTGATGACGAGGGAGAGCTCGCCGCGCTTCAAGGCAAGCGCATCGTCGCCGAACAGCTTCCGCCGCCAACCGCGCAGAACCGGCACGTCGATGTCATCGGAGCGGGCGATCTCTTCCAGTTCGTCGCTGGTCGCGATCAGCTTCGGCGCCACGCCATGCTTTCCGGCCGTCGCCTTGAGCAGCACGCGCAAGAGGTCCACCACGGCTTGAGCCTCGGGCGGCATCGGCTCACCGCGCTCGATCGGCGGGATGGTCTTTGGATCGCGCTCGAGCCCTTTGGACACCGCCTCGAGCACGGCGCGGCCGCGCATTGAGCGGGCGAAGCCGTTATGCAGGGTCCTGAGCGAGCCCAGGTCCTCGACCGTCCGCGGCGCTTGGCTCGCGATGTCGTACAGCGCCTCGTCCTTCAGGATGCGGGCGCGGGGGACGTCCTGGGTCTGCGCCTCGCGCTCGCGCCAGGCTGCGAGTTCCATGAGCACGGCCAGAGACTTCGGCGTCTTGATCCGCATCTTGAGCCGCTTCCAGGCCTGCTCGGGATGAAGCTGGTAGGTTGCCGGATCGGTGAGCACCGCCATCTCTTCGTTGAGCCAGCTTGCGCGCTCGGACCGGTCGAGCTGGCTGCGGAGCTTGGGGTAAAGGTCGCGCAGATGCTCAACGTCACCGAGCGCATAAGTGATACTGGCGCTCGGAGAGGGGGCGGCGGCTCCAATCGGTGAAGCGCGAGGTCTTGTCCAGATTGCGGCTCAACAGCCGCTTCACCAGCATGGAGTAGCTCACCGCCTCGCCGAAGCCACAGACCATGGCGGCGACTTGCGTGTCGAAGATCGGATGCGGGATGACGCCAGCCAAATGATGGACGATTTCAACGTCTTGGCGTGCGGAATGGAAGACCTTCAGCACCCGCTCATTGACCATGAGGTCGAAGAAGGGCTGAAGGTCGAGCCCCGGCGCGAGGCTATCGACCAGCACCTCGGTGCCGTCCGCCGCCATCTGGATGAGGCAGAGCTTCGGCCAAAAGGTCTGCTCGCGCATGAACTCGGTGTCCACCGCCACAAAAGGGGCAGCGCCAAGCCGCGCGCAAGCCTCGGCCAGGTCCTCGGTGCGGGTAATGAGATGCATCGGGTGCGGATATAGCTTAAGGCACGGCTCAAGGCCAAGTGCGCCGATCGACGTCAATCGACTTACCCCGTACTTTGATCGCCGGGCATCCGCGCCGGTCGGTGGCACCGACCGTAGGAAGCCGGGGCGACGGTTGTGTGACTTGGTTACCGGCAGAGGCGGCGATGGGCCGCAGTAGCTCGTGGTTCGTGGTTAAGCCGATCGCTCAGACACGCGCTTGTTGCGATGACCTAATCTGATCGGTGGCTTGCTCAAGGCTTGGCCGCGCGTGGTCGGCGAACGACAAGTGGGTGAGCGAAGACACCAACGAGAAGAGTGCCACGAGCCCCGCGAGCGCCCAGGCCTCAAGGGGCAAACGCGTTTTTACGGGAAGGCTCCCAATCCTAAACATTGAAATTCTCCCTCAATGTGCCGCATGGCCAATAAACTTGGCTGCGCTCGCTTTGTTCCAAAACCTCCGCTTGCCTTGACAAGGCGGGTCGTCCCATGCGCTGTTCCGGCGCGATCCTCCCGTCTCACCTTTGTCATCCGGTCATGCATCCCTATCGCACCAAAACCTGTGGCGAGTTGCGGAAAGAGAATGTCGGCCAGACCGTCAGGCTCTCCGGCTGGGTGCATCGCGTGCGCGACCATGGCGGGTTGCTGTTCATCGATCTCCGCGACCATTACGGCCTCACCCAATGCGTGGTTGATCCGGCTTCGCCGGCCTTCGCCGAGGCGGAGAAGCTGAAACCGGAATGGGTGGTGCGCGTCGATGGCGAGGTCGTCGCGCGCTCCGCCGAAACCATCAATCCAAGTCTGCCGACGGGAGAGGTTGAAGTCAGGGCTAGGGCGATCGAGGTGCTGTCGGAGGCGAAGGAGTTGCCGCTGCCGGTGTTTGGCGAGCCCGACTATCCGGAGGAGACGCGGCTCAAATACCGCTTCCTCGACCTCCGCCGCGAGAGCCTGCACGCCAACATCATGAAGCGGCAGGCGATCATCTGGTCGTTGCGGCACCGCATGCGCGAGGCGGGGTTCTTCGAGTTTCAGACGCCGATTCTCACCGCATCCTCGCCAGAGGGTGCGCGCGACTATCTCGTGCCGAGCCGCGTGCACCCAGGGAAGTTCTACGCGCTGCCGCAGGCGCCGCAGCAGTTCAAGCAGCTGATCATGATCGCGGGCTTCGATCGCTACTTCCAGATCGCGCCCTGCTTCCGCGACGAGGACGCCCGTGCCGACCGCTCGCCTGGGGAGTTCTATCAGCTCGATCTGGAGATGAGCTTCGTCACGCAAGAGGACGTGTTCGACACGGTCGAGCCGATCATGCGCGGGCTGTTCGAGGAATTCGGCGGCCACAAGGCGGTGACGCAGAAGTTTCCGCGCATTCCCTATGCCGAGGCGATGAAGAGATACGGCACCGACAAGCCTGATCTGCGCAACCCGATAGAGATGCAGGATGTGACCGAGCATTTCCGCGGCTCAGGCTTCAAATTGTTCGCCGGCATGATCGAGATGGACGAAAATACCCGCATCTGGGCGATCCCGGCGCCAGGCGGGGGCAGCCGCGCCTTCTGCGACCGCATGAATGCCTGGGCCATCGCCGAAGGCCAGCGCGGGATGGGCTATATCAGCTTCGAGAAGGCGGCGAGCGGCACTGCAGCAGAGGCAGATCCTCCCGGCAAGGGGCCGATCGCCAACAATCTCGGCCCGGTGCGCACCAAGGCGATCCGCGAGCAGCTCGGCTTGAGGGGCGGCGATGCCGTCTTCTTTGTCGCTGGCCTGCCCAAGGAGTTCGTCGATTTCGCCGGCCGCGCGCGCGCCAAGCTTGGCTCCGAGCTCGGCCTTATCGCTGCCGATCGCTTCGAGTTCTGCTGGGTGGTCGATTTTCCCATGTATGAGTGGAACGAGGAGGAGGAGAAGATAGACTTCTCCCACAATCCGTTCTCGATGCCGCAAGGCGGGCTCGAAGCGCTGGAGAACATGGAGGCCGAGGACATTCTGGCTTTTCAATACGATCTCGTCTGCAACGGCGTGGAGCTGTCCTCCGGCGCCATCCGCAATCACAAGCCTGAGATCATGGAAAAGGCCTTCGCCATTGCCGGCTATCCGAAGGATGATACTCGAGGAGCGCTTCGGCGGGATGTTACGTGCGCTGCAATATGGCGCGCCGCCCCATGGCGGCATCGCGCCAGGCATCGACCGCATCGTCATGCTGCTGTGCGGCGAGGAGAATCTGCGGCAGGTGGTCATGTTCCCCATGAACCAGCAGGCAGAAGATTTGCTTATGGGAGCCCCCTCCGAAGTCGAGCGACAAGCAGCTGAAAGAACTGCATATTCGCCTCGCGCTGCCGCCCAAGAAGCAGTAGAAAAGTCTCTCAACCAAAAGCGCAGATTGCGGCGGCGATGGCCATTATGGGCAGTTGCCGCCAGACCGATTCCTTTCTTATGCTTGGGCGCGGTGCCCCTCTTGCCAGAGCCGCGCTGCACGCCATTGGAGGGTAGTATGGTCGATGGTCTGATGCGCGGCCCTATCGTTGCGGGGCTTCTTCTTCTCGCGGCCGGCGTCGCCGAGGCTGGCGCACCGGCCGGCGCGCCCAACACCGATGCCTTTCTCGCGGCTTGCGTCGCCGATCCCGTGGTCACCGACGAGCCGGGCTTTGCCGCGAGCGGCGGCAAGGCCACGCCGCAACTCTACTGCGAGTGCATTGCCGGAAAGTTCAGAGACAAGAAGATCAGCCAGTCCGACATCGACATGATGACCAAGATGCACAAGGACGAGATCACCGACGAGGACGCGGCGAGCTATCCGACGCTCGAGGATCTGATGGCGAAGAACGAAGGCTTCGAGGATGAGTGCAAGGCGAGCCTCGGCATGCCGTCAAGCGATGACGACGAAGAAGAGAGTCCTCCCACGAACGAGGAAGACATCCCGCAGGACGAATAGTATCCGGCGCTATTGCGGGAATACGTCGTAGCGCCGCCAGAAATCGATGGTGGCGTTGCGAAGCGTGAAATAGCAATTGAAGCCGCAAGGAACCCACGTCCCTCCCGGCAGCCTGACCTCATCTCCGCGCGGACCGCTCCGGACCGGCGCCGAAATGGTCTCGGACGGATACAGGTCGCTCTGCACGGTAATGTGAGGATAGGCTGGGTCGGTAACCGCCTGTCGCCATCGCTCAGCGTTTGCGGGGCCGGCGAGAGCGCCCAGGCCGAAGACGACCGCGCCAACGACAATCGCGATAGTATTCGCCGTCTTCATGATGTGTTCCCCACGTCCCCCCGATCCTTCGAGTCGAGCATAGGACGCGAAGAGAACAATTGAAAGGCGCGGCAAGCATGGAACTTTCCCAGGCCAACGAGCCTTCCTAGCGCTGGGAGGAGGGGCGCCATGGGCCTCGGCGAGCACGTGTTCCTTTATTGCGAGCGGGGCAGGGGCGAAGCGCTCCTCGCCGAGCCGTTCAACGCCGCGAGCAATGCTGCCTTCTTGCTGGCGGCGCTTGTCGCGTTCCTGCTGTTGCTGCGGCGGCCGAAGGAGATGCGAAGTGCGGACCATTTCCTTCTCATCGCGCTTGTCTTCTTGATCGGGCTCGGCAGCCTCGCCTTTCATCTCTTGGCCGACCGCGCCTCGCTGCTCGCCGACGTCGTCCCCATCGACGTGTTCCTGCTCGTCTATCTCGGCTTTGCCCTGAACCGCTTCCTCGGCGTGCCGCCAGGCTGGACCGTGCTCACTTTGATCGGCTTTGCGGCCATCGTGTTCCTCACCATGCAGCTCAAATGCTGGAGCGGCGGCATCGGCTTTCCCGGGGCTGAGGTCACCGGCGCGTCTGAGTGCCTGAACGGCAGCCTCGTCTATTTGCCGGCGCTGCTTGCCATGGCGGTCATCGGAGGATTGCTCGCCGAGCGGAGGCATCCGGCTGCCCCGTTCATTCTCTGGGCGGCGTTGATCTTCGCCATCTCGGTGACATTCCGCTCGCTCGATCTTGCGCTGTGCGACGCCTACCAGCTCCAAGGGCGCAACATCGGCACCCATTTCGTCTGGCATCTTTTGAATGGGCTTGCGCTGTTCCTCCTGCTCAGGGCGAGCCTCGAGGTTGGCGCACGCAGGCCGGCAGGGTTCCTGACAAACGAGAGTCGCGAGTCGGCCTAGCCAACCCGCGATCCCGGAGAGTGGCCGGCTCGGCTAGATCTTCCCGAGCAGCAGTAAGATCAAGAGGATGATCAGGATCAGGCCGACGATGCCTGACGGACCGTAGCCCCAGGCCCGGCTGTGACCCCAGGTCGGAATGACGCCGAGCAGGATCAGAATAAGAATGATGATCAGGATTGTGCCAAGTGACATGTGCATTCCCCCCAATTGCGACGGCTGAGTTTAGAGCCAGGGCGAGAGAGGGAGGTAGGGAAACTTTAGCCGGCGCGGAGGTTGTCCCTCCTGTTTCGCGTAGCTTGGCAGGTGCCGGAGAAAGCTGGTGCCGAGCTCAGTCTTGGGCGGCTTCGCGCACCGCTTCCACGATGTCCTCGGTCCGCATGCGATGGCGGAAGTCGGCGTCGACGAAGCGGGCCTTGACCCTGCCGTCGCGGCCGATAACGAGGGTGGCGGGGATGGGCAGGAACCAGCCGCCGTTCCCCTGGAACTGGGCAAGGTCGATGCCGAAGCCCCGGTACATGTCCATGATCTTTTGGCCGACCCAGAACGCCAGCCCCAAGCTAAGGGCATAGCCGAGGTCCATGTCGGTGAGCACGCGGAACGGCACCCCGCGCGTTGTCTGAAGGTTGCGCGCATATTTGGCGGTCTCAGGCACGAGGGAGACCACCTCGCCTCCGGCAGCGACGATGTCAGGATAGGCGCGGGCGAGCGAATGTAGCTCAAGCCCGCAATAGTCGCACCAGGGCCCGCGGTTGAAGCTGACCACGAGCGGGCCCTTGTCCAGCAGCCCCGCAAGCTCGACAAGCTTCCCTTGGCTGTCGGTCAGGCAGAAATCGGGCAGAACCTCGCCGACCGCGGGCACCTGGTTGCTGGTCTGGATATTGTTGGAGATGCGGGCAACGAGCTGATCGTAGGTTGCCTCCATCTCCGGCAGCAATTGGCGCGACTCGCCGAGATAGAGGTTAAGCCGCTGATCCAAGGGCGCAGGGAGGTGATCGGCCTTGAGAAACGCCTCCGCGAGCGCCTGGTCGAGGGATTTTGCCTGGTTCAACGGCGCCTCCGGGGGCAGCCAGATACGGGTTCAATGCGCATTGTGCTTAAGCAATGCCGGGCCGCCTAATCGTTACGAAGGGGGCTGATTTCGGCCATTTGTGCGCGGAGGCCGACGCCCGCAAGACAGATATATGAAAGGCGGAAGAGCTTTCGTCCAGTCCCCTTTTGACTGCGTTGCCTGGGGCTAGCGGAGCCCGCCAAAGAGCGTGGACCTTCTCCTTCTTGCTGATCGACAAGCGGCCGGCGCGTCCGTAGGCTCGTGCGATTGCCGGCCGCGAGAAGCCGGCGGAGCAAGTCTTAAGGAGGGCTCGAGGCATGAACGATCAGCCGGCACGCAAGACCTTCTTCGGCGGGTGTCCGCATGACTGCCCCGACACCTGCGCCATGATCTACGAGGTGGAGGACGGCAAGCTCGTGGAGGTGCGCGGAAACAAAGATCACCCGATGACGCGCGGCACTCTTTGCGTGAAGCTGAAAGACTACCACGACCACCACTACAACCCCGATCGCGTGCTTTACCCGATGCGCCGCTCAGGGCCGAAGGGATCGCGCCAATTCACCCGCATCTCTTGGGACGAGGCGATCGCCGAGATTACCTCGCGCTGGAAGGACATCATCGCCAAATACGGCAGCCAGGCGATCATGCCGTACTCCTATCTCGGCAATGAGGGGCTGGTGCAGGGGCTGACCGCGGGGGACGCCTTCTTCAACAAGCTCGGCTCGACGGTGAACGAGAAGACCTTCTGCGCCTCCGGTTCCTCCACCGCGTGGCTGCTCACCGTTGGTCCCGACCGGCGGCGTCGATCCGGAGAGCTTCGTCCATTCGAAATACATCGTCATTTGGGCGTGCAACTCGATCTCGACCAATCTGCACCATTGGCCCTTCGTGCTCGAAGCCCGCAAGCGCGGCGCCAAGATCGTGGTGATCGATTCCTACCGCTCGCGCACCGCCAAGCAGGCCGACTGGCACATCATGCCGAAGCCGGGGACCGATGGCGCCTTCGCCATGGGCGTGATCGCCGCGATGATCGAGAACGGCCTTGTCGACCGCGAGTGGGTCGATGACGCACACGGTCGGCTTCGAAGAGCTCGCCGAGCGCGCCAAGGAATTCACCCCGGCCTATGTCGAGCGTGTCACCGGCGTGCCTGCGGCTGATGTCGCCCGCTTCGCCCATGACTTCGCCAAGGCGCAGCCTTCCGTGATCCGCATGGGCGTCGCGCTCGAGCGGCACGCCGGCGGCGGCCAGACCATCCGAGCGGTCTGCGCCATCCCGGCGCTCGCCGGCTCATGGCGCCATGTCGGCGGCGGCTTGTTGCAGATGCCGCTTTGGGAGTTCCCGGTCGATTGGCAGCGCGTGTCGCGTCCCGATTTCATCAGGCCCGGCACGCGGGTGGTGAACAACCTGCAGCTAGGTCAGGCGCTCACCGGCGAGATGAAGCTCGATCCGCCGATCATGGGCCTCTACGTCTACAACACCAATCCGGTGAGCCAGGCACCGCAGACGAACAAGATCGTCAAGGGCCTGTCGCGCGAAGATCTGTTCTTCGTGACGGCGGAGCATTTCGTTACCGACACCGCGGCCTACGCCGATATCGTGCTGCCGGCGACGATGGCCGGAGAGCACGACGACATGATGTTCTCCTGGGGCCATTTTTATTTGACCATCAACGAGAAGGCGATTCCGCCTTGCGGCGAGGCGAAGTCCAACGCCGAGATCTTCCGGCTGCTTGCGGCGGGCATGGGCTACGACGATCACCAGTTCAAGATGGGCGATATGGAGCTCGCCGAGCATTACGTGAAATGGGACGCACCGCAGATGGCGGGCGTCGGCATGGAATATTTCCGCAAGCACGGCTATTTCCATCTCGCCGTGGGCACGCCCGACGACCGGCTGCCGCACGCCAACGGAAATTTCCCAACGCCCTCCGGCAAGGTCGAGTTCATGGTCAAGGAGGCCAAGAACTTCGTGGCCCCGCCGTTCCGCATGATGTACGAGGCGATGCAGTCGGGCGAGGACGTCGACCCGCTGCCCGGCTACGTGCCGCCGCGCGAGAGCCCTGACAGCAATGCCGCGCGCGCCGCGAACTATCCGCTCAACATCATCTCGCCGAAGAGCCACGGCTTCCTCAATTCTTGCTACGCCAACGAGCCGCACAAGATCAAAGGCCAGGGCGAGCAGTTCGTGATGCTGAGCCCCAAAGATGCGGAAGCACGCTCGATCCGCGAGGGCGATCCGGTGCGGGTGTTCAACGACCGCGGCGACTTCGAGGGCTTTGCCCGCGTCACCGACGACGTGCAGGACGGCGTGATCGTCGCCACGCTCGGCTATTGGCGGAGCCTCAATCGCTCGGACGGATCGGTGAACTCGATCTCGTCGGATGCCTTTTGCAGCCTCGGCCGGGCGCCGACCTTTTCCGACAATCTGGTGCAGGTCACCCGCGTGAACTGACGGAGTCTTCTGCGCGCCAGTCACTCTGCGGCGACGCCAGCTCCGGCGTCAGCCTTCACCTCCTGGAGGACGGTGAAGCCTTCAAACTCTGGATGGCCGAGATAAAGCGGCTTGCCGGCGCCGGCGCCCGCATGGGCTTTGCGGAAGGCTTCCGACCGCGTCCACGCCTCGAAGTGCTTCTGCGAGCGCCACAGGCTGTGCGAAGCGTAGAGTACGTGGTCGTCCTTCTCCGGGCCTTTCAGCAGGTGGAAGACCACGAACCCCGGCACCTGCTCAAGATGCGTCTGACGCGTCAGCCAGACCTGCTCGAAGTCGCGTTCCGATCCTTTATTTACCTTGAAGCGGTTCATAGCGATAAACATGCCATACTCCCTTACCTGGATCCCCAATATGGGCCGCGACTGTCATCATTTTGCAACGAATTCAGCAAGCGGCAACAAGCGCAGTCGCAACTTGCTGCCATATAGATGCGTTATCGCATCATTCCCGCCAAGGAGACATGCACATGGATAAGGATGTAAAGGACCGCCGCAAGGCGCCGCTCCAGACCCCGACCGATCTCGGCAGCAATGCCAGCCGCGACATCACGGCCGCGCTCAACGTGCTGCTTGCCGATATGTTCGCGCTTTATATGAAGACCAAGAACTTCCACTGGCACGTCAGCGGACCCCATTTCCGCGACTACCATCTGATGTTCGACGAGCAGGCTGACCAGATCTTCGCCACCACCGACGATATCGCCGAGCGGGTGCGCAAAGTCGGAGGCCTGACGCTGCATTCCATCGGCGAGATTGACCGGCTCAAGCGGCTCCCCGACAACGACGCCGACTATGTCGATCCGCTCGACATGCTGGCCGAGCTCCGCTCCGACAACCAGGCGGTGATCACCGCCTTGCGCGAGGCGCATGCGCTTTGCGACGAAGAGAACGACGTGGCAACGGCGAGTCTGATCGAGAATTGGATCGACCAGGCCGAGCGGCGCGTATGGTTCCTCTATGAGACGGCCCGCCGCGGCGCTCCTGGGCATTGATCGTCCGCGAGTCCTCGGCCTCGTGCTGACAACCGGCACGGGCGTCCTTGAGCGAGGGCGCCCGTTCTCTAACGGTCCGCCTTTCATCCACAGAGTACGAATAAGGGTTGGCCGAGCTCTCGCCCCCCGGTTATAGGGCAACGCAGATCGCCGGGGCCCGCTCATGTCATCATCGCGCCGCACGAGAACGACGTTCCAGCGCTTCATCCAGTCAGAAGCGTCGGGCGGCGTTGTGCTCATGGGCAGCGCCGCGCTCGCGCTTGCCGTGGCGAACACGTTTCTCGGGGATGCTTACAAAGAAGTGCTGCATGCGCGCATTGCTGGTCTCGACCTGCTGCATTGGATCAACGATGGGCTGATGGCGTTTTTCTTTCTCTTGGTCGGGCTAGAGATCAAGCGGGAGTTGGTGGAGGGAGAGCTCGACACCTGGCGGCACCGCGCGCTCCCGCTGGTTGCGGCTTTTGGCGGCATGCTGGTTCCGGCGGCGATCTTCATGGCCGTCAATTTCTCTCATCCGGAGAATTGGCGCGGCTGGGCGGTTCCTACCGCCACCGACATCGCCTTTGCTCTTGGCGTGCTCGCCCTGGTCGGCTCGCGGGTACCCGGCTCGCTCAAGGTCTTTCTCACCTCGCTCGCGATCATCGACGATCTCGGGGCGATCCTGATCATCGCCATCTTCTATGCTTCCGATCTGTCGCTCGCGGCGCTCGCGGTCGCTGCAGTGTTCGCGGCGACGCTCTATTGGCTCAACCGGCGCGGGGAGACAAGGCTGCTCCCTTATGTGCTGCTCGGCGTTCTGCTCTGGATCGCAATGCTGTTCTCAGGCATCCACGCAACGCTTGCCGGCGTCGTGCTGGCCATGATGATTCCCATCAAGAGCAGCGGGGAGGACCGGCACTCGCTGCTGCACGGCATGGAGCGCGCGCTGTCTCCTTGGGTCGCCTTCTTAGTGCTGCCCATCTTCGGCTTCGCCAATGCCGGCGTGGCTATCAACTCGACGGGAAACATGTCGCTTCTGTCGCCGCTCGGTCTCGGTATTGTGGGCGGCCTCTTTCTCGGCAAGCAATTCGGAATCTTGTCTGCGGTGTATCTCGCCAAGAAGGCGCGCATCGCAGCACTTCCTGCAGGCGCCAGTTGGCGCCAGATCTATGGCGTTGCGGTGCTGTGCGGCATCGGCTTCACCATGAGTTTTTTCATAGGCTTGCTCGCCTTTTCGGCTCCGGAAACTGAAGCCGTGCTCAAGCTTTCGGTGCTGGTCGGCTCTTTGCTCTCGGCGCTCGTCGGCGCTCTCGTCCTGCTCACTGTGGCCCAAGCCAAATCGACTTCCGCCACCTAGCGGTCAGCATGCCCGTAGAGCCAGTCGAAGCTGTGCAGCAGAAACTCCGGACGCCTTCGCCCCAGCAGAAAATTGCGCGCAAACGCCGCGGGTCCGCTGAGATGATAGATACGTCCGAAACGCGCGGCCTGGGCTTGGACGCGGGCGGTCCGCTCCATGCGCAGCGACTGGTAGCGGGGAAAGGCGACCAGTGCGTCGCCGCCGCTAGGCCTTGAGGCTTGCCGCGAGCGCGACGGCGTCCTCGATGGCAAGCGCTGCGCCTTGGGCGAGATAAGGCAGCACGGGATGGGCTGCATCGCCGATAAGCGCAATGCGCCCGTCCGTCCAGCGTGGCAACGGCTTTAGCCGAAACAGCGACCAGCAGCGCCACGTCTTGACTGTCTCCAGCAAGGTCTTTGCGGGTTGGCCCAGCGATCGAAGCTTGGCATCAGGACATCCGGTTCAGCGCGGCGGCTCCAACCTTGCTTGGCGCTGCCGCCCTCAACCACGGCGACGACATTCAACTCCTTGCCTCCACGTACGGGATAGTGAACGAGATGGGCACGCGGCCCGAGCCAGAGTCCGACCTCCGGGACGTCGAACGGCGCCGGCACCGCGCTGCGCGGCAGCAAAGCGCGCCAGGCGGTGGCGCCGGAGAAGCGCAAATCGGCATCGGGAACGATGCGGTCGCGCAAGCGCGACCAGAGTCCGTCGGCGGCAACCAGACCAGAGCCCTCGACCTGCGTTCCATCGGCGCCGCGTGCGATCACAGGCTCGGCGAGGGTCTCGGCCTCCGCTACCTCAAACCCGCTCTCAAGCTCGATCGCACCATCGGCTCGGCAGGCGGCAAGCAGGCTCGCGTGGAGGTCGGCGCGGTGAAGGGTGAGGTAGGGGGCGCCGTAGCGCTCCTCGGCGACACGTCCCAGAGGTACGGAGGCGAGATTGTTTCCCGACAGGCCGTCGAACAGCCGGAGGTTATCGGGTCTGAAGGCCGTTGCGGCAATCTCATCAAGCACGCCGAGCCCGGCCAAGGCGCGTGTCGCATTCGGTCCGAGCTGGATGCCGGCTCCGGTCTCGTCGGCAAAGGCGGAGCGCTCGAGAACGATAGCGCTCATGCCGTTTCGCGCGAGCGCAAGGGCCGTGGCAAGTCCGCCAATGCCGCCGCCCACGATGAGCGTGCGGCTCTGCGGCCTCGATTTCGTCATTGCCGGAGCGCTCAAGCCTCCGGCGCGCCGGGCGGTGCGGTCGCCACGAAGACGCAGTTTGGCGGGTCGCTCTCGGTGGCTTTGAGGGCTGGATCGTAGTGGAACAGCGTCGAGCAATAGGGGCAGACGAGTTGCACCTCGTCCCCCATATCGAGATAGACATGGGGATGATCGAAGGGCGGGGTTGCCCCCATGCATTGGAATTCCTTGACGCCGATCGCGATGCGGTCGACGCCCTTGTCGTTTATGAAATGAGGTACCAGCGTTTGAGCCATGGCAGCAGGGTCAATCTTGTTGAGCGTGGGTCGCGCCGGAGCATAGTCGGCGAAAGTCGGGAGCGATAGAGGAATGCCGAGCTTCCAATCTGACGGCGTGCGCATCGCCTATTGGGATGAGGGGTGAGGGTGAGCCGATCCTGCTCATCCACGGCTTTGCCTCCAATGTTGCGACCAATTGGATCGACCCGGGTTGGGTCAGCACGCTGACGGATAGCGGCCGCCGCGTCATCGCCCTCGACAATCGGGGACATGGGCAAAGCGAGAAGCTGTACGATCCCGAACGCTACGGCGCCCCGGTCATGGCCGAGGACGCGCGCCGTCTGCTCGACCATCTCGGCATTGAGCGGGCCGATGTCATGGGCTACTCCATGGGCGCGCGCATCTCGGCCTTCCTCGTGCTCAACCATCCGGAACGCGTGCGCAGCGTCATCCTTGCCGGGCTCGGCATCAACATGGTGCGGGGCATGGTAGGGACGGGACCGCTTGCCAAGGCGCTCGAGGCGAAGAGCATCGACGAGGTGGCCAACGATACGGCGCGAAGCTTCAGGGCGTTCGCCGAGCATACCAGGAGCGACCTTGCCGCTCTGGCCGCCTGCATGCGCGGTCCGCGCGAAAAGATCACGCCTGACCTTCTTGCCGGCATTAGGGTCCCGGTCCTCGTCGCGGTCGGAACCGAAGACGTAATCGGCGGCTCAGGCGCCGAGCTTGCGGCGCTGATCCCCGGCGCCAAGCTCTTCGATATCAAGGGCCGCGACCACATGAAGGCGGTCGGCGACGCGAGTTTCAAGCGGGGCGTGCTCGACTTTTTAACCCAGCGCGCTTAAGTCCCGTGCTAGGGAAACAGGAAATTAGCCCTCGAATGAAGGGAGCTTCAGAGAGGTGGTTGTCATGAACAAGGCCTTCACCGCGGCAAAGCCGCAGATCAAGAGCTACGACCCGATATGGGAGCAGGTGCGCCGCGAGGCGGAAGAGACGAGCGCGGACGAGCCGGTGCTGGCGAGCTTGATCTACGCCACGATTTTGAGCGAGCCGACGCTTGAGGATGCCGTGTGCCACACCGTGGCTCACCGGCTGCAGCCTTCCGTCGACACCGGCCTCCTGCACAAGACCTTCCGCGAGGTGCTGGCTGAGGATCCGGGCCTCGGCGATATTTTCCGCGCCGATATCATGGCCGTGGCGAAGCGCGATCCGGCCTGCCGCCGCCTCATCGAGCCGTTGTTCTTCTTCAAGGGCTTTCAGGCGCTTGAGACCCATCGCTTCGCGCACAGGCTTTGGCGGTCGGGGCGCAAGGAATTTGCTCTCTTTCTGCAAAGCATGTCGAGCCGCATTTTCGCGGTCGACATTCACCCGGCGGCGAGGCTCGGCAAGGGCATGATGCTCGACCATGCCACCGGCATCGTCATCGGCGAGACGGCGGTGGTTGGCGACAATTGCTCCATGCTGCATGGCGTGACGCTGGGCGGCACCGGCAATGAGCGCGACGACCGCCATCCCAAGATCGGCTGCGGCGTGATGATGGGATCTGGCGCCAAGATCCTCGGCAATATCCATATCGGCGATTGCGTGCGTGTCGCGGCCGGAAGCGTGGTGGTGCAGGACGTGCCGCCGCGGCGGACCGTCGCCGGGGTGCCGGCGCGCGACATCGGTCCCGCCGGCTGCGAGGAACCCGCGCTCAGCATGGACCAGCTCGTGCGCGACGGGACGGACGGAAGCGCGAGCCCATGCGGCTAAGGCATTCGTGAAGGCTCTGCCATCAATCGGAGGTTTGGGTGACGCGAGATGAAATCATCAAGCTTGAGCGGTACCTGCAGCGGGTGTTCCGGCTGCCGGCCCTTCAAGTGAAGCAGCGGCCACGCAAGGAAGACTCAGCCGAGGTCTATGTCGGCGATGAGTTCATCGGCGTCCTGTTCCGCGACGACGACGAAGGCGAGACCGCCTATCAGTTTCAGATGGCAATTCTCGACTATGACCTCGGCGGGTAGCCGGGGCGCGGGCTTCATCCCTCACGCTCTAACGCAAGAAAAAAAAGGAGCCGGCGCTCGAAAAGAGGCCGGCTCTAGGTGAGGCCCGGTTGGTCGGGGATGGGTGGGGGATGATCACCGGGCCTGAAACTTATCTCCAGAAATTCGAAGCCCCTCGTGACTATTGGCTGTGTGCGGCCGTCATCTGCGAGGAGTCGCCGCTCGGCGGCATGAGCGAACTCCACACCAGCGGATTGCGGTCCGACTGCTGCTTGACGAAGGTGTAAGGCGTGTCGATCCAGCGCACGATCTGCTGGCGCTTGTTGTCGAGGATCAGGTCGCCGACATCGGTGCGCACCGTCAGCACCGCATGCCCTTCATTGTTCTCGTCGCGGACCACGGTGATCAGCAGCGTGCTCTCGGGCCAGCCGCGCTCGATCAGCATGCGGCGCTTGAGCAGAACATAGTCTTCGCAATCGCCTTTGCCCGAGGTCGGATAGGTCCAGACCTCGACCTTGCCGTAGAGATCGAGGTCGGTCACCGGACTGACAGACTGATTGACGTAGCGATTGACCCGCTCGAGCTCATTGCGCTTCTGCGCGGTGAGCTGCACGCGGCCTTCATATTGGCCTGACGGGCGGCACTCGGCCTCATGCTCCCGGCAGAAGGTCACGTAGCCGATCGGCGGCAGGCTGTTACCGAAGGACTGCAGGAAGGCAGCCTTTTGCGGCGCGAGCTCCGGCTCCAAGCGGACCGTGTGCCCATTGCTCACCCCGGCAGGCAGGGACGAGATGAACATCAAGAAGGCCGAACCCAACACGAACTCTTTCATTGCACCCCCCATTTTTGTTGGGGGCACCATCCCAGAAAGGTTTTGAGATTCTGATAAAGCAACTATCGACTTTTTCTGGAGTATTTATAAGCTGTTCTTAGGAAGCATTACGCAATCTTCAACAAGGCTAGCTCAATTAAGACCTTGTATACTAAGATCGGAGTCTGTGGGCCCGGCTTAGGCACATCATAACGTGCTCTATCGTTATTGTTTACTCTGCGTAAATGGTAAACAGCGGATTTATATTCAGAAAGCGGTAAGGCTGATCAGAAATCTTTGCGCCGCTCTCGGGCACCCGGCGTGGAATTGGTCGCGGCGTCCGGCTCCGGCGGAAAGTTCGTGCCGGTGCGCGTCTTGCTGTTAAGGTCGAGCCGCCGCGGGGCAGGGGCCACCGTCCTCGCGGTTTCACCAACACCCAGCTCGAGCCAAGGCCTGCGATGCAAACTCCGACGACGGGCGCGTCAGAACCGATGTTCAATCTGCCGCGCGTCGTGGTCCTGCTGGCAGGCGTGATGGTCGCGATGCAGCTCATCCAAATGCTTTTGCCGAGCGAGGAGAGTCTGCAATTCCTGCTCGCTCTTGCCTTCATTCCGGCACGCTATAGCGGTGCTGCGGCAGAGCTCCCCGGCGGCTATCTCACCGCGGTCACTTCCTTCGTCACCTACATGCTCGTGCATTCAGGCTGGGTGCATCTCCTCGTCAATCTTTTGTGGATGGCGGCCTTTGGCAGCCCCGTGGCGCAGCGTCTCGGCGATTGGAGGTTCCTCTCTTTTTCCGCGCTTTGCGGGATTGCCGGGGCGTTCACCCACCTTGCTTTCCATTTTGGGGAAATGACGCCGGTGGTGGGGGCTTCTGCCGCCATTTCCGGGCAAATGGCGGCGGCGATCAGGTTTGTTTTCGGGGCGCGGCCGGGAGGCCGGGCGGATCTTGCCCAGGTCCCGCTGGAAAGCCTGTCCAAAACGCTTAGCGACCGCCGCATCATCGCGGTGTTGGTGTTCTGGGTGGTGCTCAATGCCGTGTTCGGCCTTGGCGTCGTTTCAATCGCCGGCACCGAGGGCAATATCGCCTGGGAGGCTCATATCGGCGGCTTCATGTTCGGGCTTCTCTGCTTCGGCTTCTTCGACACCGGCAGCAAACAGCCGGTTCCGCAGCAGTCCTGACCTCCACGTCGGGAACTTTCCGATCCATTTCCAACTTTTCAAACCGGCCTCTCTTGCACGTCCAGCCGCTCAGGCACAGAATGTCGCAGGCGACCGGGACGGAAGTTCTCGGGCTGGAGGAAACGAGCATGAACGTCGCAGCAATTCTCAAGCTGAAGGGCAAGGGCGTGTTCACCGCCTCTGCGGACACATCCTTGCTCGAAATTGCGAAGCTTCTCGAGCAGCATGGCATCGGCTGCATTGTCATCGAAGGCAAGGAAGGCAAGGTCGAGGGCATCGTGTCCGAGCGTGACGTGGTGCGGGCAATCGGCCAGTCGGGTCCGAAGGTTCTGAAGGATCCGGTGGCGGGCTACATGACCAAGACGGTGGTCACGGCGCGCGAGGCCGACACCATCGACCGGCTCATGTCGGAGATGACCGCGCACCGGTTCCGGCACATGCCGGTGGTCGAACGCGGGCGGCTGATCGGCCTCGTATCGATCGGAGACGTGGTCAAGATGCGCATCGCCGAGGCCGAGATGGAAGCGGCCGCTATGCGGGAATATATCGCTACCGGCTAGGCTACCAAGCCGCCGATCAGGGACTTGAGCTCGTCAAGCTGCCGTTCGGTGGCCCTGGCGCCTTGCTCCATGGCTTCACCGGCGCGATGGAAGTCGAACAGGCCGATGCTGCCCACCTTGGGCGCGATGGTGACGTCCGGCGGGTCGCCGGCAAGCCGCGAGCGGGCGATACGGTCCTGGGTGATGTTGATCGCATCCATCATCACCGCCGATATGCCAGGCGCGCCGTCGCTCTTGCCGAAGATCTGCCGGTGAAGCAGATGAATGGCGGCACGGCCATTCTTGCCGGGGAGTTTGGCCTCTTCCGGCGGCATGGAAATTTCGGCGAGGACTTCCTGGTCGTGGATGACGCTGCCCCGGTTGACCGAGTCGCTGCTCAAGGTCACGGCGACGACGATGCGGGCGCCGAATGCCCGGCAAACCGAGACCGGCACCGGATTGACCAGCGCGCCGTCGATCAGCCAGCGGCCGTTGATCTTGACCGGGCGGAAGATGCCGGGAAGCGCGAACGACGCCTGAAGCGCATTCACGAGGCTGCCTTTATTGAGCCAGACCTCATGGCCGGTGCCGAGTTCGGTGGCCACAGCCACGAATTTCCGTTCCAGCCCCTCGATGGTGACGTCCTGCAAATGGTTCTCGAGACGGCTGCTTAGGCGCTGGCCGGTGATGAGGCCCGAGCCCGCGAAATTGATGTCGAGAAAGCCGAAGACCCTGCGGGGCGTCAGTGCAGCGGCGAAATCCTCCAGCGCCTGGAGGCGGCCGGTCACATAGCAGGCGCCGGCGACGGCACCGATGGACGTTCCGGCGACGATGTCGGGCTCAAGTCCGGCGTCGATCAGGGTCTTCAGCACCCCGATATGGGCCCATCCGCGGGCCGCGCCGCCGCCAAGGGCGATGCCTATAATCGGTCTCGCCATTTCAACCTAACCCACGCTCATGCCTGACGTTCGATGCCGCGATGTCGCAGGCAAAAAGCCGCCAAAGAGCGTCTTCAGTCAAGCATCCACAAAGGCTTATCGCCGAAGGAATCGCCTGACTTTGCGTTACCACACTAGTCTTGAGTCTTTAAGGTTCTCTTTGCGGCGCCGGCGTGTCCGTACACCTTTTCTGGGTCGAACAGCTTCTCAGTGCCGACAAAAATGAGCGAGACGCCGGCCCCGCCCTTGCCCACGGGAACGGCGCGATAGAAGCAGGACTTGCGGCCGGTGTGACAGCACGCCCCGGCGCCGCCCATCTCCACCTTCAGCCAGAGCGCATCCTGGTCGCAATCCGTGCGCATCTCGACCACGCGCATGGTGTTGCCGCTCTCCTCGCCCTTGCGCCAAAGGCGCTTTCGCGACCGCGACCAGAATTGCGCTTCCCCCGTGTCTAAAGTGCGGGAAAGCGCCTCGCGGTTCATATGGGCGAGCATCAGCACCTCGCCGGTTTCGGCCGAGGTTACGACCACCGCAACAAGGCCGTCGGCGTCAAATTTGGGTGTGAATGCCGTCCCCTCCTCGACGTCGGCCGTCTTGGCTTTGGCAGGGGAGGCCTTGGACTTGGTCACCGCGAGCTAATCCTCGCGGCCGCGAGGATCACAGGCGGCCGCGTTCCGTGGCAAGCATCATGAAGCGTGCCTGCTGTGCCGGATCTTCCTTGAAGATGCCGGTGAACTGGGTGGTGATGGTGGCGACGTCAGGCTTCTTCACGCCGCGGATCGACATGCATTGATGCACGGCCTCGATCATCACCGCCACACCCTTCGGCTTCAGCGCCTTGTCGATGGTCTCGGCGATCTGCGCGGTCATGGTCTCCTGGGTCTGCAGGCGGCGGGCGAACACCTCGACCACGCGGGCGAGCTTGGAGATGCCGACGACGCGGTCGGTCGGGAAATAGGCGACATGCGCCTTGCCGACGAAGGGGATCATATGGTGCTCGCAATGCGAGTGGAGCTCGATGTCGCGCAGCATGACGATGTCGTCGTAGCCGGCAACCTCGTCGAAGGTGCGCGACAGCACGTCGAGCGGGCACTCATGGTAGCCCACGAAAAACTCGTCATAGGCGCTGATCACGCGCTTCGGCGTCTCGCGCAGGCCCTCGCGCGCCGGATCGTCGCCGGCATAGGCGATAAGCGTGCGGACGGCCTCCTCGGCCTCTTCCCGCGAGGGGCGCGCGATGCTCGGGCCACGTGCGATCTCGACCTGAGGTCTAATGGGCAATTTCTTTATCGTTGCGTCCATCAAGCTTTCCTTGCCTCACTCAACGCGAAGGAATAGGGCCGGTTTCCATATCGTCTACCGAGGATAGTATAACCGGTCCGTCAACGCTTTTTGTCACTTTGGGACCGTCGGTCTGCCTGATCCCCGCCAGGCTGCATATATAATGCGAAAGTAACGCCCGCAAGGCGACGATGGTTGACAGTAATTTGAGACGCCAATGAGCCTGCCAGAGGACATCTATAGCCAGCGCATTCTCGAGCTTGCGGCGAACATGCCACGAGCGGAGAGGCTGCCGCACCCTGACGCCACGGCGACGGCTCATTCCAAGCTTTGCGGCAGCCGGGTCACGGTCGACCTTTCCATGGAAGGCGACGTGGTGACCGATTACGGGCAAAGCGTGAAGGCCTGTTTGCTCGGCCAATCCTCTGCCGCGGTGATGGGCCGGGAGATCGTAGGCTCGACCGCTGCCGAGCTTCGCGCCGTCGGCGCCGCCATGCGCAAGATGCTGAAGGCCGGCGGGCCGCCCCCGAACGGCCGCTGGGCCGATCTTAAGGCGCTCGAGCCGGTCAAAGACTATAAAGCGCGCCATGCCTCGACGCTTCTCGTGTTCGACGCGGTGGAGGACGCGATTGCCCAAATCGAGGCTAAGCGCAGCGAGGAGGCAGGCCGCGCCCATGCCGAGCAAGCTTGAGGTCGATCAGGAGGCATGATGGAGAAGGCCGAAGAGGAGAGCCGGTGCTGGCTCGATCCGATGAGCGTGCCACCGCGCTTGGGCAGTATCTATCCGGCTCCGTTTGGCGAGAAGCTGGCTGGCCGGGAGAAGCGCGCGCTTGGTGATGCGTTTCGGCTGACCCAGTTCGGCGTCAATCTCGTGACGCTCGCGCCTGGCACCTGGTCATCCCAGCGCCACTGGCACGCAAACGAAGACGAGTTCATTTATGTGCTGGACGGAGAGGTAACGCTCATCACCGACGCAGGGGAGAAAGTCCTCGGGCCAGGCGTGGCGGCGGGTTTCCCGGCCGGCAAGCCTGATGGGCATCACCTGGTAAACCGAAGCGAGCGGCCGGCGCTCTACCTCGAGGTGGGTACGCGCGCGGAATACGAGGAGGCCCACTATAGCGACATCGACATGGTGGCGCGGAAGGAGGGAGGCCGCTTCGTGTTCCTGCACAAGAACGGCGAGCCTTACCGATGAGGCTGCTCCACCGCGCGGCGAAAATACCTCTGCTCGGCGCCATCGCCGCCTATCGCTGGACGATCTCACCTCTGCTCGGGGTCAATTGCCGGCATCTGCCGACCTGCTCGGACTATGCGCGCGAGGCGATCGACAAGAATGGCGCCTGGAAGGGCGGTTGGCTTGCGCTTTCGCGCCTGTGCCGCTGCCACCCTTGGGGCAGCCACGGCTTCGACCCTGTACCCGATCTTCGGTGCCGAGCATCATCCCTTCGCGCCCTGGCGCTACGGGCGCTGGCGGATACCGCAGCCGTCGCGGCTCGGTCAGGAGCGTGGTAGGATTGCGCCATGAACGAGATGCTGAAGCAAAAGCGCATGACCGTCGATGAGTTCATCCCTTGGGCGATGGCGCAGCCGCGTGGCCGCTATGAGCTGCTCGACGGCGAGGTGGTTATGATGAGCCCGGAGCGCGTGGGACATGTGCGGGCAAAGGTATCCGCCTATCTGGCGTTAGCCGAAGCGGTGAAGCGTGCGGGTCTCGAATGCGAGGCACTTTCGGATGGTGTCACCGTTCGCATCAATGAGCGGACGGCCTATGAGCCTGACGCTCTCGTCTATTGTGGCCCGCGCCTGCCAAGCGATGTCGTAGAGGTGGCGAATCCGATGATTGCCGTCGAAGTCTCATCGCCGCGCACGAGCCAAATCGATACTGGCGCCAAGTTCGTCGGCTATTTCTCCCTGCCAAGTGTCAGGCACTATCTGATCATCGACGCCGAGAAGCGGGCCGTCATTCATCACGCCCGTGGGGAGGATGGCCAGATCGTCTCGGCTTCCCACACTGAGGGGACTCTGATCCTCGATCCTCCCGGTATCGAAATTTCGGTTATCGAATTGCTTCCTCCGGAATAGGTCGCCTGGCAGCGCTTTTCTTAACCTGGCCCTGCTTGACTCCCCTTCGCCCGGTGGTCACAACAAGGCGGCGACAGACACTTCGTCGTTCCATATCCATCTTACCTGCGCTCGTACGCAGGAGTGAGAGGAGAGAAAGATGATTTCCCTTACGTTTCCAGACGGCTCCTCCCGCGACTTCAAACCTGGAATCACGGGCCGCGACGTCGCCAACTCCATCTCCAAGTCGCTCGGCAAGAAGGCCGTGGCGATGGCGCTCGACGGCAAGGTCAAGGACCTCGCCGAGCCGATCAAGCGCCGACGCCAAGATCCGCATCCTCACGCGCGAGGATCCAGAAGCGCTCGCGCTGATCCGCCACGACGCCGCGCATGTCATGGCCGAGGCCGTGCAGGAGCTCTATCCCGGCACGCAAGTGACCATCGGTCCGGTCATCGACAACGGCTTCTATTACGACTTTGCCCGCGATGAGCCGTTCACGCCGGAGGACCTGCCCGTCATCGAAGCAAAGATGCGTGAGATCGTCGCGCGCGACTCGCCGTTCACCTGCGAGGTGATGGACCGCGCCGAGGCGAAGAAGCTGTTCGCCAAGATGGGAGAGAAGTTCAAGCTCGAGCTGATCGACGCCATCCCCGAAGGCGAGGAGATCAAGATCTATTCGCAACGCGAATGGCTCGACCTCTGCCGCGGCCCGCATATGACCTCGACGGGCAAGGTCGGTAAGGGCTTCAAGCTGCTCAAGATCGCCGGCGCCTATTGGCGCGGCGACTCAAACAACCCGATGCTCCAGCGCATCTACGGCACGGCCTGGGCGAGCGAGGAGGAGCTTGCCCGCTACCTGCACCAGCTCGAAGAGGCTGAGAAGCGCGACCACCGGCGTCTGGGCCGCGAGATGGACCTGTTCCATTTCCAGGAGGAGGCGCCTGGCGCGGTGTTCTGGCATCCCAAGGGCTGGACCCTGTTTCAGGCGCTGATCGGCTATATGCGCCGGCGCCAGCAGGCCTGGGGCTATGTCGAGGTCAACTCCCCTGACATGCTCGACCGCGCGCTGTGGGAGCAATCGGGACATTGGGAGAAGTTCGCCGACCACATGTATATCGCCGAGACGCCGGACGAGCGCGTCTATGCCTGCAAGCCGATGAACTGCCCTGGCCATGTGCAGATCTTCAAGCACGGACTGAAAAGCTACCGCGATCTCCCCTTGCGCCTCGCCGAGTTCGGCAAGGTGCATCGCTACGAGCCGTCAGGCGCGCTGCACGGCCTGCTGCGCGTGCGCCATTTCACCCAGGACGACGCGCATATCTTCTGCACTGAGGATCAGATCACGGAAGAATGCGTGCGGCTCAACCAGCAGATGCTGTCGATCTACCGCGACTTCGGCTTTACCGACGTGGTCATCAAGTTCGCCGACCGCCCGACCAAGCGCGTCGGATCGGACGAGGTGTGGGACAAGGCTGAAGCGGCGTTGAAGCGGGCGGTGGAGGCAGCCGGGTTGCAATACGAGTTCAACCCCGGCGAAGGGGCGTTCTACGGGCCGAAGCTCGAATATGTCTTGCGCGATGCGATCGGCCGCGACTGGCAATGCGGCACCATCCAGGTCGATCTCAACATGCCGATGCGGCTCGGCGCCTTCTATATCGGGCCTGACGGCGAGAAGACCGTGCCGGTGATGATCCACCGCGCCATGTTCGGGTCGCTCGAGCGCTTCACCGCCATCCTCATCGAGCATCATGCCGGGCACCTGCCGCTGTGGCTCGCGCCGGTGCAGGTGATGGTCGCGCCGATCGTGTCCGACGCCGATGCCTATGCCACGAAGGTGCTCGATGCGCTGAAGCGCGCAGGCCTGCGGGCCGAGGCCGATCTCCGCAACGAGAAGATCAATTACAAGGTGCGCGAGCACTCGCTCGCCAAGGTGCCGGTGATGTTCGTGGTCGGGAAGCGCGAGGCTGAGGAGGGGACGGTCTCGGTGCGGCGGCTCGGATCGCAACAGCAGCAGGTGCTCACCCTCGACGCCGCGATCAAGGAAATCGCGGCCGAAGCAGTGCCCCCGGATTTGGCAGAATCCCAGGCTCGCGCGGCGTAGCGCCATCGTTATTGCCAAAGGCCATGCCGCTGTCCGGCGAGGGCGGCGCGCCAGTCATGCTTGGCGTTCCAGGCATGGCGTCGGGCGAACTCGGTGACGCCACGGACGTGCCGGCTGGGCGGGCGGCAGGCGCTGGCGGCGGTTCGGTGATCGCCTTCAAAGCCTCAGGCGAGGCAGGGCCAGACTCCATCACCACCTCGATCTGCTTGGGCTCACCTGCCGTCACGCTGAACTTGCTCGTATAGCTTTCACCGTTGTGGTTGGCGACGACGGCATAGTCGCCGATGGCGAGAATATGGGTCGGTAGCGCGCCGGTATTTTCCTTCACCACGTCGCCGGTGGTGGTGAGGATGTTCCACTTGGTGTCGGCCAACGCTTCGCCCCCCGGACTTTGCACCAATTTGAAGGTGACCGGTGCTGCGGCATGCTTGACCGTCGCTTCGGTGATCTTGCCGGGCTCGACGGTCACGTCGGCGCGCACCGTCGCGTTGGCATCGCCATAGGTGCTGACCAGATGATAGGCGCCGGCATTCAGCCTGATGACGACGCCTGGCTTGGCGTCGTCAAGGATCTTGTGCCGATTGCCGAACTGATCCTCTTCGTCGGAGAGGATGTCGAAATGAATGCTTGAGGCGGGGAGCGCCGCGCCTCCGGCGAGAACCGCAGCGAGCTTCAGACCTCCGGTGTTGAGGACAAACGTCTCCTCGAGAGACCGGCCGCTCTCGACCTTGATCTTCTTGGTGAGGTTGGAAAGGCCGTAGGCGGCGTTGACCAAATATTCTCCTGGAACCAAGGCCGCTGTCGGCATGGCTTCGTGATGCGTGCTCACGAGCTTGCGGGTTCCGTTCGCTCCCGGCTGGGGAGTGAATACTCGCCAGATCAGACCGGTCTTCACCTGGGGCCCGGCTTCGGTGAGGAGCGCCTTGAAGGTCACGGGGACCGGTGCGGATTGCCCTGCGCCCGGCGCGGCCGGGGTGGCAGGCGTCCGGGCAGGGGCAGCGCTTTCCTTCGGTGGGATGGCGGCGAGCTTCGGCATGTCGGTGTGGGCCGGAGCCTGCGGTCCGATCACCGGGGATGTCTGATGGGTTTGCGGAACGCTCTTTGCTTGCGCGCTTTTGGCCTGGGCGGTTTCCGTGGGCGCGGTCGGGGCGGACGGGCTTGGCGATGCGGGCTTTTGTGCGGCAGGTGCAGACGCCGCGGTTGCGGCGTCCGGAGTTGCTGCAGCAGTTGGTGGAGCAGGCTGAGGGGCCCCGGGGGCGGGTGCTGGCGCCGCCGCTTGTGGAGCCGGTGGAGGGGCGGGATTCGCGCTCGCGACGGGCACGGGTCGCGGCGCCGATTTGCTTACGGCGTCGAGCACGGCGCTCAGGTCTTGCTTCAGGTCGTTGGCATTGGCGGCGGTCAGGAACTGGCCACCGGTGGTCTTCGCCACGCAACCGAGAGCCTTGACGGTTTGCTTCGCCTTGGGGTCGAAGCCGATGACATGGATGCGCAAGCCCGGCGCTGCTTGCTTCAGCGACTTCACCGTGGCGCAGACATTGGCCTTGCAGGTGTCGGGCCCGTCGGTAATGAGCACGACATCGAGACCCGTCGGTGGGGTTTGCTTGGCGGCCTCGACCAGTGCGGCAGCGATCGGCTTCGGCGCCTTCGGTTTGAAGCCCGCACCGAACAAGAGCTTGCCAGGGGTTTTCGAGCTGAGCTCACCGGGCTTCGCCAAAAGATCGGCCTCGGTGCATGCTCCGGCCCCGCGGTGGCCGAACGCCACGAGGCCAAACGCGATGCGATCTTCGTAGCTGGTGAAGGCCTGAGTAAGGGTCGAGCGCACAATGACGGCCTTGCTCTGGCCGCCGAGCCTCGCCCACATGCTAAGCGAGCCGTCGAGCAAGATGATCATCGGCGCAAGTGCTGGCCGCGCCTGTGGAGACTGCTGATCCTCGGCGTTCGCGTGGACTGCATATAGGAGGAGGATGGGCGCGAGCAAAAGCCCAAGCCCTGCGCAACGCTTCCCTCCCATGGCGTTCGCTCCCGTCAGGCCCCCGGCCTCAGCCGGACCTTATACCCCGTTCGTACACCCCCACAACGTAAGCGAAATTCGGCCATGACTAAGGCCGATTTGGGGTCGCGCGCTTCGGTCCCAATCCACAATGAGGCGTTGTTTCGCAAGGCTTTTCGCGATAGGGGAACGCGCCCGTCCACCGCGCCAAGAGCCATGACCAATCCCACCATCGATCATTTGCTCACCCGCCGCTCGGTTTCAGCCAACAGCCTGGGCGAACCTGGACCGAGCGAGGACGAGATCGAGCAGATCCTGACTGCTGCTGCGCGGGTGCCTGACCACAAGAAGCTCGTTCCGTGGCGCTTCCTGCTGTTTCAGGGAGAGGCGCGGGCCGCCTTCGGCGAGGTTCTTGCCGAGATCTGCAGACGCGAGGAGAAGGACCCGAGCCAATTTCGGCTCGAGACCGAGGCCAAACGGTTCATGCGCGCCCCGCTCGTCATTGCCGTGATCTCGCGCGTGGTGAGCAATCCTGCGGCGCCGGAATGGGAGCAGGTGCTTTCTGCCGGCGCCGCGTGCCAGAACCTGCTCATTGCCGCCACCGCGCTTGGTTACGGCGCGCAATGGATCACCGAGTGGTATGGCTACAGCCAAGGCGTGCGCGCCGCACTCAAGCTCGCCGAGAATGAGCGGGTGGCTGGCTTCGTCTATATCGGCACCGCCAAGGAGAAGCCGGAAGAGCGGGAGCGGCCGTCGCTCGCAGATATTGCGCAGGCCTGGCGGCGGTAGCCTCAGACCTCAATAGTCGAACTGCTCGCGCAGGATGCGCTCGGCGAGGCTGTGGCCGGGGTCGAACATCATGAAAATGTCGACGTCGCTCGCCTCCCTGATCTCGACGGCGAGCACGTCGCGAAACTCGGTGTTGTCTGCCACCGCGCTGACCGGCCTCTTGTCAGGCTCGAGCACCTCGATCCGGACAGTAGCCTCGTTGGGCAGGATCGCGCCGCGCCAGCGCCGAGGCCGGAACGGGCTGATCGGGGTCAGCACCATCAGCAGCGCATTGATCGGCAAAATCGGCCCATGCGCCGATAAATTGTAAGCGGTGCTGCCCGCGGGGGTGGAGAGGAGGACGCCGTCGCAGATGAGCTCATCGAGCCGCACCCGGCCGTCGACCGAGATGCGGAGCTTTGCCGCCTGATAGATCTGCCGGAACAGCGACACTTCGTTGATGGCGAGCGCCTTGTGCTCGGCATTGTCGCGGGCGTAAGCCGTCATGCGCAGCGGGTGGATGACGTTGATCTCCGCCTTTTCGAGACGCTCGAGCAGCTGGTCTTCCCGGTAGTCGTTGAGCAAAAACCCGACAGAGCCCCGGTTCATCCCATAGATCGGGATGCGGTTGTTCATATAGCGGTGCATGGTCTGCAGCATCTGCCCGTCGCCGCCGAGGGCGACAATCACGTCGGCCTGCTCGGGCGGGGTATCGCCGTAGCGGGCGACGAGCTCCCGCCGCGCAGCCTGTGCTTCCTTCATCTCACTGGCGACAAAGGCGATGTTGCGAAACTTGGACATGGTGCTTCGATGGACTTGGAGCGGGCCTAGAGAGCGGGCACTATAAAGGCTGGGGTATTGCTTTGTTGCAAGTCTCTCGCGCGCCTCGGGGAGAATGGTGAATCCATGGCCAAGGACGATCGTCCAGTTCTGGTCTACACGACCTTTGCAAGCCTCGACGATGCCAAGCGGGTCGGAGACGCCCTGGTTGCCGTGCGGCTTGCGGCTTGCGTCAATATCTTCCCCGGCATGATCTCGATCTATGAGTGGAAGGGCGCGCGAGAGCTCGCCGACGAGGTCGCCATGATCATCAAGACGCGAGCTTCGCTCGTCGATGCCGTGCTGGCCGAGACCAAACGCCTCCACCCTTACGAGCTGCCGGCGCTCCTCGTGCTGCCGACGGAAGGGGGGAGCGAGGAATATTGCGGCTGGATCCTGAGCCAGACCGGACGCGCACCATGAGCGGGAGCCGCTTCGTGCTCGCAATCGACCAGGGCACGACAAGCACCCGCGCCATCGCCTTCGATGAAGAGGCGCGCGTTCGCGCTTCAGCACAGGTGCCTCTCACTCAGATCTATCCCGCACCTGGCGAGGTCGAGCACGATCCGGAGGAGATCTGGCAGTCGGTGCTCACGGCGGCGCGCGCCGTTCTCAAGGAGGTCGGCGCGCAATCGATCATAGCCATTGGCATCACCAATCAGCGCGAGACGACGCTCGTGTGGGACCGTGCTACCGGCAAGCCGCTCGCCAACGCCATCGTCTGGCAGGACCGGCGCACGGCGAAGCATTGCGATCAGCTGAAAGAGGAGGGGTGGGGCGCGCATGTCGCGGAAACCACTGGCCTCGTCATCGATCCTTATTTCTCGGCGACGAAGCTTGCCTGGCTGCTTGCCAACGTGCCCGGCCTCCTTGAGCGCGCACGCGCTGGCGAGGTGTGCTTCGGCACGGTCGACAGCTTTCTCTTGTTCAAGCTGACAGGCGGCAAGACCCACGCGATCGAGGCGAGCAACGCAGCCCGCACCATGCTCTACGACATCAGGTCCGGGTGTTGGAACGAGCGGCTGCTCGACCGTCTCGGCATCCCTCGCGAGCTTCTTCCCGAGATTCGCGACAGCCAGGACGATTTCGGCACGACGGAAAGCGAGCATTTCGGCGTGGCCGTCCCGATCAGGGGCGTCGCCGGCGACCAGCAGGCCGCGGCCTACGGGCAAGCATGTTTCGCACCGGGCATGCTGAAAGCGACGTACGGCACCGGCTGCTTCCTGCTTGCCAATACCGGAGAGGCCAAGGTGACCTCGACCTCGCGCATGCTCGCGACGGTGTTTCATCAGCTCGAAGGCCGACGCACTTTCGCCTTGGAGGGAGCGATCTTCATGGCCGGTGCCACGGTGCAGTGGCTGCGCGACAGCCTCGGCTTGATCGCCGAGGCTGCGGAAAGCGAAGCTCTCGCTCACCGCGCCGATCCCAAATCCGGCGTCTATCTCGTCCCGGCCTTTCAGGGGCTCGGCGCACCGCATTGGGACGCGGAGGCGCGGGCTGCAATCCTCGGCCTGACACGAGCGGCCTCTGCCGCCGATATTGTCGCAGCGGGGCTCGAAGCTGTCGCCTTCCAGACCCGCGATCTGCTCGACGCCATGCGCGCCGACATGGCGCAAAGTGGCATCCCGGCGTCGGAGAGCTTGCGCGTCGATGGCGGCATGACCGCCAATGGCTGGTTCCTGCAACGCCTCGCCGACATCTTGGGCGAACGGGTCGAGGTCGCGCGGCATGCGGAAACCACGGCGCTCGGCGCGGCGTTCCTCGCCGGACAAGCGAGCGGCTTCTATGGCAGTCAGGACGAACTGCAACGGGCTTGGGTGCCGTCGCGCGCCTTTGAACCAGTCATGGGCGTTGATGAGAGGGAGGCGCGCTATGCCGGCTGGCTCGATGCGCTCTCGAAAGTAAGCTCCAAGGCCTGAGACCCTCCCGTTAAGTCTGAAATTCCAGGGGCCGGCATCGCCGCTTGTTAGCTTCGCGCGGCCTTTATCGAATCGTCACACGACCGTCATAAGTGTATCCTCAACACTATATCCTCAAAGGCTCTCAGGGAGCAGGGCACGGCAACGATGGCAATTGCATCAATCGACTTCCAAATGTTGGCCAATGCGGGATTTCCTCCGGCGCGCTATGCCGCAGGCGATGTGATCTTTGCCGAAGGCGATAGAGGCGACGCCATGTATGTCGTGCGCTCCGGCGAAGTCGCCATCGAGCACGGCGGCCGCGTCATAGAGACACTCGGCGCCGGCGGCATCTTCGGCGAGATGGCCTTGATCGACGGGTCGGTGCGAAGCGCCACGGTCCGCGCCAAGACCGACTGCGAGGTGGCCCCGATCAACGAGAAGACCTTTCTCTTCCTCGTGCATGAGACGCCATTCTTCGCGATTGCCGTGATGCGCGCGCTGGCGGGACGGCTGCGCCACATGAACGAGCCCTAGCCGCTCCTCGCAGTCGCGCGCGCGCCATTTTTGGCCTTTTAATTGCTGCGCCCCCCGGCCATGATCGGCCGGAGCCTAAACCCGTGAACATTCCGAACGCTGTCCTTGGAATCGCTCGCTAATCAGGCGCTGCGGCGCTCGCGCAACATGGATTTGCCGACCCTTGGGCGCGATGCTTTGGCGGGCGTCATCTCGGCGATCGTGCAGATTGCGTATTGCATCTCCTTCAGCGCGCTGATCTTCCAGGGCGCGATCGCCTCAGGCTTCTCGCTCGGTCTTGCCGCGCTCATCATGGGTACGGTGGTGACGGGCCTCATCGTGGCCCTGACCTCGACGCTGTCGCCTGCGGATGCCGGGCCCGATACGCCGGCTGTCGCCGTCATGAGCGTGCTCGCCGGTTCCATCGCCGCGGCGCTCGCGGCCAAGGGCGCAACCACGCAGGCCATCATCCTCAACGTGTTGGTCGGCATTTCGGTGAGCACGCTATTCACCGGCTTTCTGCTGTTCGGACTCGGCGCGCTGAGACTAGGCCAGTGGGTGCGCTTCATTCCCTACCCGGTCATTGCCGGATTCCTTGGTGCCTCCGGCTGGCTGCTCATGACCGGAGGCGTCGAGGTGGTGACCCAGTCCAACCTCACGCTCTCGCCGGCAAGCTGGGCCATACTTTACTCGTCGGTGTATGGGCCACAAATCCTTGTCGGCCTCGTCTTCGCCGCGGCCATCGTCTTTTTGCGGCGATTGGTGCCCGCCTATCTCGCGCTGCCGGTCGCCTTCGTCGGCTTCCTCGTGATCGTGAACATCGTCTTGTTCGGCTTCATCCACGACGAGGCAGTCCGCAACGCCTGGTTCCTGCCGAGCATCGGCAAGCTCACTTTGTGGTGGCCGATTTCGGCAGTGATGCAGCACGAGGTCGATTGGGGCGTGCTCGCCGCGAGCAGCGCCGAAATTGGCGCGGTGTGCGGCATCACCGCCATCTCCATGCTGCTCGACGTGTCGAGCCTGGAAGTGGCGCGGCAAAAATCCGCCGACCTCGACAGGGAATTCCGCACCAACGGCTTTGCCAACATCATCGCCGCGGTGTTGGGCGGTGCTGGCGGCAATCTCTCGCTCAACGGCGCCATCCTGCTAGAGGAATCGGGAGCCGCGGGGCGCCTCGCGGGCGTGTTCGTGGCGCTTGTCTGTGCCGTGGTGCTATTCTCCGGCGCCGATATCGGCAGCATGGTGCCGAAGGCGATCCTGATGGGGATGCTCGCCTATCTCGGCGTGACGATCCTTGCCGAGACCCTGCACTCGCCAGCGCAAAGCTCTTGGGCCGACTGGATCTTGGCCGGCGCCATCATGCTGGTGATCGTCAATTTCGGCTACCTCATGGGCGTGGTGCTTGGCGTGATCGGCGCCTGCCTGATGTTCGCGCTGAGCTACAGCCGCATCGGCGTGGTGCGCCGCCACCTCACCCGCGGCGAATTTTCCAGCAATGTGGAGCGTGCCCCTGAGCAGACCCGGCTGTTGCGGGAGGAGGGCGAGCGGCTGCACGTGTTCTGGCTTTCCGGCTTCATCTTCTTCGGCTCATCCAACGGGCTGTTCGAGCGGATCAGGCGGGCGATCGACGCTCAAGACGAGAAGCCGGTGGGCTATGTCGTGCTCGATTTCGGCGCCGTGCCGGGGCTCGACACGTCGGCCGTGCTAAGCCTGATCAAGCTTCGCAACTATTGCAATGAGCACGGCGTCACCCTCGCCTTTTCCGGCCTCACCGAGGTGATGCGCGCAAGCTTCCAGAAGGCCGGATTCTTCGCCAGCGGTCAGTCGCATCAGGTGTTCGCCACGCGCAACGAGGCGGTGGAATGGTGCGAGGACATGCTGCTCATGTATCACGAGGTCGGTGAGGCCTCTGCCCATAGCTTCGAGGGCTGGCTCACCAAGGAGTTCGGCGGTGCCGCCGACATGTCCCGCATCGCGCCTTATCTCGAGCGCCATGAGCTGAAAGTGGGAGAGGCGTTGTTTCGGCAAGGCGAACCGCCGGACTCCGTCGAGCTTCTCGCTTCGGGCTGCGTCGCCATCACCATCGAGGACCAGCAGGGCCGTCCCATTCGGCTTCGCCGTATGATGGGCTACACGATCGTCGGAGAGATGGGCTTCTACCGTCAGGTTCCTCGCACCGCGACGGTGATCGCCGAAGAGCCTAGCGTCGTCTACCGGCTGACGCGAGAGTCGTTCGACAGGATGCAGGCGCAGGACCCCACCGCGGCTTCGGTGTTCCACAAGCTGATCATCCGCCTGCTCTCCGACCGGCTCGAATTCGCCAATCGCGAGATCTCGGCGCTGCTGTGAAGGCTTCCTTGTTGGTCACACCGCGTAAGCGATGAGCACGCCGACGATCACGAGATACGTGAGGCCGTGCAGGAGCTGATCGGTGCCGAGCGCGCACCAGAAGCCCCGATCCTTCGCGGTCCAACCGTTGCGGTGGGTCACCTGCTCCTTCAGCCAGTCGATGTGGTAGTGGAGCAGAAACTCACTGATGGCGATGAGCAGCGCGAGTAGGAGAGAAGCGGGCGCGATCACGAGATACACGAGCGGCGTCAGTGCGACGTGGATGGCGCTGTGCTCGATGCCACCGGGATGTCCGTAGGTCCCCTTGTTCAAATATTGATAGGCGCTCTGCAGATAGAAGTCGGCGACCGTATGCTTGCACAGGAGGACGGCGACCGCGGCGAGAGCAATCAGGACGGGCTGGGGCATAGGCTATTTGCTCAGGGCTTCCGTGCTGCCGTCCCAATTGGGCGGGGGAGGGTTTTGCTTTAAGAAGGCGATGCGTTCGCGGTAGAGAGCATAAAGCCGGTGGAGGCCAGCGCCGTTCATTCTGTCGCATTCGCGGCGGAGCTGATCTGCAGCGTCCCAATCTGCGGCCCGGTACTTTTCCAAGAACGCGTTGTGACGGGCGGTAAGGTCGACGAAGCCGCGGGTCTCTTTGAGGGCGTTGTCGCCGAGCAGCGCGAAGATGCGGGTGGCTTCCGTCTTGCCCTTAACCTTCAAGAGATCGAGCTCGAGAAAGGCGAAGTCCGGCGCCCGCGCCGTGGTGGATTCGCCGACGACGGTGGCGACGTCATAGGTCTTGGACTGGCCCTCGAGCCGCGAGGCGACGTTGACGTTGTCGCCGATCACCGAATAGTCGAAGCGTGTTTCCGAGCCGAGATTGCCGACGCAACAGACGCCGGTGTTCAGCCCGATGCCGATTTTTACCGGGTTGAAGGAGCGGCCCTTGGCTGCCGCCTCGTTGCGCCAATGCTCGTTAAGCCCCGGCATCTCTTTCATGATGCGCAGCGCCGCCTGGCAGGCGTGGCTTGCATGCTCGGAATCGTCGAGCGGCGCATTCCAGAACGCCATCACGGCGTCACCCATGAACTTGTCGATGGTGCCTTGCTCCTCGAGGATAATCTTGCTTAACGGCGTGAACAGACTGTTGAGAAAATGCGTGAGCTCCTCGGCGTCAAGGCCTTCTGAAATCGCAGTAAAGCCGCGCACGTCGCTGAACAGGAGTGTCATGTCGCGCGTCTCCCCGCCGAGCTTGAGGCGCGAAGGATCGTCGGCCAGCCGCTCCACCAGCGCCGGCGCCATATAGTGGCCGAAGGCATGGCGCACCCGGTTCCGCTCGCGCTCGGTGCGTAGGAACACGAAGAGAGTTCCGGCGAGGTAGACCGCAGTGAGCGCGATCGCCGGGTAGATCGGATCCACCAGCCAGCCAAAAGCGTGGAAGGTGTACCAGGACACGCCGATGACCGTGGCGACGGCGATGCCGCCGAGCACCGCGCTTCCGGCAGCCCCCAGGCGATAGATCAGGAAGGCGATGAGCAGGCCGAGCACGAGGATGTAAAGCAGCTCCGCCGGCGTGGCGAAGTCCGGCCGCTGCAGGAAGGAGCCTTGCAGGATTTGCTCGATGGCTTGCGCGTGCAGCTCGACGCCCGGCACCGAGGCTTCAAGCGGGGTGGCGCGGAGATCGAGCAGGCCGGCGGCGCTCGTGCCGATGATGGCGAGACGGCCGTCGATATCCTCCTTGCCGATATCTCCGTTCAGCACTTTCCAGGCCGGCAGATAGCGTTCCTTGGCCTGTTTGGTGAACCTGATCCACATCTCGCCGTCGGCTTCGGTCGGGACTTCGTAGTCGCCGATGCGGACCTCGACGATGCCGGTCTTCGCGCCGAACGCCTTCTCGCTGCTCGCGCCCGACGACTTGACGACGTAGGTCGAGGCGCCTTGCGCCAGCCGCAGCATGTCGGCGGCGAAGGACGGATAGAGCTTGTCGCCGACCTGCACCACCATGGGCACGCGGCGAATTATCTGATCGTGCTCGGGAAGCCAATTGAGCGAGCCGGCGCCTGACGCCTTGTCCTGCAGCTCAGGCAGGCTTGCGGCAGCGCCGGGATAAGCCGGCGCGAACAGCCTCGGGTCGTCGCCGCCATGCGCAAATCCCGCCTTCGATTCCGGCAAGGAGCCGCCTTCCGGCGTGGCGATGAAGCCGAGCACGACGGGGCCCTGGCCGATGGCCTCGGCAAGCACGTGATCGTTGGAGGGGAGCTTCTCGACCTCCGCGCGCAGGCCCGCAAGCGCGTCGGATTGCGGCCAGAAGCGCAATGCGTTTGCCGGCGACATGCGGTCTGGCTCGGGGAAGACCATGTCGAAGCCGATCGCCGCGGCGCCATTGTCGGAGAGCTTCTTCACGAGTTCGGCCAGCACCGTGCGCGGCCATGGCCATTGTCCGATCCGCTTCAGCGACTCCTCGTCGATGTCGACGATGCGCAACGGAAGACCTGGATCGAAGCGGCGCGGATTGATTTGCTGGTAGGTGTCGAACACCATCGCGCGCAAGCGCGCCACCGGGCTCGGGTCCCAGATCCGCAAGGCGAGCGCGGCTGTAAGCACGGCCCCTACGATGAGGGCGTAGAGGAGACGAGGACCCATCGCTGCTAGTAGACCCCGCGGCACTTGCATAGGCCGGAATGCGCCGGTCCTGGCGCAGCGGCTTGCCCTAGTCGATGGCGTCCACCTCTTCCAATGTCAACTGCGCATTGGGGGAGCGGGAACGGCGTGGCGTTTGCAGGGCAAGGTAGCATTGAACGGAAGGGCAGAATGAACTAGGAAGCGCTGACATTCTCAAGCCCAAAAACGTCAATCCGGGAGCCTCGTTTCGTGAACATTTCGATGATTGGGGCAGGCTATGTCGGCCTGGTCTCCGCCGCTTGCTTTTCGGAGTTCGGCTGGACAGTGACTTGCATCGACAAGGACCCGAGCAAGATCGAGGCTCTGCGCCAGGGCGGCGTGCCGATCTACGAGCCGCGCCTCGACGAGCTCCTGCACCGAAATTTGCGCATGGGGCGCATCGCCTTTTCGTCCGATCTCGCACCCTCGATCGGAGATGCCGACCTCGTGTTTCTGGCGGTCGGCACGCCGATGCGGCGTGGCGACGGCCACGCCGATCTAAGCTTCGTGTTTCAGGCGGTCGAAGAGCTGGCTCCCCATCTCAAGGGCTTCACCGTCATCTGCACCAAATCGACGGTGCCGGTCGGGACCAGCCGGGAAATCGAGCGGCGTCTCAAGGCGCTTCGTCCCGACGCCGACTTCGCGGTCTGCTCCAATCCCGAATTCTTGCGCGAAGGCTCGGCCATCTACGACTTCATGCATCCGGACCGCGTGCTTGTCGGTTGCGACAATGACCGGGCGCAAGACCTCATGGAGAGGCTCTACAAGCCGCTCGCCTTGCGCAACGCGCCGGTGATGTTCGTGAGCCGCGAATTCAGCCGAGCTGGCCAAATATGCCGCCAACGCCTTCCTCGCCATGAAGATCAGCTTCATCAACGAGATCGCCGATCTGTGCGAGGCGGCAGGCGCCAACGTGCAGGAAGTGGCGACGGCCATCGGCGCCGATCGGCGCATCGGCGACAAGTTCCTGCATCCGGGGCCCGGTTATGGAGGTTCCTGCTTCCCCAAGGACGTGGCCGCCTTGATCCGCACGGCGCGCGAAGCGCGATCGCCGCTGTCATTGGTCGAACAGGTGCAGACCGTGAACAGCGAGCGGAAAATTGCCATGGCGAGCCGCATCGAGCGCGCGGCGGGCGGCAAGCTCGCAGGCAAAGCCGTGGCGGTGCTCGGCGTCACCTTCAAGCCTGATACCGACGACGTGCGCGACGCGCCGAGCCTCACCCTCATTCCCATGTTGCAGGAAAAGGGGGCCTCGGTCCGGGTCTATGATCCGCATGCGAGAGAGAATGCCGAGGAGCTTCTGCCGGGCGTGATCTGGTGCGCCAGCGCGCTCGAGGCCGCCGATAAGGCGGACATCGCCGTGGTGGTCACCGAATGGAACGAGTTCCGCGCGCTCGATCTCGACACGCTGAAAGAGCGCATGCGCGGCGATGTTCTCGTCGACCTCCGCAATATCTATCTGCCGGCCCAGGCACGTGCCGCCGGGTTCAGCTACACCAGCGTTGGCCGCTAGGTCTATTGACCTGGCCAGGCACTCGACGGGAAGGCGCGCTGTAGCTCGCGTACTTCGTCGCTGCCGTGCTCTTGGGGCCGCGGGCGGGGCTCGAAAGCTTGCACCCGAGGAGCCTTGGGCGGGCTAGCCCGCACCGCCTTGCGTGGGGGCGCTTCTTTCTTGGGCGCGACGACCGGGCGCTGCTTGAAGCGCGGAGGAACGGCTTTCTCGATCGGGCAGTGGGGACCCTTCCAACCCTTCAAGGCGTCGAGGCTCGCCGGTTGCGGCTCATCGAGCGGAAGCTCGAGCGAAGCGAGCCGGTTGAAGCGCTCAAGTGCCAGTTGCGAACGTCCGCTCCAGTTGCCGTCGATCCTGCCGAAATAGCAGCCGATCCGCTTGAGTTCGGCAAGCATGTCTTGCGCGAGCTCCTGGCGCGAGGCGCCTTGCGGCAGGGGGGCTGGCGCTTCGGTCGCTTTGCCGGCTTCGGGCGCCGTCTCTTCGGGGCCCGTGCCTTCGGTGGCGGCGAGCTTGGTGGCTTCCTCCGGGGGAGCGGCATTTGCCGGCTGCGAAGGACTGGGTGCGGACGTCGCTGCCGGCGCGGCATTCGCGCTGCTTCCGGCAGGCTCGACCGCGATCACGCGGCTGGTGTTGTCGGAGGCCGGAACGTTCGGCGGCGTGGAGGCCACCTCAGACGGCTTGGTCTCCTCGGCGAGCTTCTTCTGCAACAGTGCGAGCTGCTCCTGTTGCGACTTCAACAGCGCTCCCTGGTCGGCCTGGAGCTTGGTGATCTGATCGCGAAGCGCGGCAATCTCATCTGTGGTGGATGCGTTGTCAGCGGTCGCTTCAGGTTTCGGCTTGAAGAAGAACTGGCCGGTGAGCGAGGCACTCTCGAAGGGGCGCTGCTTGCCACCAGTGGTGTTCAATACATCGTTGCGCACTTCGATCATCACATCGCTGATGCTCGCACCTTCTTCATCCATGTGGTGGAGTAGGGCGGCGGTGAACGGGCTGTTGCGGCCGGTCCCGTCCAAGGCCACTTTGCCGGATTCGGCGGAGTATACGATCATCATGCTGGACGCAGCCTCGACCCGGGCGAGCCCGCGGCCGACATCGAGCGAGCGGCTCGATTGGGCAAGAGTCTGGGCGAGCGGGTTGTCGCGGCAAGCGTCGAGGAAGACGAGGCTCGTGCCGGCGCTGCGCACCATCTGCTTGAGCACGAGGTCGAGCTGGATGGCCTCGAAATCGAGATCGGATTCGGATTTGAGCTGTGCGTCGACGGGAGCAAGAAAGTTCCTCTGATCGACCTGCAAGCCATGCCCGGCGTAATAGAACAGACCGACATCGGCGCCGGTCAGCTGCTCGGCGAAGGCGCGAATGCGCTTCTCCATGTCGCGCTTGCCGAGGTCGACTCCCTCGACCACGTCGAAGCCGAGCCCGCGCAGCTTGGCGGCAATGTCGGTAGCGTCGTTGCTCGGATTCTGCAACCGCGGGACGTGCTCATAGGCTGCGTTGCCGATGACGAGCGCCACGCGCTTCTCGGCGGCCGCCGGCGTGAGCGCCGCGAGCAGGGCCGCAAGGCCGAGGAGACAGACGGCGAAGTGCTTGAGCATGGAGGCCTCCATAACTCGAAAGGCATGACGGGCGGAAGTCCCTGCCAGCCCTCTATGCGGCGTCCCCTGAATGGCGGATGAACGGCATGGTCTCCCGCCGTCACGCCCAAAATACGGCAGCGCGCGGTCGTGTGGAAGGGGAGTTCGCGATGACCGGAGGCTAGCTCGAGGTCGTCGACAGCGCCTTGTCGCGTGCTCCAGCCGATCCGGCACGGCGTGGTGCCTTGCTGTTACGCCAGGATTTCAACTCGGCCGTGGCCATGTCGCCGAAGCGCCGCGACAGGCGGCGTGCCTGCCGGCGGTAAGCGTAGTAATTGGCCTCGAGCCGGTGCCGTTCGCTTTGCACGTAGGGGGCTTGCGCCAAGTGGTCGTGCCCTTGCGCCTTGAGCGAACGGAACCAATCGGCGCGCTCATGGCCTTCCGCCGCGGCGATGAGGAAGCTCGCCACGAGCTTCGCCTGGTCCTCGGCGAGGCGCCAGATGCTGCCATTGGCTTGGATGAGCCCGACGGCGAAGAGGTCGTCGAGCTCGGGATGGAAGACATTGAAATAGAGCCGAAGCCGCCCGTCAGCGTCGAAGATCAGATCGTTGTCGACGAGCGGGAAGGGCCATCTCGTAACCCGTGGCGTAGACGAGGAGATCGGCCTCGACCTCTGTCCCGTCGGCAAAGCGGACCATGCGGCCCTTGAGCTCGGTAATCTCAGGCTTGATGCCGATGCGGCCGTGGGCGGCGAGCTGCGGCAGCACCGTGTTCATGGTTGGGTGGGTGTCCATGATGCGGTGCTCAGGCTCGGGCAGGCCGTAGCGGGCGTTGGAGCCGACCATGAGCTTGTGCCAGATCGTGTAGATGCGGTTGCGAAGGCCGCGCGGCATCGGCATCTTCTCGCAGAAATTGACGATGCCGTCGGTCGGGCGGCCAAGCATGAATTTCGGCACGAAATAGGTGCCGCGGCGCATGCTTTGATGAACGGCGCGCGCCACGCTCGTGGCATCGACGACGATGTCGCAGGCCGAATTGCCGGCGCCCACCACCACCACGCGCTTGTCGACGAGCTGCTTGACGCTGCGATAGTCGCGCGAATGCATGACTTCGCCAGTGAAGCTGCCAGGGATTTTCGGAAAGCGCGGGACGTCGTGATGGCCGGTCGCGATCACCAGCGCCCGGTAGAGGCGGGGCCGCGTCTTGCCGGCGATGGTGACGAGCCAACCCTCATTGGTCCGCTCGACCCGCTCGACGGTGGTGTTGAACTGGATCCGGTCGAGGATGCCGAAATTTTGGGCGTAGTCGCGCAAATAGGCTAGCGCTTCCCGGTGCGAGGGGTAGGTCGGATACTCCTCCGGCATCGGGTAGTCCTCGAAGCCCGTGTATTTGCGGGAGGAGACGAGATAGGTGGTGTCGTAGACGACGCCGGTCGCAGTCGTCTCGTTCCAAAGTCCTCCGATGTCGTCCTCCCGCTCGAGGCAGTCGAACGGAATACCCCTCTCGGCGAATGTCTTGGCGGCGGCCAATCCAGACGACCCCGCGCCGATTATGCACACTTTATCGGTTTCGTTTTTGGTGTCGGTCGATTGCATATCCATCGATGCGGAATCCTGTCTTGCCTCGATTTTTTGGTCAAATGCCTATTAATCGGCCACGTTGCCGCCGGCGTAATCCACCACTAATCCACTGTGGGAACTCGGTGACATATAATCGGTTTCATGCGCTCTACTCGTAAAAAGCTTTGGACGTGATCGATCATGAGTTTAGATTCTTTAGGAAAACGACTCAGTGCGGCGGGGGGCCCCACTATGCGTCGTATCGTCCTGATCTTGGCTGCTATCCTCGGTATCGGGCTGTTTTGCGGCAACGCCTCGGCCCGTCACCTATGGCTTCCCACCGTAGATAATCCGTTTTGCGCGATAACGACCTACCTTTTGCCGGAATTGCCGGAGCAGGCGATGTCCACCATCGACGAAAACGGCCAGCCCGTGATCGTCGTCAGCGCCATGACCATGGCCGAATCCACGGCCTATGGTCGCTTCCTCATGGCGCATGAATGCAGCCATCACACGCTCGGCCATGTTGCCGCCTACCATCGTGAACTCGGCCACCTCGGCCCGCAGCCGTTTTTCTACATCGCGCCCCAGTTGAAGCACATGGAGCTCGATGCCGATTGCAATGCTGTGAGGATGCTTAAGCTCAAAAATGAGCCCGACACCATCGAGGCGGCGCGGCAAATGATGCTGAAATTTGGCGGCAAGCCCACCGGAGCCTACTATCCGACCGGCATCGAACGGGCCGATAACATCGCCAAGTGTGCCGCCCAATATTAAGTGGGCATTTCCAAATATCCCTGCCGGTGATCCTCTTCGCGGCCTTGAGCTAGGGCAACTTTCTGCAGATGGGCGGGAGGGACTGGAAACCTCGCTCCTCCCATATGATATGCTGGCGGTCCCTGTGCCCCGTGAGCCAAATGACCATATCTAATCCGACGAGCAGTCGCGCCGCACGCAGGCTCGGACTCCGGTGCTCGAAAGTGCTGGCAACGGTCTTGGTTGCCCTGCTCGCAGCGGCTGCCACGGTCGGCGCCAGGGCGGCCTTCGCCGATGGCACCCTTCGCGTGTGCGCCGATCCGAACAACATGCCGTTCTCCAACGAGAAGGGGGAGGGGTTCGAGAACAAGCTCGTCGACCTCATCGCCGACAAGCTCGATCTGCACGTGGTCTACACCTGGCTGCCTCAGGTCGTGGGCCATGTCGCCACGCTGCCCGACGACACGGACTGCGACATCCTCATGGGCTACGCCCAAGGCACCGGCCTGATCGAAGATACCAATCCCTACTACCGGACCTCCTATGTGCTGATCTACCGGCAGAACGATAAGAGCCTCGCCGGCATCGAAAGCCTCGCCGATGAGCGTCTCAAGAGCAAGACGATCGGCATTCTTGCCCGCACGCCGCCGGTCAGCATCATGGCGATGAATGGATTGATGGCCAATGCCCGGTCCTTCGAGGTCATGGGCGACCGCAGCGCAAGCGACGCCACGGTGGCGGTGATTGCGGCAATCGCCTCCGGGGAGATCGACGCAGGCATTTTGTGGGGGCCGCTCGGCGGTTATTACGCGCAAAATGCCAAGGTGCCGCTTGCACTCGTCCCCTTGGTGAAGGAGAAGGCAGGACCGGCGACGATCTACGGCATCACCATGGGCGTGCGCCCCAACGAGCCTGAGTGGAAGCACAAGTTGAACAAGGTGATCGCGGAGAATCAGGCGGACATCAACGTCATGCTCAGTGAATACAACGTGCCGCTGCTCGACGAGAACGGCAACCTGATCAAGACATCGACGGCTGAGCGCTAGCCCCTACATCTTGCACACGCTCTCGGGCTCATCGATGCCGAGCGTATCGACCTCGATCTCGGGATGGCTTGCGTGCGGGAAGCCGCGCTGCGGCGAGAGCGAAACCGGGACCTTGTCGGTGGCGATGAGGATCGGCTGGCGGAACTGACCATCCCAGGGCCGGTATTGCTGCTTGATGCCCTTGAACGGCGCGAGCTGAAGCTCGCTGCCGTGGATGAAGGCGTCGACCTTGGCAAAGGGCTCGCCGTGATTGCGGGTCACGGCCTCGCCAACCGTCCTTGCCGCCACGTAGGCCTGATAGTCGATCGGCAAGATCAGGCGCTTGAAGTCCTTCTCGAAGTGGTTGTTCATCTGGGTCGCGCCCCACTTCTCGTGGCCTGGGCTCCAGGTGGTGGCGACGAGACCGGTCGTTCCCGCCACCGGCCGCGGCTTGCCGCCGCCACGATAGGGCATGAACGGACCGAACAGCTGGTCTTCATCCGCGACGATGATGACGTCGTAGTTGGGGTCGGCGGCGAAGGTGGCATCGACGCTTGCCTGCTTGCCTGGAGGAATGACGCCGACATCGTCGCGTCTGCCGCCGGAGACGTCCTTGTACTCGCGCTGATCGACGATAGTGGCGCCGAACCTGCCGGCAGCGCGTCTGATCGCGTCGGCATAAGCGAGATCGCCAGGCGTCGAGCCGTGCACCAAGAGCCAGTTGGTCCATTTCTTGATGACGAGATATTGGGCGAGCGCATCCGCCAGCATGTAGCGGTCCGGCACCACATGCATGATATTGGCGCGGCAATTCTCCTGCCTGAGCGACACGTCGGTGGCGCGGATGTTGAAGAGGAGAATGTCCTTGCCCTTGGCCCAGTCTGACAGCTTGAGCAGCGTGTCGGCCGAGGCGTCCACGATGATGTAGTGATGGCCGGTGTCGTAGAATTTCTGCATGGCGCCGAGAGCGGCGTCGGGGGAGGCGACGGACCTCACTTCGAGCGAGTAAAGGTCGCCGGTAAACTGGCCGCCGGCGTTGTTTTCCTGGATGGCGAGCTTGGCCCCGGCGATGCCGGCATCGTCTGGCTCGTTGTCCATGCGCGAGGCCGGCCGCGGACTATCTGGAATCTCGCGCAGATAGCCGATGGAAACCGGCGTCATGGCCGGCGATTCCGGCACCTGTACCTGGACACCTCCGGGCTTGGCCGCCTCTGGGGCCGCCGCCGGAGCTGGCGCTCCCGCCGCGGGCTGCTCGTCGGCTGCGATCGCCTCGCCGTGCCACAGCGTCATGACGCCGGCGGCAAGGACAAGGCACAGGGTGACGCTTAAGGATGTTCGCCGCGGGCGGGCGAGGGGAGGGAGATGCATGATGGACCGACCGACGCCTTCAAAAGATGCCGGGCCGTTCGGAACGGACCCGGAACGAGCTTCCGCCGCCGCTTGAACCGGTCGAGCGACCAGGCATGGTAGCGACAATAAAATGGGCATTGCAAGGTGGAAACCTGGGCAGGAAGATTTGGCAATCCCTCAGGCCAAACCCAAATGCCTCCGCCGATAAGCTCGAGGCTCAGCGTCCAAAGACGAGCGACCCGGAAAACCGGGCCGCTAAGTCATGCCATGCAGGCGGATGGCCCTATTCGGCCGGAACCAACGGGCGCGGCTCGGGCTTCGCAGCGCTCGGCACGTTGCGCGGATTGCGGTAGACGAAGGCCGGCGGGGGCTTGTGAGCCTCAGCGCGGGCGAGCGCGACCATCTCGCCGTGATAGGGCGAGAGCGCGCAAGCCGGATCGGTGTTGCGCGGATCGCCGGTGATGGCCATGGCCTGGCAGCGGCATCCGCCGAAATCGATGTCCTTGAAGGCGCAGGAGCGGCAAGGCTCCTTCATCCAGGAAGTGCCGCGGAAGGCATTGAACGCGTCGGAGTTTAGCCAGATGTCGCGGAGCGGCCTGTCCTTCACATTGTCGAAGCTCAGGAACTTGATGCTCTCGGCGGCGTGGCAAGGGAGGACCTTGCCTGAGGGCGTAATGTTCATGAAGCCCTTGCCCCAGCCGCCCATGCAGGGCTTCGGGCGTTTGGCGTAATAATCCGGCACGACCATGTCGATGGTGAGCACGCCTTTCAGCCGCTCGCGCTCGCGCTCGACGAATTCGATCGATTTCAGCGTATCCTCGTAAGTCGGGATCAGTGCGGCGCGGTTGAGGTAGGCCCAGCCGTAATATTGGGCATGGGCGATTTCGAGCCGCTGGGCGCCGAGCTTCACGGCAAGCTCGATGTAGCGCGGCACGTTGTGGATGTTGTGCCGGTGGATCGGCGCATTGATGGTGAGCGGCAAACCGAGCTCGCTGACCCAGCCCGCGACTTCGAGCTTCTTGGTGAGGCCCTTGGGATAGGCGCTGATGCGCTCGGCATTCTCCTCATCCACGTCCTGGAAGGAAATCTGCACATGATCGAGACCGAGCTTCTGCAGCCCTTCGAGCCTCGGGCGGTTCAGCGTCACCGCGGCCGTGATCAGATTGGTGTAGAGCCCGGCTTTGGCTGCGGCCTCGACGATCTGCTCGAGATCCTTCCGCGCGGTCGGCTCGCCGCCGGAGAGATGTACTTGCAGGATGCCCATCTCGCCGGCTTGCGTCATCACCGAGCACCATTCCTCGGTGGTCAACTCCTTGTTGACGCGCTCGAGCTCGAGCGGGTTGGAGCAGTAGGAGCATTGCAGGGGACAGCGATGGGTGAGCTCGGCGAGGAGTCCCACCGGAGCGAGCGCGCACAAGGCTTCGCTCGTGCCAACCACGCCTTCGGTCGGCTCGTCGTCAACGACAAGCGTTTCAAAATGTGCCTTACCGTCGTCCATCCTGGTCGGGCTCATGCCTTTATATATCCCTTGTCCGCCAGCCCTTGCAGTAGCTCCAGCACATCCTTGCGGATCACCTCGACCGGTGCTGCGTAGTCCTTGGCCAGCGCCTCGGTCATGTCCTCCACACTTCTCTTGCCGTCGCAGAGCTTGAGCACTGCGACGGCGGTCTCGTCAGGCGTCAGAATCCGCTCCGGCGCCAGTAACACCCACCGGCCCCGCCCCGCGTCATGGCGGAGCTTGAGATAAGCCGGCAAATAAGGCCGCGTCTCCTGGGTTACAATCAGACGTCCAGGGGACGTGCCTTCAGCCATCAGGCTTTTTCCGGCACGAAGGCGCCCGGCGGAATCATGCCGGGATCGTAATAGGCCAAATAAAGCGCATCGAGCTGCGACCACAGCACGTTGCATTTGAATTTGAGGGCGTCGAGGGCTGCCGCTTGCGCCTCAGGCGTGCGGGCGTTCCGCTTCACGTAGTCGAGGGCATAGTCGGCGTCGCGCGGCGCCTGTGTCAGCCGGCGCTTGAAGTACTGCATCACGTCGTCGCTGATGAAATCGTAGTTCTCCAGCATGCCCGCGATGCGCTCCTTGTGGATCTTCGGCGCAAACAGCTCCGTCAGCGACGAGGCCACCGCCTCGACCAGGGTCTTCTCACGCACGAAATTGACATAGGCCTCGACGGCGAAACGGGTCGCCGGCAGCGCGCCTTTCATCGAGACCACGTAGTCGCGGTCGAGCCCAAGCCCGTCGGTCAACACCAGCCAGCGCTCGATGCCGCCTTCCTCCTCGCCATAACCGTCATGGTCGAGAATGCGGTGAACCCAGTCGCGCCGGATTTCCCGGTCGTGACACCGGCTGATCAGTGCTGCGTCCTTGCGCGGCACCGCAGACTGGTAGCAATAGCGGTTCAGCGCCCAGGCCTGGACCTGGCCCTTGCCCAGCTTGCCGCCATGCAGAAGCCCATGAAAGGGGTGCTTGTCGTGATAGCGCTCGGCGCCAATGGCGCGGAGTTCCTGCTCAAGTTCCTCGGGACTCATGATCTTGGTCACGGCCTGATCCTCACTTCTCACCGGATGCCTAAGAGGAACATCAAGTAATCCACCGGCACCATCACCGGATTGACGCGCATCAACATCGACCTGTTGCGGGATCAAGACTAGGAGCTGCCGCGGTGTCTTTCATGGCCGCTGTTCGACCCTATTTTAGCATGGGGAGTTCTGGATGAGAGGCGCATGACGCGTCGATGAAATCTGTCTGGATACCGGATTAAGAAAATCTGAACGGGAAGCTTTGGCAAAAGCTTGCCGCAGGCAGAGTGTGCCACGCAATCCTCAAAAGCGAAACGGCGACCCCGCTATCCGCCGGATCGCCGCTCCGATTTCCGAGGATGAGTAGGGACGGATTAAGCGCGATCCAGCTCCGCCGGCAGGTAGCTCGTTACCTCCATGCCGGACTCCGTCTCCTCAACCGTCGGCTTGTGCCACTCACGCATTATTGGCTCTCCTCAGTTGCGAGTTTCAGGCTCAAGCGTCTGACCCGGCACGACCGGACTTAACTTAATCGTCCGCCGCACCGGATCCTGCCCTTCTATTTGGTCGCGGCAGGTGATAATTTCAAATCGTATTTCCTTATGCGTATCATAAGTTTCACTTATCGCTCAAATAAGCGGCACTTATCGCCATGATCACCTTGCGGCAGCTGCGCTACCTCGATGCTCTGGCCGAGACTCTGCACTTCGGCGAGGCTGCTGAAGCTTGCGCGGTCAGCCAGCCGGCGCTCAGCATGCAGATCAGGGAGCTCGAGGAGGTGCTTGAGGTCAGTCTCGTCGAGCGGCGGAAGTCAGGGGTCGAGCTCACCGAGCAGGGCGAGGAAATCGTCAAGCGCGGGCGCACCATCCTCTCCTCTGTGCGCGACCTGCTCGACTACGCCAAGCACCGCGAGCGCGTGTTATCGGGGTCGCTCAAGCTCGGGGTCATCCCGTCGATCGCGCCCTATCTACTGCCAGATACGCTGCCGGAGCTGCAGCGGCGCTTCCCCGAGCTCAACCTGCAGCTCCGCGAGACCATCACCGAAACCTTGGTGCACGAGCTCGGCAGCGGCGTCCTCGACCTGATACTGGTCGCGCTGCCGATCGAGGACCCCGAGCTCGAGACGTTGCATCTCTTCGACGACAAGTTCGTGCTCGCGTCCCACGCCACGAAAAACAACAGGCGCTCGCGAGAGGCAGCCCTCGACGTCGTCGCCCATGAGCGGCTGCTGCTTCTGGAGGAAGGTCATTGCCTGCGCGATCAGGCGCTCTCCTTCTGCCGTCTGGTGACGCCGGAGGCGCGGGAGAGTTTCGGCGCCTCGAGCCTCGCCACCGTCGTGCAGATGGTAGCGCATGGTTATGGCATCACGCTGCTGCCAGAGATGGCGATAGCGAGCGAGGTGCATGATCGCAAGGACATCCGCTTGCAGCACTTCCCGGCACCAGAGCCCAAGCGCGAGATCGGTTTAGCCTGGCGCAAGACCTCGCCGCGCAAGCCCGACTTTCACGCCTTTGCGGCGCTGCTCAAGGATGCAGCACGGCACCGCGCCAAATCCTGATCGTGGCTCAAGGTGAAGGCGGAGGCGAAGGGCTGGCCGGTGTGCTGCCGGTGGTCTGCGGCTCGCCGTCGGTGACGCGGAAGGAGTTGCGGAAGCGTTCGGCATCTTCACTCGTGGCGTGGCCCCTCGGGCCTGCCGAGACCAGCATGTAGATGCGGTCGCCGGCCGGCACGATACTCACGAGATGATTGACCTTCCCCTTGCCGTCGTCGGTGATCGCCTCAAATCCTTGTCGCCCGGCGATGGTCGCAGGCCCGCGCTTGCGCACCTTCGACTCGCTGTCCTTGGCATAGGCCGACACCATCTTGACGTAGAGCGCTTCCTCCGGCGGGTTCGGTGCCTTGCCTGCGGGATATTCGAGCACCACCAGGCGGTAGACCGTGTCATCGCCTTGGTAAGCCTCGAAGCTGTAGCGAATGAGCGGATTTTGGCCGGCGACGGCGGCGCTGGTCGCAGTCGGCGTGCTCGGGAAGGCGATCTCGAATCCGCGCTCCGGCGATTTGAATTGCGGCCAGGCTGCGCTTCCTGCCCGGCTTGCGGTTCGCTCTTTGCCTCCTGGGCAAAGGCGCTCGTTGGCGCGATGGCAGAAGCTGCAATCAGCGCTGCAGCGACAAATAGGCTCCGCGTTGGCATTGCCGGCCCTCGTTCCCCCCGATCCGATTCGGCATCTTACCGGATCGCGGCGTCCGCTTCACCTTGCCCGCGAGGCTCTTGCGCTAGGATGCCGCTTTCATCACGCGCTCATACATGCCCTTCGCGTCCTGCTTGAGCGCCTCGCGCGAGTCGGGACGCAGATAGAGCATGTGGCCGCCGGCATAGGTCTCGACCTTGATCGGCGCCGCCCGCGGCAGCGACGGCAACTGGCGCACGAGAAAGCTCGAGGCGAGGTAAGGGGTGATGAGGTCGGTGTAGCCGCTCGCCACCAGCACCTCGAGCGATGGATTGGCGGAGCGGGCCTCCTGCACTTGGTCGATTACGCCGGCATAGCCTTGACGCGTCGGGCTCGTGCCGAAGTCCCATTTCGAGCGCGCGTCGCGGTTGAGCAGCCGGTAGGTCATGTCGGTCTTGTAGCCGAGCTCGCTCCCGGCATATTGCACGAAGGCTGCGGTCCACAGCGGCACCGTGGCGTCGAGCACCGGGTCTGGACCATTCGCCCAGCTGCTGGTGGGATTGGGATCGGGGGCGGTTACGCTGCCGTCGTAACGGCTCAGGACCAGACGGTCGGTGCGGTCGAATTCCTTGATGAAGAAGGAGGGGGAGATGCGGGCCTGGCGCCGCTCGACGACGTCGAGAGGCAGACCGGTCAGCCGCGACACCGTTCCGCTTGCGGCCTTGCCGCCGGCGTCGGCACCTGAGGCGAGCTCGACCAGGTAGTCGGACAGGGCATAGGTCTCTGCTTCCTTGAGGCCAGAGGCGAGGGTTGAGCGCGTGGTGACGCCCTTGCTCTCGAGATTGACCGCGGCAAGCGACGGAAGCCCAAGTGCCCAGGAGAGCGGATCGTAATCCTCCCCATAGAGCAGAGAGAATTCGAGCACCGGCGAGATCAAAATGATGCCGCTCGGCGAATTTGCGCCGCTCTTTTGCAGCGCACGGGCGAGTGACGCCGCGCGGAAACCGCCATAGCTCTCGCCCATCAGGAAGACCGGCGACAGCATGCGGGCGGACTTGATCAGATAGAGGCGCACGAAGTTGGCCAGAGCGTCGGTGTCCTGCTCCACGCCCCAAAATTTATCCTCGTTCTTCGCCTCGCCGGCGCGGCTATAGCCGGTGCCCACGGGATCGACGAAGACGAGGTCGGTCATGTCGAGCCAGGTGCTCGGATTGTCGGTGAGGGACGGCGGCGGGCCTTGCAGCTCCCCCTTGGCGTTTACCTCGACCGCACGCGGGCCGATGCCGCCGAGATGCAGATAGGCCGCGGCGGCGCCAGGTCCGCCGTTGAACACGAAGGTGATGGGGCGCTTGGCGTTCTTGGGCTCGCGTGTGTAAGCCACATAGAAGATGTCTGCCAAGCTCTTGCCGTCGGCGCCGGGGAGGGAGATGGTCCCGGCCTCCGCCGTGTAGTCGAGCGGAACACCCGCGACCTTGATGGTGTGGTGCGTGATGGACGTAGGCGGCAGAAGCGGTGAAGCGGACTTCGCCTCCGCGTTGACGCTATCCGATTTGCTATCGGGGCCCTGTGCATCGCTCGCGCGCTCGTGTGCGACCGGCGGGTGGCCCTCGGGCAGGTCTTGGGCGAGGCCGGCGGCAGGGGAGGCGAGCAGCGCGAAGATAGTGGCGAGTTGAAGAGTAGCGGGAAAGGGGGGCGGGGAACTGGATCACGCGGTGTCCTTTGTTGGAGGCAGCGTCAAGCCAATTGGCTTCGGGGCGTTCCCGCGAGACTTAAGCAGTAGAGAAGGCGCGCTCAAGGCACAAATCGACGCCGATAAAGCCTATTGGCAGGTAATCGTGCCTACGTCGCAGGCCCGCTGGTTGAGGCAGTTCTTGAACTGCGTACAGCACCGGCTTTGGCAAGCCGTTTGGTTCTGGATGGCGGCGGCAGTTGGGATTGACGCCAAGGCATCGCATCCGTTGTTGCAGGACTGGAAGCCGTTGTTGCAGACGGTTTGATCGCCAGGGCGGCACTGGATGACGGTATCCCGGCAAGTTTGAATTGAGCAGCGGTTGGAGCAGGCCTGGAACCCGGCCTGGGTCGTTTCCCGGTCGTTGCAGGCTGCGACGCAGGCGCTGCGCACCGCGGCACAATTGACGGCAAGCCCCTCCTCGGGATTACAGGCCACGGCAGTGGCGAAGACGATGAAGCAGGCTGCCGCAAGAAGAAGACTGCGCATGGTTCCCCGTTTCGGCGTGCTCGGGCGGCCGATCCGGCAATGATAGCGGGGCTTTCGCCTCCTGTCTCGGGGTCATCAGATGCGGTGTCAGGGCGAGAGCGGAGCGAGCGCTTTAAGGTTAAGATGACCCGGTCTCTTTTCCTCTTTGGTTATTCCCTGCATCCTCGCCGATAAACCGCTCACTGGATGATGGGTCGATGATTTAAGCGTCACAGATTGCGTCAGCCATGGGCCGCCCCACGGTCGTGGAGATGGAACGGCAGGCACGGGACCAGTCGGGTGAGGGTGCTCAGCTTTCGGCTGCCATCCAACGCCTGATCGCCGAACGGGATCGCCACAAGAGCCTTGCCGCGGCGCAAGAGAGCGAGCTGATCAGGCTCAAGGCGATCAACGAAGAGCTGCGCCGCCAGAACGAGGAAATCTCGCTCGCTCGCGACCGCTATCTGGGACTCGCCGCCGAACTGCTGACCCAGTTGCAGCAAGTCGATACGGCGATCCAGGACGCGTTGCAGAAATCGCGAACCGTGTCGGAGAGCGGCGACGCGGCCATCTCAGCCTTCGCGCGCCGCTTCTCGCCAAGGCGCACCCCCGACGACGGCACCGCCGCTTAAGGCAAACGCATTCGGATGAATCAGTAGGCCGAGCGCAGCGAGACGATGCCGCCGGTGATGAGCAGCACGCCGGCAACGCGCACCGGCGTGCAACTCTCGCTGAACACGAGGACGCCGAACAGAAAGGCGAGGATCGATTCGAGCCCCACCACGAGCAAATAGGTGACGGCGAGATCTTCGCGCTTCATCGCCAGCGTTTGCAGCGCGGCTCCGATCAAGAACAAGGCAAAGACGATCAAGGTCGGCCAGAACTTGGTGAGGCCGTCCGAGAGCTTCATGAAGACGCCGCCAACGGTAAAGAAAAGCGCGGCAAGGATGACCGTTCCCGCAAACATCGCCCACCTCAATCCTCGGCAAGCACGTATTCAGCCGCGAGCATGTAGCTGGCGCGCGGCTTGACGGCTTGGCGTACGAGCGTGATGAAGTTGATGTGTTGCGGACGGAATGCGGCCCGAACCACTTCGACGGCGAGCTCGGCATGGAAATCCTTGCAGGAAAAAACGTCGATATAGGCGTCGCCGGAGAGATCGCAGAAATGGCCGGTGATGGCCGAGGTCTCGATCAGTTGCACGAGGGAGTATCCGGCCGCCTCTGGCAGATGTTCGGCGAAATGCTCGAGCACCGGTGCGCCATACGCCTTCATGCCGATGGTCTCGACAAGGGTTTCGACGAAGCGGGAAATGTGCTGTGCGCTTTGCACGCGGTCCCTCTCGCCGGCTGACATGTCGATGATCAGATGTTTGCCCCACATTGTTCGCTCCATGATGATCAGCGCTTCGACCCAAGATCAGCTTGAGCTGGCGAAGTCTCGCTTTCGTCTTCAGCGGGCGCAGTGACATTTGCCACACGACAATGCTTCGAAGTCTCGGTGCGGACTTCCGCTCGGCCGCTATTTCCTTGTTATGATGGCGCGGGAGGACGTGCCGCATGCGGCGCACAAGGTTTGCGTTTCTCGTCGCCGCAGCATCAACCGTTGCGCTCGCAGGCCAGGGAGCGACCGCAGCTGCCTCTAGCCTCGCTGCTGACGCGCTCAAAGCGAGCGCCGCCAGATCGAGCCTGACCCAAGACGCCCATGGCTGCCATTACACCTGCGAGTGCGGCCCGCTGAAGGATTTCGGCTGCGAGCAAGTGTACCACCGGCATTTGCACATGCTCTGCTTGCCGGTCCGCTGTGGCGGAGACACCAAGTGTGACCGCGCGCCGCCGGAGGGCGTATGCCGTCACGTCGCTCCGCAGTGATGGCGGAGGGGCACGCCGGTGGGATGCTGGATTGTAACTAGGGCTGGCCGTCGCCGCCGAAGCTATCCATTAGGTACGATTTATAGTGCTCGGCCAGCATCGCCACGCCGAGTGCCGCAAGCTCCGCCTTCAGCTTGCCTTGCAGCTGCTCGACCGCCTTGTCGAAGTCGATGCCTGCTGCAGCGATTTCCTGTTCGATGAGAGATGCACGCTCTTGCAGATCGCCGCGAATGTCGCGCATGACCGTTCCCCAGCTCGGCCCCACGATCCAATTCTCGCACCTTGAGTGCCAGGTTGAGAACACCCCGCCATCAGATTCCGGTGCACAACCGCGTCGACCATAGTTGCAGCAAAGTGACACAAACCGATGGTATCGTGGGTTTTCCGATCCCTCATGGGCCGCTGCTGGCCCCGCGCGGAGGCGTCATGCCTAAGACTCACGTTCTCTTGGCCCTTGTTGTGCTGTCGGTTGGCCCGACAGCTGCCATGGCAGGCTCGGGGGAATATCAAAGCCTCGACGCCATGGGGCTCGCCTCGGGCAAGGGCATGAAGACCCCATGCAAGGTCAGCGGGGACTATGAGGGGAAGACCTATTGCTTCCGCAACGAGGATGCCAAGGCTGAGTTCATGAAGGATGCGGCGGGCAATCGGTCGAAGGCGGACGCCTATTACGGCAGCAAATCAAGCGATCCGAACTGGACGCCGTGCGACTACAGCGAAACGTCGCCCAATATTCCGGACAGCTGCGATTAGCGTTTGAAGCCGCTCGGCGTCAGAACTCGTAGCCGAGGAGCTTGATCTCCGACGCATACCAATCAGCCACGATGTTCCGCGTCTCCTCATCGTAATGATCGCGATAGGGGACGCTGCCTGGGCGGAACCTCGTCTTGGCGTCGGGAAGCGCTTCCGCGGTGCTCAACCCAACCTGGTCGAGAGCAAACCGCAGGTCCTGATCCAGAGTCTCGAAGCGCCCGAGAAAATCCACGGCGAGGTCTCCGTCGATCGAGTAGACCCCGAAATTGTTGATGTGCGCCTTCTTGTCCTTGTGAATGAAGGCGGCGAAATCGGGCCGGTCATTTTCCTCGCGATAGCGATGGTAATAAAGCGACACCTGCCGGTCCCAGGGATTGCGCTCGAAGGCAAACTTGAAATAGCTCCGCCAAACGGCTGGATCGATATGGGCGCGCATCTCCGCAGCCTTCATATGATTGTAGAAGCCGTAGTCCTTTGCCGAGAATTTGAACCACGCGCTTTTCAAGAGCCGCGGTGACTTCCACCAGCTATGCAGCCGCCAGTTCTGGGCGCCCCGGCGGCCGGTGCGCCGCGCTTCATCCTCCCTGGTGAGTGGGGTGATGATGTCGTCAGGCCCGCAGAGATCGGACAGCGCGAGCTCGATGCTGGTGCCGGCGGTCTTCTTGGTCCTGAGGAAGATGAACTTGTGCTCGTGCGAGAGAATCATTGGTGGCCGCAAGCTCCAGGGGGTGATCGCAGGCCTACTCCGCGCACCGGCCTGGCGCACAAAATTTCAGCAAAAAATGGCGAGGCTAAGAGAGCCAACCCGAGTCAAAATGACGCGGCGACGAACGCCTGGGAGTTGTTGGTGCCGGCTGGAGGATTCGAACCCCCGACCTACTGATTACAAATCAGCCGCTCTACCTACTGAGCTAAGCCGGCGCCGGGCACATTTCAGTGCGCCCGCTCACAAAGAGATATAGGGACGCTTTCCGCGCCCTTAATTAGCTCCCTTTGGCGGCGGGCGCTACCGGCGGCCGAAGAGCACGCCGGCGATGAAGGCGATAGCGAGGAGGGGCACCGGGCCGACCTGCTGCATGGCCTTGCCCACGCCCTGATCGAGCATGGCTGTGGGTTCGGGGGTCGAAACGAGCGGCGAGGCGGCGGGAGCCTTCTTTGGCGGGCGGCCCATAGACGAGGCGATCGCGAGCACGACAATCCCGATGACGAGCAGCACGGCGGCCATGATCGCCGCAGCCTCGGCCGCATCGAACTGATAGACCGAGAGAAGCGCGTGATAGGCCGCGATCAGGCCGAACGCCGCCGCTGCCAGGAGGAACACCACCGCGACGGCGATGACGGCGGCCTGCCGCAGAGAGCGCTCGAACGATTCCTTGATCCGAGCGCCAATCTGCAGGGTGGAGAGCAGCGCCATGGCCGCGCGGAGCATGGAGGCTTGCCTCTAGCGCCTGGTGAAGACGCCGAACAGGAAGCCGAGGCCGACGGCGATGGCCACCGCCGAAAGCGGGTTCTGACGGATTGCCTCTTCGGCCTGGTTTGCGGTCTCCACCGCCTTGTCTTGAGCGCGATTGATCTGCTTGTTGGCCATGCGCGAAACCGTGGAGGTCAGGCTCTGAAGATCGGCGCGAATGGCGTCGATCTGATCGGCAATCTCTTCGGTGTCGCGGCTCATACTCTTCTTGCCGCGCACATCGGAATCGGTCGAGGACATGGTTTTACCTTCCTTGGATCGTTTGCGGGGGACACGAAGTAAGGGCAACGCTACTCCGTTTGTTGGGTTCCGCGGCCAACTATAGCGCCGCGTTGCCAAGAAAGAGTTGAGAGGCGAGAGATTCGTCATTGTCAAGGGAGTGCGGCTGACCTGCCACTCGATGATGCCCACATGTCGATGACAGGGGTTTTATCGGGGACTTGCCGCTTGCGTTGGTCTAGACTGATTTGCACCCGGGGATCCGGGAGATGGGCGGGCGATGAGCTCATGGAAGCATGCGCTTGGAGGCGTGGCTGCCTTCGGCCTCGTGGCTTTGATGCACCCTCAGATTTCGGGTGCGGCAAGCCTCGGCGCTCGCGATGGCATGGGGCAGGCGCCCGCGGGACCCCTTGAGCGTGTCGTCTTTCATGGTCATGCGGGACGCGGCATCTCTTATTACTGTTACTCCCGGAACTATTGGTGGTTCTACCGCCCCTACACGACCGCGAATGACGGCTATGCCCGTTGCATGCCTTACTTCCATTACCCGCCGCAGTCCTATCGCGGCGGCGGTGGCGAGATGAAATAGGTTGAAATTCAGCCTCTTACCCCGGTTTTCTAACGGAGACTAGCCGCCAGCTTAGCGCGGTTTTGCCATTGCGCTCGCCCAATGAAGCGCGATGGCCGCGGCGTTGGACACGTTGAGGCTGGCGAGCTGCCCCTTCGTCGAAATGCGGCACAACCGGTCGCAATGTTCGCGGGTAAGCTGACGCAGGCCTTTGCCCTCCGCGCCCAGCACAAGCGCGAGCGGAAGGGTCAGCTCGGCAGCCTCGAGCGGCTCGGCGCCTTCCTCGGCGAGGCCGACCCGCAAGAAGCCTGCCTCTCCGAGCCGGTCGAGGGCCTGCGCGAGGTTCCCGATCAGGATGACCGGCACGATATCGAGCGCCCCGCTTGCGGCTTTGGCGAGCGCCCCGGTCAAGGGGGGCGTGTGCCGCTCAGGCATGACGATCCCTGCGGCCCCGAAGGCTGCGGCCGAGCGCAACACGGCGCCAACATTCTGCGGGTCAGTCACCTGGTCGAGGACGAGCAAAATGCCTTCGGGCCTCAACGCCTCAAGCTCGACAGGGGGAAGCGGCGCCGTTTCGAGCACCACGCCCTGATGCACGGCGTCCGATCCGAGCAGGCGGTCGAGCTGTTTCGGCAGAGCATCCTCAGGCCTCACCCCGCGGGCCTTCAGCGCGGTTTCGAGCCGCCGTGCGGCATTTTCGGTGGCGAGCAGCCTGAAGATGGTTCGGTTCGGGTTGGCAAGCGCCGCCTCGACGGTGTGGATGCCGTAGAGCAAAATGCGTTCGGAATCGGCCGAATGCCGCGGATTCCTGGGCTTTCCGTAGGAAGGGTGAAAGCGGCGCTGGGGCTTGTTTTTGGGGCGCGGCATAGAAGCGGGGACACTGACCGGAGTCGAAATCGGGCCCTCTAGATGACCTAAATGCCCCGGGCATTAAACACTTTTTGCAGGTCTCCTGCGGGTTTTGCAGTTGACAGGCGGTCGCGCGCTTACCATAAACCCTCAATTGGCGGAGCCTGCCGGCCGACGGCGGGCTGTTTTGGCTTGGTTAGAATTCACCAATCGACAATCCATCTTCCAGAGGAGGGGTGCCCGAGTGGCTAAAGGGGACGGGCTGTAAACCCGTTGGCTATGCCTACGTAGGTTCGAATCCTACCCCCTCCACCACGCAACCCTTTGGAAGACGGATGCGGGTGTAGCTCAATGGTAGAGCAGCAGCCTTCCAAGCTGAGGACGAGGGTTCGATTCCCTTCACCCGCTCCAGCTCGGAAGTCGAGGACAGAAATCAGAAGTGGGAGACAAGAAAAGCGGAATCGAAACGTCAGATGTCAAAGATCGAGCGCGCTGCTCTCCGAGTTCTGACTTCTGATTTCTGAGACCCGATAGGAGTGTAGCTCAACTGGCTAGAGCACCGGTCTCCAAAACCGGGGGTTGGGGGTTCGAGTCCCTCCACTCCTGCCACGTTTTGAGCGCGGGAGGCGAGGCCGGGGCACTGATTGAGTTGCTCCGCACAAGGAATGAAATGGCGAGGACTAATCCATTCGAGTTTCTGCAGCAGGTACGGACCGAGGTTTCCAAGGTCACCTGGCCGAGCCGCAGAGAGACGGTGATCACCACCATCATGGTGCTGGTGATGGTGATTGCGGCTGCGCTGTTCTTTCTCGCCGCGGATCAGGTTTTGAGTTTTCTCGTGAGCTTCGTGCTGGGTATCGGCCGGTAGGAGGCCATTTCGAGCAAATGACAATGCGCTGGTACATCGTGCACGCTTATTCGAACTTCGAGCGGAAGGTCGCCGAGTCGATCAAGGAGCGTGCCGCGGCGGCAGGCCTCGCCGATCAGATCGAAGAGGTCCTTGTGCCGATGGAGGAGGTCGTGGAGATGCGCCGCGGCCGGAAGATCGCGTCGGAGCGGAAATTCTTCCCCGGCTACGTGCTGGTGAAGATGGAGCTCAACGATCACACCTACCATCTCATCAAAAGCACGCCGAAGGTCACGGGATTCCTCGGCACCGAGAACAAGCCGATCGCCATCAGCGAGGAAGAGGCCGGGCGCATCCTGCAGCAGGTGCAGGAAGGCGTCGAGCGGCCGAAGCCGTCCGTCACTTTCGAGATCGGCGAGCAGGTGCGGGTGGCCGATGGGCCGTTCGCCTCGTTCAACGGCCTCGTCGAGGAAGTCGACGAGGAGCGGGCGCGGCTCAAGGTGGCTGTGTCGATCTTCGGCCGGGCAACTCCGGTCGAGCTCGAATATGGACAGGTAGAGAAGCTTTAGGCGCGGGAAGAGTAGGCGATGGCGAAGAAGATCGACGGTTACATCAAGCTGCAAGTGCCGGCGGGGCAGGCCAATCCTTCGCCGCCGATCGGCCCTGCGCTCGGTCAGCGCGGCGTCAACATTCCCGAGTTCTGCAAGCAGTTCAACGCGGCGACGCAAGGCATCGAGCCAGGCTCGCCGATCCCGACGGTGATCACCGTCTATGCCGACCGCTCCTTCAGCTTCGAGATGAAGACGCCTCCGGCGTCCTTCCTGCTCAAGAAGGCGGCGAAGATCGGCAAGGGATCGAAAGAGCCGGGCCGCACCGGCGCCGGCAGCGTGACGCAGGAACAGCTCCGCCAGATCGCAGAGGTCAAGATGAAGGACCTCAACGCGAACTCGGTCGAGCAGGCGATGAAGATTATCGCGGGCTCGGCCCGCTCCATGGGGCTGGAGGTTCAAGAGTAGTCATGAGCAAACCCGGCAAGAGGTTCACCGCGGCGAAGGCGACGGTCAATCGCGACAAGCTCTACACGCTCGAAGAGGCGGTGAAGCTCGTCAAGGACGCGGCGAAGGCGAAGTTCGACGAGACGATCGAGGTCGCGCTCAATCTTGGCGTCGATCCGCGTCACGCCGATCAGATGGTGCGCGGCGTCTGCCTGCTGCCGAACGGCTCGGGCCGCAAGCTGCGCGTCGGCGTGTTCGCAAAGGGCGCCAAGGCCGAGGAAGCCAAGAAGGCTGGCGCCGATGTGGTCGGCGCCGAGGATCTCGTCGAGCAGGTGCAGAAGGGCGTCATCGACTTCGATCGCGCCATCGCCACGCCGGACATGATGCCGCTCGTCGGCCGTCTCGGAAAGGTGCTGGGTCCGCGCGGCCTGATGCCGAACCCGAAGGTCGGCACCGTGACCATGGACGTGGCGCAAGCCGTTGCCGGGGCCAAGGGTGGCTCGGTGGAGTTCCGAGTCGAGAAGGCCGGTATCGTTCAGGCGGGCGTCGGCAAGGCAAGTTTCACCGAACAGGCGCTGGTCGAGAATATCCGCGCGCTGGTCGATGCCGTGATGAAGGCGAAGCCTTCGGGCTCCAAGGGCACGTTCCTCAAGCGCATGGCGGTGACCTCGACCATGGGCCCGGGCGTGAAGATCGAACCCACCAGCGTCGCGGCTGGTGTGCATTAGTTGAGTGAGTTTCGGGACCTCGGTCGAGGTCCCGGAAGGGCCGTTTCGTTTCGAGCGGCTCATACCTGTCCGAGATTGCAGGTGCGGGCGACCGCTTAAGCCATTTGGGCCTGCATGAGACGGGAGACGAACGGTTCGAGGTTTCGGAAGACCCGTAACCTGGAGATCGGTTTGAACCTCGTAAGTGGCTCTATCGCGGTTTCGCGTACGAGCAGGACAGGCAACGGAGCGCCGCTGGAGATGCGGGGCGCGGCTTGCCGTCCGCCCGCGCTTCCTGCGGCACGGTGTGGAAGAGGCGAGAGCGACTCGCTCCGAGCCTCGCAACTGACGGAGTGAGCTAGTGGAAAGAGCAGAGAAGCGCGAAGTTGTGACGGCGCTTCACGACGCCATCGCCAAGACCGGCGTGATCGTCGTCGCTCACTATGCCGGGCTCTCGGTCTCCGACATGACCAAGTTCCGCCGCGACGTTCGCGGCGCGGGCGGTCACGTCAAGGTGGCCAAGAACAGGCTTGCGAAGCTCGCGCTCGAAGGGACCAACGCCAAGGGTATCGCGGATTTGCTGAAGGGGCCGACTTGCCTCGCTTATTCCGACGATCCCGTGGCGGCACCAAAAGTTGCCGTCAAATTCGCCAAGGCCAACGAGAAATTCGTGATCCTTGGCGGCGCGATGGGAACGACGGTGCTGGATCCCCAAGGGGTGAGCTCGCTCGCAAACCTTCCATCGCTCGATGAGCTTCGCGGGAAGCTTGTCGGGCTCATCCAGGCGCCGGCGAGCAAGATCGCTCGCGTGGTGAGTGGACCGGGCGCGCAGCTTGCGCGCGTGTTTGCAGCCTACGGCAGAACAGGCGAAGCGGCGTAACGCCGTTGTGGTTGAACCAGTATTGGACCTTACGAGGATAAACTGATGGCTGACTTGCAGAAAATCGTAGACGAGCTTTCGACGCTCACCGTGCTTGAGGCGGCTGACCTCGCCAAGATGCTCGAGGAGAAATGGGGCGTTTCCGCCGCGGCTCCGGTGGCCATGATGGCCGCAGGCGCCGCCGCTCCCGCCGAAGCTGCCGAGGAGAAGACGGAGTTTAACGTCATTCTGACCGCGGTTGGTGCCCAAAAGATCAATGTTATCAAAGAGGTACGCGCGGTCACCAGCCTCGGCCTGAAGGAGGCCAAGGACCTGGTCGAGGGCGCGCCGAAGGCGGTCAAGGAAGGCGTCAACAAGGAAGAGGCAGAGAAGATCAAGAAGCAGCTCGAAGCCGCAGGCGCGACCGTCGAGCTGAAATAGCGTTGGGTTGAAATGCGCCCGGGCGGACCCCATATAACGAAACCGGACTCCGCCCGGGCACAAACCCATCAGTTGTCACAGACGCTTCGCCAGAACCTCCGCAGTCGAAATTGCGGGGAGTCCGGTGAGCCGTCGGTTCGAGCTTGAGAGGACCACATGCAGCAGACTTCATCTTCATCTTCGAACGGTCGTAAGCGATTGCGCAAAATGTTCGGCCGCATTCATGAAGTGGCCGAGATGCCGAACCTCATCGAGGTGCAGAAGCAGTCCTACGATCAGTTCCTGATGGTGGGCGAGCCCGAGGGGGGCCGTCCCGACGAAGGCCTGCAGGCGGTATTCCGTTCGGTTTTTCCTATTCGCGACTTTGGCGAGCGCGCCCAGCTCGAGTTCGTGCGCTATGCCTTCGAGCAGCCGAAATACGACGTCGATGAGTGCCAGCAGCGCGGCATGACCTTCGCCGCGCCGCTGAAGGTGACGCTAAGGCTCATCGTGTTCGATGTGAACGAGGAAACCGGCGCCCGCTCGGTCAAGGACATCAAGGAGCAGGACGTCTATATGGGCGACATGCCGTTCATGACCATGAACGGCACCTTCGTCATCAACGGCACCGAGCGCGTCATCGTCTCGCAGATGCACCGCTCACCCGGCGTGTTCTTCGACCACGACCGCGGCAAGACGCATTCGAGCGGCAAGCTCCTGTTCGCAGCCCGCATCATTCCCTATCGCGGCTCCTGGCTCGACTTCGAGTTCGACGCCAAGGACATTGTCTATGTGCGCATCGACCGGCGCCGGAAGCTTCCGGTGACGACGCTGCTTTATGCCCTCGGGCTCGACGACGAGGAGATTCTGTCGACCTTCTACGACCGCATTCCGCTGAAGGCCACCAAGGAAGGCTGGCGCATGCCGTTCCGGCCTGACCGGATGCGCGGCATCAAGTCGTCAAGCGACCTGATCGACGCCAAGACCGGAAAGGTCGCGATCGAGGCAGGCCGCAAGGTGACGGCGCGTCTCGCCAAGAAGCTCGCCGATGAGGGCCTGAAGGAGCTCCTGGTCAAGGACGAGGACCTGCATGGCCGCTACCTTGCCGAGGACATCGTCAATATGCAGACCGGCGAAATCTACGCCGAGGCGGGCGACGAGATCGATGCAAAGCTCGTGACGACGCTCAGGGATCTCGGTCTCAAGGAAATCCCGATCCTCGACATCGACCATGTCAATGTCGGCGCCTTCATCCGCAACACGCTCGCCATCGACAAGAACTCGAACACCGATGAGGCGCTGCTCGACATCTATCGGGTGATGCGTCCCGGCGAGCCGCCGACGCTCGAGGCCGCCCAGACCCTGTTCAACGGCATTTTCTTCGACGCCGAGCGCTACGATTTGTCGGCGGTTGGCCGGGTCAAAATGAACATGCGCCTCGACCTCGAATGCCCCGACACCGTGCGCACCCTGCGCAAGGAGGACATTCTTGCCGTCATCAAGACGCTGGTCGGCTTGCGCGACGGTAAGGGCGAGATCGACGACATCGACCATCTCGGCAACCGCCGGGTGCGCTCGGTCGGCGAGCTCATGGAGAATCAGTATCGCGTTGGCCTCCTGCGCATGGAGCGGGCGATCAAGGAGCGCATGAGCTCCGTCGATATCGACACCGTGATGCCGCAGGACCTGATCAATGCCAAGCCTGCGGCCGCCGCGGTGCGCGAGTTCTTCGGCTCCTCACAGCTGTCGCAGTTCATGGATCAGACCAACCCGTTGTCGGAGATCACCCACAAGCGGCGCCTCTCGGCGCTTGGGCCTGGCGGTCTGACCCGCGAGCGCGCAGGCTTCGAGGTGCGCGACGTGCATCCGACGCATTACGGCCGCATCTGTCCGATCGAGACGCCGGAAGGGCCGAATATCGGCCTGATCAACTCGCTCGCCACCTACGCGCGGGTGAACAAATACGGCTTCATCGAGAGCCCCTATCGCCGCGTGGTCAAGGGCAAGGTGACCGACGAGGTGGTGTACCTCTCGGCCATGGAGGAGGCGCGCTACATCATCGCGCAGGCCAACGCCAAGCTCGCGCCGAACGGCACCTTTACCGAGGAGCTGATCGTGTGCCGGCATGCCGGCGACGTGGAGCTCGAGCCGCCGGAGAAGGTCGATCTGATCGACGTGTCGCCGAAGCAGCTCGTTTCGGTCGCGGCAGCTCTGATCCCGTTCCTGGAGAACGACGACGCCAACCGCGCTCTGATGGGCTCCAACATGCAGCGTCAGGCCGTGCCGCTGATCACGGCGGAAGCGCCGCTGGTCGGCACTGGCATGGAAGAGGTGGTGGCGCGCGATTCCGGCGCCGCCATCGGCGCCCGCCGCACCGGCGTGGTCGATCAGGTCGATGCCACCCGTATCGTGGTGCGCGCCACCGAAGAGACCGATCCGTCGAAGTCGGGCGTCGACATCTATAATCTGCGCAAGTTCCAGCGCTCGAACCAGAACACTTGCATCAATCAGCGCCCGCTGGTGCGGGTCGGCGACAATGTGCAGGCGGGCGAGATCATCGCCGACGGTCCGTCGACCGATCTTGGCGAGCTCGCGCTCGGGCGTAACGTGCTCGTCGCCTTCATGCCGTGGATGGGCTACAACTTCGAGGATTCCATCCTGATCTCAGAGCGCGTCGTGCGCGACGACGTGTTCACCTCGATCCATATCGAGGAGTTCGAGGTGATGGCCCGCGACACCAAGCTCGGGCCTGAGGAGATCACGCGCGACATTCCCAACGTCTCGGAAGAGGCGCTGAAGAATCTCGATGAGGCGGGAATCGTCTATATCGGCGCCGAGGTGAACCCAGGCGACATTCTCGTCGGCAAGATCACGCCGAAGGGCGAGAGCCCGATGACGCCTGAGGAGAAGCTGCTTCGCGCCATCTTCGGCGAGAAGGCCTCCGACGTGCGCGATACCTCTCTCAAGCTGCCCCCCGGCGTGACCGGCACCGTCGTCGAGGTGCGCGTGTTCAATCGCCACGGCGTTGAGAAGGACGAGCGCGCCATGGCCATCGAGCGGGAAGAGATCGAGCGCCTCGCCAAGGACCGCGACGACGAGCTCGCCATCCTCGACCGCAACGTCTATGGCCGTCTCAAGGACACCTTGATGCACAAGGTGGTGGCCAAGGGGCCGAAGGGCATCAAGAAGGACGCCAAGATCACCGAGGCGCTGCTTGACGAGGTGCCGCGGTCCCATTGGTGGGAGATTGCGCTCAAGAACGAGAAGGCCATGGCCGAGGTCGAGGCCATCCGCCACCAATATGAAGACGCCAAGAAGGGGCTCGAGCAGCGCTTCGTCGACAAGGTCGACAAGCTGCAGCGCGGCGACGAGCTGCCGCCTGGCGTGATGAAGATGGTCAAGGTCTTCGTCGCGGTGAAGCGCAAGATCCAGCCAGGCGACAAGATGGCCGGCCGCCACGGCAACAAGGGCGTGATCAGCATGATCGTGCCGATCGAGGACATGCCGTATTTGGATGACGGCACCCCGATCGACATCGTGCTGAATCCGCTCGGCGTGCCGAGCCGCATGAACGTCGGCCAGATTCTCGAGACGCACCTTGGCTGGGCGTGCCGGGGTCTCGGCCGCAAGATCGGCGAGGCGCTCGACGCCTACAACGCGTCCCACAAGGTGAAGCCGCTGAAGGACCTGCTCAAGTCGGTCTATGGCGACGACAAGGCGGTGGCCGCGCTGAAAGATGATCACCTCATCGAGGCGAGCGAGGATCTGCGCGACGGCGTTCCTGTGGCGACCCCGGTGTTCGACGGGGCGCATGAGGGCGACGTGACGGCGCTGCTTGAGGCCGCGGGGCTCGACAGCTCGGGGCAGGTGACCCTGCACGATGGCCGCACCGGCGAGCCGTTCGAGCGCAAGGTGACCGTGGGCTACATCTATATGCTGAAGCTCCACCACCTCGTGGACGACAAAATCCATGCCCGCTCGATCGGTCCTTACAGCCTGGTCACCCAGCAGCCGCTGGGCGGCAAGGCCCAGTTCGGCGGCCAGCGCTTCGGCGAAATGGAGGTGTGGGCGCTCGAAGCTTACGGCGCGGCCTACACGCTGCAGGAGATGCTGACCGTCAAGTCTGACGACGTTGCCGGCCGCACCAAGGTCTACGAGGCCATCGTGCGCGGCGACGACACGTTCGAGGCCGGCATCCCGGAAAGCTTCAACGTCCTCGTCAAGGAGATGCGGGCGCTTGGGCTGAACGTCGAGCTGGTGCAGCCGAAGCCGGAGGAGCAGCAGCCGGTGCGGGCGAGGCTGCCACGGCCTGCGGCCGAATGAGCGGAGCGAAATAGAACGCGGGATTTTATGACGAACGGTGGGCGTAACGGGCGCCCTGGGAGAAAGAGATAATGAATCAGGAAATCGTCAACCTCTTCAGTCCTCAGGTCCAGCAGCAGAATTTCGACCAGATTCGCATCGGCATTGCGAGCCCGGAGAAAATTCTGTCCTGGTCCTATGGGGAGATCAAGAAGCCTGAGACGATCAACTACCGCACCTTCAAGCCGGAGCGCGACGGCCTGTTCTGCGCGCGCATCTTCGGGCCGGTGAAGGACTATGAGTGCTTGTGCGGCAAGTACAAGCGCATGAAGTACAAGGGCGTCATCTGCGAGAAGTGCGGCGTCGAGGTGACGCTCGCCAAGGTCCGGCGCGAGCGCATGGGCCATATCGAGCTCGCAGCACCTGTCGCCCATATCTGGTTCCTGAAGTCGCTGCCCTCGCGCATCGGCCTTCTCCTCGACATGACGCTCAAGGACCTCGAGCGGGTTCTCTATTTCGAGAACTACATCGTGCTCGAGCCTGGGCTGACCACGCTGAAGCCGCTCCAGCTCCTGACCGAGGAAGACTACATCAAGGCGCAAGACGATTTCGGCGAGGATTCCTTCACGGCGTCGATCGGCGCCGAGGCGATCCGCGAGCTTCTGAAAGGCTTGGACCTCGAGAAGACCGCCGCCGAGCTCCGCCAGGAGATCGCCGAGTCGACCTCAGAGCTCAAGCCGAAGAAGCTCGCCAAGCGGCTGAAGGTCGTCGAGGCGTTCATCGAGTCCGGCAACAAGCCCGAGTGGATGATCTTGACCGTGGTTCCGGTCATTCCGCCGGAGCTGCGTCCGCTCGTGCCGCTCGACGGCGGCCGCTTCGCTACCTCGGACCTGAACGACCTCTATCGCCGCGTCATCAACCGCAACAATCGTCTGAAGCGGCTGATGGAGCTGCGCGCGCCGGACATCATCATCCGCAACGAGAAGCGGATGCTGCAGGAGGCGGTCGATGCTCTGTTCGACAACGGACGGCGCGGACGCGTCATCACCGGCGCCAACAAGCGGCCGCTCAAGTCGCTCGCCGACATGCTGAAGGGCAAGCAGGGGCGCTTCCGCCAGAACCTGCTCGGCAAGCGCGTCGACTACTCGGGCCGCTCGGTCATCGTGGTCGGGCCTGAGCTCAAGCTACATCAGTGCGGGCTGCCGAAGAAGATGGCGCTCGAGCTGTTCAAGCCGTTCATCTATGCGCGGCTCGACGCAAAGGGCCATGCCGCCACGGTGAAGCAGGCGAAGAAGCTCGTTGAGAAGGAGAAGCCGGAGGTTTGGGACATCCTCGATGAGGTGATCCGCGAGCACCCGGTGCTGCTCAACCGCGCGCCGACGCTGCATCGCCTCGGCATTCAGGCGTTCGAGCCGGTGCTGATCGAGGGCAAGGCCATTCAGTTGCATCCGCTCGTCTGCGCGGCGTTCAACGCCGACTTCGACGGCGATCAGATGGCCGTGCACGTGCCCTTGTCGCTCGAGGCCCAGCTCGAGGCCCGCGTGCTGATGATGTCGACCAACAACATCCTCCACCCGGCCAACGGCTCGCCGATCATCGTGCCGAGCCAAGACATCGTGCTCGGCATCTACTATCTGTCGATCGCCATGGACAACGAGCCTGGCGAGGGCATGATGTTCGGCTGCATTGCCGAAATCCAGCATGCGCTCGACGCCAAGGTCCTGAGCCTACATGCCAAGATCAAGGGCCGTTTCCGCACGGTCGATGAGAAGAACAAGCCGGTGTCGCATATCTACGACACGACGCCTGGCCGCATGCTGCTCGGCGACCTCTTGCCGAGGAAGCCCAATGTCAGCTTCGACCTGATCAACCGGCTGCTCACCAAGAAGGATATCTCGCACATGATCGACGTGGTCTATCGCCACTGCGGTCAGAAGGAGACGGTCATCTTCTGCGACCGGATCATGGGCCTCGGCTTCTCGTATGCGTGCCGTGCCGGCATTTCCTTCGGCAAGGATGACATGGTGATTCCAGAGACCAAGGACGCCATCGTGCACAAGACGAGCGACCTCGTCCGCGAGTATGAGCAGCAGTACAATGACGGCCTCATCACCCGCGGCGAGAAGTACAACAAGGTCGTCGACACCTGGACGGAGTGCACCGAGCAGGTCGCCAAGGAGATGATGAAGCGCATCTCGGCGGTCGAGCGCGATCCGAAGACCGGCCGCGAGAAGCCGATCAACTCCATCTATATGATGTCGCATTCAGGCGCCCGCGGCTCACCGGCCCAGATGAAGCAGCTCGCCGGCATGCGCGGCCTGATGACCAAGCCGTCCGGCGAGATCATCGAGACGCCGATCATCTCCAACTTCAAGGAGGGGCTGTCGGTGCTCGAGTACTTCAACTCGACCCACGGCGCCCGCAAGGGTCTGGCCGACACCGCGTTGAAGACGGCGAATTCGGGTTACTTGACCCGCCGTCTGGTCGACGTGGCGCAGGACTGCATCGTCACCGAGGACGACTGTGGCACGACCGCAGGCATCACCGCACGCGCGCTGATCGAGTTGGGCGAGGTCACGGTGTCGCTCGGCGCGCGCGTGCTTGGACGTACCGCGGCCGAGAACGTGAAGAACCCGGCTACCGGCAAGGTGATCGTCAAGGCCGGCGAACTGATGGAGGAGGAGCAGGTCGAGGCTATCGAGGAGGCGCGCGTGCAAGAGATCCGCATCCGCTCGGCGCTCACCTGCGAGACCCGCAACGGCATTTGCGCCAAGTGCTACGGACGCGATCTTGCCCGCGGCACGCCGGTCAACATGGGCGAGGCGGTGGGCGTCATCGCCGCGCAGTCGATCGGCGAGCCTGGCACCCAGCTCACCATGCGCACCTTCCATTTGGGCGGTGTGGCGAGCGCCAAGGTCGTCGATCAGTCGTCGTTGGAGTTGAATTTCGACGGCACGGTGAAGATCAAGCAGCGGAACGTGGTCAAGGACTCACAAGGCCGCCTCATGGTCATGGGCCGCAACACCATCCTGGTCGTTGCGGATCAGGACGGCACTGAGCGTGCGGTGCACCGGTTGCCGTACGGCACGCATTTGCGCGTTGACGACGGCGCCAAGGTCAAGCGCGGCGATCGTCTCGCCGAGTGGGACCCCTATACCCGCCCGGTGCTCACCGAGATCGAAGGCATCGTCGACTTCGAGGATCTAGTCGAAGGCGTTTCGGTCAGCGAGCGGAAGGACGAGTTGACCGGTATCACCAACTCGGTGATCATCGATTGGCGCGCTTCCCCGCGTGGCGTGGATCTGCGGCCGGCTGTCGCCATCAAGGACAAGAAGGGCAAGATCGGCAAGCTGTCGAGGGGTGGCGAGGCACGCTACCTATTGCCGGTCGACGCGATCATGTCGGTCGAGTCCGGCCACGAGGTGAGTGCCGGCGACGTGCTGGCCCGTATCCCGATGGAGAGCGCCAAGACGCGCGACATCACCGGCGGTCTGCCGCGGGTGGCCGAGCTGTTCGAGGCGCGGCGTCCAAAGGATCACGCCATCATCGCCGAAGTCTCAGGCACGGTGCAGCTTGGCCGCGACTATAAGAACAAGCGGCGCATCACCATCGTGCCGGACGAGGACGGCGGCGAGCCGGTCGAGTATCTCATCCCGAAGGGACGGCATCTCGCCGTGCAGGAGGGCGACCGCATCGAGAAGGGCGAGTTCCTGCTCGATGGCCATCCGGCTCCGCACGACATCCTGGCCATCAAGGGCGTCGAGGAGTTGGCCAACTACCTCGTCAACGAGATCCAGGAGGTCTACCGGCTGCAGGGCGTCACCATCAACGACAAGCATATCGAGGTGATCGTCCGGCAGATGCTGCAGAAGACCGAGGTGGACGATGCAGGCTCGACCGACTTTCTCAAGGGAGAGCAGGTGGACCGGATCGACTTCGAGGACGCCAACGCCGTGGTCGAGGCGCAGGGCGGCAAGCCTGCGACCGGTCAGCCGGTGCTGCTCGGCATCACCAAGGCGAGCCTGCAGACCCGCTCCTTCATCTCGGCGGCCTCCTTCCAGGAGACCACGCGCGTGCTCACCGACGCTGCGGTCAACGGCAAGACCGATGCGCTCGAGGGGCTGAAGGAGAACGTCATCGTCGGACGGCTCATTCCGGCCGGCACTGGCGGGATGCTTACCAGGTTGAGCAAGATCGCAAGCCACCGCGACGAGCTCATCCTGGAGGAGCGGCAGCGTACGGACTCGGCCGGAATCGAGCAGGAGGACGACGAGGCTGCGGAGGAGCGCGAGACGGTCTAGTTGCCAGGGGACAGAAGTCAGACGTCAGAGATCAGAAAATGCGGGCGCTTCTTTCCGACTTCTGATCACTGATTTCTGTTCCCCTGACACCTGGACCCTTGACGATAAGAGAATCGGCCTGATACAACGCGCGAACTTTCGCGGCAGGCGGTAGCCCTTCACGCCGCGGGCTAGACGCTGCCGGACTAACCGGGTCACATTCGGGCACACGATCTTGGAGGCATGCCCTCCAAGGTCCTCTGGTTTAAGGGGCTGAAGATCGCGCTCACCCGCACTTCAGCCTCAGGTGTTGTGGGCCTCTGGCCTTGAGATGGTTGTGGGCCGTCTGGCCCTTGGAAAGAGATTGGACGAAGGCTGCAGATGCCGACGATACAACAGCTGATCCGCAAGCCCCGCCGTCAGCCGGGGAAGCGGAACAAAGTGCCGGCCATGCAGGCCAACCCGCAGAAGCGCGGGGTGTGCACGCGCGTCTACACCACGACGCCGAAGAAGCCGAACTCCGCTCTGCGTAAAGTCGCGCGCGTGCGCCTGACCAACGGGTTGGAAGTGACGAGCTATATCCCGGGCGAGGGGCATAACCTCCAGGAGCACTCCGTGGTCCTGATCCGGGGCGGCCGCGTCAAGGACCTGCCGGGCGTGCGCTATCACATTATTCGCGGCGTGCTCGATACCCAAGGCGTAAGCGATCGCCGCCAGCGGCGTTCGAAATACGGCGCCAAGCGGCCGAAGTGACCTCTTAGGACCACACGGAGGTCACTCGGGCCAAGCCAAACGAGGCCGGGGACCTTCGCAGGAAGGATCAAGGAACGAAACTATGTCCCGGCGGCGCAAGGCAGATAAGCGAGACATCATCCCCGACCCGAAGTTCGGGGACGTGGTGCTGACCAAGTTCATGAACAGCATCATGTACGAAGGCAAGAAGTCGGCCGCCGAGCGGATCGTCTACGGCGCGCTCGACCAGATGGAAAAGAAGACCAAGCAGAACCCGATCGAGCTGTTCCACGAGGCTTTGCGCAACGTGATGCCGGCTCTCGAGGTGCGGTCCCGCCGCGTCGGCGGCGCCACCTACCAGGTTCCGGTCGAGGTGCGCTCCGATCGTCGGCAAGCGCTCGCCATTCGCTGGATCATTTCCTCGGCGCGCGGCCGTAACGAGAACACCATGGTCGAGCGCCTCTCAGGTGAACTGCTCGACGCCGCCAACAACCGCGGGACCGCGGTGAAGAAGCGCGAAGACACCCATCGTATGGCTGAGGCGAACCGCGCCTTCTCCCATTACCGCTGGTAACGATTTCAAGGATTTTTGAGATGCCACGCACCACCCCGCTCCAGGACTACCGCAACATCGGGATCATGGCGCATATCGACGCCGGCAAGACCACTACGACCGAGCGGGTCCTCTATTACACCGGCAAGAGCCACAAGATCGGCGAGGTGCACGACGGCGCTGCCACCATGGATTGGATGGAGCAGGAGCAGGAGCGCGGCATCACCATTACCTCCGCCGCGACCACGGCCTATTGGAACGATAAGCGCATTAACATCATCGATACGCCTGGACACGTCGACTTCACCATCGAGGTGGAGCGGTCGTTGCGCGTGCTCGACGGCGCGGTAGCGCTGCTTGACGCCAACCAGGGTGTTGAGCCGCAGACCGAGACCGTATGGCGCCAGGCCGACAAATACGGCGTCCCGCGCATGATCTTCGTCAACAAGATGGACAAGATCGGCGCCGACTTCTTCCTGTCGGTAAAGATGGTCCGTGACCGCCTCGGTGCCAATCCGATCGTAATTCAACTCCCGATCGGCGTGGAGAACAGGTTCAGGGGCATCATCGATCTCGTACGCATGAAGGCGGTGGTCTGGGATGACGAGGCCTTGGGCGCCAAGTTCCATGACGAGGAGATTCCTGCCGATCTCATCGATGAGGCCAAGGAATATCACGAGAAGCTGGTTGAGCAGGCGGTCGAACTCGACGAGGGGGCCATGGAGGCCTATCTCGAAGGCAAGCATCCGAGCGAGGAGACCCTCAAGGCCCTGATCCGCAAGGGCACCATCGGCAACGTTTTCGTTCCGATCCTGTGCGGCTCAGCCTTCAAGAACAAAGGCGTGCAGCCAATGCTCGACGCCGTCGTCGACTATCTGCCGTCGCCGCTCGACGTGCCGCCAATGAAGGGCATCGATTTCAAGACCGGCGAGGAGGCGACCCGAGCGCCGTCCGACACCGAGCCGCTCTCCATGTTGGCCTTTAAGATCATGAACGATCCTTTCGTCGGCTCGCTCACCTTCTGCCGCATCTATTCCGGCAAGGTCGAGACCGGGACGACCCTGCTCAACACAGTGAAGGACAAGAAAGAGCGCATCGGCCGCATGCTGCTGATGCACGCCAATCACCGCGAGGACATCAAGGACGCCTATACCGGCGACATCGTCGCGCTCGCCGGCCTCAAGGACGTCACCACCGGCGACACGCTCAGCGATCCGGCCAAACCCGTCATCCTCGAGCGCATGGAGTTCCCGGAGCCGGTCATTGAGGTTGCCGTCGAGCCGAAGACCAAGGGCGATCAGGAGAAGCTCGGCGTGGCGCTGCATCGCCTGGCGCAAGAGGACCCGTCCTTCCGCGTCTCGGTCGACCATGAGTTGGGCCAGACCATCATCAAGGGCATGGGCGAATTGCATCTCGACATCATCGTCGACCGCATGCGCCGCGAGTTCAAGGTCGAGGCCAATGTCGGCGCGCCGCAGGTCGCCTATCGCGAGACCGTGTCGCGCAAGGCCGAGGTCGACTACACGCACAAGAAGCAGACCGGCGGCTCGGGCCAGTTCGCCCGCGTCAAACTCGTGATCGAGCCGAACGAGGCCGGCAAAGGCTTCGAGTTCGAGAACAAGGTGGTCGGCGGCAACGTGCCCAAGGAATACGTCCCCGGCGTGCAGAAGGGGGTGAAGAGCGTCGTAGATTCCGGCGTGCTCGCGGGCTTCCCCATACTCGATGTCAAGGTCAGCCTCATCGACGGCGCCTATCACGACGTGGATTCGAGCGTCATGGCGTTCGAGATAGCGGCCCGCGCCGCCTTCCGCGAGGGCGCCATGAAGGCTGGGCCGAAGCTGCTCGAGCCGATCATGAAGGTCGAAGCGGTGACCCCGGAGGAATATGTCGGCGGCATCATCGGCGACTTGACCAGCCGGCGCGGCCAGGTGCGTGGGCAAGAGACCCGCGGCAATGCCGCGGTGATCAGCGCCATGGTCCCGCTTGCCAACATGTTCGGCTACGTGAACACGCTCCGCTCGATGAGCCAGGGGCGGGCGCAGTTCACCATGCAATTCGACCACTATGCGCAAGTTCCGCAGGCGGTCGCCGAAGAGGTGCAGGCGAAGTTCGCCTAAAGGTTCGAGGCCCCTAAGGCCTTTACAGAAGACTTTCGTTTTTGTGTTGAAGGATGGAGAGCCAACATGGCTAAGGAAAAGTTCCAGCGGACGAAGCCCCATTGCAACATCGGGACCATTGGTCACGTCGATCACGGCAAGACCACGCTGACGGCGGCGATCACCAAGGTGCTGGCCGAGAAGGGCGGCGCCAAGTTCACCGCCTATGACGAGATCGACAAGGCACCGGAGGAGAAGGCGCGGGGCATCACCATCTCCACGGCGCACGTGGAGTACGAGACCGGCAAGCGGCACTATGCCCATGTCGACTGTCCGGGCCATGCCGACTACGTGAAGAACATGATCACCGGCGCAGCCCAGATGGACGGCGCCATCCTGGTGGTGTCGGCCGCCGACGGCCCGATGCCGCAGACCCGCGAGCACATCCTGCTTGCCCGCCAGGTCGGCGTGCCGGCGCTCGTCGTCTACCTCAACAAGGTTGACATGGTCGACGACCCCGAGTTGCTCGACCTGGTCGAGCTCGAGGTGCGTGAGCTCCTGTCCAAATACGAGTTCCCTGGCGACGAGATCCCGATCGTCAAAGGCTCGGCACTCGCCGCCCTGGAAGGCAAGGACGACGAGGTCGGCAAGAATTCGATCGGCGCCCTGATGGATGCGGTCGATGCCTATATTCCGCAGCCTGACCGGCCCAAGGACAAGCCGTTCCTCATGCCGATCGAAGACGTGTTCTCGATCTCAGGCCGCGGCACCGTGGTGACCGGCCGCATCGAGCGCGGCGTGGTCAAAGTGGGCGAGGAAGTCGAGATCATCGGCATCAGGCCGACCACCAAGACCGTGGTGACCGGCGTGGAAATGTTCCGCAAGCTGCTCGACCAGGGCGAGGCCGGCGACAATGTCGGATGCCTGTTGCGCGGCGTCGATCGCGAGGGCGTGGAGCGCGGCCAGGTGCTGGCCAAGCCAGGCTCGGTCAAGCCGCACACCAAGTTCAAGGCCGAGGCCTACATCCTCACCAAGGAGGAGGGCGGCCGCCATACCCCGTTCTTCGGCAACTACCGTCCGCAGTTCTACTTCCGCACCACAGACGTGACCGGCGTGGTGCACCTGCCGGAGGGTACCGAGATGGTGATGCCGGGCGACAATATCGCCATGACGGTCGAGCTGATCGTGCCGATCGCCATGGAGGAGAAGCTTCGTTTCGCCATTCGCGAAGGCGGCCGCACGGTCGGCGCCGGCGTGGTGGCGGCGATCATCGAGTAAGGAAAGACCCAAGAGCGCGTCGTCTTAAGGCGGCGCGCTCTTAAACTTGAGGCCATCGGGATGCAAAGTCAGAACATAAGAATCAGGCTCAAGGCCTTCGACCACCGTATTCTCGATGCGTCGACCAAGGAGATCGTCAATACGGCGAAGCGCACGGGCGCCGAGGTGCGCGGACCTATCCCGCTGCCGACGCGCATCGAGAAGTTCACCGTCAACCGGTCCCCTCATATCGATAAGAAGAGCCGGGAGCAGTTCGAGATGCGCACGCATAAGCGCCTGCTCGACATCGTCGACCCGACGCCGCAGACCGTCGATGCCCTGATGAAGCTCGACTTGGCCGCAGGCGTGGATGTCGAGATCAAGCTCTAGGTTGACGAAAGACGAGGCAAGGAATTAGTCCGATGCGATCAGGTGTCATCGCGCAAAAGCTCGGCATGACGAGGATCTTCACCGATGCCGGGGAGCATATCCCGGTGACGGTGCTGCGCCTCGACCGCTGCCAGGTCGTGGGCCACAGGACCGCGGAGAAGAACGGCTACACCGCGCTGCAGCTCGGTGCCGGCACGCCAAAGGTGAAGCGGCTCTCACGCGCCGCGCGCGGCCATTTCGCCGTGGCCAACGTCGAGCCCAAGCGCAAGCTCGCAGAGTTCCGCGTGAGCCCCGAGAACGTGATCGAGGTCGGCGCCGAGATCACCGCCGACCATTTCGTCGAGGGCCAGTTCGTCGACGTTTCCGGCACCACCATCGGCAAGGGCTTCGCCGGCGCCATGAAGCGTCACGGCTTTGGGGGCTTGCGCGCGAGCCACGGCGTGTCGGTGAGCCACAGAAGCCACGGCTCGACCGGCCAGCGCCAGGACCCAGGCAAGGTGTTTAAGGGCAAGAAGATGGCCGGCCACATGGGCGACGTGAACGTCACCACGCAGAATTTGCGCGTGGTGAAGACCGACCCAGAGCGCGGCCTGATCATGATCCGCGGCGCGGTGCCTGGCGCCAAGGGCGGCTGGGTGCTGTTGCGCGATGCCGTGAAGCGGACCCTGCCTGATGCCGCGCCGAAGCCAGGCGCCTTCCGTAAGGGTTCGGGCGAAGCAGCGAACGGATCGGCGAAGTCAGAGGCGCAAGCCGAGCCGGCACAGGCCGAGGCGGGGAGCGAACAGTAATGCAGGCCGACGTCACCACGCTCGACGCCAAGAAGGCGGGAACGGTTGAGCTTCCGGACGACGTGTTTGGGCTCGAGCCGCGCCCCGACATCCTCGCCCGCATGGTGCGTTACCAGCTCGCCAAGCGGAGGAGCGGCACGGCTCACGTCAAGGATCGCTCCGAGGTCACGGCCACCACGGCGAAGATGTATCGCCAGAAGGGCACCGGCCGCGCCCGCCACGGCAGCAAGAAGGCGCCGATCTTCAAGGGCGGCGGCAAGGCGTTCGGGCCCAAGCCGCGGAGCTTCGCCATCGATCTGCCGAAGAAGGTGCGCGCTCTCGCGCTGAAGCACGCGCTGTCCGCCAAGGCCAAGTCGGACACCCTCGTGGTGATCGACAAATGCGAGCTGAAAGAGGCCAAGACCAAGGAGCTCAAGTCCCGCTTCTCGAAGCTCGGCCTTGGCTCGGTGCTGATCATCGACGGGGCTGCGGTGCAGGACGCCTTCGCCAAGGCTGCCCGCAACCTGCCGGGTGTCGACGTGCTCCCGGTCGCCGGCATCAACGTCTACGACATCCTCAACCACGACAAGCTGGTCCTCACCAAGGCTGCCGTGGAAGCGCTGGAGGCGCGGTTCAAATGAGTGCGCTTTCCGCCTACGACGTCATCCTCGCGCCGGTGATCACCGAGAAATCCAGCATGGCTTCGGAAGCGAACCAGGTGGTGTTCAAGGTGCGCCGCGACGCGACCAAGCCTGAGATCAAGGCCGCCGTCGAGCAGCTGTTCAAGGTCAAGGTGCTGTCGGTCAACACCATCCTGCGCAAGGGCAAGACCAAGACGTTTCGTGGGATGAGAGGCAAGCAGCAAGACGTCAAGAAAGCGATCATTACGCTCGCCGAAGGCGACAAGATCGACGTGACCACGAGGATCTAGCACGCCATGGCCCTCAAAACCTTCAAACCAACCACGCCGAGCCAGCGTCAGCTCGTGCTCATCGACCGCAGCCATCTGTGGAAGGGCAAGCCCGTCAAGGCGCTGACCGAAGGCCTCTCCAAGTCTGGCGGACGCAACAATCAGGGCCGCGTGTCGATGTGGCATCGCGGCGGCGGGCACAAGCGCAGCTACCGCTTGGTCGATTTCAAGCGCGGCAAGCTCGGCATGCCGGCGACCGTGGAGCGGCTCGAATTCGATCCGAACCGCACCGCCTTCATCGCGCTGATCAAATATGAGGACGGCGAGCTCGCATACATCCTCGCGCCGCAGCGGCTCCAGGCCGGCGACACGGTGATCGCCGATACCCGCGCCGACGTGAAGCCCGGCAACGCCATGCCGCTTGCCAACATGCCGATCGGCACCATCGTCCACAATGTGGAGATGAAGGCGGGCAAGGGTGGCCAGATCGCGCGCGCCGCCGGCACCTATGTGCAGCTCGTGGGGCGCGACGCCGGCTACGCCATTCTCAGGCTCAATTCCGGCGAGACGCGCATGGTGCCTGCGGCCTGCATGGCGACCGTAGGTGCTGTGTCCAACCCGGACAACTCCAACGTCTCGATCGGCAAGGCCGGCCGCATGCGCTGGAAGGGCAGAAAGCCCGTGGTGCGCGGCGTGGCTATGAACCCGGTCGATCACCCGCATGGCGGCGGCGAGGGCCGCACCTCAGGCGGACGGCACCCAGTGACGCCCTGGGGCAAGTCGACCAAGGGCAAGAAGACGCGTTCGAACAAGGCGAGCGACAAGTTCATCCTGCGCAGCCGCCATACGAAGAAGAAAGGTTAGGCTCGTGTCACGCTCGATTTGGAAGGGCCCGTTCGTCGACGGGTATTTGCTGAAGAAGGCCGAGAAGGCGCGCGGGTCAGGCTCGAACGCGGTGATCAAGATGTGGTCGCGACGTTCGACGATCCTGCCGCAATTCGTCGGGCTCACCTTCGGCGTGCATAACGGCCAGAAGCACGTTCCGGTGCTGGTCACCGAGGACATGGTCGGCCACAAATTCGGCGAGTTCGCGCCGACGCGGACCTTTTACGGTCACGCCGCGGACCGCAAGGCGAAGAGGACGAAGGCGTAATGGGCAAGCCGGCACGCGAACGGACGCTCGCGGAGAACGAGGCGAGGGCGGTGACCAAGCTGCTGCGGGTGAGCCCGCAGAAGCTGAACCTGCTTGCCCAGCTGATCCGCGGCAAGAAGGTTGATAAAGCGCTCGCTGACCTTACCTTCTCGCGCAAGCGCATCGCGCGCGACGTGAAGAAGACGCTGGAGTTGGCCATCGCCAATGCCGAGAACAACCACGACCTCGACGTCGACGCGCTGATCGTCTCGGAGGCCTATGTGGGCAAGGGGTTGGTGATGAAACGTTTGAAGGCGAGCGCGCGCGGGCGCGCGAGCCGTATCGAGAAACCGTTCGCGCGGATCACCGTCGTGGTGCGCCAAGTCGAGGAGTTTGCTTGATGGGGCAGAAGGTCAATCCGATCGGGCTTAGGCTCGGCGTCAACCGCACCTGGGATTCGCGCTGGTACGCCTCGCGCGGCGAATATGCGCGGCTGCTGCACGAGGATCTGAAGATGCGCGAGCACATTCTCACCTCGCGCAAGCAGGCCGGTATCTCCAAGGTGGTGATCGAGCGCCCGCACAAGAAGTGCCGGGTGACGGTGCATACTGCGCGCCCGGGCATCCTCATCGGCAAGAAGGGCGCCGATATCGAGAAGCTCCGCCGCGAGCTCGCCGCGATGACCGACTCTGAGGTGCATCTCAACATCGTCGAGGTGCGCAAGCCCGAGATCGACGCCACGCTGGTGGCCGAAGGCATCGCCCAGCAGCTCGAGCGCCGCGTCGCTTTCCGCCGCGCCATGAAGCGCGCCGTGCAGTCTGCCATCCGCATGGGCGCGCTCGGCATCCGCATCAATTGCGGCGGCCGCCTCGGCGGAGCGGAAATCGCGCGCATGGAGTGGTACCGCGAGGGCCGCGTGCCGCTGCATACGCTGCGCGCCGACATCGACTACGGCACGGCGCTCGGGCGCACCGCCTACGGCATCATCGGCGTCAAGGTGTGGATCTTCAAGGGCGAGATCATGGCCCACGATCCGATGGCGCAGGAGCAGCGCGCGCTCGAGGCACAGGAAGGTGGACGCTCTACGGGTCGCCGCGAGGCCCCGCAGGCGCAGGCTTGAACCACGGATTGAACGGTCATGTTGCAACCGAAACGCACGAAATACCGCAAAGCCCATAAGGGCCGCATCAAGGGGGCGGCGTCGAGCGCCGTCAGCTTGAGCTTCGGCTCGCACGGGCTGAAAGCGCAGGAGCCCGCCCGCATCACCGCGCGGCAGATCGAAGCTGCGCGCCGCGCCATGACGCGGCAGATGAAGCGCGCAGGCCGCGTGTGGATCCGCCTGTTCCCCGATGTGCCGGTATCGAAGAAGCCGACCGAAGTGCGCATGGGCAAGGGCAAGGGCACGCCGGAGTTCTGGGTGGCCCGGGTGAAGCCTGGCCGGGTGATGTTCGAGATCGACGGCGTGACCGATGCCGTGGCGCGGGAGTCGCTCCGGCTTGGCGCCGCCAAGCTGCCGCTCAAGACGCGCGTGGTCACGCGCATCGTGGAGGCTTGAGCACCATGAAGGCGGCACAGGTGCGCGGCATGACGGTCGATCAGCTCAACGACGAGCTGGTCAAGCTCAAGAAGGAGCAGTTCAACCTGCGTTTCCAGGCGGCATCCGGCCAGCTTGAGAACACGGCGCGGGTGCGAGAGATCAGGCGCGACATCGCGCGCATTCAGACCATCACGCGCCAGAAGAGCGCCGCCGAAGCCAAGGCCTAAGGACGCAAGAGATGCCGAAACGAGTACTGCAAGGGGTCGTGGTGAGCGACAAGAACGACAAGACGGTTGTGGTCCGCGTCGAGCGCCGCTTCACGCACCCTTTGCTGCAAAAGACCGTGCGCCGCTCCAAGAACTATCACGCCCATGACGAGAAGAACGAGTTCAAGGTGGGCGAGATGGTGTGGATCGAGGAATGTCCGCCGATCTCCAAGCAGAAGCGCTGGACGGTGCTGCCGCGCGAGCAGGCAACGAGCTAGAGGGTCGAGGCTGCCATGATCCAGATGCAGACCAATCTCGATGTCGCCGACAATTCCGGTGCGCGCCGCGTGCAGTGCATCAAGGTGCTCGGCGGGTCGAAGCGCAAATATGCCTCGATCGGCGACACCATCGTAGTCTCGGTTAAGGAGGCCATCCCGCGCGGCCGCGTGAAGAAGGGCCAGGTGATGAAGGCCGTAGTGGTGCGCACCGCATCCGGCGTCCGCCGTCCCGACGGCTCGATCATCCGCTTCGACCGCAATGCCGCGGTGCTGGTCAACCCGCAAGGCGAGCCGATCGGAACGCGCATCTTCGGCCCGGTCACCCGTGAGCTCAGAGCCAAGAAGCACATGAAGATCGTGTCGCTTGCGCCGGAGGTCCTCTAGATGGCCAAGCTCAAGATCAAGAAGGGCGACCACGTGGTGGTGCTCACCGGCAAGGACAAGGGCAAGCACGGCGAGGTGCTGAAGATGATGCCTGAGGAGAACCGCGCCATCGTCAAGGGCGTCGCCATGATCAGGCGGCACCAGCGCCAGACCGCGACCCAGGACGGCGGTATCATCTCCAAGGAAGCCGCCATCCATGTTTCCAACCTGGCGCTCGAGGACCCCAAGGACGGGAAGCCGACGCGGGTCGGGTACAAGTTTCTGAAGGACGGGCGCAAGGTCCGCTTTGCCAAGCGCTCCGGCGAGGTGATCGATGGCTGAGACCGCTTATATCCCACGGCTCAAGCAGCAATATCAGGACGTGCTCCGTGGCGAGCTCGTCAAGGAGTTCGGCTACGCGAACCCGATGCAGGTGCCGCGGCTCGACAAGGTCGTGTTGAACATCGGCGTGGGCGAAGGCGTCGCCGACTCCAAGAAGGTGACCGCCGCCGCCGCCGATCTCGCGCTCATTGCCGGGCAGAAGCCGGTGATCACCAAGGCGCGGAAGTCGATCGCCACTTTCAAGCTCCGCGAGGGCATGCCGATCGGCGCCAAGGTGACCCTGCGCCAGAACCGCATGTACGAGTTCGTCGACCGCCTCGTGAACATCGCGCTGCCTCGGGTGCGCGACTTCCGCGGGCTGAACCCGAAGAGCTTCGACGGAAGGGGCAATTTTACCCTCGGGCTCAAGGAGCACATCATTTTCCCGGAGATCAATTTCGACAAGGTCGAGGAGATCTGGGGCATGGACATCGTTGTCTGCACCACGGCGCCCACCGACGACGAGGCGCGCGCGTTGCTGAAGCATTTGAACTTTCCGTTCCGCAGCTAGGGCTTGGCGGCTTGACGCTGCGTTAGGAGGACTGAATGGCAAAGACGAGCATGGTCGAGCGGAACAATAAGCGCCGCCGGCTGGCCAAGAAATTCAAGGTGCGGCGCACGCGGCTGAAAGCCATCGCCGCCGACCGCAAGCTTCCCGCCGAGGAGCGCTTCGCGGCGCGGCTCAAACTCGCCGAGCTGCCGCGCAACTCCTCGCCGACGCGTATCCGCAACCGCTGCGACCTCACCGGGAGGCCGCGCGGCTTTTACCGCAAGCTCCGCATGTCGCGCATTGCACTGCGCGATCTCGCGAGCCAAGGACAGATTCCCGGAATGATCAAGTCGAGCTGGTAGGACCACTGATGAGCATCAACGATCCCCTAGGCGACATGCTCGCGCGTATCCGTAACGCGCAGATGCGCCACAAGGCCAAGGTGACGACGCCCGCCTCCAGTCTACGCGAGCATGTGCTCGACGTGCTGGTGGAGGAGGGCTTCATCCGCGGCTATGTGCGCGTCGATTACACCGGCGGCCGGTCTGAGTTCGACATTGAGCTCAAATATTTCGATGGCGAGCCGGTGATCAAGGATATCAAGCGGATATCGACCCCGGGGCGGCGGGTGTATTCCTCGGTGCGCGATCTGCCGACCGTCGCCAACGGGCTTGGCGTCTCCATACTTTCGACGCCGAAGGGCGTCATGTCTGACTCCCGCGCCCGCACCGAGAATGTGGGCGGCGAAATTCTGTGCAGCGTGTTCTAGGACTGACGGACGAAGGGCGATTTCGATGTCGCGTATTGGCAAAAAGCCGGTGACCATTCCCCAGGGCGTAACCGCCTCGGTGAACGGCCAGGAGGTGGCGGTGAAGGGCCCGAAGGGCGAGCTCAAGCACGTCCTCGTGGACGATGTCATCGCCAAGCTCGAGAATGGCGGCATCGAGGTCAGCCCGCGCGAGGACACGCAGAACGCGCGTGCCATGTGGGGCATGTCGCGGACATTAATCTTGAACCTCATGACCGGCGTGACCGAGGGCTTCACCAGGAAGCTCGAGATCACAGGCGTGGGCTACCGGGCCGCAGTGGTGGGATCTAACCTGCAGCTCCAGCTCGGCTATAGCCATGACGTCATCTTCCCCATCCCGCAAGGCATCCAGGTGGTGTGCCCGAAGCCGACCGAGATCGTGATCACCGGCATCGACAAGCAGAAGGTGGGACAGGTGGCGGCGGAGGTCAGAAAGTTCCGGCCGCCGGAGCCCTATAAGGGCAAGGGCGTGCGTTATGCGGGCGAGTACATCCTCCGCAAAGAGGGCAAGAAGAAGTAGCGGGATCGGTCATGAGCGCTTTGAACGAAGGATTTATGCGGCGTGCACATCGCGTGCGCCATACGCTCAAGCGTAAGGCGCATGGACGCGCGCGCCTGTCGGTGTTCCGCTCCTCTAAGCACATCTACGCCCAGGTGATCGACGACAATGCCGGCCGCACCGTGGTCGCGGCATCGACCTTGGACAAGGATCTCAAAGGCGCGCTCAAGAAGGGCAGCGACCTCGAAGCGGCGCAAGCCGTGGGCAAGCTCGTCGCCGAGCGGGCGCTGAAAGCGGGTGTCACCAACGTCGTGTTCGACCGCGGCGGCTATCTCTACCATGGGCGCGTGAAGGCGCTCGCCGATGCTGCCCGCGAGGCAGGGCTGAATTTCTAAAGGACCGAAGGTCATGGCAGATCGTAAAGGCGGCAGAGGCGGCGAGAGACGGGACCGCGACGACCGCGAGCGCGACAGCGAGTTCATCGACAAGCTGGTGCATATCAATCGCGTGGCCAAGGTGGTGAAGGGCGGCAGGCGTTTCGGCTTCGCTGCGCTCGTCGTCGTCGGCGACCAGAAGGGCCGCGTCGGCTTCGGCCACGGCAAGGCGCGCGAGGTGCCGGAGGCGATCCGCAAGGCGACCGAGGCCGCCAAGCGGAACCTGGTCAAGGTGCCGCTCCGCGAGGGGCGCACGCTGCATCACGACGTGACCGGACAGCATGGCGCCGGCCGCGTGATCCTGCGGGCGGCCCCGGCAGGCACCGGCATCATCGCCGGCGGCCCGATGCGCGCGGTGTTCGAGACCCTCGGCATCCAGGACGTGGTGGCGAAATCGCTTGGCAGCTCAAACCCTTACAACATGGTGCGCGCCACCTTCGATGCGCTTCGCCATGAGGACAGCCCGCGCGGCGTGGCGGCGCGGCGCGGCAAGAAGGTGAGCGAGATCGTATCGCGCCGGAGAGACGGCGCCGGCGAGAGCGCCGGCCAGGCTGAAGCTTAGGTCTGGCGAAGCGCGATAGAGGCAAAGAGCATGGCCAAGACGACCGAGAAGACCGGCAGGAAGACGATCGTGGTCGAGCAGATCGGCAGCCCGATCAGGCGCCCCGGCATTCAGCGCGCCACCTTGATCGGGCTCGGGCTCAACAAGATGCATAAGCGCCGGACGCTGATCGACAGCCCGCAGGTGCGCGGCATGGTCGCGAAGATTCATCATCTCGTGCGCATCGTGGACGACGAGGCAGGAAAGTAAGTGTCATGCGGTTGAATGAGATCAGGGACCGGGACGGCGCCACCAAAGCCAAGAAGCGGCTCGGCCGCGGCATTGGCTCGGGCCTCGGCAAGACGTCAGGTCGTGGCGTCAAGGGCCAGAAGGCCCGCACCGGCGTCGCCATCAAAGGCTTCGAGGGCGGCCAGATGCCGCTCCACCGGCGCCTGCCGAAGCGCGGCTTCAAAAACATCTTCGCCAAGAAGTTTAACGAGCTCAATCTCGGGCGCGTTCAGGCGGCGGTCGATTTAGGCCTGCTCGACGCGACGCAGCCGATCACCGTCGATGCGCTGAAGGCCGCCGGCCTCATCCGGCGCACCAAGGACGGCGTGCGCCTGCTCGGCCATGGCGAGATCAAGAGCAAGCTCGCCTTCGAGGTGACGGGCGCCTCTGGCAGCGCCATCAAGGCCGTGGAGGCAGCCGGCGGAACGGTGACGCTGAAATCGATCACCGGCCGCGAGGCTCCAGCCGCCGATGCGATCAAGGCCAAGAAGCGCGCCGAGAAGCGCGAAGCGCTGGCCGCGAAGGCGAAGGGCAAGTCCGGCAAGGCGCCTAAGGCCGAGGGAGCGGCCGAGGAGGCCAAGCCGGCCAAGGCTGCCAAGGCCAAGGCTGAGCCGGCCGGAGAGGCCCAAGCCAAGGCGCCTAAGAAGGAAAAGAGCGCCGAGGGCGACGACAAGAAGCCGTCGAAGCCTCAAGCAGGCAAGAAGGACAAGTCCTAGAGAGGCTCGCCGGAGCGGCCTGTCACAATTGGTTGTCCTGGCCTGCCCTAGAAATGTCGCGAGCGGCCGTATAGCTCGCTCGATAGGGTCGCAAGAGAAGAGAGCTCGGTGATGGTTTCTGCCGCCGAACAGCTGGTTTCCAATCTGAACTTCGCCGCCTTTGCCAAGGCTGACGAGCTCAAGAAGCGCATCTGGTTCACGCTCGGCGCGCTCCTCATCTACCGGCTCGGAACCTACATCCCGATCCCCGGCATCAACCCGACGGCCTTGGCCGAAGTCTTCCGCCAGAACCAGTCGGGCCTGCTCGGCATGTTCGACATGTTCTCCGGCGGCGCGGTCGGCCGCATGGCGATCTTCGCGCTGAACATCATGCCGTATATCTCGGCCTCGATCATCATCCAGCTGCTCACCACGGTGTCCCCGCATCTCGAGCAGTTGAAGAAGGAGGGCGAGCAGGGACGCCGGCAGATGAACCAGTACACGCGCTACGGCACGGTGCTGCTCGCGGCGCTGCAAGCCTATGGCATCGCCGTCGGGCTGGAAGGCGCCGGCAATGTGGTGCTCGACCCCGGCTTGTTTTTCCGCATCACCACGGTGATCACGCTCGTCGGCGGCACCATCTTCCTGATGTGGCTTGGCGAGCAGATCACGGCGAGAGGCGTCGGCAACGGCATCTCGCTCATCATCTTTGCCGGCATCGTGGCGCGGTTGCCGCACGCGGTACTCGGCACGCTGGAGCTCGGCCGCACCGGCTCGATGTCGACCGGGCTGATCCTCGCGCTCATCGTCATGGCCATCGTCGTGATCGCCGTCATCGTGTTCATGGAGCGGGCGCAGCGACGCCTGCTCGTGCAATATCCCAAGCGCCAGGTGGGAAATCGCATGTTCCAGGGCGATTCCTCTCACCTTCCGCTCAAGCTCAACAGCGCCGGCGTGATCCCGCCGATCTTCGCCTCGTCGCTTCTGTTGCTGCCCATCACCTTCGCCAATTTCTCCGCCGGTCAGGGGCCGGAATGGCTGACCACGGTCACCGCCCTGCTCGGCCAGGGCCAACCTCTGCACATCCTCATCTATGTCGCGCTGATCATCTTCTTCGCCTTCTTCTACACGGCGGTGGTGTTCAACCCGAAGGACACTGCCGACAATCTCAAGAAGTATGGCGGCTTTCTGCCCGGCATCAGGCCGGGGGAGCGGACGGCGGAATATATCGACTACGTGCTCACCCGCATCACCGTGGTGGGCGCCCTCTATCTCGCAGCAGTCTGCGTGCTGCCTGAGATCCTCGTCTCCTATGCGGGCGCGCCGTTCTATTTCGGCGGCACCTCGCTTCTCATCGTGGTCAGCGTCACCATGGACACCGTGGCACAGGTGCAAAGCCATCTCTTGGCCCATCAATATGAAGGGCTGATCAAGCGGGCCAAGCTCAGGGGAGCGCGACGGCAATGATCCTGGTCCTGATCGGTCCTCCTGGCGCCGGCAAGGGGACCCAGGCCAATCTGCTCGAGGCGGACCGTTCGCTCGTCAAGCTTTCTACCGGAGACATGTTGCGGGCTGCCGTTGCGGCCGGAACCGAGCTTGGCCGCAAGGCCGGCGACATCATGGAACGTGGCCAGCTCGTGCCCGACGACATCGTGATCGGGCTGATTGCTGAACGGCTGGATAGAGGCGGGGAAGGTAAGGGCTTCATCCTCGACGGCTTTCCGCGCACCATCGCCCAGGCCGAGGCGCTCGACCGGCTATTGGCAGAGCGGGGCAAGACGCTCGACGCGGTGGTCGAGATGCGGGTGGACGACAATGCCCTGGTCAAGCGCATCATCGGCCGCTTCACCTGCGCCAATTGCGGCGAGGGCTACCACGACGACTTCAAGATGCCGAAGGTTACAGGTGTCTGCGACCGCTGCGGCTCGACCCAATTCGTGCGGCGGCGCGACGATACCGAGGAGGTGGTCCGGTCGAGGCTTGAGGCCTATCACGCCCAGACCAAGCCTCTGATCAACTATTATGAGAAGCAAGGAAAGCTCAAATCCGTCGATGGCATGGCTGAAATCGGTGCCGTGCACCGGGCCATCGGGCGGGCTTTGGATGGGGTTGAGCTTAAATCCGGCGAGACCCCCGGTTGACCTTGTCAAGCGGAATCGCTAGATAAGGCACGACCCATTTCTGGATAGGAACGACCGGTCCCGGGGGGCGGTGCCTTCCCGAGGTCGGTTTTGCTGCGTTCCATTGCGAATTTCATTAGATTTCAGCACGTTAAGGCGTGCGTCGAGGAGAAAGCTTCGTGGCCCGAATTGCAGGTGTGAATATCCCGTCCAATAAGCGGGTGCAGGTGGCGCTCACCTATATCCATGGCATTGGCGATACCTTTGCCGAGCAGATCTGCGCCAAAGTGAACATTCCGCCGGAGCGGCGGGTGAGCCAGCTCACCGAATCTGAGGTCATTCAGATTCGCGAGGTGATCGACCGGGACTACATGGTCGAGGGCGATTTGCGGCGCGATGTCGCGATGAATATCAAGCGGTTGATGGATCTTGGCTGTTATCGAGGCTTGAGGCACCGCCGCGGTTTGCCGGTGCATGGCCAGAGGACCCACACCAATGCGCGCACGCGCAAAGGTCCAGCCAAGCCGATCGCAGGCAAGAAGAAGTAAGAGTTTCAATCGAGCGCGGCTGGAGCGTGATCTTCGGCCGGAGCCAATTCATAAAGATGCGGGAATAAAGCATGGCCAAAGACAAGACACGCGTTCGCCGCCGGGAAAAGAAGAACATCACCTCCGGCGTCGCACATGTGCACGCAAGTTTCAATAACACCATGATCACCATCACCGACGCGCAGGGAAACACCATCTCCTGGTCGTCGGCTGGGGCCATGGAATTCAAGGGATCGCGCAAATCCACGCCCTATGCGGCGCAGGTCGCTGCCGAGGACGCCGGCAAGAAGGCCATGGAGCACGGCATGAAGAACCTCGAGATCGAGGTTCGCGGTCCGGGCTCAGGCCGCGAATCGGCGCTTCGTGCGCTGCAGGCCGCGGGCTTTACCATCATCACCATCCGCGATGTGACGCCGATCCCGCATAACGGCTGCCGCCCGCGCAAACGGCGGCGCGTCTAAGGGAAGGCAAAAATCCTCATGTTACACGCGGATTCTCGCAAGCTGGGCCAGGCGGCCCCGCTTAAGGACCAGGAAAGGGCCCTCCAGGTGCTGCAGAAGAACTGGCAAGATCTTATCAAGCCCACCAAGCTCAACGTCTCGTCCGGCCGCGACCCGGCGCGTTTCGCGCTCGTCGTGGCTGAGCCGCTCGAGCGCGGGTTCGGGCTTACCCTCGGCAACGCGCTTCGCCGCGTGTTGCTCTCCTCGCTTCAGGGCGCGGCGATCACCTCGGTGCATATCGACGGAGTGCTGCACGAGTTTTCCTCGATCGCCGGCGTGCGCGAGGATGTCACCGACATCATCCTCAACATCAAGGAGATCGCGCTCCGCCAGCATGCCGAAGGCGTGAAGCGCATGGTGCTGAAGAAGGAAGGGCCTGGCGTGGCCAAGGCCGGCGACATCGAGACCGGTGCCGATATCGAGATCCTCAATCCGGATCATGTGATTTGCACGCTCGACCAGGGCGCCTCGATCCGCATGGAGTTCACCACCGCGACCGGCAAGGGCTACGTTCCGGCCGAGCGCAACCGCCCCGATGACGCGCCGATCGGGTTCATCCCGGTCAACTCGCTCTATAGCCCGGTGCGCAAGGTCTCCTATCGCGTGGAGAACACCCGCGAAGGCCAGATCCTCGACTACGACAAGCTCACCATGGAAATCGAGACCAACGGCTCGGTGCGGCCTGAGGACACCGTGGCTTTGGCCGCGCGTATCGTGCAGGACCAGCTCTCGGTGTTCGTCAATTTCGAGGAGCCGAAGAAGGAAATGCCGTTCGAGCGGCAGCCTGAGCTTGTGTTCAACGCGGCGCTGCTCAAGAAGGTCGACGAGCTCGAGCTGTCGGTGCGCTCGGCGAACTGTCTCAAGAACGACAACATCGTCTATATCGGCGACCTCATCCAGAAGACGGAAGCCGAGATGCTGCGCACCCCGAATTTCGGCCGCAAGTCGCTGAACGAGATCAAGGAGGTGCTCGCCTCCATGGGGCTCCATCTCGGCATGGAAGTGCCGGACTGGCCGCCTGAGAACATCGAAGAGCTCGCCAAGCGCTTCGAGGATCATTACTAGCCAGGAGTCGAATTCAGAAGTCGGAAATCAGAAGAGGCAGTATCGGTGAGCGCAGTGATGGCGGGGTTCTCTGATCACTGGCCACTGATTTCTGTCACCTGATAACCGAAGGTTATCTCACATGCGTCACCGCAACGCGGGCCGGAAGCTCAATCGCACAGCCAGTCATCGCTCGGCCTTGTTCTCGAGCCTGGCGTGCGCGCTCATCAAGCACGAGCAGATCGTGACCACCTTGCCCAAGGCGAAGGATCTCCGCCGCGTGGCCGACCGGCTGATCACGCTCGCCAAGAAAGGCGATCTGCATGCGCGCCGGCTTGCCATGTCGCGCATTCGCGACGAGGCCATGGTGGCGAAGCTGTTCGGCACGCTCGGCCCACGTTATGCCGACCGGCCGGGAGGCTATACGCGCGTGCTGAAGGCGGGCTTCCGTTATGGCAACTCTGCGCCGATGGCCGTCATTGAGCTCGTGGATCGCGATGAAGCCGCGCACGGCCTTGATTCAGGGCCGGTGCAAGAGCGCGACGCTGAGGCTGAGAAGGCTGCGTAGCCGTTTCCCGCTGACGTCGCAGCCTTCGAACATCTGCTGACAAAGGCCCGGCCGTCCCTTGTGAGAACGGCCGGGTGATGAGCGCCTATCGGACTCGGGGACAGGCTCTAATCGCCGTCGCCGTCGTCGTCCTTGTCGCCTTCAGGGGTTTTCCCAGCCGCGGCTTCCTTCGCATCATGGGCGGCGATCGCCTGCTGCTTGATGCCCTTTACGCCGTCGGCGAGGATGCCGGTAATCTTTGCTTTGGCGTCGTCATCGCTCGCACCGTTGGCGTCGAAATCCGACTGCCAATAGATCACCGAGCGGTCAGGCTCGTCATCGACCTCGAGCCAAAGCTTCGATTTGTAGTTCTTGACGGGGAGGGGGCTCTCGACAATCTCGTAGCTGTAGCTGAGATCATCTTTGCCGGTCAGCTTCTCCTTGATCTTGCCGCCATCCTTGAGCGTGAGCGTGCGATAGGTGGCGTCGCCCTCCTTGGTCTCGACGCAATCGGCGACGACGGGGTGCCATTTCTTGATCGCGCAAAAATCACCCACGACCGCCCAGATCTCGGGCGGCAGGCCGGGGCCTTCGGTTCGTTTCTTGACCGTGATCGCCGAGGCAGAGGCGCTGCCGAGAACGAGCGCGGCCAGAGCAATCAAGGCCAGTTTGAACATGCGCATGCATTTCCTCCACACTTTTAAGTTGACTGTCGCAACATGCCGGGCGGCATCTTAGTGAAATGACGAGACCCGACAAGGCCTGGACCCGTCAATCTGGCCGAAACGGGATAATTTCCCAATATGTTTGCTTGGGTTATCACTAAGGCCGCGAGCGTTGATTTGCCTTGAGAGGGCGGTAAGAAAGAACCCATGAGCAGGATTGCCTTGATTGTGCGCATGACCGTGCCGATCGGCGCGGTATTCCTCGCCGTTGCCGCTTCTCCAGCGCCTGCCGAAACGCAGCGCGTGGCGCCGCAAAGCGTCATGGCGATGAAGCAATCCTTCGCACCCGTCGTGAAGCGCGCCGCCCCTGCCGTTATCAATGTCTATGTCAGCCGCAAGGTGAGGCAGGTGGTTTCGCCTTTTGCCGACGATCCGTTCTTCAGCCGGCTGTTCGGCGACAATTTCGGCATTCCGCGCGAGCGCATCCAGAATTCGCTCGGCTCTGGCGTTCTGGTGAGCCCGGACGGCCTTGCGGTCACCAACAACCATGTCATTCAAGGAAGCGGCGATGCTGAGATCACCGTGGCCTTGTCCGACGGCAGGGAGTTCCCGGCCAAGGTCATCCTCAAGGACGAGCGGACCGACCTCGTCGTGCTTCGCCTCAGCGCCGCTGGGGTCACGTTCCCGTCCATCGAATTCAGCGACTCCGACAGCCTCGAAGTCGGCGACCTCGTGCTTGCCATCGGCGATCCGTTCGGGGTCGGACAGACGGTGACGAGCGGCATCGTCTCGGCGCTCGCCCGCACGCAAGTCGGCATCTCCGACTATCAGTTCTTCATCCAGACCGATGCCGCCATCAATCCCGGCAATTCGGGCGGCGCGCTGGTTGATATGGATGGGCATCTCGTCGGCATCAACACCGCCATCTTCTCGCGCAGCGGCGGCTCGCAGGGCATCGGATTTGCAATTCCTTCCAACATGGTGCGGCTCGTGGTTCAGGCGGCGCTGCAAGGCGGCACGGTGCAGCGCCCCTGGTTCGGGGCCTCGCTGCAACCGGTCACTCAGGATCTTGCCGAGTCGCTCGGCCTCGACCGTCCCGGCGGCGCGCTGATCAAGGATCTGCATGCCAAGGGGCCAGCTGCCGAGGCCGGGCTGAAAGCCGGCGACGTGGTGGTGAGCGTCGATGGCAAGCCGGTGCAGGACCCGGAAGCTTTCCAATACCGGTTTGCCACCAAGGGGCTTGCCGGCACGGCCGAGCTCGGCATCGTCCGCCGAGGTCAGGCGATGACGGCGACGGTGCAGCTCGTTCCAGCCGTCGAGGATCCGCCGCGGGACACGCACGAGCTTGCGGGTCGTCATCCGCTGGTCGGCGCCAAGGTGGCCAATCTTTCGCCGGCCGTCGCCGAAGAGCTTGGCATCGACGATGACGGGCCTGGCGTGGTGGTGCTTGATGTTGCGCCGAACACGCCGGCGGCAAGGCTCGGGGTCAAGCGCGGCGACCTCGTCATTGGGCTCAACAACGACAAGGTGACCTCGGTTGCCGGTCTGGTGAAGGCGCTCGGCGCCCCCGCTGACGGCTGGCGCCTCTCACTGGAACGCGAGGGCCAGGTGTACAATCTCGCCATTCAGGGTTAGCGCGCTGTGGCAACATTGTTCGAGGCGGCGGGGCTTCAAGCGAGGGCGCCGCGGCCGCTTGCCGATCGCTTGCGTCCCTCGTCGCTCGAGGAGGTGGTCGGCCAGGAGCACCTGCTCGGCGAGCACGGCATCTTGAGCCGCATGGTCAAGGCCGGCAGGCTCGGCTCGGTGATCTTCTGGGGACCTCCCGGCACCGGCAAGACCACCGTGGCGCGCCTGCTCGCCGAGCTCACCGACCTTCATTTCGAGCAGCTCTCCGCCATCCAGTCCGGGGTCGCTGACCTGCGCAAGGTGTTCGAGGCCGCGCGCGCGAGACGCGAGCATGGCAAGGGGACGCTCCTGTTCGTCGACGAGATTCACCGCTTCAACCGCTCGCAGCAGGATTCCTTCCTGCCCTATATGGAAGACGGCACCGTCATTCTCGTCGGCGCCACCACGGAGAACCCGTCTTTCGAGCTTAACTCGGCGCTTCTGTCGCGGGCGAGCGTGCTCACCTTCAAGCGACTGGACGATGAGGGCCTCAAGTCGCTTCTTGCCCGCGCCGAAGCCCATGAAGGGCGCAAGCTGCCGCTGACCGACGATGCCCGCGCGGCGCTTGTCGCCATGGCCGATGGCGACGGCCGCGCCGTGATCAGTCTGGCAGAGGATGTGTGGCTCGCCGCAGCCTCTGGCGCCAAGACGCCGCTCGACCGCGAGGCGCTGGTGGCGCTGGTGCAGCGGCGTGCGCCGATTTACGACAAATCCCAGGACGGCCATTACAATCTGATCAGCGCGCTGCACAAATCGGTGCGCGGCTCCGATCCCGACGCCTCGCTCTATTGGCTTGCGCGCATGCTTGCCGGCGGCGAGGAACCGCTCTACATCGCCCGGCGGCTCGTGCGCATGGCGATCGAAGACATCGGCCTCGCCGATCCGAACGCCCTGGTTCAGACCAATGCGGCGAAGGAGGTCTACGACTTTCTCGGCTCGCCCGAGGGCGAGCTCGCGCTGGCGCAGGCCACCATCTATCTCGCGCTCGCCCCGAAATCGAATGCCGCTTATACCGCCTTCGGTGCTGCCTCCCGCGCGGCAGACGAGGGCGGCTCGCTGGCGCCGCCGAAGCACATCCTGAATGCACCGACCAGACTGATGAAGCAGGAGGGGTATGGCCGCGACTATGCCTACGACCACAACGAGGACGAGGCCTTCTCAGGGCAGAACTACTTCCCCGACGGCATGAAGCGGCAGAGCTTCTATACGCCGACCACATTCGGCTACGAGCGGGAGCTGAAAGAGCGGCTCGAGCGCTTCGCTAGACTGCGCGCCGAGCGGAGCAACAAGCGCAAGTAGTCCGCAGCACCGCCAAGGCCCTTCGTGATGGCGCTGAAAGATGTGAAGCTAAGGGACGTCGCCGGAAGCTGGGCGGACTTCAACCTCGAACGTTTTCGCAAGAGCCATCAGCCGATCGTCTGGCTGCTCGCGCCGCTTATCGGTCTTGCGACCGGAGCGGCGGCCATTCTCTTCCGGCTGGCGATCGGCGTGTTCCAATTGCCCTGGCTGCATACAATGTCGGAGAGAGTAGCGGCCGCGGCGCGCGAGCAGCCCTGGTGGGTGATCCTGATCGCTCCAGCCGCTGGCGGGCTGCTGGTCGGCCTAATGCTGCGATATCTTCTCGTCGGCAAACGAACCGACACGGTGGCCGACGTCATGGAGGCTCGCATCAGCGCGGGCCGGCACCTTCGCCTTAGCCAGGGATTGCTGAGCGCGCTTGCGAGCGCGCTTTCGCTCGGCACAGGGGCCAGCGCCGGCCGCGAGGGTCCGATCGTCCATCTTGGGGCAAGCATCGCCGCTGCGGCCTGCGCCAGCTTCAATCTCCCCAATGCCGCGAGGCGCACGCTGCTTGCTGCCGGCGTCGCAGGCGCCGTCGCTGCCTCCTTCAATGCGCCGATCGCCGGCGTGCTTTTTGCCCAGGAAGTGATCCTCGGGCATTTCGCGCTGACCAGCTTTGCCCCGCTGGTGCTCGCCTCGGTCACGGCGACGATCGTCTCGCAGGCCTGGTTCGGCAATATCGCCGCCTTCACCGTGCCAGCCTATCAGATCACCTCCTATCTCGAGGTCCCGGCCTTCGTGCTTCTCGGCATCGTCGCCGCGGCGGTCGCGGTGATCTTCCAAGTCTCTCTGATCGGCACCGATTGGGTCGCGCGCAATATTCGCATGCCGCTCGTGGCGCGGCCGGTGGTCGGAGGCCTGCTGATCGGGCTCATCGCCATCTGGTTTCCCGAGGTGCTCGGCGTGGGCTACGACACGACGGATGCCGCTCTCAAGGATCAGCTGCCGATCGCGCTCATGTTCGCGCTTCTGGTCGCCAAGACCGCGGCGACGGCAATCGCGCTCGCCTCGCGCTTCGGCGGCGGGGTGTTTTCGCCGTCACTCTATCTCGGCGCCATGACCGGAGGCGCCTTCGGACTGATCGCCGCCCACGTGTTTCCAGCCGTCGGCTCGAGCGAGGGCCTTTACGCGATCCTCGGCATGGGCGCCGTCACCGCGGCCGTGCTCGGCGCGCCGATCTCAACCACGGTCATGATCTTCGAATTGACCGGCGGCTTCGCCCTCAGCCTCGCTCTCCTCCTCACTCTGTCCATCGGCAACGGCATCTCTCAGGCGATCCTCGGCCGCTCATACTTCCAGGCTCTGCTTGAATCCAGGGGAGTGGTGATCCAGGAAGGTCCGCATCGGGTGCTGATGAAGACGCTCCGCGTCAGCGATTTCATGCGGGGCCTCGCGGAGGGAGAAGCCGATATTCTTCCCGAGGCTGAGAGGAAGCTCGCGCTGCGCCCCGACGACACCCTGGAGACGGCGCTGCGCGCTTTTGACACCTCAGGCGCCGAACGGCTCCCCGTGGTTCACCTCGCCGACCGTGGGCGGATTGTGGGCTGGGCAAGCCAGGTCCGCGCACTCGCGACGTTCAACAAAGAGCTGATCGCGTCGAGCGTCGAGGAGCACCGCTGAAATCGGCTAGTCGAGTCGCGTGGTGCCGTACTGGACGACCTTGACCATCTCGGTGGTCACCAGCGCGCTTCCCATCATGCCTTCGATGGCATCGACGAATGTGTTGATCTTCTCCTCGCTGTCGACGATCTCGATGACGAGCGGCAGGTCCTGCGACAGGCGTACGATCTTGGTGGTGTGCAGTACGCTCGAATGGCCGAAGCCCATCGGTCCGCGCAAGACGGTGGCGCCGGCGAGGTGCATCTCGCGCGCTTTCAGCACGATGGCCTCGTAGAGCGGCCTGTGATCGGCCTTGTCGTCCTCGCCGATGAAGATGCGCAACAGAACGGCGTCGCGGGAGAGCGCCATGGTCAGATCCACTTCAAAGCGTTGATGGAAGCGGCGAGAGCATAGCCCGCCCACACGGCGAGGAGACAGGCAATCACCGACAGGGCGATGTTGGCGGACGCCAGCAACCACTCACCGTCCTGCAACAGCGCAAGCGTCTGCAGGCTGAAGGAGGAGAAGGTGGTGTAGCCGCCGAGGAACCCGATCATGACGAATTGGCGGGTCAGCGTATCGGCGAACACGCGGCCGTCAGGGCCGGTGAGCGTGGCGAAAAAGCCGATGATGAAGGAGCCGACGATGTTCACCGCCATCGTGCCCCAGGGAAAGGTCTCGCCGACGAGGCGCGCCACCACGCCGGAGCACCAGTATCGCGCCATGCCGCCGAGAGCGCTGCCCATTGCGATCCAGAAATAGCTGGCCACAAGGCCTCCTCTGTCTATTGGGCGCCGAAAGGGTTCAAGACACCGGCGTCTTTATAGACCGAGTCGGCCCTGTCTCGCCGTTTGCCGACACCGGCTCATCCTCGAACTCGGCGATGGCCAGAGCCTCATCGTCGCCTGCCGGCTGCGGCAGGAGATGGTGCGGCAGGTAGAAGGCATTGGCGATCAAGGTCGGGATCACGGCGCTGCCGATGACGCCGGCCACCAGCACCGAATATTGACTCTGATCGATGATGTGATGCGACAGGCCGAAAAGGGAGGAGATGGTGCCGAAAGTAAGCCCAGTCGACATCAGCAGCGTGGTGTACATCGATTCCGGGTGTGGCGACCGGTAGGCCTTGGTCATCGGAAAGACGCCGACGAACTTGGTTGCCATCTTGACCAGCAGCAACAGCACGAAGGCGAAGGGAGCGGCTACAAGCGCTGGAATCGAAACAAACGAGCCGGCGCGGATGAAATAGAACGGCGTGAGGAAGCCGAAGGTCAGCGTGCGCAGCCGCCGGACAAGGGCGTGATCCTTGCCGACGGTGCCGGCGAGCACCATGCCGATGATATAGGCGGGAAGCACGGCTTCGCTGTCGGCCCAGGCCGCGAGCGCTCCCAAGCCGAACAGGCAGAGCAGCAGGAATTTGGTCTCGAGCTCAGATGGCCGGTTACCGTAGAGCTTGAAGAAGCGCGGTGTGAGCCAGGGCAAGACGGCGAAGACGGCAACGGCCACGCCGGCGAAAATCAGCGTCCTCATGGTGAAGGGCGCGAAGATGAAGCCGAGCGCCAGCACCGTGCCGAGGTCGTTGATGAAGCAGGCGGCGAGCACGGTCTTGCCGTACTCGGTCTTGTTCAACCCGAATTCGAGCATCACGGCATAGACCACCGCGACCGACGTGGTGGACAGCGCAACGCCGGCGAGCCAGCTCGGCATCACCTGCCAGCCGAGCAGGAAATAGGCTGCGGCCGCGCAGCCGAAGAAGGGAAAGAAGAAGCCGGCAAGACCGACCGTCGTCGCTTCCTTCCATTTGCGCCGGAAGACGGTGGGGTCGAGCTCGGCTCCGGCAAGAAAGGTGAGCACGATGGCGCCGGTGCCCGACAGCACCTTCACCCAAGTCTCGTCGGTGCCGAGCACGGCGGCGCCGATGGCCGCGCCGATGATGAGCTGAGCGATGGTGCCGACGATGATTTCCGAGAGCGCGGTCGATACGCGCAGCCAGATCGATAAAAGGGACGCGATAAGAGCGAGTCCAAGCCACAATGCCGCCAAGGCCCAAATGCTGGTCATGGTCCTTCCCTGCCTCCACGGTTCATGTCCGCAAGGGTTGGGTCAGGCGGCTTTGGGCTTAACAAAAAACCCGCCTGGCGGCGGGTTTGCGGACTATACCCTCCCACCGCAGCTCGAGGATGCGGTAGGAGTCATTAGCCCGTGGCGGTTCAGGGGGACTCCATCCCCTTCAGACCTGTTAGCAGCAATGTAACCCGGAATCGGCAGGGATCAAGGTCTCTTGCCGCTTGCCAACAACGCCATCTGCCTGAGGTTCAATGTCGCAGAGATCGCCGGTGGAGACGCGGACAGTCGAGGCCGGCGAGGACGGCATGCGGCTCGACCGCTGGTTCCGCAGCCACTTCGCTGACCTGCCGCACAGCCGGTTGGAGAAGCTGCTCCGCACCGGCCAAGTCCGGGTCGATGGCGGCCGCGCCAAGGCAAGCACAAGGCTTGCCGCGGGCCAGGCCATTCGCATTCCGCCGCTGCCAACCACGGCGCCCACGCCCGCGGCGCACCGAAGGCTCTCTCCAAGGCAGACCGCGCTTTCCTTGCCTCCATCACGCTCTTATGAGGACGACGATCTCTTGGTGCTCAACAAGCCGCCTGGGATCGCCGTGCAAGGCGGTACCAAGACCACGCATCATCTCGATAGGCTGCTTGAGGCTTTAGGCGACAGCCCCAAGACGCGTCCGCGGCTGGTGCATCGGCTCGACCGCGATACGTCCGGCGTTCTCGTGGTGGCCAAGCGCCGCGAGGTGGCGGCGAAGCTCGGCCGCGCCTTCCAGACCCGCTCGGTGCGCAAGATCTATTGGGCGCTGGTCAAGGGCGTGCCGAAGCCGCCGCAAGGCAAGGTCGATGCGGCGCTGGTCAAGGCCGCCGGCCCGGAAGGAGACCGCGTGCGCAAAGCGCGTCCCGGTGAGCAGGAGGTGGCGCAATCGGCCGTTACCTATTACGCCGTGGTGGACCGGGCCGGGCAGGAGGTCGCCTGGCTTTCGCTCAAGCCGGTCACCGGACGCCAGCATCAGCTCCGGGCGCACATGGCCATCATCGGCCACCCCATTCTCGGCGATGGGAAGTATCAGGGCGACCGCGACATGCCGGAGGGGATCGAGAACAAGCTGCACCTGCATGCAAGGCGCATCAGTTTCCCGCATCCCTCGGGGGAGGGCGTCGTGGATGTCACGGCGCCGCTGCCTGACCATATGCTGGCGAGCTTCGCGGCTTTCGGCTTTGCCGAGAGGGATGAGGCCGATCAGGGGGCGAGCGCGTTATGATGGGGATGCTCCCGTCCCCCGTCTAGACATATAGAGGAATAAGAGAATGGCCGACCGCAAACTCTGGTTCGTGCATTTTGCCCAATGGGTCTCTCACGCCACCGGACGCCCCATCGCCTTCCTGCTCGCGTTTTCGAGCATCGTGGTGTGGGGCTTCACCGGGCCCTTGTTCGGTTATAGCGATACCTGGCAGCTCGTGATCAACACGGCGACGACCATCATCACCTTCCTGATGGTGTTCGTGATCCAGAACACGCAGAACCGCGACACCGCCGCCATGCACATCAAGATCGACGAGCTGATCCGCGTCACCCAGAAGGCGCGCAACGTGCTGCTCGACCTCGAGGAGGTCGACGACGCGACACTCGAGAAGCTGAGGCAGGATTACGGGCAGCTGGCCCGCAAGGCCAAGTCACAAACCAGCACGCCGATCCGCGCCGAAGCGGTGCCGAAGAAGCCCGGCAAGACGGGGAAGGACAAGCAGGGCGATGACTGAGCAGGAGAAGGCCTCGCAAGCCCACGAAGGGCTGAAGGATAAGCCGAGTCTTCCCAAGCGGTTCTACGACGACGTGGCCATCAAGGATGAAGGGGGCGGCGCGGGCGTTCTGCTCGACGGCAAACCCGTGCGCACCCCTGGCAAGGCCCCGTTCGTCGTGCCGAACAAGGCGCTCGCCGAGGCGATTGGCGATGAGTGGCGCGGGCAGGGGGCGCGCATCGATCCCGCGACCATGCCGCTCACCAGGCTCGCCAACAGCGTCATCGACGGGGTCAAGGGCCACGAAGACGCGGTCATCGGCGACATTCTCAACTATGCCGGCTCGGACTTGATCTGCTACCGCGCCGAAGGTCCGAAGGGCCTGGTGACACTGCAGACGAAGCATTGGGATCCGATCGTCGCCTGGGCCAAGCGGGATCTCGGCGTCCCCATGCGTCTTGCCGAGGGTGTGATGCATGTCGCGCAAGCTCCATCCACGCTCGATGCGATCGGCAAGCGCCTCGCAGGCTTCGACCCGTGGAGCCTTGCGGGGTTGCACGTCATGACCGGGCTCTCAGGCTCGGCGCTCCTAGCCTTGGCGACAGCGCTCGGGCGCCTCTCGCCGGAAGAGGCCTGGGCAGCTGCGCATGTCGATGAGGATTGGCAGATCAGCCAATGGGGCGAGGATGAGGAGGCGAAAGAGCGGCGCGAGAACCGCTGGCGCGACTTCGCCGCCGCCGCCCGCATGCTGGAACTGTTGCGGGCCTGATCTGCTTTTCGACGGCGCGTCGGCCTCAGCGGTTATTGCCGAGCGTGGTGACGATTTCGGTCCAAGGCCCCGGCGGAACGTCCGCCTCTGCGACGAAGCGCCAGGCGGAGAGGCCATTGTCGTGCATGCCGAGATGGTGCCAGGCCGCCGGCGAGACATCCAAGCCCGCTCTCGCATCGAAGGTATTGCGCGGTTTGCTGGCGCTACCGAACACGAAATCGAAGTCGTCCTCGCCGCACGGACCTACGTCCTGCCATTGGGCATAGCATGAGCGGCTGTCGCGCCTGATCTCAACCCAGCGGTTCTTCAGCAGAGGGTCGAGGCCTGAGCGGTACCAGGGGACGTGCCTGGCGTTCTTTTTGAGTGCGTCGCCTTGCTCGGTGAACTCGCCGTAAGGCAGCGCCACGTAGAACGGGTTTTGCTTCGGCGTGAAGCCGGCAGGCCAGTGCCTGTCCCTGCGCTCGGGGTCATCGACGCCGCCATAATTTTCCTGCCAGTCCTTGTCCCAATAGCTTTGGTCGTTGGGAATGAAATCGTTCTCTGCGTTCGAAGCCTCGCCCACCCAGAAGAGGGTGGTCATCGTCACCTTGAAGGGGTTTGGTTCGCTTCGCAGCACTTGCATGCCTCCGGCGAGCATGAATAGCCCTGTGGTGGCAGCGCCTGCCGTCAGCAGGTTTCGCCGTGTGATCGTTGCTCCTGACACGCTTTACTCCCTCTGCCCCCGCCCGAGAGAGATATTTTCCCTCATTGTGACAATAATTTAGCCTTCTTGCGCCGGATTTTGGCGTGGCGCGGCTTCATTGCCGCGGCCAAAATGAAGAGAGAGGGAGGAGAGCCGCATGATCGCATTCGCCTGCGCCTTGTTGCTCGGCTCGGCTTGTGCCGATGCGCGTGTCGCCGCGGCGCCACCGATTGAATATGTCGGGAGCGCACAAGGGCTCAATGCGCAAGCCGCGCTCCGCGAGGTCAACGCTTATCGCAGAGCGCATGGATTGAAGCCGGTCGCGCTCGATCAGCGCTTGATCCGGGCTGCCGGCGCCTCGGCACGGTATCAAGCGAGCCGAGGCAGAATAGGCCACCTCGGCCCCGGCGGGTCGAGGCCGTGGGATCGGGCGAGAAGCGCCGGCTATAGCCCCCACCTCACAGCCGAGAATGTGGCCTCGGGGCAGAAATCCTTCAGCGAGGCGATGCGCGGCTGGGAGCATAGTGCCGAGCACAAGCGCAATCTCCTGCTGCCCGACGCGCAAGCGGCCGGCATCGCCGTGAGCTACCGCAACGGCCGGGCCTATTACACGCTGGTCCTTGGCGCGGAGTAGCGTATCGCACGCTCCACTTCATCCCTCCCCGCGAGGGGAGGGTGGCTCGCGCCCAATTCTCCCCCACCCGACGCGCCAAAGCGACCGAGCAGGGCTCGGTCGGGCGCGTCTCCCTCTCCAAGTGGGAGGGAGACAGTCTATACCGCTCGCTGACTCTTCTGCTCCCCCCTTGACGGGGAGCAGGCGCCGCTTAAAGCGGCGCCGAGGGGGGTGAGGCGCGCCGGTTCCGGTTAACCCCCCTCCCTAACCCTCCCCCTCAAGGGGGGAGGGGATGCCCGCGCCATTTGCCTCACTCAAACCCCATGCTATTGACCGTCATGGTTGCGTCACGTGAGGCTTGGGGAGCGGCATGAAGGAAGTCCTGGAAGAGCTTGAAATCCGGCGTGGGCGGGCGCGGGAAGGCGGCGGCCTGAAGCGCATCGAAGCCCAACATGCCCGCGGCAAGCTCACCGCGCGGGAGCGGCTCGAGCTGCTGCTCGACGAAGGCTCCTTCGAGGAGTTCGACATGTATGTCGAACACCGCTGCATCGATTTCGGCATGGAGGGGAGCAAGGTCCCCGGCGACGGCGTGGTCACCGGCTGGGGCACCATCAACGGCCGCGTCACCTACGTGTTCGCCAAGGACTTCACCGTGTTCGGCGGCTCGCTGTCGGAAGCGCATGCCGAGAAGATGGTCAAAATCCAGGACATGGCGCTGCAGAACCGCGCGCCGATCATCGGCCTGTTCGACGCCGGCGGCGCGCGTATCCAGGAGGGTGTGGCGGCGCTCGGCGGCTATGGCGAGGTGTTCACCCGCAACGTGCTCGCCTCGGGCGTGATCCCGCAGATCTCGGTGATCATGGGTCCATGCGCCGGCGGCGACGTCTATTCGCCCGCCATGACCGACTTCATCTTTATGGTGCGCGACACCTCCTACATGTTCGTCACCGGCCCTGACGTGGTGAAGACCGTGACCAAGGAGGAGGTGACCGCGGAACAACTGGGCGGAGCCAGTGTCCATACGACGAAGTCGTCGATCGCCGACGGCGCCTATGAGAACGACGTCGAGACCCTTCTGCAGATGCGCCGGCTGATGGACTTCCTGCCGTCCAACAATCAATCCGGCGTGCCCGAGCTGCCGACCCGCGACCCTTGGGACCGTTTCGAATATTCGCTCGATACGCTGATCCCCGACAATCCCAACAAGCCCTACGACATCAAGGAGCTGATCCATAAGGTCGTTGACGAAGGCGACTTCTTCGAGATCCAGGCCTCCTTCGCCAAGAACATCGTCGTCGGCTTCGCGCGGCTCGAGGGCCGTACCATCGGCATCGTCGCCAATCAGCCCATGGTGCTTGCAGGCGTTCTTGATTCTGACGCCTCGCGCAAAGCCGCGCGCTTCGTCCGCTTCTGCGACTGCTTCAACATTCCGATCGTCACCTTCGTTGACGTTCCTGGGTTCCTGCCGGGCACCGATCAGGAATATGGCGGCCTGATCAAGCACGGGGCCAAGCTGCTGTTCGCCTTCACCGAGGCCACGGTGCCGAAAGTAACGGTGATCACGCGGAAAGCGTATGGCGGCGCCTACGACGTGATGAGCTCAAAGCACATCAGCGGCGACGTGAACTATGCCTGGCCAACGGCCGAGATCGCCGTGATGGGGGCGAAGGGCGCGGTCGAGATCCTCTATCGCGCCGAGCTTGGTGACGAGAAAAAGATCAAGAAGCGCATCGACGAATATCAGAAGCGCTTCGCCAATCCGTTCGTGGCGGCCGAGCGCGGCTATATCGACGAGGTGATCTTGCCTCATGGCACGCGCAAGCGCCTAGCGCGGGCGCTGCAGATGCTGCGCAACAAGCAGCTCACCAACCCCTACAAAAAGCACGACAACATCCCGCTGTAGGCTTCTGCCGCACGTGATTTGACGCTAGGCGTCCGCTTTTGGCCCATAGCGGATTATCGCGACTGCGCAGACTGCTCCCAATGCGGGCGTGGGCCGGGCAATCTACCGTTGGTCGCGTTGGTTCGAGCGGACTCTGCTATGCTTGTCGATCCGGCGGCCCCGTACGGTGAGAACTATAGGCGTGACGGCTCTTTTACTTGCCCTGGGCCTCGGCTTTGTCTCGGGGCTTCGTACCTTTGCGCCGGTGGCTGCAGTGTTGCTGGTGCGCGGCGGCATCTGGGGTATCGTCCTGGCGGTCGCTGCCATCGGTGAGTACGTCTGGGATGTGCTGCCGAATACTCCTTCGCGCACGCAAGCCATGGGGCTTTCGGCTCGCGTCATCAGCGGGGCGTTCGTGGGATGGATGATCGCGACGATGCACGACGGCTCGGGGATGTTCGGCGGCGCGATTGCTGGCATCGCCGGGGCAGTGATCGGCACGTACGCTGGTCACGCTACCCCTCTTGAAGCGATCGCCCGCATCGGCGGCTCTCCTGCCGCGATCATGGAAGATCTCCTCGCGATCGGACTCGCAGCTTTCTTCGTCACACGCTAGGACCCGCCTGCGTCTTAATGCCGATTTCACACTTGCGGGGATCGTCCCCGGGATCCAGGTATTCGAGGCCTAACGGACCAATGGCCGTTACCTGGGTGACGTACTCGCCGGACTTTGCCCAGTGAAAGTGGGACGTATTGCCGGGCAAAACGATAACGCTACCGGGCGGATACGCCTCCACCTTATCGCCGTCGAACTGATCGCCCAGGCCGATGTAGAAAACGCCCGACAGGACCGTGTAGACACGGTCCTCCGGGTGCTTGTGAGGCATGAGTTTCACGCCGGATGGCACTTTGACCCTGATCACGTAGGGGCCAAGCTCTGAGGGCTGACCGACAACGACGGCGAGACGGACCGAAGGTGGGAATGCAGCGAACGGCTTCCAGTCGATATCCTCGGGCAAGATCGATCTGAAAACGGCTTGGCCTGGCTGATGGGTTCGAACCGAACCAACACTTTGCTGTGCCTCCGCGACGATGGCGGTGTCTGACATATAACCCTCCATCAGGAGGCCGCTTCGGCGTGGGCCATCACCTCTCGCAAACGACCTGTGTTGACATCGAAAATGAAGCCCCGCACAGGAACTTGTTTCGAAATCCAGGGATGCGACCTAACCATCTCGATCTGGTCCTTAGTTTGCTGCTCCGGGTCCTTGAAGGCAAAGAAGCGCATCGGGGCGGGTGTTGCGTCTCCAGTCAGCTTGGAGAATTTGGCGTTTAACTCTGCATCGGTAAAGGTCGTAAACCCGCAACCAGTGTGATTTAGGAGCATGATCTCTCCGCTGCCAAGCACCCGCGTCGATACAACCAGTTCCGCCAGAACATCCTCGGTAACGTTTGGCCCCCCGGTTCGGATCACGTCGATGTCGGCGTGCTTCAGCCCAAGAATTCCTGGAAGGTCTGAAAGACGGGGATCCATGCAAGTCACGACCACAATTTTCGGCCGCGGAGGCCCTTCCCCCCACTTTGGATTATATGTCTCCGCATAGCGTTCGTTGGCTTTCAGCGCTTGGTCGATAATGCTCATGACTGTCTCCGTCTTGATTGCGGGCCTACCGGATCAAACCGGTGGCGTGCGCTCATGCGCGTCCGAAAAGAGATAACTCAGGGCAACACCTAAGAACCGGCCGGGAGACCAGCAGTGTGGAATGCCGAGAGCGCCCTCCTATTCATGGCGCAAGCCCTAAGCCCGCAACCGGTTGATCGGTTCCTGCCTCGCAGAGGAGTGGGCGATTTGCCGCATCGTCGATGGCTTCGCCTTTGAAGATGTCGGCCATCGATGACCAGTCGGTCAGGCCTTGCTCGATATCGGCCGCGACGTCTGCTCATGGCACAAAGCAGACCTCTGCACCCTTTATCCCCGTCGCTCTCGCCTGCGCTAAACTCCACCCATCCCTCGTCCATGAGGACACGAGCTGCAGACCGTCTGCCTCTCGGGATGAGGGTCGCGGCGCCCGAGGAAGGCGCGGGGACGACACGGCCCAAGTGGATAGCAAGCCGTGACCTCGCGTCAGAGTAACGGTACGGCCTCGGGGGTCTTAAGATCCGCCCACCGCCGTGGGAACCGGCGGTCATCGGGTGAGACGCTTCGCGTCGAGGCGTCTGTGCCAACTGCGTAGGGTAAGGCGGCGGAACGAGGCTTCAATATCGCCGCAAGCGTTCAGGTTGCGCTATCGCTGGCGCTGCTTGAGCGCGTGCGGGGGCGCCGAGAGGCTGCCCTAGACTGCAGTAGGATCGCGGCCGCTCGGCGCCCCGCAAGTCCTCGCTCTCGCAATCCCCGGATGCCGAATGCATCGCGGCATCACGTTTGTCATGCCCGCGCAGGCGGGCATCCAGTAACCATGGGAGTCGCAAGACAGTTGAAGCCGTGATTACTGGATTGCCCGGTCAAGCCGGGCAATGACAATGTCGGAGGGGTCTCAATGCCCAGGCGTGGCCATTGTCTTTGGCGATGCCCATCCCGTAGCCGGAGGGAAAATATGGCTAGGCGCTCCAAAAGGTCTGGCTCGAATTTCTCGCGGCGTGGCTTCATGCGGACGGGACTGGGTGTCGGGACGGCGTTGCTGCTTCCCAATCTTGCCTGCTCCGTTCCGCTTGGCAGCGCGGCTCAAGCGCACGATCACGAACCGGGCGGTGACGATGAGGCTGCGAAGGAGTTCACGCCCGGAGCGCCGTTCGTCGAACCGGAAGTCCGCAGCTCCGCGAATGGCGAGCTCAACACGACCTTACGCATGCAATACGCCTACAAGGATATCGGTGGCCACCGGCTCTATATGCGGACCTACGAAGGCACTGTGCCCGGACCCACTCTGCGCGTAAAACCGGGCGACGTGCTGCGCATCAAGCTGATCAATGACATGCCTCCCAACCGCGATCCCTCGCCGGAAGACCACTCGCTGCCGCATCACTTCAACACCACCAACCTGCATACCCATGGGCTGCATGTCAGTCCGAGCGGCATCTCCGACAATGTCATGCACGCGATGGAGCCCGGGAAAAGCTATGACGTTGAGGTTGCCATTCCGTCCGACCATATCCCCGGGACCAATTGGTACCACCCGCACATGCATGGCTCGGCCGACGTGCAGATCGCGAGCGGCGCGGTTGGCGCGCTGATCATCGAAGGCGATTTTGCCGATGTTCCCGAGATCGCAGCCGCGCAGGAGCGTCTCCTCGTGCTGACCGAGGCGGTGTTCGACGAATTCGGCATGATTGAGGATTTCGGCACGCTGTTCCCCGAAACAGCGGCGCGCTTCTTTGCCGTAAATGGCGTGCGCGAACCGACCATCACCATGCGGCCCGGCGAGGTGCAGCGCTGGCGCATCCTGCATGCCGGCTGGCAGGACGACATCTTCATGGAGCTGGAAGGGCACGTGCTGAATACCATCGCGCGCGACGGCATTCCCCTCGCGCGGATGGGTCAAAACGTCCCGATAAAGCCCGATCAGAAGACCGACTACCCGAATGCCATGCTGATCGCGCCCGGCCAGCGGCTGGACGTCTTGGTCCAGGCTGGCAAGCCGGGAGTCTATGCGTTTCGGGGGGTTCCCTACGATCAGGGATATGCCTCCCCGACCGGGCCGATCGCCCGCCTCGTGGTGGCAGGCGATCCGCTGCCGATGAGCCTCCCTGCCAAGCTTCCACCCCTATTGGAAAAGCTCATCGGCGACGATGAGATCACCGGAACCCGCGTGCTCACATTCTCAGCGACGAGCCCCGGGACGATTGAGTGGCAGAAGTTCAGGTTCTTGATCGACGGCAAGACCTTCGATCCCGATCGGGTCGATCAGCGTGTTCGCCTCGGCGCCGTCGAGGAATGGACGATCGTCAACCAGGATGCCGGCGACGACCACGTCTTCCACATCCATGTCAATGACATGTTGCTGACCAAGATCAACGGCGAACCGCTGGCCGAGCCGATTTGGCTGGACACGGCAATTGTGCCGCGCGGCGGCAACATCTCCTTCCGCTCGCGCTTCCTCGATTTCACCGGCAAGTTCATGCTCCACTGCCACATGATGAACCATGAGGATCTCGGCATGATGCAAGTGGTCGAGGTCTATGTCGATGATTGACGCCGCGGGAGATGAACTTCAGGCGCTTCGCCACCGAGGGCTATGACACCTGTTCCGGCTGTGCCTCCGGCAAATAGCCGTCACATTGCCTTTCACCATGCAAACGTTAAGGGCGCCGCCTTGCGAGGCGCCCTTTCTGTCGAGGGGGTAGGCCGGCCGGCCTAAAGCCGGACGCAACGTGCATGCGCTAGCTCTTGCGGGCGCGCTCGGCTTCCTGAATTGCTTCCTCGTGATACCAGTTGCCGCCGAACGTGGTCGTCGCCAGACGCGACATTGCGATGCTCGGCAACGGATTTGGACTGGTCGCGTCGAGCGCCGGCTGCGAACGCGGCCACGCGGAGGGAACTGGTAGATTTCGGCCGATCCACGATCATGACTCGTCGTCATTGTGCGGCTCCTTTTTTCGTTGTTCACGTCATCTGATTCGCTTGTGCTTGCACCGCATATAATGCAAGGGCGGCGCTATTGCTCCCCCGTTGCGCAAATAAATCATTGGAATGACTGTGTTTTGGGCACTTTTCATTTCGCACTCTTCTGCGGCAGATGCTCTCAGTCCGTATGCGGACGAAGCGCAAAGCGAGGCGACGCCTACGCATTTTCCCCTTGGGAGTGGCGTCCGCTTCCCGTTCGCGTTCCTTGGCACGCTTAATGCTTTGAATTCCCTCGGCAGTTCGCGGCCCGCAGCCGGCGACCGCTGGCGTTTGCGTTTCGCGCTTCCGGGTCATCAGCAAGAGAGAACCGACAATGACAAAGTACAAGCTCGAGTACATTTGGCTCGACGGTTACAAGCCTGTGCCTAACCTGCGTGGCAAGACGCAGCTCAAAGACTACGATTCGTTACCGACGCTTGAGGAGCTTCCGCTGTGGGGCTTCGACGGCAGCTCGACCCAGCAGGCCGAAGGGCACAGCTCGGATTGCGTCCTTAAGCCGGTCGCGGTCTATCCCGACGGCGCGCGCACCAACGGCGTCCTTGTGATGTGCGAGGTGATGATGCCCGACGGGAGCCCACACCCCTCGAACATGCGCGCAACCATCCTCGACGATCCGGGCGCGTGGTTCGGCTTCGAGCAGGAATATTTCTTCTACAAGGATGGCCGTCCGCTTGGCTTCCCTGAGACCGGCTATCCCGCCCCGCAGGGCCCCTATTACACGGGCGTCGGCTACAAGAACGTCGGCGACATCGCCCGCAAGATGGTCGAGGAGCATCTGGACCTCTGCCTCTTTGCCGGCATCAACCACGAAGGCATCAACGCCGAAGTGGCCAAGGGCCAGTGGGAGTTCCAGATCTTCGGCAAGGGCTCGAAAAAAGCAGCCGATGAGATGTGGATGGCCCGCTATGTGCTGGAGCGGCTGACCGAGAAATACGGCGTCGATATCCAGTATCACTGCAAGCCGCTCGGGGCGACCGACTGGAACGGCTCAGGCATGCACGCCAACTTTTCGACGGTCTATTTGCGCGAGACCGGCGGCAAGGCCTATTTCGAGGCGTTGATGGAGGCGTTCAAAGCCGCCAAGGACGATCACATCGCGGTCTACGGACCGGACAACCACATGCGGCTGACCGGCAAGCACGAGACCGCCGCGATCACCGATTTCACCTACGGCGTGGCCGACCGCGGTGCTTCCATTCGCGTGCCGCACAGCTTCATCAAGAACGACTACAGGGGCTATCTGGAAGACCGCCGTCCAAACTCGCAAGGCGACCCTTACCAGATCGCTTCGCAAATCCTGAAGACGATCGATTCGGTGCCGAAGGAATTCGTGAAATCGGCTGCGGCCTAGCTGTCGCGCAAGAGTGGTGCGGGTCTTTTGACCCGCGCCACGCCGCCGATCAGATGCGGTGCCCGCCTTTGGCTACGGCGCCTTGTCGGCAGGCACGGTCTCAGTAAGCGGACCAGCCGGGAAGGCTTTGCCGCCCATGACGGTGCCAAGCACCTTGATGTCTTTCAACTCGTCGGGCGAGGCGACGTCGAGTGGATTGCGGTCGAGAACGGTGAAGTCGGCGAGCTTGCCCGTCTTGATCGAGCCCTTCTTGTCATCCTGCCCAAGCAAATAGGCGGCGCCGAGGGTCACCGCGTGCAACGCTTGCGGAATGGTGATGCGTTCGGCCTCGCCCAGCACGCGGCCGGACATGGTCTTGCGCGCCGTCGCTGTCCACATGCAGAAGAGCGGGTCGACCGGTGTGACCGAGGCGTCCGAATGCATGCTGAAGGGAATGCCCAGGCGCTGCGCACTTCCCGCCGGGTTCATGTCTTCCGCCCGGTCCGGACCTACGAATGTCGAATAGTGCAGGTCGCCCCAGTAATAGATGTGGTTGGTGAAGAGGTTGGTGGCGACGCCGAGCCCCTTCATTCGGATCAGCTGGCTTTGCGTCACATATTGATTGTGCTCGAGCCGATCCCTGGTTGGCGGTTGCGGGTATTTGCGCTGTGCTTCGGTCAGGGCGTTGAGCGCCATTTCCGTCGCTTCATCGGCGTTGGTGTGGATCACGGCCTGAAAGCCGCGTCTGTGCACCTCGGTGACCCCCTTGGTCAGCTCGTCTTGCGAGATGTTCGCGACCCCGTTGGCAAACGTCTTGTAATAAAACGGCCACTGAAACAGGCCGGTGTAGCCTTGGATCGATCCGTCGACGACGAACTTGACGCCGCCGAAGCTGAGGCGGTCGGTATCGGCCTTGTGCCACTCGGTGAGGGCATCGAGCCCTCCCTTGGCCGCGACCTCCGGGCTTTCGAACACTTGGATGATCGGATTGAGAATGATGCGCACCGGGAAGTTGGGGTCGGCGGCAACGGTCTGATAGGCTTTGTAACCGCCCGGAATGCTGCCGAAGGAGAGATCGGCAAAGGTCGTCACGCCGACACGATGCGCGAGCTCGGCGGCGCCCCATGTCGCCTTGAGCAACGTCTTGGCATCGAGCGGCGGGAGTTTCGAGGCGAAAGCAAGAGCAGCCTTGATCTCCTCGATCTCGCCGGTCGGCTTGCCGTCCTTCTTGATGATCCCGACGACGTCGGTGTCGTCGCCGATGCCGGCAATCTCGAACGCCTTGCTGTTGGCGTAGTAGATATGCATCGACAGGTTCTCGACGAAGACCGGATGGCCGTTGGAAATCGGATCGAGGTCGGCGCGGGTGAGCGGTGAGTTGGCATAGAACTCCGGCTGATAGCCCCAGCCCACCAGCCAGCTTCCGTCGTTCGGCAGTTTGGCGGCCGCCTCCTTGAGCCGGTCGAGGACGGCCTGTTTGGTCTCCATTCCCTTTACGAGGGTGCCGTCGGGCGCCGTCCGGTCGAACCGGCCCACATAGGCGCCGAGCCACAGCACGCCGGTAATCTGCGGGTGCATGTGCGCTTCGATGAGGCCCGGGATGATCACCGCATCTTCAAAGCGCCGGTCGATCTCGACCTCCTGGTTGGTGACCCAGCCCTTCACTTCGTCGAGCGTGCCAACACCGAGGATCTTGCCGCTCATCACCGCCACGGCCTCGGCGGTCGGCGTGCCTGGATCGAGCGTGACGATGGTCTTCGCCGTGTAGATGGTGATCTTCTGCGTGGGCGCCGCCGGCTGTGGCGGAGAACTCTCAGGGGTAGGGGTGTCGATGCCGTGCGGCTCGCGTGCAAGTTGGTGATTGTCTGCGAACGCCAAATTCGGCACGATGACGCAAGGCTGTGGCAAGCAACAATTGTTGTAAAATCTTCATGGGTTGTCCCTTGAGCTTCGACCACGATTGCCGGATACATCCTGAACGAGCTGAATGTTGTGGTCAAATGGACCTTCAATTGGGAGCATCAGAATGAAACGCACGCATGTCATGATCGGTCTCGCGTCGCTCATCGGCGCCGCCCTCATTGCTGGCTCGGCGCTTGCGGTGCCAGCCGTCTTTTCCCCCACCGGTCACCTCAATGTGCGCAGCGGTCCCGGCTTCCAATATGGGGTGGTGGCTCAAATGCCGGCCAACACGCGGTTTCCGGTCACCGGGTGCATTCAGGATTATTCCTGGTGCAGCGTCGTGGTGGGTAATGTCACGGGCTGGGCCTCCGCGCCTTATCTCGTCACCGACGCCGGCGGCAAACCGACCAATCTGCAAGTGTCCGGCGCCCAGCTCGGCATTCCCATCGTGATGCCGACCGCGGGGGCCGTGGTTGTCGCAACACCGCCGGTCGGCGCCATGGTGCCGACCCCGGCGCTGGTCGAGCCGATCCTGCCGGCGCCTGAAGTTCTGTCCTACGTGACGCAGCAGGTGGTTCAACCCGTGTTCGTCGACGGCGAAGTGATGGTCGGGGCGTCCTTGCCTGCTGCCGTTCCGGTCTATCCCATCCCGGCGTCGCCTTACGTCTATTCCTACATCAACGGCCAAAGGGTGGTGGTCGAGCCTGCCGCAAGAAGAATTGTCTACGTCGTCAGGTAGGCGATGCTCTGGATCGTCAGCTCACACGCCGGGGCTTCTTCTTTGTGGAACTTAGAACTCATCTTTAGGTAGCTAGTTCAACGGTGCGAGGCCTGACGGTGTTGCTGCTCGTCGCTTAGCGTTGAGGCAGCATGGTCAACCCTGAGGCGGGTTCCCGCGTCCAAGCCGGACTGTTGCAAGTGCGCACAGGCTTGTCGTGCAGCAGCTAATTCCTTGTCGGAAACATCTCCTCCCGCATCGAGGGTTGTGGACGGGTCTAAGCAAGAGGACAAATTGCTACCGGCGATCGCGCCACTTGCAGCGAAACCGGAAAGCAAGAGTGCTAGACCCAGGCGCCTCATAACTGAATTCTAACGCCGAACCTCGAGCCGCCGCAATTGGCACTAACTTAGCTACAGCGTCGCCTTCGGATAAACGGGGAAAGGAGGGTAACGATGTTGTTGCGGATCACGATTGTTGCTGCTCTGGCATTCGCAAACTGTGCGGAACGAGAATACGGGGAGGATGCTCCGAGCTTGCCATTTCATGGGCCGCTCGCTCCCCTTACTTTGACTTCGCCCCAGATCAAACTCGTGCAGAAAGGAATCGCTCAAAGTTTGAAAGACCCCGCGTCTGCCAGTTTGGGCGAAGCTACAGAGCAGGTATGAGCAATCAGGATGAACTGATCGTCTGTGGTTACGTCAACGGCAAGAGCTTCGTGGGCATGTTTGCGACACCAAAGGGCAGTTCGACGGAGTTCTTACCCATCAGAGTTGCCGAGAGCGAGGAGGAACAGCCCGCAGTCAGAGAGTACTGCCGAGCCAAAGGCATCTACGTTCCGGAGTAAAAGCCTAAAAGCCGCCCATGTTCATCCTCGAATGGTGAATACCGGCCCTACGCCTGCTTCTCCGCGTTTTCCAGATAAGCATCGGCGAGTGCAATGAGACGCTCGCGTCCGAAGCTCGGCTCGTGGCCGGCATGAATGATCCGCGCAGGAAGTTCGCGCAATCGCAGCATCGTCCGCACGTAATCAGCCACATTCGAGTGATGCAAGTTGTCGACGAGAGGACCGTCGTAAACAGCGTCGCCTGAGAATAAGGTCTCGGTGCGTTCCTCCCAGAGCCCGATGGACCCTGGCGAGTGCCCGGGGAGATGCAGGACCTCGAAGGAACGATCGCCAAGATCGACGATATCTCCCTCTTCTACGATGCGGGTGACCCGGGCCGCGCGAAGTCTGAAGCTTCGCATGTCGAAGTCCGCGGCCGGAAGAGCCGTCAGCATCGGCCCTGCCATTTCATATCCGTCGACAGGCGGCACGAGCAGGGTAGCGACGTTGGTTGGATCGAAGTCTGGTCCGGCTAGCGTGTGCTCGCCTACTGGGCGCGCGAGCCCGTCAGCCTCGCACGCATGCACAAGGCACTCCTCGAATTCGTGATGATTTCCGATGTGGTCGATGTGTACGTGGGTTGCGACGGCGGTCGCAGGCTTGGCGAGAATGTCTTTTGCGAACTCGCGAAGACTTGCAACGCCCATCCCCGTATCGATCACTAGGTCGCGATCGCGTCCGCGCACATGCCAGATGTTACAGCGAAGGAACGGCACGACGTGCGGCTCGAAGATGAGAGTGATGTCTTCATCGATCCGACGAAGCTCAAACCATCTTTCGGCGATCTTGAGCATGGCCTTTATGCGTCAGCGGCGGTGGAAAAGGTCGGGTTCGCATGACTTGAGCAATACGACACAAACCTACGCTCGTTCTTAGACGAGATGAAGGGACGAGCGCAGGAGCAGGCTCCCAGAGATCGCCTGCCTATCTGCCTTTTGCGGGAGCGGGGCTGGCGGACGGTCGGAGCCGCGCAACAAGCAGGTCGGGGCCCCCTGGAAGACGTGCGACACATCCCGTTGTAGACGAGGGGTAAGGTCGGCGCTAAGACGCTCCTTTCCGAAGGATATGACCATGTCCCAACTGGCCTATCGATTTTGCCTCGCTGCTTGCGCCGGCCTGCTGTCGCTCTCGGCCCAGGCCTCGACCCATCTCGGGGTCTATTTGAAGACCTACTATACCGACTACCAGGTGGTGAAAAACTGCTCCGATCACCACCGCCTTACAGCAGCCGACGTCGCCAAGGCCAAGGATGCCCTGACCAAGATCGAGGCCTACTATTTGCGCCGCGATCCTGCGATCAACAAAGAGAAATTGATGAAGCAGGCGCTCGCCAACAACAAGGTCGCGTACAAGATGATGGCAGAGACGCAGAAGATCGATCCCGGCGTTTTTTGCCGGTCGTCGCTCAACGATCTTATGAGCAAGCTCCGCGAGATCGACGGCGACGCTACGGCCAAGAAGAGCGGCTCCTGATCTCGGTCAGCGTGCCTTTTCCGCCCCAGTCCAGCTTCGGGGCTCCCGCGCTAGCCGAAGCGCCCGGTGATGAATTGCTGCGTGCGCGGATCCTTGGGCGTGAGGAACATATGTTGCGCGGTCTCGAACTCGACCAGCTGGCCGAGATACATGAAGCCGGCAAAGTCGGAGATTCGTGCCGCCTGCTGCAAATTATGGGTCACGATGACGATGGTATGATCCTGCTTCAGCTCGTCTATCGTCTCTTCGATTTTCGCCGATGAGACAGGATCGATCGCAGAGCAAGGCTCGTCGAGGAGCAGAACTTCCGGTTGAATAGCGATGGCGCGCGCGATGCACAGCCGCTGCTGCTGACCTCCCGACAGAGAGAGGCCGTCTTGCGCAAGGTGATCCTTCACCTCGTCCCAGAGTGCGGCGCGGCGAAGAGCCGACTCGACCTCGTCATCAAGTTCGCCGCGCGGTAGTGTGCGATAGAGGCCGATGCCGAAGGCGATGTTCTGATAAATCGACATGGGGAACGGTGTCGGCGCCTGAAACACCATTCCAATCCGAGCTCTGAGCAGTGCCGCGTCCTGATGTTCTGCAAGGATGTTCTCGCCGTCGAGCAGCACTTCACCTTCGGTGCGCTGGCCTTGATAGAGGTCGTAGATTCGATTGAAGATCCTGATCAAGGTTGACTTGCCGCATCCTGACGGCCCGAACAGGGCGGTTACGCTCTCTGCGTAGATCGGCATCGAAATGTCTTTCAGCGCTTGATTGCCGTTCTGGTAATAGAAGTTGAGGTGACGGACGGCGATCTTCACCTTTTTCGGCAGCGCCGGTTCGCGCCTCTGCAGGAGTTCGCGCGCAGCGATCGTCGCGCCGCGCTCTGCCCGCGGCTTGGTCCCTGCCAATCCTGGTTCAAGCATGTCGTGGTCCTCTAGAATATGGATCGGTTTGCCCGCGGGAACGGATCGCGTCCTTGATGGCGATCAACGTCGAGACTCTCAATCTCGATGTAAGGCGATGAACTGTCATAGAACGGTAATGTAATGGGGAGACGACAGTCGGGCCTTCATCAGAAGGGCAAATGGGGAGGAACAAGAAATGAGTGCCGAACAAACAAAGAGCCTCATGGAAAAGCGTGCGGAGCTGGAGAAACAGCTCCAGAGTCTGACCGACAGGGGAGATGCCCTCTACACTCCGGGCAGATCGATCATTCCCGATCAGCCGCCACCGATCGACGAGCAGACGGCCCTTCAGATCGAGGAGCTGCAGGCTGCCATCGCGGAAATCGATGAAGAGCTCAAGGGCGCCGCGTAGTACCGCGCGACCTTTTTCGGGAGGGGAGCGCCGACCCGCAAATCGGGGTGGCCGAAGGGCGCCTTCTCGGGCTAATTTCCCTCCTATCGGAGGGGTTAAGGGGATGCGCGGGGGTTACCTCATCGCCGTCCTGTTTTGCGCGGCTCAAGCGTTTGCCTTGGCGCCCGGCGAGATTGCGCGCGCGCAAGCTCCGGCAGCACCCGCCCAGCCCGCTCCGGCGCCGGCCTCGCCGCAGCCCCTGGCCGCGCCTGCGAACCAGCCGCCAGCGGCCGAGGCGTCGCAGCCAGAGGCAAACCCGGTCATCGCCGGCATCCGCGCCAAGCTTGCCGACCCTTCCGTCAGCAAAGGCGCCAACGCCGACGATCTCGCCGCCCTTCAAGCCTTCTATGCAACGAGGACCGCAGCCCCGTTATGGGTGACGGAGATGGGCTTCTCGGCGCGGGGGCAGGCGGCCCTGTTCGAGATCGGCAAGGCCGACGATTGGGGCCTTGACGCTGCCGCCTTCGATCTGCCGCCGGCCGGTGCGCTGCCCGCGACGCCGGACGACCAGGCAAACGCCGAGATCAAGCTCGACCTCGCCGTTCTGAAATATGCCCGCTTTGCCCGCGGCGGACGGTTCAACCCGGCGGAGATCAGCGAGCTCTTCGACCAGGCGCCGCATTTGCGCGATCCAAAGGCGGTGTTGAGCGAGATCGAAGCTGCCCCGGCGCCTGATCGATATCTTCAGTCGCTCCATCCCAAGCACGAGCAGTTTGCGCGGCTGCGCCAGGCGCTGCTCGAAGCCCGTGGGCCGGACGGGGAGGGGGCTGCGAAGCAAGCGGCCGACGACAAGGACGTCAAGCGCATCGTCATCAACATGGAGCGCTGGCGCTGGATGCCTGAGGATCTCGGCTCCGTCTATGTCTGGAACAACTCGCCGGAGTTCATGCTCTACGTGGTCAAGGACGGAAAGACGATCTACGCCGACAAGACCCTGGTCGGCACCATCGGCTACGCCACCCCGGTGTTCACCGCCGAAATGGCGACCGTGGTGTTCAACCCCGACTGGATCGCGCCGGAGACGGTGGTGACTGAGAACCTCCTGCCGCATCTGCGCGAAGGGAACTTCTCGATCCTCAGAGTGCACAAGCTCTCGGTGAGCTACAACGGCAGTCCGGTGGACCCTGCACGCGTCAATTGGAGCCGCGGCAATATTCTCAGCTACACTTTCTTGCAGAGGACGGGGCCGCAAAACGTGCTCGGCAAGGCGAAATTCCTGTTCCCCAACCGCCACACCGTCTACATGCACGACACGCTCCCGGTGCGGAAGAAATACTTCAAGCAGCCGGTGCGCATGATCGGGCATGAATGCATTCGCATGGAGAAGCCGCAACAATTCGCGGCGGTGCTTCTTGCCGAAGGCAATGGGTGGCCGGCAAGCAAGGTCAAGGAGTTGTGGGACGGAAGCGCGCAGAGCCCGGTCACGCTCGAGCACAAGATCCCGGTGCATCTCACCTATTTCACCGCGGTGGTCGACGACGCGGGCAAGCTTTCGACCTTCGCCGACGTCTACGGCCTCGACAACAAGATGGCGACCGCTCTGTTCGGCAGCGCCGCAGGCTTCCCCGTGCCGCCGCCTGAGCCTAAGAAGCCGGAAGGCGAGGAGGCGAGCGCCTCGTCATCTTCTCTGTCGCGGCGGACCGCGAGTGGCAACGATATTGCCGGCTCGCTGAGCGGCTTCCTCGGCGATTGAGATGCGACGACTGAGCAGCAAAGGCTGCCGGCCGTGATGCGCTCACCGCTTTGTGGTGCGCTTTTTCGTCGTGCGCTTGTGATAGGTGCGCTTGTGGGTCACGTGCTTGCTGGTCGTGGGCTTGCGCAGGCGATCGGCTTGCGCCTTTGACATCTCGCCGCCATCGACCAGAGCCCTCACGCACACATTTGACACCTTCTTGATGGAGCGTGACATGCAGGCACGCAGCGCCTCGCTGCCGACAGCATACTCGCTGCAATAGCGCTGATAGTCCCCACGACAATCCTGCTTAACCCGCTCGGTAACGGCCGCAATGGCCGGAACCGAAATGAGGATGAAGGCGGAAATTGCAACATAGGCAACGGTAAGATATCTGGCTCTCACGTCACTCAACCTCACTAGCCGAGACCACGTCATTCACAGCGTTCGGCTGGCACCTGGCCTGAAGGCCCCGTCGGCAGGTGTCATGCTGATCGCAAACTCTTCTCGCTTGCGCTTCGCCTAAGATGATGGCGGAAATCGGTCAAATCCCGGCCCAAAGGGCTGCCGGGAGCGCCTTCCACTATCGCAGTTAACGACGAAGAGGAAGCCCGTGATTGGTCCAACAACCCTGCTCATGAAATATGGCTCGTTTGCGGTCGCCGGGGTGGTTTGTCTGGAGAGCATGGGCTTGCCTGTGCCCGGCGAGGCGATCCTGATCGCTGCGGCAATTTACGCAGGCAAGACCGGCGACCTCAATATCGTCGAAGTCATCGCCGCTGCCGCGGCAGGCGCCATCGTCGGCGACAATATCGGCTATTGGATCGGCAGAGAGATCGGCTTCCGCCTGCTCGTGCGCTATGGAGGCTATGTGGGTTTGACCGAGCCACGCATCAAAGTCGGACAATATTTATTCCAGAGGCATGGCGGCAAGATTGTCTTCTTCGGCCGCTTCATTGCGCTGCTCAGGGTTTTGGCGGCGCTTCTTGCCGGCGTCAATCGCATGTCGTGGCCGCGCTTTTTCTTCTTCAACGCCGCCGGCGCCATTCTCTGGGCGACGGTATTTGGCCTCGGGGCCTACACGCTCGGTGAAGAGATCGAGCATCTGACCAGGCCTGCGGCGGTGGCCTTGGCCGTAGCCGGCGTGGCCGCGATCGCTCACCTGGGTGCTGTTTCTGCATTCTCGCCGGGAGGAGCTCGAGGCCGAAGCTCTGCGCGCGCTCCCTGGGCCTCTCGCGACGCGGACCATCAAGCGCGCCAAGAGGCGGTGAGCTCGCCGTTACGGGATATATCCGCAGGACGCAGATTGGCCACGCATGGGGCCATTTCGCCAATCGGCAGCCTCTACCATGCCGCTTTTGGGCTTCATCAGTTCCAAAGCATGAGGGATTTCAGCGTTTTGGCGATCCAGCTTCGCTCCTAGTACTCTTGTAAACGAGGCGAGTGGCTTTTGCCGAGAAGCTCGACCACGCAGCGCGTACCGAGCCCAACGATGGGGGACGTGCCGTTGCGCACGCCGCAGATTGCTACCCGCTCAGCTCCGCGCGTTCTATCGGGTCCTCTGCCACGGGACCGGCGCGTCGAAGAGCCGGCGCCGGCGAAACGCTTGTTGAACAGGATTGCCGGCAGCCCGCGTGCGTTGATCGCCGCTCTCGTTCTTCTTGCCTTGCTGCCGAACCTGACCGTCGCCGCCTTCGTGTGGCTGCCGGCTATGTGGACCCCGGAAACGAAAGTCGAATCGCCGGTTCGCGAAGACAAGATCGCGACCCCTGACGCGCGCCCCAAGGAAGTGGCCAAGCTTGCGCCGTCATTGACCGCGCCTTCCATCCTTGAGGCAAATGCCGGAGCTGACATCGTCCTGCCGATCGCACTCGACGGTACCGAAGGCGTGCCCTTCCGCAGCGCCATCGCCATTAGCGGACTGCCGGCTGGCGCCACCTTGTCGAGTGGCCGGCCCTACGGCGCGGCGGGATGGAATTTGCAACCCGACGAGATCGGCGACCTGCATCTTGTCGTGCCGGATGCGGCGAGCGGCGATGCGAGATTGCAAATCCAGCTGGTCGATCCCGCAGGCGAAATCGTTGCTGCGGCGGAAACCACATTGCGGGTGGCGCCCAAGCCGGAGCCTGCGCCCGAAACGCCGCCTCCCGGCAGCGATCCAGAACCAGCGATCAAAGAAGCGCGGGCCGAACAAACGACGCAAGATACGGCAGCGGACGCGGACGGCACGACCGGCGGCGCGCAGGCACTCAATGCCGTCGACGAGGATACCGAGCAGTCAGCGCCAAGCGACAGTGTGAAGCGAGCAGCGCCAAGCGAAAGGGCCGACCCGGCGAAACTCGCGCCAAGCGATGGCGGGCAAACGGAGAAAGCTGGTGACGGCGCGAATTCGGTCCGGACTTCGACCTCCGTCAATCTTCGCGATGGCCCTACGTCGTCGGCGACGATCATCAGCGTGATTGCCAAGGACACCGAGCTCAAAGTTCTTGAACAGAGGCGCCGCTGGGTAAAGGTCACTAACGCGGAAAGTTCGGAAAGCGGCTGGATCTACGCTCCCAACCTGAAAGGCCTCCCCAAATCGTCCGATTGGTCCGCGCAAGCAGATCCTCCAGATGCGCCGTCAGCACCACACGAGTCTATATGGAAGCGCATGCGGAACTGGCTCACCGGCGGTTAGGCCACGGGGGTGAGCGCCAAACCGCAATCTTGTGCTGCGACTGCTCGCAACTGTTGCGGCCTTCCTTTTGAGCAGCGCTGCCTAGCAAACGTGCAGCGCCGGACTTGTCATGTCGCATTCAGGGTCTAAGCTTGCGAGAATCAATTCAGCGGGGAGAATCAAATGTCTGCTTCAACAGAGTTTGCTGCTGGTCTGCCGTTCTTCGCGTACCGGCAGCGCAACGCCGTCATCGACAACTTTTTCTACGACACGGCAAGCCTCACGCTTGAAGAGAAGGCGAAGCTCTCGCCGCTCGTCGATCGCGAGGGCAGCATCATCGTCGTGCCGCCGAGCAACTCCGATCGCCGGATCCGGTATTACAAGAGCGCGCTCCGCTTCATGCACAAGGAGGGGCCGGCCCTCCGCGCCATCGCCGTCGCCGGGGTTGGCAGCTCGGCGCTCGGCACCGCTGCGCTCGCCCGTAACGTCGCCGATGCGCTCGACACCGACGTCGCCGGCATGGTCACCGGCTATGGCCTGTCGGATGTGATGAGCGAGGCGCTCGGCAGCTGGTTCGCGTTCGGCGCTGTCGACCGCATCAGATACACCATGGAGAAATTCTTCGAGCGCATGCGCCCAGCCATGTCGGCCGCGATGCTCACGGACGAAACCGACGCCTCGGCGATGCTCTGCGAGATCCTGCTCGCTGGGCCGCCAAAGCTCGACTACCTCGTCGCCCACAGCAAGGGCTCGCTCGTCGTGGCCCACGCGCTGCAACGATTTGTCGAGGATCCGGAGGGCGACGAGAGCCCGCTGTTCGAGCGCTTGCGCATCACCACGCTCGGGACCGTGGTCGGGCTGCCGCCGGCGTTCAAGAAGGTGAAGCAGTATCTCGGCGCTCTCGATTGGTTCGGCGGCGCGAATTCGAGCCTCGGCGTGAAGCATGAGCGCGTGCCCGAGGCTGGGCACCATCTCAATACGAGGAGTCCCGTATCACATGAGCGTCGCGGCGCTCTTGAACGGCGGAGCCGCTCCGCGGCTGTTGCCGAAACCTGCAATGCGCGGACGTCTTTGCGCCCTTGCCCATCCCGCCGGTCGCGGCGGCTCCGGAGCCCATGGAGGTAGCGCACAAGCCTGCGAAGAAAGTGGCAAAGCCGGCAAGTGTGGCGCCAAAGGCGACGGTCGCCACTCCCAAGGTCGCAGGCCCAGCTCCGAAGGTGACGCGCCCGGCGGCGAAGGCGGCAAGCGCGCCGGTAAAACTCGCAAGCCCGGCTCCGAAGCCGGCACCGAAGGTCTCGGCTCCGGCTGCCAAACCGCAAGTCGAGGAGGTGAAGCAACCGAGCATCGCCAAGCAGTCGATCAAGCCTGCGGCGAAGAAAATGGTTGAGGCGCGGCCGGAGCCCGTTCGACGGACGAAGCCGAAGACTGCCGCAGCGAACGGCAAGCTCGTGGTGAAGAAGTCGAAGAAGGAAGCGCGCTGACCTCTTGCCTCAGGCGTCCTTCCAATAGGGCTTGGCGCGCATCCGCTCGAGCCAGGCATCGATGTTCTTGTAGGGACTGATGTCGATGCCAAGGAGAGCGGGCGCTGAATTCGAAGCGCGGAGCGATGAGGAAATCGACGACGGTGAGGGGGCCGACGATGTAGTCGTGGCCGGCAAGCTGGTCGTCGAGCACGGGCAGGAAGCGGTCAAGGCGGGCGCGGGCATCACCCATGATGCCCGGATCGAAGCCTGGCTGATTGAGCACCTTCGGCTTGATCAGCATCTCCCAGGCGAGCGCGTCGATGGCTGCTTCAGGCCCGCCGACCCACCAGCAGATCCATTGATCGACCAGAGCCTGGGTCTTGGCATCGGCGCCGCAGAGGCAGCGCTCGGGCTGCTTGGCCGAGAGATATTTGAGGATCGCCGGCGATTCCCAGAGGACGAAGCCATCCTCTTCGAGAGTTGGCACCCGGCCGTTGGGGTTCTTGGCGAGAAACTCGCTGGTGCGCGTCTCGCCGATGCGCGGATCGACCGGCACCTTGTTCAAGGGAATGCCGAGCTCGGCAGCGAGCAGCCGCACTTTCCTTGCATGCGGCGAGGGTTGAAGTTCGTAAAGGGTAATGGTCATGGCATTTCCTCAGTTCTCTCTGCTTTTTGCTGCCGTCGATGCTGGGCATTCGAATCACCTTTGGGCGGCACATCCATGTAGGCCATGGAGAGGCGCTCGCCGTCGCCCTGGATCACGAACATGTGTAATCCCCGCCGGCACGCCGGAAGCTAAGGGGCTGCGCGCGGCGAAAACATGACAATCAAGTCGGTTTGCAAAAGACAAAGGGCCTGCTATCCCGTTCTGGTTTCCCCACTTAGTGGGCGCAATTTTGCCGTCTCCAATGGCTAGGGTCGGCCCTGGAGGGGACGCGTCGGCCTTCGACGCGAGCCAAATACAGCACACCGATGATCAAGCGCTTTGTCATTGCCGCCATCCTGGTCGCCCTGTTTCTCGGCGGGGTCGGCTATTTCAATCTCGTGTTCAAGCCGGCGATGATCAAAGAGTTCGTGGGCAAGATGAAGCCTCCGGCCGCCACGGTTACGGCCGAGCGCGCCGGCACCAAGGAGTGGATCGACCGGGTGCAGTCGATCGGCACGCTGATCGCCATCCAAGGTGTCGACGTGTCTCCAGAGGTCGCCGGGCATCGTCAAGAACTACTATTTCGAGAGCGGCAACGATGTGGAGAAGGGGGCCAAGCTCGTCGAGCTCGACACGTCGGTGGAAGAGGCGGACCTCGTCAAGAACCGCGCCGTTCTGCTCGAGGCGAATGCCGATCTCAAGCGGCAGGCAAGTCTCGTCAAAAAGGAATTCGTGTCCCAGGCGGTCGTCGACACGACCACCTCGAAGCGTGACACCGCCGCGGCCGCGGTGCAGCGCATGGAAGCCGTGATCGCGCAAAAGAACATCGCCGCGCCATTCGCCGGCAGGCTCGGCCTGCGCCGGGTGGAGAAGGGGCAATATGTGAAGGCTGGCGATCCGCTGGTCTGGCTGCAGTCGCTCGACCCGATCTGGATCGACTTTCCCGTCCCGGAAGGCGACCTCGGCAAGCTCAAGATCGGCGCTCCGATCGAGCTCGGCGTCAATGCTTATCCGGGCCAGGTGTTCAAGGGCGCGATCGAGGCCTTCGACGCCCGCGTGGCACAAGACACGCGCACGCTGATGGTGCGCGGACGGTTGCCCAATGCCGACCACCGGCTGCTGCCGGGCATGTTCGCCAATGTGGCGGTGCTTGAAGGCAAGCCGAAGGAGCTCGTGACGGTGCCGCGCACCGCGGTGACCTATGGGCTTTATGGCGACAGCGTTTGGGTGGTGAAGGAGGGTCCGCCAGCCCCTGAGAAGACCGCAAGCGTCGGCGAGGTAGAGGTGCCCGCGCCGCAGCTCACCGTCGAGCGGCGTTTCGTGCGCGTCGGCCCGAGCCAAGGCGACGAGGTGGCGATTCTGGAAGGCGTGAAGGCCGGCGAGCAGGTGGTGACCAGCGGCCAGCTCAAGCTCCACCCCGACGCCGCCATCAAGATCGACAATTCACGGCCTCTGACGCCACAAGCGGAGCGGCCGAAGCAATAGCCACATGTCCTTCACCGACATCTTCATCAAGCGGCCGGTGCTCGCCAGTGTGGTGAGCCTATTGATCCTGCTCATCGGCGCGCAGGCCGGGTTCAAGCTGCCGATCCGGCAGTACCCGGAGCTGTCCAACACCACCATCACGGTGATGACGGTTTATCCGGGCGCCAACGCCGATCTCATTCAGGGCTTCATCACCGTGCCCATCCAGCAGGCGGTGGCGAGCACGGAAGGAATCGACACGCTGGTCGCGACCTCGACCCAGAATGTCAGCACCGTCACCCTCAATCTTAAGCTCGACGCCGATCCAGACCGGGCGATGACCGACGTGCTGTCCAAGGTCGCCCAGGTGAAAGGCATTCTGCCGCGCGAGGCCGACGACTCGATCGTCACCAAGAAGACGGGCGAGGGCTACGCTCTCATGTACCTGTCGTTCAATTCGAAGGTGATGAACTCATCGCAGATCAGCGACTACCTTAACCGCGTGGTGCAGCCCAAGCTGCAGACCATCGACGGCGTGGCCAATGCCGAAATTCTTGGCGGCCAGATCTTCGCCATGCGCATCTGGCTCGACCCGGACCGCATGGCGGCGCTTGGCGTGACGCCGCTCGACGTGCGTGCAGCGCTCGCCAGCAACAACTTCACCTCGGCGCCAGGCCAGGTGAAGGGCGATTTCGTGCAGACCAATATCGACGCCAAGACCTCGCTCGACAATCCTGAGGCCTTCGGCCGGCTCGTGGTGCTGAACCGCGGCGACGCGCTGATCCGCCTGAGCGACGTGGCAGAGATCGAGCTCGGGCCGCAAAGCGCCAACTCCTCTTCCGTTTTCGACGGGCTGAAGGCCGTGTTCATCGGCGTCTATGCCACGCCGACGGCGAACCCGCTCACGGTGATCACCAATGTCAGGAAGGCGTTTCCGGAAGTCCAACGCGAATTGCCGGCTGGTCTTGAAGCGACCATCGCCTATGACGCCACCAGTTTCATCCGCGCCTCGCTGTGGGAGGTGGTGAAGACCTTGAGCGAGGCGGCGCTCATCGTCATCGTGGTGATCTTCCTGTTTCTCGGCAATCTCAGGTCGACCATCATCCCGATCGTCACCATTCCGCTGTCGCTGATCGGCGTGCTCGGGCTCCTGCTTGCGCTCGGCTATTCCATCAATCTGATGACGCTGCTTGCCCTCGTGCTCGCCATTGGCCTCGTGGTCGACGATGCCATCGTGGTGGTGGAGAACATTTACCGCCACATCGAGGAGGGGAAGCGCCCGATGGAAGCTGCGCTGATGGGGGCGCGCGAGATCGTCTATCCGATCATCGCCATGACCATCACGCTTGCCGCGGTGTTCGCGCCGATCGGCTTCGTCTCGGGCTTGACCGGCGCTCTGTTCAAGGAATTCGCCTTCACCCTTGCCGGCGCCGTGCTCGTCTCAGGCGTAATTGCGCTGACGCTCTCGCCGATGATGTGCTCGCGGCTGCTGAAGGCTCATAACGGCGGGGGAGGCGGCCGCTTCACCGCCTTCCTCGACCGCATGTTCGAGGGGCTGAAGGGCCGCTATCAGCGCAAGCTGCACGGCACGCTCAATTACCGGCCGGTGACCCTGCTCGTGCTCTGCGGCGTGATCGCCGCGACTGGCCTCATGTATATGACGACGCAGAAGGAGCTCGCGCCGGAGGAGGACCAGGGCATTCTCTTCACCCTGGTCAAGACGCCGCAATACGCCAATCTCGATTATCTCGAGGACGCGACCCAGCAGCTCTACAAGGTCTACTCGACCGTGCCTGAGAAGGAGCACGTGTTCACCATCAACGGCATGGGCGACGTGCATCAGGGCTTCGCCGGCATTCTGCTCAAGAACTGGGGCGAGCGGACGCGGAGCCAGAAAGAGGTGCTGAAGGAGCTCGAGCCGCGCATCTCGAGCATTGCCACGGCGCAAGCCCTCGCGTTCTCGCCGCCGGCGTTGCCGGGCTCGGTCGGCGGACCGCCGGTGCAGTTCGTCATCACCACGACGCGCGACGCAAGAGAGCTCGCCGATGTGCTCGCCGACGTGGAGAAGTCGGCGCGCGAGAGCGGGCTCTTCATCTTCTCCGACTCGGATCTTCGCTTCGAGACGCCGCAGATCGAGTTTCACATCGATCACGACAAGGCGAACCGGCTCGGTATCTCCATGGCCGATATCGGCGGCTCGCTGGCCACCCTGCTCGGCGGCAACTATGTGAATTTGTTCGATCTTTACGGGCGCAGCTATCGCGTGATCCCGCAGGTGCCGCGCGACTATCGCCTGAACGAGAGCTGGCTCACGCGCTATCAGATCCGCACGGCGTCGGGCACGCTCGTGCCGCTGTCGAACGTCGCCTCGATAACCAGGACGGTGCAACCGAACGCGCTCACCAATTTCCAGCAGCTCAATTCGGCCACGCTGTCGGCGGTACCCTTCCCTGGCCGCACGGTAGGCGAGGCGATCGAATTCCTCAAAGAGAAGGCGGCAAATTTCCCGGAAGGTTTCTCGTTCGATTTCCAAGGAGAGAGCCGGCAGTTCGTGCAGGAAGGCGGCACGCTCGTCTACACCTTCATCTTCGCGCTCATCGTGATCTTCCTGGTGCTCGCCGCGCAATATGAGAGCTTCCGCGACCCGTTCATTATTCTCGTCGCGCTGCCGACCTCGATCTTCGGGGCGCTCATCCCGCTCAATGCCGGGCTCGCCACCATCAACATCTATACCCAGATCGGGCTCGTCACCCTGATCGGGCTCATCTCCAAGCACGGTATCCTGATGGTGGACTTCGCCAACAAGCTGCAGGCAGAGAAGGGATTTGAGCCGCCGCGCAGGCCATCGAAGAGGCCGCCGCCATCAGGCTCAGGCCAATCCTGATGACCACGGCGGCCATGGTCGTGGCCATGGTGCCGCTGCTGATCGCCAAGGGCGCGGGTGCTGCGAGCCGCTTCGATATCGGCGTGGTGATCGCCGCAGGCATGACCATCGGCACGCTGTTCACCCTGTTCGTCACGCCGGCGGTGTACACCTTCCTCGCCAAGGACTATCAGAAGGCGCGGGCGCGCGAAGCCGAGCAGGGTCTGCCGGCGGGTGCCGAGGCTGGCGTTCCCGTCCCTGGCGATGGCCGCCACGCCTGCGGCGGCAGCCCCCCACGATCCTCAGGCAATAGCCGATGCCTTGGCCAAGGTCGTGAACGAAACGCCGCAGCCAGAGGCACATTCGGCCGAGGTCCTGGCCTTCAGTTCGGCCGCGGCGGCAGCCGCTTCGTCCGGGGAGAATGGCGGCCGCAAGGGTCGCAAGCCTCCCAAGCGGAAGCCGCTCAACCCGGCGGCAGAATAGTCACCGGTTTACTCGCTCCCAACGAGCCTCTAGAAGAGCCGGGCAGAGCGGGGTCCAGCCATGTTCGCCAAGCTTCTCATCGCCAATCGGGGTGAAATCGCCTGCCGCATCATGAGGACGGCGCGGCGGCTGGGCATCCCCACGGTCGCGGTCTATTCCGACGCCGACCGCGACGCGCTTCACGTGGACATGGCGGACGAGGCTGTGCGTATCGGCCCGGCCGCCGCCAGCCAATCCTATCTCGACATCGACAAGATCATCGCTGCCGCCAAGGAGACCGGCGCCGACGCCATCCATCCTGGTTACGGCTTTCTCTCGGAGAACGCAGCCTTCGCCAGGGCGCTCGCCAAGGCCGGCATCATTTTCGTCGGCCCGAACGTCAAGGCGATCGAGGCCATGGGCGACAAGATCGAGTCGAAGAAGCTTGCCGCCAAGGCAAAGGTCTCGACCGTGCCAGGCCATCTCGGGGTGATCAAGGACGCCAAGGAGGCTGCCAAGATTGCCGACGAGATCGGCTATCCGGTGATGATCAAGGCGTCGGCCGGCGGCGGGGGCAAGGGCATGCGCATCGCCTATAGCCGGAAAGAAGTGGAGGAGGGCTTCAACTCCTCGAAGTCGGAAGCGAAGTCGAGCTTCGGCGACGACCGCGTGTTCATCGAGAAATACATCGAGGAGCCGCGCCATATCGAGATCCAGGTGCTTGGCGACAAGCACGGCAACGTCATCCATCTCGGCGAGCGCGAATGCTCGATCCAGCGCCGCAATCAGAAGGTAGTGGAGGAGGCGCCAAGCCCGTTCATCGATGACAAGACCCGCGCCGCCATGGGCGCGGAAGCCGTGTCGCTGGCCAAGGCCGTTGGCTACGACACGGCGGGCACGGTGGAGTTCATCGTCGACAAGAACCGCAACTTCTATTTCCTCGAAATGAACACGAGGCTTCAGGTCGAGCATCCGGTCACCGAGCTCGTCACCGGGCTCGACCTTGTCGAGGCGATGCTGCGCGTCGCCGCCGGCGAGAAGCTCAAGCTCAAGCAGAAGGACGTGAAGCTCGAGGGCTCTGCGATCGAGGCGCGCATCTACGCCGAGGACCCGGTGCGGAACTTCATGCCGTCCACCGGGCGGCTGATCCGCTATAAGCCGCCGCGCGAGGGCACCACGGTCGACGGGCATCACCACCAGGCTCGATTCAGGCGTCGTCGAGGGCGGCGAGATCTCGGTCTATTACGACCCGATGATCGCCAAGCTGATCACCCATGCGCCGACCAGGGCTTGAGGCCATCGAGCATATGGGCGAAGCGCTCGACGCCTTCGCCATCGACGGATTCCGCCACAACATTCCCTTCCTCTCCGTGCTGATGCGCAACAAGAGGTGGAGGGAGGGCCAGCTCTCCACCAAGTTCATCGTCGAGGAATTTCCCGGCGGCTTCAAGCCGCCGCTGCCGACTGGCGATGAGCGTGACGCGATCGTCGCGATTGCCGCCACCATCGACCATATGAGCAATCAGCGCCGTCGCGCCATCACCCAGCAAATGCACGGCGAGCCGGTGCAGTTCGCCGAAGTGCGCATCATAGAGATCGCCGGTGCCGCCGAGCGGGTCACGGTTGTGGGCGGCGTCGAGGGACCGTTCACGGTCATCTTCGAGGGGGGAGTGAAGACGATCAATCTCGCCTCGAACTGGTGGTTCGGCGATCCCGTGTGGAAGGGCACGATCGACGGCAAGCCCGCCTTCGTGCAAATCCGCCCGATCCTCAACGGCTACGACATCGTTTATGAGGGCGTCGAAGTCTCGGTGCGCGTGCTGACCGAGCGCGAAGCCGAGCTTGCCGCGCTGATGCTCGTCAAGGAGAAGGCCGACACTTCGAAGTTTCTGCTCTGCCCGATGCCGGGCATGGTGGTGTCGCTCGCGGTCGCCGAAGGACAGGACGTGCGGGCCGGCGATGCGCTCTGCATCGTCGAGGCGATGAAGATGGAGAACGTGCTGAAGGCCGAGCGCGACGGCAAGGTCTCCAAGGTCCTGGCCAAGCCGGGCGACAGCCTCAATGTCGACGCCGTGATCCTCGAATTTGCCTGAGCTGCCGTGACGCCGGTCGAGCTCGGACACTCCCTCTCCCCAAGGGGAGAGGGCCGGGGTAGGGGGTCAGGTCTGGAAAGCCTGGCGTCACGTTACCCCCCACCCGGCATGCAAGCGCTTGCAGTGCCACCCTCCCCCTGAGGGGGAGGTGAAAAGCGGCAGATCCGGCAATGGTCTGACGAAACGAGGCAGGCACAGACGAGAACTGTCAGCGTGAAGATCGAAGGCCTGGTGCAGGGCGTCTACTACCGCGCCTGGACCGAGCAGACCGCGCGGGCGCTTGGGCCTCGACGGAACCGTGCGCAATGCAAGCGACGGCAGCGTGGAGGCGGTGTTCTCAGGTCCGGCCGACAAGGTCGACCAGATGCTGCGGCGTTGCGCCGAAGGTCCGCCTGACGCGCGCGTGACCCAAATGACGGTGACCAAGGAGGGCGGGTCGGTCAGCCCTGGATTCAGGGTGCTCGGGACCAATTGGCGCTGAGCGGGCCAAGCGTCTCCTCGAACGCCGATCGGAGCGCCGCATCGACGCGCAGCATATCGGTGTCGATGCCAAGCGCGGCGAGGCTGGTGACCGGGGCGTTCAGCCCGCAAGGCACGATGCCGGCGAAATGCGCGAGGTCCGGATCGACGTTGAGGCTCACGCCATGGAAGCTCACCCAATGGCGCAGGCGGATGCCGATGCTCGCGATCTTGGCTTCGCCGACAAAGACTCCGATCTGGCCTTCGCGGCGCTCGCCCTCGACACCGAGCTGAGCGAGCGTGGCGATGAGCCAGTCTTCCAGTGCGTGCACGAAAGCGCGCACATCGCGACCCCGGCGCCCAAGATCGAGCATGACATAAGCGACGCGCTGGCCAGGCCCGTGATAGGTGAAGCGGCCGCCGCGGCCGGCGCGAAACACTGGGAACCGCGAAGGCTCGATCAGCTCTTCCGGCGCGGCGCTGGTTCCGGCGGTGTAGAGGGGAGGGTGCTCGAGCAGCCACACGGCCTCCGGCGCGCGGGCCTCAAGGATCGCCGCCACGCGCGCCTCCATGGCCTCGACCGCCGCCTCGTAAGGCACCGGCTCGCGGCTCGTCAGCCATTCGACCTGCGCCACGGCGGACGCTTCGAGGGTCAATCGAAAGGACGGCAGGATTGGCCAATGGCGACCTCAAAACACACTCGCAGCCCAAACCTAGCCCTTTCAGCCTCGCCTTGCACCAGCAAGCCAGGTTTGCTAATGCAGCCCGGCCCCCGATGCGGCCTTGCCGCGGGGCACGCTTAGAGCCATATCCGGGGCGAACCCTCGGAACATCCCATGCGGTCGTGGCGGAATAGGTAGACGCGCAGCGTTGAGGGCGCTGTGGGCTTAGCCCGTGGAGGTTCGATTCCTCTCGACCGCACCAATCCCTCTCACATGCCATAGGTCTTTGCCATGACCGCCTTCATTGCCCTCTTACGAGCGGTGAATGTCGGGGGCACCGGCAAGCTGCCCATGGAGGATTTGCGGGCGCTGTGCATGGAGGCAGGGTTCGCCAAGGTGCGGACCTTTATCGCCAGCGGCAATGTCATCTTCAGCTGCCGAAAGCCGGAAGCGCAGGTCAAGGCGCTGCTAGAGGCCTCTCTTGAGGGCTACGCCGGCAAGAAGATGGATGTTTTCGTGCGGACCGCGGCGGAGATGGCGGCAGTAGCTGCGAACAACCCATTTGCCGACGCGCCGGCCAATCGGACCTATGCCTTCTTTCTCGACGCACCTCCGGCTCGCGACGCGATCGATCACGTGGTCGGCAGAAAAGACGAGCGGATCGCGCTTGGGATGCGCGAGATCTATGTTCACTACGCCGAGGGGATGGGCAAGTCCAAGCTCAGGATTCCCGCCGCCAAAGCCGGGACGGCGCGGAACATGAACACCGTCGCCAAGCTCGCCGAATTGGCGGCCGAGCTCTAAGCTCCCTGCCGATCTAGCTGCGGCCATTTTTGGCTGGAGATTCGCCCCTAACAAGGCTTAAGTGGCGCGATCCGCCGCGCCTGTTTATCCCAGGCCGGGAACGGCAATCTCGCAAAGCGTCACCCCCTCGCGTCGATTGCCGCTTTCGGGGCCGGCGGCCTTGCTCCAGCTTGAAGCCCTTTAGGACAGTGCGATCGGAAGCGCGGGATGCAGGACGCGGCAGACGAGATCACGTTGCGCGACGAGGAGGGGGAACTTCGCCCTGAGTTCCTGCACGCCGTGGAGGCTGCGCTCGAAGCCGGCGACGCCAAGACGGTGCGCGAGCTTGCGCTTCCGCTGCACGAGGCCGACCTCGCCGATCTCATCCAGCTGCTGCGCCCCGATCAGCGCGAGCCGTTCATCGCCACGCTGGGCCGCGACTTCAACGCCGCGGCGCTGTCCGAGCTCGACGAGGGCGTGCGCGACCAGGTGCTCGAGGAAATGCCGAACGAGGCGGTCGCCGAGGCGCTGCAGCAGCTCGAACTCGGACGAGGCGGTCTACGTCATCGAGGATCTGGACAAGCAGGACCAGACCGACATCCTCGCCAAGCTTCCGCCCTTCGAGCGGGCGGCCATCGAGCGGAGCCTCGAATACCCGGAGGACTCCGCCGGCCGCATCATGCAGACCGATTTCATCGCCGTGCCGCCGTTCTGGTCGGTGGGGCAGACCATCGATTACATGCGCGATGCGGAGGATTTGCCGGACCGCTTCTACGAGGTGTTCGTCGTCGATCCCTCGTTCCACCTGATGGGCTCGGTGGCGCTCGATCGCCTGCTGCGCACTAAGCGGCCGGCCAACATCGAGGAGATCACCGACAGCGACATTCATCCCATCGACGTGACGTCCGACCAGGAGGAGGTGGCGCGCACCTTCGAGCGCTACAACCTCACCTCGGCGCCGGTGGTCGATCCTGATCAGAGACTGGTCGGCGTGATCACTGCCGACGACGTGGTCGAGGTCATCCAGGAGGAAGCCTCCGAGGACATTCTGCGGCTCGGCGGCGTGGCCGGCGAGTTGGTGTCGGACCCGGTGTGGCAGACCACCAAGCACCGGTTCATCTGGCTGTTCGTCAATCTCGGCACGGCAATCCTCGCCTCCTGGGTTATCAGCCTGTTCGACGCCACCATCGAGCAGATGGTGGCGCTTGCCGTGCTCATGCCCATCGTGGCCTCGATGGGCGGCAATGCCGGGACCCAGACCATGACGGTGGCGGTGCGCGCGCTCGCCATGCAGGATCTCGGCGCAGTCAACGCCGCTCGGGTCATCGGCCGCGAGACGGTCGTGGGCCTGCTCAACGGGCTCGTGTTCGCGCTGATCATGGGCTCGATCGCATTTTACTGGTTCGGCAGCGGCCAGCTCGGCATCGTGATCGGCGCCGCCATGATCATCAATCTCCTGGTCGCGGCACTTGCCGGCATTCTTATTCCGCTCGGCCTGCACGCGCTCGACCTCGATCCGGCGATCGCCTCAGGCGTGTTCGTCACCATGATGACGGACTGCGTCGGCTTCTTCGCCTTCCTCGGCCTCGCCGCCTTGTGGCTGACCTAGGAGGGGCAGGCGCGCGGATGTTCTTCTATCTCGCCAAGGTGCTGTGGTTCGTGCTGCAGCCGTCAACGCTGATTGCGCTCCTCATCGCCTATGGCGCGATCCTGATCTGGACCGGCTGGGCGCGATGGGGGCGCCGCTTCGTCACCGTAGGCGCCATCCTGCTGCTGGTTGCCGGCCTCTCGCCGCTCGGCAACGCTCTCATCTTGCCGCTGGAAAACCGCTTCCCGCGCGCCGATCTCGATCAGCCTCCGCCGCCAACCGGCTTCATCGTGCTCGGCGGCGCGCTTGACAGGCTGGTGGGAAGCGCGCGCAAGGCGCCGACCTTGAACGAGGCGGGGGAGCGGATGGTGGAGACGGTCATGCTCGCCCGCAAATTCCCCGAGGCGAAGATTGCCTTCAGCGGGGGCGATGCAGGCATCCTCTATCCCTCCGACTCGGAGGCGACCGGTGCGGCGAGCATGCTCACCGATATGGGCGTGGCGCCCGACCGGCTGATCCTCGAGGCAGCCGCGCGGGACACTTACGAGAACGCCGTTTATCTCAAGACCGAGCTCGACAAGCTTGGTCTGCTCGGCCCCGGCAAGCGTTGGGTGCTGATCACGTCCGCCTATCACATGCCGCGCGCCATCGCCTCCTTCCGTCAGGCGGGCTTCGACGTGGAGGCCTGGCCAGTGGATTACCGCACACGGGGACGCGCCGATCTCACCCGGCCTTTCGACAAGGTTTCAGAGGGCCTGCGGCGGGTCGATGTCGCCGCGCGGGAATGGGTCGGGCTCCTCGCCTATCGGCTTGCCGGGAGAAGCAACGCGATCTTGCCTGCGCCCAAGGCGGTGGCGAGCGGCTGCGACCTTGCCACTAGCCAAGCTGGAAGCCCGCCAGGCTCCCCATGTCGACCCAATCCTTGAGGTAGCTCGCGGCGCGGAAATCGGCGTCGTCTTCGCCGCCATAGGTCGCCACCATCTCGCACAGCACGCCGAAGCGGGTGCCGGCAGCGGCCTCGTTCCACATCATCGCTTCCTCTGGCCCGACGGCACGGAAGCGCGACGTAACGTCCTGCCGCCAGACGAGGATGTCTTGCGGCTCAGGCAGACGGCGAGGCGGCGGCGGCGCGCTCTCGTCGCGCAAGGCAGACCAGATGTCGGCGGCGTTGGTGGCGAAGGTGAGACGCTGCGCCGTGGGGTGGGGGGTGAAGACAAGCTTTGTCCAGAGCTCGGGCGCGATCTCGGCAAGCGCGGCGAGGGTCAGCGGCTCAGCCTCGGGGCCGTCGAAGGCGTCGGCGAGGGCCTTCTCCAGCGCCGCAATTTCGGCGACCTCTGCATGCGCGGCGAAGCCAGGATCCGTCTTCAGGAAATCGGGAACGTGGCGCCCGAAGTCCCGCGCGCTTCGCCGATCAGACGGGTGGGCGGCGATATAGGACTTGGCGAGCTTGGCGAAACCGGCATCGCCGAGATAGGCGTGCACCTGCTCGTAATCGTCGGCCAGCACCTCGGCGAGCCTCGCGACGTAGGCATTGCGGTAGACGCCGAACAGCACCTTCCGCTTTTCCTTGGGGCTGTCCTTGATCTCGGCGAGGATGGCGTCATCGCCGGCGAGAATGCCGCGCTGGAAGCTTTCCTGCAGTTCTTTGAGGCTGCTCATTCCGCGGCTGCAAGGCTTGGGGCGCCAAGCACTTCGCGCGCAATGCTCCGCGCATGATCGAGCTCGTCTACGAGCTCGGCGAGCGGCGGAATGTTGTCGTCGCGCTCGATCATGGTCGACACCGGCCCGAAATGGGCGACCGCGTCGCGATAGAAATCCCACACCTCGTCACAGACCGGATGGTCATGGGTATCGATGAGATGCGTCTCTTCATGGCTATGGCCTGCCACGTGGAACTGCACCACGCGATCGCGCGGCACGCCGTTCAAGAAATCGTCGGCCGAGAAGCCGTGGTTGAAGGCGCTCACATAAACGTTGTTCACGTCGAACAGGAGCCAGCAATCGGCGCGGTTCGCCACCTCGCTGACGAACTCCCATTCGGTCATCTCCGATTGGCCGAAGGTCACGTAGCTCGACACGTTCTCGAGCGTCAGCCGGCGCCCGAGAATGTCCTGCACCCGGCTCACGCGATCGACGACGTGGTCGAGCGCCTCTTTGGTGTAGGGCACGGGCAGGAGATCGTGCAGGTTCACGCCGTGTACCCCGGTCCAGCACAGATGATCGGAGATCCACACCGGGTTGACACGCTCGGCAAGCTTCTTGAGGCGGGCGAGATACTCCCTGTCGAGGGGCGCGGTCGAGGCGATGGATAGCGACACGCCGTGCATCACCACGGGGTAGCGCTCGCAAATCCGGTCGAGCATGCGCAAGGGCTGACCGCCCTCGATCATGTAGTTCTCGGAGAGGACCTCAAACCAGTCGACTTGCGGAGAGCCCTCCAGAATTTCCGAATAATGCTGAGGCCTAAGGCCCAGGCCAAAGCCAAGGAAGGGCGGCTTGTTGCTCATTGATCGGCTCTCCCACGCTCTAGTCGGGAGCCGGCAACCGCCGGCTCCCGGTCGCAATACCTTAGCGGATTAGATCGACTCCCACTGGCCGCCGGCGGTGGAGCATTCGGCCTGCAGCATCTCGAGCCAGCCGTGGCCTTTGCAGTCATTCTTGCCCTTGCAGTCGTTCTTGGCCGACTTGCAGTTGCCCTGGCCCTTACAGCCATTGACGCCGAAGCAGCGGCCCTTGAAGGTCTCGGCGTTAGCCGCGGCAATGAGCGTCGCACCGGAAATGATTAGGGCGGCGGCGGTCATCGCCATTCTAGCACCGGATTTCTTGGTGAGCTTCATTCTTCCTCTCCTCTCGCATGAGCTTTGAGTTTCGTGGCACTGGCGGCCGCGAGAGCCGCCTATTGAGCTATAGCGGGGAATTCCTGTGCGTGTTTTCGTCACTCCTGATCACGCTTGCGTCAGGCTGCCGTGATTTTTGGCGGGGAAATGCTGCTGGCGCCCGTTGGGTAACCAAAGCTGGCGGGATAGGATGACGGCACGACGATGACCTGCAGGAACCGAAGCCAGGAATGACGCTCCATCTCATCAAACTCTGCGTCGGTGTCGATACGGTGCAGGAGCTCAAGGACTGGCAGACCGAGCGGCTGAAAGAACTGAAGCGGGCACGCAAGCCAGCCGAGCTTTTCCATCGCACTCTACAGACACCGAAGCGCCGCGACGAGCTGATCGACGGCGGGTCGCTCTACTGGGTGATCAGGGGCTTCATCCTCGTCCGCCAGCGCATTCTCGATCTCAGGCCTGCCACAAAGATGACGGCACGCCATGCTGCGCCATCGTCTATGACGCGGAGCTGTTGCGACCGCGACCGCAAGCCCGCCGCGCCTTTCAAGGCTGGCGCTATCTGCCTGCGGCGGACGCGCCGGCTGATCTCCGCGTGGTCGAGGACGATGAGGGCGAGATGCCGCAAGCCATGCGCGCCGACCTACGCGAGCTTCGCCTTATCGATTTTTAGGAGCGGTAGGGAGGTTGTCGATCAACCGCGTCGTGCCGAGATAGACCGCGCCCATCACCCGGGCAGCCCCGTTGATCGGGCCGAACAGCGGCGCCAGCGTTTCCGGATCGCGGATCGCCACATAGTCGACGCGAAAGCCATTGCCCTCGAGCTTGAAGCGTCCGGCGCTGGAGGCGGCGTCGCAGCCTTCGCCGTTGGCCAAGGCGGCTGCCACCTCGCTCAGAACCTGGTGGAGGACCGGTGCCGTCTTTCGCTCGGCGGCGGAGAGATAGAAATTGCGCGAGGAGAGCGCGAGCCCGTCAGCTTCGCGCACGATCGGTCCGGAGACGATTTGCACCGGGATGTTGAGATCACGCACCAGCTGCTTGATGACGAGCAGCTGCTGGTAGTCCTTCTCGCCGAACACCGCCACGTCTGGCCCGCATTGCAGGAGCAGCTTGGTCACCACCGTGGCCACCCCCTCGAAATGATTGGGCCGCGCCGCGCCGCACAAATCCTCGGTCAGGCTCGGCAGACTCACTTTGGTGGCGAAGCCCTGCGGGTACATCTCTGCCGCGTCGGGGATGAAGACGAGGTCGACGCCGGCTTGCGCGAGCTTCGCGAGGTCACCGGCCTCGTCGCGCGGATAGCGATTGAAATCCTCCTTAGGCCCGAACTGGGTAGGATTAACGAAGATCGAGGCGACGATGCGTTTCGCGTGGGCCTTAGCCACGGCGATCAGCGACAGATGCCCGGCATGGAGCGCGCCCATGGTCGGCACCAGCGCAACGGTCGCCCCGGCCTGCCGCCATTTGGCGACTTGCGCTCTCAGGTCCTTCACGGTTCGGACTGTGCCAATCGAAAGAGCCATTTCATTTCCGCCGAAGAAGTTGGTCTTTGCAGGGTTTAATACTGGATTCCGGCAGTCCCCGATATGACCGCGATCGAGATAGGACGCTGAGGGGTCTGAGGATTAGAATCGCCGCCATGGGAGAGCCAAGAGTTGAGATTGCCGAGCGGCTGTCCTTACCGGACCGGCTAGAGCTGGACAAGGCTCTGCTCGCCGACGAAGAGACGCTTGTCGCGGCATTGATCGATCGCGCGCGGGTGAGCGAGGACGAGCAGCGCGAAATAGCGCGCATCGCCGAGAAACTCGTGCTCGCAGCGCGGGAAGGGCGGCGCGAAACCGGCGGTGTCGATTCCTTCCTGCATGAATATGGCCTGTCCAGCCGCGAGGGCGTGCTGCTGCTCTGCCTTGCCGAGGCCTTGCTGCGCATCCCCGACGCCGCCACCGCCGACCGGCTGATCGCCGGCACCATCGGCTCTGGCGACTGGGGGCGGCATCTCGGCCAGTCGAGCTCGCTGCTCGTCAATGCCTCGACCTACGGGCTGATGCTGACCGGCCGGGTCATCGATTGGGGCGAGGGCGAAGGCACATTCGCCTGCAGGCATGATCCAGCGCCTGATCGGGCGAAGCGGCGAGCCGGTGATCCGCCAGGCGCTCCGCCAGGCCATGCGCATTCTTGGCGGCCAGTTCGTGCTCGGACAAACCATTGGCGATGCGCTTGCCAATGCCGAGGGCGAAGCTGCAGAGGGCTATCGCTTTTCCTTCGACATGCTGGGCGAGGCGGCGCGCACCGCAGAGGACGCTGCTGCCTACACGGCGCGCTATCACGAAGCTGTCGAGGCCATCGCCGCCTGGGCCGGATCGCCGCATTTGCGTGATGAGGACGAGCTGCACACGCGGCCCGGACTTTCGGTCAAGCTGTCGGCGCTGCATCCGCGCTACCAGCCCTCGCAAGCAGCGCGGCTGCACGAAGAGCTTCTGCCGACCTTGCGCGCGCTTGCGCTCGCCATGCGCGACGCGTGGCTGCCGCTCACCATCGACGCCGAGGAGCAGGACAAGCTCGATCTGAGCCTTGCGCTGCTCGAGCCTCTGCTCATCGATCCAGCGCTCGCCGGCTGGAACGGGCTCGGGCTCGCGGTGCAGGCCTATGGCAAGCGGGCTCTGAAGCTGATCGGGTGGCTAGGCCAGATGGCTGACGCCACCGGGCGCCGCATTCCGGTCAGGTTGGTCAAGGGCGCCTATTGGGACAGCGAGATCAAATGGGCGCAAGAAACCGGGCTTGCCGGCTACCCCGTGTTCACGCGCAAGGTGAATACCGATGTCGCTTACCTCGCCGCGGCGCGGGCGCTGCTGGCCCAGCCGCAGCAAATCTTCCCGCAATTCGCCACCCACAACGCCCACACCATTGCGGCAATAGCCGTGCTGGCGGGGAATCGCGATTACGAGTTCCAGCGCCTCTACGGCATGGGTGAGGCGCTGCATCGCGAGGTGGTGCGTCCTGAGGCCTTGGGTAAGCCGTGCCGCATCTACGCGCCGGTCGGCGGACACAAGGACCTGCTCGCCTATCTCGTGCGCCGGCTGCTCGAGAACGGCGCCAACACGTCCTTCGTCAACCGGCTTGCCGACGATAAGGCGCCGATCTCGGCGATCGTCGCCGATCCGGTGGAGAAGGCCGCGAGGGTCGAGCCCAAAGCCAATCCGCTGATCCCCATCCCGCCTGAGCTATTCGCGCCTGAGCGGCGGAACAGTCTCGGTCTGCCGCTGTGGGCCGACGATGTGCGCGAGCCTCTGGTAACGGACATCAAAAAGGCGCTGGCAACGCCGGCGGAAGCCGGTCCGATCGTCTCCGGTGAAGATCTGGAGGGAGTCGAGACCGTCGCCATCACCTCACCGCATGACCGCAGGGTCGTGGTCGGCACCTGCCGCGCTGTCGATCCGCCTGCCATCGACAGGGCTCTGTCCGCTGCCAAATCTGCCTGCGCATGCCTGGGACGCGATAGGCGGCGAGGCCCGCGCCGCGATCCTCGACCGCGCCGCCGATCTGTTCGAGGCAGACCGCGCCGCGCTGATGGGCCTGATGGTGCGTGAGGCCGGCAAGACCCTTGCCAACGCGCAAGGAGATCTGCGCGAGGCGGTCGATCATCTCCGCTATGCCGCGGCGGAAGCGCGCCGGAGCTTTGCTGCGCCCGTCGAGCTCAAGGGTCCAACCGGAGAGCGCAACGAGCTTAGCTTGCACGGGCGTGGCGTCTTTGCCTGCATCTCGCCGTGGAATTTCCCGCTCGCCATTTTCACCGGCCAGATCGCCGGCGCGCTCGCGCTCAGGCAATGCCGTGGTGGCGAAGCCCGCGGAGCAGACCCCGCTCATTGCGGCGCGTGCGGTGCGCCATCTCCACGCCGCCGGCGTGCCGGTTGACGTGCTCCATCTCCTCCCCGGAAGCGGCGAGACGGTCGGCGCGGCGCTCACGCGCGATCCACGCATCGACGGCGTGGCCTTCACCGGCGGCACCGACACCGGAATCGCCATCAACCGCGCGCTCGCCCAGCGTGACGGGCCGATCCTCTAGACTGATTGCCGAGACCGGCGGCCAGAACTGCATGATCGTGGATTCCTCAGCCTTGCCCGAGCAAGTGGTTGACGACGCTCTAAGCCTCTGCCTTCGACAGCTGCCGGACAGCGCTGCTCGGCGCTCCGCGTCCTGTTCCTGCAAGAGGATGTGGCCGGGGGCATGATCGACATGCTGCTCGGTGCGGCGCGCGAGCTTAAGATCGGTGACCCGCTCGACTATGCGACCGATGTCGGCCCGGTAATTGATGCCGAGGCTAAGGCGGCGCTCGAAGAAGCACAAAGCGCGTATGCGGCACGAGGCGCGAGAGCTGCTCGATCTCCCCTTGCCGCTTGCTTGCGCGCACGGCACCTATGTCGCGCCGGCAATCTACGCCATCCCCTCGCTCAAGCTGCTACAGCGGGAAGTGTTCGGGCCGATCCTGCATGTGGTCAATTTTGCCGGCGACCGGCTGGGCGAGGTCTGCGAGGCGATCAACGCCACGGGCTTCGGGCTGACGCTCGGGCTACATACTCGCGTGCAGGCCACGGCGGACTACGTGGCGGAGCGGGTGAAGGTCGGCAATCTTTACGTCAACCGCAACCAGATCGGGGCAGTGGTTGGCGTGCAGCCCTTTGGCGGCGAGGGACTGTCAGGAACCGGGCCGAAGACCGGAGGTCCGAACTATTTGAAGGGCTTTGCGCTCGAGCGGGTGCGGACCACGGACCTGACTGCCTCTGGCGGCAACGCCGCCCTGCTCGCCGCCGCGGCCGATGATGACGAGCCTTGAGCGAAACCATTGTCGTGGGGCATGGGAGGGTCCATGTTTAGCGCCGGGGGCACGCCGGTTGGAGGCATGAACTATGGCGGCTCAATCGAAGACGCCGGTGAAAACTGAAAGCGGGGGCGCGGTCGAAACCGCGCGCTCGAGCGGCGCCGAGGTCGATGCCTTTCTCGCCAGCGTGAAATCCATGACCCCGGCGGTCTCGGGCCGCGGACGGCTGATCTTCGCCATGGACGCGACCATGAGCCGGCAGCCGACCTGGGACCTTGCGCTGAAGCTTCAGGCCGACATGTTCCGCGCCGTCAAGGAAGTTGGCGGCCTCGACGTGCAACTCGTCTATTTCCGTGGGCTCAACGAGACGCGGGCGAGCAAATGGGTCGGCGACCCCGAGGCGCTGGCACGGCTGATGGCCCGCGTCGCTTGCGCGGGCGGCTTCACCCAGATGCGCAAGGTGCTGAGCCACGCGCGGCGCGAAAGCAAGAAGGCGAAGGTCAATGCCGTCGTCTATGTCGGCGATTGCATGGAGGAGGACATCGACGAGCTTTGCGCGCGCGCGGGCGAGCTTGCGCTGCTCGGTGTGCCGATGTTCCTGTTTCAGGAGGGGCGTGAGCCACGAGCCGAGCGCGCCTTCAAAGAGATCGCGAGGCTCACGCGCGGCGCCTATTGCCATTTCGACGCAGGCTCGGCCAAGCAGCTGCGAGAGCTGTTGGCGGCGGTCGCGGTCTACGCCACCGGCGGACGCAAGGCGCTGCAGGATTACGGTGCGGCGACCAAGAGCGGCGCCGCGGTGCGGCTTCTCGAACAACTTTCGTAGCGCTCTTTAGACAATGCCAGCCTTCCTCGCCGGTCTAGCGGCTCTCCTCATTCTCGTCTTCGGCGCCCGCCTGCTCGCAACGGCGAATCCGCAGAAGCTTGCTGCCGGCATGCGCATGGCAGGGGGCATTCTCCTTCTCCTGGTCGCAGCCTTCCTGCTCGCGCGCGGGGCGTTGCCGCTCGCCATTCCTCTTGCCTTTTTCGGCCTCGCTTTGCTCGGGCTGCCGGTCAGATCCTGGTTCGGCTCCGGCGGACCGTTTGCGTCGCGCAAGTCGCCAGGTCAGAGATCAGAGGTGCGCACCGATGCGCTGGAGATGGTGCTCGACCATGATAGCGGCGAGATGGAAGGACGCTGCCTGAAAGGCCAGTTTGCAGGCAGGATGCTGTCCTCGCTGAGCGAAGCCGAGCTCCTCGTTCTGCTCGAGGAGCTGCGTCCAACGGACGCTCAAGGTGCTGCCCTGATCGAGGCCTATCTCGACCGGCGGGCGCAAGGCTGGCGCGAAGGAGGAGCGGAGGAGGCTGCCAAGGAGCAGGCGAGGGCTCCGCGCGGCGGAAAAATCCGCATGTCGCGTGAAGAGGCCTACGAGATACTCGGGCTAAAAAAGGGGGCGGGCGAGGATGAGATCCGCGCTGCGCATCGCAAGCTGATGATGAAGCTTCACCCCGACCAGGGCGGCTCGACCTATCTCGCCGCGCGGATCAACGAGGCAAAGGACGTCCTGCTCGGGCGAAAGTAACAAGGGAGGCGGGTATGTCGCGACGTTGGAGGGGTTTGATGGCGGCAGGGTCGATCCTTGCTCTCCTTGCGTGGTTGTCGTCCGACGGCGCCGGGGCAGAGGAGCAAGCCAAGGCCGATGTCGTTTTGCGCAACGGCAAGATCTATACGGCAGACAAGGAGCGCTCGATCAAGCAGGCGATCGCCTTGAAGGGCAACACCATCGTCGCGGTCGGGTCCGACGCGGATGTGGCGCCCCTGATCGGAAGCGGGACCAAGGTCATCGATCTCGGCGGCAAGCTCGTCTTGCCTGGGTTCATCGACACCCACATCCATCCGATTATCGGCGCGCTCAATGGCGCCAAATGCAGCCTTGCCGGCGTGAAGGCGACGATCGACGCGCTGAAGCCGGTCGTCCAGGACTGCCTCGCCGAGGATCAGGGCGGCGCCGACGAATGGTTCGAGGCTGCGCAGCTCGACAATTACGGCTTCTCGGCCACGGCCAAAGACCTCGACACCATCGAAGCGGCGCGGCCGGTCGCGCTGTGGGGCAATGACGGGCATACGGTCTGGGTCAACAGCCGCGGCCTTGCGTTGCTTGGGGTGACGGCTGAAACGCCGGACATTTCTGGCGGCAAGATCGCCCGCGATGCTGCCGGCGCGCCGACCGGCTACTTCGCCGACCGCGCCTCGATCTTTGTGGATGAGAAGATTCCGTCGCCGTCGCTGGAGGAAAAGGCGGCGTTGACAGCGGCCGAGCTGAAGAGGATGTCGGCCTACGGCATCACGTCGCTGATGGATGCCTTCGTGACACCTGCCGAGGCCGCGGTGTGGCGGAAGCTTTACGATACAAGCAAGCTTCCCATGCGAGTACGCATGGCGATCTACGATGCCGATCCGAGCGACGACAGCGATGAAGCCGTGGCGCGGCTAGTCGCCGCGAGCAAGGCGGGTGACGTCAACCCTGATTTCCTGCATTCGGGCGTGATCAAAGTCTTCGCCGATGGGGTGATGGAGTACCCGGCTCAGACGGCGGCGCTGCTTTCGCCCTATCTCGATAAGAACGGCAAACCCACCAACCATGCTGGCGAGCTCTATTTCGATCCGCAGCGCTTCGCCCGGCTGGTCCAAAAGCTCGACGCCGCCGGCCTCACCGTGCACGTCCACGCTATCGGCGATCGGGCGGTGCGGGCCACCCTCGATGCTTTTGCCGCCGCGCGTCAGGCGAATGGCGATCGCGACAACCGCCACCAGATCGCGCATCTGCAGCTCGTCGATCCGGCCGACTTCCCGCGCTTCAAGGAGCTCGGCGTAATCGCCGACTTGCAGCTCGAATGGGCGAAGCGCGAGCCCGCGACCGAAGGACCGCTTGAGCCTTATCTCGGGCCTGAGCGATACCGCTACCTCTATCCCGCAGGAGCCTCCATCGCGCCGGCGCCACCATCATCGGCGGCAGCGATTGGGACGTTTCCTCCTACAACCCGTTCCGCGCCTTTCGAACCGCCGTCACGCGGGCCGGGAGGCAAGGGACAGCGTCCGCTCAATATCGAGGAGCGGATTCCGCTTGAGACCGCGATCGACGCCTACACGATCAACGCCGCCTACGCCATGAGGCAGGACAAGACCACAGGTAGCCTGGAAGTGGGCAAGCGCGCCGATCTCATCGTGCTCGACCGCGATATTCTCACCATCGACCCCGAGACCATCGAGGACACCAAGGTGCTGGCGACCTATCTCGACGGACATCTGGTCTATTCGGCGTCACCCGGCGGCAATGCCAAAGACGATGACGAGGATCAGGCGCCGGGCGACTGGTGGGACGAGCGCGAGGCACGGATGCGCGAATGGTTGCACCGCGACTAACTTTGTCCTGGCGAGTCCCAAAAATCGTCGAATTGCTTTGGCTCGATGCGACATGTCTCTAGTCAGTAACGGTGAGAGGCATGGCGAGCCGGAGGGCTGTCACGAAGTGGTTGCTCGATTCGGACCCGGCGATCCGGTGGCAGGTCCTGCGCGACCTCACCGACGAGCCGGGCGAGGTCGTCGCTTCCGAACGGTCGCGCGTCGCCTCGGAGGGTTGGGGAGCGCGGCTCCTTGGCCTTCAGACAGCCGACGGACACTGGGGCGACGACCAGGATCACGGCTGGATGACCACCACCGACGCTCTCGCGCTGTTGAAAGATCTTGGTGTTGATCCGGCGGGTGAGAAAGTCCAAGGCGCGACCGACCTCGTGCGGGACCGCATCGCCTGGTGGCAACTCGACGGCAGGCCCTTCTTCGACGGCGAGACCGAGGCCTGCATTAACGGGAGGATCCTGGCAGCGGGCGCCTATTTCGGCGCGGAGGTCGAGCGGCTGGTCGAGCGCCTGCTCGATGAGCAGCTCGAGGACGGCGGCTGGAACTGCGATGCGCCGCCGAGCAAGCGCTCCTCGTTCCATTCAACGATCTGCGTCCTGGAAGGGCTCCTGGAGTACGAGAAGACGCGGGGGCCGTCACAAGCGGTGATGGACGCCCGGATTCGAGGTGAGAACTATCTCCTGGAGCGTCGCATGCTGAGGTCGCTGACTTCAGGCGAGGTGATCGATCGAAGCTGGACGTGCTTCGCGTTTCCGACCATGTGGCACTACGACGTGCTGCGGGGCCTCGACTATTTGCGGAGCGCCGGCGTTGAGCCCGACGAGCGGGTCTCAGAAGCGGTCGAACTGGTCGGGAAGAGACGGCACCAGAATGGACGGTGGCCGCTGAACAGCCTCCATTCCAATCGGGTCGCCTTAGACATGGAAACAGAGGTCGGCAAGGCCAGCCGCTGGAACACGCTGCGCGCGCTCCGCGTGCTGGACTGGTATGGGAACTAGTTGGCGCGCATCACCACGCAGTCGAAGGACATGCGCTTCAATTGGGCGCAGGTGCTTTTCGCACCATCCTGCGAGAAGCCGGCAAAGCGCGCGCGATACCACTGCGTCTCGTCCTTCTGGAAAATAACTGCGATAGGCCGGTGGCCGTCTACCACGGAGCTCGCACGGCCCTGAACCTCGCCGAGCCTGCTCTCTGCCTCGGCTTGCGAGGTGAAGGCGCCGACCTGCACGTGATAGGGACCTGACGCCTTGTCGGATTTGGTGGGTCCGATCGGCGTGGGATCGGCCGCTACCTCGACCGCAGGCGCGGCCGCGACCGGCACAGGGGCTTGGGCGGCCGAGTCGTCACTGAGACTCGCAGGCTCTGCCGAACCGGCCGAGGCAAGCGCAAAGACCCGCTTCTTGGCGACCGGCGGCGGGGGCGCCGGTGGGGCCGGCGTTTCGAGGCTTGCCACGAGCGGTGCGGTCTCGGCAGGCTTGGGTCTCGCGGCCACGGCCTTGGGGAAGGACTGGTCGAGCAGCGCCCGCATGGCTGCGTCGCGCTGGGCGCCGGTCCTGCCGCCGAGCACGACCGCCACGAGGTGCTTGTCGTCGCGCTGCACCGAAGCGGTCAGGTTGAAGCCCGCGGCCCTGGTGTAGCCGGTCTTGATGCCGTCGGTGCCCTTGTAGCCGAACAACAGGCGATTGTGATTGCGGTAGCGTCGGCCGTGATAGGCGAAATATTTCGTCTGGAAGCAGCGGTAATATTCCGGAAAGTCCCGGATCAGATGCTGTGCCAGGACCGCCATGTCCCGCGCCGTGGTCACCTGCTCGTCATTGGGAAGGCCCGAGGCATTGCGGAACAGCGTGGACATCATGCCGAGCTCCTGCGCCTTCCTGGTCATCACCCTGGCGAAGTTCGCTTCCGTGCCGGCGAGGTTCTCGGCAATGGTCACCGCGGCGTCATTGGCGGAAAGGGTGACGAGGGCGTAGACGGCATCGGCGACGCGTATCGTCGCACCCGGCTTCAGGTTGAGCTTGGTCGGTGCCTGGATCGCCGCGTGGGGCGTCACCACCAGCTCCGAATTGGGGCTGATGGCGCCTCCGCGCATATAAGAGAACAGGACGTAGAGCGTCATCATCTTGGTGAGCGACGCTGGCGCCCGCGGGGCGGTGGAGGCCTGCTCGTGCAGGATGCGGCCAGAATTCATGTCGACCACGATGGAAGCGGCAATTGCGCTACCGCTCGATCGGGTCTTTGGCTTGGCAAGTGCACCGGTCGAAGGCACAGCCATCGCGAGCGCGAGCATGAGCGCAACCGGCCGCCACGCGCGCGGGCGTTGCTCGACCCAAAAATTTCGCTGCCGGAACTCCACCCCGTCCTCGAAGGCCGTCTGCCCTCGCCCCCGTCTTTTCGAATCTTCCCAAACGGCCACCCAAGCGGCACGACCTTTGTCCAACTTGCTGGCGCGACTGGGTTCGGAAGAAGGCTAAAATCCGGCGATTGCCAAAGCGTTAAAGGGCCGTACACCGATCTTATTGTGCAGTGCAAAAATTTTTGTTGACCGTTTATTGTGCAATGCATATATATGGCTCGCCACGCTAGGATCGGTTCTTTTCAAGAGAGGGCTAACGATGCTCAAAGGTTTCGAAGAGTTTCAGAAAGTGGGTAAAGACGGCTTCGATGCGGCCGTTAAGTCGTTCGGCGAGATGAACAAGGGCTTCCAGGCCATTGCTGCCGAGATGACCGATTATTCCAAGAAGGCGTTCGAGGACCATACTCGCGCGTTCGAGCAGCTGATCGGCGCCAAGTCGGTAGAGCAGGCCGTCGAGATTCAATCTCAGTATGCGAAGAAGGCGTATGACACCTACATGGCCGAGATGTCCAAGATCGGCGAGATGTATGCCGGCCTCGCTCGCGATGCCTACAAGCCGGTCGAGACCGCTTTCGCCAAGAAGGTCTCCTAACGGCACCTGCCAGACTCCACCTGGTCGATAAAAGACCCGGGATTGTTTCCCGGGTCTTTTTTTTTGCCGTTTTCCCGTCAGCAATCGGCACTATGTTATGGAGCGTCCGGCGCGCATTTGCTGCTTCTTGCATGATGCCGCTAGAATGGATCAGGATATCAACTTGGCGGTAACGTCTTGGCAGATGACGAACGAGACGCCACATAGGAGCTGACGATGGCGCGGAACGGCGACACTCGCCGGGGCGGCGACACCGGCACTCATATCATCACCAAGACGCGTCCGAAGACGAAGCGGCCGAGCCTGTACAAGGTGCTGCTTCTCAACGACGACTACACGCCGATGGATTTCGTCGTGTACATCCTTGAACGCTTCTTCAATAAGGCGCCGGAAGAGGCGACTCGGATTATGCTGCATGTCCATCAGAAGGGCGTCGGCATTTGTGGAGTCTACACATATGAGGTGGCTGAGACTAAAGTAGCCCAGGTGACGAGCTTCGCCCGTCAGCATGAGCACCCGCTGCAATGCACCATGGAGAAAGAGTGAGGATTTAGGTGGCTTCCTTCTCGTCCAGTCTGGAACAGGCCTTACGGCGCGCCCTGCAATACGCCAACGAGCGCAGTCACGAATATGCAACGCTCGAGCATCTGCTCCTATCGCTGCTCGATGACCGCGACGCAGCGGCGGTGATGCGCGCCTGCGACGTCGATATCGACCTGTTGCGGGACAAACTCACCGGATATCTCGACAACGAGCTCGCAGGGCTCGTGCTCGATTCGCACAACGACGCCCAGCCGACCGCGGGCTTCCAGCGCGTGATCCACCGCGCCGTCGCCCATGTGCAGTCCTCCGGCCGTGAGGAGGTGACCGGCGCCAACGTGCTGGTGGCGATCTTCGCCGAGCGCGAGAGCCACGCCGCCTTCTTCCTGCAAGAGCAGCACATGACCCGCTTCGACGCGGTGAACTATATCAGCCACGGCATCGCCAAGCGGGCCGGCATGTCCGAGCCGCGCACCGTGCGCGGGGTGGAAGAGGATGCAGCCACGGTCGAGGGCGGCGACGAGAAGAAGCGCGGCGCCGATGCGCTCGAGGTCTATTGCATCAACCTGAACCAGAAGGCCCGGGCAGGGCGCATCGATCCGCTGATCGGCCGTGGCCCTGAGATCCAGCGCACCATCCAGGTGCTGTGCCGCCGGCAGAAGAACAACCCGCTCTTCGTCGGCGACCCAGGCGTCGGCAAGACCGCGATCGCCGAGGGCCTCGCGCGCCGCATCGTTATGGGCGACGTGCCGGAGGTTCTCGCCGAATCCACCATTTTCCAGCTCGATATGGGCGCGCTGCTCGCCGGCACCCGCTACCGCGGCGATTTCGAGGAGCGGTTGAAAGCGGTGATGCGCGAGATCGAGGCCTATCCCGGCGCCATCATGTTCATCGACGAGATCCACACGGTGATCGGCGCAGGCGCCACGTCCGGCGGCGCCATGGACGCCTCGAACCTGCTGAAGCCGGCGCTGCAGTCAGGCACGCTCCGCTGCATCGGCTCGACCACCTATAAGGAGTACCGGCAGCATTTCGAGAAGGACCGGGCGCTGGTGCGCCGGTTCCAGAAGATCGACGTGAACGAGCCTTCGGTCCCCGATGCCATCGAGATACTGAAGGGCTTGAAGCCCTATTTTGAGGACTTCCACCGGGTCCGCTACACGCGGCAGGCGATCAAGTCCGCGGTCGAGCTTTCGGCCAAATACATCCACGACCGCAAGCTGCCCGACAAGGCCATCGACGTGATCGACGAGACCGGCGCCTCGCAGATGCTGCTGCCGGAGCGCCAGCGGCGCAAGGTCATCGGCGTCAAGGAGGTCGAGTCGACCATCGCCACCATGGCGCGCATCCCGCCTAAGACGGTGTCGAAGTCTGACGCCGAGGTGCTGCGCGCCATCGACCGGGATCTGAAGCGGGTGGTGTTCGGCCAGGACCGGGCCATAGAGGCGCTTGCCGCTGCGATCAAGCTCAGCCGCGCCGGCTTGCGCGAGCCCGAGAAGCCGATCGGCTGCTACATGTTCTCCGGGCCCACCGGCGTCGGCAAGACCGAGGTGGCACGTCAGCTTGCGCTCTTGCTCGGTGTCGAGCTGCTCCGCTTCGACATGAGCGAGTACATGGAGCGCCACACCGTGTCGCGGCTGATTGGCGCACCGCCCGGCTATGTCGGCTTCGACCAGGGCGGCCTGCTCACCGACGGCATCGACCAGCATCCGCATTCGGTGCTGCTGCTCGACGAGATCGAGAAGGCGCATCCTGATCTGTTCAACATCCTGTTGCAGATTATGGATCACGGCAAGCTGACCGACCATAACGGCAAGAAGGTCGACTTCCAGAACGTGATCTTGATCATGACCACCAATGCCGGAGCCTCCGACCTCGCCAAGGCGGCGATCGGCTTCAACCGGTCGAAGCGCGAAGGCGACGACGAGGAGGCGATCACGCGGCTGTTCAGCCCGGAGTTCCGCAACCGGCTCGACGCCATCATCCCGTTCGCCAACCTCTCGCCGGAGGTCATCTCCAAGGTGGTGGAGAAGTTCGTGTTCCAGCTCGAGGCGCAGCTCGGCGACCGCAACATCACCATCGAGCTGACCCCGGAGGCCAATCAATGGCTCGCCGAGCGCGGCTATGACGACAAGTTCGGCGCGCGTCCCTTGGGCCGTGTGATCCAGGAGCACATCAAGAAGCCGCTCGCCGAGGAGATCCTGTTCGGGGCGCTGAAAGACGGCGGCATCGTGCGGGTGCTGGTCAACGAGAAGGACGGCCAGAAGGTGCTCGGCTTCGAATACATCAAGGCCGATGCCCCGATCAGGCCACGCGGGCCGGACGAGCTCGAGGACGAGGATCTCGATCCTGACGATGGCGGCCCGGAGGGCACCGGAGGCGGTGGCGGGGTGAAATCCGCGCCGAAGCCGAAGGCGAAGCGCGCTCCCAGGCGTCCCGGCCCACGCCGGCCTGGCGCGCGGCGGGGCTTAGCTCAAGCCCGGTGCCGAAAGTGCCGCTCGGCTCGCGCTAATTCAGCCAGTCCCCAGCTTCTTCCGAATCTTCCCTGCCGTAGCGGCGAGCTTAGCCTGATCTTCCATGATGCCGGCATGGGGCTTCAGCTCGGTGCCCTCTTTGCGCGGGATGATATGGACGTGGAGGTGAAACACGGTCTGGCCCGCAGCCGCGCCGTTGAACTGCGCGATCAGCACGCCGTCGGCGCCCACCGCGTCCTTGATCTCAGGGCTCAGCTTCTGCACCACGGCCATGAGCTTTGCGAGCGCCTGCGGCGACACGTCGAACAGGTCGGTCGCCTTCTCCTTGGTGATCACCAGAGCGTGGCCTTCCGAGCGCGGCATGATGTCGAGGAAGGCGAGCGTATCCTCGTCCTCATAGATCTTGTGGCAAGGAAGCTCGCCGCGCAGCACCTTGGCGAAGACGTTGTTCGGATCGTAGGTCATGGACGCGCCTCTCGGTCGCATTTTCGCGAGTCATTTCGAGTTGTTGCGGTGCCAAGGTCAACTGGAATCGAATGTCCTATCTAGCTCAATTTTGTCATCGCCCGGCTTGACCGGGCGATCCAGTAATCCCTGGCGTCGGTGAATACTGGATGCCCGCCTACGCGGGCATGACAACATTATTGTGAGCGCCGATAAGGCGACTCCTCGCCGAGCAGCACAATTTCGTGAGCAACCGCCAGGCGCTCGCGCTTAAGGTAATCGGCGATGGCGCGGCGAAGCCCTGGGTCCCTGATCCAATGGGCGCTATAGGTCTGGACGGGCAGGTAGCCGCGGGCGAGCTTGTGCGCGCCCTGGGCGCCGGCTTCGACGCGCGCGAGCTTGCGCTCTATGGCAAAGTCGATGGCCTGGTAGTAGCAAACCTCGAAATGCAGGCACGGGTGCTCCTCGAGCGCGCCCCAATAGCGCCCATAGAGCGCATCGCCGCCGATGAAATTGAGCGCGCCGGCGATGGCGCGGCCGTTTCGTTTGGCGAGCACCAGCAGGATCTCATCGCGCATGGTCTCGCCGATCAGGCTGAAGAACTGCCGCGTCAGATAGGGCGAGCCCCATTTGCGCGAGCCGGTATCCATGTAGAAGGCGAAGAAGGCGTCCCAATGGGCCTCGGTGAGGTCGGCGCCGGTGACCCACTCGATCTCGATGCCGCCCTCGACGGCGCGCTTGCGCTCGCCACGAATGGTCTTTCGCTTGCGTGAGGCAAGTGCTGCGAGAAAATCCTCGAAGCTCTGATAGGCCTCGTTCCGCCAGTGGAACTGCTGGTCGTTGCGCTGGAGGAAGCCGAGCGAGCCTGCAAGCTCCCATTCCTCGCGCGTGGGGAAGGTGGCGTGCAGCGATGATGCCTCGAGCCGGTCGGCGAGCGTCGCCGCTGCCTGCAACAGGAGCGCTTGGCGCGCGGTCAGGTCAGGGCCCTCGCGCACAAGCAGGCGCGGGCCTGTCACCGGCGTGAAGGGCACTGCAGCCTGCAGCTTCGGATAATAGTCGCCGCCGGCGCGCTCATAGGCGTCGGCCCAGGCGTGATCGAAAACATATTCGCCGTAGGAATGCGATTTCAGATAGCAGGGCATGCAGGCTGCGATGCCGCCTGCTCCGTCCTCCAGCACGAGATGCTGCGGCAGCCATCCGGTCGACCGCGTGGCCGATCCGCTCTCTTCCAGCGCGTGCAGAAAGGCATGGCTGATGAAAGGGTTTCCAGGGTGCCCTGCGTTGCCGCGCAAATCCGCGCCGCGCGCGCAAGCATCCCATTCCGAAGCCGGTATCGCGGCAATGCGCGGAACCACGCGGACGATCGCGCCTTCGGTACTTTTCGAGCGCTGTTCGATGTCGCCTATGGTTCAATTCCTTCGAAGATCATGGCGTCGGCGAAAAGCCGTGCGGCGGCCTTGTCGGCCTCGCTGCGCACCGTCCAGGTGAGCAGAGGCAATCGGAAGACGTCACGCGCGATGCCGGACGCGAGCGCAGGCAGCGCCTTGATATCGTAGGCGATGAAGTGGGGCCGTGCCATGGCGGCGGTCAGGAGATGACGCATGGCGAAGCGCTGCCAGGCCGACAGATCAGGCCAATAATGCCTGTCCTCGAAGCGCTCTGCGATCAGTCCGCGCGGCAGCGAAGGCGCCACGCGGCGGAATGCCGCGACGCATTCAGGGTCGAACGACATGACGGCTACGTGGCCCTTATAGGCCTGCAGGGCGTCGGCGATGTTTCGCTCATAGGTGTGATCGCGGCTCCAGGTGCTCTTCACTTCGATGAGGAGCGGCACCCGCCCGTCGACCAGGCCGAGCAGCCCCTCCAGCGACAGGATGAAGTCGCTGCTGTTGCGCAAGGGGATCCGGCACAGGTCAGTTTCGTCGCGCGCGGAGACCGCGCCTGCTCTCCGCGGTGAGCCGGTCGAGCGTCCGGTCATGAAACATGATCGGTATGCCGTGCGCCGAGCATTGCGTATCGACCTCGATGGCGTAGCCCTTGGTAATCGCCGCCTCGACCGCGGAAGCGCTGTTCTCGACGATGCCTTTGGTCTCGTCATGCAGTCCGCGATGGGCGATCGGCCGCTTCAACCAATCGAGATCGCGGGTCATGGAAGGGTGCCGGTTGCCGCTAGTCCACCGCGAAGATGGCGTCGATTTCGACCGCCGCGCCGAGCGGCAGGCTCGCGCAGCCGACGGCAATCCGCGTGTGCCGTCCCTTTTGGCCCAGCACTTTGACGATCAGCTCCGAGGCGCCGTTGATCACTTTGGGGTGCTCCACGAAGCCAGGTGCCGAGCTGACAAAGCCGTTCAGCCGCAGGCACTGCACGATGCGGTCGAGATCGCCGAGCGCGGCCTTGGCCTGGGCGAGTATATTGAGGGCACAGAGACGCGCCGCCTCCTGGCCTTGGGCGATATCGAGACCGGCGCCTAGCGTGCCGGTGATCGCGAGTTTCCCGTCCTTGAGCGGCAATTGACCGGCCACGAAGAGCTGGCCGTCAAGGTGCAGAAACGAGACATAGTCCGCCACGGGCAGGGCTACCTCGGGAAGAACGAGGTCGAGCGCCTTCAGTCTTGCTTCAATCTCTCCGGCCATGCCGCGCCTCCAATCTGAGGTTGTGCGCGCATTTCCGCGCATCGCAGCGCGAACATCGGGCAAAACCCGACCCTTCGCAAGCGGAGCGCAGGACCCTTGTCCCAGGCGTCCGTTGGTGCCAAGAATCGCTGCCGCGCGCGAACATTCGGGGGCGGCTGATCGAGCGAGGAGCAGCATGGTGTCGGTGGCTTTGAGAGTGATGCTCACGGTTTCGTCCGTGGCGATGCTGGCGGGCGGCGTGGCGGAGCGGGCGGAAGCCTTTGCCGCCAAGGAGCCGATCAAGCTCACGCCACACCGTGCCGTTTACGAGGTGACGCTTGACGATGCCCGTTCAGCTTCAGGCATCACCGGCATCGACGGACGCATGGTGTTCGAGTTCACCGGCTCAGAATGCGACGGCTACACGCTCAATATGCGCATGGTCACGCAGATGACCGATTCGCAAGGCCAAACCAACCTGACTGACCTCCGGTCGTCGACCTGGGAGCAGGGCGACGGGCAGAAATTTCGCTTCCAGTCGGCGCAATATCTGAACGACAAGCTCGGCGACGTCACCATGGGGCGGGCGACGCGCAATCCCGACGCCGCGGTCCAGGTCAGGCTCAGCCAGCCGAGCCATGCCGAGCTCGACCTGCCCGGCAAAGTGCTGTTTCCCACCCAGCATAGCCTCGCCTTGATGGACGCGGCGCTCGATGGACAGGGCCTGCTGCAAGCGCAGATCTATGACGGCTCCGAGAAGGGCCAGAAGGTCTACGAGACCACGGCCTTTATCGGCAAGCCGGTGGCGCCCGGAACCGAGGACAAGCTCGAAGCCCCGGCCAAGGAGAAGGGGCTCGCCGGCCTCGTCTCATGGCCGGTGTCGATCGGCTATTTCGAGTCGAAGGCCGGGGACCTGACGCCGAGCTATCAGATCGATTTTCGACTTTATTCCAATGGCGTGAGCCGCGAGCTCCTGATCGATTACGGCGACTTTTCCGTGCATGGCACGCTCACTTCTCTCGAATATCTGAAGGCTGCGGAGTGTCGCGACCCAACGGTCGCGCGATAGAGGGGTCCTACGCCGAAAATCGCCATTTCCCGCGATATTTGGGGTTTTCCGAAAGCATTTGGTTACGGGTCTTGCGTTGAAATCCCGCCCCGGCCAAAGGGGAGAGAGACGTATGTTGGGGAAGGATCGGCCTGCTCTCAGCGCCATGGCGCCGAGGGGCAAGATCGCCCATCATGGGCCGACCGAATCGCCTGAGCCGCAGCCGATGGCCAAAACCGTTCTGATCGTCGAGGACAACGAGCTGAACATGAAGCTCTTTCATGATCTGCTCGACGCCCATGGCTACAAGACCCTGCAAACCAGGAACGGCATGGAGGCGCTTTCTCTTGCCCGCGAGCATAGGCCCGACCTAATCCTCATGGATATTCAGTTGCCGGAGGTCTCGGGGCTCGAAGTGACCAAATGGCTGAAAGAGGACGATCAGCTAAGGAAGATTCCGGTGGTGGCGGTAACCGCCTTCGCCATGAAGGGGGACGAAGAGCGCATTCGCGAAGGGGGCTGTGAAGCCTACATCTCGAAGCCGATCTCGGTTTCGATGTTCCTCGCCACCGTGCGCCAGTTCATCGGCGAAGCCCGGTAGCGTTACATGACCGCACGCGTCCTCGTGGTCGACGACGTCGACGCCAATGTCAAATTGCTCGAGGCACGGCTCACCGCCGACTATTTCGAGGTGCGCACGGCGCGGAGCGGCCGGGAAGCGATTGAGATCTGCGCCAACGAGCGCGCCGACGTGGTGCTGCTCGACGTGATGATGCCCGGCATGGACGGTTTTGAGGTCTGCCGCAAGCTCAAGGCCGAGCCGCGCACCCAGCATATCCCGGTGATCATGGTCACCGCGCTCGATCAGCCCGCCGACCGGGTAAGGGGGTTCGAGGCTGGGGCCGACGACTTCCTCACCAAGCCCGTCGACGACGTCGCTCTGGTCAAGCGGGTGAGGAATCTCGCGCGGCTGAAGATGCTGACCGACGAGATGCTGATGCGCGCTTCGACGGAAGAGCAGTTGGGTTTTGCCAGCGACTTGCATAAGCCTTTCGACCAGGTTGGGCGCGGCGGCCGGATCCTGCTCGTCGAGGACAATGACGGCTCCTATCGGCGCATCGTGGAGGCGCTCAGGGGCGAGTTCGACGTCACCCGGGAGACCGATCCGGCCAGCGCGTTGCTGCAGCTTCCCGACGGCGACTTCGACCTCATCATCGTGAGCCTCAGCCTGCAGGATGCGGACGGCTTGCGGCTCTGCTCACAGGTTCGCTCGCTCGACCAGGCACGCCACCTGCCGATCCTGATTATCGCCGAGCCTGGTGACGATGCGCCCCTGCTCAGGGGCCTGGACATGGGGGTCAACGACTACGTGGTGCGTCCGATCGACCCGAACGAGCTCCTGGCGAGGGTGCGCACCCAGGTCAAGCGCAAGCGCTATATCGACCATTTGCGGGTGCAACACGAGCAGAGCGTCGAGATGGCCATTCTCGACCCGCTCACCGGGCTGTACAATCGCCGTTATATGACAAGCCACCTCGCCACGCTGTTCGAGGATGCCTCAGAGCGCGGCAAGCCGCTTTCGGTGCTGCTGATCGACATCGACCATTTCAAGGCGGTCAACGACAGCCATGGCCACGATGCCGGGGACGCAGTGCTGCGGGAGTTCGCCACGAGGATTCGGCGCGACACGCGTGGCATCGATCTGGCCTGCCGGCTCGGAGGCGAGGAGTTCGTGGTGGTGATGCCTGACTGCGACTTGGCAAAAGCCTATCAGGTCGGCGAGCGCCTGCGCCAATGCATCGCGGCGGCTCCTTTTGAGGTTGGGGGGAAGGTCGGCCGGTTGGACGTCACCGCGAGCGTCGGGGTCGCTGCGCTCGAATTTGACGACGACGCCCCGGAGCTCATGCTGAAGCGGGCGGATCAGGCGCTCTATTGCGCGAAGCGCGATGGGCGCAACCGGGTTGTGGCCGACGCAGCTTAGAGGCCTCAAGCTGAGGCAATCCCCCGAATCACCTACAGAATTTCGTTGCTGGCCTTGGTTTTTCGACTTGACGTTGCGCTTGAAGCCTTCTGGTTAAGGCGTTAAACTGGTTGCGTTTTCGGCAGGTTAGGCGCGCAATAGAGTTTGCTTTCTTCGATTTGTCAGTTAGTTTGTATTTGACTTAACACCGGTAGGAATTGAGGCCGGAGGCAAAGTATGGGGTGAGGGGATATGCGCGTGTGGGGCTCGTGCGCGCGCATCTCGACATCATCAATGAGATAACCCTACGGAATGCTCAGGTCCGCCGCATCTCCTGGGTCCGTGGGGTTCGGCCGGCCGGAGCGCGGTTTGAGTGGCCTCCTCGTTAGCGCCGCGTTTCGGCCGGCCACCTATTGCCAAGAATTGAACCTTGGCTCTGGTGGCCGAACCTTCTTTCACGACACAGCGCTCCGCTGCCCATCAATGATGGGCGCCTCCGCCTGCTAGGGGCTCTCGCCCTCTATTTGATCTTGCTTTCCTTGAACTCGACGTGCTTGCGGGCAACCGGATCGTATTTCTTGAACACGAGCTTCTCGGTCTGGTTCCGCGGGTTCTTCTTCGTGACGTAATAATAGCCGGTGCCCGCGCTGCTCACGAGCTTGATCTTTTGCGTGACGGGCTTTGCCATTTCATCCTCGCTCTTCGAAAAGTCGGGCGAACCCTACTCGCCAGGACCCGGAAGTCAAGACCGGGAAGTCAGGCCGTCAGCGGCTCCCGTCGTCGCGTGTCCATGGGTCAAAGCTCTCGATCTTCTCCTCTTCGGCATCGGGATCGAAGCCGTGCATGAGAAGCGCCCATTGCAGGCCGACCAGGGCACCCTTGATCGGCGGCAGGAGCAGGAGCGCGAGCAGCACCGTGAGCGGCAGCCAGATCGCCGCATGCAGCCAAAGCGGCGGCCGGTAGGCCATCTCGACCGCAAGCATCAGGCCGACCACGACGTGGCCGACAATGACGATGGTGAAATAGGGTGGCGCATCGTCGGCGCGGTGATGGTGCAGCGCCTCGCCGCAATCAGGGCAATTGTCAGCCACCTTGAGATAGCGGCGGAACATGGCGCCTTTGCCGCAAGCCGGGCAGGAGAGCCTCGCGCCTCTCAAGAGCGAAAGCAGCACGGAGCGCTCGCCGGTCGATCGCGCGTCGCGGCGGACGACGACCGCGCTGTCAGGGACTGATCTTTCCTGCATGCTCATTCCTTATCGAAGTTCCGCAATCCTGCCAAATCGGATCGCGGTACGCGGCCTCATGCGCGCTTTGTCTTTGCTCTAGCGGCGCCCGCGCCCCCGCCCTTTTCTGGGAGTTTGCGGTTTTCGCCATTGTCCCTGGATACGGCCGCGGGCCGGTTTGACGCCGATCATGCGGCCCTCGCTCAGGAGCTCGAAACGGAGCGCTCCGGCAGATGGAATGGCCTCGACCAGGCGGACCTCGACGGGATCGCCAAGCTGGAAGGCCGCGCCGGTTTCCTCGCCGATCAAGGCCTGGCGCTTTTCGTCATGATAGAAATATTCATGGCCGATGGAGGAGGCCGGCACGAAGCCGTCGGCGCCGGTCTCGTTCAGCCGCACAAAGAGCCCGGTACGGGTGAGCCCTGAGACGCGGGCTGCGAAGCGGGCGCCGATGCGATCGGCAAGATAAGCGGCGATCAGCCGGTCGGCGGTCTCGCGTTCCGCCGCCATGGCGCGCCGCTCGGTGCCGGAGATCGCCTCGGCGATCTTCTCGAGGAGTGGGATTTCGGCGTCGGTCAGGCCGTCATTGCCGAGCTTGAGGGCGCGGATTAGCGCCCGGTGCACCATGAGATCGGCATAGCGGCGGATCGGCGAGGTGAAGTGCGCGTAGCGCCGCAAGTTCAGGCCAAAATGACCGAAATTGCCGGCGCTGTACTCGGCCTGAGCCTGGCTGCGCAGCACCATCTCCCCCACCAGCTCTGCCGCAGGGCTCGACCGCGTCTCGGCGAGGATGCGGTTGAAATTAGCGGGCTTGAGTTGCCCCGTCTTCGGCAGCTTCACGCCCAGCGTTGAAAGAAACTCCGAGAGAGCTGCGAGCTTCTCCTTCGAGGGCTGATCGTGCACGCGATAGATCAGGGGCGTGTGCTTGGCCTCCAATTCTTCCGCCGCGGCGACATTGGCAGCGATCATGAACTCCTCGATCAGACGGTGGGCGTCGAGGCGGAGAGGGGTGATGACGCCGCGCACGCGGCCCTGTTCGTCGAGCTGGATCTTGCGCTCAGGCAGATCGAGATCGAGGGGGGCGCGCTCAGTGCGCGCTCGGGTGAGGCTGCCATAGGCGCCCCATAGCGGCAGAAGCACAGGCTTGAGCAACGGGCCGGTGACATCGTCGGGGTTGCCGTCGATCGCTGCTTGCGCCTGCTCGTAGGCGAGCGCCGCCGCCGAGCGCATCAGGCCACGCAGGAAGCGGTGGTTGCGCTTGCGGCCATCCTTGTCGAATACCATGCGGACGGCGAGGCAGGGCCGCGGCTCCGCGGCCTGCAACGAACACAGATGGTTGGAGATGCGCTCTGGCAGCATCGGCACGACGCAATCCGGGAAGTAGACGGAATTGCCGCGCGCCCGCGCTTCCTTGTCGAGCGCGCTTCCGGGCTTCACGTAGGAGGCGACGTCGGCGATGGCGACCATGACCACCCAGCCGCCTTTGTTCCTGGGATCGGGGTCGGCCTCGGCCCACACCGCGTCGTCACGGTCGCGGGCGTCCACGGGATCGATGGTGACGAAGGGCAGATGCCGCAGATCCTCGCGGCGTTTCAGGTCGGGCTCTTTCGCCGCGTCAGCCTCGCTCAGCACCGCTTCCGGGAAGGTATCGGGAATGCCGTGGGCATGAATGGCGATGAGGCTTGTCGCCCGCTGATCTTGCGGATTGCCGAGCCTGTCGGTGACGCGGGCATTGGCGCCGCCGAAGCGCGCCGGTCCGCCGAGCTCGAAGCGGACAAGCTCGCCGTTCTCGGCGTCGTTGGTGGCGCCTCTGGCGACGCGCCATTCTTTCAGCTGCTTGCGGTCGACCGGATCAATGACGCCGGAACCGCCAGGAAGGGCGCGGAAGATGCCGAGCTGGCTTCGCGTGGCGCGGGGAAGCCGCTTGATCGGGCGCGCCTGGTATGGTGTGTCGGCGTCGTCGCCAAGCGGCGTGATCCGCGCCAGAACGCGATCGCCAATGCCGGCGGCAGGTCCCTTGTCCTGCTTGCTCTCGACGATGAGGATGCGCGGTGGCGGCCCATGCTCCTCGGACCAATTGGCCGGCCTGGCGATAAACTCGCCATAGGAATCGCGCTCGACGATCTCGAGCACGGTAACGGAAGGCAGCACGCCGGGGCGCTGGAGCTTGCGGCGTGAACCCGCGATCAGCCCGTCATCCGCCATGTCGCGCAACAACTCTTTCAGCGCGACGCGGTCGCCGCCCTTGATGCCGAAGGCGCGCGCGATCTCGCGCTTGCTGGCCTGTTGGCTGGCGCCTTGCAGAAAATCCAGAATCTCTTGCTTGGAAGGTAGCTTGCCCACTTTTTGGGATTTGGGAGCGTTCTTGGTCTTGGCCACAACTCGTTTTAGCACGCGCGGGTCAAAACTAGTGTGCCGTCTCCTCGACGACCTCTTTCTCTTTCTTCGTCTTTTTCGCCTTGCTCGGCCTTGCGCGCGGGCTTCTTTGCCGGTCCCTTGGCGGCTCTTGCCGCGATCAGCTCCACGGCGTCGGCGAGCGTGACCTCTTCAGGGTTGCGGTCCTTGGGCAAAGTTGCGTTGATCTTGCCGTGCTTCACGTAAGGTCCGTAGCGGCCACTCAACACCTGCACGGCGCCTTTGAGCTCGGGATGCTCGCCGAGGTCCTTGATGACGGTGGCGCCTCGGCGAATGCGGTTCGCAGCCTTCTCGGCGAGCAGGCTCACGGCGCGATTGATGCCGACGGTGAAGACCTCGTCGGCGCCGCTCAAGCTCGCATATTTGCCGTCGTTCTGAACGTAGGGCCCGAAGCGGCCGAAGCCGGCAGTGATCGGCTTGCCGGTCTCGGGATGGGCGCCGATTTCACGCGGCAGCGACAGCAATGAGAGCGCGCGCGTAAGATCGATACCCTCCGGATCGAAACCCTTCGGGATGGAGGCACGCTTCGGCTTCTCCTCGCCGTTCTCGCCAAGCTGGACGTAAGGTCCGAAGCGCCCAGTGCGCAGCGTGACCTCGAGCTCGGTCTCCGGATCGGTGCCGAGCAGCTTGCCTTCGCTGCCGAGCGCGCCCGTCTTGTCGCCGCCGTCGGCGAGCTGCCGGGTGAAGCGGCAGTCGGGATAGTTGGAGCAGCCGATGAAGGCGCCGAACTTGCCGATCTTGAGGCTGAGACGCCCGGTTGCGCAGGAGGGGCAGGCGCGCGGATCGCCGCCGGCCTCGGTGCCGGGGAAGATGTGCGGCCCAAGCATGTCGTTCAGCGCATCGAGCACCTCGGCGATGCGCAAGTCGCCGATATCTTGCACGGCGGCGATGAACTCGCGCCAGAAGTCGCGGAGCACGTCCTTCCAGGCGAGCTGGCCGGCTGAGATCAGGTCGAGCTTCTCCTCGAGATCGGCAGTGAAGTCGTATTCGACGTAACGGCGGAAGAAGTTCTCGAGGAACGCGGTGACCAGCCGGCCCTTGTCCTCAGGCACGAGCCGCTTCTTGTCGAGCCGGACATATTCGCGGTCGCGCAAGATGTTGAGCGTCGAGGCATAGGTCGAAGGCCGGCCGATGCCGAGTTCCTCCATCTTCTTGATCAGGCTCGCTTCGGAGTAGCGGGGTGGCGGCTCGGTGAAATGCTGCTTGGCCTCGATCTCTGCGGGCAGCGAGCCGATCGCCTTGGGCGAGAATTGGCAGGGCGCCGTCCTCGCCGATCACATCGTCGGTGCCTTCCTCATAGAGCTTGAGGAAACCGTCGAAGCGGATCACGGAGCCGGTGGCGCGCAAGCCGTAAGGCACGCCGTCATTGCCGGTGACGCCGATCTCGGCGGTGGTGCGCTCGATCTCGGCGCTCGAAGCCTGGCTTGCGAGCGTGCGCTGCCAGACGAGCTTGTAGAGCTTGAGGGAATCGTCATCGAGGTAGCGGGCGACCTTCTCAGGCGGTTTGGAGAAGTCGGTCGGCCTGATGGCCTCGTGGGCTTCCTGCGCGTTCTTGGCCTTGGTCTCGTATTGGCGGGGAGAGGCGGGCACATAGTTCCGCCCATAGAGCTGCTCGACCGTGCGCCTCGCCGCGGCGATCGCCTCCGGCGCAATCTGCACGCCGTCGGTTCGCATATAGGTGATCAGGCCCTCGCTTTCGCCACCCATGTCCACGCCTTCATACAGCCGCTGAGCGATCTGCATGGTGTGGCGGGGAGAGAAGCCGAGCTTGCGCGAGGCCTCCTGCTGCAGGGTCGAGGTGGTGAAGGGCGGCGCCGGATGACGGCGCTGCGATTTGCTTTCCACGCTTTGTACGACGAAGCGGCCGCCTTCGAGCGCGGCCTTGAGGCGCATGGCGGTCGCCTCGTCGGCGATATCGAATTTCTCGAGCTTCTTGCCGTCGATTGACGTGAGGCGGGCGAGAAAGCTCTCGTTCTTGGCGGTGGCAAGCTCGGCGGCAAGAGACCAATATTCCTGCGTCTTGAACTGTTCGATTTCGAGTTCGCGGTCGCAGACGAGGCGGAGCGCCACCGACTGCACCCGGCCGGCAGAGCGGGCGCCTGGCAACTTCCGCCACAGCACCGGGGACAGAGTGAAGCCGACGAGGTAGTCGAGCGCCCGGCGGGCGAGATAGGCGTTGACCAGCGGGCCGTCGATCTCGCGCGGATGGCGCATGGCGTCGAGCACGGCTTCCTTGGTCACGGCGTTGAACACCACGCGCTCGACCGCAACCTTATCAAGGGCCTTCTTGCGGTTCAGGATCTGGTAGACGTGCCAGGAGATGGCCTCGCCCTCGCGATCGGGGTCGGTGGCGAGGATCAGCTTGTTCGCCCCCTTCACCGCCTTGGCGATCTCGTCAAGCCGCTTCGCAGCCTTGGGCTCGACGTCCCAATGCATCTCGAAGTCCTTGTCGGGCAGGACCGAGCCGTTCTTGGAGGGCAGGTCGCGAACGTGACCGTAGGAGGCGAGCACGCGATAGCCCGACCCCAAATATTTGTTCACGGTCTTGGCCTTAGCCGGCGACTCAACGATGACAATGTTCATTAAGTGGTTCCATGGCCGGCGCTGGAGGCGCCCGGCTCGAGGGGGAGGTTTGCCGCGTCTTGCCCTCGCATTGAGGCGAAAATGGTGTCTTGCACGCCGAGTGTCAATTTCCGCTGAACGGGGTGTGCGGCATTCTAGGAACTCGAAATTGACAACTCTAGGACGTATAGACTATTTAACACAACCTGAAGATGTTGCCACAATAGGAGAGCGCGTTTGGCGAACCGGCGTCAGAAGAAGCAAAATGGAGCGCCCCGGTCCAGGAAAGCGCCCGACCAGAAAGGCCCCATCAACGGATCCGATCTGACGCGGCGCGAGGCCGCGGATTACATCGCCACCCTGGTCGACGAGCTCAAGTCGATCGCCCAGGCTGCGGGCTTGCCGCTCATTGCCTATCTGCTCGCCATGGCAAAAGAAGAGGCACAAGTCGAGCGCGCGCGGGACGACTGAGGGCTAGTCCTCCCCAATAAGTGACACAAGTTGTTGACCGTGTCTCTGCAACTTTCCCGCGAGATCGAGCTCCAGCAGAACGATATGCACCTTGCGCACCGCGATGCCGGTGGCGCGGGCGACCTCGTCGATGTCGACCGGGCTCGGTCCAAGCACGCCGATGATCCGCTCGCGCTCGCTTTGCGCGATTTCGGGCAGGGGTTCAGGCGATACCCCTTCCTCGGGGGCGGACAGCTCCGGGCCGAACGGTTCGACCGGGCGCCCGAGAATCGGCGCCAACGCTTCGACGATGTCGCGGACGCCGGTCACGAGGCAGGCGCCCTGCTTGAGCAGATTGTTGGTGCCGGCGGAGCGCGGGTCGAGGGGGCTACCCGGTACGGCAAAAACCTCGCGGCCCTGTTCGCCGGCAAAGCGGGCGGTGATCAATGAGCCCGACCGTTCGGCCGCCTCCACCACCACGACCCCAAGCGAGATGCCTGAGATCAGGCGGTTGCGGCGGGGGAAGTCCTTGCCCCTCGGGGCGAAGCCGGGGCTGCGTTCGCTGAGCAAGAGCCCCTGTTCGCCGATGGCGCGCTGAAGGTCTGCATTCTCCGGCGGGTAAACGATGTCGATGCCGCCGGCGAGCACGGCGATGGTGCCGCGTTCGAGCGCGGCAAGATGGGCTGCGGTGTCGATGCCGCGGGCAAGACCTGAGGCGATGACGAAGCCTTCAAGCCCGAGCTCGGTGGCGAGCTGCCGGGTGAGCTTCTGTCCAACGGCAGAACCGTTGCGGGCGCCGACCATGGCGATGATCGGGCCGTCGGCGAGCTCCAGCCTGCCCTTGGCGTAGAGGACCGGCGGCGGCGCATCGACATGAGAGAGCGCAGGCGGATAGCCCTTCTCACCCATGGCTACGAGTTGGGCCCCGGCGTGGTCGGCAGCTTCGAGCTCGGCCTCGGCCTCGGCGTTGCTGAAGACGCGGATCGATGGGCGGCCGCCGCGGCGCGACAGGGCAGGCAGCGCGTCGAGCGCAGCCTCCGCGCCGCCGAATTGATTGACCAGCGCCCGAAAGGTCGCCGGGCCGACATTCTCGCTGCGGATCAGCCTCAGCCAGCTCAATCGCTGACGGTCGCTCAGCTGGACGGCTGAGCGGGAAGATGGAGCTTGAGGTCCGGGGTCAGGTCTTCTTCGCGCCAATGCGACCCTCCTCGCCTCGCAGCAGGCGTCCGATATTTTCGGCGTGGCGCCAATAGAGAAGAATGGTGAAGAAGAGGAACAACAGAGCGATCTGTGTCTTGCCGATAAGGACGAGGATCAGGGGGACGGCGGCGCTCGCTGCGAGCGCGGAGAGCGACGAGTAGCGGGTGAGGACAGCCACCAGCAGCCAAGTCGCACAGAAGACGATCGCCCCCGGCCAATAGAGCCCGAGCAGCACGCCGATATAGGTCGCGACACCCTTGCCGCCACGGAAGCCGAGCCAGACCGGGAAGAGATGTCCGAGGAAGGCGCCGAGCCCGCCGAGAATCGCGGCATCGGGCCCGAAGAGCGCGCCGATGAGCACGGCCGCGGTGCCCTTCAGCAGATCGAGCAGCAGAGTGAGGGCGGCGAGCTTCTTATTCCCGGTGCGCAGCACATTGGTGGCGCCGATATTGCCTGAGCCGATGTCGCGCAGATCGCCGTGGCCGGCGAGCTTGGTGAGGATGAGGCCAAACGGAATTGAGCCGAGCAGATAGCCGAACCCAAGCGCGAGGAGATCGTAGAGGCTCCAATCGGCCGCGAGCATGGTCGGCGAGACTCCGGAACGAGAAAAGCTAACTGCCGAGCTCACCGTAGTTGTACACCGCGCGTCCGGCAACGAGGGTCATCAGCGCCCGGCCTTGCAGCCGCGCCTCGTCGAAGGGCGTATTCTTCGACCGCGTGCGCAAATGCTCGGGATTCACCACGAAGGGCGTATCGAGATCGATGAGGACGAGGTCGGCAGGCGCTCGCTTGGCGAGGCGGCCGCTCGGAAGTCCAAGCAGGCTTGCCGGGTTCGCGGTCATGGCGCGAAGCAAGGTGGCAAGGTCGACGCTGCCGTCGTGATAGAGGCGAAGTGCGGCGGAGAGCAGCGTCTCGACACCTATGGCGCCGTCGGCCGCTTCGGCGAAGGGTCGGCGCTTGCCGTCGGCGTCCTGTGGATCGTGGGCCGATACGATCACGTCGATATCGCCGCTCGCGACGCCCTCCACCATGGCGCGCCGGTCGTCCTCTGACCTGAGCGGGGGACGCATCTTGAAGAAGGTCCGGTAGGGACCGATGTCGTTCTCGTTCAGCGTGAGATGATTGATGGAGACCCCGCAGGTCACCGGCAGGCCGCGCTCCTTGACGGCGCGGATGATGTCCAGCGACGCGCGGCAGGAGATTTGACCGGCGTGATAGCGGCCGCCTGTCAGCTCGGCGAGGCGCAGGTCGCGCTCGAGCATGATGGTCTCGGCCTCGCGCGGAATGCCCAGGCAGACCGAGCCGCGTTGCCACCTCGCCCTCGTTCATCACCCCGTCCTGGGCGAGGGTCGGCTCCTCCAAATGATGGATGATGAGCGCACCGAAATCCTTGGCGTAGGCGAGGACGTTCCGCATCATCTTGGCGTCGGCGAGGCTCGTCTTGCCGTTGGTGAAGGCGATGGCGCCAGCGTCGCGCAAGAGACCGATCTCGGCCATCTCCTCGCTCTTCAGGCCCTTGGTCATCGCCGCCATGGGGTGCACGTTGATCCGCGCCGTGTCGCGCGCCCGGCGCATGATGAAGTCGACCAGCGCCACGTCGTCGATGACGGGCTCGGTGTTGGGCATGCAGATGATGGTGGTGACGCCTCCGGCAGCCGCAGCCCGGCTCGTGGTGGACAGCGTCTCGCGGTGCTCATGCCCGGGCTCGCCTGAGAACACCAGCATGTCGATGAGGCCGGGAGCGAGCACATGACCGCCGCAGTCGATCATTTGTGCCTCGCCGACGGTATCCGCGGCCACCTGCGGGCCCAAATCGACGATCTTGCCGTCCTCGATCAGCACGCCGCCCGTCTCGTCTAGGCCGGTGCCGGGGTCGATCAGCCGCGCGTAGAGCAGTGCGGTGCGGCGGCCGTTGTCCTGAGCAGAGGTTTGCATCGTCATCAATTGTTGGGCAGGTGGCGGGCGAGCGCCTGAAGCACTGCCATGCGCACCGCCACGCCCATCTCTACCTGCTCGCGGATCACGCTCCGCTGATCGTCGGCCACGCTCGAGTCGATCTCCACGCCCCTGTTCATCGGCCCCGGATGCATGATCAGGGCGTCAGGCTTGGCGCGGGCCAGCTTCTCGTGGTCGAGCCCGAAGAAGTGAAAGTACTCGCGCTGGCTCGGCACCAAATTCGACGTCATGCGTTCGCGCTGAAGCCGCAGCATCATCACGATGTCGGCGCCTTCCAAGCCTTCCCACATGGAGGAATAGACCTCGACCCCGAGCCGCGAGATGCCAGAGGCGATCAGGGTCGACGGCGCGATGACGCGCACGCGCGCGCCGAGCGTGTTGAGCAGGAGGATATTGGAGCGGGCGACGCGGGAATGCAGAATGTCGCCGCAAATCGCCACGATCAGCCCGGCGATATGTCCCTTGTGGCGGCGAATGGTGAGAGCGTCGAGGAGCGCCTGGGTTGGGTGCTCATGGCTGCCGTCGCCGGCATTGATCACCGAGCAATCGACCTTCTGGGCAAGCAGCTCGACGGCGCCGGCGGCATGGTGGCGCACGACGAGAATATCGGGGCGCATGGCGTTGAGCGTCACCGCCGTGTCGATCAGGGTCTCGCCCTTGGACATGGACGAGGTCCGCGTCGACATATTCATGACGTCCGCACCGAGCCGCTTTCCGGCAAGCTCGAAGGAGCTTTGGGTCCTTGTCGAGGACTCGAAGAACAGATTGATCAGGGTCCGGCCGCGCAGATCGTCGCGCTTCTTGGCGACCTGGCGGCTGACGCTCGAGGCCTGTTCCGCAAGGTCGAGCAGGCCCACGATCTCGTCGCGCGAAAGGCCTTCGATCCCAAGCAGATGGCGATGAGGGAAGGAGAATTCGGTCGATTCGGCCGCAATGCTCATTAAAGCGGACTCTATAAGCCGACTTTGCCCGGGCGGCAAGCTTGGCTGGCCAGCAGGCTTGAGCAGGGGCTGAGCCGAGAACTTGAGTCGCCTAATCTCCATTTTTACCCTATGCCTCGGGCGCCGTCCCGAATGAGAGGACGTGCTTAGCCCGGGAGGAAACATGCCTAAGCTCGCGATTGTTCTGGCTGCGACACTGGCGCTACTGTTCGCGGGGCTTATTGCTTGGAATGCCGAAGCGACCACCAGCGGCGCGGCTGCCATCGGAGCCAAGGCCTACTCGCCGATCGTCATGGAAGCCGGTTGCCGCCTAAATGGTCCTTTGATCGGGGCCAATGGCTGCCGCCGGGGGACGCACCAAGTCTGCAAGAAAAAGACTGGATGCTTGTGCGTTCCTTGCTAGTTTGACACGAGTGGCGGCGGCCTCGCCGCAGCCATCGCAGTTTCGGGGGCGCTCTAGTCGGCGCCCTCGTTTTTATTTCTGGGGGCGCTGCCGCGCGATAAGCTTGAAGAAGACCGAAGGAGGTGAATTGCCGTGGCCACGGCTCGCGAGGCGGAAGGGGATTTGAATCAAAGCCCGGCCTTTACCGACGTGAACCTATTCACGTCCGATACGCCCTTGCGCGAGGCGGTCGCCCGGGAGGGTGCCGCCGATGCCATGGAGAACCTCGCGGCGTTCGGGCGGATCGCCGGCAGCGCGGCCGCCGCCGAACTGGGGCGCCAGGCCAATGAGAACCCGCCCCGGCTCCGCGCTTTCGATGCCCAGGGCCGCCGCCTCGACCGGGTCGATTACCACCCTGCCTATCACCGGCTGATGGGGTTCAGCACGGCGCAAGGGCTGCACTGCTCGACCTGGGACTATCTGACGACAGGAAACGGCCCGCGGCAGGGAGCCCATGTCGCGAGATGCGCCGGCAGCTATATGGCGGCACAGATGGAGGCCGGCCATTGCTGCCCCATCACCATGACCCACGCCGCCGTGGCGGCGCTCCTGCATGAGCCGGTGCTCGCCCGCACGGTGCTGCCGAAGCTGCTCCCGCGGAGCTACGACCCGCGCTTTGCGCCGTGGCAGAAGAAGCAGGCCATCACCGTCGGCATGGGCATGACGGAGCGTCAGGGTGGCACCGACGTTCGCGCCAACACCACGGTCGCCACCGCGATCAACGGTACCGGTCCAGGCAAGGCCTACGCCATCACCGGACACAAATGGTTCCTGTCGGCGCCGATGTCGGATGCCTTCCTGGTGCTGGCGCAGGCCAAAGGGGGCTTGTCCTGCTTTTTCTTGCCGCGTTTTGCGTCCGACGGGTCGGTCAACAAGCTTAGGCTTGAGCGGCTTAAGGACAAACTCGGCAACCGGTCGAACGGCTCGGCCGAGGTGAGCTTCGACCGCGCAGTCGGCTATCTGATTAGCGAGGAGGGGAGGGGCGTCCAAACCATCATCGACATGGTGACGCTGACGAGGCTCGACTGCGCCGTGTCCTCGGCGGGGCTGATGCGGCAGGCGCTCGCTCGCGCCATCCACCACGCGCAGCATCGCAGCGTGTTCCAGAAGAAGCTGATCGATCAGCCGCTGATGTTGCAGGTGCTCGCCGACATGGCGCTCGACGTGGAGGCAGCCACCGCGCTCGTCTTCAAGCTCGCGGCATCCTTCGACGGCCACGACGACCCTGACGCGGCCGCCTACCGGCGGCTGATGACCCCGGTCACCAAATATTGGGTGTGCAAGATCGCCCCGCCGCTCGTCTATGAGGCGATGGAATGCCTCGGCGGCAACGCCTATGTGGAGGAGGGAGGCTTCCCGTTGCTCTATCGCGAGGTTCCGGTCAACGCCATCTGGGAAGGGTCGGGCAACGTCATGTGCCTCGATGTGCTCCGGGCGGTCGAGCGCTCGCCGGAAACCTTGGAGCGGGTACTCGCCGGCATCGAAGCTGCAAGCGGCGGCGAGCAGAGATTGAAGTCGGCGGTCGATGGCGTGAGGATCCTGCTCAGCGAGGCCGCGCGGGACCAGGCGAGGGCGAGATCGGTGGTCGAGCTGCTCGCGCTCACCGCTGCGGGCGCCTTGTTGCAGGCGCATGCGCCGCCGGAGGTGAGCGATGCCTTCCTGGCAACCCGCCTCTATGGCGCCTTCAGACACAGTTACGGCGTTGGGCTTGGCGGCGGAGATATCCACAGCATTGCCTCCCGCGCGGCTCCAGTCATGGCGTGAGCACGGGCCGTGCGGCGCCTCTTTTGATTTTCATCAAGGCCAATTGCGCCCCGTGCCGCAGTCTTAGGGTTAACCTCCGCCTACCGATCCGGGTCGCATTTTCAATAACTTGCAGTTTACGGTTGCGCGCGAATCATTGAGGATCGCGCGAGCGGTCTTCGGGGGACGTCGTCAAGTGGGTGACTGCGTTATCCGGAGGCGTTTGTTGCATGCGCGTCACAGTACCTGAGTCATAGGTTCGGTCAGGCGGAGGCTAAACCATGATGAGCTTGCCCTTCCTTCTGTTTGCCTGCGGTCTTGCCGCGGGATGGACGAGCCGGCGCGAGGCAGCGATGGGTTTCTGGGTTGCCGGCGTGTTGGTTCTGCTTGTGCTGTTCCGGTTTCACGCGACGGACGTGCTGAACCTCGGACTTTAGTCGTAGGAGCGTAGTGTGACGGCCGATCTGTCGAGGCTGCTCAACGCCTTGGGGCTTGTGGCCGTCGACACGGTCTTGGTCCTCGCCTTTGCCGATCAGCTCTGGTTTCGCGATCTGCCGTGCCCGATCTGCATTCTGCAGCGGGCTGGCTTCATTGCCGCGGGATTTGGCATTGCGCTGAATTTGATCTTCGGGCCGCGGCCGAGCCATTACGGTCTCGCGATTCTGGGGGCGGTGGTCGGCGGCATCATGTCGGCCGATCAGGTGCTGCACTATATCGTTCCGGGGTCTGGCTCCTACGGCAACGCCATTTTTGGGCTGCATCTCTACAGCTGGGCGCTGATCATGTTCGTGGCGATCGTCGTCGGCTGTGGCGTGATGCTGCTGTTCGATCGGCAGTACGAGCCTTCGGGACCGGTCCCTCTGCGCCAGGTCACGCTGCCGATCTTGGCCGTTGCGCTGCTTGCCCTGCTTGCGGTCGGCAATGTGCTGTCGACGCTTGCCATCTGCGGCGTGGGGCTTTGCCCCGAGACGCCAGGCGGCTATCTCATCTTTCACGAGAATTTGGGGCTAGCGCAGGTTAAGACGCCTTAGCCGCTCGAGCGCGCCTTGCAGGATGTAGGCCGCGGCCATGCGGTCAACGACCTCGGCGCGCCGCTTGCGTGAGACGTCGGCCTCGATCAGATGGCGCTCGACGGCGGCGGTCGACAGCCTCTCGTCCCAGAACACCATGGGCACCTCGACATGAGGGCCAAGGTTCCTGGCAAAAGCGCGGGTCGATTGGGCACGCGGACCTTCGGAGCCGTCGAGATTGAGGGGAAGGCCGATCACCAGCGCGCCCACCTGATTCTTTTCAACCACTTCGCGAATCGTCTTGGCGTCTGCGGTGAACTTGGTGCGCCTGATGGTATCGTAGGGGGTGGCGACGCTGCGTGTCACGTCGGAGAGCGCCATGCCGATGGTCTTGGTGCCGACGTCGAGGCCGAGCAGCCTTGCCTCGCGCGCCAAAAGCGGCGGCAGATCCTCAATGTCTGGTGATAGAAGCGTGGGTCACCGGGGAAGGGGGTGCGGCACCGCCGCGAGGTTGTCAACTGACGGTCCTTTCCTTATGTCCGAGGCCTTGAACCTCCTAGCCACCCCAACCCGAGACACGCCATGCAGATCACCTGGTTCGGCCATTCCTGCTTCCGCATCGATACGGGCAAATCGCGCATCCTGATCGATCCGTTCCTCACCGGAAACCCGACCTTCGAGGATTCGGGCCTCACGGTGCGTGACGTGGCCAAAGGCGTGACCCATGTGGCGTTGACCCATGGCCATGAGGATCACACCGGCGATACCGTCGCCATTTGCAAGGAGACGACAATACCGCTCATCGCCGTCTATGAGCTTGCCGTGCATATGGCGAGTCTGGGCGTGGAGAAGATCGACCCCGGCAATACCGGCGGCACGCAATCTCACGAGGACTTCGACCTCACCTTCGTACCGGCTTGGCATTCCTCCGGCGTGTTCCACGAGGGGCGGTCGATTTATCTCGGCGCTTGTACCGGCCTCATCATCGCCGCGCGCGAGGGCAAGACGGTTTACCATATGGGCGACACGGCGATCTTTTCCGACATGGGGCTGATCAACGAGATCTATCGCCCTGACATTGGCATCGTGCCGATCGGGGACCGGTTCACCATGGGGGCGAAAACCGCGGCGCTCGCCTGCAAGCGCTACTTTCAGTTCGAAAGGGTGATCCCCTGCCATTACGGGACCTTTCCCATCATCGACCAGACGGCGGACAAATTCGTCGCGGAAATGGGCGGCAATACCGTGATGGTGCCCAAGGTCGGCGTCCCCTTCGAGGCTTGAGTTCCCCCCAAGGGGCTGAGCCCCAAGTTGAAGCGCCCCCGGCCCGGTGCTACAGAGCCCCTGAAACACGAAAGTCCCTGTTGGCGCCAAGTTCCATGTCCGTCGATCGCGCGACCGTCCACCGCATCGCCCATCTCGCCCGCATTGCTGTCACCGAAGAGGAAGCCGCCCGGCTCGAAAAGGAGCTGTCAGGCATTCTCGATTGGGTGGCGCAGCTCGATGAGATCGACACGTCGAACGTCGCGCCGATGACCCGCGTCGTCGCCATGACCATGAAGAAGCGAAAGGACGAGGTCACCGACGGCAATTGCGCCGACGACATCCTCAAGAATGCGCCTGCGGTCGACGACTATTATTTCGTCGTGCCCAAGATCGTGGAGTAGGGGAGCGGGATGCGACACGCCCTTCTGCTTGCCACTGGACTTTGGCTTGCCGCCGCAGGCTCGGCCTTGGCCCAGGCGCCGGATAATGCTCTGCCCGAGGGCACCTTCGCCTCGACCAAAGAGGATTGCGCGCTGCTCGCCACCAAGACGCCGGCCGAGCTTGGCGAGGAATTCGATTTCGAGGTGCTGACCAAGAAGGGGCTCACCGGCTATCAGCAGGTCTGCGATTTCGTCAATGTGTTCGCCCATGACGCAAAGAGCTGGGTGGCGACCGCCTTTTGCGACGAGGCCGGCTATACCTATCCCGACCTGTTCTCGATCAAGCAGAAGGACGACGGCAAGCTCAATGTCACGAGGATCACCGATCTGACCCAGCAGGGCGGCTACGATGCCTCGGCGCAGTCCGACAGCGGCGAGACGGATGCCCCAGAGGAATCGGGCGGTGGCGCGGCTCCAGGAAAGAGCGGTCTCGGCGAGCAGAGCCAGACACTCGACCAGCAGGCCGCGAGCGAATCCTACAGTTCCTTCGTCAAGTGCGACACCGTTAAGCCCTAGAGCATGGCCGACCCCACCGATCTTTCCATTGCCGAGGCGCGCGAGGCGCTTCTCCGCAAGGAGCTGTCCGCCGAAGAGCTTGCGCGCGCGCATATCGACGCGATCGGCCGCGCCAATGAGGCGCTCAACGCCTTTGTGCTGACCACGCCGGAGCGTGCGCTCGAAGCCGCCAAGGAGAGCGATGCGCGCATTGCCAAAGGCGAGGCGCGTCCGCTCGAAGGCATCCCGCTCGGCATCAAGGATCTGTTCGCCACCAAGGGGTATCGGACCACTGCCTGCTCGCACATCCTCGACGGCTTCACGCCGACCTATGAGTCGACGGTCACCGCCAATCTGTGGAACGCCGGCGCGGTGATGCTCGGCAAGCTCAACAATGACGAGTTCGCCATGGGCTCGTCCAACGAGACGAGCTATTACGGCCCGGTGGTCAATCCCTGGCGGCGGAAGGGCTCCAATGCCAAGCTCGTGCCTGGCGGCTCGTCTGGCGGCTCGTCGGCAGCGGTCGCCGCGCGTCTTTGCATGGGCGCCACCGCCACCGATACCGGCGGCTCGATCCGCCAGCCTGCCGCCGTCACCGGCACTGTCGGCATCAAGCCGACCTACGGACGCTGCTCGCGCTGGGGCATCGTCGCCTTCGCCTCCTCGCTCGACCAGGCGGGACCGATTGCGCGCACCGTACAAGACGCTGCGATCCTGCTGAAGGCGATGGCGAGCCACGACCCCAAGGACACGACGAGCGTCGATGCTCCGGTGCCTGACTACGAGGCAGCGGTGAACCTTGGCGTGAAGGGGCTGACCGTCGGCATCCCCAAGGAGTACCGCGTGCCGGGCATGGCGGCGGAGATCGATGCTCTGTGGGAGCAGGGGGTGAAGTGGCTTGAGGCCGCAGGCGCCAAGATCAAGAAAGTGAGCCTGCCCCACACCAAATATGCGCTGCCATCCTATTATATTGTTGCGCCGGCGGAAGCCTCGTCGAACCTCGCCCGCTATGACGGCGTGCGCTACGGGTTGCGCGAGCCCGGCAACGATGTGATCTCGCTTTACGAGAACACGCGCTCGGCCGGCTTCGGCGCCGAAGTGAAGCGGCGCATTCTTATCGGCACCTATGTGCTGTCGGCGGGCTATTACGACGCCTATTATCTCAAGGCGCAGAAGGTACGGAGCCTGATCAAGCGCGACTTCGATGCTGCCTTTCAGGAGGTGGATGTGATCCTGACGCCGACCACGCCGTCGCCAGCTTTTGCGCTTGGCGAGAAGTCGGGCGATCCGGTGGAGATGTATCTCAACGATATCTTCACGGTGACGGTGAATATGGCTGGGTTGCCGGGCATGTCGGTGCCGGCCGGCCTGTCGTCGGAAGGCACGCCGCTTGGGCTTCAGCTGATCGGCCGTCCCTTCGACGAAGAGACGCTGTTCCGCGTCGGCCGGGCCATCGAACAGGCGGCAGGGCCGTTGGCGAAGCCGCAAGACTGGTGGAGCAGGGCAGCATGACGATGCGACCAAGCAAACTCACGCCCCGGAGGGTGGCTTGATGGCGCCGCGCAAGCCAGAAGATTGCGCCGACATGGAAGACGTGCGGGCGGAGATCGACCGCATCGATGTGGCGCTGGTCGACCTCATCGGCGAGCGCTTCACCTATGTCGATCGCGCCTGGCAGCTCAAGCAATCGCCGGCGGAGGCGCGGGTGCCGTGGCGCATCCAGCAGGTGATCAACCGGGTGCGGGCGCGGGCGGTGGAGAAGGGGCTGCCGCCGGAGCTGACCGAGGCTTTGTGGCGCCAGATGATCGGCTGGTTCGTCCAATATGAGGAAGAGAAGCTCAGCCGACAGAGCGAGGACGACGCCTAGAATCCTCGTCATGCCCGGCCTTGTGCCGGGCATCCACGCCTCTAAGTTATAGACCAGTACGTGGATGGACGGGACAAGCCCGGCGATGACCGCGTTAGAATAGAGCTATGGACGCAAAGACTGAAAAATCGAATCTGATCGAGGGTACCTCCGGCCCCTGGGAGGTGGTGATCGGCATGGAGGTGCATGCCCAGGTCACCTCGAAGTCGAAGCTGTTCTCCGGCGCCTCGACCGAATTCGGCGGCGAGCCCAACTCCCATGTGAGCCTGGTCGACGCCGCCATGCCGGGCATGCTGCCGGTGATCAACGAGGAGTGCATCGCGCAGGCGATCCGCACCGGGCTCGGACTCAAAGCCAAGATCAATCTCAATTCGGTGTTCGACCGGAAGAACTATTTCTACCCAGACCTGCCCCAGGGCTATCAGATCTCGCAGTACAAGAGCCCGGTGGTCGGCGAGGGCGAGGTCATCGTCGACCTGCTCAGCGGCGAGCGGGTCGTCGTCGGCATCGAGCGGCTGCATCTCGAGCAGGACGCCGGCAAAAGCCTGCACGACCAGCACCCCAAATTTTCCTACGTCGATCTCAACCGCTCGGGCGTCGCGCTAATGGAGATCGTGTCGAAGCCTGACCTCCGCTCGTCCGAGCAGGCCAAGGCCTATCTCACCAAGCTCCGCACCATCATGCGCTATCTCGGCACCTGCGACGGCAATATGGAAGAAGGGAGCTTGCGCGCCGACATCAATGTCTCGGTGCGAAAGCCGGGAGCGCCGCTCGGCACGCGCTGCGAGATCAAGAACGTCAACTCGATCCGCTTTATCGGCCAGGCCATCGAGCATGAGGCGCGCCGGCAGATCGAGATTTTGGAAGACGGCGGGACGATCGTCCAGGAGACGCGGCTGTTCGATGCCAAGACCGGCGAGACGCGGTCGATGCGCTCGAAGGAAGAGGCGCATGACTATCGCTATTTCCCCGACCCGGACCTCCTGCCGCTCGAGCTGACGCAAGATTACGTGGACCGGCTTGCCGATGATCTACCGGAGCTTCCCGATCGGAAGCGGGCGCGGTTCATCGAGACCTTCGGTCTGTCGGCCTATGACGCCGACGTGCTGGTGGCCGAGCGCGAGGCGGCAGACTATTTCGAGGCGGTGGCAAAGGGGCGCGAGCCGAAGCAGGCTGCGAACTGGGTCATCAACGAGCTGTTCGGCCGCCTCAACAAGGAAGGGCAAGAGCATCGCCGATAATCCGGTCTCGGCGGAGCGGCTCGGCGCCATCCTCGATCTGATCAAGGACGGCACCATTTCCGGCAAGATCGCCAAGGATGTGTTCGACATCGTGTTCAGCGAAGGCGGCGATCCACGTGCCATCGTCGAGGCGCGGGGGCTCACCCAGGTCACCGACCTCGGCGCCATCGAGACGGAAGTCGACAAGGTCATCGCCGCCAACCCCGACAAGGCCGAGCAGGCCAAGGCGAAGCCCGCTCTTGCCGGCTGGTTCGTCGGCCAGGTGATGAAGGCGACCGGCGGCAAGGCGAGCCCGCAGGCCGTGAATGAGCTGGTGAAGGCGAAGCTCGGGATCTGAGGTTGCTATTGCAACCAGTCTGATTGTTGTGCCTTGACGCTCTCTCGCCGCTTGGTTGTATGGTAATTTGGTCGGAAACAGGGAGGGACCGACCATGCGCCAGCTTCAACCGGGTCCAGTGCTGAACGTGCGCGCCATTGGCGGCTTGCACGTCGTCACCCTTGCCTGGGATTTTGCCGAGGGCCAAGAGGCAAAGCGCAACGGATTGATGGGGTTTGCGATCGAACGTTCCGAACTCAAGAACGGTGCCGTGATCGAGCGGTATTACTTGCGGGGCATCAAGCGATTCAAGTTCAAGGACGAAGGACTCCCGGCGGGCACCCCAGTACCGACGTCTGAGCACCCCATCCAATCGTTCCAATGGGGAGACTACACGGCTAAGCCCAAAACCAAGTACCGGTACAAAGTCGTTCCGACTTACGGCAAGCCCAAGCTTCTCGAATTGGATGAGCAATCGGCCACCACGGTCGAGATCGCAACCGAGGCGGAAGAGGGCAAAGACGTTCCGGGCGGCGCGGCGCGCCATGACGTCTACTTCAATCGCGGTGTCGCCGGCTCCCAGGCCTACGCCCGCAAATTCGACAAGACCAAGAAGCCGGACCAGACCAAGCCCGAGTCCGAACAAATGGTTTGGTTGTCGCGCGGCCTGTTCGAAGCCTTGACGGGTTTCATCAAGCTTGCAGCAGGCGATGACGCGGCCGACTTCCGCCTGCGCGCAATGCTTTACGAGTTCCACTACCTGCCGGTGGGGCGTGCCTTCAAAGAGGCTGCCGATGCCGGCGCCGACGTGGACATACGCTACGAAGCGCAATCCTACAAAGATGACAACGAAGCGATGATCAAGAAGGCCGGCATCAAGGCCCTATGCAAACCGCAGAAATCCCGCGGGGGAATACGCCACAACAAGTTCATCGTGCTGATTCACAAAGACGTACCGGTCGCGGTGTGGACGGGCTCGACCAACATCTCGGCAGGCGGCATTTTCGGCCACTCGAATGTCGGCCATGCCATCTGGGACCACGACGTTGCCCAGCGCTATCTCAAATACTGGGAGCGCCTCGCTGATGCCAAGGTCAAGGCTTCTACGCTGCTGGGGGCCAACCTCGCAGCGGAAGCGACGCCGGCGCTCAATGCATTGCCTCCCAAGGACCGGATTCTCACCCTTTACAGCCCGCGCGATGACAAGAAGAGTCTCGACACACTGCGCTGGTACGCCAAACGCATGGGCTCCGACCACCGCATTATCTGTTCAACCTTTGCCTTCAACCTCGATGACGTTTTCCGCGAAGTACTGGAAACGGATGACGACACGCTTCGCTATGCCGTGTTCGATAAGAACCCTGGCAAAGGCGTCGAAGATCAAATCTTCACGATCGACAATGCGGTCATTGCGCCTGGAGCGATCCTGGCAAAGGGGGATTTGGAGAACTTTCTCGGCGAGAGGCTGACCGGGTTCAACCGCAACCTTTACATCCACGACAAGTTCATCCTGGTCGATCCGCTGGGGAGCGACCCGATTGTCATTACCGGCTCGGCGAATTTCAGCGGAGCCTCGCAATCGGCCAACGATGAAAACATGGTGGTGATCCGCGCCAACAAGCGCGTCGCCGACATTTATTTCGGCGAGTTCATGCGCATTTTCGATCATCTTTATTCACGCTATATCGTGAAGAAGATGAAGGAGCTCAACAAGGACGATCCCGACGCCGGATTTCTGAAAGAAGACTCGACAAAGTGGGTGCCTCAGAATTTCAAAAAGGGCCGCAAGGATCTGCGGCGGCGCTATTTCATGGAAGATTGAGTCCGGCGGCGGGCTCGGCGAAGCACTGATATCCGTGTATTTTCATCAATGCGCGGCTCGCCTTCGCGGGCGTGGCTGTCGGAGGCCTGTGCCCGGTAAAACCCGACACCTAGTTAGGACAATCACATGACGCAAGCAATCCGCGTTCACGCCTATGGCGGGCCGGAGGTCCTCAAATGGGAGAAGGTCGAGGTCGGAGAGCCCGGTCCCGGCGAAGTCCGCATCAAGCAGACGGCTGTCGGCCTCAACTATATCGACGTCTATTCGAGGACCGGGTTCTATCCGCAAGCATCGCTCCCGTTCATCCCCGGCATGGAAGGCGCTGGCGTGGTGACCGCAGTCGGCGAAGGCGTCAAGGGTCTCAAGGCCGGAGACCGCGTCGCCTATGCCGGACCGATCGGCGCCTATGCCGAGGAGCGCCTGATCGCCGCTGACCGGGTGGTCAAGCTGCCTGCCGCACTAAGCGACGAGGTCGCCGCCTCGATCATGCTCAAAGGCATGACCGCGCAATATCTCTTGCGACGCACCTACGTTGTAGGTCCGAAGACGACGCTGTTGTTCCATGCCGCGGCGGGAGGTGTAGGGCTGATCGCCTGCCAATGGGCGGCCTCGCTCGGCGCCACGGTAATCGGCACGGTAGGCTCCGCCGGCAAGGCGCTGATCGCGCGGGCGCATGGCTGCACCCACGTCATTAACTACCGCGAGGAAGACTTCGTCACCATGGTCAAGGCCTATACCGACGGCAAAGGCGTCGACGTGGTCTACGATTCAATCGGCAAGGACACCTTCCCTGGTTCGCTCGATTGCCTGAAGCCGCTCGGGCTCTGGGTGAGCTTCGGCCAGGCTTCCGGCCCGGTGCCTGAATTCAAGATCACGCTTCTGTCGCAGAAGGGCTCGCTTTACGCCACGCGGCCGTCGCTCGTGAATTACACGGCCACGCGTAAGGATCTCGTTGCCACCGCCAACGACCTGTTCGACGTGGTCGGGTCTGGCAAGGTGAAAGTCTCGGTCAACCAGACTTATCCTTTGGCTGAGGCGGCACGCGCCCATCGCGATCTCGAGGCGCGGCTTACCACCGGCTCGACGGTGCTGTTGCCGGCGACGACACCTGAATTTTAGCGGCGCGCGCCGATCTCCTGCTTTTTATGAAAATCGTTTTTGGTTAGCGGCCGGTGACTGTGACTGGTGAAGGAGTCCTTGCCGGACCCCCACGATTAACCATTCCGCCCGGCAAAAGCGCTTCTACGTAAACCAAGCTTACTCCCCCGTTTAGGTCTGGTCAGTTTACGTTAATCACGCCCGTTCAGACGTTGTTCAGGGGCGCACCCCGAAGATCGCGCACATCGAAGTTCAACGAAATTCTGCCGGCGCCAAAGCAATCATGCAGCGTTCAGGCAGAGGTGGATCAGGAAGACAATAGGGGTAGGGTGAGATGGCACGGATGGATTTAGGCGTGGAGCGCTTTGAGGCCGCGGCACAGACGGGCGCCGCGGATTTGCTGTTCGAGCTCGGGATGCTGTACGCGACCGGCCTCGATGTGGAAGCGGACCTCGTCGTTGCGCATAAATGGTTCAACTTGGCGGCGCTCCGCGGCAATCGCGCGGCACTTGCCCGCCGCATCGAGCTTGCTCGCGAAATGTCGGCACACCAGATCGCGCAGGCTCAGAAGCTCGCCCGCGAGTGGCTCGCCACCAACTAAGCCGCGGCTAGTTCGCGCCTTGCGCTTCCGGCTGCTCCCGGCATTTGCGGAACAGCGAGCGGACGCAGCGATAGGTGCTGCGCGCAAATGAGCCGACTCCCCGCTTGCGCTCCGGTGGAGGGCTTGCGCTTTCGGCCGGTATCGCGCCCGTTGATGGAGCGCTCGGCTCATGTGCCGCGCTCAAGGGGAGGGCCGGCGTCCCGCCCGGCAGCTCAGGCAGCGGCTCTTGCGACGCTGCTCCAGCCGGCGGCGCGCTGCTCGGCGCCGAAGCTTGGTTCGCCTCGTCGCGGCCGGTGATCGAGGCGCGCATGTTGCGCCAGCCGCGCCGCGACGCGCTCACCGCCTGACCGGTGACCTCGACCAGCGACTTATGCTCGTCGTCCTTGTCGAACGCCTTCTGCTCTTTTTCGATGCGCCCCAGGACCTGCTTGACGCGCGGATCCTCGGCAAGTCCGTCAGGGATGGCCGGCCCGTCGTAGCTATAGACCTTCTCCACGCCGTGGCAGCCCGCGGTTGCCTCGCGCGCGCTGCAGGAGGCATGGCCGCCTTCCTTGGCGGTGCGCACCACGCAATAGAGCTTTGCCGCGTCGCTCCGTCCGGCGTCGCCGCCGGCGATCCGGCAAAGATAGGTCTGGTCGGGGTTCTTGCAGGTGACGCAAAAGGCAGCATCTCCGGCCTTCGCACCTGGCAGGGCGCAAAGCAGCATGGCCGCGGCAAGAGGGGCGGTCGAGCCTATTCGGGAGGCGTGAGCACGCATACGTAGAAGATTCCCCCTGTGACTCCCGTCACGTTGTAGTCTAACACGCCGGGCATGCGAGAAGATCATTTTCTAGGCAAATGCGGAGACCAAAATTCGAGGCAAATCGGGCAAAATCGTGCGCCAGGCCCGCATTTTGGCCGAATGATCTGGAGAGTGTCGCAAGCGACGATTCGCCGAGGGCCGTGAGCTCTAGCACCTAAGGTAAAACTCGCGGCCTCCGTAGCCACTTCTGCAAGGAGTTTCGGCGTTTGGCACGATCAATGTTCGCGACGCATCTCAAATGGCTGCCGATCGGGATTGGACTTTCGCTGGCAGCCCCGGCGCAAGCGATGGACAGCAACCTTTATCTCATCGCCTTGGCCGGCCAGTCGAACATGACCGGCGCCGGCGATGTGAAACTGTTGCCGGTGGGCTTTCCCATGAACGGGCCGCGCATCTGGAATTTCACCAATGCCGACATTTGGGAACCGGCGAGAGAGCCCATCGACAGCAACGATGGTCAGGTTGACGCGGTTTCGCGCGACAGACATCCGGGCGTCGGACCTGCGCTGGCGATGGCCGATGCTTTCTCCGCGAAATATCCGAACGTGAGCGTGGGCCTGATCCCTTGCGGGAAAAGCGGCAGCAGCATCGAGAAATGGCAGCCAGACCCGTCGCGCTCATCGCTCTACGGTTCGTGCCTCTATCGGCAAAAGCAGGCCGCGCTAGCAAGGCAGGCTGCGCGCCTTGGTGTTTTGGCAGGGCGGCCAGGACGGCAAGGACAAGAAAACCGCAAAGCACTGGGGGGAAAACTTCAAGAGGATGGTGACCGCCTGGCGTAGCGATATCGGCAATCCGAGCCTTCCGGTGATCCTGCTCGTGCTGAAACCTGGCACCGAGCAGACCTTGAGGAAGTATCCCTACCGTGACGTGGTGCGCCACCAGCAGCTATCGGTGCAGTTGCCGTATCTCACCAGGATCGAGACCATCGGCTACGACTATAAGAGCGACGACATCCACCTGACTACGGCGGGGCAGCTTGCCTTGGGCCCGGTGATCGCCGCTGCTCTCCCCGCGCCTTGATTGGCCAGGGCTAGAAGCCCGTTACTTTGGTGCCGACATTTTTGTCGATCCAGTCGAGGATCAAATCGGCGATCTCAAGATTGTTCTTGTCCTGCATGATCATGTGACTATTGCCGTGGATGCCGAGCTCAGGCGGGTACAGCATTTTGGCGTTGCCCTTGGCAGCGTTGACGCGAGCGATGAAGGATTTGCAATTCTCGAAGGCTCCCAGCCAGTTCCGTGGCTCCACTGTCAGGTGATCGCCAAACACGACGAGGATCGGCAAACGCGCAAGTGCCGCGATCTGCTGATCAGTGTATTTCGTGCCGCAACCGCCTGGAGGCTCGATGACGATCATCCCTCTGATCCCGGCTGCATTGATCAGGGCTGCTTCCAATGGAGCGCGGGCGGTTTCAGAGTGACCCATCAGCACGGCGCCCCTTAAGCTCACGGCCAAATCGGACAGAGCCTTGTGGGTCGGATTGGGCTCAGGCAGCATGGCGTTGAGATCTGGAACCATCTGCTTCGCAAACTCATCCATGGCCTCGACGGGAAACTGCTCGTCCGGATAGGGAACGCCGAAGCTTCGGACCGAAGCGGAACACCGTCCAAGCGCTCTCGTTGCTGAAGCGGTTGATGCTTGGCTGCGCGCGCGGCGGCACTGTTCCCGAATGCACACGGTTGAAGACCGTCGGGTCGAACCCAGACCTCGCCCGCGAGACCTGGTCGGGGAGGTAGACGGCGTGCCCCTTGCGCACGAAATATTCCTCCCAGCCCATGCGTCCGTCAGGCGTCGTCTCGTAGGACTTGCCGCTGAGGTCGGCGCCATGAACCATCACCACCGGCACCCGGCTCGACGGCGGCACCTTGTACTGCACGTACATCTGGTTGACTGCGATGTGGCCGCTACCGCCCGACCCAAGTGCGTCCGAGAAGACGATATCGCCGCCGACGGTGAAGCTGCCTTGTGATTGCAGGACGAGGGGCGTCGCGGGCTTTTTCAGATCTTGAAACTCTTGCGCCCCTGCGCTGCCCGCCGTCACGAGGGTTCCGGCGACAAGCGCGAGGACCACAAGGCACGGTGTTTGCGGAGACCGAAGGCGGCTCGTCAGCATTTGTGCGGCCTCGCTCAGATCTTCTTGGTCGCCATCACGATATATTCGCAGACATATCGGCTTGGATTTGCATCGTCGCGCCGCCGCGTGGCCACGACGGTGATCGCATTGGCACCGGGATTGCGCTCGCTCGTACAGGGAAAGAACGGCTTGCCTCGATTGGGGTCGTCAGGGTCCTCGGTGACGAACGTCGCGCTGACCACGTAATGATCGATCTCGATGCCGAGTGGGATCGCGATATCGGCCGATCGCACATTCTGACGTCCCGGATCGTCCGGCGTGTCGGCAAGCACCCGTCCGAACAGGGTGTATTTTCCATGGCCGTGGTCGATGAGTTCGCTGAAGCATTCCTTCTTCACCATGGGTACCCCTCACATCGGCTCAATTTTTTTGCATCGCACAGTGGCGCTCCGGACACACAAGCCGCCGATCGATTGTAATACGATGCTTGGCGTGGGGGTCGTCCCCTTCACAATGGAGAGCCTCGGTGCCTATCTCTTCGCCGGGGCTTTCCGTTTTTATGGGCCCCGCTCGTGCTCCTTGCGGTTGCCCGAAAACGCCGGCGGCCCAAACGTCCTGATGCAAAAACGCGACAAATGGGCGGCAATTGATGCTTTGTTGCCAGCAGGGCAGCGACTAGCTAATTGAATGATCTTAACGGAGACGTGGCCGAGAGGCTGAAGGCGGCGGTTTGCTAAACCGTTATACGGTCAAAAGCCGTATCGAGGGTTCGAATCCCTCCGTCTCCGCCAATCGCTTGCGGAAAAACGCTCGCGGCCGGCGCCCTCTTTCCTTCCCGGCACGGGTGGCTTGCCCTGTCCAAATTCGGACATTTGGTGATGATTTGGAGGACTATGAGCGAAACCATGATGCGCGGCTTGGTCGTCGTCACTATCCTCTGCCTTACTTCAACTTCGGCCTTCGCCTGCATGTACGACACTGAATGCGAGAAGGGCAACATGTGCCTGGAGGGTACGTGCGTCCGAGTACATTCGGGTAGTGGCGATGATGATGTCCCGGTGAAGCGAAGCCCGTCGAAAGGGAAAACCTGCAGCGACGATGGTGATTGCGACCCAGGCTCCCGTTGCATCAAGGGCTCGGGTCCAGCGGGTGTCTGCCTCGGCCACTGATCGGGGACCAAGCGTTGGTTAAGGCGTCGGCTTCGGCCGGCGCCCTTTCGTTCAGCGTGGCGGTCCGGCCCCAAAACCTCCAAACAATTGGGCTAGTATAAAGCCATTGTGGCCGACCCTTTTGGAGGATCCACGATGCCAACGACCCGCTTCCCAACTTTGCTAGTGCTCCCGGCGGCTTTGTGGCTTGCCGTCAGTCTGGGAGACGAAGATTGCAGCATCACTCGTCCGGGCGGAGTGAAGGAGCCTGGCGTCACAAAACATCAAAGGAGAATGTTGCAGCTCCTTCTACTCCAATAGCGGCAACGCAGATGACTGCGTGCCCCCGACGCCGGGTCGAGCGGATGGCGCAAGCTTCTATACGTCGGTGTCAAAACACTGATCGTTTGCCTATTCAGCTCGGGCCGAGGCCCGTTCATCGCGTCAAGCCGCGCTCCGGCAGGCCGTGCTGATGCAGTTGACATGGCGGTGGTCGGTGCCGCAGCAGCCGCCAAGCACATTGATATGAGGGAAGCGGCGGCGGAGATCGGCATATTGCCCGCCGAGCTCGAGCGGGTCGCCGATGTCGAGCTCCGGCGCATTGTCGAGCTCGGCGTGGCTCATGCGCGATGAGTTGGCGCGAATCCCGCGAATGCGTTTCACCCACGGTTCTCCGGCAGCGAGCGCATGATCGAAATGCGTGGGATGGGCGCAGTTGATCATGTAATAGGCAGGCCCTTCGCCGGTCGCGTCATCGACGCTTCGATCGCCTCGGCCAGGGTGTCGCCTGTAGGCAGGCGCCCGTCGGTCTCGACCGTGAAGGAGATCGCGCACGGCATGTTCGCAGCCTGCGCCGCGAGCGCGATGCCTTGCGCCTCATCGATATTGGTCATGGTGAAGGCCGAGACGAGATCGGCGCCGGCGTCGCGGAACAGGCCGATCTGAAAGCCGTGGTAGTCCGCTGCCTCATCCGAACTCATCAGCGCGCCGGGATCGTAGCCGTCGCCGCGCGGTCCGATGGCGCCGCTGACGACCATGGGTGAGGCTGCCGTCTCGTACCGGTCGCGAAGCTCGAGCAGGAATGCGATCGCAGCGCGATTGTTGCAGGCGAGCGCCTCCCTGCCGTAGCCGACTTTCGCCCCCCAGTCCGAGATTGGCGCGCCAAGTCGGGGCTTCGAGGATGAAGCCGGCGCCTGCGGCAACGGCCATTTTCACGTAGCGGTCGAAATAATCGCGAAGCGCGTTCCGCCCGCGCTCGCTGTCCAGCAGAACGAAGGCCGCGAAGCAGGGCAGATCGAAGCCCTCGTGGAAGATCAGCGTGGTCTCCAGTCCGCCGTCGGTGAGAAACAGGCCGCCGTCAAGCTGCGGCAGCCGGTCTCGGTATTTCGCTGGCGTCGTCAAGGCTCGTCACTCCTTAGGCTTAAGCTGTCGCGGGCGCTTAGGCGCCGTTGGCGGGGAAGATGCGAAAAGCGGACGCGGCAATCCAGAGGACTCGCGGTACAGGGCGAGGCGCCCGGAAATCCGGCGCTTTTTTTCGCCACACGCTGCGCAGGCCAAGGAGCGGAGCTGGCTCGCCGCTTTCAACTGTACCCGTGGTACAGTCAAGCAAACGGGCAGGAGAGAGGCATGCAGGAGACGCCGCGCAAGGGCAGCGACACACGCGAGCGCATACTCGACGTGGCGGAAGCCGCCGTGCTCGACAAGGGCTTCGCCGCCACCTCGATCGAGGAAGTGATCGCCGCGGTCGGCATCACCAAGAGCGGCTTCTTCTATCATTTCAGGGACAAGAACGAGCTCGCCAAGGCGCTCCTCGTCCGCTACGTGGAGCGCGAGGATGCGCTGTTCGACGAGCTGTTCGCCCGCGCCGACGAGCTCAACGAGGACCCGCTGCACGGCTTTCTCGTCGGCCTCAAAATGATGTCCGAATTGATGGCCGATCTACCGAATGGGCATCCCGGATGCCTCGTCGCCTCTTATTGCTATCAGGATCGGTTGTTCGACAAGGAGGTGCGCGAGCTCAACGCCGCGGCGCTGCTCAATTGGCGAAAGCGGTTCCGCCAGCGCCTGGATAAAATCGCCGAGCGCTACACGCCGCGCATGGAGATCGACCTCGACGACCTTGCCGACATGCTCTCCGTCATCGCCGATGGCGGCATCATCCTGTCCAAGGCCATCAAGGACAAGCAGGTGCTTGCGAGGCAAATGCTGCTCTACCGCGATTTCATCAAGGCGGTGTTTCTCGGCGTCCCATAATTCAGGCACGATATGAAGCTCATCGCCCATGTTATCGACGGCCACCACGTCGATATTCGCCCCGCGCCCGTCGAGCGCGACTGGATGGAGGCGACCAACCAGCGCTTCGCCTATCGTTGCCTGCCGCTCAACATCGCCAATGCCTATGGCTGGGAGGTGCTGTGCAATGCCGGCTTCCTCGCCATGTGGTGGGGAGGGGAGAGCCTCGATTCGATCGTGATCGAGCCTGACCCAGGCACCACGGCTCCTGCAGTCAGCCATTTCGGCCACGGCATCCTCACCTTCCATCTGCCCTGCCTGTTTCGCACCGAGCCCGGCGCCGAGCTGATGGTGCAGGGTCCCGATCAACCGCCCAAAGGACGGCATCGCCGCGCTCTCCGGCGTGATCGAAACCGATTGGTCGCCCTACAGCTTCACCATGAACTGGATGTTCACCAGGCCAGGCACGCCGGTTCGCTTCGAGAAGGGCGAGCCCTATTGTCATATCTTTCCGGTGCGATGCGGCGAGATGGAAGACATCGAGCCAGAGCTCGAGGTGCTCTCAGCCGACCCTGAGCTCAAGCGCCAGCACGATACGTGGACGGCAAGCCGCGCGCGCTTCAATGTCGATCTGAAGCAGCCGGGCTCCGATGCGCAATCCGACAAATGGCAGAAGCTCTATTATCGCGGGCTCGCGCCTGACGATGCGCAGGGTGCAACTGACAACCATCGCACGCGGTTGCGGCTGAAGCCGTTCAAGGCGCCCCGCCGCTAGGCTAGTGGACCACCTCGGCCACGGCCGCGGCCAGCCGCTCGCGATAGACCGGCTTGGCCAGGATCGGCGATCCCGGCACCACCTCGCGGATGCGCTCGAGGGTGGCGTCATCGGTATAAGAGGTCACAAACACGACCGAGGCGTCGCACACTTCGCGAAGCCAGCGCGCGGTCTCGATCCCCTCGCGGGCGCCGCCGAGATAGACATCGACCAGAACGACGTCCGGCAGATGGTTCATGGCGAGCGTGCGGGCCTCTTCGGCATTGGGGGCAAGTCCACAGATTTCGAAGCCAAGCCCTGTCATTGCGGCTTCGAGATCGAGCGCAATCAGAAACTCATCCTCCACGATGAGGGCGCGATTGCGGTTTTCGTTCTTAACGTTAGTCATGACATTCAGCTCCCGGCAGTGCCCAAGAGACAAACGCCGTGAGCTGACTTTTGTGCCGCTCTATTGTGGAATTTGCGCAGAATGAATTGCCGCATGTGGCAGAATTGCTGCAGGCAGCGCGCTGCGCAAAGAGTTTAGCGGAACGCGTAGGGATTGAAGCCGTAGCGGAACGGCATCATGCGTCTTGCCGGGCGATACGAGAATCTCGGCAGGATCGGGCGGCTCACCCGTTTGACGCGCTTCAGATGTGCCGGGCGCTCATAGGTCGCTTGCCGCGTTTGGGTCTCGTCGCGTACCTCGACCCGGCTTGGTACCCCTTGCGGGTCCACCACCACCACGTCGAAACCGCTCCAAGTCCATTGCGCCTGCAGTTCCCCCCAGCGGCCTGGCTCGATCGCGAGCAGTTTTTTCGCCCAAAGGTCGATGACGGCGATGTATTCCAGCCGCTCTCCCTTCGGCGATTCGCCGGCATAATAGTGAAGCAGCCCGATGCCGCGCAGCGTCCCGTTGAGGACCTGCCAGTTCAACAGTTCCGGCTCGCCGTCGCCGTACATCTCCAAGCCAAGACGCAGCTTCGGGTAGTCAGGGTTCGTCGCAACAAATTGGCCGGCCTCGGTGAGAGCAACAGTCCAACCCTCAAGTTCCGTGCCCACCGGACGGTCGGCAGAGGGTTCGGCGGCCGCGGGCGAGCGCGGATCGATCGCTTGGCCGTCGTCAGAGTCGCAGGGAACTCCGTCCCCGTCGGCGGGGTCGTCTGGCTCCGCGTTGCCGATCAAGACCTCGTTGCTCGCGCGAAGCAGAAGCGAACTCGGCGGGGACGGATGGCGAGAATCAGCGACGTGCGCAAAGCTTCCTGAGCTGTCGCCAAGACGGTCCGCTCCTTCGCAAGGACCCTCTGCCGTGGAAGTCTTGGCGCCTTCCGGAAGCGATCCTGTCTGTTCGGCCGCAGCAGGCGCCAAAGCCGGGTCGCGCTCTCTCGCTTTGGCCAAGTCGGCATAGCCCTTCCAGGGCTTGTTCAATGAAGTATAAGCCGCGGCCCTGCCAAGATAGACGTCAGCCGTCTCTATGCCGTACTCGATGGCCGAGCTGTAGTCGTTGACCGCGTCAGTGTAGCGGCGGAGCGCCATGAGGGCCTCTGCCCGGTTGGCGTAGGCCTGGCCATATCGCGCGTTCAGAACGATCGCGCGGGAGAAGTCGCGCATGGCGCCGGCCGGACGCTTGAGAGCGAGCTGGGCTTTTCCCCGCCCGTTGAACGGCACCGCGTTCCCGGGCATGAGCGCGATGGCCTTGGCGTAATCGGCGATAGCCCCTGTTTGGTCGCCGAGGAGGAACTTGGCATTGCCGCGGTTGCTGTAGGCCTGCCCGTAATTCGGGACGAGCGCGATGGCCTGCCCAAAGTCCTTGGCCGCCTCTTCGTATTGGCGGAGCTCGAGCAGCACATTGCCGCGATTGTTATAGATCATGGGCTCCTCGGGTGAGAGCCTGAGCGCGGCGTTGAAGTCGTCGATGGCGGCGTGGAGGTTGCCCTGGCGCCAGCGGGCGATGCCGCGATTGCCGAGAGCCGAGATCTGCGTTGGGACAGGGAGCACGCCGGACTCAAGCGCTTCGGTCAGCAGAGTCTCGGCGTCTTGATACTGGCTGCGCAGGAGCGCTGCTCGGCCGTGGGTTGCCTTCAACGAGGCTTCGCGCTGGTCACTAAGGGCTGAGGCCTCGGTGCCGATGAGGCTTGCGATGATAAGGCACAGAACTCCGAGGAGCCGCGCCGGTTGCGCGAGCTTCCTCGCGCACGACGTAGCACGCAGACTCCACATACCCGACGCCGCCGCAGACACCGGACCCCGCACCTATCGGGCTCGCGGCACCGGTCATGCGTGCCGCACTCGCGCCCGACGAATCACTTTCGTACGAGTTTGTGACGATGACAAATCACGATTCGAAAATCGCGAGTTGAATCAAAAAAATTTGTCGGGCGCGGGCGCGTGAAGCGCTCGTCGATAAAATGCGGCGCGCATAAAAAGGGCGAGGGCGCTTTCTATGCACCCTCGCCATGTCGCGTCAGCCGAGCGGTAAACCGCACCGGCAATTGCTAGCGGTAAGCCGGCGGAATTCTGCTCGTAGGAGCCTGCACCGAACGGCTTGTATGGAATGTTCGGGTGCGTCTTCATCTCATCCCAGAACTGCATCGTAACGGGGTTGATGTAGAGGCCGATCCAGCCATTGTCCTGGCCGGAATAGCGGCCGGGCGAGGTCTTGAAATCGCCCCGCGTCGGCGCGGCACCGTTGAAGACGATGTCGTAATTCTCACCCGGATCCCACCAAAGATCGTAAAGCGCCGGGATCTTTAGGGATTGCTCCTGTCCGAGCCAGGTATCCTTGGCCGTGTACAGCGCCTTGAAGTTCTTGACCCGAACGCCGCCGAAGCTCTGGTCGTTGAAATAGATAAAATTGTCACGTTTGCCCGGTCCGGTGCCGAGCAGTGACTCGCTCAGATCGATGCCGTCGAAGATGATCGGATTGCCGTCATTGTCCTTCCAATCGTGGGGCGGAGGCTCGAGGCCGGCGAGCTTGGCGAAGGTCGGCCACCAATCCATATGGGACCACATGTCCATATTGACCGTGCCGGGCTTGATGTGGCCGGGCCACCAAGCAATGGCAGGGACGCGGAAGCCGCCTTCGAAAGACGACCCCTTCATGCCGCGGAAGGGCGTGTAACCGGCGTCAGGCCAGGCGTCGATCCAGGCGCCGTTATCGGTGGTCCAGACCACGAGCGTATCCTTGTCGATGCCGAGATCGCGGATCGCCTGCACCACCTGGCCGGAATTGTCGTCGAGCTCCATCAGGGAATCGAGGTAATTGCCTCCGCCGGGAGACTTCCCCTTCCAGCGCGGGGAGGGGTTGTTCGGGTTGTGCACCTTGAGGAAACAGAGATACATGAAGAAGGGATTGGCGTCCTTGGCGTGTGCCTTCAGCCAGTCGATGGCCTTGGCCCGCATCTCGTCATCGCCGGTGGCGAGGTCGGCGTAGGTGAACTCCTTTTTCACCGCCGTTGGCGCCTCGCCCGCCTTCCCGTCCCATTGCGACAGATCGACCTGATCCCATAGCGCCATGAACGACTTGTCGTGCGAGGGGAAGCTCGGGTGCAGTTCCTTGTCGTCATAGGCGTACACACCGGCGTAATAGGGCAGCATGTCGTACATCTCGTCGAAGCCGTTCGCCGTCGGGAAATTCTCCGGCTTGTCGCCGACATGCCATTTGCCAAGCTGAACGGTCGTGTAGTTCGCCTGCTTCAGATATTGGGCGATGGTCGGGGTCTGCTTGGTAAGGCCGTTCGGGTCGCCCGGAGCGAGCACGGCGGAAAGCGAAGTGCGGATCGGAATGCGGCCGGTGATGAAGGAGGCGCGGCCTGCGGTGCAGCTCGCCTGGCCGTAATAATTGACGAAGCGCATGCCTTCGGAGGCGAGATGATCGAGGTTCGGAGTTGGCGCGCCGCGCATAGCGCCGCCGCCATAGGAACCGAGATCGCCCCAGCCGACATCGTCGGTCATGATGACCACGATATTTGGGGGCCTGGTGGTTTGGGCGGACGCGACGGTGGCCATGGCAGCCAGGGCGCCCGCGAGAAGTCCGGAGACGAGCAGTTCACGCGCCTTCATCATCAATCTCCTCAAAAGCGATTGGGTCGATGCCGGGGGACACTATCGCAAACGGCGCCAATGTCGGATGGCAAAACGGTACGAGAACCGTTCTGCCGCCGCTTCCTAGGCAAGTTTAGTGAGGAGTTTATTACAGGCGCTGAAGCATCGACGGCCCTGCCGTGAGGGCAGGGCCGTCGAACCTAACCTCGGGGTCGCCGCGGTCAGCGCATCAATAGATACAGGCGTAATAGCGGTTCCACCAATAAGAACTGCCGGTGATCAGCGCCTGACGGCGGAGCCAGGCGCAATTGCCGTAGCCATAACCATAGGCGTAAGCTCCTCCGTACCACCCATAATTCCTGTAGCGGCCGTACCGGTAGTAGCGGCGATAGTTGTAGTTATGGGCGTAGTAGTTCTTGTGGCCCTTGCTCGCGTGGTGGCCGCCACCGCCGCGGTTCCAGTTGTGCGCATAGGAGCGTCCCCGATAACCGTGGCCGTAGCCGCCTCGTCCGCCGCCATGGGCAAAGTGACCGCCATGGCCGCCACCACCCCAATGGCCACCGCCACGACCGCCGCCATGGCCGCCACCGTGTCCACCGCCGCCATGGCCGCCGCCGCGGCCGACCAGAATAACGTCGCCGCGGTCGTTGGTCGTGCCACTCGTCGGCGCGTCGCCGCTTAAGTTAAGGCTCTTCAACCCGCCATAGACTTGCGCCTCGGCGGATTGCTGCGTGACAGGTGCGATCACCAATCCGCCCATTAGCGCCGTGATCGCAACTGCTATCAGTGCATTTTTCATGACGTCTCTCTCCTTGCTCGACCGGATCCTAGCAAAGCGGCCCGGCGGCGCGCAGCCTTCCCAAAGGTCAATCAAAATCAACCTAAGAGATAGGTAGTCCGGCATTGATTGGGATCAAGTCCAGTTGCTCGCTTCTGGTAAATAACTGACTGACCAGGCTGGCGGATTCCATCGAATCCGCGGTGCCGCGAAGCCATGACTTGACTGACCGATACCGGATACGCGCTGAGAAAGCTCGACTGGATGCGTGAACAACGGATCTGGCCGAACGGCTTGCGCTATCTGTGGACCGACGCCTTCGGTCTAGTGCTCCTCGTATCGCTCTATGAGGCGTTGCAGGAGACGCGTTATCTCGATGAGGCCGAATGGCTGGTGGCCGAGGTCAATCGCGTGCTCGGCCGGCCGCGAGGCCTTCGCATCGGCGAGGAAGCGGACCGCGACGGCCAATATTTCCATTATCTCGCTATGTGGCTCTGCGCGCTTTCTGTGCTCGGCCGCTATCGGCCCGCCTATCGCGAACAGGGCGTGGCACTCGCGCAGCAAATCCACGATCCGTTCGTCGTCCCGGGGCGCGGCGTGATCTGGAAGATGCAGGAGGATTTGAGCGGGCCTTATCCAGGCTATGGATTCGGCGCGCTCGACGCCTTCGACGGTTATGTGTCCTACCGTTTGCTCGACGAGCAGGCCTTGGCTCGGGAGATCGCCGAGATGCACGCGCTGATCAAGCGGACTGCAGACGATCTCGTGATCACTCAGGATCTCGGGCTCGGCATGATGTTGTGGCTTGCGCATTTCTTTCCCGAGGAGGGATGGGCCAAGCTGCACAAGAGGCGCTCGCTCGCCATGCTCGACCACATGTGGCAGCCACAAGGCTACTTCGCCCGCGAGCCTTATTTGCCGCAGATGCGCTTCGCCTTCACCAATTACGGCGTCTCGGTGGGCTTGCAGGCCGTCGATGCGATGCCAGAGCGGGTGGACGCGCTCAACGCCTATTTCGAGACCTATCGCTCGGGCGACGAGTACGACCGCAACGCCATCACCCATGTGATGGCGGCAAGCTCCCATTTTCCGGGGCTGCTGTTACGGCCGTAATTGCGCGCTAGAACGCGGCGGCGATGGCGTCGTCGACGGTCGACAGCCAGACGAACTTCATGGCGTTGCGCGCCGCTTCCGGCACGTCCTCAAATCCTTCTTGTTGCGCTCCGGCAGAAGCACGGTGGTGATGCCGGCGCGCATGGCGGCGAGCACCTTGTTCTTGACGCCGCCAATCGGCAGCACCAGGCCGCGCAGCGAGATCTCTCCGGTCATGGCCACGTCGCTCTTCACCGTGCGGCCGGTGAGCAGCGACACGATGGCGATGAACATGGCCACGCCAGCGCTCGGGCCGTCCTTCGGGATGGCGCCGGCAGGCACGTGCAAATGAATGTCCGACTTCTCGAACACGCTTTCGTCGATGCCGAGCGAGGCGCTCCGCGCCTTCACCAGGCTCAAGGCCGCTTGCGCGCTCTCCTTCATCACGTCGCCGAGCTGGCCGGTGAGGATCAGCTTGCCGTTGCCGGGCACGCGCGCGCATTCGACGAACAGGATATCGCCGCCGGTCGGCGTCCAGGCGAGCCCGGTCGACACGCCGGGCACGCTCGTGCGCATGGCGACTTCGCTCTCGAAACGGCGAGGGCCGAGAATGGCATGCAGATCGGAGGCATCGATGCGCATGTGCTCCACCTTGCCTTCGGCCACGCGCGTGGCGACGTGGCGGCAGATGGCGCCGATCTCGCGCTCGAGATTGCGCACACCAGCCTCGCGCGTGTAGTCCTGAATGATGGCGCGGATGGCAGCGTCGGTGATCTCGCAAGCGCCAGGCGACAAGCCGGTGGCCTTGAGCTGGCGCTTCAAGAGATAGCGCTTGGCGATCTCGACCTTCTCCTCCTCGGTATAGCCGGGGAGCTCGATGATCTCCATGCGGTCGCGGAGCGGACTGGGGATGGTGTCGATCACATTGGCCGTGCCGATGAACATCACCCGCGACAGGTCGAAGGGCACCGCGAGATAGTTGTCGCGGAAGGTCGAGTTCTGCTCAGGGTCGAGCACCTCGAGCAGAGCCGCCGACGGATCGCCGTGGAAGCCCTGGCCGAGCTTGTCCATCTCGTCGAGCATCATCACCGGATTGCGCGTCTCGGCTTTGCGGATCGCCTGGATCACGTTGCCGGGCAGAGCGCCGATATAGGTGCGGCGGTGGCCGCGGATCTCCGCCTCGTCGTGCAGGCCACCAAGGCTCAGCCGCACGAATTTGCGCCCCGTGGCGCGCGCGATCGATTGGCCGAGCGAGGTCTTGCCCACGCCGGGAGGGCCGACGAAGCAGAGGATCGGGCTCTTGCCTTCGGGGTTGAGCTTGCGCACGGCGAGAAATTCGAGGATGCGCTGCTTGATCTTGGGCAGGCCGTAATGGTCCTCGTCGAGGATGCGGCGCGCTTCGGCGATGTCGATCCTCTCGTCGGACAGTTTCGACCAGGGCAGCTCGATCAGCCAGTCGAGGTAGGAGCGGATCATCGAGTGCTCGGCGCTCGCCTCAGGCGTGCGCTCAAGCCGCGCCAGCTCCTTCAGCGCCTGCTTCTCGGCCTCCTCAGGCATCTTGGCCTTGTCGATCGCTTCGCGCAGCTCGGCGATCTCGGCACCGGTGCCTTCGCCCTCGCCGAGCTCCTTCTGAATCTGACGAAGCTGCTCGCGCAAGATGTGCTCGCGCTGGCGGCTCTTGCAGCGATTCCTGCGTCTGCTCGCCGATCTGCTTGGACAGGCGCAAGACTTCGATCTGCTGCGCGAGGATGCGCAGAAGCTTGTCCAGGCGCTCCTGGACATCGAAGGTCTCGAGCAGTTCCTGCTTCTCGGCAGGCGTGAGATCGGAGGCGTTGGCGACGAAATCGGCAAGCGCCGAGGGCGACTGAATCTGATCGATGGCGTCGGCAAGCTCCTTGGGGATCGCCGGCAGCAGCGATATCGCCTCGCGCGCCCGCTCTTTCAGCTGATGCATGCGGGCGGCGATCTCGGTCGAATAGACCTCGGCCTCTCCCACCTCGTCGACGAGGGCGACGAGGAAAGGATAGCCGGTGAGGAACTCGGTGATGCGGAAGCGGCGGGTGCCGCGCGAGACGATGTGATGATTGCCGTCAGGCGTGGTCACATAGCGCAGGATTTCCGCCACCGTGCCGACGCGATGCAGATGCTCGGGCCCCGGCGTGTCGATCGAGGCGTCCTTCTGCAGCACCACGCCGATCGGCTTGTCGGCGCGCGCGGCGGCCTGGGCTCCGGCGATGGATTGCGGGCGGCCGAGGCCGAGCGGCGCCACCACGCCGGGAAAGAGCACGGCGTTGCGCGTCGGCAGGATGATCAAAGCGCGATCGGGCAGCTTGAGCTCGGAGGAGGCTGCCTGCTCGGTCGGGGAAGTTTGGGTCGTATCGTTCATGATTTAAGCCTGCTCAGCCAAGCTTGACAAAGGTGAGCACGAGGCAACCGTTCACGAGCTCGCGGTGGTCGAGGCGCAAGCGGTTGAGTTGCAGTGCGATGCGCCGCTCGAAGATGCCGTAGGGAATCTCCAGCCGCACGATCTTGGTGTTCTCGCCGCACGAGGGCAGGGGGCGGCTTCCCGCGACGGTCAGGATGCCGCCTTCGGTCTGCACCTTCACGGCCTCGGGTGCGACGCCAGGGAGCGCCACGATGATGCGGAGCTGCCGCTCGGTCTCGAACACGTCGATCGGCGGCTCCCAGCGGGCATGGCGGCCGGCGTCGCGGGCAGGCTCGAAGAATTGCCGGTGGAGCTGCTCGGCCCTGTCCAGCAGGGCGCAAGCCTCGGCCCACATCAGATTTCGGGGATCACGCGTCACGCAAGCCTCAACGAGTTACCAAGGGTCGATCATAGTCGCCCAGCGCATCGTCTGAAAATGACGAGGAGCAACGGGCCGGTGAAAATCAAGAGAAGCGCAGAAAGTGGTGAAAGGACGCTATATATTGGTGCCCTGCAACGCTCCTGCAAGTGCCTGTCGGGGCTGAGCTAGGGCGCCGCAGCGCTTGTCGGGACGGCTTGGCAATCGGCGAGCGGCACAGGCTCGCTTTCACCCGGAAAAAGAGCGAACGCGCAAACTTGCGATGTCGGCATTGCCGCGACACCTTTCCAGCCGACGAGACCGAGCGACCGCGCCGCGGCCTGCTCCACCTCGGGACGGCGCGTGATGAAGGCTCCCGCCCCGATCGCCGTGCCGGAGCCGTCGGCCAGAATGACGCACTCTGCCGCCATCCCATCCCGTTCGGCCCAGCCGGACAGTTCGAGCGCGCGGCCGTCGCCGCGGGACATCTTATATGCCGACAGTGTCTCGATGCGTCCGGCAGAGGGGCCGCTCCGCCTCGGCGATATGCTGCCCGAGCCTTTCTTCGCAACGCGACCGCCAATGGAAGGGGGCATGCCTGGCGGCGCGAAGCATGGGGATCGAGCGCTTCAGCTGGGGAAAGGCCGGGGTCGCGGCTTTGAGATGCTGATTGCCTTCGATCCCCTGCCGCAACGCGATTTCGGCAACGACTTTCCGCTCATTGCGCGCCGTGTAGTTGGCCACATAGGACCGGTCGATGGCGATGAGGGCCCCGCAGGCAAGAAGCGCGCCGAAGGCAATCGCTCGCAACCGCGCGGCGCGGCGAGAAACTGCACCTGTCGGCAAGGCAGCGAGCACGAGCACGATGGTGGCGATGAGCGTGATGGCGGTGACCGACTGGTAGCGGCTCGTCGCCGCGATCTTGACGCCGTAGCCGAGGCGCCCGACGCCGGTCATCAGGGCGTTGAAGGGAGCGAAGAAGAACAGAATGACCCAGAGCAGCGTCTCTTCGATGCGCCGCTCGGCCGCAAGGCGCCAGATCGAAGCTGCACCGGCAGCGAGGATGGCAAAGCCGGCCACGATCCGCAGCGGGCCTGTGGTCAGCGCGTTGCCGAGATAGATCAGGACAAACTCGATGAGCCCAACCAAGTCGAAGGCGAGATCGGGCTTGGCCTTCGGCGCATTGCGAAACGCGAGCCCGAGGCCAAGTACGAGCAGGGTGGCCGCAGCGGTGCCGAGGAGCAGAGGCCGCGAGCCTGGACCAGGCAATTTCGGCCGCAACAGCTTGGCCGACAGAAGATCAGCGAGAACGATCAGCATATAGATGGCGGTGCTGTAGGCGAGCACGCCAAGCACGCCGGCAAGCAGCGAGACGAGCAGCCAGGGCGGGCTTTCGCCGGCGACGGCACGGGCAAGCGCCGCGGCGCTGACGATGACGAAGAGGTCGGCAGTGAGCCAGATCGTTCCGCTCATGCCGAGAAAATAGCTGTGCGTCAGCTTGGCGCTGAACATCACCAGGGGAAACAGCAGGGCGCAAAGCAGAAGCCGCCATGGCGTGTCGAGCAGAAGCTCGCGCGCGAGGACGAGGAGGAGCGCCGGTGCAGGCGATGCCGACAACAAGCGAATAGACGATGAGCCCGGTGTTGCTGCCGGACGTGGCGAGATAGTTCGCCGCGTAGATCAATTTCGGGATGACGACGATGTGCTCGTTGTTGTGGCGAAAGAGATTGGCGAGGGTAAGTCTCACGCCGCTCTCGGTGATCAGCCCGGAAATGTTGCCCCAATAGTCCGAGTCGGGAAGCGAAGACCAGGGCGTGATGGCGCGCCGAAACGTCAGGCCAGCGGCAAGCGCGGTGACCAGCGCGGCAATGGCCAGAAAAACGGGAGTCCTCGTGTGCGGCGAGGTGACTAGGCGCGAGACGGCGGCAAAAGGACCTGGCGTGGGGGACACGCCGCCTCTTACCTCATTTACTATTGACGGAGCCAGCGAAGATACCGGTCGCGCTGTACCGTTCCGAGCCGACGTTCCAATTGCCGATCACGCCTTGCGGCGTGCTGCCGGAGATCGGTCTGTTGTCATTGTTGAAGTTGAGCGGCCCGCGGACGAAGGAGCCATTTGCCGAACCGGTCATCCCGTTAAGTTCGTTGAGGTTGTTGGGCAGATCTCCGCTGAGCGAAAGCGGACCCTCGAACTTGTTCTTGCCGCTGAGCTCGCCGGGTGTCGTCATAGTGCCGGTAAAGGTGAGGCCTCCAGGCGTGAGGCCCCGGTCGAAGTGGTAGATGCTGAGGTTGCCGGAGCGCGCGTTGAAATCCCAATCCATGTACATGTCGCCGGTGGCGACGTAGGTCACCCAGCCGTTGCCGCCGATATTGGTGGCGACGTTGCCGATGGCATGCCCCTCGTAGCAGGCTGTGGCATCGGTCGGAAGGTCGCTCTGGTCGATGACGTCGCCGGCAACCCACCAGCCGAGATGGATGTTGTCGGTGAATTGCTGGCCGTCAGGGTTGCTGAAATTGACGCGCGTGCCCCAGGCACCCCATTGCAAGAAATCGCAATCCTTGCAGAACGGCTTGTTGCCGCCGTCACCGAAGGTTTCGGGGAAGAATTTGGTGACATTGAGCTGATCGCCGCTCACCAGATAGGTGGTGGCTTTGACGTTGCTGTAGTGAACCGGGGCGCCGCTCTCGTCGAAGCTCTCGATCACCGAAGTTCCGGCGACGCTGTCGATGGCGGCGTAGTGCTTGTCGTCGATAAAGGCCGAGCGGTTCTGGGAATCTCGTGAGTTGTCGCCGAATCCGAGGATATACGCCTCGGTCGCGCCGTCATGGCCGGTCACGTCGCGCACGATGAGGCTGCCGCCGAGGGAATTGGCAACCGGGTCGAAGGTGATCGTAAGGTCGTCGGCCGAGGTGCTCGCCACCACGTTCTGGAACGACGTCGCCGGCACTTCCGACTGCACGATGCCGGTTGCATAGCCCGAATAGGTGCCGTTCAGGGTCTGCGTGGGCTGCAGCCAACCGTTTTTGCCGATGCCGACGTGATAGGTCGAGCCGGACTGATCCTCGACCGGACTGCTGCCTGGATCGAGCGGGATGTCCCGTCCGATATTGTGGCTCCCGGTCGAATCGAAACCGATCACGAGGTTGGGGTTCTCGGTGCCGAGGAAATGATCCCCGGAGCCGTTGGAAAGCGTGGCGAGGTCGCCGGTGAAGGCGAGGGCCTCGCGCTTGGCACAGTTGCCTTCGCAATTGTCGTTGTTCGGGACGTCCAATTGGGAGCCGCCCCGCCTTGCACCAACGAGGCCGCCGGTCTCTGGGTCGACGCCGCCCAGCGCGACGTTGATGAAGGAGTCCTGTTGCGCTAGGCCGAGCGCCGGATCCTCGCCGCCGTCGCCGGAATTGTAGGTGGTCTTGATGTAGAAGCTGGTCTGCAGCCAGACAGCATGGCTCTGGTCCTCAACACCGCCGTCCTTCTCGAGATAGGCCAGGGGCGAAACTTCAGGCAGGGGCTTGTTGGGATCGACGCTCGGGCTCGACTCGTTCGAGGCGAACGGCGCGAAGGTGCTGTCCTGCAGAACGTCTTGCGTGAGGTCGAATTGGAAGAGGCGGCCGCTCGGCTCGCCGAACTTGTAGGCCTCGCCCGCGAACAGCAGCGCCGGATTGCGTTCGTCGATGATCTTGGTGTCGCCCTCGTAGTGACCCGGCGTGAGCTGATAGGCCCAGAAACCAGGCTTCAGCACAGCAGTGCCGATATAATTCGTCGTCACCCCATCCTGGGTCGCCTGCCCGTCGGTGACGATGCAGACGCCGATCTCCGAGCAGCCGCCGTCCGGGAACTCCGTCGGCAAGTCAATGGTCACGGCGGACTCTTGCTCGGTGACGGTTTGGCAAGTGTTCGGGCCGTCTGGGCACTCCTCATGGCTGCTCACGAGCCCCTCGACCGTGCCGACCAACCTTCCGTTCTCGAGCGTGAGTGAAGTGGTGAAGTCGTCGCTAGTGACGGCAGGATCGTCGGCGCCACCGAGAATGCCCGCTCCTCCCGGATCGTTGGTCGTGAACTGATCGTCGGTTCCAGGATTCGCGGTGTAGGCCCCACCGGAGCGAATCACGCGGAAGTCAACCGGCGGCGGCGGCGGCGGTGGCGGCGGGGCGTGGCGGCGGGAGGAGGTGGCGGCGGTGGCGGCGGCGGTGGCGGAGGCGGCGGCGGTGGCGGCGGAGCGGCGGAGGCGGCGGAGGTGGCGGCGGCGGAGGCGGCGGAGGCGGCGGCAGGTGGCGGCGGCGGAGGTGGCGGCGGCGGAGGTGGCGGCGGCGGAGGTGGCGGCGGCGGAGGTGGCGGCGGCGGAGGTGGCGGCGGCGGCGGCGGAGGTGGCGGCGGCGGAGGTGGCGGCGGCGGAGGTGGCGGCGGAGGCGGCGGCGGAGGTCGGCGGAGGCGGCGGCGGAGGTGGCGGCGGCGGAGGTGGCGGCAGGCGGAGGCGGAGGCGGAGGAGGTGGCGGCGGCGGCGGCGGCGGACTTGCTGCCAGCTCCTTCTCCTCGTCGTTGATCTCGGTGAGGTTCTGCGTCTCCGTAGCCTGAGCTTGGATTTGCTGGGCCTGGGTGTGTTCCTTGGCGGCGCCGTAGGCGTTCTTTGGGGGCGCGAGGTTGGTGTTAGTGAGGGCAATGACAGTCCCGCCGCCGGAGAACGCCTGCGTGAACCTTGCGAATTCCTCGGGCCGCACCGGCCGCGTGGTTGGGCCGGCGGGGCCGGTCAGATCAATGCCCGTGCCGTTGTAAAAGGCGCGGCTTACCCGGCCTGTCGCGTTATCCTTGTAGACCAGCTCGTCGCCGTAGATGAACGCCAGCAGGTCTTGGTTGGCGAAAAACATACCGCCGCGGATGGCGAGCGCGCCGGACGGCATGTTGACCTTCACACCGCCTTCGTTCTTGGAAATCTTCCCGCCGACGAAGCGCAGCACGCCCTTGCCGAAGGTGGCGACGATCTCGCCCTTGTTCTTCTTGGGGTCGTAGACGAATTTGTCGATGACGAGATCCGAGCCGGGGCCGACGGTGAAGGTCGAGCCGTCAACCAGCAGCACCTGCACGATGCCGGCTTCCGTCCGTGTTGATGCGCTGATTGTAGAAGACCGACGCGCCGATCTTGACCGGGGCGCCGTCGCTGAAGGCGTCCGGCTTGACGGCAGAGGTCACGCCCACCTTCTCGGCGAGCGCCGGGCTCGGCGCCCAGGCGAGCGACAATGCTGCGACCGACGCGCTGGTGAGGAGGAGAGAGCTAAGCCTCAGTGACATGGTCCCTCGCATCAGAACCTCTTCTGCAGACCGACGAGCGCTGAGAAGTCGTCGAATCTGCTGATCTCATAGTTTAAGTCCTGGTCGCGGATCTCCACTTGGGGGACCATGGCGAGCGTGTCGTTGACCGGCACAATCAGCGCCGCGCGACCCCAGAAGGTCCGGTCGACTTCGGATTGGGTAAAGCTGATGGTGGGGTCTGGGTCGTCGTAACGGCGATGAATGCCGCCGGCTCCGACCTGCAATGTCCAAGGATAGCGCCCGGCCGCGGCGAGTGGATTGGCAAAGGTCCAGGCGATACCGGCCGAGCCGCCAACTTCCCAGTTGGTGTAGAATCCGACCTCGGCGTCCTCTCGCTGGCTATAGCCCTGGATGATGAGCACGAGGCCCTGGCGCGAGGTAGTAGGAGTAGGAGCCGCCAAAGCGAGTCTGTGCGCCGTCGCGCAAGGTATTGGTCGGGCGATCGCTGGTGTTGGTGAACTGGCGTACCCGCGTCTCGAGGCGGAGGTCGAGCACGCTGCGCTCGGCGGCGAAGCTCAAGAGACGGATGCCGCCGCCGCCTGCCGCGAAATATTGGTCGTTGCCGAGCAGAACCTCATCGCCGATTCCGTAGGCGTAAAAGCGGGTCTTATCCCAGCCGATGCGCTTCATATTGAAGGACGGACCGAGCGTGGCCTCGAAGAAATTGAGGTTGATATCGGTGAGATCGAAATAGTTGGCGTTGTAGGTGATGGCGTCGAACTCGATACGGTCACCCTGGTTCTTGAGGTCGTAGCCATAGTGCATCGTGGCGATATTGACCGCGCTCCAGTCGGGAGCCGCGACCGATTGGGTGTCGAGGGTGAAGTTGATGCCGTTGAGGGTAACGGCCTGCGATGCAGGGGCGGAGTTCGCATTGCTCTCCCAGCGAATGCCGCTGAAGATCGTCGCGGAGAACGGCGGCGGCTCAGCCTCGATGGCGAGCTGTTGCAGATAGAGACGCACCTTCGCGGCAATTTCAGGCGGGACGTTGGGATTGGCGACCACTTGCGCGAAATAGCTGCGCGACACCTCGTAGCTGCCGAGGCGGTAATAGAGGATGCCGAGCTCAAGCTGCAGGCGCGGGGTGTTGGGTGCGAAGATGAGCATGCGCTCCAGCGTGGAGACGGCGGCCTCGTAATCGCCGACCTGCGAGGAGAGCGAGGCATATTCGAATGCGACGTCGAGATTGCTTGGATCCTGCAGCATCGACTGCAGCAAGGCCTGGCGGCGCGCCTCGATCTGATCTCGCGATAAAGAGGTCGAATCCTGGGCGGCAAAAGCAGGCGGCGTTCCGCTCACGCAGAAAGTGACAGCAACCGCCACCGCGGCTGCCAATCTGGCCCACCCACGCATCCCTCAGCCCGTCCGCCTCTTGTGCCCTCGGCAGCGTCTTGCAGGGAAGGTAGACAGTCGGGCTTGGGGCAGCAAGCTTTCAGGCGCGTTTTCTAAGGGTTTTCTGGGCTCTGTGGCCGAAGCACCACGGCGCCTGTGCTACATTGGGACCCATGGAGGAGGCCAAATCCGACCAGGCGGCGGTGCTCGATTTCATGGCCTCGCCGAACGCTTATGGGCCGGTGCACGGTAAAGTTGAACGCAAAGAGACCCACGCCTCCGTCGTGTTCTTGGCTGGCCCCCGCGCCTACAAGATCAAGCGTGCGGTAAAATACCCGTTCCTCGACTTCTCGACCCTGGAATTGAGGCGGCGCGCGCTTTTCAATGAGCTTCGCCTCAATCGCCGCACAGCACCTCATCTTTATCTCGAAGTCCTTCCGATAACTCTCGATGAGAGCGGTAAATTCCACATTGCTGGTCAGGGAGACATCGTCGAGTGGATGCTGGTCATGCGCCGCTTCGACCAGGCGAATCTCTTGGACCGCATGGCGGAGGAAGGGCGTCTCCCCTTGGCTGCCATGCCGCGGCTCGCCCGCGTCATTGCCGCCTTCCACCGGAACGCGAATCGTTTTCTCGGGGCAGAGGAAAGCGTCTCGGCGCCGCTTGCGGTGATTGAGGACAACGAAGCGGTCCTTGGCGGCAAGAAAGACGTCGTTCCAGCCGGAGTGCTTGCAACCGTCGATCAGGCGAGTCGCGGAGAGCTCGCAGCACTTGCTCTTCTGCTAAAGGCGAGGGCGCAAGCAGGCTATGTGCGCCACTGCCATGGCGATCTGCATCTCGGCAATATCGTCGAGATCGATGGCGTCCCGGTGCTGTTCGACGCCATCGAGTTCGACGACGCCATCGCCACCATCGACGTTCTCTATGACCTCGCCTTCCTGCTCATGGATCTCGGCGCGCGGGGACTGCCGGCCCACGCCAATGCGGCCCTCAACGCGTATCTTGAAGCATGCGGCGACACCGGCAATCTCATCGGTCTTGCGGCCTTGCCGCTGTTCCTGTCCATGCGGGCAATGATCAGGGCTAAGGTCGAGCTGTTGCGGGCGGACCTGAAGCCTGAGTTGCGCGCTGCGGCGCAAGCCCGCGCGGCCTCCTATGTTCTGCTTGCGCGCGATCATCTTGAACGGAAGCGGCCGGAGCTCGTTGCCGTCGGCGGTCTGTCGGGAAGCGGCAAGTCGAGCGTGGCGGAGGCGCTTGCGCCGCAAATCGGTGCGTTTCCGGGCGCGGTGCATGTGCGGAGCGACGTCGAGCGCAAGCGTTTGTTCGGCGTCGCCAGCGAAGAGCGGCTTCCTCGCTCCGCCTATGCGGCGGAGGTTTCCGACATCGTCTACACCATCTGCCGCAAGCGGGCCTTGATGGCGCTTATGGGTGGGCACTCCGTCATCGTCGATGCGGTTCACGCCAAGAGAGAAGAGCGCGACGCCGTTGCCGAGATTGCCGCGCGACCGGTGCTGCCATTCACCGGTCTTTGGCTCGACGCGCCCGCCGATACGATGCGAGGCCGGATTGCCGGCCGCGTTGGCGATGCGTCCGATGCGACGCCTGCGGTGCTCGATGAGCAGCTTCAGTACGATCTCGGGGAGCAGAACTTCGCCGTCGTCGATGCCGGCAGGCCGCTCAATGAGGTGGTCGCATCCTGCCTGGAGCTCATCAATCGCGCGAAGACGTAGGCGCCGGCACGCCATTCACGCTTTCCTAACCCTCTCGCCGGACAGTCGGCCAAGAGCGCCATCTGGCGCTCATTTTCGGGCGGCTCTGAGCTTATGCGCGCCCGTTTGACGGGGTTTGTACCTTGGGTCGGGTGGGTCGAGTTGCGCGCGCGCCGGCGGCGGCGAGGCTGCTGTCGCGCGCCGGCGCCGTTCCGCTGATCCGTCTCCTCTTCTCGCTCCTTCTGATCGGAACGATCGGCGCGAGCGTCGTTGCCTGCCGCTCCGGCAATGGCGAGAAACTTGGCGAGCGGGTCATTCCCTTGGGGCAGCCGGTGCCAAAGGGCGGCGGCAGGTACCTCACCGGCTCCGCCTACCAGGTTGATGGCGTCTGGTATCAGCCGCGGGAAGATCCGGCCTATGACCGCGTCGGCACGGCGTCATGGTATGGCGAGCTGTTTCACGGCCGCCGCACCGCCAATGGCGAGATCTACGACATGGACCGGCTATCGGCCGCCTCGCCGACCTTGCCCCTGCCGGTTTATGCGCGGGTGACCAATCTTGAGAACCGCCGCTCGATCATCGTCCGCGTCAACGATCGCGGACCTTACCGCTCGGACCGCGTCATCGATCTGTCGCGGCGATCGGCTGAGGCGCTCGGCTTCCGGGGGAAGGGCACGGCACGCGTGCGCGTTCAATATCTTGCCCGTGCGCCTCTCAATGGCGATGACAGCTATGAGCGGCGCTATCTCGCGAGCCAAGGCTTGGCGCAATTCGCATCACATGGGAGGAGCAGGGACCCTGGCGCGGTGGGAAGCATTGCCGCGGTCACGCGGCAGCCGCAGAGACAGTTGCCTGTCGCCGGTTTCCGGTCGGAGCGCCGGTGCCGCAGCTCCGTTGGCAGGCGAGCTCGCGCGTGCCGGCGCCCCCACCGCGCCGAGAACAGTTGGGCGGCGGCGGCCGGTTTCTCATTCAAGCAGGCTCCTTCAGGAGCGAGGATAACGCCGAGCGGGCGCGATCGCTGCTCGGCGGCGTGGCCCCGGTCGAGGTTGCGCCGGTCGAGGTCGGCGGCGAGACGCTGTTTCGCGTGCGCGTTGGCCCTTTTGCGGACGAAAGCGCTGCCTCAGCGGCGCTCGCCAGGGTGACCGAGGCGGGCTATCGAGGCGCGAAAATCGTTATGAACTAGAGTTCTTGCTCTCACGGGTTGCTTTTTCGGGTCGAGCGCACAATAGTTGGGCCCCGAGGCCGGTGGGGTGGCCGGCGCCTGGCCAATCGATCCGACGTTGTCGAAACGTGCACGCATTGCGCCTTGATATTGCGATCAAGCTCGCCGTGGCAGTCGCTATGCTTGCCGCGGGGGCCATAGGTCCCTCTGCACCGGCATCCGCCGCGACCAAGGCTCCGGCAGGCGGCTTCGACACAAAGGCCAAGCACGCCATTCTCATGAATGCCGATGCCGATCTCATCTTCTACGAGAAGGATGCGGACACGCTGATGCCGCCGGCGAGCATGAGCAAGCTCATGACGCTTGCCGTCGTGTTTCGCGAGCTGAGGGCGGGCCATATCAAGCTCGACGACCAGTTCAAGGTGAGTGAGCACGCTTGGCGCACCGGCGGGGCGCCGTCTGGAAGCTCGGCCATGTTCGCGCCGCTCAACTCGACGGTCAGCGTCGAGGATCTGATCCGGGGCGTCACCGTGCAGTCGGGCAACGACGCCTGCATCATTCTGGCTGAGGGAATCTCCGGCTCGGAGGACGCCTTCGTCAAGGAGATGAACAAATATGCCAAGGAGATCGGGCTGACGAAGTCGCATTTCGAGAACTCGACCGGGCTGCCGGCCGACGGGCACGTCATGACAGCGCGGGAACTCGCTCTCCTCGCCAACTACCTGATCAAGAATTATCCTGAGTACTATCATTACTTCGGCGAGAAGGAGTTCCAGTTCGGCAAGTGGAGGTTCACCAATCGCAATCCGCTGGTGTTCGAGGATCTCGGCGTCGATGGGTTGAAGACCGGATATATCGAGGAGGCGGGATATGGGTTGGTGGCGAGCGCAGTTCGCGACAACCAGCGCGTCATCATGGTGGTGAGTGGGCTCAATACCAAGAAGGAGCGCGAGGAAGAACCGCGCAAGCTGCTCGAATGGGGCTTCAAAAGCTTCAAGCCGTACCGGCTGTTCGATCAGGGCGAGAAGGTGAGCGATGCGCTGGTCTGGGGCGGGCACCAGGCATTACGTGCCGCTCGTCGGCAACGAGAACATCGACATCATCCTGCCCTTCAATACCAGCGGCCAGGTCACAGCGCAGATCGTATATGACGGGCCGATCAAGGCGCCGATCCGCAAGGGCGCCCAGGTGGCGACTCTGCGGGTCACGGCGGCCGATACCAAGGCGACCAACGACATTCCCCTCTATGCCGGCGAGGACGTCGGCCAAAGCAATTTCGCCATGCGCGGCCTCGATTCGCTGTTCGTGCTGGCCTTCGGCTGGCTGCTCTAGGAGCTTCAGCCAGCATCACCATTTCTAGGGGCAAGATGCGACACGAGACCGTCGAAACCGGCAGACTGATCACCTTCGAGGGCGGCGAAGGTGCGGGCAAATCCACGCAAGTCTCGATCCTCGTGGACCGGCTGAAGCGTGCCGGGCGTCACGCCGTCGCCACGCGCGAGCCTGGCGGGTCGCCTGCGGCAGAGGAGATCCGCGAAACCCTGCTCTCCGGCAAGATCAAGCCCTTCGGCCCGTTTGCCGAGGCGCTGCTGTTCTCCGTCGCGCGGCAAGATCATGTGGACAGCATGATCGGCGGCGCGTTGGCGAAAGGACAATGGGTGGTCTGCGACCGCTTTCTCGATTCGACCCGCGCCTATCAGGGCGTCAATGGCGGCGTGCCGGCGCCGGTGATCAGCGCGCTCGAGCGGCTGACGCTGCATGGGCTCATGCCCAATCTCACCATCGTGCTCGACATTCCGGTGGAGGAGGGGCTGGCGCGGATGGCGCGGCGGCGCGCTGCGCCGGATCGCTTCGAAAGCCAAGACCTCGCCCAGCATGAGCGCATCCGCAAAGCCTTCCTCGATATCGCCGAGGAAGAGCCCAGCTCGCTGCGTGGTGATCGATGCGCGCAAGCCCGAGGCCCTCGTCGCCGAAGACGTCTGGGAGGCGGTGGCGGAACGCTTGCGCCCATGAGCCGGGCTGCCGCCAAGAAACGCGAGGATCCGGTCGAAGAGCCCGATCGCCTCGAAGGATTTTCCGCTCCGCGCGAGGTCGATCGTCTGTTCGGTCACGATGCGGGACGCGCCGAATTCGGCGAGGCCTTGGTGAGCGGCAGGCTGCATCACGCCTGGCTCCTGGTCGGGCCTGAAGGCGTCGGCAAGGCGACGCTTGCCTATCATCTCGCCCGCGACGTGCTGGCCCTCGGCGAGGAGGGCGCGGATCCCAATGCCGCCACCCACCCATCTTCCGCAAGGTCGCAGGCCTCGCCCACCCGAACCTGCTCCTGATCAGGCGGTCGTGGAACGACAAGACCAAACGCTATTCGCAATGGATCGGCGTCGACGAGGTGCGCCGCTTGCGCAGCTTCCTCGGCCATAGCGCAGGCGAGACCGGGTGGCGCGTGGTCATCGTCGATCGCGCCGACGATTTGAACCAGAACGCCGCCAATGCGATCCTGAAGGCACTGGAAGAACCTCCGCTGCGCACGCTGTTCCTGCTGGTGGCGACCGCCGAGGGACGCATCCCGGTGACCATCCGTTCACGCTGCCGGACACTTCGTGTCACGGGTTTGGATCACGAAGATCTGGAGCAGCGCCGTGCGCGCGGCGCTCGATCGCGACGATCATGAAGTCGATGCCAAGACGCTTGCGACCGCGCTCGCGTTGAGCCAGGGGAGCGTGCGCCGCGCGCTCGAGCTTGCCACCGGCGAGGGGATCGCGCTTTACCGGGACATCGTCACGGCCTTGGCCAAATTGCCGGAGCTTGACGGCCAGGCCGCGCACAAACTTGCCGAGCGGATCGGAGGGTTTGGTGCCGACAACGAGCGCCTTGAGCTGTTCCTCTCGCTGTTGCTCGGCCTCATGGAGCGATTGATCCGGACGGCGGCCAGCGGGCAAGGGGCGATTGGCGAGGAGGGAGCGCTCGCTCGCCGCCTGCTCGATCGCGCGACCCTGCCGCAATGGGTCGACGCCTGGGAAGCCATCGGGCAGGCCAAAGCCGATGCCGCGAGCCTTAACCTCGATCGCAGCCTGCTCGTGCTCGAGACCTTTTACCGATTGCAGCAGGTGGCGCGGGGCAGGGCGGCCTAAGCACATTCGCGGCAGCGCTTGCCGGGGCGCGCGGCCAAGGCTATGCCATCACCGCCATGGCCAGGCCCTATTACATCACCACCGCCATCTCCTATCCCAACGATGTGCCCCATATCGGCCACGCCTATGAGGCCATCGCCACCGACGCGCTTGCGCGCTTCCGGCGCTTGCAGGGGATGGACGTGTTCTTCCTGACCGGCACCGACGAGCACGGCGTCAAGATGCTGCAAACCGCGAAGAAGCAAGGCATCACGCCGGCAGAGCTCGCCGACCGCAACACGCCGCGCTTCCAAGCCATGGTCGCGGCGCTCGACTGCTCCAACGACGATTTCATCCGCACGCGCGAGGAGCGCCACAAGCGCGCCTGCGAGGAGCTGTGGCGGCGCATGCAAGCGAACGGCGACATCTATCTCGACAAATATGCCGGCTGGTACTCGGTGCGCGACGAGGCCTATTACGACGAGAGCGAGCTGAAGGAAGCTGCCGACGGTCAGAAACTGTCGCCGCAAGGGACGCCGGTCGAATGGGTCGAGGAGGAGAGCTATTTCTTCCGGCTCTCGGCCTATCAGGACAAGCTCCTCGCGCATTACGAGGCGCATCCTGAGTTCATCGGACCAGACACGCGGGCGAACGAGGTGAAGAGCTTCGTGCGCGGAGGGCTGCAGGACCTCTCCATCTCGCGCACCACCTTCGACTGGGGCATTCCAGTTCCCGGCGACCCGAAGCACATCATGTATGTGTGGGTCGACGCGCTCACCAATTATCTGACCGGCGTCGGGTTCCCCGACGAGCAGTCGCCCAAGTTCGAGCGCTATTGGCCTGCCGACGTGCATATCATCGGCAAGGACATCATCCGCTTTCATGCCGTCTATTGGCCTGCCTTCCTGATGTCGGCCGGCGTCGCGCTGCCGAAGCGCGTGTTCGGTCACGGCTTCCTCTACAATCGCGGAGAGAAGATGTCGAAGTCGGTCGGCAATGTGGTCGACCCCTTCGTGCTCGCCGGCGACTACGGCGTCGATCAGCTACGCTACTTTCTGTTGCGCGAGGTGCCGTTCGGCCAGGACGGCAATTACAGCCGCGAAGGCATCGTGCAGCGCATCAACGCAGACCTCGCCAACGATCTCGGCAATCTTGCCCAGCGCTCGCTGTCGATGATCGCCAAGAACTGTGCTGGCGTGTTGCCCGCGCCGGATGAGTTCACCGAGGCCGACAAGACCATCCTGGCGGCCGCTGATGCGCTGCTCGCGCGCGTGACCGAGGCCATCGACGACTTCGCCATACATCGCGCGCTCGAGATCGTCTGGGCGGTGATCGCCGACGCCAACCGCTATTTCGCGAGCGAAGAGCCTTGGGCGCACAAGAAGACCAACCCTAAGCGCATGGAGACCATCCTCTATGTGACGGCGGAGGTGCTGCGCCAGATCGCGATTCTCGTGCAGCCGGTCATGCCTGGGAGTGCGGGGAAGCTGCTCGATCAGCTTGGCGTGCCGCAAGACGCGCGCGACTTTGCCCATCTCGGACCAGTCGGGCGGCTCAAGCCGGGAACCAAGCTTCCGCCGCCTGTGCCGGTCTTCCCGCGCCATGTCGAGGAGGAGGACAGCGAGGCCGCAGCGTCGTAAGGCGCAAGCCTAGCGGCAGAGCTGCTTGATCCGCGCCTCATCGACGCCCTCGACAAGCACGCCGCCAATAAGGGTGCGCGGGACGGCGGTGTCGCCGAACCGCTTGCGCATGACGGCTTGGACTTGCGGGGATGTCGCGTCGAGGACGGCGTATCTGATGTGGTTGCGCGCAAGAATGGCTCTGACTTGCCCGCAATAGGGACACCAAGAGGCGTTGTACATGATGACGCTTTTGCTGCATCCGGCTTCGGCCGGAACCGCAAGAAAGACCGTAGCGGCGGCGGCGGCGGCGAGCAGGTGCCGGCGGCTGACAATGGAAACGCGTCTCGGCATTGTCTTCCTCACGCGTGATGGGTCCGCTGCAACAATTCGACCTCGGATGCCCTTATTGTCTCCTTGGCCCATATGCTGCACATAGTGCGGCGAAGCCAGGCTGCTAATGAGCCTACCAGCCCCAACGACGTGGGTCTTTCATCTTTCCGTGATGCTCATCGATAGTCACTGCCATCTCGATTTTCCAGACCTTGCCACAAAGCGCGAGGCGGTGCTGGCGCGCGCCGAAGGCGCGGGCGTCGGGCTGATGCTGACCATCTCCACGCGGGTGCGGCGGTTCTCCGACCTGCTCGAGATCGTCGAGCCTCATGGCAATGTGTACTGTTCGATCGGCACCCATCCGCATCACGCGGCCGAGGAGCGGGACATCACGCTGGAAGAGCTCGTGAAGTTCACGCGCCACCCGAAGGTGGTGGCGATCGGCGAGGCAGGGCTCGACTATCACTACGACAACAGCCCGCGCGAGGATCAGGAGCGCGGCTTCCGCACCCACGTCGAAGCGGCGCGACAGACCGGCCTGCCGCTGGTGATCCATGCCCGCGACGCCGACGCGGACATTGCCGGCATCCTCGAGGAGGAGACGGCGCGCGGCGCTTTTCCCTTCGTGCTGCATTGCTTCACCGGGGGGCCGGAGCTTGCGCGCCGCGGGCTTGCGCTCGGCGGCTATATCTCCTTCTCAGGCGTGGTCACCTTCAAGAATTCGGAAGCCTTGCGCGACATCGCCAAAGAGGTGCCGCTCGACCGGTTGCTGGTCGAGACCGATGCGCCTTATCTCGCGCCCGAACCGTTGCGCGGGCGCACCAACGAGCCTGCCAATGTGGTGCATACCGCGGCGCGGCTTGCGACCGTCCGTGGAGTTGGTGAAGCGGAGATAGCGACGGCCACCACCGAAAACTTCTTTCGCCTGTTCAAGAAGGTACCGCGCTCGGCGGTATCTATCCCCGCTTCATGACCCTCAAGCTCACCATCCTCGGCTGCGGCACGTCCGGCGGCGTGCCACGCGTCGGCAATATCTGGGGCGCGTGCGATCCGGGAAATCCCAAGAACCGGCGCCGGCGCTGCTCGGTGCTGGTGCAAAAGGAGGGCGGGGAGGGGACCACGACCGCGCTCGTGGACACTGCGCCTGACCTCCGCGAGCAACTGCTCGACGCGGGCGTGGGCTGGCTCGACGGCGTGCTTTTCACCCACGACCATGCCGATCACACCCACGGCATCGATGATCTGCGCATGGTGTCCTATAACGGACGGCGGCGCGTTGCCGTGTACTACGACGAGCTGACAGGACAGCAGCTCAGGCAGCGCTTCGCCTATTGCTTCAATATGTCGGCAAATGGCGAGTATCCGCCGATCCTCGATGGCCACCAAATCGTGCCTGGCGTACCGGTGAAAATTCCAGGGCCGGGCGGCGGCATCGAGGCCTTGCCGTTCCGGCAGCGACACGGCTCAGGCGAAACGCTCGGTTTTCGCTTCGGCGGCATCGCCTATTCGCCCGATATCAGCGACCTGCCGGAGGAATCGCTCAAGCACCTCGAGGATCTCGATGTGTGGATCATCGATGCGCTCCGCTATGTGCGTCATCCAAGCCATTTCAGCGTTGAGGAGGCGCTTTCCTGGATCGAGCGAATCAAGCCGAAGCGCGCGGTGCTCACCCACATGCATGTCGATCTTGACTATGAAGCCTTGGCGAAAGAGCTGCCTGAGGGAGTGGAGCCCGGCTACGACGGCATGGTGCTGACAACAAAGGATAAAATTGCCGATTCATGAACCTTTGCGGCGATCTTCACTTGACTTATCGGAGCGGCGCCTCCATGTTCCGGCCATCTGATTGCTCGCGATCGCGCGAAGCCGCCGCTCAATTTGCGGCGTTTCATCCCGAGACAATTTTCAAGTCATCGTCTGACCCCAGCTAGCGCGTGGGAAACGGCGCAAAGGCCACACGACCGCTTTAGCGGCGCGTCCGGCACACAAGGATATTTTATAAGTGACACCGACTTCTTTCGACGGCCTCGGCCTGTGCGAGCCTTTGCGGCTTGCGCTCAAGACCGAGAACTATCTCAAACCGACGCCAATTCAGGCGCAAGCGATTCCTCTTCTCGCTGAAGGCAGGGATTTGCTCGGTATCGCCCAGACCGGCACCGGCAAGACCGCGGCCTTCGCGCTGCCGATTCTGCACCGCCTCTCGACGCAACGCCTGCAGCGTTCGCCGGGGCGGCCGCATGCCCTCATTCTCGCGCCGACGCGCGAGCTTGCCCTGCAAATCGACGAGCGATTCCGCGCCTATGGCCGCAAACTTCACCTCCGCTCCACCGTAATCTTCGGCGGCGTCGGGCAGGGCCAGCAGGTGAAAGCGCTCCAGCAAGGCGTCGACATTCTGATCGCCACGCCGGGACGCCTCCTCGACCTCTACGCCCAGCGCCACGTGAGCTTCGACAAGGTTTCCATCCTCGTCCTCGACGAGGCCGACCGCATGCTCGACATGGGCTTCATTCGCGACGTGCGGAAGATCGTCGCCGCCTGCGGCAAGGAGCGGCAGACGCTGCTGTTCTCGGCGACCATGCCGCCGGACATCGCCAAGCTTGCCGCTGAGATCCTTCGCAATCCCGCCCGCATCGACGTCTCGCCGGCGAAGGTCACTGTCGATCTCATCGCTCAGCATGTTTACTTCGTTGCGGCGCACGCCAAGCGCGACCTGTTGGTGGAGCTGCTCGCAAATCCAGCCATGGATCGCGTGCTGGTCTTCACCCGCACCAAGCATGGCGCCGACAAGGTCTGCAAGTTTCTGCGGCACGCCGGCTTGGCGGTGGAAGCCATCCACGGCAACAAGGCGCAAAATGCCCGGGTACGGGCGCTCGAAGCGTTCCGCAGCGGGCAGGCCCGCGTTCTCGTCGCCACCGATATTGCCGCGCGAGGCATCGATGTGGCGGGGATTTCGCACGTCATCAATTACGAGCTGCCGAACGAGCCTGAGAGCTACGTGCATCGCATCGGCCGCACGGCGAGGGCCGGCGCCGGCGGAACGGCGCTGTCGTTCTGCGATGCGAACGAGCGGGCTTATCTCAAGGACATCGAGAGACTGACGCGTGTCTCGCTCGTCGTCGCCGGGCATCGTCATGCAGAAGCCGCAAGGACCGAAACCGTTTCGAAGGGATGGCGCCCAGAGCGCTCGCGGTCCTCGCCGGCGCCCAAACGGCAGGAGCGTTCGTCCGCAGCGCCGGCGTCCAACCGCTCGTGGCGATCGAATGGGCGGCGTGGGAACGCGCTGCCTGCCGCGAGGGGAGCCCTCACTCGTCCGAGATCCGCACGTCTGTCCCTATCAGGAGAGCCAAGATGAGCAAATTTCCCACACGAATCAGCGCTGCCAGGCGCAATGCGGAAGCGCTTCTGAGCCGCAGCAAGAAGCAGGAATCGACGCTGAAGCTAGAACAGGAGCGGGAGCACGACGCGATGGTGGAGAAGACGGCGCGGTTGCGCGCGCTGCGCCTCGCCAAGGAGGCTTCGGATCGGGAAGCCGCAGCTTCGGCGCCGCCGTCCGCCCGCCCCAAATCGCGCCGTGCAGCTCAGAAATAGAGCAAAGGACAGAACATGGCTTTCAAACCCAACTACAACCAGGAGCGCGCTAGTCGCAACCGCAACAAGCAGCAGAAAAAGCAGGAAAAGCTGCAGCGGCGCGAAGAGGACGCGGCGAAGCGCAAAGCTGCTCGCGGCGATGCTGGGAGTGACGGCGCCCCGGAGGCGGGGAAGCCGCCGCAGCAAGACTAGTTTCGCTATCGGAGAACGCACATGGCCAAGAAGAAGCAACAGGTCGCCAACGGCTTTGTGCTGTTCGACGTCCTCTATGAGGACGGCACGCAGACCTCCAACCGCAAGGTGCCGGCGGCCGATCTCGGCGGCCTCGACGGAGACGATCCGGCGCGTACCTTCATCGAGATGCAGGACCGCAAGATCGCCGAAGTGTCGGGCATGCCGCGCGGACGCATCAAGTCGATCGTTCGCTCGAAGAAGCGCGTCGCCTAGCGTCCGCCCGCGCAGGAGAGTCAGTTCAAGGGGACTGAGACCATGACCTTCCCGGCAAGCGACGGGTCCGGGATCGCGGCGCCTACGGTCTCGCTATAATTGCCGATGGCCTGGATGACATAACCGTCCGCGTCGTTCATCACGACGCCGCCGCCGATTGTATTGCGGGCGGCCCCTGGCCCGATCTTGATGTCGTCAAGGTCGAAGCTCGTCTTGAAGAAGGCAAAGGGCTCGAGGCTCGAGCCGAATCCCATATCGATCGGGCGCCTCACTTCCGGGCCGGCGGTGAAGCGGGTCCCCGTTACGTTCGTTCCAGCGAGACCGGGTATGGCAGCGATCGAAGTCTCATCCACGTGGGTGACGGCGGCCGCAGGCATCAGCTGCCATTCGCCGAAGCCCCAGCTGCCGCTCAGCCGCGCCTCGGTCAGCAGACGGTTGGTGGTGAAGTCCGCCTCCTCGCTCAAAAGCGCGGTGCCATTGGAGGTTTCGCCGAAGGCCGCACGGCCGCCGAGGACGAGATTTGGAGACAGCCGATAGGCTGCATAGGGGCCTGCCAAATAGGCGTCGGTGGCGGTCACCTCGCCGTCGATCGGCAGGGTTACGATCCGGTCGTCCCTCTGCACCATGGCGCCGAGCAGCAGGTCAGAACCCAAGCGATAGTCGGCGCCAAAATAGGTGGTGGTGAGCGACTGGGCGCCGACGACGGTCTGGAAGGGCGCCTGGCGGCTTTCCGCCCACACCGATTCGCCATCGGGCGTTGCGCCGACGATGTTCAACCGGCTGTTGATCCTGTTCTGCAGCAGGTCGCTGGCCGGATCGATCAGGCTCTCGCACGGGGTGGGCGTGGTGCTGGACAGCGCCGGGCAAAGCTCGGCGGCGGCGCCAGGAAACGGCGCGATCAACAAGGCTGCGAAAGCTGCTCCGGCATGGCGCATGACCGGTATTCCCTGCTTGGCAATGGCGGTTGAACCCCGCCTGTTTGAGGCAAACCTGCCACCAAGATGTGGAGATTCTGCGGCGGCTGCGGAAGCCACTAAACCTCCGGCGTAAAGAGCTGACCGGCAACGTCATTTTCCGCCATGGCGAGCTTCACGAAGACCTCCGTAACCTGCTCAGGCCGCGGCAGGTTGGCCTGATCCTCGCCAGGATAGGCCTCGGCGCGCATGCTTGTCGCAAGAGCGCCGGGATCGACCAGGTTCACCTTGATCTGCGTGTCAGCGGTCTCGTTGGCGTAGGTCTTTGGCCAGGGCCTCGAGCGCAGCCTTGGAGACCGAATAGGGCGCCCAGTAGGCGCGGGCCGATCGCGCCACGCCCGAGGTCACGAAAATGAGGCGGGCGGCATCGGAGCGGCGGAACAGCGGATCGAGCGTGCGAATCAGCCGCCAATTGGCGGTGACGTTCACGGCGAAGACCCGGTCCCAATGGGCTGAAGGAATGTGGGGGAGGGGCGAGAGGGCACCGAGGATGGCAGCGTTGCCGACGAGCACGTCGAGACGCCCGAAGCGCTCATAGAGCGAGGGGCCGAGAGCATCGATGGCCTGGCCGTCAGTCAGGTCTAGCGGAATAAGGCTCGCTGTGCCGCCGATCGCGCGGATATCGTCATCGACCCGCCCGAGATTGGTCACGCCGCGGGCGAGCAGCAGCACATGCGCGCCTTCGCGGGCGATAGGCGAGCGCAACGGCACGGCCGAGCCCGCGCGAAGCGCCGGTGATGAGCGCGATGCGGTCCTTGAGACGTTGGCCGGTCAACCGACCTCGGCGAGGAAGGAGAGCTGCTTCTGCTGCGGCGGGCCTTCACGGTCGCGCAGCCTGGTCGGATATTCGCCGGTGAAGCAGTGGTCGGTGAACTGCGGATGGGCTGCATCGCGTCCCTCGTAGCCCATGGCCTTATAGATGCCTTCGACCGAGAGGAAGGCGAGCGAATCGGCGCCCATATAGGCGCGCATCTGCTCGAGGGTCTTGGTGGCGGCCAGCAGCTTGTCCTGATCCGGCGTGTCGATGCCGTAGAAGTCCGGATGGGTGATCGGCGGGCTCGAAATGCGCATATGCACTTCCTTGGCGCCTGCCTCGCGCATCATCTGCACGATCTTCACCGAGGTCGTGCCGCGAACCACGCTGTCGTCGATCAGCACGATGCGCTTGCCGCGCACTTGCGCCTCGTTGGCGCTGTGCTTGAGCTTCACGCCGAGCTGGCGGATGCGCTGCTCCGGCTCGATGAAGGTGCGTCCGACATAGTGGTTGCGAATGATGCCGAACTCAAAGGGGATGCCTGAGCCTTGCGAATAGCCGATGGCAGCGGGCACGCCTGAATCGGGAATTGGGATGACGACGTCGGCATTGGCCGGGGCTTCCAGCGCTAATTGCCGGCCCATTTCCTTGCGCACGTCGTAGACGGAACGGCCGCCGACGATGGAGTCTGGCCTGGAGAAATAGATGTATTCGAAGATGCAGAGCCGCGCCGGATATTTGGGTACGAAGCGGTGGCTCTCGATGCCGTCCTTGGTGATCACCACCACCTCGCCGTTCTCGACCTCGCGCACGAAATCGGCGCCGATGATGTCGAGCGCGCAAGTCTCGGAAGCGAGCACCCAAGCCTCGCCGAGCTTGCCAAGCACCAGCGGACGGATGCCGAAAGGATCGCGGGCGCCGACGAGCTTCTTGTTGGTGAGCCCGACGAGCGCATAGGCGCCTTCGATTTGCAGCAGCGCCTCGATGAACTTCTCAACGAACAGGCGCTTCTCGCTGCGGGCGACGAGGTGGAGAATCACCTCGGTGTCGGTGGTCGATTGGCAGATGGCACCCTTGGTGATCAGCCAGTCGCGTAAGCGTGAGCGCGTTGGTGAGATTGCCGTTATGGGCGAGGGCAAACCCGCCAGAGGCGAGGTCGACGAAGAGCGGCTGCACGTTGCGCATGACGGGATCGCCGCAGGTCGAATAGCGCACATGGCCGATAGCCGTGTCGCCCTTCAGGCGCTCGATCACCTGGCTTGCGGTGAAATGATCGCCGACCAGCCCTAAGCGCCGCTCGGTGTGGAAATGGGCGCCGTCAAAGCTGACGATGCCGGCGGCTTCCTGGCCGCGGTGTTGGAGGGCGTGCAGCCCGAGCGCGGTGAGCGCCGCAGCATCGGGGTGGCCGAAAATACCGAACACGCCGCATTCCTCATGCAGGCGGTCCTCGTCGAGCCAAGTCAAAGCCTGGTCATCAGCGTTAACGTGGTTGGTCACGCGCGTCCTCGCCTCCCTTAGATAGGTGCCTTCAGTGGCGCTTCAATACGCGTCGACGCAACGGGTTCGAACAGGTTTGGCGCTTGTGAGCGCTGATCTGCTGGGGGCGCGGCTGGCGCGGCACCGGAGGGTGCGCCAGGCTGCGCGCCTGGCGCCGCAGGCTGGCCTTCAGGAGCTTCGTCGTGCTTGCCGCCGGGCAGATATTGCTCCGGGTTCATCGGCATCAGCGACTCGATGGCCACCTGGGTCTGCTTGAGGATGGGATAGGAGCGTGCCTCGGTGATCCAGGTTGGCTGGTCGCGCGCAAGGGCGCTGAACAGGATAAAGACGATGGCCACGAGCAGGAATCCTCGGGCCAGCCCGAAGATGAAGCCCATGGTGCGATCGAGCGCGCCGACCCGGCTATCGAGCACGCGGTCGGAGATGCGGAAAGTAATCAGGCTGACGACGATCAGAGTGATGATAAAGACGCCGGCGGCAAAGCCGATCTGGGCGAAGGCCGGGGAGGGAAAGTAGGACTCGACCGTCTGCCAATATTTCGGGGTGAGGTAGAGCGCGGCCACGGCAGCCACCGCCCAGGAGAAAATCGACAAAACCTCGCGGGTGAACCCGCGCACCATGGCGAGGAATCCCGACACGAGCATGATGATGATGAGAATGACATCGAGCCAGGAAATTGGCATGGCGCGAGGCTCCTTAGGACGAGCGCGGCGGACATTATCACGATTCCCCGCGATGAAGCATAAATGACCCGGATCGGCAACGGCGGATGCCAACTCCGGCCTATTGTCGCATGCGAAGACCTTCGGCTCAGTCCCTCTCCGGCAGGCCGAACCAGGCGACGAGCTCGCTGAGCCCCGAGAGCGGCATGAGCCTGATCTCAGGGAGCTGCCGGTCCGGGGCGCAAGCCGCCGGCACCACAGCCCGCGTGAACCCCAATTTCGTGGCCTCCTTAAGGCGCTGGTCCATATGGCCCACGGCCCTCACCGCCCCGGTAAGACTGACCTCGCCGAAATAGACCGTGTCTTCAGGCGCAGGCCGTCCGGTGAAGGAGGAGAGCAGCGCTGCCGCGGCGGCGAGGTCGGCGGCCGGATCGCCGAGCTTCAATCCGCCGGCAACGTTGAGATAGACGTCTTGGGCGCCGAGCCTGGTGCCGCAGCGGGCCTCGAGCACGGCAATCAGCATGGCGAGGCGGTTGGGATCCCAGCCGACCACGGCGCGTCTTGGCATGCTGAGTAAAGACGGCGCAACAAGCGCCTGTATCTCAACGAGGATCGGCCTCGTCCCCTCCATGCCTGCGAACACCGCAGTCCCTGGCGCGCCCTGATCGCGGTCGCTCAAGAAGAGCGCAGAGGGGTTCTCCACCTGTTGCAGCCCCTCATAGCGCATCTCGAACACGCCGATCTCGTCGGTCGGGCCGAAGCGGTTCTTCACCGCCCGCAAGATGCGGAATTGATGGCCGCTTTGTCCTTCGAAATAGAGCACGGTATCGACCATGTGCTCGATGACCTTGGGGCCGGCGATCTGGCCGTCCTTGGTGACATGGCCGACGAGGACCAGCGTCGAGCCGCTCCCCTTGGCGTAGCTGACCAGCGCCGAGGCGCAGCCGCGAAGCTGCGAGATGGTGCCAGGGGCGGCCTCCAACCCCTCCGACCACAGGGTCTGCACCGAGTCGATCACGATCAGGGCGGGGGCCTTCGCCTTGCTCAAGGTGGCGATGATATTGGCGAGGTTGGTCTCGGTGCCGAGCGCTACCGGGGCCTGGCTCAAGCCGAGCCGCGCCGCCCGCATGCGAACCTGCGCCGGCGCTTCTTCGCCCGAGAGATAGATCACGGCTGCGCCGCTTGATGCGAGCGCCGCGGCGGCCTGAAGCAGCAGTGTCGACTTGCCGATGCCAGGGTCGCCTCCGACGAGGACGGCGGAGCCTGGCACAAGCCCACCGCCGAGCACGCGGTCGAACTCAGCCATGCCGGTGGGCAGCCGAGGAGCGTCGCGTGTCTCGGTGCCGAGGCCCTCGAAGGAGGCAGCCCTGCCTTTGCCGCCTCTGATGGCGACAAGCGCCGGCGGCCCTGCGGGCGCCGCGGCCTCCTCGATGATGCTGTTCCACTCCCCGCAAGCCGCGCATTTTCCCGACCAGCGGGAGGTCACCGCTCCACAGGCTTGGCAAACGAAGGCTTTCGAGGCTTTGGCCATGATGCGAGGGCTAGCCGCCGGTATAGCGCCGCACGGCGCGTGTGCCGAGATTGGTGAGGACTTCGTAGTCGATGGTGCCGGCGTGAGCGGCAAATTCGTGAGCCGCGACGTGGGCGCCGATCAGTTCGACCCAGGCTCCGCGCTGGGCAAGCTCGCGGGGAATGTCGGTCACGTCGACGGTGATCAGATCCATGGACACGCGGCCGATCAGCGGCGCCGGGTGCGATCCGAAATGAACCTGCAAACCCTGGCGGTCATCCGCAACGGAGAGCGCGCGGAAGACACCGTCGGCGTACCCCACCGCAAGGGTGGCGACGCGCGAGTGGCGCTTCAGCGTGCGCGTGGCGCCATAGCCAACGGTCTCTCCTGGCACCACGTCGCGCACCTGCAATACGCGACCCGAAAGCTGGACCACGGGGGCAAATGGATTGGCGCCGGTGCGAGAAGCCTTGCCGCCGTAAAGGGCGATGCCTGGGTCGGACGAGGTCGTAGTGATAGGCCGCGCCCAAGCAGAATGCCGGCGGAGTTGGCGAGGCTTGCTCGCGCCTTCGGCAATTTGGCGCGAAGGGCGTCGAAGGTCTTCCTCTGCACCGCGTTCTTGGCGTGCTCGGATTCGTCGGCACAAGCGAGATGACTCATCACCATCGCGAGCTCGAAGGCGTTCCAAGAGCCCTTCGCGCCGGCAACGGCCTCGACCTCGGCGGCGGAAAGTCCGAGCCGGTTCATGCCGCTGTCGATATGAATGGCGGCAGGGAGCTTCGCGCGCGCAGCCTTCGAGAACGCCGCCCACTCCTCGATCTCGGCGGCGCTGTTGAGCACGGGGCGCAAGCCAAGCTTACGGTATAGAGGCGCACTGCCCTTAAGCAGCCCAGCGAGGACATAGATGGTGGCGTCGGCGAGAAGTCCGCGCAGCTCCTCGGCCTCGCCAAGGGTGGCGACGAAGAAGGTCTTGCAGCCGGCGCGCGCCAGCGCCGGAGCGACCGCCGCCATGCCCAAGCCATAGGCATCGGCCTTGACCACCGCGGCGCATTCGGCAGGCGCGCTGAGGTCGCGCAAGCTCCGGTAGTTGGCGATGAGCGAGTCAAGATCGATGGTAAGGAGCGCAGTGGCCTTCGCGTCATCTGTGCCGCTCAATCCAGGCGATCCGGCAGGCGCTCCTCCGCCGCGAGATTGCCGAACCTCGTGAATTCCGGCGTGAACTGGAGCCTCACGGTGCCCGTGGGCCCGTGGCGCTGCTTGCCGATGATCACTTCGGCCTTGCCGGTGACCAGTTCCATTTCTTGCTGCCACTGCTTGTGCTCTTCGGTGTTCTCGCGGGGCTGTCTACGCTCGACATAATATTCCTCGCGGAACACGAACAACACCACGTCGGCATCCTGCTCGATGGAGCCGGATTCGCGCAAATCCGCAAGTTGCGGGCGCTTGTCCTCGCGCTGCTCAACCTGACGTGACAGCTGGGATAGGGCAAGCACCGGCACGTGCAGCTCCTTGGCGAGCGCCTTCAAGCCGGTGGTGATCTCCGAGACCTCCTGCACGCGGCCTTCGGCGGCACGCCTGGTCGAGCCTGAGAGAAGCTGGAGATAGTCGACGACGATCAGGCCGACATCGCGCTGCCGCTTCAGCCGCCGCGCGCGCGCGGCAAGCTGAGCGACGGTGATGCCGCCGGTTTGGTCGATATAAAGCGCCAGGTTCTGCAGTTCTTGGGAGACCTCGACGATGCGGTCGAACTCCTCGGATTCGATGCGGCCGCGCCGAATGCGCTCTGAAGGAATATAGGACTGCTCTGAGATGATGCGGGTCGCGAGCTGCTCGGCCGACATTTCAAGCGAGAAGAACCCGACCACGGCGCCGTCGAGGGCAGCCTGCGAGTCAGGGTCGCGCCGGTAGCTCTGCGCCACGTGATAGGCGATGTTGGTGGCGAGCGCTGTCTTGCCCATTGAGGGGCGCCCGGCGACGATGATCAAATCGGAGGGCTGCAGTCCGCCCATGCGCTGGTCGAGATCGGTGAAGCCTGTGGCAAGCCCCGACAGTCCTCCGTCGCGCCGATAGGCATTGGCTGCCATGTCGATGGCGTCGGTCAGCGCGGTGGTGAATGGCTCGAAGCCTGAGCCGTATTTGCCGGTCTCGGCGAGCTCGTAGAGCTTCTGCTCGGTGTCCTCGATCTGCACCGCTGGTGGCGCGTCGATCGGGGCGTCATAGGCGGTGTTGACCATGCCTTCGCCGATCTGGATCAGGTTCCGGCGAACGGCGAGGTCGTAGATGGTGCGGCCGTAATCCTCGGCGTTGATGATGGTGGTGGCGTTGGCGGCAAGGCGCCCGAGATATTGCGGCACGGTCAGCTCGCCGACGGGCTCGTCTCCCTGGAAAAAGGTCTTGAGCGTAATCGGCGTGGCGCGCTTCCCCGCCCAGATCAGTTTTGCCGCATGATCGTAGATGCGCCCATGCAGAGCATCGAAGAAATGCTCGGATTTGAGGAAGCTCGACACCCGGTCGCAGGCCTCGTTGTTGACCAGGATGGCGCCGAGAAGCGCTTGCTCCGCCTCGAAATTGTGGGGCGGCGCGCGGAAGGTCGGCGTCTCCGGGGCCGGCTGCAGCGGGCGAATCAGTGCGTTGGACATAAGCCCAGACTAGCCAAAACAGGGCAGGGGGCTAGGCCGTTAGGCTGTGAACATCGGGGGGAACTGAGTTCGCTAACAAGGAGCGGGAACAGCTTCCTCAGCGCCGTGCGCGCCTGACCGGCTGCGGCGGGAAGCGGCCGTCGCGCACGCGAAGCTCCTGCTCGGCGGTATGGAAGTAGTCGCGGGTGAGCGGCAGCGCCGTCTGATCCTTGGTCAACTGCAATTGGAAGACCATAAGGTTCTGGTAGCGGAACCCGGTCTCGGCCCCGGCCAGGTAGAACTCCCACATACGGCAGAAGCGCTCGCCATAGCGCTCGACCGCAGTATGCCAGGAGGCGCGGAAGCGCTGGCGCCAGTGGCGCAAGGTGAGCGCGTAGTGGAGCCGCAGGATCTCCACGTCGGCGACCAGCAGTTCGGCGCGCTCGACCGCAGGAAGGACTTCGCTCAACGCCGGGATATAGCCGCCAGGGAAGATATACTTGTCGATAAAGGGATTGGTCGATGCGGGTCCGTCGAAGCGCCCGATCGAGTGAATAAGAGCGACCCCATTGGGGCTGAGCAGCTCACGGATCTTCTCGAAGAAGCTGCGATAGTGGACCACGCCAACGTGCTCGAACATGCCGACCGAGACGATGCGGTCGAATTGGCCTTGCACCTCCCGGTAGTCGCGAAGCTCGAAGCTGACGGCCTTGGCGAGGCCCTCAGCGCGAGCGCGCTCCTGCGATGATTTGAGCTGCTCCTCGCTCAAGGTGACACCTGTCACGTCGACATGCGCAGACTTGGCGAGATAGAGGCCAAGGCCGCCCCAGCCTGAGCCGATGTCGAGCACTTTCAGCCCGTCGCGGAGATTGAGCTTGGCGGCGAGGTGGCGCTTCTTGGCGGCTTGCGCCTCCTCGAGCGACATCCCCTCTTGATCGAAATAAGCGCAGGAATATTGCCGGTCGCTGTCGAGGAACAGCTCGTAGAGGTGACAGTCGAGATCGTAATGGTACTCGACGTTGCGCTTGGCGCGGGGCCGCGGATTGAACTGGCGCAGCCAGCGGCCAGCGAAGCGAATTGTCTCCACGCTCCTCGCCCAGCGGGGCCAATGGGCATAATCGAGATTGGCGAGAAGCAGCTCGAGGAAGTCGTAGATCGTGCCCTGCTCGATAACGAGGCGCCCATCCATATAGGCTTCGCCGATGGCGAGCGCGGGGTTGAAAACGAACCGCCGCTCGGTCGCGCGATCGGTGATACGGGCCACAATGGGAGAGCCGCTGCCGTCGCCGAAAGTCATGGGCACAACCGTCGGCGTCGATCAGGCGCAAATGTCCTGTCGTAACAATGCGATCGAGGGCATGCCGAAGCGGACGGAACATCGAACTAGGCGTCAACCCTCCGAGAGGAAGGGTTATCAATAGCTTACACCGTCATATTACGAGCTTGACGGCAATAAAACAACCGGCGTCCGCAGTGTTCCTTAAGACTCCGTAGTGCAAAGTGTCGCGGGTTCAGTCGGTCGACTTTGTTTCCTCCTCGGCAGTCTCCTCGGCGCCTTCGGCAAGCGCGCCGGCCGCGCCCTCCTCGAACAACTTCTCGGCGGCAACTTTCGCTCTGAGCACCTCTTCCTCGGCCTCGTCCATGGCCTTGCCGGTTACCTGCTCGCCGCGGGCCTGGCGCGCAGCTTCGTCGGCGGAGCGGGCGACGTTGATGGTCACATGCGGCTCGACTTCGGCATGGAGTCCGATGCGCACGTCGTGCAGGCCGAGCGTCTTGATCGGGCGGTCGAGCAGGACCTGACGGCGCTCGATGGAGAAGCCGCCTTCGCTCACCACGGCGGCAATGTCGCGGGTCGCCACCGAGCCGTAAAGCTGACCGGAATTGCCGGCCTGGCGTAGCACGATGAAGCTTTGCCCTTGCAGCTTTACGGCAACGGCTTCGGCCTCTGATTTCAGCTCGAGATTTCGCGCCTCGAGCTGAGCGCGCTCCTTTTCGAAGCGCTCGCGATTGGCCTTGGTGGCCCGCAGCGCCTTGCCATGGGGCAAGAGAAAGTTGCGCGCGAAACCGTCCTTGACGGTGACCACGTCGCCCATTTGGCCGAGACGGCCGATGCGCTCAAGAAGAATGACTTGCATTTTACGACTCCTGTTCAGTTCAATCGATCAATCCGGATTTGGCGGTTGTCCCCGCGCCGCGGCGCGGTCGCGCAAGCGAAGCATGGGCTCGGCTAGACCAAGAATGGCGACGGCGATGGCAACCCAGCCCAAGAGCAAAATGCCGATATAGACGGCGGAGAGCAGCAGGCCGCGAAACGGCATGCCGCGGCTGAAGGCATGCAGCACGGCGAGGCCCTGGAGCACGTAGGCAAAGAGCAGCGCGCCGGCGAAGCCGGTGGCGAGCAACCCTGGGATCCACGGCAAAAACGAGGCGAGCAGGCTTGCTGTGAAGGCGAGGAAGAAGGCGTTCGGCAGCTCGATGGCATCGAGTGCCGGCCAAGGGCGAAGCGCGCGTCCGGACGCTTCGACGATCACGCCGGCGAGCCACAGATTGAACAGCGCAATGCTTTGCCAGACGATGGCGAAGGCGGCGGGCAAGGTGCGAGCAAGCACGCTGCTCAAGCCTCCGATCGTGCTCTCGTTGATCAACTTCCCGTCGCGGTCGAGCTCTTTCAGCGCGCTGTTCTGGAGAAGGTCCTTGATCGAGTTGCGATAGGAGTTGGCGTCATAGCCGAGAGTCAGCACCATGATTGCGGCGAGCGCGCCGGCGATCACGGCTGCCCAGCCCACCAGACGGCCGATCGGGTACCATTCAAGCCCGCCCGAGGCTTGGCCTTGCGGCGCGACAGCAGGGCGCGATAGGAGCGCAAGGTAGCAAAGGACCGCCATCGGCAAGGCGACGGCGCCGGCGAAAACGGCGCCCGGCGCCAATCCAAGCACGCCGCCAACGACAACCATGCCGGCGAGCGCGGCGACCGCCGCCGCCATCCAGCCCCAACCGAGGCCGGCGAGGCAGATCGGCAACGGTGCGAGGTAGAACAGAATGCCGGCAAGCGATGTGGCCGTCGCCGCCGAGGCGAACAGGGCGGCGGAAACGAGGCCCGCACCGGCGCCGATGAGGAAAGGTATAGCCATAGTTCGCGCTGTCCCGGCTCTTCATCGAGAGCGGTTAGGGGCGGCGAGCCGTCCCAACCTGTGGCGTCAGCTGCTAGGCGCGGGCACTCGCCCGCACATCGCAGCTCCTTACTGAATCAAATAGGGCAACAGGCCCAGAAAGCGCGCCCGCTTGATCGCTCTCGCAAGTTCCCGCTGCTTCTTGGCGGAGACCGCGGTGATCCGGCTCGGCACGATCTTGCCGCGCTCCGAAATGTAGCGCTGCAAAAGCTTCACATCCTTGTAGTCGATCTTGGGCGCCTTATCGCCCGAGAACGGGCAGGTCTTGCGCCGGCGGTAGAACGGGCGCCGCGCCGCGCTTTGGGTCATGCTCATCAGTTATCCTCTCCCGTCTCGGGGGCGGCGTCCACCTCAGGTGCATCGGCTGCGCTCGGCATGTCGCGAGGCGTAGAGTCCCGATCCCGGTCGCGATCACGGCGCGGCCCACGGCGGTCGCCCCGATCACCACGATCAAATCGGTCGCCACGGTCAAATCTATCTCCGCGGTCGCCGCGGCCCTCGCGCTCGTCGCGATCGGCGCGACGCATCATGGGCGAAGGCCCTGCCTCATGCTCATCCACCCTCACGGTCAGGAAGCGGAGGACGTCAGTGGAGAGGCGCATCTGACGCTCGAGCTCGGCCACGGCGGCGGGCGGCGCGTCGATGTTCATCAGCGAGAAATGCGCCTTGCGATTCTTCTTGATACGGAAGGTGAGGCCCTTGAGGCCCCAATATTCGGTCTTGCCGACGGTGCCGCCGCCACCTTCGATAATATTACGGTATTCCTGCACCAGACCTTCAACCTGCTGCGCGGAAATATCCTGGCGTGCCAGGAACACATGCTCATAAAGCGGCATGGACTGCCTTTCCTTCGTTCTGGCTCCGGCGCGTAGCCTCTCATGGGCCCTGGAAGGAAAGGCCCAAGAAGACAACCCTTGGGAGCGGAGACAGGGGAGACCGGCTCATGCCTGCCGCTTCAAGCGAAGCGGCTCTCCTTTCAGCCTCCGACCGGAGCGGTTTCGAGCCCGCTTTATACGGTTTCGGACGCGCTTTGCAAGGCCTGCGAGCCTGATCAGGGCGACTTGACTGGCTCTTGCGGGATCGCTTTCGACGTGCAATCCACCGGCTTGCTGTCCTTCACCGAATAAGCGAGGCAGTTGTCGTTCGAATAAACCTCGATCACTTCGAGCTTGGCGATCGGCGCGTCGGCATATGAGACCTCGATCGTCACCGGCGTCAGCACTTGAGATGTGACTTCTTGCGGCGCACGGCCGCAAGCGTCGAAGGCGAAGATGCGGTCCTTGGGATCGCCCATGCGCGAGACGAGCTGCAGCTCAGTGTAGCCTGGGGCCGGAGCCATGGCCTTTACCGCGACGGATACGGTGCCCTCGGCCACCGAGGCGGTCACAGCGTCGATATGAGACAAGGTCGCCAAAGCCGGGTCGCGCGGGGCTTTCGCCTTCCACGGCCAAGGCTGCGGGCCCGCGGCCAAGACAGGCGTGGCGAGCAAGAGGGCGATGGCGGTAAGCCTTGCGGGGAAACGGTGCATTCAGGCCTCCGGAGGGATTCTATCGATGAAACAGAGTTTTGGGGGCAAAAGTTGCAAAACCGAATCCTCTTTATTGGCGAGGCCAGAGGACGCGGCGTTTCTCTGTCTTGGCCAACTTGACAGGCCGGAGGCAAACAGTGTCTTTGGCCCGACTTTAGCGGCTGAGGTCCTCTCCTTGAGATGAGCATTGCTTTCATTTTTCCCGGGCAGGGGAGTCAGGCAGTCGGCATGGGCGCCGAGCTCGCCAAGGCTTATGCCCCGGCGCGTGCCGTGTTCGCAGAGATCGACGAGGCACTCGGTCAGTCGCTGTCGACCTTGATTTGGGTTGGGCCTGAGGATCAGCTCACCCTGACCGAGAACGCCCAACCAGCCTTGATGGCGGTCTCGCTTGCGGTGATCCGCGTGCTCGAGGCCGAGAAAGGACTCTCGCTCAAGGACAGCGTGGCTTTCGTCGCCGGCCATTCGCTCGGCGAATATTCGGCGCTCGCCGCGGCGGGAAGCTTGAGCGTTGCCGACACCGCGCGCCTGCTCAAGACGAGGGGACAGGCGATGCAGGCGGCGGTCCCGGTGGGCGAGGGGGCAATGGCAGCCCTGCTCGGGGCGGATCTCTCCCAGGCGCAAGAGCTTGCCAAGGCGGCAAGCGAGGGCGAGGTGTGCGCCGCCGCCAACGACAATGCCCCAGGCCAGGTGGTGATCAGCGGCGCGCGGACAGCGATCGAGCGGGCCGTGGCGCTCGCGCCAAAATTCGGCGCTCGCCGCGCCGTGCTGCTTCCGGTTAGCGCCCCCTTTCATTGCGCGCTGATGCAGCCTGCCGCCCAAGTCATGCAGGAGGCCCTGAGCGAGGTGAAGATCGCGGCCCCGTCGGTGCCGCTCGTGGCCAATGTGCTTGCTTCAGCCATCAGCGACCCCGAAGCCATCCGCGCCCGTCTCATCGAGCAGGTGACGGGCATGGTGCGGTGGCGTGAGTTGATGCTCTATCTGCGCGACCAAGGCGTCGATAGTCTCTATGAGATTGGCGCAGGGCGCGTGCTCACCGGGCTCGCGCGCCGGTTCGAAGGGTTCGAGGCGCGTTCCGTTGGCACGCCCGAGGAGCTTGAGGCGGCCGCCACGGCGCTTCAGGCGCGTGACGCCTAGGAGAAGGAGAGCCTCATGTTCGATTTGACCGGCAAGGGCGCACTTGTCACCGGTGCCACCGGCGGCATCGGCTGGGCGATCGCCGAGGCCCTGCATGCCCAAGGCGCCACGGTGGCCATCTCCGGCACCCGCGCCGAACGGCTGAACGAGCTTGCCGCCAAGCTTGGCTCGCGCGTCGTGGCCTTGCCTTGCGATCTGCGGGACCGCGCTGCCGTCGTGAAGCTTGCCGAGGACGCCGAGAAGGCTCTCGGCCAGGTCGACATTCTCGTCAACAATGCCGGCATCACCCACGACAATTTGTTCATGCGCATGAAGGACGAGGAGTGGGACGACGTCATCGCCGTCAATCTCACCTCGGTGTTCGTTCTCACCCGCGGCGTCTTGCGCGGCATGATGCGGCGCCGGGCGGGACGCATCGTCAACATCGCCTCGATTTCGGGCGTACTCGGCAATCCGGGGCAGGGGAATTATGCCGCCTCAAAAGCGGGACTGGTTGGCATGACCAAATCGCTTGCCCGCGAGGTGTCGAGCCGGGGCATCACCGCCAATTGCATTGCTCCTGGCTTCATCTCCACCCCGATGACCGACGCGCTCACCCCTAAGCAGGTCGAGGCAATCGCCGCTGCAATTCCTGCTGCCAAGTTCGGCAAACCTGAGGATATCGCGGCGGTGGTGGTGTTCCTGGCAAGCGACGAGGCGGGCTACATCACCGGCGAGACGGTGCATGTGAATGGCGGCATGGTGATGGTTTGAGCCTTCTCCCGCAGGGGCTTGGCAGGGTTGGCCGGAGCGGCCTTGGCAGGCTCGATTGGGCCTCTTCAGGGCTGCTGGCAAAGGCCGGGAAAGTGTGTTACCCAAACGGCCGCTCTGTGAAGCTCTATGGGGGCTTGACAAAGACAATCCTCCTCGCGTTCAAACCCTGTGACTTGCCGCTCTGGGGTGCGTTAGGCCGTGAGCCGAGACCGGGGGACGTGCGAGGCCTAAGGACTGAAAAGGAAACGGTGAGGCGGACATGAGCGATATCTCGGAGCGCGTAAAGAAGATCGTAGTGGAGCATCTCGGCGTCGAGGCCGACAAGGTCACCGACAGTGCGAGCTTCATCGACGATCTTGGGGCCGACAGCCTCGACACGGTCGAGCTGGTCATGGCCTTCGAGGAAGAGTTCGGCTGCGAGATCCCGGACGATGCCGCAGAGACCATTCTGACCGTGGGCGACGCCATCAAGTTCCTGGAGAAGAACACGGCAGCCTGAACCTTCTTGCTCGTCGCGCGCTCGAGCCGTCCAGCGTCGTTGTAAGCTTTAGGCCATACGGCTCGATCACCGATTCTCTACGAGGATCACGCGAAAGCGTCAGATGCGACGTGTCGTCATCACAGGTCTTGGTATTCTTTCGCCGCTCGGCTGCGGTGTCGAAGTCACCTGGCAGCGGCTGACCGCCGGTGAGAATGCCGCCAAGCGCGTCGAGAATTTCGACGTCTCCGATCTCACCAGCCAGGTCGCCTGCCAGATCCCGCGCGGCGACGGCAGCGACGGCACCTTTAATCCAAACGATTGGATGGAGCCGAAAGAGCAACGCAAGGTCGATGACTTTATTATCTATGCGATGTGCGCGGCCGAGCAGGCGCTTGCCGACGCCGGCTGGGAGCCCACAGCTTACGAGGATCAGATCCGCACCGGCGTGTTGATCGGCTCGGGCATCGGCGGACTGCAGGGCATCGAAAAAACCTCGCTCCTCTTCGCCGAGAAGGGGCCAAGGCGGGTGAGCCCGTTCTTCATCCCAGGGCGCCTGATCAATCTCGCTGCCGGCTATGTCTCGATTCGGCATGGGCTGAAAGGTCCGAACCATGCCGTGGTCACAGCCTGCTCAACGGGTGCGCACGCCATTGGCGATGCCTCGCGCCTGGTCGGGCTCGGCGACGCCGACGTGATGCTCGCCGGCGGCGCCGAATTGCCGGTCTGCCGTCTGTCCATTGCCGGCTTCGCCGCCTGCCGGGCGCTCTCTACCAACTTCAACGACCAGCCGCAGCGTGCCTCGCGTCCTTACGACCGCGACCGCGACGGTTTCGTCATGGGCGAGGGCGCAGGCATGGTGGTGGTCGAGGCGCTCGACCACGCCAAGGCGCGTGGCGCCAAGATTTATGCCGAGATCATCGGCTACGGGCTCTCCGGTGACGCCTTCCACATCACGGCACCGGCCGAGGACGGCGACGGCGCCTATCGCTGCATGATGGCAGCGGTGAAGCGCGCTGGCATCGAGCCAGCCGACATCGACTACATCAATGCCCATGGCACCTCGACGCCGATGGGCGACGAGATCGAGCTTGCCGCCGTCGAGCGGCTGTTCGGCAATGCCGCCGGCAAAGTCTCCATGTCGTCGACCAAATCGGCGATCGGCCATCTGCTCGGCGCCGCGGGCGCCGTCGAGGCGATCTTCTCGGCGCTGTCGATCAGAGACAATCTCGCGCCGCCGACCCTCAATCTCGACAACCCCTCGGTGGCGACGGCAATCGACCTCGTTCCGCACAAGGCCCACCGGCGGACGATCGACACCGTCCTGTCCAACTCCTTCGGATTCGGCGGCACCAATGCCTCGCTGATCCTGCGACGGTGCGACGCCTGATCGTGGCTCCCCGCTTGCCAGCCGAACCTCCCTTTCGCCATATTCTCACGCCAAGTGGATAGGCAGTTCCCGCGCGGGGCATCAAGGCAATGTCGGTGACCAGCGACTACTCGTCGGCGACAAATGACAACGATGCGCGCGAGCGTGCGGAACGCGCAATGCGGAATTTCGACACGCCGCCGCGCAGCCCTTACGAAGCTCTTGAGCCAGTGCGCCCGCCGGAATTTCCCGAGCGCGAGCCCTGGCGCATGCACCCGGTGCTTGCCTTCTTCAACGCCCTGTTCATGCTCGTCTTCTTCACGGTCTGCGTCGTTTTCGTGCTGTTCTATTTCTTGAGAATTCAGTTCGACCAGCCTGGCCCCTTGCCGGCCTCCACCGTGGTGGTGATTCCGAAAGGCGAGGGGGTGAGCGGCATTGCCGAGCGTCTCGAACGCGACGAGGTCATCTCCGACCGCGGCCTGTTCATGACCAGCATCATCTACTTCATGTATTTGCGTGGCACCGGCGCGCTGAAGGCCGGGGAGTATGAGTTCCGCAAACAGGCGAGCATGCGCCAGGTGCTCGACACCCTGGTCGAGGGCAAGTCGATCGCCCACAAGGTCACTTTGGCCGAGGGGCTCACCAGCCAGCAGATCGTCGAGCGCATCAAGGCCAACCCCGATCTCAAGGGCGACATCACCGAGATCCCGGCCGAAGGTACGCTGCTGCCCGACACCTACCGGTTCCAGATCGGCGACAGCCGCCAAGACATCATCGAGCGGATGCAGGTCGCTCAGAAGAAATTCCTCGCCAAGATGTGGGAGGAACGCGACCCCGACATCGTGGTGCAGACGCCGGAAGAGGCGGTCACTCTCGCCTCCATCGTCGAGAAGGAGACGAGCCGGGCCGACGAGCGGCCGCTCATCGCCAGCGTGTATCAGAACCGGCTGAGGAAGAAGATGCGCCTGCAATCGGACCCCACCATCATCTACGGTCTGGTTGGAGGCAAAGGCGTGCTCGACCATCCCATCCAGCAGGAAGAGCTCGATCGCGACACTGCGTACAACACCTACAAGATCAACGGGCTGCCGCCCGGGCCGATCGCCAATCCGGGGCGGGCGGCGATCGAGGCGGTGCTGAAGCCGGCCAAGACCAAGGATCTCTATTTCGTGGCCGACGGCAGCGGAGGGCATGCCTTCGCCCCGACCCTCGATGAGCATAATAAGAATGTCGTGAAGTGGCGTCAGGTCGAGAAGGCCATGCGCGAGCAGGAGCGTGCGGAAGCCGCTGCCGCCGCAGCCGCTGCAGGCGCTCCTTCGCCTGACGGCAGCGTTCCCAAATCTTCGCCGGCCGCCCCGGCTCCGGCCAACGGGACAGCCCCTGCGACCGGAGCCGCTCCAGGCACGCTCGTTGCCCCTGACGCCCTAGTGAATTTGCGCTCTTCGGCCGGGATTTCGCCTACGCCGGATGCTGCGACCGGTGAGACCAGTGCCGATCCTGGGGCCGCGCCGGATACAAGCGCCGGGGCCGGGATACCGCTGCCAAAACGCAATCCGCTGCGCTAAGGCCCTTGCTCCCTCCACCTGTTAACGTTGTCGCGGGGGGGACGGCGTTCCGCTCGCCGAAACCGTCCCGACTCGGCATATAACGGTCGTCCGCGAAGCTGCGGGCGGCCATGAGGATGAACGCGCATGACGCTGAAAAGCATGACCGGATTTGGCCGCAGCTCAGGCGTTCACGGCGAGACGAGCTGGCACTGGGAGGTGCGGAGCGTCAATGGGCGCGGGCTTGAGCTCAGATTCCGCATGCCCTCCGGTCTCGAAGGGCTCGAGATCAAGGCGCGTTCGCTTGCCCAGGAAGCGCTTGCAAGGGGCAATTGCACGCTCAATCTGACGCTGCGCCGGGAGACTGGAGAGCTTGCCATTCGCCTGAACGAAGCTGCGCTGGTCCAGGCGCTCGCCGCGGCCGAGCGCGCCCAGGCGCTCACCCATAAAGAGGCACCGAACCTCGATACGCTGCTTGCCATGCGCGGCGTGGTCGAGGTGGTGGAGGGCGACGAGAGCGAGGAGGAACATGCGAAGCTCGAGGCGGCGCTGCTCAAAGGACTTGGCACCGCACTCGACCAGCTTGTCGCGGCGCGTAACGCGGAAGGCGCGCGGCTTACCGCCGTCATGGCCAATCAGCTCGACCAGATCGCAAGCCTTGTCGAGCGCGCGGCGAGCGCCGCGGGCCGCCAGCCTGAGGCCATCTTGCTACGCTTGACTGAGCAGGTGAAGCGCCTGATCGAGACCGGCTCGGGCCTCGATCCCGAACGGCTGCATCAGGAGGCCCTGTTGCTCGCCGCCAAGTCGGACATCCAGGAAGAGCTTGACCGTCTTCGCTCCCATGTGACGGCGGCAACGGAGCTTCTCGCGCAAGATCAGCCGGTCGGCCGCAGGCTCGAATTTCTAACGCAGGAATTCAATCGCGAGGCCAACACATTGTGCTCGAAGGCCTCCGACATCGAGATCAGCCGGGCAGGGCTCGAGCTGAAATCGGTGATCGATCAGTTGCGCGAGCAGGTTCAGAACATCGAGTGAGGGGATCGATGGAGCCCACGCGACGAGGTCTGATGCTGGTGCTGTCCTCGCCCTCCGGCGCGGGTAAGACGACGCTCGCCCGCCGATTGCTCGAGGCGGATCCAGGCGTGGTGCCGTCGATTTCCTGCACGACGCGGAAGCAGCGCAAGGGCGAGGTCGAGGGGAGGGACTATCATTTCATCGACCGCGAGACGTTTGCTCGCATGCGAGATTCCGGAGAGTTCCTTGAATGGGCGGTGGTGTTCGACTACTATTATGGAACGCCGCGCATGCCGGTCGAGAAGGCGCTTGCCGCAGGCCGAGACGTCTTGTTCGACGTCGATTGGCAAGGAGCCCAAAGTCTGCGCGAACAGGCTCCGAGCGACGTGGTCACGGTGTTCATCCTACCGCCATCCGGTGAGGCGCTTGAGCGGCGCCTCAACGAGCGCGCCCAGGATGCGCCTGAGGTCGTCGAGGCGCGTATGCGAGGAGCGAGCAACGAGATCCAGCATTGGCACGACTATGACTACGTGGTCGTCAACCGCGACCTCGACCAAGCGCTGAACGCGATCCGCGCCATCCTTGCCGCCGAACGGTTGCGCTGCTCGCGCCTCACCGGGCTCAAGGACTTCGTGCAGAACCTCTTGGCCGAGCTCTAGCGCTGAAGCGCGTTGGCGATCCGGCAGAAATCGGCGATCTCCAGCTCCTCGGCGCGGCGCTTCGGGTCGATGCCAAGCTCCTGCAGAAGCACTTCGGCGTCGGGTGTGATCTGACGCAAGGAGGAGCGTAGCATCTTGCGCCGCTGGCCGAAGGCTGCCGCCGTCACCCTTTCCAGCGCAGCGACGTCGCAGGCGGGGTGCGGAGCCTCTCTCGGCACGAGCTCGACCAGAGAGGAATTGACCTTAGGTCGCGGCGTGAAGGCGGCGGCGGGAAGGGTAAGCAGAATGCGAGGGGAGGTGCGCCATTGGCTGAGCACGGCGAGGCGCCCATAGTCCTTGCCCCCCGGCTTGGCCACGATGCGGAGCGCCACCTCGCGCTGAAACATGAGAACGAGCCGGTCGAACCAAGGCGGCCATGGCTCGGTCTTGAGCCAGCCGATGAGGAGGGGCGTGGCGACGCTGTAGGGCAGGTTAGCGACGATGCGCGCAGGTGCCGGCAAGTTCAAGGCGCCATAGTCGACCTCGCGCGCATCAGCAGCAACGATCTCGAGCCGTCCAGGATAGACATCGGCGATGTCGCGCAACGCAGGGAGGCAGCGCTCGTCTCTTTCGATGGCTATCACCCGCGCGGCACCTTCGAGGAGCAGCGCGCGCGTGAGGCCACCGGGCCCTGGGCCAACCTCGACGACGGTGGTTCCTTCGAGAGGCCCGGCGGCGCGGGCGATGCGGCGGGTGAGGTTGAAATCGAGGAGGAAATTCTGACCGAGGCTCTTGCGCGCGGAAAGTCCTGAGGCGCGGATGATGTCGCGGAGCGGCGGCAGCCCGTCGGGCGCGCTCAAGGCTTGGCGTCCGCCGCCTGAGCTTGCATGGCGTCGGCGAGCCGCAAGGCCTCGATCAGGCTGCGCGGGCTCGCTTGCCCGGTGCCGGCAAGCGCAAAGGCCGTGCCGTGGTCGGGCGAGGTGCGCACGAAAGGCAGTCCAAGGGTGACGTTGACGCCGAGATCGAAGGCAAGCGTCTTGATCGGGATGAGGGCCTGGTCGTGATACATGGCCACCGCCACGTCGTAGGTCTTGCGCGCCTCGGCATGGAACAGAGTGTCGGCGGAGTAGGGTCCGCTGACGTCGAGGCCCTGGCGGCGGGCCGCGGCAATGGCGGGGATGATCATGTCGATCTCCTCGCGCCCCATGGTGCCATCCTCTCCGGCATGGGGGTTGAGGCCGGCGACGGCGATGCGCGGCCGCGCCACGCCGAAATAGCGCGCAAGGTCGCGCGCCGTGATCTCGAGCGTCTTGACGATGCGCCCCTCGTCGAGCGCGGCCATCACCTCTTTGAGCGGAATATGGATGGTGACCGGCACCACTTTCAGCTCGGGTGCTGCGAGCATCATCACAACGTCGGAGGCATCGAGCCCGGCAAGCTTGGCGAGAAACTCGGTGTGGCCGGGGAAGCCGAAGCCCGCGTGGATCAGCGTCGCCTTGCTGATCGGGTTGGTGACCACGGCGCTCGCCGTGCCGGCGCGGACGAGATCGACGGCGCGTTCGATCGACCGCTGAACCGCGCCCGCCGCGGCAGAGTCGGGACGACCGGCAACCACATTACCGGCGACGGAGATTGGCAGCACCGGCAGCGCTTTGGCAAAAAGAGCTGGTGCCTCGCCCGCTTCGGCGACAGTTGCTATCTCAATATCGAGACCGAGGGCGCTTGCCCGCTCAGCCAGCACCCTTGGGTCGCCGATCAGCACGAAGGGTGGAACCGGCATGCTCAGACGCGCCTGAAAGGCAAGGAGTGTTATGTCGGGGCCAATCCCGGCGGGATCGCCGAGCGTGAGGGCAAGCGGTCTTTCGGCACTCTCCATCGCGACCAGGCCATCGGCAAGATGCTCCGCAGCGTTTTCCAGCTGCCGCTCGGGCAGCACGCTCGGACTATGTGATTGGCGGAAGTCTTTAAGCCGATCCGGCTCCCACGTCACCCGAAACCGCGTCAACGGTACTCGATGAACGCGTCCTGGCGCATGTCGCGCAGCAAGCCTTCGGCCCTGATCCCAAGCTCCTGCTCCATGAGCTTCATCTGGGTCTGCTGCCGTTTCTCCGGATCGCCCTTGACGGCGTGCTTGCCGCAAACCGCGTAAGCCTCGATGGCCGAGCCTGAGAGGGTGGGGGGTGTCATTTGACCCACCTTTGCGTTCATCACCAGCGTGCGCATCGGCTGGCCGAGCGAGCCCGGCAGCTGATCCTGCAGCGTCTTTACCTTGAAGCCCTTGATGTCCTTGGTGAGCGTCGAGACGTTGGAGCAAGACTGCACCTTGGCACGAACGGCTTCGATGGCAGCAAGCTGTTTGGCGATGGTCCCTTGATCGGCGTCGGTCGGAATCTCGTACTTGACCTGGCGCAATTGCAGCGTGGTCTCCTCCTTCGGCTTGCCCTGGTCGCCAGCGTCGGTGAGCGCCTTGTCGACATCAGCTTCGCCGATCGACACGTCGCGGCGGAATTTCTTCCGCACCACGTTCTGCCAAACCACCTGGGACCTGATGCGATCCCTGAGCGTCTTGATGTTCACGCCCATCTGGCCGAGCGCGGCGGCGAGCTGGTCGGGGCTCATGTTGTTGTTCTGGGCCATGCCGGCCAGAACCTTGTTCACTTCGTCTTCGTCAGGCGTAATACCGAGCTTTCGCCCTTGTTGTATTTGCAAGCGCTCCTCGATCAACATGTCCGTGGCCTTTTTCTTCAAGGCCGGTGAGGGTTGTTCTTGGGTGGTGACGGCGAGAAACCGCTGGCGTTGCTCGACGTCATAGAGGGTGATCGGATCGTCGTTGACGAGCACGACAATGGACTGCTCGGTTTGCGCCTGCGCAACGCAAGGCAAACCAATCAGTCCAGCCAACACGGCAAGCACCGCGCTCACCGCAATGCAGGTGCATCGGGTCTCGTTCAAATACGCCACCACTGTTGAAGGCTGTCCTCGCGCCGGTCGGGGGACGGACGCGGGCTCTCGCCTTCTAATTGTTGTTCGTGCCTCCAAACGCGTCGGCACCGAAAGCGCTGAACGCTTCGGTCTGATATTGATAGGTACCGAGATATTTCAGCGCCAAATTCACCGTCACCCGTTGCTCGGGTTGGATGTCCTGGTCCTTGATGTTGGTTTGTTCGTAGGTCACGGCCAGCGTCAAGCAGTCGTCCTTGTACTGCAGTCCGACGCCATCGCTGATCGTTTGCTCGTTTTGTAAGTCGTAACGCAGCGCGCCGATCAAGGCCCAGGTGTCGGTGAGGTTGAGAGTGCCCTTGCCGAGAATTTCCTGACGTCGATCCTGATTGTCGTTCTTGGTCGTGGGAGTGATCACATCCGGCGTCACCGCGTCGGGCGCGACTTCCGCGTAATTTATCATCAGGTCGACGGGACCTACGTTCGCCGTCGAGCCGAGATCGGTGCGCATCAGAGCGAAGGTCTCCTGATTGAAGCGTGCCTGTCCGGTGAGCGACAAATATTTCGCCGCTTGCAGATAAAGGCCGCTCACATAGTCGGAAGATGTGGTGCCGAGGCCGCTGTTCAGGTCGAAGGGGTTCTGGCCGGCGAGCTGATAGCTCTCGCCGAACACCGCGCGGGCATAGGCGCCGGAAGGCAGCTGCGCGGTGTAGCGCAAACCGACATTGGCGCGCGTGCCGGTCTCGAGGCGGTCGTATCCGGAGAACTTGTCGATGTCGAACAGGATGGTGTCGTCGAAGACCAGGCTCTTCGCGTCCTCGTTGGGAATCTCCGACTGATCGACGCCGACCGAGTTCAGGCCGGCCGACGATCTGGGCGATCGGCTCAAACACGTGGGCGACATTGCCGGTGGTGCCGATGAACGGGTAGCGATATTCGGCGCCGCCGACCGCGGTGCCGCGCACCAGCGCTCCGCTCGACGGAAGATCGGTTGCCGGATCGACGAACTCGTTCACGCCGTAGAGGTCGCCGCGCAGCTGGGCGAACGGCGTGAACACCTCGCCGATGCGGTCGATCATCTGCCGTCGCCAAGCCGTCTGCATGATGATCCGGTTGGAGTCGGTGCCGTCAGCGTTGGCCAAGGCCATCACGTTCGAGTTGAAGCTGAGCTCGCCGCCAACGATCGGGTTCTTTAGGATGTAGTCGTAGTCGATGATCGGATAGACCGTCGCGTCGGCGAGGGGATCCTTGGTGCGCAGCAGCGTGCCGGTCTCGTAGAAGCGCATGCTGGCATAGTTGCGGTCGTGCAGGCCCTCGAGATAGAGCTGCGAGACGCGGTCGGTCTTGAGCTCGCTGTCGAGGTTGTAGAAGCGGCGGAAGGTGTCGTCGCTCTCGGCGATGGCGTCCCAGCCCCATGACCAGTAGGGGTTCAGTGCGAACTTGCCTTCGGTGACGATGCTGCCGCGGAAATCGCTGTCGATGTCCTTCGGGAACTCGAACGAGCCGTCGTTGAACACACCGGCAAGATCGACGCGGTAGCCGCCGCTCGCCAGGCGTTGACGCCACGAGCCCTGCCAGAGAGTTCCCTGCTCAGAGGTGTACATCGGGGCGAAGGTGAAGTCGTAATGGTCGGAGAGGGCAAAGTAGTACGGCACGGTAACCGTCGTGCCCAGCCGGTCGGACTGGCTGTACATCGGCATGAGGAACCCAGACTTGCGCTTCACCGTGGGATCGGCGCTCTGGAAGTAGGGGACCCAGATGATGGGCACGCCGAAAAAGTCAAAAAATCCATTGCGATAGGTGATCGTCGCCTCGTCCTTGCGATGAATGATGGTCTTTGCCCTGATGCGCCAGGTCGGCGGTTTGTCCGGGTTCTCCTCGCAAGGCTTGCAAGGGGTGAACCAGCCGTTGTGAAACACGGTGACGTTGCCGGCTTCACGCGAGGCGGTCTGCGCGACGATGCGCGTATCGTCCTTGGTCACCACACGCAGCGCATCGATGAAGCCGTCGCGGAAGTCGTCGGTCAGCGTCATCTGGTTCGAGGTGATGATCGCGCCTTCGGGATCCTTGATGCGCACGTTGCCTTGCGCCGCGAGCGTGTTGGCGTTGCGGTCGTAGATCACCTGATCGGCGAGCAGCGTGTAGTTGCCGTAGTAGATCTCGACGTTGCCTTTGGCCGTCACCCGGTTGTTCTCGTTGTCGTAGATCATCTCGTCGGCCTGCAGCAGCATGGGCTCGCTCTTGTCCACGCTTGGCGGCTTGAGAATGGTGCCGAGATCACTTTGCTTCTGCTTACTCGCGGCGATGGCGGGTGCCGTCATGCTAAAGGCGAGCGAGCCGGCAAGCAGGCAGACAAACAGCGACACGTATCCACGCTCCAAGGCGGGGACCCTTAGACGCGGCGAGGCCGGGCTCAGCCCGGCGCGTGCGCATGAGTGATCGGTTGCCGAGCATCATCACCCGTCCTCTTTGTACAAGAGCACGGTGAGCGCGAGGCTCGCCGCGATGATGACTGGCACCCAGGCTGCGGCCATAGCCGAGGTCAGTCCTGCCATGGCGAAGTTGCGCGAGACTTCGGCAAGGACGAAGAAGGCAAATCCTGCGGCGATTCCTCCCAATGCGTTGAGTTGAACATTGCCGAAGCGGAACGCCCGTAGCGAGCAGGTCGCCGCGATCAGCACCATGGTTACGAGCAAGAAAGGCCGCGACAGTAACAACTGATACTGCACGCGGTATTGCGTCGCGGGCAGTCCCGCCCGCTCCGCGATCTCGATGAAGTTCGGCAGATCCCAGAACGAAATCGAGTACTCAGTGCCGAGGGTGTCTCGCACCTGCGTCGGGGTGAGGTAGGTGCTGAGCAGATAATGCTTGTACAGAGTGGGCTCGCTGCCCACGGCACTAACCCAGGCGTCCTCAAGTTCCCAGCGGCCGTCCTTGAGGGTTGCTTTGCGCGCCTCGATGCGCTCCGTCGGGGTTTGATCCGGAGCGTATTGAAACACCGTGACGGCCGAGAGCTCGAGGCCTTGATTGGACGAGCGCGCGGCGTGGAGGACGGACGGACCGTCGGCGCCATCCTCGCGCAGCCAAGCGCCTGCGTTCTTGGTCTTGAGCAGCGTGTCTTCGCGGTCGAAGGCCTTGGAGTAGAGCCGCTCGGCTTCGGCGCGGGCACTCGCCGCGAGAGGGTTGTAAAGCGTCACGAACACGATGCCGAGCAGGAAGGCAACGACCATGGCGGGGAGCATGAATTGCCACACCGATACGCCGGCGGCGCGCACGACGATCAGCTCCGAAGAGCGGCTCAGCATCAGGAAAATGCCGACCGTGCCGATCAGCACGGCGAAGGGGAGGGTGAGCTCGGAGAAGGACGGCAGGCGAAGCAGAGTCATCCAGGCGAGCAAGAAGCCGGAAACATCGCTGTCGTAATTGCCGGCGCGTCGCAGCATCTCGATGAAATCGACGAAGAAGATCAGCACGCAGCAGATTGCGAACATCGCCAGCATGGCGATGAGGAAGCGCAAGGAAAAATAGCGGGCGAGCGTCCCCGCTGCACTGATGCCTGGCATCTGCGCTTTCACTTCGCCACAATCCCCCGACCGGTCCAGAATTTTATGTTGTCTGGTACGAACTTAAGCTGGAGACTCAGCTTGGACCGAAGTTCTGGCGACATTCTAACGTGCGCCACTAGGGCCGCAACGATAATCGCCCCAATTGGAATGAGATAAACCAAGGGTGTTGCTCCCGCGCTCAGGGTGACCAAATTGGAGGCGGTGAGCCCGGAAACCCTTAGGCCTACAGCGACTCCGGCGGCCACCAGGATCTGCGCCCAGCGGCTCTCGCGGGTGGTGCGCGCGTGGCCGAGAACGGCCACGGCAAGGAAAGCAAAAAGCAGCGGATAGAAGGGGGTCGAGAAGCGGTCGTGCAGCTCGGTGCGCAGTTGGCCGCTCGCGCCCTTGTTTTTCAATAACTTAGGATCAGGATTGAGCAATTCGCTAAGATAACGCTCGCGCGGGCGCAGCTCTTTACTTGAAGTATCCTTCGCACTGAAATCGGAAATATTCAGGACATATTGATCGAAGGCGACGATTTGCACGCCTTTTGAGGGATCCTTCACCTCGTAGCGATGAACGTGACCGTCGAACATCACGAGATAGGCGCCGTCGTCATTGCTGATGATGCGGCCGCGCTCGGCGAGGTAGCTCATCACCAGCTTCTCGTCGCGCTCGTCATGTACGAGGAGGCCGAGCAGGTCGCCGGTCGGGGAACGGTCGCGAATGTGGAAGGTCAGGCCCGGCTCGGTGCTGGAAAATCGGCCAGGCTGAAGGACTTGGGAGATCACGTCGGTGCGGACCTGGGTGATCAGGGCACGCAGCGCCCGCATGCTTGCCGGCATCACCCAGAGATTGCAGATCAGGATCACCACGCAGACCATCGAGGCGAGAAGCACGAAGGGGGCGCCGATTCGCCAAACGGGGGCGCCGGCGGCGGTCATGACGATCAGCTCGCTGTCGCCGTTCATGCGGTCGAGCGTGTAGAGCGACGCCATCAGCATCGCATTGGGGGCAATGAGCGCCATCAGGCTCGGGAGACTGAGGACGGTCATTTTCAGGAACAGCACGAAGCCCTGCCCCTGGGAGACGATAAGATCGAGTTGTTTCAGGGCTGTAGCGAGCCAGACGATAGTGGTCAGGGTGACCAGAATGATGACGAACGCATTCGCCACCTGCCGAAAAACATATCGGCTGAAAAGGGTCATGCCGCTTCTCTAAGGTCCCCGATCAACACCTGGCCGGCTGGCAACCCCCAAGACGCGCCAACCGCCTCGTGTCGCTACGATTCTCATCAGGCTAAAATGGCCGAATTTCGTCTTTTTCGGCCAGCTTGCATTCCCTCACAGCAGGAACTAGGAAGAGCGTCTTGAATTCCCTCCCGCTGTTGCAAGACTGCATCAGGTGAGCACGCGAACCGAGGCGCGTTTGCGGCGCTTTTCTGGCTATTTTGACAAGGGAGCGAGGGTCACAACCTTAAGGAGCCCACGCGTGAGCGACGAGACCACGATTTCCTTTGCCAGTCTCAGCCTGCCCCAGGAGGGCGTTGCCGTCGTCCTCGCCGAGGAGGGGCCCAAGCTCTCATCCGCGGCCAGGGACCTCGATAAGGAGTCGAAGGGGCTATTGTCGCGTGCGGCAAATATCAGCGGCTTCAAGGGCAAGAAGGACTCGACCGTCGATCTTCTCGCGCCGGCTGGACTGAAATTCTCGCGGCTCGTGCTGATGGGGGTGGGGAAGACGGCGGACTATAGCGCCGAGGATTGGCTCAATCTCGGTGGCACCGTGCGCGGATTGCTCAGCGGTAAAGAGGCCCCGATGGCACATATTGTGCTCGACAGCGCAGGGAAGGGCATCACGCCTGAAGACGACGCCAACTTCGCGCTTGGCCTGGCGCTGCGCGGCTACAAGTTCAAAAAGTACAAGTCGAAGCCGAAGAAGAAGAATGGTGCAGCGGCCGACACCAATGACAAAGGCTTGAAGAAGATCGTCATACACACCGCCGATCCGCGCGCGGCGACGAAGCTCTACGCAGCCTCGCGCGCCATCGCCAATGGCGTGACGCTTGCCCGCGATCTCGTCAACGAGCCTGCGAACGTGCTCGGTCCAGCCGAGTTCGCCGCCCGCGCGAAGGAGCTCACCAAGCTCGGCGTCCAGGTTAGCGTCTTCACCCCGAAGACGCTGCAGCGGCTCGGCATGAACGCGCTGCTCGCCGTGGGGCAGGGGAGCGCGCGCCCGAGCCATGTTGTGGTGATGCAGTGGAAGGGGGCCGGGTCCAAGGGCGGCGACCCCGTCGTCTTCGTCGGCAAGGGCGTCACCTTCGACACCGGAGGCATCTCGATCAAGCCTGCCGCCGGCATGGAGGACATGAAAGGCGACATGGCGGGCGCTGCCTGCGTCGTCGGTCTCATGCATGAGCTTGCCGAACGAAAGGCGAAGGTGAACGCCGTCGGCATCATCGGTCTCGTCGAGAACATGCCGAGCGGTACCGCGCAGCGGCCGGGCGACATCGTCGCTGCCATGTCCGGAACCACCATCGAAGTTCTTAACACCGACGCCGAGGGACGCATGGTGCTCGCCGACTGCCTCTGGTACGCGCAGGATCGCTTCAAGCCGAAGGCGCTGATCAACCTTGCGACGTTAACCGGTGCGGTGATGGTCGCCCTCGGCAAGGAGCATGCCGGGCTGTTCAGCAACAACAACGAGCTTGCGGGTTGGCTGATCGACGCCGGGAACGCCACCGGCGAGAAATTGTGGCGCCTGCCGCTCGGGCCGAAATACGACAAGATGATCGACTCCAAGGTCGCCGACATCAAGAATACCGGCGGCAGATGGGGCGGCTCGATCTCGGCTGCACAATTCCTGCAGCGCTTCGTCAAGGAAGGAACGCCGTGGGCGCATCTCGACATCGCCGGTACCGCGATGTCGTCGGTCGACAGCGAGATCAACCGCAGCTGGGGATCGGGCTTCGGCGTGCGTCTGCTCGACCAGCTCGTGCGCGATCATTACGAGAAGCGCTGAGGCCGCGATGCCTCCCGGCGGCGCCACTCCGTCCCTCGATTCGCCCCTCACAATAATTTTCCATAATATACCTTATGCGAATTTAGGGTGTGGAAGGAAGCCGGGGCGTTTCGGCTATCCCCTTGCTGCTGTTAAGGAAATGCCGCGCATGGGACGCGGGATCGCCGGCGGGCCGCCCGTCCCTTCCCATGGCTGAAAAGTCGCCCCGCCTTTATGGCATCGGGGATTTTCTGCGGGTGATGGCGCGGCTGCGCGATCCCGAGACGGGATGCCCGTGGGATCGCGAGCAGACCTTCGCGACCATCGCGCCGTACACCATCGAGGAAGCCTACGAGGTTGCCGACGCGATCGCCCGAAGCGATCTCGACGCGCTCAAGGATGAGCTCGGCGATCTTCTGCTGCAGGTCGTCTATCACGCCCGCATGGCTGAGGAAGACGGACGCTTTGCCTTCGGCGACGTGGTCGATGCCATCACCGCCAAGATGATCCGGCGGCATCCCCATGTGTTCGAGGACGCGAGCCTGAGGGATTCGTTTCTTGCGAGCGGCACCTGGGAGCGGATCAAGGCCGAGGAGAAGGCCACTCGTGGCGCCGCCACTCGTGGCTCCGCAGCTGTGGCTCCGCGGAGCGCGGCGCGAAAGACGAGGCGGGGTCTTTGCTCGACGACGTGCCGGTCGCCCTGCCCGCGCTTACCCGTGCCGTGAAGCTGCAGAAGAAGGCGGCGCGGGTCGGCTTCGATTGGCCTTCGCTCGCTCCGGTGCTTGCGAAGATCGAGGAGGAAATCGGCGAGCTGAAAGCCGCGATCGCCGAGGAGCGCGAAGAGCGCGGCGCGCCTTCGGAAAAAATCACCGAGGAGTTCGGCGATCTCCTGTTCGTCATAGCGAATGTCGCGCGCCATCTCGGCGTCGACCCGGAAGGCGGCTTGCGCGATGCCAACGCCAAATTCGTGCGGAGGTTTCGCAGCATCGAGGCTGCGCTCCGCGCCGAAGGCCGCACACCTGAAGACGCCACGCTCGAAGAGATGGACCAACTGTGGGACGAAGCGAAGGCCGCAGAGACAGGCAGTAAGGACTAGCTACTCCGCGGCGATGCCGAGGCGCGCCGGGCCGGCAAGGCGGGCGAGCCGGTAGCGCTTCTCGGGCGCCACGCGGATGCGCAAGCGGGTGACGCCGTCGCCGAGATCGGAACGGTCGATCACCTCGCAATTCTCGTAGATCCAATTGGAGAGCGCGCCCTCCTCGGGCTGAAGCACGAGATCGAGCGTGTCGCGGGCACGATTGAGCCGCCTCTCGATTTCGCCGAGCAGCGCCTCGAGCCCATAGCCCGTCACGGCCGAGACGAGGCAAGGGCGGGTGGGATCGCGCGCAGCCTCATTCTCGATGCGGCGCTTCGCAGCGGCATCAAGCAGGTCGGCTTTGTTCCAGACTTCGAGCAGGCGGCGAGGCTCGGCCTCGGCGTCGACGCCGAGCTCGGCAAGGATGGTATTGACGTCGGCGCGCTGATGCGCGCTCGCCTCATCGGCGATGTCGCGCACATGCAGGATCAAATCGGCTTCGACCACCTCTTCCAGCGTGGCGCGGAAAGCCGCGATCAACATGGTCGGCAGGTCTGAGATGAACCCCACAGTGTCGGAGAGCACGGCCTTTGAGCCGTGCGGCAGGCGAATGGCGCGGTGGGTCGGATCGAGGGTGGCGAACAGCGTGTCCTCGGCGAGCACGCCGGCGCCGGTCAGCGCATTGAACAGGGTCGACTTGCCGGCATTGGTATAGCCGACGAAAGCCACGGAAGGATAGGGCACCCTCGCCCGCGATTTCCGGTGCAGCGCGCGGGTGCGGCGCACCTGCTCGAGCTCGGCGCGAATGCTCTCGATCCGCTCGCCGATGATGCGGCGGTCGGTCTCGATCTGGGTTTCGCCGGGGCCGCCCAGGAAGCCGAAGCCGCCGCGCTGGCGCTCAAGGTGCGTCCAGGAGCGCACCAGCCGGCTCTTCTGATAGACGAGGTGAGCAAGCTCCACCTGCAGGCGCCCTTCCCGCGTGCGCGCCCGCGCGCCGAAGATTTCGAGAATTAACCCGGTGCGGTCGAGAACCTTGGCGCCCCACGCGGTCTCCAGATTGCGCTGCTGCACCGGGGTGAGCGGATGGTCGACGATCACGAGCTCCGCCCCCTCGGCGCGGATCAGGCCCTCGAGCTCGGAGACCTTGCCCGAGCCGAACAAGGTTGCGGGCCGCGGGCGCGGCAACGGCACGAGACCGCTCGCGCGCACCTCGAGGTCGATCGCGCGCGCAAGACCAAGAGCCTCTTCGAGGCGCGCCTCAGGCGAACGCGGCGGCGCCGAACGCCGCTCGCCCTTCCCTATCGAGCGCGACTGATCCTTGGCGAGCACAGGCTCGAGCACGACCGCCTTGGTGGGACGACGTGCCGAGACGCCAGTCTTCTTCCCGTCGGCTAGGGGCCGCTTCTTGCGCTTCAGCGCTTTCGGATCAATCGGGCGCAACTAGTCTCCGGCTTCGGCGTCGCCGAACTCGGTCAACTGAATCGGTTGACCAGGCATGATGGTCGAAATGGCATGCTTGTAAACGAGCTGCGAATGTCCGTCGCGGCGTAGTAGCACACAGAAATTGTCGAACCAGGTGACAACGCCCTGCAGCTTCACTCCGTTCACGAGAAATATCGTCAGCGGCGTCTTTTGCTTGCGAACGTGATTGAGAAATGTGTCTTGCAGACTTTGCGCGCGTTCTGTTGCCATGGGCTTCCCCGTCCCTTAGGTCACGCTTACGCTGATCGAACGGCCCCCTATGTCGTTCTCTCCTTGAGGGCCTCGCACATTAGACGCGATTGAGAGGCGGTACCGCAAGAGCCCTGATGCAACTTGCCTTTGGAAACTCTGGCAAAACATGGTTAAGACCTAGCGGAGCGCCGCTCCACGCTCGGTGGAGTTGACACCCAATGCGCGAAGTTTGCGGTGGAGCGCCGAGCGTTCCATGCCCACGAATTCGGCCGTGCGCGAGATGTTCCCCCCGAATTGGTTGACCTGGGCGAGGAGATATTCGCGCTCGAAGATCTCCCGCGCGTCGCGCAAAGGCAGCGACATCAGATGCTCGCCCCCTGCCCCGTTGGGCGACAGCGGCACCGGCGAGATGATCTCCTCGGGCAGCATGTCGGCGGTGATGATCGAATTGGCGTCGCCGCCGACGAGAATCATCAGCCGCTCGATGTTGTTGCGGAGCTGGCGGACGTTGCCGGGCCAGTCGTGGGATTGGAGAACCGCCATGGCGTCCTCGCCGATGCGGCGGGGCGGCAGGCCGGAGGCGACCGAGATGGCTTGCACGAAATAGCGGACGAGCTCCGGGATGTCCTCGCGGCGCTCGGAGAGTCCGGGGACGCGGATGGGAACCACGTTCAGGCGGTGAAACAAATCTTCGCGCAGGCGTCCTGAGGACATCTCCTTCTGCAGTTCGCGGCTCGTTGACGAAATCACGCGCACGTCGACATGCACTTTCGGTCCGCCGCCGCCGCCAAGTCTCTGGAAGCGCTGTTCCACGAGGACGCGCAGGATCTTGCCTTGCGTCTCGAGCGGCATGTCGCTCACCTCGTCGATGTAGAGAGAGCCCATATGCGCTTCTTCAAGCGCGCCGACCTTGCGCGGGCCTGAGCCCATTCCCTCCTCGGTGCCGAACAGCTCGAGCTCCACGCGATCAGGCACCATGGCCGCGGCGTTGAGCACCACGAAGGGTCCGTCGGCGCGCGCCGACTTCATGTGCATGACGCGGGCGGCAAGCTCCTTGCCGCATCCTGACGGGCCGGTGATCAGCACGCGGCTGTTGGTGGGGGCCACCTTCTCGATCGCCTGGCGAAGCTGGTTGATGGCGCTCGAGCGGCCGATCATCTCGAAACTGTAGGCGCTTCGCTCGCGCAGCTCGCGGTTCTCGCGTTTCAATTTCGAGGCTTCCAACGCGCGCGCAACGATCAGCACGAGCCGGTCGGCCTTGAACGGCTTCTCGATATAGTCGTAAGCCCCGCGCTTGATGGCGGCGACCGCGGTCTCGATGTTGCCGTGACCGCTGATGATCACCACCGGCAGATCGGGATGGCTCCGCTTGATGCGGTCGAGCAGCTCGAGCCCGTCAAGCTTGCTGCCTTGCAGCCAAATGTCGAGGATCACGAGCGACGGTTTGCGCTCCTCGACGGCGGCGAGCGTCTCGTCGCTATCCTTGGCCAGGCGCGTGCCGTGGCCTTCGTCCTCGAGGATGCCGGAGATCAAGTCTCTGATGTCGGCCTCGTCGTCGACGATGAGGATGTCAGACGCCATGGGTTGCTCCCTCCTCTATTCTGCCGCCTCGGGTGTCTTGGTCTCGTGCCGGGCGCCGCTGCCGGCACTTGCTTCGGTCGTGGCGGAGAGCTCGTCCATCTCACGGATGGGGAGGTCCATGCGCACCGATGCTCCTTGAATCTTGCCATTGCGCCGCGGCGGGTCGGCAAGCTGCAGGCTTCCACCGTGCTGCTCGGTGATCCGCTGCACGATGGCCAAGCCGAGGCCGGTGCCCTTGGTGCGCGTGGTCATGTAGGGCTCGACCAGCCGCTGGCGGTTCTCCTTGGGGAGCCCGCAGCCATTGTCGATCACGGTGATCTGCAGCCGGTCGCCTTTGGTGCGCACCTTGGCGACGACGTGGCCCTTTTCAGCGCGCTCGGGCTCGGCCTCCATCGCCGTGTCGATCGCCTCGCTCGCATTCTTGACCAGATTGGTGACGGCCTGGGTGAGCAGCCGGCGATCGGACAGCATCACCGCCGGCTTCTCCGGCAGGTCGAGCTCGAAATTGATCTCAGGCCGGCTCACCTGGAACAGGAACACGGCCTCGCGCACGATCTCGCGGATATCGTTCTGCTCCATTACCGGCTTCGGCATGCGGGCAAAGGCCGAGAATTCGTCCACCATCCTGCCGATGTCCGACACCTGACGGATGATGGTGTCGGTGCACTGGTCGAACACGTCGCGATCCTTGGTGATGGAATCGCCGTATTTACGGCGGATGCGCTCGGCGGAAAGTTGAATCGGGGTCAGCGGGTTCTTGATCTCGTGCGCGATGCGCCGGGCGACGTCGGCCCAGGCGGTGCTGCGCTGGGCGCTGACGAGCTCGGTGATGTCGTCGAAGGTCACGACATAACCTTGCGCCTGCTGCGCGGTTCCTTCGGTGGTGACGCGCACGGCGAAATTGCGCTCGGATCCCGCGCGCAGCAGCGAGACTTGGTCGGTGACGAGCCGCTTCCCCTGCTTCTGGGCGCGTTTCATCAGCGCGCCGAATTCGGGGACGACGTCTGCGAGCGGCTTGCCGGTGAGGTTCTTCTCTTTGGCTCCGAGCAGCTCCTCGGCGGAGCGGTTGACCAGCGTGATGGTGCCGTCGGCATCGACGCCGACCACGCCGGCGGTGACGCCAGACAGCACCGCCTCCATGAAGCGGCGGCGCTCGTCGAGCGTTGTGTTGGCGCCGACCAGAGCATCGCGCTGGCTCTTCAGCTCCGAGGTCATGGTGTTGAAGGTCGAGCCGAGCACGGCGAGGTCGCCGTCGGCCGGCGTAGTGTTGACCCCCACGTCGAGATTGCCTTGCGAGATCTGCTGGGCCGCGCCCATCAGCTGGCGGATCGGCGCCACGAGGCGGTTGGCGAACCACATGCCGATCCAGATGGCGGAGAGCAGCAGCGTCAGCGCCATGGCCACATACATCAGCCCGAAAGCCACCTGCACGCCGGCGCGGCGCTGCTCGAGCAGCTGATATTCGGCGACGTTGGCGCGGGTCTCGCGCAGCTGCTGCAGCACCTGGGCGTTTACTGGCCTGACCACATAGAGGTAGGTGTCGTTGAAATTCTCGAGCGCCTTGATGGCGCCGACCATCGCCGTCTTGCCCGGCGCGATGATGATCGCCTGGCCGCTCTTGGCGAGCTCCATGGCCTGGGCGGGGGGCGCCTGATAGGGGACGTCCTTTAGCGTCGCAGCGGTGGCGAGGATCTTGCCCTGGCTGTCGATCAAATAGGCGATGGGCAGCGCCCTGATCGAGGCTTGCGCCGACAGGAAATTGCCGAAGGCCTGGGGCCGCGATTTCACGAGGTTGACCGCCTCGTCGATGTCCTTGGCCATGCCGAGCGTGTCGGCGCGGATCACCTGGCCATGCTCCTGCACATAGGCAGTGGCCACATCGACAGAGTTCTGAATGATGGATTTGGTGCGGGTGGAGAACCAGCGGTCTAGCCCGCGGTCGAGGGAGACGCTGGCGAAGATCGCGAGCAGGATCGCAGGCACCACGGCGATGACGCTGAACAGGCTGACGATGCGGACATGCAGTTGCGCGCCGGCAACCTGACGGCGGCGGGCAAGCCAAAGCCCCGTCACCTGCCAGGCGATGATCATCACCATCGCGAGCACGAGCACGAGATTGATGAGCAGCATGCCGACCACGACGAGATGGGTCGGCACGATCGGCGTGAGGCCGGTCAGGATGGCGTAGGTCGCAAGGCCTGAGCCGAGCGACAAGATCATGGTGATGAGCCCAAGGGTGAAGGGCAGCCTGCGCCCTGATCGCGCAGCTCCGGGGGCTGAGCCCGCTTCCATCGATGGCTCGGAGGTGAACTCTTCGCGGCGCGACTGCGCCTTGCCTTGGCGCTTGCGCCAAAGCCCGAACGCTTCCGCAGTTTTTCGCAATGGTTGCAGGAAGCTACTCAACCCCTCTCCCCGCTCAACTGTGCCGCAATGAGGGACGCGCGAGCCTCAAGTCTGATGCAATAAGATCACAATGTGGCGTCTTGGCGACATGAGCACAAGTGTGGCGATTTGGCACCATCGGATGCCAAGATGCTCAATTTTCGGCGAAATTCCAGGCGGCTAAAGGCCCGGGGTGCGAATGACCTTAATGCCGAGATCGCGAATTTTCTTACGCAAAGTGTTGCGGTTGAGCCCAAGCAGGTCGGCGGCGCGAATCTGATTCCCGCGTGTTGCCGCGAGCGCCGCAGTGATCAGCGGAAATTCGACCTTGCGCAGAACCCGGGTATAGAGGCCCGAGGGCGGCAGATCCTGGCCGAAGCCCATGAAATAATCCGAGAGGAAGCGCTCCACGGACTCGGAGAGGTCGCCGGTCCGCTCGGTCGTGTCGTTGAACGGCGCACGGCTCACGCTTGCCAGCTCGTTCTCCACCATCTCGCCGGTGACGATGTCTTGCGAATAGATCGCCATGAGGCGGCGAACGAGATTTTCCAGCTCGCGCACGTTTCCCGGCCAGTGATAGCGCTTGAGCCGTTCGATGGCAGCCGGCTCGAAGCTCTTGGAGGGAAGCCCCTCCTGCTCGGCGATGCTGAGGAAGTGGCGCACGAGATCGGGAATATCCTCCAGCCGCTCGCGCAACGGCGGCAGACGCAACGGCACCACGTTCAGACGGTAGAACAGATCTTCGCGGAACAGGCCTTGGTCGATCTGCTGCTGCAGATCGCGGTTGGTGGCGGCGATGATGCGCACATTGGTGCGGATCGGGGTGCGGCCGCCGACCGTGGTGTACTCTCCTTGCTGCAGCACGCGGAGGAGACGGGTCTGCGCCTCCATGGGCATGTCGCCGATCTCGTCGAGAAACAGCGTGCCTCCTTCGGACTGTTCGAAGCGTCCGACGTGCCGGTTGTGCGCGCCGGTGAAGGCGCCCTTCTCATGACCGAACAATTCCGATTCGATCAGCTCGCGCGGGATCGCCGCCATGTTGATGGCAACGAACGGGCCGTTGCGCCGTTTGCCGTATTCGTGCAGCGCACGTGCGACGAGCTCCTTGCCGGTTCCAGATTCGCCGGTGATCATCACCGTGAGGTCGGTCTGGGTGAGCCTCGCCAGCACGCGGTAGATTTCCTGCATCGCCGGGCAGCGGCCGATCAGCGGCAGGCCTTCGCTCGGCTCGGCGGCAAGCCGCTGCGTTTTTCGCCGCGGTTCGGCGAGCGCGCGCCCGACCACCGAGATCAGCTCGTTCAGGTCGAACGGCTTCGGCAGATATTCGTAGGCGCCGCGTTCGGCCGCGGTGATCGCCGTCATGAAGGTGTTCTGCGCGCTCATCACGATGATCGGCAGCTCCGGCCTGAGCTTCTTAACCCGCGGGATGAGATCGAAGGCGCTCTCGTCCGGCATCAGCACGTCGGTGATGACGAGATCCCCCTCGCCGGAGCTGATCCAGCGCCAGAGCGTTGCCGCATTGCCGGTGGCGCGCGGGGCATAGCCAGCGCGGGCGAGCGCCTGGTTCAGCACCGTGCGGATCGCGGCGTCGTCGTCGGCGATGAGAATATTGCCTTTGGCCATCGTCTTAAGCATGTCCCGAGTGTGCTGTTTCGCTGTCGGCCATCGGCATCAGGGCGCGGAACACCGTCTGCCGCGGGCGGGAGTCGCATTCGATGATGCCGCCATGGTCGCCGATGATCTTGGCCACGAGCGCAAGGCCAAGGCCGGTCCCCGACGGCTTGGTGGTGACGAAAGGGTCGAACAGGTGCGGCATGAGATCGGTCGGAACGCCGGCGCCGTTGTCTTCCACGGCGATCTCGAGCGGCAGGCTCACCCGCGCCTGGCTTCCCGGAACCGAGAGACGCACGCCGGGGCGGAACGAGGTGGTGAGGGTAATCTGGCCGTCGGGGCGTTCCTCGCCGATCGCCTCGGCGGCGTTCTTGACGAGATTGAGGAACACCTGGATGAGCTTGTCGCGGCTCCCCGGCACCGGCGGCAGCGACGGGTCGTAATGCTCGACGATCTTGATCTGGCGGGCGAAGCCGTTGGCGGCGATCCGCTTCACGTGATCGAGCACGTCGTGAATGTTGACCGGCTCGCGTGCCAAAGGACGCTCGTCGCCGAAGATTTCCATGCGGTCGACGAGCTTGCAGATGCGGTCGACTTCGGCGCAGATCAGTTGCGGGAGGGTACGGTCGGACTCGGACCGCTCGCTTTCGATCAGCTGTGCTGCGCCCCTGATGCCGGAAAGCGGGTTCTTGATTTCATGGGCGAGCACGGCGGCGAGAGCCGAGACGGAGCGCGCGGCGCCGCGATGAGTGAGTTGGCGCTCGATCATCTGCGCCATGCTCCGCTGTTGCAGCATGATGAGCACGCGTCCGGGGGCCTCGGGCACGGGGCCGCCGTAGAGATCGACAAGCTTTGGCGCATCGAAACGGTAGGAGCCGAGATCGACGCCATATTCATTGACGTGGGTTTCGTTACGCTGCACCTGCTCGACGAGGGCGATGAGTGGGCTACCGAAGGCGACGACGTCGGTGAGCTTGCGCTTGCAGAGAGCCGAGGTGCTCATCTGAAAGAAATCTTCGCCGGCGGTGTTGACGTATTCGATGTTCAGTCCCTCGCCGATCACAAGCACCGGGTGAGGCAGCGCGCTCAACAGCGCTTCGCTCGGGATCGGCGCCGCTTGGACCGGACGCCGCGCGCTCGTTTTTTTGGTAGAGGCGCTCAAGCGATGTATCCTCTCAACCCCAGCAATCCGAGCTATGCACAAAGAATAAGCAGCAAGGCCCCATGATCTTTTATTGTGCAGAATATGAAGGTTTTTCCGCAGTAGCAACAAGACTTTTGCCGCAGTGCACAAAACTGTCCACACTACTTATGGGTACCTCTCCATGAGCGTCACCGCCTTGATCGTCGCAGCGGGGCGTGGGGTCAGGGCCGCTGGGCCTAAGCCACTGATCCCAAAACAGTATCTTCCGGTCGGCGGCGTGCCGATATTGACCCGGGCGATCGCTGATTTTGCCGGGCATCCCAAGGTGGACGACGTGATCGTGGTGATCCATCCCGAGGATTCCGCGCTGTACGAGGCCGCCTCGCAGACCTTTTCTTCGCGGTTGCGGCCACCGGTCTTGGGCGGTGCGCAGCGCCAGGACTCCGTCCGCGCGGGGCTCGAGGCGCTCGCCGCGAACCCTCCGGATCGCGTGTTGATCCATGACGCGGCGCGGCCCTTCGTCGATGACGGATTGATCGGCCGCGTCATCAATAGCCTCGACAGCCATGCCGGTGCGCTGCCCTGCCTTCCAGTGACCGACACCTTGCTGCGGGGAGGCGAAGGCCGCGCGACCGGCACCCTTCCCCGCGACGAGCTATGGCGGGCACAGACGCCGCAAGGCTTCCGCTTCGATGCGATCCTTGCCGCGCATCGCGCCGCGGCAAAAGACGGCGGCACTTTCACCGACGACGCCGGTATTGGTCAGTGGTACGGCCTCGACGTCGCGTTGGTCGAAGGCTCAGAGGCCAATCGCAAGCTCACTTCGGCAGAGGATATCGCGAGCGCCGATGAGCTTTTGCGGCTTCGGGCGCAGAGTGCGCTCGGCACGCAACGGGTGGCTACCGGCTATGACGTGCATGCTTTCGGTCCTGGCGATGCGGTCATCCTGTGCGGCGTGCGCATTCCGCACCAGAAGAAACTCGTGGGCCACAGCGACGCCGATGTCGGCATGCACGCGCTGACCGACGCTCTCCTCGGCACGATCGCCGACGGCGATATCGGCGTTCACTTCCCGCCCTCGGATGCGCGCTGGCGGGGCGCCGCCTCCGAGCTGTTCCTCAAAGACGCCGTGTCGAGGCTCAAGGCGCGCGGCGGCGAGATCGTGCATGTCGATGTGACCTTCATCTGCGAGGCGCCGCGCATCGGGCCCTATCGCGACGCGATGCGGGCGAAGCTCGCCGAGTGCCTCGGCCTCGATGTCGCTGAGATCAGCATCAAGGCCACCACCAATGAAGGTCTCGGCTTCATCGGGCGTGGCGAAGGGATTGCGGCCATGGCCACAGCCACGGTCCGCCTGCCATGACGGCACGCCGATGACCGACCCGCTCATGATCGATCAGCGGATCATCGCCGATGCCGCGGTGCTGCTCGAGGCTTGCCGGGAGCGCGGCATCCTGCTCGCCACCGCAGAATCGTGCACAGGCGGCCTGCTCGCCGCCACGCTCACCGCCATTCCCGGCTCTTCCGACGTGGTCGATCGCGGCTTCGTCACCTATTCGAACGCGGCGAAGAGCGAGATGCTCGGCGTTCCCGTGTGGCTGATCGAGCGGCACGGCGCGGTGAGCGAAGACGTTGCCCGCGCCATGGTGGGGGGCGCGCTCACCCATTCCCGCGCCACGCTCGCCGTAGCCATCACCGGTATAGCCGGGCCTTCGGGTGGGACGGTGGAGAAGCCGATCGGGCTCGTGCATCTCGCCGCTGCCGCGCGCGACGCGCCGGTCAGCCACGAGCGGCTTCTGCTCGGAGATATCGGGCGGGCCGAGATCAGGCGCGAAAGCGTGCGCCGCGCGCTGGCACTCCTTGCTTCATTGCTGTGAGGCGAGCGAAGGCGAGAGCGTGCCGTAAATCGCGTCGGCGCGCGCTTCGAAGGCGTCGGTATATTTGCGCACCGCCCTGTCGAACAGGCCGCCCATCAGCCGCTCCAGGAGGCGCGAGCGAAAACTGTAGGCGATGTAGAAATCGATCTCGCACGATTGCGGCGTGATGGGACGGAAGATCCAGCGGTTCTCGAGAAACGAGAACGGACCGTCGAGATAATGCACCAGGATGGTGCGGGCGTCGGCGTCGAGGATGACTTCGGTGGTGAAGCTCTCGCGGATCAGTTTGTAGCCGACGGTCATGGTGGCGATCAGCACCTCCTTGCCGTCGCGGCGCTCGCGGCGCTTGAGCTTCAATGCCTCGCAGAGCGGCAGAAATTTCGGGTAGAGCTCCACGTCGGCGACGAGCTTGAACATGTCGCCGGCCGAATGGGCGACGGGGTGCTTGGTCTCATAGACGTGCATGAAAGTCCGATCGGCCTCTTCGCCTAGCGGCCAAGCGCTGCGTGGCGAGCGGCCTTGAGGCGGGCGAAGTCGTCAGCGGCGTGATAGGAGGAGCGCGTGAGAGGGCTCGCCGCCACGAGCAGGAAGCCCTTAGCCTCTCCCGCCGCGCGCAAGGCGTCGAACTCCTCTGGCGGCACGAAGCGATCAATGGCCGCGTGCTTGCGGGTCGGCTGCAGATATTGGCCGATGGTGAGGAAGTCGACCTGAGCCGCGCGCAGATCGTCCATCAGGGCAAGGACTTCAGCCGTGGTCTCGCCAAGGCCGACCATGATGCCGGACTTGGTGAAGACGCTCGCGTCTAATTCTTTTGCGCGCTGCAACAGGCGCAAGGAGTGGTCGTAGCGCGCACCTGGTCTGATCTCGCGATAGAGCGACGGCACGGTTTCGAGATTGTGGTTGAACACGTCCGGCCGCGCCGCCATGACGATGTCGAGCGCCCCCTCTTTGCGCAAGAAGTCAGGGGTCAGCACCTCGACGGTCGTTGCCGGAGCTTGAGACCTGATGGTGGCAATGGTGGCGGCAAAATGCGCGGCACCGCCGTCGGCAAGATCGTCGCGATCGACCGACGTCACCACCACATGGGAAAGGCCAAGCTCGGCGATTGCCGCGCCGACGCGCGCGGGCTCAGAAGGATCGACCGCACCAGGGCGTCCGGTGCGCACATTGCAAAAGGCGCAAGCCCTGGTGCAGGTGTCGCCGAGGATCATCACCGTCGCGTGCCGCTTGCCCCAGCACTCGCCGATATTGGGACAGGCAGCCTCCTCGCACACGGTGTTGAGGCGGTGCCGGCGCAAGACGCTGCGGGTCTCGTCGAAGGCGTGCGGCCCCGGCGCCCGCACGCGGATCCAATCGGGCTTGGGCAGCACCGGGGTATCCGGCAGCCGCGCCTTTTCCGGATGGCGCGGCCGCGTCTGATCTTGCCTGGTGAACACCGTTACCATCTATGCCGTCGACGGTCCCCTCACCCTCCGCCAGACCCACAAGAGAAGGACCGCGCCGACCGTGGCGACGATCAGATTGCCGAGCCAGCCGTAGAAGGCGATGTTGAGCAACGTGGCGAGCGAGCCGCCGACGAAAGAGCCGGCGATGCCGACCAGCAGATTGGTGAGCAGACCGTGATCGCTCGCCGTCACCTTCTCGGCGATGTAGCCGGCGAGGATGCCGATGACGAGCATGCCGAAAAAGCCGACCCCCGGCATGGACAGGAGTCCATGAGCCTCATTTTCCATTTCGAACCTCCTCGGTTGAAACGAGATGCCCCGCCTTGGCGTTCTGGCCCACCGACTCCTTGGGCCACGCGCGTAATATAGGGGGTCCGCCCGCCCCCGCAACGAGGGCGTTACTTTCCGCGGAGGCGCTGCCACACGAACAGGCAGATGATGGCGCCGGCGGTGGCGACCACGACCTCGCCGATGACGTTATAGGCGGTGAGCCCGAGCAGCTTGGCGATGAAGCCGCCGATAAAGGCGCCGACGATGCCGATGATGAGGTTCGGCAAGAGTTCCTGCTGGCGCCCCATGTAGAAGGAGGCGATGGCACCGGCGGCCAGCCCGATGACGAGAAACATTATGAGGTCGAAGATCATTGTCATGTCGCTGCTCCCTGTCTTCGGCGCCGGCGCATCGCCGGGGCCCCGGCGGCAGGCTCAAGCGCCTCAAATGTGAAGCGCGCGGTCATAGGCGTCGAGCACCGACTCATACATCATTTCCGACAGCGTCGGATGGGGGAAGATGGACGCAGATCAGCTCGGCCTCGGTGGTTTCCAGGCTTTTGGCGACGGCGAATCCCTGGATGAGCTCGGTGACCTCGGCCCCGATCATGTGCGCGCCGAGAAGCTCCCCGGTCTCGGCATCGAAGATGGTCTTGATCAGCCCCTCGGTCTCGCCGAGCACGATGGCCTTGCCGTTGGCGGAATAAGGAAAGCGGCCGACTTTGATCGCGCGACCGCCGGCCCGCGCGACCTCCTCGGTCAGGCCGACGCTCGCAACTTGCGGGGCGCTATAGGTGCAGGCCGGGATGGCGGTCTTGTCGAGCGGGTGAACGCCCTCGATGCCCGCGATCTTCTCCACGCACAGCACGCCTTCGTGGCTCGCTTTGTGCGCAAGCCAAGGAGGGCTGACCACGTCGCCGATGGCGTAGAGGCCGGGGCTGCCGGTGCGCACCCCATTCGTCGACCAGGATATGGCCCTTCTCGATCTTGACCCCCTGCTCTTCGAGGCCGAGGCCTTCGACATTGCCGGCGATGCCGATGGCGAGGATGACGCGGTCGACGGTCAGCTCGCCGGTCAGCCCAGGTTTGGCCAACCGTGCCGTGACGCTGTCTTCGTGGCGCACGAGGCCGTCCACGCCGGTCCCGGTATGGATGGTCATGCCCTGTTTGGCGAAGGCCTTGCGGGCGAGGGCGGAGATCTCGGCGTCCTCGGCAGGAAGGATGCGGTCGAGCAGCTCGACCACGGTCACTTCGGCGCCGAGCGTGCGGTAGAAGCTTGCGAACTCGATGCCGATGGCGCCTGAGCCGATCACCAGCAGCGATTTGGGAAAGGCCTGAGGCACCATGGCGTGCTTGTAGGTCCACACTAGCCTGCCGTCGGCCTCAATCCCAGGCAGCTCGCGCGCCCTGGCGCCGGTGGCGATCACGATATGCTTAGCTTCGATGGTGGTGGGCGCTGCGCCGTCCTTGCCGGTAACGGCGATCCTCCCCTGCCCTTGAAGTTTCGCCTCTCCCTCGATCACCGTGATCTTGTTCTTCTTCATCAGGTAGGCGACGCCGCTCGCGAGCTTCCCCGCCACCTTCCGGCTCCGCTCCACCACGCTGGCGAGGTCGAAGCGGAGATTGTCGCAAGCTAGGCCGAACTCCGCGGCGCGGCCGATCTGATGATAGAGCTCGGCGGTGCGCAGCAGCGCCTTGGTCGGGATGCACCCCCAGTTGAGGCAGATGCCGCCGAGATGCTCGCGCTCGACGATCACCGTCTTGAGCCCGAGCTGGGCCGCGCGGATCGCCGCCACATAGCCTCCGGGCCCCGCGCCGATCACGGCAATGTCGTAATTCGTTTCAGCCATTTCTCGCACCATAACCGCAAGCCGTCCGCAGGCGAAACTCTACTCTGTGAGGAAGGGCGTTAGCCGCATCGCTCAACCGCCGGCCGGCAACGGCTTGACCATGAGCAGCCAGTCCCCGCCATGCCGGCATCCCGGGAAGGCGAAGATTGGTTCGCTGGCCACGGCCCAATAACCGCCGCGAGCATAGAGGCGTGCCGCAGGTTCATTCTCGCCGGCAACGATCACGCTCATAGCGCCCGCTCCGTCCGCCAGCGCCTTCTGCTCGGCGATGGCGAGCAACTCGAGGCCGATCCCTTGCTGGCGGAACTCGGGGAAGGTCGCGAGCACATTCACGTACCATGAGCCAGGCGCCTTCGCCTCGAGCAGGACGAGCGGTCGAATGAGTTCCGGTATCTCCGCCAAATTGCCGAGGTCGTAAGGGTCATCCAGCCGATAGCCGACGAGGCATGCGGCAATCTCGCCCCCAACCTCGGCGACGATGGCGTTGCGGTAGGAGAAGCCGCCCTCCTCGCGCGCGGCGCGCTCGCGCCCGACCTCGAGGATCGACTGGCCTGGAACTTTCAACGTGCTCCACAGATACGCGGGCAGACCTTCGCCGGCAATGTCGACCAGCACGGCGAGCGCGGAGGCGTCGGCCTTTGCGGCTGGACGGAAGGTTGCGCACCCCGCCATCAGACCAGCATGGTCACCGGGTCTTCGATGAAGGCCTTGAAGGCGGCAAGGAGCTCCGCACCGAGCGCGCCGTCGATCACCCGGTGATCGACCGACAATGTCGCGCTCATCATGGTGGCGATCTTCACCGCATCGTCCTTGATCACGGGACGCTTCTCGGCGCGGCCGACGGCGAGGATGCTCGCCTGCGGCGGATTGATCACGGCATCGAAGCGGTCGATGCCGTACATGCCGAGATTGGAGATCGTGGTGGTGCCCCCCTGATATTCGTGAGGGGCGAGGCGCTTCGACCGCGCGCGCCCGGCCAGGTCCTTCATCTCGTTGGAAATTTCCGACAGGCTTTTCAGCTCGGCATTGCGAACGACGGGCGTGAACAGGCCGCCGCCAGGAAGGGCCACGGCGACGGCGATGTCGGAGCCGCGATGCAGGAGCAGCCCCTCTTCCGTCCAGCTCGCATTGGCGCGCGGCACCTTCTGCAGCGCCATGGCCAGCGCCTTGATGATGAAGTCGTTGACCGAAAGCTTGAAGGAGCGCGGGCCGTCCTGCGGCGCCATGCCGTTGAGGCGGGTGCGCGCGGCAAGCACGGCATCGAGCTCGCAGTCGATGCCGAGATAGAAATGCGGGATGGTCTGCTTGGCGAGCGTCAGCCGCTCGGCGATGACCCGGCGCATGGTGTCGTGCGGCACGAGCTCGTAGCTGCCGGGCTCGTAAAGCGCCAGCACCTGCCTGTCGGTCAGCCCCGCGGCCGGAGCAGCCCTCGACAGCGCGAGGCCCCGCTCAGGCTTGGGGCTAGTCTCGATGGCTTCAATGGCTTCCGGATGTTCGGGGATGCGCGCCTCGGCGGCGAGCGGGATGTCGCGCTTGACGATGCGGCCCTTCGGACCCGAGCCGCGAAGCTTGCCAAGTTCGATGCCGCGCTGATTGGCAAGCCTCCGCGCGAGAGGTGACGCGAAAACACGCTTCGCGTGGCCCCCCTCTCCACTGTGCAGGTTTGCGTCTTGTACGGACATCGGTCAGGCTTCCCTCGCCTGGGCGAGCTTGGCCATGGCCTCTTCCCAGTGCTCGCCGTCGAACAAAGTGATGCGGGTCACCTGCACAGCGCCGTCGTCGAGGCAACGTACATTGACGCTGAAGCCGTCCGGGTTGGAGCGCGGCACGTAGAAGCTCTTGATGCCGCACACCGAGCAGAAATGATGCTTCGCCGTGCCGGTGTTGAAGCGGTAGGTGGTGATCTTGTCGGCTCCCTTGAGGAGGCGAAAACGGTCAGCCGCCACGATCAGATGCAGATAGCCCGTCATGCGGCAGATCGAGCAGTTGCACTCCTTGACCTCGATCTCATCGGGCGCAAGCACCTCGAAGCGCACTGCGCCGCAATGACAGCCGCCGGACTTCCAGGTCATGGGCGCTTGTTCCATCGCCGCTACTCCCGGTAGCACACGGATTTCACCGCAGCGACCACCTGATCCACCGACGGCAGGGCAAGCTTCTCGAGATTAGCGGCGTAAGGCATGGGTACATCGGCGCCGCTGATCTTTGTAGGCGGCGCGTCGAGATCGTCGAACGCTTCCAAAGCCACGCGGGCGCAAATCTCGGAGCCGATCGAGCAGGTCGGCCAGCCCTCCTCCACCGTGACGACGCGGTTGGTCTTTCTGACCGAAGCAATCACCGTGTCGATGTCGAGAGGCCTGAGCGTGCGGAGATCGACGACCTCAGCCTCGATCCCCTCTTCGGCTAGCCGCTTGGCGGCTTCGAGCGCATAGACCATGCCGCGCGAGTAGGAGACGATGGTGACGTCGGAGCCTTCCCGGGCAATGCGTGCTTTACCAATGGGAAGGACGAAGTCATCGAGCTTCGGAACGTCGAAGCTCTGGCCGTAAAGAATCTCGTTTTCGAGGAAGATCACCGGGCTCGGGTCGCGGATCGCGGCTTTGAGCAAGCCCTTGGCGTCGGCGGCGGTATAGGGCGCGATCACTTTGAGCCCGGGCACGGAGGCATACCAGGCCGAGAAGTCCTGGCTGTGCTGGGCGGCGACGCGGGCCGCCGCGCCGTTCGGCCCGCGAAACACGATGGGGCAATGCATCTGCCCGCCGGACATGTACAGCGTCTTTGCGGCGGAGTTGACGATGTGGTCGATCGCCTGGAGCGCGAAGTTCCAGGTCATGAACTCGACGATGGGCTTGAGCCCGGCGAAGGCCGCGCCCACGCCGGTGCCGGCAAAGGCATATTCGGTGATCGGCGTGTCGACCACGCGCCGGTCGCCGAACTCGTCGAGCAGGCCTTGGGTCACTTTGTAGGCTCCCTGATATTGGCCGACCTCCTCGCCCATGATGAACACGCGGTCGTCGGCGCGCATCTCTTCGGCCATGGCGTCGCGCAGCGCCTCGCGCACGGTCATGGTCACCATCTCGGTGCCTGGCGGAACCTCGGCCGCGGCTTCGGCACGGGGCTCGGCCGGTGCCACCCGAGGCCCTGCAGGCGCTTCCTCGACCTCAGGCGGCGCCTCGCCGAGATCTGCATCCTCCACGGCGCCCTTCTGGGACTGCGGCACCGACCTGATCGCTTCGGCGATCTTGGCCATCTGCGCCAGGTCAGGAGCAGTCGGCGGCACTCCAGTAGCCCCCTCTCCCCTGTGGGGAGAGGGCTGGAGGGGTTTCACCCGAAGCCGCGCTGATGTCCTCACCGTCGGTCAGCAGCAGAGCGATGGGCTTATTGATCGGCACGTGCTCGGTGCCTTCCGCCACCAGGATCTTGCCCACCCTTCCGTCGTCGATGGCCTCGACCTCCATGGTCGCCTTGTCGGTCTCGATCTCGGCGATCACATCGCCGGTGCGAACCTCGTCGCCCTCGCGCACGTGCCATTTGGCAAGGGTGCCCTCCTCCATGGTGGGCGACAGCGCCGGCATCAGAATTTCGGTGGGCATGGTCGGTCGGTCTCAGTCTTAAGGCAGCGCTACGACGTCGGTATAAAGCTCGCTAGGTTCAGGCTCGGGATCGCTGGTGGCGAAGTCAGCAGCTTCATTGACAATGGCGCGGATGTCCTTGTCGATCTGCTTCAAGCGATCTTCGTCGGCAATGCCGGTTTCGCTCAGCCGTTTGCCGACAAGCTCGATGGGATCGCGGTGGGTGCGCACCTCCTGCACCTCTTCCCTCGTGCGGTATTTCGCCGGGTCAGACATGGAATGGCCGCGATAGCGGTAGGTGCGCATCTCGAGGATCATCGGGCCTTCGCCTGCCCGCACCCTGGCGATCGCAGCCTCCCCTGCAGCCTTCACCGCGCGCACATCCATGCCGTCAACCTTCATGCCCGGGATGCCGAACACCGAGCCGCGGTGATACAGCTCCTCGGCGAGCGCGCTAGCCCGCCCGACATGCGTGCCCATGGCGTAATGGTTGTTCTCGATCACGTAGATGACCGGGAGCTTCCACAAGGACGCCATGTTGAAGCTTTCATAGACCTGGCCCTGATTGGCGGCACCCTCGCCGAAATAGGTGAGCGAGACGCGGTCGTTGCCGCGATATTTGTTGGCAAGCGCGAGCCCGGTGCCGAGCGGCGCCGGCGCGCCGACGATGCCGTGGCCGCCATAGAAGTTCTTCGCCACGGAGAACATGTGCATGGAGCCGCCTTTGCCCTTGGAGTAGCCGTGGCGGCGTCCGGTGAGCTCGGCCATGACGCCCTTTGGGTCCATGCCGCAAGCGAGCATATGGCCGTGGTCGCGATAGGCGGTGATGACCTGATCCCCCTCCTCGCGCGCCATCTGCATGCCGGTGACGACGGCTTCCTGGCCGATATAGAGATGGCAGAAGCCGCCGATCAGGCCCATGCCGTAGAGCTGGCCAGCCTTCTCCTCGAAGCGGCGGATGAGCAGCATCTGCCGGTAGGCCTCGAGTTCCTGCTCAGGCGTGAGGCTTGGCGCGCTACCGTGCTCCAACACCGTCGCGGAGGTCAGGGCTTCGGGCGGAGTGATGGACGGTGCAGGCGGTGGGCCTTGAGTGTCCTCGGCCCCATCAGAAAAAGTGCTCAAAACTAAGTCCTCGTATGCCCCGCCGCGACCGGAAGCTAACACGAGTTAGGAAAACACCGAAAGGCGGGGCAAGTTCATCAATTAGGCCAAGGATCGGCACCTGATCCTGAGCTGCGACGCATCAGCGTTTGGGCGATGCCCCAGGCGTCTCCGCCGGCGCGCGGCGCTTCAGCATGACCAGATCGTCGGGATGGGCAAGGTTCAAAATGGCGCGGGCGCGCTCGTCCAGCATGTCGGGATCGAGGCTTTCCGGCCTCAGCAGAGCAACGTCGCGCTCGAGCCGCTTCCTCACTTCTTTCAGTCCGGCAAGCTCGCCGGCAAGCACGGCTTTCCGCTTCTCGAGGTCGGCGCGGGCCTGCAAACCATGGTCTCCAGTCTGGAGATGGTAGACGAAATAGCCGCCGACGCCGCAGGCAAGCAGCGGAAAGAGAAGTGACGTGAGCCGCATGGTTTCAGGTCGATCTCAAATCCCAGGGCGTCATTCCCGCGAAAGCGGGAATCAAGTAAGCACCGATCTCGCCATTCAGAGCGCACGCGGTTACTGGAATGCCCGGTCAAGCCGGGCAATGACAGCAAAGCGGTAGAATCAGCCCGGGAAGGTTAATCGCCGGTTAGCGCCCTCGGGCGAGCACCGAGCGTCCGGCGTAGCGGGCGGCCGGCCCTAGCTCCTCTTCGATGCGCAGCAGCTGATTATATTTGGCCACGCGGTCCGAGCGGGCGAGCGAGCCCGTCTTGATCTGCCCGCAATTGGTGGCGACGGCGAGATCGGCGATGGTGGCATCCTCGGTTTCGCCGGAGCGGTGCGACATCACCGCGGCATAGCCTGCACTTTGCGCCATGCGCACGGCGTCGAGCGTCTCGCTCAAGGTGCCGATCTGGTTGACCTTGACCAGGATGGCGTTGGCGATGCCCTGGTCGATGCCGCGCTTCAGCCGCGTGACATTGGTGACGAAGAGATCGTCGCCGACGAGCTGCACGCGGCCGCCCAAAGCCTCGGTGAGCGCGCGCCACCCTTCCCAGTCGTCCTCCGACATGCCGTCCTCGATGGAGTAGATGGGATAGTTGGCGACGAGATCGGCGTAGGTGGCGACCATCTCCGTGGGGTTGAGTGTCCGCCCTTCACCTTTCAGAAGGTACTTGCCCTGAGCGAAAAACTCGGTCGCCGCCGGATCGAGGGCGAGATACATGTCGGCGCCTGGCTTGAACCCTGCCGCAGCAATCGCGGCCATGACGAAATCGAGCGCCTGGCGCGTCGAGGCGAGGTTCGGGGCAAAGCCCCCCTCGTCCCCGACCGAAGTGCTGTGGCCGGCGCCCTTGAGCGCGGCCTTCAGCGCGTGGAAGACTTCCGCGCCCATGCGCAGCGCCTCGGCGAAATTCGGCGCGCCGACCGGCGCGATCATGAACTCCTGGAAGTCGATCGGATTGTCGGCATGCACGCCGCCGTTCAAGATGTTCATCATCGGCACCGGCAGCAGCGTCGCAGCCTCGCCGCCGAGATAGCGATAGAGCGGCTGGTCGTGGTCGCGGGCGGCGGCCTTGGCGGCGGCGAGTGACACGCCGAGAATGGCGTTGGCGCCGAGCCGCTTCTTGTTGTCGGTGCCGTCGAGCTCGATGAGGCGGGCGTCGAGCCCACGCTGGTCGCCGGCATCGAAACCGGTCAGAGCCTTGCGGATCTCGCCGTTGACCGCGTCCACCGCTTTGCGCACGCCCTTGCCGCCATAGCGCTTGCCGCCGTCGCGGAGCTCATGCGCCTCATGCGCCCCGGTCGAGGCGCCTGACGGCACCGCGGCGCGGCCGAAGGCGCCGTTCGCGAGCACCACGTCGACCTCGACGGTGGGGTTGCCGCGGCTGTCGAGAATCTCCCGGCCGACGACGGTAGCGATTGCGGTCATGGTTCCAATTCCGAGATGCCAGGAGAGTGCGGACGAAGCTTGCGCCCTCTTAGCCCACCAACTTGGGAATCGGAAGCTCGATGTGAGGCCTAGCTGGGTGGCTCTTGTGGCGGCACTGGCGTGCTTGCCATGGGCACGCCCCGCCCCTTTTTCGGTGCCCCGCAATTGGGGATCGGGCTCATGACGACTTCGACCCCCGGTTGATATTTGTTCATGGCCCCGGATGCTGCGTCGATACCAAGCCCGATAACGCCGCCGAACACGACATTGCCTGCCGTCATGATCTCGGTCTCAGAGGCCAGCACGCCGACGCCGGTGGTGTAACATTGCTTGACGCAGCTCACCGCAACGTCGTGTTTGCTCTTGGGCAGGATGATGGTTGCAGGTGTCTGCACGGTGCGCGTGCCAACGGCGGGAGACGAAAGCGTACACATGGCGTCCTGGACGCCTGGGGTGGCGACAGAGACCTGCTGTTGCGTCCCTTTGACGATGGTCGAGCAACCGGTAAGAAGGATGGCAATCACGCCGCACAGAGCGGCGACCCCGCGTCCCATGGCCGAGCCCCCCAAGTCTTGGCCTCTCGTATTAGTAGCAGAATACAGTATTTCAACTAAAAGGCGAGTCCTTCATAAGGTTCTGTGGCAACGTGGTTTTTGGGTTTCGGCATGAAAAGTGATGTTGCAGCATTGGTGCTGTTCTCGGGCGGGCAGGATTCGACCGTCTGCTTGGCTCACGCGCTCGACCGCTTACAATCGCGTGGAGACCGTGGGCTTCGACTATGGCCAGCGGCACGGCGTGGAACTTGAGTGCCGGCAGAGCGTGCGGAGCGAGATCGCCCGCGCCTTCCCCGCGTGGGGTTCGCGGCTCGGGCCAGACCATATGCTCGACATCGCGAGCTTCGGCGCCATCGCCGACACGGCGCTGACCTCAGAGGCAGAGATCGAGATGCTGGCCTCTGGGCTGCCGAGCACCTTCGTGCCGGGGCGGAACCTCGTGTTCTTCACCTATGCCGCGGCGCTCGGCTACCGGCGCGGATTGCACACGCTCGTCGGCGGCATGTGCGAGACGGATTACTCAGGCTATCCCGACTGCCGCGATGCGACCTTGCGCGCGCTTGGAGAGGCGATCAGGCTCGGCACCGAAATCCCCTTCGTGATCGAGACGCCGCTGATGTGGCTGTCGAAGGCGGAGACCTGGGAGCTTGCCGAGCGTCTCGGCGGACAAGCCCTCATCGACCTGATGATCGAGCACACCCACACCTGCTATCGCGGCGAGCGCGGCAAGCGTCACGCCTGGGGCTATGGCTGCGGCGCCTGCCCGGCTTGCGAGCTTCGCGCGCGCGGGTTCGAGCAGTGGGCGGCCGGCAGAGAACAAAGACCCGTGCAAAATCGGGCGGTTTGAAGGATCACCGGGTTAGCCAAGCCCGGCGCGGGGGGAATGGTGAAGCAGGAACCGACCAGGTCAGGCCACAAGACGTATCAGCTTGTCGGCCTCTTGCTCGGGCCTGCTTGCTTCGCAGCCATGGCACTCATCCCCCCGCCCGCCGGTCTCCCCGCAGCAGGCTGGGCGGCGGCGGCGCTCGGCGTCTGGATGGCGATCTGGTGGGCGACCGAAGCCGTGCCGCTGTTCGCCACCGCGCTTCTGCCGCTCATCTTCCTGCCGCTTCTCGGCATCTCTCATCTGAACGCCGCCGCAGCGCCCTTTGCCAATCCCGTGGTGTTCCTTCTGTTCGGGGGCTTTCTCATCGCACTCACCATGGAGCGCTGGAATCTCCATCGGCGCATCGCCTTCCACATCATCCTGCGCGTCGGCAACAGGCCTCTGAATCTGATCGGCGGAGTCATGCTCGCGACGGCGGCGCTCAGCATGTGGATCAGCAACACCGCGACGACGGTAATGATGCTGCCGATCGCGACTTCCCTCATCGCCGTCGTCCTGCCCTCAGGCAAGAACGCTGGACGCGACGAGACCAATTTCGCCACGGCCATGATGCTCGGCGTCGCCTACGCGGCATCGATTGGCGGCATGGCGACCTTGATCGGCTCCCCGCCGAACGCGCTTGCCGCGAGCTATCTCGGGCAAACCTTTAACATCAATGTCACCTTCGCCGAGTGGATGGCGCTGGCCTTGCCCATTTCGGCGGCGCTGCTTGCGGCCGCCTTCCTCATCCTCACGCGCGTCTCGTTACCTTTCTCGCCGGCGCTCGCTACCACAGAGCAGCATGTCGTAGGCGACATGCTGCTGGACATCGGTCCCATGAGCGTGCCGGAGAAGAGGGTTGCCCTCGTCTTCGCTGCCGTTGTCGCAGCCTGGATCCTCAACCCGTTCATCGGTAGGTGGTTGGGATTGAGCTTGTCGGACACAGGTATCGCCGTTGCCGGTGCCGTCGCGCTCTGCGCCATTCCTGCCGACTGGCAGAGCCGCACCTTCCTGCTCGATTTGTCCACGGCGCGGAAGGCCCCCTTCGACATCTTGATCCTGTTCGGCGGTGGATTGAGTCTGGCGCAGGCGATGGAGAGTTCCGGCCTCACGCTGTGGATCGGCAACGGCCTCTCCTTCCTGCACGGGATGCCTGTCGTCGTGCTTGTTGGCGGGGTGGCGCTGCTCGTCGTGTTTCTCACCGAGCTGATGAGCAATACCGCGACTGCGGCGGCCTTCCTGCCGATCGCCGGCAGTCTGGCGATTGGGGCAGACGCCCCGCCGCTCCTGATCGCGGCCGCGGTCGGGCTTGCGGCTTCAGCTGCCTTCATGCTTCCCGTCGCCACCCTTCCCAACGCGCTTGTGTTCGGCACGGGCCACATCGGCCTCACGCGGATGATGCATGCCGGCTTCTTCTTGAGCCTTGCCGGCGCAGCGATCATCGCCATCGGGTTGGCGATCGCCGCGCCGTTCCTTTAGGCCGGCCGTTTCCTTGCCGGAAACCTTGTGAGTTCCGTGGATTTCCGCCATCCTCAGGCCCTCCCCGGGAACCAACCCGGGGGCAAGGTCTTTAGACACAGCAACGCCAACGTTCAGGGGTCGGGCAATGCAGCAAAGACCGGAAGCTGGTTTGACGCCAAAGCTCCAGGTGACCTTGCGCGTGAACGGCGTCGAGCGGCGCGTGTCGCTCCGGCCCTGGACCACGCTGCTCGATGCGCTTGCGCGAATATCTCGATCTCACCGGAACCAAGAAGGGGTGCGATCACGGCCAGTGCGGCGCCTGCACGGTGCTGGTCGATGGACGGCGCATCGTCTCCTGCCTGACGCTCGCCGTGATGAAGGACGGCGCCGAGATCACCACCATCGAAGGACTGGCCACCGATGGCGATCTCCACCCTCTGCAGAAGGCCTTCATTTCCCATGACGGCTTTCAGTGCGGCTATTGCACGCCCGGTCAGATCTGCTCGGCCGCCGGGCTTCTTGCCGAGGGCCATGCCAAGACGGCCGACGAAATTCGCGAATTGATGAGCGGCAATGTCTGCCGCTGCGGTTGCTATCCGAACATCGTTGCCGCCATCGAGGAGGTCATGCGGGACGCTCCGGCGGAGTCGAGGCCATGATCGACTTCGATTATGTCAAGGCGCGCGACGTTAGCGATGCCGTCAGCCAGATCGCGCAGAACCCGGCTGCGAAATTCATCGCCGGAGGCACCAATCTCATCGATCTGATGAAGGAGAATGTGGCGCGTCCCACGCGGCTGATCGACATCACCGGCCTGCCGCTCGGCGAAATCGAGGAGACCGATGCGGGAGGTTTGCTGATCGGTGCGCTGGTGCCCAATAGCGACCTCGCTTATGACGCGCGGATTACCAAGCGCTATCCCCTGCTCTCCAGCTCAATTCTCGCCGGAGCGTCCGCTCAGCTCCGCAATATGGCCTCGACCGGCGGCAATCTTCTGCAACGAACCCGCTGCCTCTATTTCTACGACACGACGACGCCGTGCAATAAGCGAGAGCCGGGCTCAGGATGCAGCGCCATCGACGGCTTCAATCGCATGAACGCGATCCTCGGCTGGAGCGAGGCCTGCATCGCGGTGCATCCGTCCGATATGTGCGTGGCGCTCGCGGTGCTCGAGGCCACGGTTCATGTGAGCGGCCCGAAAGGCGATCGCATGATTCCGTTCGCCGAGTTTCACCGGCTTCCCGGAGACACGCCCGACATAGAAACCACCCTTGCGCGCGATGAGATCATCGCGGCGATTGAGTTGCCGGCGGAGGGGTTTTCTCGCAATTACAGCTACCTGAAGATCAGGGACCGCCTCTCTTACGCCTTCGCCTTGGTGTCCGTCGCGGCCGGTCTCAAGCTTGAGGCTGGCGCGATCAAGGAGGCACGGCTGGCCTTGGGCGGCGTTGCCCACAAGCCCTGGCGCGTGCCAGACGCCGAAAAGACTCTGGAAGGGCAGAAGCCCAGCCGAAAGGCGTTCGGCGAGGCTGCCGACGTCCTTTTGCAGGGCGCCAAAGGCTTTGCCCATAACAGCTTCAAGATCGAGCTTGCGCGGCGCGCTATCGTGCGAACCCTCGAACAGGCTACGGCCGGAACGCCGCAAATTCAGTCCGTGAAAGCGATCATCTAGGCTGCAGCCATGACCCTCATGAGCACCAACACGATCGGAAAGCCGGTGTCGCGGGTCGATGGCCCTGCCAAGGTGACCGGTCAGGCGAAATATGCCGCCGAATTCAATGTGCCTGGTCTCGCGCACGGCTTTGTCGTGTCGAGCACGATCGCCAAGGGCCGCATCAAGACCATCGACCGGAGTGCCGCGCTCGCAGTGCCCGGTGTGATCGCGGTGTTGGCGCACGACAACAGGCCGGATGTCGCCTCAGAGCCTGAGAAATACACCGATGAAACGGCCCCGCCGGGCTCGCCCTTTAGGCCGCTTTACGACGAGGAGATTTTCTTCTCGGGGCAGCCAATCGCGCTCGTGGTCGCCGAGGAGTTCGAAATCGCACGCTTCGCCGCCACGCTGGTCGATATCGAATATGAGACGGAAGAGGCGATCACCGATCTTGACAGGCAACTCGACCAGGCTTTCTCACCGCCGAACAAGCGCCTGCCTGGATGGGACCCTGACCCTCGCGGCGATGTCGACAAGGCGCTGTCACGAGCGCCAGTCAGCATTCGGCACGAATATCGCACCCCGATCGAGCACCACAACCCGATGGAAAACTTCGGGTGCACGGCGGTGTGGGGAGAGGATGGACGCCTTACCGTCTACGACAAGACGCAAGGCGCGCCGAACTGCCACAACTATGTGTGCAATGTGTTTGGTCTTGCGAAAGATAAGGTGCGCGTCCTGTCTCCCTATGTGGGCGGCGCCTTCGGTGCGGGCCTCAGGCCGAACTATGAGCTGTTCTTGGCGGTTCTGGCCGCCATTGGCCTGAAGCGCTCCGTTAAAGTTGCGCTCACGCGGCAACAGATGTTCACCCTCGGCTATCGTCCGCAGACGATCCAGACACTGAGCCTCGGGGCGGACGAAGATGGAAACCTGGTGGCGCTGAAGCACGACGCGATCACCAACGCCTCACGCTTCGAGGATTATCAGGAACCAATCGTCCCTTGGACCGGCGCCCTTTACCATTGTGATGACTCAGCCGTCAGTTCCAAGCTTGCGCGGGTCGATCTCTTTACCCCTTGCGACATGCGAGCGCCGGGAGGCGCGGTCGGCGTCTACGCCATCGAATGCGCCATGGACGAGCTCAGTTATGCGGTCGGCATCGATCCACTTGAGCTCCGCCTCAAGAACTATTCCGACGTGGATCAGAATGAGGACAAGCCCTTCTCGAGCAAGGCTCTGAAGGAGTGCTATCATCAGGGTGCCGAACGCTTCGGCTGGTCGAAGAGAAAGCCGGAGCCCCGCTCGATGCGCGAGGGACGCGAACTTGTGGGCTACGGCATGGCGACCGGCATCTGGGAGGGATTGCGTGTGCCGGCAAGCGCGCGAGCGAGCCTGGCTCCCGACGGCACCCTCGAAATCGCTACCGCCACCGCCGATATCGGCACCGGGACCTACACCATTCTCACTCAGATCGGGGCCGAAATGCTTGGCCTGCCGCTCGACAAGGTCAAGGTGAAGATCGGCGATTCAGACTTGCCGCCGGCTCCCGTCGAAGGCGGATCGTGGACCGCCGCGTCTGTCGGTTCGGCGGTGATGGAGGCTTGTGATGGCGTCCGCGAGGAGCTGCTCAAGCGCGCTGCGAAGATCAAGAATGGCCCGCTCAACGGCGTGGAGCTTGCCGATGTCACGTTCGTCGATGGCGAAATCCGCATGACGAGCGATCCCTCGCGCAGCCTGTCTTTGACCGACGTACTGCACGGAGCGAACGAGCCGATCGTTTCGGAACTGACCTCGATGCCGGACTGGAAGACCTTGCAGCGATACTCCCACAAAGTCCACTCGGCGGTGTTCGCCGAGGTGCGGCTCGACGAGGAGCTCGGCATGCTTCGCGTCGCGCGGGTGGTGAGCGCCGTGGCAGCAGGCCGCATCCTCAATGCCAAGACAGCGCACAGCCAGGTGATGGGCGCCGTGGTCGGCGGCATCGGCATGGCGCTGCATGAAGAAACCGTGATCGACCACCGCTATGGCCGCTTCATCAACCACAATTTCGCCGAGTATCATGTGCCGGTGAACGCCGATATCCATGACATCGACGTCATCTTCGTCGACGAGCTTGAGTCTCATCTCAACCCCCTCGGGGTGAAGGGCCTCGGTGAGATCGGCATCGTCGGCACAGCCGCGGCAATCGCCAATGCCGTCTATCACGCGACCGGCGTGCGGGTGCGTGACCTTCCCATCACCATCGACAAATTGCTCGGGCTCAGGCCGCCGCGCTGAGACCGCCCGCGCAGGTAGATGAACCTCCGGAACTCGGGCTTCTCGGCTTCATCCCTCCCCTTGATGGGGAGGGTGGCGAGCCCGGCTTGCCGGGATCGCCGGGTGGGGTGATGCGCTTGCCCCCACCCCGACGCCGCCCGAAAGGGCGTCGTCGGACCTCCCCGCAAGGGGGAGGTATGAAGAGCCCAATACCCTCGAACAAAGGGGGGCTTGTCGCCGAGCGCGGGAAGGACCAGTTTCCGCCCATGTATTCGGTCAAGGAGATCTTCTACACGCTGCAGGGCGAAGGGGCGCAAGCGGGGCGGCCTGCCGTGTTCTGCCGCTTTGCCGGCTGCAATCTGTGGACCGGCCGCGAGGCCGACCGCGAGACCGCGACCTGCACGTTCTGCGACACCGACTTCGTCGGCACCGACGGCGATGGCGGCGGCAAGTTTGCTGACGCCGGCGCGCTTGCATCAGCCTGCCGCAGCGCCTGGCGGGGAAACAGCGGCACGCCGCCCTTCATCGGTGCTCACCGGCGGCGAGCCCATGCTGCAGATTGACGAGCCTTTGATCGCGGCACTCCATGCTGCCGGCTTCGAGATCGCCATTGAGACCAACGGTACGCTGCCGGTGCCGCGCTCCATCGACTGGGTCTGCGTGAGCCCCAAGGCCGGCGCCCATCTCGTGCAGCGCTCGGGCGATGAGCTCAAGCTCGTCTATCCGCAAAGCGAGATCGAGCCCGCCGCGCTCGAGCATCTCGACTTCGCTCATTTCCTGTTGCAGCCCATGGATCAGGGCGCGCTGAAGACCGCCGACAATGCGCGGAGAGCCATCGAATATTGCCTCGCCCATCCCAAATGGCGCCTGAGCCTGCAGACCCACAAGCTGCTCGGCCTGCGCTAATACTTCGGGGCCCTGGTTTGACGCCTGGAAATCCCCTAAACCAACGCCATGCGTATCTATAAGGAATTCCTCTTCGAGGCTGCCCACTTTCTGCCCTCGGCGCCTCCAGGCCATCCCAACTCCAGGGTGCACGGACACTCGTTCCGCGCCCGCGTCACCATCGACGGCGAGCCTGATCCCACGACCGGCGTGTTGTTGCACTTCGACGATATCGAAGCGGCCCTCGTCGAGACGCGCGAGGCGCTCGACCATCACTTCCTAAATGAGGTCGAGGGGCTGGAGGTGCCGACGCTCGAGCGCATCGCCATCTGGCTGTGGGATCGCCTGCATAACCGTCTGTTCGGTCTCACCGAGATTCAGGTCTCGCGCGAACTCTTGCCATGAGGGCTGCATTTACGCCGGCCCGCGGCGCCTGTAATGGCCACGGCCAGAAAGAGCGCGAAGCCGAAGCAGCTCGGCAAGCCAACGCCGATCCCGGCATCGCCCGACAAGGCTTTGCTCGAGCGCGTGCCGAACCCGCATCCTGAGACGCTCTACGCCGCCCGGTTCACCGCCCCTGAATTCACCTGCCTCTGCCCGATTACCGGTCAGCCCGACTTTGCCCATCTCGTCATCGATTACGCGCCGAAGCGGTGGCTCGTCGAGTCGAAGTCGCTCAAGCTCTATCTCGCGAGCTTCCGCAACTACGGAACCTTCCACGAGGATGCGACGGTCACCATCGGCAAGCGCATCGTCGATCTAGTCGAGCCCGCCTATTTGCGCATCGGCGGCTATTGGTTTCCGCGCGGCGGCATCCCCATCGACGTGTTCTGGCATTTCGGCACCATGCCCGAAGGCCTGTGGCTGCCCGACCAAGGTGTGGCGCCCTATCGCGGCCGCGGCTAATCAGCCCTTACGTCGCTTTCTTCACCAGCCGGTCGATCCCGATCAGTTCGGCAAGCAGCGCCGGCAAATCTTTCAGCGGCAGCATGTTGGGCCCGTCCGAGGGCGCGCGATCCGGATCCTGATGGGTCTCGATGAACAGGCCTGCGACGCCGACGGCGACAGCGGCCCGCGCCAGCACCGGCACGAAACGGCGCTCGCCGCCGCTCTGCGTCCCCTGCCCTCCGGGTTGCTGCACCGAATGGGTAGCGTCGAAGATCACCGGCGCGCCGGTCTCGGCGAGGATCGGCAAAGCGCGCATATCTGAGACAAGCGTGTTGTAGCCGAAGGAGACGCCGCGCTCGGTAATCAGCACTTGTGGGTTACCGGCGCCGACCACCTTCGCCACCACATGGGTCATGTCCCAGGGCGCGAGGAACTGGCCCTTCTTCACATTGACCACCTTGCCGGTCAGCGCCGCTGCGGTGAGAAGGTCGGTCTGGCGGCAGAGAAAAGCCGGGATCTGCAGCACGTCGACCGCCTTGGCCACGGCGGCGCATTGATCGGGCTCATGCACGTCGGTGAGCACGGGAAGGCCTGTCCGCTCCCTGATCTCGGCGAAGATCGGCAAGGCTTCGATCAACCCCATGCCCCCGCGCGCTTCTCGCGCTCGTGCGGTTCGCCTTGTCGAATGAGGTCTTGTAGACGAGGCCGATGCCGGCCTTTGCCGCGATCTCCTTCAGAGCCTCTGCCGTCTCGAGCGCATGCGCCCTGCTCTCGAGCGCGCAAGGCCCGGCGATCAGCGCAAGCGGCAAATCGTTGCCGAACCGCGCGGCACCCACGGCGACAACGGGGTTTGGCGGGGGCTTCATGGCTGCTGTCATGGCCGGACCATGGGCGGCGAAGGGTCAGGCGTCAACCGGGTCGCGGGCATGGGCAAAGGCCCCAGGAGGCATCAGGCATGCACCAACCCAGCGCTTTGGAGTATAGAAGTGACAACTTTGCCTCTGTCATTCCCGCGAAAGCGGGAATCCAGTAAACACTGACTTCGGTCATTCTGTATCGCCAGGGTTACTGGATGCCCGCCTGCGCGGGCATGACAATCAAGTAGGGTCGCCTGCATGCCGCAGATGCCGTTGAAGGGAGTCCTTCTTGCTGCCGGCGTCGCAGGCTCGCTGTCAGTGTTTGGCGCGGCGCAGGCCAACCCCATCGACGACTGCAATCAAAACGAGAACCCCGAGAAGCAGATCGACGGCTGCACAGAGTTTCTCCAGCTCGACCCCTTCAGCCCCTATGTCGCGCTCGGCCTATGGAAGGCGCGCCGAGGCCTATATGCGCAAGGGCGATCTCAGCCATGCCATCGCCGATTTCGATCAGGCCGTGGCCATCGATGGACGCCAGGCCAGACTCTATGTCGGCCGCGGCCTCGCCCATCGCGACAAGGGCGATCTCGACCAGGCCATCGGAGATTTCAGCAAGGCCATCGAGCTCGACTCCAAGTTCGGCGAAGCCTTCATCAATCGCTGCGTCGTTTACGAGGATAAGGGGCGAGGCCGATCTCGCCATCGCCGATTGCACCGCCGCCATCGCCATCAATCCCAAGGACGCCGTCGCCTATAACGATCGCGGCGTCGCCAGGGAGAAAGCAGGCAAGATCGAAGACGCGATCGCCGACTACAGCACCGCCATCGAGCTCGACTCCGGCTATCGCGATGCCTATGCCAACCGCGCCGTGCTTTACGACCACAAGGGCGAAAAAGAGCTGGCCATCGCCGATTACCGCGCAGCGCTCGCCAAGAATCCAAGCCCGGAGGACCGCAAGGATCTTGAAGCTGCATTGAAGCGTCTCGGCGCAGCCCCCTGATTTCGCTTGATCGAACGCGCCTGCACGCGCCGGTCTCTATCCCGGGCTGATGCGGTCTGGCATCATGACGGCTTCGCTAAGGGGGGAGATCGCCATGAACATGAAAAAGGCAATCGCGGAATTCATTGGAACATTTGCGCTCGTGCTGATCGGCTGCGGCGCCGCCGTCATCGGCGGAATGGGTAGCGGCGCCACCTCGATCGATATTCTCGGCATCGCCACGGCCTTCGGCCTCACCATCGTCGCCATGGCCTACGGCATCGGCCAGATTTCCGGCTGCCACATCAATCCTGCCGTGAGCTTCGGTGTGCTCGTCGCCGGCCGCATGACGACGCAAGACTTCATCACCTATGTGATTGCGCAAGTTCTTGGCGCCATTGCCGGCGCAGTGGTCCTCTATCTCATTCTCTCCGGCAAGGCGTCCGGCTGGAATGGCGGGCTCGGCCAGAACGGCTGGGGCCCTGGCTATCTCGGCGAGTACGGCATGGGCGCCGCCCTCATCTACGAGGTGGTTGCCACCTTCCTGTTCCTCGTCTGCATCCTCGGCGTGACGCAGCGCGGCGCGCCGGTCGGCATCGCGGGCCTCGCCATCGGCCTTACCCTCATCGCCATCCATCTCTTCGGCATCAACATTACCGGCACCTCGGTGAATCCTGCCCGCTCGCTTGGGCCGGCGATCGTCGGCGCAGGCGCGAACCCGGAGAGGCTTGCGCAAGTGTGGCTGTTCATCGTGGCGCCGCTGATCGGCGCGGGGCTCGCCGGCTATCTGTTCAAGTCAGGCGTTCTGGCTGCGGATGACGTGGTGCCCGATCGCGGCGGCGGCGGCAGGACGGAAGTTGCGCCGGGCGCGTCAGCGCCGCGCAAGCGGAAGTGATGATCTGTCCTAGCGGTCGTCCAATTTTCGTCCACATTCAGAGGACGCGCGTGAATGGTCAAGCGTCGGCTATGGCATCAGTCGATTTCTTCATCGCGATGCTCAATCACGTTGCATGGGTTATTTCGCGTGGCGGCGCCCCCGTATATCACTCCACACCGCACCTTCAAGATTCACCAAAGTGGCCATCGTCCCTTCGTCGGGGGCGATGGTGCTTATTGGGACACAATCGGCGATTTGCAATTTCGTTTCCTCCTCGACCGGGGCCTAGTGCCATCGGACACTTTGGTCGACGTGGGCTGCGGATCGCTACGCGGAGGAGTGAGGTTTATCCATTATCTCGAGCCAGGCCACTATCTCGGCATCGATAAGCATATCGATCTGATCATTTATGGCGTCGCGCGGAAGTTGGGCATCGATGCCTTCGCCGATAAGCAGCCCCGGTTCGTCGTCTCTGATGCATTTGAATTTCACAAGTTCGGCGAAACGCCGACATTCGGTATTGCCCAGTCCCTGTTTACCCACCTGGCGGCTCATGACGTGGACCTTTGCCTGTCAAACCTGAGGGCTGTTGCATCGCCTTCTTGCAGGCTTTTTGCCACCTTCTTCGAAATCGATGAGCCGATTGCCAACCCTGCGGCATCGCACAGCCATGGGTATTTCGGCTACACGCGAACACAGATGGAGGCATTCGGCGCGCGCTCGGGTTGGGAGCCTCGCTACATCGGAGCGTGGAATCATCCCCGCGGGCAAAACATCATCGAATACGCCGCCTCTACGTAATCGGCCTAGTGATCGCAAAAGTGAGGGCAGTCTCCACGGCGGCGCACGGGGTCACTCGGGCTCCGTCCGGCTCCATTTCGGACGGTCCTTTTCGTAGCGGTTGACGACGCTCGGGAAGGCGGGGAGCCACTTGTCGCGACGGATCATCCAGAGTTCGTAGGTCGGCTGCCAGAGTCCGGTCTCGTCGAATGAGGCTGGATAGACGTAGATCTCGTCCGCGCGCGAGTACCGCGACCAGACCTGAGAGCCGCAGGCAGGGCAGAAATAGCGCCGCCCGTGCTCCGAGCTGGCGAAGACATCGATTTGTCCCTCGATCGTCACCGCCTCTGGCGGGAACACGGCGTAGAAGCTGAAGGGCATGCCGTGCAATTTCCTGCAGGTCAGGCAGTGGCACACGCCGACGCGATAGGGCTGTCCCCTCGCCTCGACCTTCACCTTGCCGCAGGCACACCCGCCTTTATGCACGCTGTCCGACATTTCCGACTCCGGCACGACCACCCACTCGCCAACCACCCTTACCCCGTCATGGCCGGGCTTGTCCCGGCCATCCACGTCTTAAGCGCCTCAAGGCCGCGGAGCACTATCCCCACCATATCCCCTCCCCTCGAACCTCCCCTATTCTGCTCTGGCCTTGTCCGCCAAGGGTCGCTTCGCGAGGCGTTACGTCGAAGTTGGACGAGGTTGCGGCGCCTGCGGGCCGAACGCGCAAGTTCGGCACTCGGGCGATGCCGGGGCTCCGCCCGGGACCAATACGAGTCCCTGCCAGGAGCTGGCTGAAGGTTCGATCTTTGCGCTACCGGCCTCTGGCCTACTTGAGCGCAAAGCACAAACTTGAAAGCGCGGCCCGGCATTGCATAGACGCCGCTTCACGGCGCGCCGGAAGGTGCCGGCACGTCCGGCAACGGACGTGTCACCATTCCGCGAGAGAAATCCAAAAGAACTCTAATCCCGCGCCTTTGGAGGCGGCGCCCTCCAATTAGAAAATGCGTCGCCAAACGCGAGTCCAGCTAAGCCGCACGAAGCGCTCGATGTGGCTGGAGTGTCAGAAGCGGGAGTGCGCCACGGCAATTAAACAGCGCAACGAACGCACTAACTCAGGGCTCGGTCCGGCTCCAGTTCGGCCGGTCCTTCTCGTAGCGGTTGACGACGCTCGGGAACGCAGGCAGCCAAGGGTCGCGCCGGATCGTCCACAATTCATAGGTCGGCTGCCACAGCCCGGTCTCGTCGAACGAGCCTGGATAGACGTAGATCTCGTCAGGCCGCGAATAGTGCGACCAGACCTGAGAGCCGCAGGCGGGACAGAAATAGCGCCGCCCGTGCTGCGAGCTAGCGAACACATCGACGGGGCCATCGATGGTCACCGCATCGGGCGGGAACACGGCATAGAAGCTGAAGGGCATGCCGTGCAGCTTCCGGCAGGTCAGGCAGTGGCAGACGCCGACGCGATAGGGCTCTCCCCTCGCCTCGACGCTCACTCTGCCGCAGGCGCATCCGCCTTTATGCACGCTGTCCGACATTTCCGACTCCGGCACGACCACCCAACTCGCCAACCACTCTTACCCCGTCATGGCCGGGCTTGTCCCGGCCATCCACGTCTTAAGCGCCTCAAGGCCTCGCTCACTATCCCCTCCCTATCCCCGCCCCTCAAACATCCCCTATGCTGCTCTGGCCTTGTCCGCCAAGGGTCGCTTCGCGAGGCGTTACGTCGAAGTCGGATGAGGTTGCGGCGCCTGCGGGCCGAACGCGCAAGTTCGGCACTCGGGCGATGCCGGGGCTCCGCCCGGGACCACTACGAGTCCCTGCCAGGAGCTGGCTGAAAGCTTGATTCTTGCGCTACCGGCCTCTGGCCTACTTGAGCGCAAGGAAAACTTGAAAGCGCGGCCCGGCATTGCATAAACGCCGCAAGAAAAGCATGCGCTTGCCGCGTTGCAGATGCGCATTTTTTAATGCGCTACCGCTTCGCTACTTGAGCGCGTGTGGCGCGCCGGAAGGTGCCGGCACGTCCGGCAACGGATGTGTCACCATAGAAGGATCGCGCCTTTCGGCGCGCCCTGACCCTTGCCGGAAGCGGCAAGGAAGAGACGCAAAGCCCGGACGCAGTCGCGCCGCGTAGAGGATCATGCCTGGTCAAACGGACCTGCAATGCGCGGCGGAGCTGTTCGAGCTGTGGCGCCTGTGCTGCAAGTCGCAGTGTAGGCGGGCGCGCGCCTGTCGCGGCGATGCGAAAGCCTGCTGCGAAATGCTGGTTGATTGGGCGGAGGCCCTGTCGTTGAAGGACAAGCGCGTGGGCTTCGCGGAGGCGATGGAGCGGCTGCGCGAACAGCCTGGGCAATAGACCTCGTCATTCCGGCGCACGCCGGAATCCAGCGCGCGCGAAGCGCGAAAGGCAAAGACTGGATACCGGCTTTCCTGCCTTCGCCGAAGCGAAGCCGCTTTGGCTTCGCGCAGGCAGGCGCCGGTATGACGGAGCAATATGGCGTTCCTACACCAATCTCGACTGCTCCACGGCGGCGCCGATGAAGGAGGCGAACAGCGGGTGCGGCTTGAACGGCCGCGATTTCAGCTCAGGGTGGAACTGCACGCCGATGAACCAGGGATGATCCGGGATCTCCACGATCTCGGGCAGAAGCCCGTCGGGCGAGATCCCTGAGAAGCGCAAGCCAGCCGCCTCGAGCTTGTTGCGGTAGCGCGTGTTCACCTCGTAGCGGTGGCGGTGGCGCTCGGAGATGTGCGTCGTGCCGTAGATCTCGGCGACCTTGCTGCCCTTGGCAAGCACGGCGTCATAGGCGCCGAGCCGCATGGTGCCGCCGAGATTGCCGTTCGTCTGTCGCTTCTCAAGCTCACTGCCCTTCATCCATTCGGTCATGAGACCGATCACCGGCTCGGGCGTCGGGCCGAACTCGGTCGAGCTCGCGTCCTCGATGCCGGCAAGATCGCGGGCGACCTCGATCACCGCCATCTGCATGCCAAAGCAAATGCCGAAATAAGGGACGCCGCGCTCCCGCGCGTATCGCGCCGCGCGGATCTTGCCTTCCGAACCGCGCTCGCCGAATCCGCCTGGGACGAGGATGCCGTGCACGTCCTCAAGATACGCCGAGGCGTCCTCCTGCTCGAAGGTCTGCGCCTCGATCCATTGCAGATTGACCTTCACCTTGTTGGCGATGCCGCCATGGACGAGAGCTTCGTTGAGCGATTTGTAGGCGTCCTTGAGGCCTGTGTATTTGCCGACCACGGCGACATTCACCTCGCCGTCGGGATTGGCGATGGTCTCGGCGATCTCGCGCCAGCGCTCGAGGTCAGGCTCCGGCGCGTTCTTGATGCCGAAGGCTGCGAGCACCTCGCGGTCGAGCCCTTCGGCATGATAGGCGCCGGGCACTTCGTAGATCGAGGCCACGTCGAGCGCCTGGATCACCGCCTCGGGGCGGACGTTGCAGAAGAGCGCGATCTTGCGCCGCTCGTCGCGCGGCAAGGGGCGCTCGCAGCGGCAGAGCAGCACGTCGGGCTGAATGCCGATCGAGCGCAGCTCCTTGACGGAGTGCTGGGTTGGTTTGGTCTTGAGCTCGCCGGCGCTCGGGATGAAGGGCACGAGCGTCAGGTGAATGAACACCGAAGACCCACGCGGCAGCTCGTTGCCGAGCTGGCGGATCGCCTCGAAGAAGGGGAGGCCCTCAATGTCGCCAACCGTGCCGCCGATCTCGCACAGCACGAAGTCGACGTCCTCGTTGCCGGCGGTGATGAACTCTTTGATCGCGTCGGTGACGTGGGGAATGACCTGGACGGTCGAGCCGAGATAGTCGCCGCGGCGCTCCTTGGCGATGATCTGCTGGTAGATGCGGCCGGTGGTGATGTTGTCGGACTGCGAGGCTGGGCGGCCGGTGAAGCGCTCGTAATGGCCGAGGTCGAGATCGGTCTCGGCGCCGTCGTCGGTGACGAACACCTCGCCGTGCTGATAGGGGCTCATGGTCCCAGGGTCGACATTCAGGTAGGGATCGAGCTTGCGTAAGCGCACGCTGTAGCCGCGCGCCTGGAGCAGCGCTCCAAGGGCAGCCGATGCGAGCCCCTTGCCGAGAGAGGAGACCACGCCGCCGGTAATGAAGACGTACCGCGCCATGGGCCTCGACCATACACGGAAAGGCGGCTGAGTCGTAGCCCTAAGCTCCACTCCGTCCACTGCTCGTGGAAATGCGCGGCAAATCCGGATCAATCCTCGTTAATCCGCGCATATCGCGATAATTAACGCGCAATGAATTGAGCGCGAATCGCCGTGTTGCTATTTCGACTGCGGCACTTGGGGCGCCGGCGCGGCTGGGACTGCTGGCGCTGGCGCGCCCGCTGGAGCCTGAGGTGCCGATGGCAGCACGAGGCCTGGGAGCGACCCGCCTCCACCCTGAACCGGGGTGCCTGCCTGGTTGAAGATCGAGGCCGGTGTGCTCGTGTTCCGCGCGATCAGCGTGAGCGACAGGCTGGTGGCGAAGAAGGCCGCGGCGAGCACCGCCGTGGTCTTGGTCAAAGCATTGCCGGCGCTCCGCCCGGTCATGAAACCGCCGCCGCCGCCGCCAATGCCGAGCGCTCCGCCTTCCGAGCGCTGCAACAGCACCACGCAGATCAGCGCGAGGGCGATCATGATGTGAATAACGAGAAGCACTGTGGTCATCTGGTAGCCTTCGATTTGCCAGGCGGTGTCTTATCCGAATCAGCTACCGCTTGGCTAGGCTTGCCGTCGCCGCTATCTGCCGCAGGCATCGTGGGTTTCCGGTCAGGGAGCGGCACGGTTGCAGCGTTCTCAGGCGCGGCATCGGTGGATTTTGCGGGGACCTTGGCCACCCCGCCGCCGCGGCAGCGGAATTGGATCTGCTCTTCCACGCTCAAGAAGTGCCTCACCCGCTCGATCGCCTCGTCATTCAGGTGGTCCTTCACCCAATCAGGTCCTTGGTCGAGCGCCGCCTGCATGTCGCGGGTCAGGAGCTTTTTCCGCTCGATCTGCAGATTGGCGCAGCTTTCCTTGTCGAGGGGCTCGGCAATGGCCACCTCGCCGGCGAGCAGCCCCGCCGCGAAAATCAGACCTGCGATAGCTTGCGGGCGCAGCAGCACTATCGACCTCGACCGCCAGTCCCCGAATAAGCCGACAGAATACCATAGAAATCGGTAGCTTTAAGGCTGGCCCCGCCAACCAGCGCGCCATTGACGTTCGGCACGGTCAGGAGCTCGCGGGCGTTACTAGGCTTCACCGACCCGCCATAGAGGATGCGGATGCCGCTCCCCTCGCCTGCAAGCTTGTCACTCAGACGGCCGCGAATGAAGGCATGCACCGCCGCCACGTCCTCAGGCGTAGGCGTCCAGCCGGTTCCGATCGCCCAGACCGGCTCATAGGCAATGACGGTGTTTGCCGCGGTTGCCGCCGGCGGCAGCGAGCCCTCGAGCTGTCGTCCCACCACGTCAAGGGTCGCGCCATCCTGCCGCTCGCGCCCCGTCTCGCCAATGCAGATGATGGCGGCGAGCCCGGCGCGATGAGCGGCTGCAGCCTTGGCGGCGACAATAGCGTCGGTCTCGCCATGGTCGTTGCGACGCTCGGAATGGCCGACGATCACGGCCTTGGCGCCTGCATCGGCGAGCATCTCGGCGGAAATGTCGCCGGTATGGGCCCCTTGCGGGTCAGGATGGCAGTCCTGGGCGCCGAGCAGGATGTCGCTCTTGGAGAGGAAATACCTCGCCTGGGCGAGGAGCGTCGCTGGCGGACAGATCATGACATCGGCCTCGGGCCGCGGCTCCTTCGCCAGGAGGTCCTGCAGAGACTTGAGCTCGGCGAGGTTCGCTGCGAGCCCATGCATCTTCCAGTTGCCGGCGACGAGCGGCCTGATTGCGGTCACCGTTTGTCCCCCTTCACCCGCCGTTCGACCTTGGCCGGCAAGCCGTTGGTGCTTGCGGCAAGCCCTTGTGTAGCCTAGAGAACGGTGCCTTGCCGCCTCACGTCTCGCTACCTATGATGCCCGCGCCGCGCGAGCAATCGCCACAGATTGACCCCTCGGCGTGGCGATTGCAAACAGCCAAAAAGAAGGTCCTTCAAGCGTGATACTCGATACCTTGCGAAAAGGAGCAGGCCGCGCCTTCGGCATGATCCTCATGGGTCTGCTCGTCATAAGTTTCGCCATTTGGGGAATCGCCGACATTTTCCGGGGGTATGGCAGCCAGACCCTGATCAAGGTCGGCGACACCGAGATCACGCCTCAGGAATATTCGCGCGCGCAGCGCGACGTGCTCCGCGTGATGAGCTCGGACGCCGGCCGCACCCTATCGGTGCAGGAGGCCCGCGAGGCAGGGCTCGAGAACCGCGTGCTGGAGCGGCTGATCGGCGGCGCCGCGGTCGATACCCATGCGAAGAGCCTGAACCTTGGCGTCAGCGACGAGGCGCTGCTGCAAGGCATCATGAAGGATCCGGCCTTTCAGGACTCGACCGGTAATTTCAATCCGCTCGCCCTGCAGCAGGCGCTCCGTACTCTCGATATGAGCGAGCAGGGCTATCTCGCCTCCGAGCGCGAGCGCAATCTGCGGCGCCAATTGCTAAGTACGGTTGGCAAGACGCCTGCCGCGTCCCAGGTATTTCTCAACGCGCTCAACAACTACAACAATGAAACGCGCATCCTGCGCTATGTGATCGTCCCGGCTACCGCAGCAGGAGCGGTGCCCGAGCCCACCGATGCCGACTTGAAGCGCTTCTACGACAATCACCAGGCCAAGTTCACCCAGCCGGAATTTCGCAAGATCGGCGTGCTCGCGGTGACGCCGGAATTGGTGAAGGACCAGGTGCAGATCACAGACGCCGATCTGAAAGCGGCGTTCGACAAGGAGAAGGACAAGCTCGGCGCGCCGGAGAGGAGGCGCGTGCAGCAGATCGCCTTCCCCGACAAGGCTGCCGCCGACGCTGCCTATCAGAAGATCCAGTCCGGCACCGATTTTGTCGCGCTCGCCAAGGAGCTTGGGCAAAGCGAAGCCGATATCGACCTCGGGCTGTTGAAGCGATCGGAGATGGCCGACGCCACGATCGGCGATGCCGCCTTCAAGCTCGAGAAGGACAAAGTGAGCGAGCCGATCACCGGGCAGCTCGGCAAGACAGTGTTGCTGCGGGTTACGGCGATCGAGCCTGGCAAGGTGGTGACCTTCGAGGAGGCGAAGCCCGATCTCGAGAAGAAGCTGCTCAAGGAGCGGGCGCAAGGCGCCATTTTCGACCTTCACGACAAGATCGAGGATGAGCGGGCAGCAGGAACGCAGCTGTCAGAGGTCGCCGGCAAATTCAAGCTCGCCTATCAAGTGTTCGACCAGGTCGATCGCCAAGGCAAGACGCCCGACGGCACGGTGGTGGACCTGCCGCAGAAGACCGATCTCCTGAATGCTGTGTTCGCCACTGAGGTGGGGGTGGAGAACGATCCGCTCGACGCCAAGGACGAGGGTTTGATCTGGTACGAAGTGCTGGGCATCACGCCGCAGCAGCTCAAGCCTTTCGACCAGGTGAAGGACGAGGTGAAGAAGGACTGGGCCCTCGAAGAACAGCGCACACGGCTTGCCAAATATACCGACGAGCTGGTGAAGCAGCTGCAAGCGGGCAAGACTCTCGAAGACCTCGCCAAGGAGCTGAACACACAAGTGCTCCCGACCGAGCCTTTGAAGCGGAACGGCTTGACGGTGAACGTGCTACCTGCCGCCGTGACGCAAGCCTTCGCCTTGGGGCAAGGCGGGTATGGTTCGGCCCCCTCCGGCGTGGAGGAGGGCCGTATCGTGTTTCAGGTGGACAAGGTCACGCCGGCCCCTCCGCTCGATCCTCCAAGCCTCGATGCCTTGAAGCGTCAGCTCAAGGTGTTTGTCGGCGAGGACATCATCGGAGAATATTTCTCCGCGCTCGAGGCCCGCTACGGCGTCACCATCAATCGCCAGGCTCTGGCCAAGCTCGCAGGCAGCAGCGAAGAGCAATGAGCCCGGCTCAGGCCACCTCCGTCACGCCTCTACCGCAGCAAGGTGGCGCTCCGATCGAGCCCGACTTTTCCAACTTCGCCCGCCTCTATGACGCGGGCACGCCGCAGGTCGCCTGGACGCGGCTCGTCGCCGATCTCGAGACCCCGGTCTCAGCCATGCTCAAGCTCGCCCATGAGCGCCCGAACAGCTTCCTGTTCGAATTGGTGGAAGGCGGTGCTGCCCGCGGCCGCTATTCCATCATCGGCTGCGAGCCCGATCTGATCTGGCGGGCGAATGGCGCGCGCGCAGAGCTGAACCGGGCGCCGCAAGCCGACGCCTCGGCCTTCGCGCCTTCGCCGTTGCCGACCCTTCAGTCGTTGCGTGCCTTGCTCGCGGAGTTGGCGATCAAGCTTCCACCCGAGCTGCCGCCGATGGCCGCAGGCATTTTCGGCTATATGGGCTACGATACAGTGAGGCTGATCGAGCATCTTCCGGCGACGAGGCCGGATTCTCTCGGCCTGCCCGACAGCATTCTCGTGCGTCCGACGCTGATCGTCATCTTCGATAGTGTGAAGGACGAGATGACCGTGGTGACGCCGGTCAGGCCGATGCCGGGGGTCAGCGCCAAGGCCGCCTATAGCCGGGCGGCAGACCGCCTCAACGTGGTGATCGAAAGGCTCGATCAACCGCTTGCCGCATGTGAGCGATCTCGAGGCCGAGGCCGCACATCCCGAGCTGAAGCCCAGCGTGACGCCTGCGGCCTATATGGAGAAGGTCGCGCGCGCGAAGGAGTACATCGCCGCCGGCGATATCTTCCAGGTAGTGCTGAGCCAACGCTTCGAGGCGCCGTTCACCCTCCCCTCCTTTTCGCTCTACCGGGCGCTGAGACGCGTCAATCCCTCGCCGTTCCTGTACTACCTCAACTTCGACGGCTTCGCCGTCGCCGGATCGAGCCCCGAAATTCTGGTCCGGGTGCGCGACGGTGTGGTCACCATCCGCCCGATCGCAGGCACGCGGCCCCGGGGAGCGACGCCGGAACAGGACAAGGTGCTGGCGCGCGAACTTCTCGCCGACGCCAAGGAGCGCGCCGAGCATCTCATGCTGCTCGACCTTGGGCGCAACGACGTGGGACGCGTCGCCGAAGTCGGCAGCGTGCGCGTTACCAACTCATTCTTCCTCGAATATTACAGTCAAGTGATGCACATCGTGTCGAACGTGGAAGGCCGGCTCGATCCGCGCTTCGACGCCATTGATGCGCTGATGGCGGGCTTTCCCGCCGGCACCGTGTCAGGCGCGCCGAAGGTGCGGGCCATGGAGATCATCGACGAGCTGGAAGACGCAAAGCGCGGGCCTTACGCCGGATGCGTCGGCTATTTCTCCGCCAATGGCGAGATGGATTCCTGCATCGTGCTTCGCACCTCGGTGGTGAAAGACGGCGTCATGTATGTCCAGGCCGGCGCCGGCGTGGTCGCCGAACTCGGTGCCCGAGCGCGAGCAGGCCGAATGCGTGAGCAAGGCCTCGGCCCTGTTCCGGGCAGCAGAGGAAGCCGTGCGCTTCGCCGCGCGCGCCAAGCGGGGTCAATAGCTCAAACCGCCATGCTGACCTTGAGCCTCCTGCGTCACGCGAAGTCGAGTTGGAAGGACCCGAACCTTGCCGATCACGAGCGCCCGCTCAACACCAGAGGCATGGCCGAGGCGCCGGTGATGGGCAAGGCCATGGCCAAGCACGGGCTCGATCCGGACCTCGTGCTTTGCTCGACGGCGCGGCGGACGCGCGACACGCTTGCCCTCGTGCTGCCTGAGCTCAAGACCGAGCCAAAGATCACCTATGAGGACGGCCTTTATCATGGGACGTCTGCCGAGATGCTCGGCATCCTGCACGAGGTCGGCGCTGGGATCGGTCAGGTCCTGCTCGTCGGGCACAATCCGGAGCTTCAGGAATTTGCTCTCGACCTGATCGGTTCGGGTCCCAAGCTTCTCAAGGATCGGCTCGAGGCCAAGTACCCGACCGCAGGGCTCGTGGTGCTGCGCTTCACCGCAGGTGCCTGGAAGGACGTCGCCATCAACAGCGGCAAGCTCGAGCTGTTCCTGGCTCCGGGCGACGTGAAGAAGAGCTGACAAACTTGACGGCGCGCGGGCAGCGGGCGTAACACGGCGGCCATGCTGACGCTGATCGACAATTACGACAGCTTTACCTACAACCTCGTGCATTTCCTCGGGGAATTGGGCGCGCCGGCGCGCGTCTACCGCAACGACAAGATCACCGTCGATGAGGTGCTGGCCGAGGCGCCTGAGGCCATCGTGCTGTCGCCAGGCCCTTGCGACCCCGATCGGGCCGGCATCTGCCTCGAGCTTATCGAACGCGCCGGGCCTGAGGTGCCGATCCTCGGCGTCTGCCTCGGCCACCAGGCGATCGGCCAGGTCTATGGCGGCCGCGTGGTGCGGGCGCCAACTCTGATGCACGGCAAGCTCTCCAAGGTGCATCACAGCGGCAAGGGTGTGTTTGCAGGCCTGCCGCAGGACTTCTCAGCCACGCGCTACCATTCCCTCGTGGTCGAGCGGGCAAGCCTTCCAGACGTGCTGGAGATCACGGCTGAGACGGCAGACGGCGTGATCATGGGCGTGCAGCACAAGCGCTACCCCGTGCATGGCGTCCAGTTTCACCCAGAGAGCATCGCTTCGGAGCACGGGCATCAGCTCCTCGCCAACTTCCTCGATCTTGCCAGGGTAGAGCGGCGCGCCAGAGCGGCGAGCCCAAGAGAAGCGGTCGGTGCCCTCTGATCCCGTGCTGGCGCGGACAACGGTCCTCGCCGATTTGCGGGGGGCGATCGCCAAGGTCGCTGCCGGCAAAAGCCTCAGCCAAGAAGAAGCAGCCGAAGCCTTCGATCTCGTGATGTCCGGCGCGGCGACGCCGGTGCAGATCGGCGCGCTTCTCCTGGGGCTTCGGGCCCGCGGCGAGACCGTGGAGGAGATCGCCGGAGCCGCCCGCGCCATGCGCGCCAAGGTGCTGCCCGTGCGCGCACCTGAAGGCGCCATCGACACTTGCGGCACCGGCGGCGACGGCAAGGGCACCTTCAACATCTCGACCTGCGCTGCCTTTGTGGTGGCGGGCGCCGGCGTGCCGGTGGCGAAGCACGGCAACCGGGCGATCTCCTCGCGCTCAGGCTCTGCCGACGTGCTCAAAGAGCTTGGCGTGAATATCGAGGCTTCGCCAGAGACGATCTCGCGCTGCATTGCCGAATGCGGGCTAGGCTTCATGTTCGCGCCGGCCCATCACGCCGCCATGCGCCATGTGGCGCAAGTGAGGACCGAGCTCGGCACGCGCACCATCTTCAATCTGCTCGGGCCGCTCGCCAATCCGGCCGGCACGAAATATCAGATCATCGGCGTGTTCGGGAAGGAATGGGTCGAGCCGATCGCGCAGGTGCTCGCCCTGCTTGGCACCGAACGAGCCTGGGTGGTGCATGGCAGCGATGGACTTGGACGAGCTCACCACCACCGGCATCAGCGACGTTGCCTTGGTGGATGCGGGCAAAGTCTCGACCTTCAGGATTTCACCCCGCAATGCCGGACTGCCTGATGCGCGGCCTGAGGATCTCATCGGAGGCAATGCGGTGGAGAATGCCGCACATATCCGCGCCGTGCTCGGAGGGCTGCGTGGACCCTTCCGCGACGTTGTGCTGCTGAATGCTGCCGCGGCGCTGCTCGTTGCCGGCAAGGCAAAAACGCTGCGCGAGGGCGTGGCGCTGGCCTCAGAGTTGATCGACAGCGGCAAGGCCTTGGCCGTTCTCGAGGCGCTCGTGCCGCTGAGCCATGGTAAGGTCTGAGCATGGCTCACGTTCTCGATAAGATCCTCGCCTACAAGCGGCGTGAGGTCGAAGCCGCGAAATCTGCCTGCCCACCGGCTGCCATGCGCGCTCGCGCCGAAGCAGCTTCGCCGGTGCGGCCGTTTGCCGGCGCCATCGCCGCGCGGCTTGCCGCGGGCGAATTTGCCCTGGTTGCCGAGATTAAGAAGGCGAGCCCGTCGAAGGGGCTGATCCGTGCCGATTTCGATCCTCCGGCTCTCGCCCGCGCCTACGAGGCCGGCGGCGCCACCTGCCTTTCGGTGCTGACCGACACCCCCTCCTTCCAGGGACGGCCTGAGTATCTCACCGAGGCGCGGCAGGTGACGAGCCTGCCTCTCCTGCGCAAGGATTTCTTGGTCGATCCCTACCAGGTGCTCGAGGCGCGGGCTCTTGGCGCCGATTGCATCCTCATCATCATGGCGGCTGTCGACGACGCCACGGCGCGCGAGCTTGCGACCGCCGCGCATGAGCTTGGCATGGACGCGCTCGCCGAAGTGCATGATGCGCCGGAGCTCGACCGCGCGTTTCGTCTCGACACCAGGCTCATCGGCATCAACAACCGCGACCTCAAGAGTTTCGTCACCGATCTCGCCGTCACCGAGGCCTTGGCACCGCTTGTGCCGAAGGACCGCATCGTCGTGGCCGAGAGCGGCATCTTCACCCATGCCGATTTGGAGAGGCTCGCGGGTGCAGGCGTCGGCGCCTTTCTTGTCGGCGAGAGTTTGATGCGGCAGGCGGATGTGGCTGAGGCCACGCGGACTCTTCTTACGGGCGCATCCGTCAAGCAGCGCGAGGCGGCGCAATGACCGCGCGGCGTCTCAGTCATCTGAACGAGGCCGGCGAGGCGCGCATGGTCGACGTCTCTGACAAGGCGGTGACGGAGCGGAGCGCCACCGCCGAGGGTTTCGTCGCCATGGCGTCTCCGACGCTTGATCTGATTTTGAGCGGTGACGCCGCGAAAGGCGATGTGCTCGCAACGGCCCGCATCGCCGGCATCATGGCGGCGAAGCGCACGCATGAGCTGATCCCGCTTTGTCACCCCCTGCCCCTGACCCAAGTCACCGTCGATTTCGCGCCGTCGCGCGATCCCGCCGGAATCAGGGTCGAGGCGACCGCCAAGGTCGAAGGCAAGACCGGCGTCGAGATGGAGGCTCTGACCGCGGTCTCGGTTGCCTGCCTCACCATCTACGACATGGTGAAGGCGGTCGATCGCGCCATGACCTTCTCAGGCATCAGGCTGATCGAGAAGACCGGCGGCCGTTCCGGCACCTTCCGGAAAAGATGATCGCGATGCTCAGCAACTTGCTCTCCCCTCCCCCCTTGAGGGGGAGGGATAGGGAGGGGGGTTCTTCTGAGAATTCAACCCTTACCCCCCTCCGTTCGCGCCTTGCGCGAACGTGCTCCCCCTCAAGGGGGGAGCGGGGTGCGAGGTGCGGCGCTTCAGTCTACTTTTTGCCGTGGGCTGGCTGATGGCGCTCCTATCCGTTGCTGAAGCGCTTGCCCGCGTAACGGAGGGGCTGGAACCGCTCGCCGCCGAGCGCGTGCCGCTTGAGCAAGCGCGCGGCCGCGTGCTCGCCGAGGACGTTGCCGCGCGATCTCACCCAGCCTCCCTTCGATGCATCGGCCATGGACGGCTATGCCGTGCGCGGCCGCGGATGTTGCTGCCGCTGCCCACGACCCTCAGGCTGATCGGCGAGTCGCTTGGCGGGACGCGGTTACCACGGCGAGGTTGGCGCCAGGCGAAGCGGTGCGCATCTTCACCGGCGCTCCGGTGCCCAAAGGCGCCGACACCATCGTCATCCAGGAAAACACCGATACCGCCCCAGGCGTGGTGATCGTCAAGGAGGCGGCGCCGCAGCGCCATATCAGGCCGCGCGGCCAGGATTTCACCAAAGGCGATGTCCTGCTCCGCGCCGGCCAGAGGCTCGGGCCCCGCGAGCTGATGCTCGCTGCCGCCATGAACCATGCCGAGCTTCCCGTCCGCCGCAAGCCGAAAGTCGCGATCCTCGCCACCGGCGATGAGGTGGTGCCGCCTGGCACCGAGCTTGCGCCCGATCAGGTCGTCTCCTCGGTCCCTGCCGGACTTGCCGCGTTGATCGAGGCGCAAGGCGGCGAGCCGATGAGCCTCGGCATCGCCAAGGACACGGCGGAGAGCCTGATCACTCTTGCCCGCACCGGCAGCGCCGCCGACATTCTCGTCACCATCGGCGGGGCGTCAGTCGGCGAGCGCGACCTGGTCAGCGCGGCGCTTCGCTCTGAGGGGCTCGAACTCGATTTCTGGAAGATCGCCATGCGGCCGGGAAAGCCCCTGCTCTATGGCCGCTTGGGCCAGCAGCGGGTGCTAGGGGTGCCCGGCAATCCCGTGGCGGCGCTGATCTGCGGGCTGGTATTCCTGGTGCCGATGCTGCACCGCCTGCTCGGGCTGCACGAGGACAAGCAGGGGCGGGTCGAGGCGACGCTTGGGCAGGCCGTCGATGCCAATGGCCCGCGCGAGCATTACATGCGGGCGACGTCGGAGTGGGAGGTGGGTGAGCGGCTGGTGAGCCCCCTCCCCGCCCAGGACAGCTCGCTCATGGCGGACTTCGCCCGTGCCGACTGCCTCATCGTCAGGCCGCCCGACGCACCGGCGCTTCCCAAGGGGTCGCGGGTGACCATCATCCCGCTCTGATGACCGATCTCTGACGGCCCGGTTAATCCCCTGGCAACCCGAATCGCAGAAATCCTACCTCCACCGCATGTCTCGGCACGAGATATGGGGTCGTTCTCGCTTGCAGAACACAAATAGAACAGATAAACTGTTCATGATTTGTACAACGGGCTCGCGGCCCCTTAAAGGGTCGCGGGAAAGGGACCAGATGCTGACGACGAAGCAAAAAGAGCTCCTCATGTTCATCCATGAGCGCCTGAAGGAGACGGGCGTGCCCCCCTCCTTCGACGAGATGAAGGAAGCTCTGGATCTCAAATCGAAATCCGGCATCCACCGCCTGATCACCGCGCTCGAGGAGCGTGGCTTCGTACGGCGCCTGCCGCACCGGGCCCGCGCCATGGAGATCGTGCGGCTGCCTGAGTCCGTGCCCCAGTCGCTCGGCGCCCGCGCCCGCGGCTTCTCGCCGAGCGTGATCGAGGGGAGCTTGGGGCGGGTACCCCAGGTCGCCGAAGGCGAGAGCCTGCCCCAGACCGTGAGCGTGCCGGTCATGGGCCGCATCGCCGCCGGTGTGCCGATCGAGGCCATTCAGACCCGCTTGAACACCATCGAGGTGCCGCCTGAGCTGCTCTCCAAGGGCGAGCATTTCGCGCTCGAGGTCAAAGGCGATTCGATGATCGATGCCGGCATTCTCGACGGCGATACCATCATCGTCCGCAAATGCGAGGACGCGAGCAACGGCGATATCGTCGTGGCTCTGGTGGACGAAGAGGAAGCCACGCTGAAGCGGATGCGCCGGCGCGGCGACTCGATCGCGCTCGAAGCCGCCAATGCGGCTTACGAGACGCGTATCTTCGGTCCTGACCGCGTCCGCGTGCAGGGCCGCCTGGTGGGTCTCATCCGCCGGTATTAGCACCGGTCATGTCATCGCCCGGCTCGACCGGGCGATCCAGTAACCTACCGCCTTCAATTCTATCGGACTGATGTTGATTACTGGATGCCCGCCTACGCGGGCATGACAAAGAGTCACGATCCCCTCACCCCGACCCTCTCCCCGCAGGGGAGAGGGCGTTACTCATCGGGATTGCCGTCGAAGCGTTTGTCGTCGTCAACATCGCCACCGGCAGCGCCTGGGTCGCGGGCGTAAGCCTGGCCGGCGGGTAGAGATTGCTTCGGCACGGCACGCTCAGGCACCCAGGGCCTCCGCCCGCGCGTCTCGGCCACGCTCTCGCTCCTGATCGAAAGTCCCTCGATGTAGATCGCGTGCGCGCCTTGCGTTTGCAGCGCACGCCGGTCGACCACTACCCGCGCGGTGCTGCACCCTTTGCCGACGCTGAAAGGCGCGATGACGATATCGGCGATGCGGCAATCCTCCTCAAGCGCGGCCGGATGGCGGACGAGCGCGATGGTCTTGCCCTTGACCTTGCCGATGCAGCCGGTGAGGTCGCAACGGAACGGGCTGTTCGCGGCAACCTCCTCGGCGTCGCGATCCTCGCCGTCGGCGAGCAGCCAATTGTCGACGCTGTAATTCGCCCGCGTGGCCGGGGGCAGCGCAAGCGTGCCGTCTTCGGCGCGGAGCGCCACGTTTCGCCCATCGCGCTCCACCAGGACGTCGGGCTTGGTGCCCTCCCCGCTGACCAAGAGGCCTGCCGCGACGATGACGAGGCCAAGCGCCCGCCAGCGCGTCTGCCATAGACACAGCCAGAGCCCGCCAAGCACGATCAGCAACAGCGCAGTCCCCGAGATCGACGGCAGCACCGAGACGGCGCCAGGCCACGAGGCCACCCATTTTCCGGTGGCGACGAGGAGGGCGATGCCGAGCCCCATGACCTGGAGCGGCCAAGCTTCGAGCCCGAACGGCATGACGAGCAGGCTAACAAGCGCGAACGGCATGATCAGCAGCCCGACCAGCGGCAAGGCGATGAGATTGGCGACGACCCCGTAATGCGACAGGCGGTGAAAATGATAGATGGCGAAAGGTGCGACCGCTGCGGTGGCGACGAGCGTGGTCACGATATCGGCGGCGACGATGGACCATAGCCGGCGCAAGCCGCGCCAAAGGAAGCTCACGTCCTGCGCGCCGTCGTCCGCGCGCTTGGCTGTTCGCCTCGACCAGGGCGACGAGGCCGACCACGGCGGCGAACGACATTTCGAAGCTCGGATCGAACAGGCTTGCCGGCGTGACCAACAGGATCAGCAGGGCAGCGAGCGCCACGTTGCGCATGGTGAGCGCAGGCCGGTCGAGGATCATGGCCAGGAGCACGATGCTCATCATGATCCAGGACCGCACCGTGGGCACCGCCGCGCCGGATAGAAGCAGGTAGAAGAGCGCTGCGGCGAGTGCTGCTCCGGCCGCCCATTTCCTGATCGGGTAGCGGAGCGCGATGGAAGGGATGAGCGCTAGCCCCGCCCTGACCAGCCAGAATACGGTGCCTGCCATGATCACCATGTGCAGGCCAGAGATCGAGAGAATGTGGAACAGGCCTGAATTGCGCATGGCCTGATTGTCTTCCTCGGAGATGCCGGCGCGCTCGCCGGTGATCAGCGCCGCGGCGATCTCCCCCCTCTCGCCGGGGAGGCTTGCGCGAATGCGGAGCATTGACCAGGGAGCGGAGGCGGTCGATCGCGGCCCAAAGCTGCAAGCCGAAGGGGGCTTGGCCCGCGTCGGCAAGCGCAGCGATGGTTCCAGTGCTGTAGCCGGACGCGCCTAAGCGATCGAACCAGGCGGTCCGCCCGAAGTCGAAGCCGTGGGGCACGATCGGCTCAGGCGGCGGCCTGAGCGTGGCCTTGAGCGAGACCGCCTCGCCGGTTGCGACCTTCGCGCTCGCGGCGGGAAGCGTCACGCGCACGCGATAGGGCGTCTCCTCCGGCGGCAACTCCCCGAGCGCGATCACCCGCAGCGTGATCCTGGCCCTCGCCTTGTCGCGAGGTTCGTAAAGCTCGACCCAGCCCTTCACCGTGACGCCGCGCATCTCCTTGGTGAGCACGGGCGCGCGCGCCATCTCGGTGTGGAGTTTCGCCGTGGCGAAGCCGGCGGCAAGCGCAAGCGCCGCGCCGCCCACGACGAGGCCGAGCCCGGTTCCTCGTGCCGCAAGGTAAATCCCAGTCGCCGCCATGACGAGAGCAGCGGCGGAGAGCAGGCGAGGCTCTTCGGGAAGGCCGAAATAGATGAGGATGCCGCCGGCGAAGAGAACGGGGATCCAGAGCGACAGGCGGTCTGACTCGGCCTCCAGGGTACGGCTGAGTGCCGCGACAAGGAGCACCGCGCCGCTGATGCGGCCCCGCGGCCCGTTTCCCCAGTACCCTGAGGCGTGCCCGTCCCGGCCCGGCATCGCCGATGCCTCTGCTCTGACCTTTCCCCGTCCCTATGCTACATCAGGCAGGCATCGAGTCCTTCGCAAATTCCACCTAGGGTTTTGTCGCCTAAATGACTTCCACCGTCGTCACGCGCTTTGCGCCCTCCCCCACCGGCTATCTGCATATCGGCGGCGCGCGCACGGCACTGTTCAATTGGCTCTACGCGAGAGCCAAGGGCGGCAAGATGCTGCTCCGCATCGAGGACACCGACCGGGCGCGCTCGACGGAAGGCGCCATCCTCGCCATCCTCGACGGGTTGCGCTGGCTTGAGCTCGATTGGGACGGCGAGCCCGTCTATCAGCTCGCGCGCGCCGCGCGCCACCGCGAGGCTGCCGAGCAGCTCCTCGCGGAGGGCAAAGCCTATCGCTGTTATGCGAGCGCCGAGGAGCTGGTTGCCATGCGCGAGATGGCGCGGGCGGCGGGCCGCGCCCCCGGCTATGACGGCACCTGGCGCGATCGCGACGAAAGCGACGCTCCGGTCGACATCACGCCCGTTATCCGCTTCAAGGCGCCCCGCGAGGGCGAGACGATCATCGAGGACCGGGTGCAGGGACGCGTGGTCTTTGCCAACAAGGATCTCGACGACCTCGTCATCCTGCGCAGCGACGGAACGCCGACCTACAATCTATCGGTGGTGGTCGACGACCACGACATGGGCATCACCCATGTCATCCGCGGCGACGATCACCTCACCAATGCCGCGCGGCAAACGCAGATCTACAAGGCGCTCGGCTGGGAGACGCCGGTCTTCGCCCATGTGCCGCTGATCCACGGACCTGACGGCGCCAAGCTGTCGAAACGCCACGGCGCGCTCGGCGTGGAGGCCTATCGCACCATGGGCTATCTGCCTGCGGCCTTGCGCAATTATCTCGTGCGGCTCGGCTGGAGCCATGGCGACGACGAGATCATGTCGACGGAGGAGATGATCCGCTGGTTCGATCTCGATGCCATCGGCCGGTCGGCCGCGCGCTTCGATTTTGCCAAGCTCGAGAACCTCAACGGGCATTATCTCAGAGCCACGCCCGACGCCGAGATCATGCAGAGGCTCAAGGCTCTCGTGCCCGAGCTGCCGAATGGCGGAGAGCTCGCCGCCAAGATCGGCACGGTAGGCTGGGGCAAGCTCGAGCGCGCTCTGCCCGGCCTGAAGGAGCGCGCCAAGACGCTGGTCGAGATCCTCGACAATGCCGAATATCTCTTTGCCAAGCGCCCGATCGCGCTCGATGCGCAAGCCGAGAAGCTGCTCGACGAGGCTGGACGCAAAGCTCTTGGCGCTCTCCTGCCCAGGCTCGAAAGCGTCGATCGCTGGACGCCGGAGGCCCTCGATGCGGTCGTGCGGGCCTATGCCGAGGAGGCAGGGTTAAAGCTCGGCAAGGTGGCGCAGCCGCTTCGTGCAAGCCTGACCGGCCGTGCGACCTCACCAGGCATTTTCGATGTGCTCGAGGTGCTTGGCCGCGAGGAATCGCTGGCGCGCATTCGCGATAAGGCGCTGCAAACGTGATCTGCTTAACGTTTGTGCATAATCTTGTTGCACCGCGTCACATTTGTCGCATCTATCCCGCAGTGCAAAAAATTTTACTACGCCAAATTCTGAACTGCTGGCAGAATGCGCCGCAGTAGGCGTTGGGTTCATCTCATCGCATAGGGGTTCCAGGAGGCTCTCATGAGCGTCGCAGAAAGCTATATCGGCAAACCGGTCGGGGCCGAGGCGTCCTTGGTGGTCGCCGGCGAGCGCCACGAGTTGCCAGTCCGCAAGGGCACTCTCGGCCCGGACGTGATCGACATCACCACGCTTTACGCCGAGACCGGCCACTTCACTTACGATCCGAGTTTCACCTCGACGGCGAGCTGCGAGTCGAAGATCACCTTTATCGACGGCGAAAAGGGCGTGCTGCTTTATCGCGGCTATCCCATCGACCAGCTCGCCGAGCACGGCACCTTCATGGAGACCTGCTATCTGCTGCTCTATGGCGAGCTGCCGACCAAGGAGCAGTACGAGACGTTCTGCAATCTGATCACGCGCCACACCATGGTGCATGAGCAGATGACCCGGTTCTACACCGGGTTCCGCCGCGACGCGCATCCGATGGCCGTCATGGTCGGCGTGGTCGGCGCGCTCTCGGCCTTCTATCACGACTCGATCGACATCAAGGATCCGATCCAGCGCGAGATGGCGAGCGTGCGCATGATCGCCAAGATGCCGACCATCGCCGCCATGGCCTACAAATATTCGATCGGCCAGCCCTTCATCTATCCGCGCAACGAGCTCGACTACTCTGCCAACTTCCTGCACATGTGCTTCGCCGTGCCGTGCGAGGAGTACAAGGTCGATCCGATCCTTGCGCGGGCCATGCGCCGCATCTTCATCCTCCATGCCGACCACGAGCAGAACGCATCGACCTCGACGGTCAGGCTCGCCGGCTCGTCCGGCGCCAATCCCTTCGCCTGCATCTCAGCCGGCATCGCCTGCCTGTGGGGACCGGCGCATGGCGGCGCCAACGAGGCGGCGCTCGAGATGCTGCAGGAAATCGGCACGGTCGATCGTATCCCCGAATTTATCAGGCGGGCGAAGGACAAGAACGACTCCTTCCGCCTGATGGGCTTCGGCCATCGGGTCTATAAGAACTACGATCCGCGCGCTCGCATCATGCAGAAGACCTGCCATGAGGTGCTCGAAGCGGTCGGCCACAAGGACGATCCGATCCTGCAGGTGGCTATGGAGCTCGAGCGCATCGCGCTGAACGACGATTATTTCATCGAGAAGAAGCTCTATCCGAACATCGACTTCTATTCGGGCATCACCCTGAAAGCCCTCGGCTTCCCGACCGACATGTTCACCGTGCTGTTCGCCATCGCCCGCACGGTCGGCTGGATCGCCCAGTGGAAGGAGATGATCGAAGACCCGTCGCAGCGCATTGGCCGGCCGCGTCAGCTCTATACCGGCCCGACCGAGCGTAGCTACATCCAGATCGGCGATCGCTGAAACGGGGCGAGAGCGCTGCTGTCCTGCTCGGCGTAAGCGAGCACGATCCGCGCAGCCTTGGCGCTCGGAGCTTCATCGGTCTCGCGCACGCATTCGAGCACGGAGGCGACGCCGGCGAGCTGCTCGTCGCGTTCTAGCCCTCCCCGCATGAGTGGCAAAAGGGCTTGGCTCAGCGACGCGCCGTTGCAGTCTTTATTGAGCAGCTCGGGGAAGACGTTTTCGCCGAGGATGAGATTGGGCAACACCACCGAATGGGCGATCAGCAGAAAGCGCAAGCTGCTCGCGATCGGGTCTGCCCGATAGGCGACGACCATGGGCGTGCCGGCGAGCGCGAGCTCGAGCGTCACGGTGCCTGAGGCGGCAAGCGCGGCGCGCGCGAGCCTGAAGGCGGCGAATTTGTCGGCTTCGCTGCTGACGACATGCGGTGTCACCGGCCAGCCTTTAAGTCCCTCCTCGATCAGCGGGCGAACGCTTGTCACCGCAGGCAGAACCACCTCGAACGGCCCGATCTCGGCTTGCAGCAGGCGCAAGGCTTCGCCGAAAGGTGCCATCAGCCGCTTTACCTCGCTCGTTCGGCTACCGGGCAGGACCACAAGCACGTCGCGGTCCTGGGGAATGCCGAGGCGCCCGCGCAAGGCTTCCGCATCGCGGTTCCGCATCCAGTCGAGCTTCTCAATCAGCGGATGACCGACATAGCTGCACTCCGGGCCGCCGAGGCGCCGATGCGCCTCAGGCTCGAACGGCAGAATGGCGAGGATATGATCGACATAGCGGCGCATCTTGCGCGCCCGGCCAGGGCGCCAGGCCCACACGCTCGGCGAGACATAGTCGATGATCGGGATTTGCGGCGCGCGGTTCCGCACGCGCTTGGCGACCTGATGGGTGAATTCGGGGCTGTCGAGGATCACGAGCGCGTCGGGCGCTTGCGCGATCACGGCGTCCACCGATTGCCGGATGCGCCGCCAGATGTTGGGGAGCCGCGGCAGCACGTCGACGAGGCTCATGACGGCGATCTCTGACAGAGGAAAGAGCGAAGGGCAGCCCTGCTCTTCCATCAGCTCGCCGCCGACACCTCGAAGCTCGAGCGGCCTTGTCGACTGGGCGCGAAGCGCCTCGATGAGCTTGCCGCCAAGGGCGTCGCCGGAGTGTTCGCCGGCGATCAGAAACAGCTTCAGCGGCCGCTGGGCCGGGGAGGCCGGCGGGGCGTTCCGCTGACTAGGCATCCTGGTCGCGGGCAAGCTTCTGGCCGACCAGGAACAGCCCATGTTGGCTGGCTGCCGCGATGGTCGCGTCCCGGTCGGCGATGAGCACCCGGCCCGCAGCGACCGCAATGCCGGCGAGACCGGCCTGGGCTGCGAGCTCGACCGTGTCAGGGCCGATGGTCGGCAAATCGACGCGCTCCTCCTGTCCAGGCTTCGGCGCCTTGACCAAGCACGCCGGCGAGCCCGCGGCGGCGCCCGCCTTTGCGCAACTCGGCACAGCGGGCAAGCATGGCGTCGGTGCCTTCCGCCGCCTCGACGGCGAGCACGCGGCCCTTCACCACGACCGCGGCCTGACCCACATCGAGACGCCCGAGCGCCGAGACCACGCGAAAGCCCGTTTCGATATCGGCGCGATCGTCCGGCGATGGGGCCTTGGCGCCGAGGGTTCCTTCCGCAGCGAGCAGCTCCGGGGCGACCTCGCCTGCACCGTACACGCGATAGCCCTTGCCTTCGAGGAAGCGCACCACGCTCGACAGCACTTGGTCGTCGCCTCCCACGCCGAGACTGAGCAGGAACGGGAAATTCTTGATGGCGCCGAAATCGAATCTGACATTGGCGAGATCCGGCCGGGAAACCGAGCCGATAATCACAAGATCCCGGCAGCCCAGGCCCTCAAGGGTGGCAAACAGCTTGCCGACCTCTCCCCATTTCAACCAGGTATGGGGGAAGCGCGATATTTTCGCGTCGGCCTCCCCGCGAATGCCGATGACATGCACGGCTCGGCCTTGTGCCGCCGCCGCAGCGGCGAGCGCAATCGGAAGCGTCCCGCCGCCGGCGATGATGGCGAGCGGGCCGTCCTGCTTGGTGTCGAGGTCAGCCGCCGAAGGACTGAGCTCAGCTTTGGCTCGGCGCTGGGACATTGTTGTTCGGGACACAGAATGAGCGATCGGAATGGGACTTGATGAATTCGGTGATCTGCCGGACGAGCGGATTTGGCGCGAACATGTTCTCCACGTCCTCCAGACGCTCCATCAACGTGCCTTCGCTCGAGAACAGCATACGATAGGCCTGGCGGAGTTCATGGATCTGATCTCGGGGAAAACCGTGGCGCTTGAGCCCGACGATATTGAGCCCTGACAGATAGGCGCGGTTGCCGAGAACCATGCCGAAGGGAATGACGTCCTTCTCCACGCCGGACATGCCGCCGACGAAACCATAGGCGCCGATGCGCACAAACTGATGCACCGCGCATAGGCCGCCGAGAATGGCATGGTTGCCGATGGTCACATGGCCCGCAAGCGTGGCGTTGTTGACGAGAATGACGTGGTCGCCGACCTGACAGTCATGGGCGACATGCGCTCCCACCATCAACAGGCAGTGCGAGCCGACGCGCGTGACAAGTCCTCCACCCTCGGTGCCGGGATTGATGGTCACGTGCTCGCGGATGACGGTGTGCGATCCGATGTCGAGGCTGCTCTGCTCGCCGTGATATTTCTGGTCTTGCGGGATGTGACCGATGGAGGTGAAGGGAAACACCTGGCAGGAATCGCCGATCGTCGTCCGCCCGACCACCGCGACATGCGAATGCAGTACGACGCCCCGGCCGAGCTTCACCTGAGGTCCGACAACGCAGAACGGCCCGATCGCAACATCGTCGCCGAGGTCAGCGTTCGGGTCGACCGCGGCGGTCGCATGAATGTTGGCCATGCGTGGAACTTTGAACTCTAGGTCTCGATGGTCTCGACAGGCTCAGTTGTCTCGACGATGACGGCGCTGACTTCCGCTTCGGCAACGATGGCGCCGTCAACCAGCGCCTGCGCCCGGAAGCGCCAGACGCGGCCACGATTGCGGATCTTCTGCACGTGGTAATGCACGGTATCGCCGGGAACCACGGGGCGGCGGAAGCGAGCTTTGTCAATGGCCATGAAATAGACGAGCGGCGGCTCCTTGAATTCCTCGATATGGTGCATGCACAGCGCGCCGGCGGTTTGCGCCATGCCCTCGATCAGAAGCACGCCCGGCATGACCGGATTGCCGGGGAAGTGCCCCTGGAAATAGGGCTCGTTCGCCGTCACGTTCTTGATGCCGGTGGCGGAGCGGTCCCCGTCCATGTCGATAATGCGGTCGACAAGGAGGAACGGATATCGGTGCGGCAACAGCTTGAGGATGTCGGTGGTCTCCGCCCTCCCCAGCTTTGACTTTGCGCCGCTCTCATTCATCCCCATTCGCTCCTGATGCGACCGGCAATGCTCTAGTCGCCCCTATCCTTATCATCGAACTTCAAGTCCTTGCGCTCGGCGAGCTGGCGCAAAATGGTAAGCTCGCGAAACCACAGGCGCGTCGGTTTGGCAGGGGTTCCCCCCCACCGCACCCCCGGCGGCACGTCGCCTCGCACATTGCTGCTGCCGGCGATTTGGGCACCGGCGCCGATCTTGACGTGGCCTACGACGCCAACCTGGCCGCCCAGGGCCACAAAATCTCCAAGCTCGGCGCTACCGGAAATACCGGTTTGTGCCACGATGATGCAATGCCTTCCAACAACCACGTTGTGCCCAATTTGCACGAGATTATCAATTTTCGTGCCTTCGCCAATGACCGTGTCCCTTAAGGCGCCGCGGTCGATTGTGGTATTTGCGCCAATTTCCACGTCATCCTGGATGATAACGCGCCCGATCTGGGGCACTTTTTGGTGCCCGGCCCGGCCCATGGCAAAGCCGAAGCCGTCCTGGCCGATAGAGGCGCCGGCGTGAATGGTCACGCGGTTGCCGATAAGGGCATGGGTCAGCGTGACATTGGGGCCGACATAGCAATCGCGGCCGACATAGACGCGGTAGCCGATCACGCTGCCCGCGGCGATGGTGGTGCCGCGTCCGATCGATGCCTCAGCACCGATCACCGCGCCAGGCTCGACCGTGACACCCTCTTCCAGGCGCGCACTGCGATGGACGCTCTCCGCTGCGCCGCGGGCGCCGTCCTGCGCCGCCTTGGGCTTCAGCGCGTCGGGATAGAACAAAGCGAGGGCCTTGGCGAAGCCGCGATAGGGCTCTGGCGTCACCAGGGCTGCGGTTCCGGCCGGAGCCTTTGCCGGCGAATTTGGGGGCGACGAGGCAGGCCGTGGCGCCGGTATGGGTGAAGAGCGGCAGATATTTCGGGTTGTCGAGGAACGAGAGGTCCCCTCTCCCCGCTGCATCGAGCGGCCTCACATCCTTGATTTTCGTGTCGAGGTCGACCTCGCCGGCGGGGGCCGCTCCCACGGCCTCGGCCATGGCGCGCAAGGAAAAGGGGCCAGCACGCTCAAAAAAGCCCGGATGTTCCATCGAATACTCACCGAAGGGGGGCGTGGCTCAGCTAATGACGCCAAGCGGCGGGCAGAAACAAGCCCCTAGAAGGCGGTCGAGGCGCCAAAGCGGAATATCTCGGTCCTGTCGTAGGAGGCCTTGAGCAAGGCCTGCGCGAGATCAGCGCGGAGCGGTCCGAGCGGCGATTGCCAGATGAGGCTGATGCCGGTCGACAGGCGGACGTCCGGACCGTCGTTGATGAAACTCCTTTCCGTGGCCACGGCAAACTCGGCAAGCCCGCTCGGCAACCACAGCGATCCGGCATCGACGAACACGGCGCCCTGCATGCCGAGATTGTCGGGAACGAAGGGAAGCGGGAAGCGAGCCTCGGCAGTCGCTGCCCAGAAGGCCTCGCCGCCCAGAGGATCTTTGGAGCAATCTTTGACGCGCTTACCGGTGGTGATGTCTTCGCAGGCATCGCGCGGGCCGATGCCCGCCCGTTCAAAGCCTCTGATGGTTTCGCCGCCTTTGAAGAACAGGTCCGTCATGCGGACGTCCTCGCCGCCCCATCCATCGATGAAGCCGCCCTGGACGCGACCGACCAGGGTGATCTTCGGCGTGAGCGGATAGTAGCCGCGCGTATCGACCACCGACCTGAAATAATTCACATCACCGCCGACGCCCGCGAAATCCTCGGAGAAGGACGAGAAGATACCGCTGGTCGGCGATTGAGGCAGGTTTCGGGTGTCGTAGGCAACCGTGAAGCCGACGCTCGATACGATGGATTCGCCTTCGGCGGCCTTCACCGCGAGCGAGGCGTTGTTGGCGACATCGTAGATTTCCTCGCGCTCTAACCGGTAGCGAAGACCAAGCTGGGTATTGAAGGCGATCGGAAATCCCATCCTGAGATTGCCGCCGGTGTCGCGCTCCCGGTAGGACGCAACGTTGGTGAAGTCGACCTCCTTGTGGAAGAGGTCGAAACCCGCCGCAAGGTTGCGATCGAGGAAATGCGGCTCAGTGAAGCTGAAGTCGACCTGGGCGCGTTCAAGGCTTCCGGAGAAGCCGAGCCTGACATACTGGCCTTTGCCCATCAGGTTGCGCTCGGTGATGCTGATGTCGCCGATCACGCCTTCGCTGGTGGAGTAGCCGGCGCCAAAGGACAGTTCGCCGGTCGGCTGCTCCTGCACCTTGACGATGAGCACGACGCGGTCCGGAGCGCTCCCCGGCTCGGTGTCGATATCGACGGACTTGAAGAAACCGAGCGAGCGTAATCGCCGCCGGGCAGCCTCGACGAGCAGCCGGTTGAAGGCGTCGCCCTCGGCGAGACTGAACTCGCGGCGAATCACGTCGTCGTGGGTGCGGAAATTGCCGACGATGTTGATGCGCTCGATATAGACGTGCGGGCCTTCCTCGATGGAAAAGGTAATGTTGATGCGCCGATTCACTTCATCGCGGTCGAAGCGGGGCCGCACTTGCGCGAAGGCATAACCCTGTTGCGAGGAGGTGATAGTCAGGGCCTCGGCCGTACTCTCGACCCTTTGCACGTTATAGACACGGCCCGTTCTGGTCACGATGGACCGGCGCAGCGCGCGCACGTCGAGCGAGGGCAGCGTGGTCTCGATGTCGATGTCTCCGAACCGGTATTTCGGGCCTTCGTCGAGGGTGAAGGTGATGAAAAAGCCCCGTCCGTCGCGGTCGAGGTCGGCGGTTGCCGAAATGACGCGAACATCGGCATAGCCGTTCTTGAGATAGAACTGGCGCAGCAATTCGCGATCGAGGTTCAGGCGGTCGGGGTCGTAGATGTTGGTGTTCTTCAAGAAGCTTAGCAGCGTGGTCTGCGTGGTGCTGATCACGTAGCGAAGCTGAGAATCGCTGAAGGCGGAGTTGCCGATAAAGTTGATGGCGCGAACCTTGGTGGTCGGTCCCTCGTTGATCTCGAACACGACGTCGATACGGTTGTTTTCGAGCTTGATGATTTTGGGATCGACCTGGGCCGCATAGAGGCCCTGGCGGCGGTAGACGTCGAGAATACGTTGCACGTCGGCCTGGACCCGGGCTCGGGTGTAGACCGTGCGGGGCTTGAGCTGAACCTCGGCGGTCAGCGCGTCGTCTTCGACCTCCTTGTTGCCTTCAAAGGCGACCCTGGAGACGATCGGGTTCTCGACCACCACGATCACCACCGTGCTGCCTTCACGCCGGATGCGAACGTCCTGGAACAAGCCGGTGGCAAATAGAGCCTTTAGCGATTCGTCGACCTTAGCGAGGTCGTAGGGATCGCCGACATTGAAGGTGAGGTAGGTGCGGACGGTTTCGGGCTCGACGCGCTTATTGCCTTCGACGCGGATGGCGCCGACGGCGGGGCCAGCCTGCGCGTAGGCGGAAAGCTCGCCCAGGCTCGCGCTCATGCCGATGGACAGCACGATCGCACCTGCTGCGAGCAGGGCCGCAGACAGCCCTCTAGCCAACCACGACCGCACCATCACTGGTGTCGTCCCCTCAAACACCGATCCCCCGTTGGACGCGCAGAGCCCAGGATCGAAAGTGGCCAGTTTTTGTGGCCGATTTTGGTCCGAAACCCCCACGGGGGGGTGCAAGGAAAACTACGCGTAGTCGTTGTGTATTGATTGACGCCGCAGCTTAGAGAAACTTCAAGTGAATCAAGTCGTTCCAGGTCGCGAAGATCATTAGCATAAGGACGAAGGCAAGGCCAATGCGGAAACCGATTTCCTGGATGTTTTCACTCAAAGGTTTGCCGCGGATCGCCTCGATTCCGTAAAACAGCAAGTGACCGCCATCGAGCATGGGAATCGGGAAGAGATTGATCAGCCCGATGCTCACCGAAATTATGGCGGCGAGATTGAGCAGGGCAAAGAATCCTGCCGTGGCAACTTGTCCCGACACTTGCGCGATTCGGATGGGGCCGCCGAGCTGATCGGCGGCTTCGCGGCCGGTGATCACGTCATAGAGATAGCCAAGTGAGCGGGAGATCACGAAGTAGCATTCCTTTACCGCCATGACGAAGGCGGTCAGCGGGTCGTGCCGCTTCAAGGTCCAATCGTCTGGCGAGGCGCTGCGCTGAATGCCCAACAGGCCGATACGCATGGTGTTGCCGAAATTGTCGGTGATCTCTTTCAGCTCGGGCGTGGCGGTCAGCTCGACAGGCTTGCCCTCGCGCTCCACCTCGAAATGAAGCTGCTGGTTGGGACTCATGCCGACGATGCGCTGCATCTGGCCGAAGTTCTCGATCGTCGTGCCGTCGATCTTGACCACGAGGTCTCCGGGCTTGAAGCCCGCCCGCTCGGCGGCGCTGCCGGGATTGACGATGTCGACCTTGGCAGCGGTGCTCCGCTCGCCGAAGAAGGTGAAGATCGCGGTGAAGATGACGATGGCCAGCACGAAATTGGCGATCGGCCCGGCGGCGACGATGGCGGCGCGGGCGCCGAGCGACTTGCCCTGGAAGCTGTGCTTGCGCTCGTCCTCGCTCAGCGCTTCCAGAGGCCGCTGGCCTGCGCTCGCTGCATTCTCGTCGTCGATGAACTTCACGTAGCCGCCGAGCGGGATCCACGACAGCCGCCAGCGCGTGCCGTGCCTGTCGTTGAAGCCCACGATCTCGGGACCGAATCCGATCGAGAATGTCTTGACTGCCACGCCGCACCAGCGGGCCATCAGAAAATGGCCGAGCTCGTGGAAGAACACCACGATGGTGAGCACGAACAGGAAGGGAAGCAGATAAGAGAGCACGGTGTCGCCGAAGCCTGAAAGCTTGAGTATCGTGTCCATAGGGTATCCTGAATGCTGAGGGCTTCCTAGCGCGCCTGAGCCGATTGTGCAAATCGGAGGAGCTGCGAGAGCGCGATGGCCCGCGCTTCGGCGTCGATGGCGAGGACCTCATCGACGCTATCGGGCGAAGTTGCGGAAATGTGGGCCGAGCGGTCCGAGCGTGGCCTCGACCAGGGCCGCGATCCCCAAAAAGCCGATGCGGCCGTCGAGAAATGCTTGCACCGCGACTTCATTGGCTGCGTTCAGCACCGTGCTCGCGCTGCCGCCGGCGGCAAGCACGTTACGTGCAAGCCGCAAGGCCGGGAAGCGATCTTCGTCCGGCGCCTCGAAGGACAGCGCGCCGAGGCTGGCAAGATCGAGCCGCGCGGTCGGCGCCTGCATGCGATTCGGCCAGGCAAGGCTGTAGGCGATCGGCGTGCGCATGTCGGGGCAGCTCATCTGCGCCAGCACCGAGCCGTCGCGATAATGAACGAGACAGTGCACGATGGATTGCGGGTGGATCAGCACCGACAGCCGATCTGCCGCCACCGAGAATAGATGATGAGCTTCGATTAGCTCGAGCGCCTTGTTCATCAGCGTCGCCGAATCGATGGTGACCTTCGGACCCATCGACCAGTTAGGATGGGCGAGCGCCTGTTTCGGGGTCACCTCTTCCATGTCGGCGAGGCTCCACGAGCGGAACGGGCCCCCAGAGGCCGTGAGGCAGATACGCTCGATGCTCTCAGGAACGTCGCCGGCCATCGCCTGCATCGCCGCTGAGTGCTCCGAATTGACGGGCAGCAGCGCGGTCTCGTAATGCGCGACCTCGCGCATGAAGATGGGGCCGGCCGAGACGAGACATTCTTTATTGGCGAGCGCGGTGCAGGTGCCTTGGCGGACTGCGGCGAGCGTCGGCTTGAGGCCTGCGGCGCCGACGATCGCGGCCATCACCCAATCGGCAGGACGGCCGGCAGCTTCGACTAGCGCGTCAGTGCCGGCCGCGGTCTCGATGCCTGTGCCGACGAGCCGGGCACGCAGCTCGGCATAGCAGCTCTCGTCGGCGATGACCGCAAGCTCGGCCCGATGCTTCACGGCAAGCTCGGCGAGGCGCGCGGCGTTGCGGCCTCCGGTCAACGCCACCACCGCGAAGGACGCCGGGTCGCGGCCGACGAGATCGAGCGTGTTCTCGCCGATCGATCCGGTGGCGCCGAGCACCGAGATGCGCCGCGGGCGCGTTCCAGGCGAAGTCAGCCTGACGGTTTCGCGATTGAACGGCGAGCACGGTCATACGCAACGCCTCACCAGATCAGCAGGCCGCGGCCGGGATTGGCCGGATCGCGCAGCGCGATCAATGCCGCCGCGATTGCGGCGATGAGAAGGCCATCGATACGGTCGAGCAACCCACCGTGGCCGGGGATGAGATTGCTCATGTCCTTGGCGCCGAACCGGCGCTTCGCCGCGCTCTCGCTCAGATCGCCGAGCTGACACGCAGTGGCGATGACCACGCTGACCAGGGCCAGGCGCCATCCCGAGGTCTCCCCCAAAAACCAGGCAAAAGCAAATCCAATCAGCGCCGGCGCGAAGGTTCCGACCAGAAGCCCGCTCCAGGTCTTGCGCGGCGAAATTTTCGGGGCGAGCTTCGGGCCGCCGATCAGACGGCCCCCGGCATAGGAGGCAGTGTCGGTCGTCCAGGCCACGGCCAGCAGATAAAGCAGCGCGGTCGCGCCAAGCGTCTGATCGCTCCTGAGCCACACCATGGACCAGGCGGGGAGGACCGAATAGGCGATGCCCAACAGCGACCAGCCGAGCGTGGGGGATGTGATGGCGGCAAATCCGGTTCCGGCCAGCGCGAGCGCGGCGGCAATCAGAGCAAGACCAGGCCGGGACAGGGCGACGGCGACGGCCACGGTGGCGACGGCTGCGGATTGCATCAAGGCGATGGCGTCGAAGCCGGCCTTGCGCACCAGCCGCCCCCATTCCCAGGAGACGATGACGCCCGAGGCGATGGCGAGAGCGACGAAGGTCCAGATGCTTGCCACCACGGACCCGAGCGCCAGCACCGCCATCACCACGGCGGAGGTAAGCCGCGTCGTCATTTCCGATTTGTTGGGTTGAGCGCGGGGCTCGGCGCCGCTTGGCGTCACGTCGAGCGGCGTCACGCGGTGGATCTCGTCTTGAGGCCGCCGAAGCGGCGCGTGCGCCGCTGATACTCGGCAATCGCGGCCTCGAGAGTCTCGCGCGAGAAGTCGGGCCAATAGGTATCGATGAAGACGAACTCGCTGTAGGCGAGTTGCCACAGCAGGAAATTGCTCAAGCGGAGCTCGCCGCTCGTGCGGATCAGCAGGTCTGGATCGGGCAGATCGGCGGTGTCGAGATAAGAGCCGAACCGCGCAGGCGTGATATCGGACGCGTCAAGCGTGCCGTCGGCCACGGCCTCGGCGATGCGGGCGGCGGCGCGGGCGATCTCGTCCCTGGCGCCATAGTTGAAGGCGATGGTGAGGTTGAGCGCCGAATTATCCTTGGTGAGGAGAGCGGCGTCGTCGATCAGCCGCAAGATGTCGCCATCGAGGCCTGAGCGCGTGCCGATCACTTTGATCTTCACGCCATTCTTATGCAGGTCGGCGAGATCGCGCCTGACGAAGCGCCGCATGAGGCCGAACAGATCGTGGATTTCCTGCCGCGGCCGCGACCAATTCTCCGATGAGAAGCTGAACAGCGTGAGATGTGTGATGCCAAGCTCGAGCGCAGCCTTGACCGTGCGCCGCACGCTATCCACCCCCTGGCGATGACCCTCGGCGCGCGGCAGGCCGCGCTCGGCGGCCCAGCGGCCGTTGCCGTCCATGATGATGGCGATGTGCCGAGGCGCCGGCACCTCGGTCTCGGACCAGGCAAGCTCCTCAACTGCAAGCGTCACGTTCTCAGTGCTCCAATAAGGGTGACAGGCATCGTGCTCTCAGGCCGTCTCGCCGGCTAGACCTGCATAATCTCGGCTTCCTTGCTCGCAAGCGTCTCGTCGATTTCCTTGATGATCTTGTCGGTCAAGTCCTGCACCTTGGTGGACAGCGAGTGGTGCTCATCCTTGCCGATGTCGCCGTCCTTCTCCATGCGCTTCAAGTGCTCCATGCCGTCGCGGCGGACGTTGCGCACCGCCACGCGCGCCTGCTCGGTATATTTGTGCGCGACCTTCGCGATCTCGTGGCGCCGCTCCTCGTTCAGCTCCGGGATCGGCAGGCGCAAGAGCTGTCCTTCGACCACCGGGTTCAATCCGAGATCGGACTCGCGGATAGCGCGCTCAACGGCGCCGACCTGTGAGCGGTCCCATACCTGCACAGTGATCAACCGCGATTCCGGCACGTTGATGGTGGCGAGCTGATTGAGCGGCATCTGGCTGCCATAGGCATTTACCATGATCGGATCGAGCAGGCTCATATTGGCACGGCCGGTGCGCAAGCCGCCAAACTCTTGCTTGAGCACCGTGAGCGCGCCACGCATCCGCCGCTCGATCTCCTTAAGGTCGAAGCCAGCCATGTCGCCTTTCCTCCTCGCGCGGTTGAGATCCACACTTGGGTCAGCTTGTCCTCCCGCCCGTTCGCCTCGAAGTCGCCGGGTGGCGTTGGGCTAGGATATCGTGGTCGAGGACCCCTTCCCTTGCAAGACGGCAGCCAAACCGCCTTTTTCCTTGATGGAGAACACAATTATCGGAATCCGATTGTCGCGGGCAAGGGCGATTGCCGCCCCATCCATGATCCGCAGGTCCTGCCGCAGCACGTCGTCGTAGCTTAGGGCATCGTAGCGGCGCGCTTTGGGGTTCTTTGCCGGGTCTGAGTCGTAGACGCCGTCGACTTGGGTGGCCTTGAAGATCACGTCGCATCCCATTTCTGCCGCCCGCAGCGCCGCCGTGGTGTCGGTGGTGAAGAACGGGTTGCCGGTGCCGCCGACGAAGACCAGCAAATGGCCGTCGTCCAGATGGGCAAGGGCCCTCGCCCTGATGAAAGGCTCGGAGATGCTGAGCATGGGAATGGCCGACATCACCCGCGCCGAGCGGCCCTTGGCTTCAAGTGCCTGGCCGAGAGCGAGCCCGTTCAGCACCGTAGCCAGCATGCCCATGTAATCGCCGCTCACCCGGTCCATGCCGTCGGTGGCGGCCGCGAGGCCGCGATAGATATTGCCGCCGCCGACCACGACGCAGAGCTGAAGGCCAAGATCGGCGGCCTCGCAGATATCGGCAGCGACCTGGTTCAGCACCTCCACGTCGATGCCGTAGCCGTTCTTTCCCATCAGGGCCTCGCCGGAGAGCTTGACGAGGACCCTGCGGTAGCGGAGGGGTCGGCCCGTGCGCGGTTGTGCCATCAGCCGTCCCCCCGGGCCCTGCCTCTAGGATCCTGACGCAGCCGCGGCAACCTCCGCCGCGAAATCACTGTCGGGCCGGTCGATGCCTTCGCCGAGCGCGAAGCGATGGAAGCCCACGATCTTGATCGGCGCGCCGGCGCTCTGTTCGGTGGCGGCAAGCGCCTTGGCGACGGTCGTCTCAGGATCGTGGACGAAGGCCTGCGACAGGAGAACGACCTCTTCGTAGAATTTGCGCAAGCGGCCTTCGACCATTTTCTCGATCACCGCCGCCGGCTTGCCGGACTCTTTCGCCTGCTCGGTGAGCACCGCGCGCTCGCGCTCGACGAAAGCTGGATCGAGGCCGGCCACGTCCACGCTTTGCGGGTTGGCGGCGGCGATGTGCATCGCCACCTGCTTGCCGAAGGCTTTGAGCTTTTCGGCGTCGCCCGTCGATTCGAGCGCGACGATGACGCCGATCTTGCCGAGGCCGGGCGAGATGGTGTTGTGCATGTAGCTCGCCACCGCGCCGGTCTTTACGCCAAGATGGGCGGTGCGGCGGAGCGTCATGTTCTCGCCGATCGAGCCGATCATCTCTTTCAGGTGGTCGGCCACGCTGATCTTGCCGCCGCCATACTTGCCCTTGGCGAGCTTGTCGAGATCGCCTTTGGCGCTTAGCGCGTCGTTGGCGATGGTGCGCACCATCGCTTGGAACTTGTCGTTCCGGGCGACGAAGTCGGTCTCCGAGTTGACCTCGACCAGCGCAGCGTCCTTGTCCTTGGCGGCAACGCCGATCAGACCTTCCGCGGCCACGCGGCCTGCCTTCTTAGCGGCCTTGGCAAGACCTTTGGTGCGCAGCCAATCGACCGCAGCCTCCATGTCGCCGGCGGTCTCGTTGAGTGCCGCCTTGCAATCCATCATTCCCGCGCCGGTCTTCTCGCGCAGGTCCTTCACCATCGTTGCATTGATCGCTGTCATGCCATCCTCTATCGGGCCGGAGCTGGTTTGCCCCGGCCCTAACCTTCGATCGTCACTCTATTCAGGCTTGGCTTCGGCGCTCGGCCTCGGTCCCCGTGGGGGGCCTCGCCTTGCCTGCGACGGGCCCTTGCCGTTGCCGGCTCTTGCGTCGGGCCGTCCCGGCCTCCGCCGCTGCGGCCTGCGCTCGCCGTCGGTCTGAGGACTTCTCAGTTCCCTCTCCGGCCTCATCGCCTTCGAGCCCGGGCTCGGTCGGCGGCGCATCGGCGGCGCCGAGGTCGACGCCGGCTGAGCCTTGCGCCCGCTCGATGCCGTCGATCGCGGCACGCGCGATCATATCGCAATAAAGGGTGATGGCGCGGCCGGCGTCGTCGTTGCCGGGAATGGGATGACTGATCCCATCCGGATTGCTGTTCGAATCGACTACGGCGACGATCGGCATGTTGAGCTTGCGTGCCTCGGCGATGGCGATCGCCTCCTTGTTGGTGTCGATCACGAACATCAGGTCAGGCGGGGCACCCATGTCCTTGATGCCGCCAAGCGCCCGCTCGAGCTTGTCCTTCTCGCGGGTGAGCTGCAACAGCTCCTTCTTGGTCAGGCCTTGCGTCTCGCCGGCAAGCAGCTCTTCCAGGGACTTGAGCCTGCGGATCGAGTTCGAGATCGTGCGCCAGTTGGTCAGCGTGCCGCCGAGCCAGCGGTGGTTCACGTAATACTGGGCGCAAGACCGCGCAGCGTCCGCCACGGCCTCGGAGGCCTGCCGCTTGGTGCCGACGAACAGGACGCGGCCGCCTTTGGCCACCGTGTCGGCCACGGCGAGCAGCGCCTGATGGAACAGCGGTACGGTCTGGGTCAGATCGATGATGTGGATGTTGTTGCGGGAGCCGTAGATGAACGGCGCCATCTTCGGGTTCCAGCGGTGAGTCTGATGACCAAAATGCACGCCGGCCTCAAGCAGCTGGCGCATAGAAACATTAGGCAGTGCCATGGGACTGCATTCTCCTTTTTCCGGTTCTGCCGCCGCGGGATGATGAGACCGGTTTCCCGGTCACCGGAGCGAGCGTGAGGCCCTTGGATTGGCCTCACGGCGCTAAGGTCCCGCGTGTGAGATGGTGCGGTTTATAGGGACGCAACCCTCCTTTGGCAAGGGTTGCGGGCCCCGGGGTTCAAGCCGGTCAGAGGGCGCTGACCGCGGCCACCCCCTCGACCAGCTTGAGCGCGCTCCGCTGCTTCGGCGTGGCGTCGATGCCTTGCGGCAGCACGAACTCGACCTCGCGTCCGGCATCGTCGAGGCGGAGTACCAGCCTCAGCTCTCCCTGACCTTCCCTTCCGCCCACCTGCTCTGCAATGGAGTTGAGCGCCCGCGTTCCCTCGAGATAGATCTTGATGCCGCTGTGGCGGGCCTCGGCAGCGGCATCGAGCGAGGTAATGCGCTGGACGCGTACCTTGACGGTCTCTCCGTCAGCCTCGGCCTCGACGTCCAACAGCAGGGCGCTGCCCGGTTGCAGCAGCTCGCGCGACGCCGCCAAGGCTTCCGAGAACACCACCGCCTCGAACTGGCCGGTCGCATCGGAGAAGGCGACGAAGGCGTAAGCATTGCCGCTTTTGCCCTGGCGCTCGCGCATGGCGAGCACGGTGCCGGCAAGCGTGCCGACGACGCGCCTAGTGCGAGCCTTCGCGGCGAAGTCTACCCAGGACTCGGCACCAAGTGCCTCGAGCACGTCCTGATAGTCGTCGAGGGGGTGGCCGGTGAGGAAAAAGCCGACCGCCTCGAACTCGCGCGACAGCCGGTCGGTGGGGACCCAAGGCTTGGCGGCGCGGAGCTCGATGGGCGGCGGCGTGCGCGCAGCACCGGCAAAGAGGTCGTTCTGGCCGCCGGTCTCGTCCTCGAGCGACCGGTTGCCAGCGGCCATGATGCGATCGACATTGGCGAGCGCCGTCGCCCGGTCGACGCCAAGCTCGTCGAGCGCGCCGGCAGAGGCGAGGGTTTCCAGCGCGCGCTTGTTGACGAGGCGCGGATTGATGGCGCGGGCAAACTCGGAGACGTTCTTGAAGGGCCCGCGCTTGGCGCGTTCGCCGCAGATATGATCGACCGCCTGGCGGCCGACATTGCGCAGCGCCGCGAGCGAATAGCGGATGGCGCCGTCGCTCGGGATAAAGCCGGCCTCCGAGCGGTTCACCGACGGCGGCTCGATGCGGATGCCCATGCGGCGCGCTTCCTGGGCGAAGCCGTTGAGCTTGTCGGTGTTGCCGATGTCGAGCGTCATGGAGGCGGCCAGGAACTCGATCGGATGATTGGCTTTGAGATAGGCGGTCTGATAGGCGATCAGCGCATAGGCGGCGGCGTGAGATTTGTTGAAACCGTAGCCGGCGAACTTGGCGACCAGCTCGAAGATGAACTCGGCACTGCCGCGGTCGACGCCCTTGCCGACGGCGCCCTCGATGAAGCGGTTCCGCTGCTGCGCCATCTCCTTCTTGATCTTCTTGCCCATGGCGCGGCGGAGCAGGTCGGCCTCGCCGAGCGAGAAGCCCGACAGGGTTTGCGCGATCTGCATCACCTGCTCCTGGTAGATGATCACGCCATAGGTCTCTTCCAGGATCGGCTGGATCAGAGGATGCAGATAGTCAGGCTGCTCGCGCCCGTGCTTGCGGTTGACGTAGCTGTCGATGTTGTCCATCGGCCCAGGGCGATAGAGCGCCACGATGGCGATGATGTCCTCGAAGCGGTCGGGCTTCAGCTTGCGCAGCGCGTCGCGCATGCCGGCACCTTCGAGCTGGAACACGCCGACGGTATCGCCGCGGGCGAGAAGCTCGTAGGTCGCGGGGTCGTCGAGAGGTAGCCGCGCCGGATCGAGCGCGACACCCTTGCGCGCGAGAAGCTCGCGCGCGGTCTCGATCACGGTCAGCGTTTTCAAGCCCAAAAAGTCGAACTTCACCAGCCCTGCGGCCTCAGCCCATTTCATGTTGAACTGAGTGGCGGGGAGCTGGGCGCGAGGGTCGCGGTAGAGCGGCACGAGGTCGATCAGTGGCCGGTCGGCGATCACCACACCTGCGGCATGGGTCGAGGCGTGGCGATAAAGCCCCTCAAGCCGTTGCCCGATGTCGAGCAGCTTGGCCACGATCGGCTCGGTGGAGCGCGCCTCCTGCAGCCGCGGCTCGCCGGCAATGGCTTGGGCGAGCGTGACCGGGTTCGCCGGATTGTGCGGCACGAGCTTGCACAGGCGGTCGACCTGACCGTAGGGCATCTGCAATACGCGGCCGACGTCGCGCAGCACCGCGCGCGCCTGCAGCTTGCCGAAGGTGATGATATGGGCGACGCGGTCGGCGCCGTAGCGCTCGCGCACATAGGCGATCACCTCGTCGCGGCGGTCCTGGCAGAAATCGATGTCGAAGTCCGGCATCGACACGCGCTCGGGATTGAGGAAGCGCTCGAACAGCAGCCCGAAGCGCATGGGGTCGAGATCGGTGATGGTCAGAGCCCAGGCGACGAGCGAGCCTGCGCCTGATCCGCGCCCGGGCCCGACCGGAATCCCCTTTGCCTTCGCCCATTGGATGAAGTCGGCGACGATCAGGAAATAGCCCTGATAGTTCATGCCGGTGATGACGTTGAGCTCGAAGGCGAGGCGGTCGGCGTAGGCCTTCGCATCGAAGCCAGGTGCCGTGCCCTGTTCCGCAAGCCTTCTGGCAAGACCCTCTTCAGACTGGCGGCAAAGCTCGGCAGCTTCCGTCTCGCCTTGGGCCACGGACGAGGCCGCACCGTTCACGAATTGCGGCAGGATGGGAGCGTGCTCGCGCGGGCGCCAGGCGCAGCGGCGGGCGACTTCGATGGTGCTCTCGATCGCCTCCGGCAGATCGGCGAACAGCTCGGTCATCTGGCCCGCGCTCTTGAAATAATGCTCGGGGCTCAGGCGCCGCCGCTGATCCACGGCGACGTAGCTCCCTTGCGCGATGCAGATCAGCGCGTCGTGCGCTTCGAAATCGTCGGAGCTCGCGAAATAGGGCTCATTGGTCGCGACGATGGGCAGATGGTTGTCGTAAGCGAGATCGAGCAGAAGCGGCTCAGCCGCCCTCTCCTGCGGGAGCCCATGCCGCTGCAGCTCCACATAGAGACGGTCACCGAAGATGCTTTTGAGCGAGTTCAGAGCGGTTTCGGCAAACCTGAAATCGTTGGCGGCGATGGCGCGGTCGATCACGCCGTCAGGGCCCGCCGGTGAGCGCGATGAGCCCAGCCTGGTGGAGCGCAAGATGGGAGAGCGTCACCAGAGCCTCGCCGCTGTCGGCGCCATAGCGATAGGCCTCGGTCGAAAGCTTGATGAGATTGGCGTAGCCGGCAGCGTCCTTGGCGAGGAGCGCGACGCGGCCATGATTGACATGCCGCCTCAGCTCGCCGTTTTCCGGCTGGGTATCGGCCTCTGGCGCGAAGCTCAACGACAGGGTGCAGCCGACGATTGGCTGGATGCTGGCCTGGGCCAAACTCTCGGAGAATTCGAGCGCGCCGAACAGATTGTTGGTGTCGGTGAGCGCGAGCGCCGGCATGCGGCTCTCGGCGGCGAGCGTCACGAGATGGGGAATGGTCAGAGCCCCTTCGAGCAGCGAATAGGCCGAGTGCACGCGAAGATGCACGAAGGGTTGCTCTGTCTCAGACAACGTCAGGTCCTCGCTTCAATCCTCGATCCCATTAGCGAGCGGATTCGTGGAAACCGGCAACCGGCCGCCCGAGATATCCACGCGTTTACATTGTTCTTACTTTGTTCCAACGTCAATAGGGGAAAGTTGTTATCCTTCAGTCTGTTGTCTGCGGCTACTAAGCCTGGGAGACCCGCACCACGGTCACCTGCTCCTCGACCAGGGCGCCGTCCATGAGGCGCAACACGCGGTCCATGCGGGCGGCAAGGTCGAGATTGTGGGTGGCGACCAGCGCCGCCACTCCTGACTGGCGCACGAGGCTCAAGAGCTGGTCGAACACGCGCTCGGCAGTATGCGGATCGAGATTGCCGGTCGGCTCGTCGGCAAGCAGCAGCCTCGGTCCGTTGGCGACGCCGCGGGCGATGGCCACGCGCTGCTGCTCCCCGCCGGAAAGCTGCGCCGGACGATGTTCGGCCCGCTCGCCGAGGCCAAGCGCCTGCAGCAATTGCATGGCACGCTCCTCAGCCTCGCGCCGCGTGAGCCCGAGAATGAGCTGCGGCAGCACCACGTTCTCCAGCGCCGAGAACTCAGGCAGCAGGTGATGGAACTGATAGACGAAGCCGATTTCGGAGCGGCGCATGCGCGTGCGCTCGGCGTCGCCGAGCTTGACGCAATCGACGCCGTCGATCACCACGGCGCCGCCGTCGGGCCGTTCGAGCAGGCCGGCGATATGGAGCAGCGTGGACTTGCCGGCGCCGGAGGGCCCGAGCAGAGCCACTGCCTCACCTGGATAGAGAGAGGCGGTCGCGCCCTTCAGCACCTCGATGAGGCGGGAGCCTTGCGCGTAAGCACGCTCGAGCCGGTCGAGATGCAGCGCCGGCTCTTGATCTCGCTTCCCCACGACCTTCCCCTACTCGTAGCGCAAGGCTTCGACGGGATCGAGACGAGAGGCTCTCCAGGAGGGATAGAGCGTGGCGAGGATCGACAGAACGAGCGCCATGATCACCACCGAGGCGGTCTCGCCAGTGTCCATCTCGGCCGGCAACTGCGACAGGTAATAGAGCTCCGGCGAGAACAACTCGGTGTCGGTGACCCAGCCGATGAATTCGCGAATCCGCTCGATGTTGAGGCAGACGAGCACGCCGAGCGCGAGGCCGGCGAGCGTACCGACGATGCCGATGCTGGCGCCGGTGATGAAGAAGATGCGCATCACCGCAGCACGGGTCGCCCCCATGGTGCGCAGGATGGCAATGTCGTGGCCCTTGTCCTTCACCAGCATGATCAGGCCCGAGATGATGTTGAGCGCGGCCACGAGCACGATCAGTGTGAGGATCAGGAACATGACGTTGCGCTCGACCTGAAGCGCGGTGAAGAAGGTCGCGTTCCGCTGCCGCCAGTCGCTGATATAGACCGAGGAGCCGCCAGCCGCGATGATCTTCGGCCCGAGCGCGCTCACCTCGTCGGGGGAATCGAGCACGACCTCGAGCACGGTGATGCTGTCAGGCTTGGAGAAATAGCGCTGCGCCTCGGCAAGCGGCATGAACATGATGCTCGAATCATATTCCGACATGCCGATCTCGAAGATGGCGACGATCGGGTAGCGCTTGACCCGCGGCGCCGTGCCGAGCGCGGTCGAGGCGCCGCGCGGGGTGAGCAGGGTCACCTGGTCGCCGAGCTTGACGTTGAGGTCGTTGGCAAGCCGCGTGCCCACCGCCACGCCCTCCTTGCCGTCAAAGCCGTCGAGGGTGCCGAAGCGGATATTGCTGGAAACGGCCTTCAGCTGCTTCAGGTCGGCCTCGCGCAAGCCGCGCACCAGTGCCCCTGTGGAGGATGACGGCGTCGACACCATCACCTGACCTTCGATCAGCGGCAGGGCGTATTTGACGCCGTGCACGCCACGCACATTGGCGGCAATGGCGTCGTAATTGCTGAAATTGGGATCGAGGCTGTGCACCACGACGTGGCCGTTCAGCCCGAGCATCTTGTTGAACAGCTCCTGGCGGAAGCCGTTCATCACCGCCATGACGATGATCAGCGTGGCGACGCCGAGCATGATGCCGAGGAAGGAGAAGCCGGCGATCACCGAGATGAAGCCTTCTCTGCGGCGGGCGCGCAAATAGCGGAGCGCCACCATCCATTCGAAGGGCGAGAAGGCCTTTGTGCCGTTGGGGCGCGCGCCGTTGCCGCTCATGCCGCTTCCCTGCCAGGCTCTGCCGAGGCTGCGAGGCGATGCAAGGCCGCATCGTAGCTGAGCATGTGCCTTGTCCCAGTGGCACGCTCTTTCAGCTCGACCTCTCCTGCCTTGACGCTCTTTGGTCCGACGATCAGTTGCCAAGGAAGCCCGATCAGGTCGAAGGCCGCGAATTTGGCGCCGGGACGGTCGTCGCGGTCGTCGTAGAGCACGCTCAAGCCAGCGGCCTCGAGCTTTGTATAGAGATCCTCGCAGACCCTGTCGGTCTCAGCATCGCCACTCTTGACGTTGATCAGGCCGACATCGAACGGCGCCACGCTCGCAGGCCAGATGATGCCGGAATCGTCATGCGACGCCTCGATGATAGCCCCGACCAGCCGCGACACGCCGATGCCGTAAGAGCCCATCTGCACCGTCACCAAGCCCCCATCGGGGCCCTGAACCTTGCACCCCATGGGTTCGGAGTACTTGGTCCCGAAGAAGAAAATATGGCCGACCTCGATGCCGCGGGCGGTGACGCGGTCTGCTTCAGGCACCTCCTTGGCAAAACGGGCTGCATCGTGCTTCTCGCTGGTGGCGGCATATTTGCCTAGCCAGGTCTTGATGATCGGGGAGAGATCGCTGTCGTAGTCGAGATCGGAACCTGGAGGCTCAAGGTTGACGAGATCGCGGTGGCAATAGACCTCGCTCTCGCCGGTGTCGGCGAGGATGATGAACTCGTGGCTCATGTCGCCGCCGATCGGGCCTGACTCTGCGGCCATGGGAATCGATTTCAGCCCCATGCGGTTGAAAGTGCGCAAATAGGAGACGAACATCTTGTTGTAGGAGATGCGCGCGTCCTCGAGCGTGAGGTCGAAGGAATAGGAGTCCTTCATCAGGAACTCGCGACCGCGCATCACGCCGAAACGCGGCCTGATCTCGTCGCGGAATTTCCACTGGATGTGATAGAGGATGCGCGGCAGCTCCTTGTAGGATTTCACGCCGTCGCGAAAAATCTGCGTGATCAGCTCCTCGTTGGTGGGGCCGTAAAGCATCTCGCGCTCATGGCGGTCGCTGATGCGCAGCATCTCCTTGCCGTAGACCTCGTAGCGGCCGCTTTCGCGCCAGATCTCGGCAGGCTGGATGGTCGGCATAAGCAGTTCAAGGGCGCCGGCGCGGTCCTGCTCCTCGCGCACGATGCGCTCGATCTTGCTCAGGACCCGGTAACCAAGCGGCAGCCAGGAATAGATGCCGGCGCTTGATTGGCGGACGAGGCCGGCGCGCAGCATCAGCTTGTGGGAGACGATCTCGGCTTCCTTCGGGTCGTCGCGCAACAGGGGCAGAAAATAGCGGCTGAGGCGCATGAGGAGCCGTGCTCGTGGCTTGTGGAGGCGGGCGAAACCGTTTTGCGGCTATAGCTTACTTTGCTGCGCATTAGCAATCGCGGGAGGAGCGGGCCGCCTCTCCACTAGAGCGTGCGAATCGCCCCTGCCGTTTACCGATTCGAGCGTGAGACAGTGCGTGGCGGCGGCGCCACGAATTTCTCGATCTGACTAATTTTGAGGCGATCTGCCTACGCCAAACGGCGGCGAAGGCATGAATTTATGCCGTTCAGACACAATCATGGTGACAATTTGGCGCGGCCTTGCTAGTGTCCCTGCCACAACGTGATGAGGGTTCGGGACCGGTAATGATCTCGGAGTCACGCGTTGAGATTGGACCAGGTCCAAGTCTTGGGAGGAAGTAACTCCAGGCGCGCTGATAAGCAGTAAAGCAGGCGCAGCCGCTCATCCAGCCAGCAAATCTCGACAGTCAAGAACGACGGCGAGCCTCGTAAGGCCGGTGAGATAAGGAGTATTGGACGACAAAGAAAGCAAGGTCGTTTGACCTTGCTTTTTTTGTTGTGCGGAGACCTCTCACGCGCCCGCGCTCAGTGCACCGTTTCATAGCGCGGCAGGAAGGGAATCTGGTCGAGCGTGATCACGCGATGGACGACGATCGCGTAGACCGCCGCGAACACGATGCTCGCGACCACCGTGGTGGCCAGCATCTTCGGCAGTAGTCTTGGCCGGTGCGGCGCGCTTTCCGGCGTGCCGGGAGAAACTTCGCCCTCCTCGGCTTGCGTGCGCACGCCGATCGGCAGCATGGCGAACAGCACGATCCACCAGATCACGAGATAGATGGCGATGGCGAAGGCGAGCGTCATGGCTTACGCCTGCTCGAGCTCGACCAGCGTGCCGCAAAAATCCTTGGGATGGAGGAAGAGCACCGGCTTGCCATGGGCGCCGATCTTGGGGTCGCCTTGGCCGAGCACGCGGGCGCCTTCGGCGATGAGCCGGTCACGCGCCGCGACGATGTCGGGCACCTCGTAGCAGAGATGGTGGATGCCGCCATTGGGATTGCGCGCAAGGAAGGCCGCGATCGGGGATTTGTCGCCAAGCACGCCGAGCAGCTCGACCTTGGTGTTGGGTAGCTCGATGAACACCGTGGTAACGCCATGCTCCGGCTGATCGACCGCGGGCGAGACTTTGGCGCCCAAGGTGTCGCGGTACACCTTGGCCGCCGCCGCGAGATCGGGAACGGCAATGGCGACGTGGTTCAAACGTCCGATCATCAATCACTCCTCTCGGCTTTCTAAGCGCGCTCCACGCGAAGCCACTGTTGTCATTCCCGCGAAAGCGGGAATCCAGTAAGCGCCGAAATTCGATGACCACGAATGCCGGGGTTACTGGATTGCCCGGTCAAGCCGGGCAATGACAAGCGAATAATAGTCATGCGATCGAAGTCAACCGGCACGAGCACTAGATCACCGTCAGCAATACCGAGCATACCGGCTTCTTGCCCCAGGCCTGATTGACGGCGGCGCGCACGCCGCGGCGGACAGCTTCGCTGACGAGCGCCTGATCTTTGCGCCGCGGCCGCGGGATGCTCTCGATGGTGCCGATGGCGGCTTCGCGGGCAATAGTCTCGAACGAGGTGCCTTGCGTGTCGGTGGCGGGGATACCGGACAGTGCCACCTCGGGATCGGCGAGCAGCATCCCCTTGTCCGACAGCACCAGCGACACCGATACGGAACCGGCAAAGCTCAGCTTGCGCCGCTCCCGCACTTGGCCGGCATCGGCGCGGGTGATGATGGCGCCGTCGCGATAGAGGCGCCCAACCGGTACGTCGTCGATGATCGCGGCAGGTGGAGGCGCAAGACGCACCATTGCCCCGTTTCGCGCGCGGATCACTTCGGGCACGCCGAGCTTCTCGGCAAGCCGCGCTTGAGCCTCGAGGTGCTTGCCCTCGCCGTGCATCGGGATGGCGATCTGCGGACGAATCCAGCGGTAGAGCTGCTCGAGCTCGCCGCGCCGCGGATGTCCTGACACATGCACCGGTGCGTCGCCGTCGGTGATCACCTCGATGCCGAGATCGGCAAGGCCGTTCTGCACGCGGGCGACAGCCTTCTCGTTGCCTGGGATGGTTCGGGAGGAGAAGATCACCCGGTCGCCTAGCGTCGAGGCTGACATTGGGGTGCTCATCCAAGGCTATCCGCGCCATGGCGGCGCGCGCCTCGCCCTGGCTGCCGGTGCACAGCGCCACGACCTTCCGCGCCGGAATGTTCTCGAATTCATTCTCCTCGACGAAGGCAAGCTCGGGATCGAGATAGCCGGTCTCTTGCGCAGCTTCGATCACGCGGTACATGGCGCGGCCGACCACCACGAGCCTGCGCCCGGCGGCGCGCGCGGCATTGGCCACGGAGCGGATGCGGGCGACGTTCGAGGCGAAGATGGTCACCGCCACGCGCCGCGGCGCCTCGGCGATCAAGCGCTCGAGGGTCACGGCGACATCGGCCTCCGAGGGCGACATGCCGTCACGGATGGCGTTGGTCGAGTCGCAAATCAGCGCGGTGACGCCTTCCTCGCCGAGCGCCTTGAGGCGCGCGACGTCGGTCGGCGCGCTGGTCAAGGGGTGCTCATCGAGCTTCCAGTCGGCGGTATGGAAAACCGTGCCGAGATCGGTCTTGATGATCACGGCCGACGGCTCGGGGATCGAGTGGGACATGTTGACAAGCTCGATCTCGAATGGGCCGATGGTGCGCCGGTCGCCCAGCGGCACGATGTGCAGCGGAAAGTCGGGAAGGAGCCCGGCCTCGCCAAGCTTCGACTTGAGCATGGCTGCGGTGAAGGGCGTGGCGTAGACGGGCACGCCGCCAAGCCTCGGCCAAAGATCGACCACGGCGCCGAAATGATCCTCGTGCGCATGGGTCAGGAGTAAACCTTTTAGGCTCGGCCGCTCAGCCTCGAGGAAACCGATGTCGGGAAGAATCACGTCGATGCCGGGCTCGGTCTCGCTGCCAAAGGTGATGCCCATGTCGACGATGAGCCACTCGCGGTCGTCGGGCGGACCGTAGCCGTAGAGATAGAGGTTCATGCCGATCTCCCCCACGCCGCCAATGGGGACGAACACGAACTCTGGCCTTTGTCGGTCGGGACGGCGGGACATGCTCTAAACTAGGGCTCGGGGATTGATCACGAGGTGGCGAAAAACACGTCGCCGGCGGCGATGCGGCGCTCGGCACCATCGCTCATCAGGAGCCTGAGCGCACCCCCTGAATCGAGCCCTGCATAGGTCCCTTCCGCCTCTTCGCCGGGGAGCCGCACGCGCAATGGCCGCCCCGTTGGCCCTGCCCGGTCGAGCCAGGCGCGCCGCACCGTTTGGAACGCGACCCCCTCGCCCCAGCGGGAGAGCCAGGCATCGGTGACGGCGGCGAGGGTCTCGAAGGCTTCGGCCGGCGTTGTCGTCCCGCCATGCGCGGCAAGGCTCGTCGCCGGCTGCTCAAGGTCTGGCGGGTAGCTTGCGAGGTTGATGCCGGTGCCGATCACCACCTTGCAGCGGTTTGGAGCAGCCTCGCTTGCGCCTTCCAGCAGCATGCCTGCGACCTTGCCGCCCTTGAGCAGCACGTCGTTCGGCCATTTGAGCAGAAGCTCGGAGCGGACCTTGTCGGGCAACAACTTCGCCGCGGTGTCATAGGCCACGACGCCGGCAAGGAGTGCGAGCTGCCCTCCCGTGCTCAACGAGCAACCGAGGCCGACGAGCAGGCTCGCAAACAGATTGCCGTGCTGGGACTGCCATTGTCGCCCGTAGCGGCCACGTCCGGCCGACTGCCGAAGAGACCAGATCCATAACGGGCCGGGCTCGCCACTTTCCGCGCGGCGGCGTGCTTCGGCGTTGGTCGAGTCCACCGTCTCCAGCCGCAAGAGGCGGTAGCCGGAGGGAACTTTCGGCAATGATGAGGCGAAAGGCGGCATTAGAACAGGGATTTGGCGGCGGCCTCGGCAACGTTCACCAGCGGTGCCGGATAGACGAAATAGAACAGGATGAAAAGGCCGCTCGCACCGAGCACGGCGGCAAGCAGCCCCGGCATGGGCTCGAACCGTTCGACGGGAGCGTCGAAATACATGATCTTGACGATGCGGAGATAATAATAGGCGCCGACCACGCTCAACAGCACGCCGATGACCGCGAGCGCATAGAGGCCGGCGTTGATGGCGGCGAGGAAGACATAGAACTTGGCGAAGAAGCCGGCGAGCGGCGGGATGCCGGCAAGCGAAAACAGCAGCATGGCGAGCAGGAAAGCCATCATCGGGCTGGTGTTCGATAGCCCAGCAAGCTGGTCGATGTCCTCCACCATGCGCCCGTGGCGGCGCATGGCGAGGATGCAGGCGAAGGTGCCGAGCGTCATGGCGAGGTAGATGGCGAGATAGACGATCACGCCCTGCACGCCCTCAGCCGTGCCGGCGGCGAGGCCGACCAGCGCGTAGCCCATATGGCCGATCGAGCTGTAGGCCATCAGGCGCTTGATGTTGCGTTGGCCGATGGCAGCGAAGGAGCCGAGCGCCATCGAGGCGATGGCGAGGAAGGTGACGATCTGCTGCCATTCGTGCGTCACCGAGGGGAAGGCCGCGAACAGCGTGCGCACAGTGAGCGCAAAAGCGGCGAGCTTTGGCGCCGCGGCGAAGAAGGCAGTGACCGGCGTCGGCGCGCCTTCATAGACGTCGGGCGTCCACATATGGAACGGGACCGCCGAGATCTTGAAGGCGAAGCCCGTCATCAAAAAGACCAGGCCGAAGATGAGCCCGAGATTGACGCCAGAGGGCTGCACCGCGGCGGCGATGTCGGTGAACAGCGTCGAGCCGGTGAAGCCGTAGATCAGCGACGCGCCGTAAAGCAGCATGCCTGAGGAGAGCGCGCCGAGGACGAAATATTTGAGGCCGGCCTCGCTCGAGCGGGCCGACCGGCGGTCGAAGGCGGCAACCACGTAAAGCGCGAGACTTTGCAGCTCGAGCCCGACATAGAGCGCGATGAGATCGTTGGCGGAGATCATCATCAGCATGCCGGTGGTGGCGAGCAGCACGAGCACCGGGAACTCGAATTTGAGGCGCTCTTCCCCTCGCCAATAGTCGAGCGACATGATCAGCGTGACGGCGGACCCGGTGAGCGTCAGCAACTTCAGGGCGCGGGCAAACGGATCGACGATGAAACTGTCGCCGAACAGGGTGGTCGTGCCGCTGCTCCTCAGCACGAAAACACCGGCGAGCGCGAGGACGAGGACCGCGGCCCACAGGATGAGATTGGCCGCTTCCTTGCGCGTGAAGGCGCCTACGAGCAGCAACACCATGGCGCCGGTCGCCAAGGTCAGCTCGGGCAGCGCGACCGACAAATGCAAGGCTGGTGACACGGCCTCCCCCTATGGCAGCAGCGCGACGCGCGCTTGCTCCGCCGCGGCAAGCGCGGTGTGATAGTTCTTGATCAGAGCTTCAACCGAGACCGCACTCGCATCGAGGATCGGTCCCGGATAGAAGCCGAAGAAAATGGTGAGCACGACGAGCGGGGTCATCACCGCCACCTCGCGCCAAGAGAGATCGGTGATGTATTTCAGCGCAGGCTTCTCCAGCTTGCCGAAAATGATGCGCCCATAGAGCCACAGCGCATAGGCCGCCGACAGGATGATGCCGGTGGTGGCGAGAAACGCAACCCAGGTGTTGATGCGGAAGGCGCCAAGCAGGCTTAGGAACTCGCCGACGAAGCCGCTCGTGCCGGGCAGCCCGACATTGGCAAGCGTGAACACCATGAAGCAGAAGGCATAAAGCGGCATGCGGTCGGCGAGCCCGCCATAGGCCGAGATTTCGCGGGTGTGCATGCGGTCGTAGATCACCCCGACCGTGAGGAAGAGCGCGCCTGAGACGATGCCGTGCGACAGCATCTGGAAGATGCCGCCTTGCAGCCCCTGCATGGTGAGGGTGAACACGCCGATGGTGACGAAGCCCATATGGGCGACGGAGGAATAGGCGATGAGCTTCTTCACGTCCTCTTGGGCGAGGGCCACGAGCGAGGTGTAGATGATGGCGATCACCGAGAGCGCGAAGATCAGCGGCGCAAACTCGGCTGACGCGAGCGGGAACATCGGGATCGAGAAGCGCAAGAAGCCGTAGCCGCCCATCTTCAGGAGAATGCCTGCAAGGATCACCGAGCCGGCGGTCGGCGCTTCCACGTGGGCGTCAGGCAGCCAGGTGTGCACCGGCCACATGGGCAGCTTCACGGCGAACGAGGCAAGGAAGGCGAACCACAGCCAGGTCTGCATGGAGGCCGGGAAGCCGTGGGTCAGCAACGTCGGGATGTCGGTGGTGCCGGCTTCCCAATAGATCGCCATGATGGCGAGCAGCATGAGCAGCGAGCCTGCGAGCGTATAGAGGAAGAACTTGAAGCTCGCATAGACCCGGCGCGGACCGCCCCAGATGCCGATGATCAGGAACATCGGTATCAGGCCGCCCTCGAAGAACAGATAGAACAGCACGAGGTCGAGGCTGGTGAACACGCCGATCATCAGCGTCTCGAGCACGAGGAAGGCGATCATGTACTCCTTCACCCGCTCGGTGATCGACACCCAACTTGCGAGAATGCAGAGGGGCATCAGCAGCGTGGTGAGCAGCACGAACGGCAAGGAGATGCCGTCGACGCCCATGTGGAACTTGATGACCCCGAGCCAGGCACGCTGCTCGACGAACTGGAATTGCGCCGTGCTCGGGTCGAAGTCGCGCCACAGCACCAGCGACAAAGCGAAGGTGACGAGCGTGGTCCACAGCGCGATGAAGCGGGCGTTGCGGTCGGCAGCATCGTCGCCACCGCGCAGAGCGGCGATGAGCAGCGCGCCGAGCAGGGGCAGGAAGGTGACGGTGGAGAGGATCGGCCAGGAAAAGCTCATCGCGGCAGCCCTCCCCCGGCAAAAATAAAGTAAGTGATGATCAGCGCCACGCCGATCAGCATGACGAAGGCGTAGTGATAGATGTAGCCGCTTTGCAGCCTGACCACGCGGTTGGTGATGTAGATCACGCGCGCTGCCACCCCGTCCGGGCCGATGCCGTCGATGATGGTGCCGTCCCCAGTCTTCCACAGGAAGCGCCCGATCTGCTTCGCGGGACGCACGAACAGGAAATCGTACAGGTCGTCGAAATACCAGGCGTGCAGCAGGAACTGGTAGAGCCCGCGGAATCGCTTGGCGAGGCCGAAGGGAACGAGCGGATTGGTGATGTAGAAATACCAGGCGACGGCGAAGCCGGCCGCCATGGCGAGCGTTGGTGCCAACATCACCAAGATCGGCACCTCGTGATGGGCTTCGCCATGGGTCACGAGCGAGCCGCGCCAGAAAGAGACTTCGTCTCCCCCGATGAAGAAGCGCATGAAGATGGCGCCGGCAAGAAGCGAGCCGAGCGCGAGAAGGATGAGCGGCAAGCCCATGGTCCAGGGCGGCTCGTGGGCGTGTTCCAGCACCTCAGGCTTCTCGCGCGGCTTGCCCTCGAAAGTGAGGAACATCAGCCGCCAGGAATAGAACGAGGTAAGCAGCGCCGCGACCGCGGTCAGCACGAAGCCGTACATGCCGATCGGCGTACCGGCGGCATAGGCCAACTCGATGACGGCGTCCTTGGAGGCGAAGCCGGAGGTGAATGGGAAGCCGGTGAGCGACAGAGTGCCGATCAGCATCATCGCCCAGGTGAAGGGCAGCACCTTACGCAAAGCCCCCATGCGGCGCATGTCTTGCTCGTGATGCAGAGCGTGGATCACGGCGCCGGCGCCAAGAAACAGCAATGCCTTGAAAAAAGCATGGGTGAAGAGATGAAACATGCCGGCGCCGTAGTTGCCGACGCCCTCGGCCACGAACATGTAGCCGAGCTGCGAGCAGGTCGAATAGGCGACGACCCGCTTGATGTCGTTCTGCACGAGGCCCACCGTGGCGGCGAAGAGGGCGGTGGTGGCGCCGAAGAAGGTGACGACGCCGAGCGCGATCGGGGCGAGCTCGAACAGCGGCGAAAGGCGTGCCACCATGAACACGCCGGCAGTGACCATGGTCGCGGCATGGATCAGGGCCGAGACCGGAGTCGGGCCCTCCATTGCATCTGGCAGCCAGGTGTGCAGCAGGAACTGAGCCGACTTGCCCATGGCGCCCATGAACAGAAGCAGGCAAATCAGGGTCAGCACGTCGACCTGCATGCCTAAGAATTCCATGGTCTTGCCGACCTGGTCTGGGGCCGAGGCAAAGATCGTGTCGTACTGAACGGTGTTGAAAATGGTGAAGGTGGCAAAGATGCCGAGCGCAAAGCCGAAATCGCCGACGCGATTGACGATGAAGGCCTTGATGGCGGCGGCATTGGCCGAGGGGCGGTGGTACCAGAAGCCGATGAGGAGGTAGCTCATCAGGCCGACGCCCTCCCAGCCGAAGAACAGCTGCACGAGGTTGTCTGCGGTCACCAGCGCCAGCATGGCGAAGGTGAACAGCGAGAGATAGGCGAAGAAGCGTGGCCGGTGCGGGTCGTCCTCCATGTAGCCGATGGAGTAGAGATGTACGAGACCCGAGACCGTGGTCACCACCACCAGCATCACCGCGGTGAGCGTGTCGACACGGATCGCCCAGGAGGTTTGCAGCTCGCCTGAATCGATGAAGCGGAAGAGCTCGATGCGCGCCTCGTGGCCTTCCATGCCGACCTGGTAGAGCGCGAACCAGGCAAGAGGCATGGTGACCAGCACGAGGCTCGTGGTGATCACCTCGCTCGCGCGGGCGCCGATCAGCCTGCCGAAGAAGCCGGCAATGATGGCGCCGATCAGCGGGAGAAAGACGATGGCCTGATACATCGGCGCGCTTCTAGCCTTTCAGCAGATCGATTTCGGCGACATCGATGGTGCCGCGGTTGCGGAAATAGACGACGACGATGGCGAGGCCTATTGCCGCCTCGGCGGCGGCAACCGTCAGCACGATGAGGGCGAAGACTTGGCCGACGAGGTCATGGTGAAACGCCGAAAAGGCGACGAGATTGAGGTTCACCGCAAGCAGCATCAGCTCGACGCTCATCAAGATGACGATGACGTTCTTGCGGTTGAGGAAGATGCCGAAGATGCCGAGCGTGAACAAGATCGCCGCGACGGTGAGATAGTGGGAGAGGCCGACGGTCATGAAAGCCCCCTCCCCGTCTCGACCTCGACCACTTCGACGGCGCGCTCGCGCGTGCGCTCCACCTGACGGGCGACCGACTGGCGCTTCACGTCGCGCTTGTGCTGCAAAGTGAGCACGATGGCGCCGATCATGGCGACGAGCAGGATGAGACCGGCTGCTTCGAACAGGTAGACGTATTTGGTGTAGAGGATCTGGCCGAGCGCCGCGGTGTTGCTCATTTGCGAGATGGGAGGCGTGGGCGCTTGCGCGGCGATTTCAGGCGCCGTCACCCAGGCCACCAGAATCAGGATCAGCTCGACGAGAAGCAGAATGCCGATGGTGGCGCCGACCGGCAGATATTTGAGGAAGCCTGCTCTGAGCACGGCGAAGTCCACATCGAGCATCATCACCACGAACAAAAATAGGACCAGCACGGCCCCGACATAGACCACGACCAGGATCATGGCGAGGAACTCGGCTCCGAGCAGCACGAACAGGCCTGCGGCGTTGAAGAAGGCAAGGATGAGGAACAGCACGGCATGCACCGGGTTCTTCACGGCGATCACCATGAAGGCTGAGGCCACGCACACCCCGGCGAACAGATAGAAGAACAGGGTGCCGAGCGTCATGCGGCCTCGCGCAATTTTGTGCGAGCGGAATTGCGGTTCGCGCAATTTTGTGCGACATTAAGGGAATGAAGCGCGAGCAGCTTCTCTCCGCCATCCGCAAGTAGTGCCGGAAGAATGATGTGGCATTCCGCGTAAGCGTCGTTGGCGGAAAGGGCTCGCATTTGAAAGTCTATGTTGGCTCGGACAGAGTGACCACGGTTGAGAGCGGGGATCTTTCCCCGATCTATGTTGGTCTCGTGCTTAAGCAGCTCGGTATTCCCGGTGAGGCCATCAGAAGGTAACCCATGCGATACGCCTATCCAGTCCGTTTGAAGCAACATCCCGGGACCATCATCGTTACGTTCCGGGACTTGCCAGAAGCGCTTACTGAAGGAAAAGATCGCAACGACGCATTGTCCAGCGCCGTCGATTGCCTTGATGTCGCGTTGCTCATCCGGCTTAAGCGAAGCGAAGGCGTCCCGCGTCCGAGCAAGCTGAAGCGGGGCGAAGTCGTCATCCCCGCTTCCCCCCAGGTTGCGGCCAAGGTGGCCTTCGCTCTTGCGTTCAAGGAAAGCGGCCTCACCCGTGTCGCCCTTGCCAAACGTCTCGGTTGGGCTGAGAGCGAGATCAGGCGGCTGCTCGATCCCAACCATGCGACCAAGCTCGATCGCATCGATGTGGCCTTGCGCGCCCTGGGACGGCGCCTGGTCGTGGGCGATGCGCCGCTTGCCGCCTGATAGTCCCCGCAACGTAACCCCTTACCGATATGGCGCGTCGAGCGCCAGATTCTTGGCGATCTCGCGCTCCCAGCGGTCGCCGTTGGCGAGCAGCCTGTCCTTGTCGTAGTAGAGCTCCTCGCGCGTCTCGGTGGCGAACTCGAAATTCGGCCCCTCGACAATGGCGTCGACCGGGCAGGCTTCCTGGCAGAAGCCGCAATAGATGCACTTCACCATGTCGATGTCGTAGCGGGTGGTGCGGCGCGTGCCGTCGTTGCGGCGGGGCCCTGCTTCGATGGTGATGGCCTGCGCCGGGCAGATAGCTTCGCACAGCTTGCAGGCAATGCAGCGCTCCTCGCCGTTGGGGTAGCGGCGAAGGGCATGCTCGCCGCGAAATCTCGGCGAGATCGGCCCACGCTCGAAGGGATAGTTGATGGTCGCCTTCGGCCGCACGAAATATTTCATGGCAAGCCAAAAGGCCGAGACGAACTCGGTCAGCAACAAGGCTTTGGCGGTGCCGGCAAGGCGCTTCACGGGTCGTCTCCTCTCATGCTCCCTGCTGCCAAAGCTTGAGCGCGGCCGCTACGATCACGACCATGGCGAGCGACAATGGCAGGAAGACCTTCCACCCGAGCCGCATCAGCTGGTCGTAGCGGTAACGGGGCACCATGGCCTTGACCATGGCGATCAGGAAGAACAGGAAGCAAACCTTCCCCACAAACCATAGCACACCTGGAATCCAGGTGAAGGGCGGCACCGGAAAGAGCGGCAGCCAGCCGCCCAGGAACAGGACCGTGCCAAGGCCGCACATCAGCACGATGGCGACGTATTCACCCAACATGAACAGCATATAGGGGGTCGAGGAATATTCCACCATGAAGCCGGCCACGAGTTCGGATTCGGCCTCGAGCAGATCGAAGGGCGGGCGATTGGTTTCGGCGAGCGCCGAGACGAAGAACACCACGAACATCGGCAGCAGCGGCAGCCAGTACCAGCCGAACAGGCCGAAGGCGTGTCTTGCGCCTTCACGATGTCGTTGAGATTGAGCGAGCCGGCGCAGAGCAGCACGGTGATGATGACGAAGCCGATCGAGACTTCATAGGAGACCATCTGCGCCGCCGAGCGGAGCGCCGCCAGGAACGCGTATTTTGAGTTTGAGGCCCAGCCGGCCATGATCACGCCGTAGACCTGCAAGGACGAGATGGCGAAGATGTAAAGAACGCCGAGATTGATGTCGGCCACGGCCCAGCCATCTGCCACCGGAATGACCGCCCAGGCGGAGAGCGCGAGCCCCGCGGTGACGATCGGGGCGAGCAGGAAGATGCCCTTGTTCGAGCCAGCCGGGACGATCGGCTCCTTGAACACGAATTTCAGCAAATCGGCGAAGGATTGCAGCAGGCCGAAGGGGCCGACCACATTCGGTCCGCGCCGCATCTGCACCGCCGCCCACACTTTGCGGTCGGCATAGAGCAGGAAGGCGACGACGATCAGCAGGGCGACGAGCAGAAGCAGGCTCTGCCCGATGATGAGGGCGATGGGCAGGCCATAGCTCGACCAGAACTCAGCCATGGGTCCCGGTCGCTCCTTCTGCACCAGCTTCATGCATGGCGCTCAAGCTGCGCCATGATCGCCGACGCCCGTGCAATTGGGTTGGTCAGATAGAAGTCGGTGATGGCCTCGCCGAAGCGATCTCTGCCGGTTTTGCCGCTGTCTTGTGCCGCAAGCCTGCCGACAGCGCCACTGTCGGCCGGCGTGACCTGGTCGAGCAAAGCGAGATGCGGACAGGCGGCGAACATCTTGGCGCGGAGCTCGCCGACGGTGTTGAACGGCAGAGCCTGGCCGAGCACCCCCGATAATGCGCGGACGATCTTCCAGTCCTCGCGTGCGTCTCCAGGTGGGAAGACGGCGCGGGCCGTCATCTGCGGGCGCCCTTCGGTGTTGACGTAGATCGCGTCCTTCTCGGTATAGGCTGCGCCGGGAAGGATGACATCGGCGCGATGGGCACCACGGTCGCCATGGCTTCCCTGATAGATGACGAAGGCCTGGCCGAGCCGGCTCATGTCGATTTCGTCGGCGCCGAGCAGATAGACGGCATCGATCTCGCTCTTTTCGGCGCCAGCGAGAATCGCCTCGACGTCCCTGCCCCCTTCGCTAGGCACGAGGCCGAGGTCGAGGCCAGCGGCTCTCGCCGCTGCGGTGTGCAGGACGCTGAATCCGTTCCAGCCGAGATCGGGCCTCACGGCCCCCATGGCCATCGCAGCCTTGGCTGCGAGCGCGAGCACGGCAGCGCCATCGGCGCGAGCAAGCGCTGCCTGGCCGACGACGACGAGCGGGCGCTCGGCGCCTTTGATCTTTTCGACGAAGGGATGCTCTCCACTTGCGAGCTTGGCGAGGGTCTCTGGCCCAGCGCCGAGATGCCCGTAGGCGTAAGTGAGGTCCGCTTGCGTGCCGATCAGGCCGATGGGGAGGTGGCCTTGCGTCTGGCGGACTCGCTTGAGAATGCGGGAATTGAGCACCGGCGCCTCAAAGCGCGGGTTGGTGCCGATCAAGAGGACGGCGTCGGCCTGCTCGATGCCTTCGACCGTGGCGTTGAACAGATAGGTGGCGCGGCCGAGCGCAGGATCGAGCTTCGCCCCGTCCTGCCGGCAATCGATATTGGGCGAGCCGAGCTGCCCGGCGAGCAGCTTCAGCGCGAACATCTCCTCGGCTGCGGCAAGATCGCCGGCGATTGCAGCAAAGCGTTTGCCGTCGAGGCCGCGCAGTTTCTCGGCGATGGCGCGGAACGCCTCGTCCCAAGTGACCGGCTCAAGCTTGCCGTTGCGCCTGAGGTAAGGCCGGTCGAGACGCTGCACGCGCAAGCCGTCCCAGACATGGCGCGTCTTGTCGGAGATCCACTCCTCGTTGATGGCCTCGTTCAGCCGCGGCAGGAAGCGCAACACTTCGCGGCCCCGAGAGTCGACACGAATGTTGGAGCCAAGCGCGTCCATGACGTCGATCGATAGGGTCTTGGTCAGCTCCCAGGGCCTGGCGACGAAGGCGTAGGGCTTCGAGGTCAGCGCACCCACCGGGCAGAGATCGACAACATTGCCGGAGAGCTCCGACATCATGCCGTGCTCGAGATAGGTGGTGATCTCCATGTCCTCGCCGCGGCCGATGGCGCCAAGCTCCTCGACGCCTGCGACCTCGGTCATGAACCGGATGCAGCGGGTGCAATGGATGCAGCGGGTCATGTAGGTATCGATCAGCGGACCGAGATATTTGTCCTCGACGGCACGCTTATTGTCGGCGAAACGGCTGGCGTCGAAGCCATAGGCCATGGTCTGGTCTTGCAGGTCGCATTCGCCGCCCTGGTCGCAGATCGGGCAGTCGAGCGGATGATTGATGAGCAGGAACTCGAGCACGCCCTCGCGCGCCTTCTTCACCGTGGGAGAGTCGGTGATGATGGTCGGCGGCGTGCCGTCGCGGCTCGGCCTGAGATCGTTGACGCTCATGGCGCAGGAGGCCACTGGCTTCGGCATGCCTGCAACCTCGACCAGGCACATGCGGCAATTGCCGGCGATCGACAGGCGCTCGTGATAGCAGAAACGTGGGATCTCGATGCCGGCGAGCCCGCAGGCCTGGATCAGGGTGACGCCGTTCGGCACCTCGTGCTCTTTGCCGTCGATGATGAGCTTAGGCACGCTTCTTCGCCTTCTTTTCTGGAGCGTCGATCCTCGCGACGTTCGGCGGCCCTGGCGGCGTGTAACGAGGGTCGTTCAGTGCCTCGTAGAGAAACTTGCCGGAACCTTGGTCCGTATTGGTCAAGGTATCCGGAGTTCTGAAAGTAGGGCGACATGCAAATAGTCGCGATGCGGCTTGAGCTGGATGCGCACCGCAACGTCCCATTCCGTCGTCGGCGAAACCTCCAGGATCTCTTCGCTCGCGTTGAGGATGGTGTCGACATAGAGCTCGTATTTCTGGAACAGCTCGATGCTCCCGTCGATGGTGCGCGCCTCGTAGTCGAACTCGGCAAGCTTCAGCGTCGGGTCGGAAAGCTTCGGGTTGTCGAAAGCGAGCCGCAGCGTCTCTCGCCAAAGCTCATTGGCATTGGCGCGGCGCTCGGCCCTCTTGTTCTCGGCGATTTGCAGATGGGCGTAGATCAGGGCGGCGATGGCGGCCGCGGCCATGACCAACGTCGAAAGCGTTATGGCGTTGTCCCAGAACCAGGTCATCGGCCGTTACTCCGCCGCCACCGGGACTGAAGGCGCTAGCGGCTTCGTCGCCTGCGCGTCGATGCGCTCCTCGATGACATGGCGGAAATGGCGGATCAGCCCCTGCACCGGCCAGGCCGCGGCGTCGCCGAGCGCGCAGATGGTATGGCCCTCCACCTGGTAGCTCACATTGAGGAGCATATCGATTTCAGCCTTTTCGGCCTGGCCCTTGGCCATGCGCTCGAGCACCCGCCACATCCAGCCGGTGCCTTCGCGGCAGGGCGTGCACTGCCCGCAGGATTCATGCTTGTAGAAGTATGACAGTCTGGCGATGGCGCGGATCATGTCGGTGGATTTATCCATGACGATGACCGCCGCCGTGCCGAGCCCGCTCTTCAGGTCGCGCAGCGAGTCGAAATCCATTGGCAGATCGTTGCATTGGCTTGCCGGGATGCACGGCACCGACGAGCCGCCGGGGATCACCGCAAGCAGATTGTCCCAACCGCCGCGCACGCCGCCGGCGTGGCGGTCGATCAGCTCGCGCAAATCCACGCCCATCTCCTCCTCGACATTGCAGGGCGTGTTCACATGACCTGACAGGCAGAACAGCTTTGTGCCGGTGTTGTTGGGCTTGCCCAGCGCCGCGAACCAGGTGGCGCCGCGGCGGAGGATGTCCGGCACCACCGCGATCGACTCGACGTTGTTGACCGTGGTCGGCGCACCATAAAGGCCGACATTGGCAGGGAATGGCGGCTTCAGCCGCGGCATGCCCTTCTTGCCTTCGAGGCTCTCGAGCAGCGCCGTCTCCTCGCCGCAGATATAGGCCCCTGCCCCGTGATGCAGATAAAGGTCGAAGTCCCAGCCGTTGATATTGTTCTTGCCGATCAACTTCGCGTCATAGGCCTCGTCGATCGCAGCCTGCAGCACCTCGCGCTCGCGGATGAACTCGCCGCGGATATAGATGTAGGAGACGTGTGCGCGCATGGCGAAGGACGCGAGCAGCGCGCCTTCGATCAGGAGATGCGGATCGTGGCGCATGATGTCACGGTCCTTGCAGGTGCCTGGCTCTGAACTCGTCGGCGTTGATGACGAGATAGTTCGGACGGCCGTCGGACTGCTTCGGCATGAACGACCATTTGAGGCCGGTCGGGAAAGCCTGCGCCGCCGCGGCCTCTGAGACCCGAGGCCTTCACCTCCTCGATGATGGCTTCGTGGCCCTTCTCGATCATGGCCTTGGTGCCGTCCCAGGCGCCGCGGGCGCGCGCCGCCTTGAGCCGCCAGTCGTGGAAGCCGTAGAGATTCTTGAAGATGCGGTCGGAGTCTTTCAGCATCACTTTCGTCTCCGGCCGGAGCCGTCACGAAGGGGAGGCTTCGGCACGGCGGCTTCGCGCTCGCTTGCCGCGGCGCCGGGCTTCTTCGCCTCATCGTCGATGAGAGCGAGCTCAGCCTCTTCTGCGTGAAGTCGCGCGCCGGCGCCTCGGCATAAAGTCCTTGCGCGATCAGCGTCGTCACTCCGCCCGCAGGCTCGGAGGAATGCCGGCCATCCTGCGGGCCTGGCTTCACTTTCCGGCCCTTGCGCAAGGCGACCAGGATCTTCTCGAAGCTCTCAGGCGTCAGGTCCTCGTAATAGTCCTTGTTGATCTGCACCATCGGCGCATTGACGCAAGCGCCGAGGCACTCGACCTCGGTCCAGGAGAACATCCCGTCCTTGGTGACGTGGCCTGGCTCGCCGATCAGCTTGCGGCAGGTGTCTTTCAGCGCGTCGGCGCCGCGCAGCCAGCATGGCGTCGTGTCGCAAACCTGCACGTAGTAGCGGCCGACCGGGGCCAAATTGAACATGGTGTAGAAGGTGGCGATCTCGTAGACGCGGATATAAGCCATGTCGAGCAGGTCGGCGATGTAGCGGAGCGCGGGCTCAGGCAGCCAACCGCCGCATTGCTCCTGCGCCCGCCACATGAGCGGCAGCACCGCAGAGGCCTGCCGGCCTTGCAGGATATTTCTTGAGCTGGTCCTTCGCCCAATCGAGGTTCTCTGGGGTAAAGGCGAAGTCTTCTGGCTGCTCGGCGGCGAGACGGCGGACGCTCATAGGCTCGCTTCTTCTTCTGGTTTCTGGATCGGGCGCAAGAGCGAGACGACGCCTCTTAGCGGAACACGGTGCAGGAGGCGATGTCGGTCAGGCCCTCCTTCACATAAGCCTTGAGCGTGTAATAGCAAACCGCGATCGCCGTTTCTTTTTGCAGGGTGAGAAGGATGGCGTCGGAGGAGACCTTGCCGATCTGCCTGGTCACCGCCTCGGCAGGAACGAGCACCGTGGTCCTGATCAGGAAGCCTTCGGCGAGGATGTCCTTCAACTTCACCGCTGATTGAATCTCGCCGCCGGCTGGAGGCGCCTCCTCGGCCTTCGCGTCTGGCGGGGGCGCTTCATCGGGCTTCGCTTCGTCCTTGGATTTGTCGGCATCCTTCGGCTCGGAGGCTTCAGGGGTGCTCCCTTCTCCGGGGAAGCGTCCTTGTCGGCTGCAGCGGCGCTGAGCGGGAGGGCGAGAAGTAACATGAGTGCGGCCGCGACGGCGGCGCTCCAATATCGGCAAACTGCTTGATAAATCTACACATATCGCCCCTCCTCCAACCTCCTGACCACGCCTAGCGATCGACCTCGCCGAACACGATATCGATCGATCCTAACACTGCCGAGACATCGGCCAGCATATGGCCTCGGCATAGGAAATCCATGGCCTGCAGATGCGCGAAGCCCGGCGCCCTGATCTTGCAGCGATAGGGGCGATTGGTGCCGTCGGCGACGAGATAGACGCCGAACTCGCCCTTCGGCGCCTCGACCGCGGCGTATACCTCTCCTGCAGGCACGTGATAGCCCTCGGTGTAGAGCTTGAAGTGATGGATCAGCGCCTCCATCGAGCTTTTCATCACGGCGCGCTTCGGCGGCACCATCTTGTGGTTCTCAACGGTCACCGGCCCAAGCTCGGTGGTCAGCTTCTCGCAACATTGCTTCATGATGCGCACCGACTGGCGCATCTCTTCCATGCGCACGAGATAGCGGTCGTAGCAGTCGCCGTTCTTGCCGATGGGGATGTCGAACTCGAGCTCCGCATAGCATTCGTAAGGCTGGCTCTTGCGCAAATCCCAGCGGGCGCCGGAGCCGCGCACCATGACGCCGGAGAAGCCATGCGCCCAGGCGTCTTCGAGCTTCACCACGCCGATATCGACGTTGCGCTGCTTGAAGATGCGGTTGTCGGTGAGCAGCCCCTCGATGTCGTCGCAGACTTTGAGGAAGGGATCGCAGAAGGCGTAGATGTCGGCGACGAGCTCTGGCGGCAGATCCTGATGCACGCCGCCGGGACGCACGTAAGCTGCATGCATGCGGCTGCCGCTTGCCCGTTCGTAGAACACCATCAGCTTCTCGCGCTCCTCGAAGCCCCAGAGCGGCGGCGTCAGCGCGCCGACGTCGAGCGCTTGCGTGGTGACGTTGAGCAGGTGGGAGAGGAGCCGGCCGATCTCGGAATAGAGTACGCGGATGAGCTGGGCGCGCTTCGGGACGGTGACGCCGACGAGCTTCTCCACCGCGAGCGAATAAGCGTGCTCCTGGTTCATCGGCGCCACGTAGTCGAGGCGGTCGAAATAGGGCAGCGCCTGGAGATAGGTCTTGTACTCGATCAGTTTCTCGGTGCCGCGGTGGAGCAGCCCGATATGCGGATCGACGCGTTCGACGATCTCGCCGTCGAGCTCGAGCACGAGGCGCAACACGCCATGGGCGGCCGGATGCTGCGGCCCGAAATTGATAGTGAATTTGCGGTCGTCACCTTCCCGCTGACCGGATTCGGCCTCGGGCGCTGTCGTGTCAGCAGACATGACGCACTCCTGTGCCTGAGGCATTTGGCGCATGGGATCCTGCTTGCTCTCCCCTCCCCCCTTGTGGGGGAGGGATAGGGAGGGGGGTCCAACCAATTGACTTTTTTCCGAGGTTGCGCCGCCACCCCCCTCCGCTCGCGCAAACCGCGCGAGCGTGCTCCCCCACAAGGGGGGAGCGGGGAGCCGCTTTGCCTCTCGACCTGTTGCATCATGCGTCCACCTTGGCGTCAGCCTTCGCGGCCTTGGCGGCGACGGATTTGTTGAACCGGTCCCAGCTCGACGATGAACCGCTCGTGAGTGCCTGCGCCGATCTCATCGATGCCGTCATGGGCTCTCACGGCTGAACTTGGCGCGCGGTCCCTCTCACCTCGATGCATTCGGCTTCGACCGTGACCGTGAAGCCGACCGGGGTTGCAGCCTTGTGCGCCACGTCGATATGCACCCCGAGGCTTCCTTCGCCGGGGTCGAGATGGGGACGGAGCAGCTGCACGCAGGTCCATTCCATGAGCCCGACCATGAAGCCGGTGGCAAACACCTCCGGCATGGCGGCGAGCTCGGGCGACTCCTCATAGAGATGCGGCACCGTCTTGCCCGCAGGAACCGTGTAGGAGAAGGAATGCTTGAGCCCGGCCTTCAATGTCGGCTTCATGGCTTGGCATCCTTCTCGGCCCGCGGCTTTGCCTCGCCGGCCTTCTCGTCACCAGGGATGGCGGTGTCCATTCCCTCCCACGGGCTCAGGAAATCGAAGCTGCGGAATTCCTGCATCAGCTTCACCGGCTCGTAGACGACGCGCTTTAACTCATCGTCGTAGCGAAGCTCAACAAAGCCGGTGAGCGGAAAGTCCTTGCGCAAGGGATGCCCCTCGAAGCCGTAATCGGTAAGGATGCGCCGCAAGTCGGGGTGGCCTGAGAACAGGATGCCGTAGAGGTCGTAGGCTTCGCGCTCAAACCAGTTCGCCGCCGGGAACACCGAGACCGCGCTCGGCACCGGCGTCGCCTCGTCGGTCTTCACGCGCAAGCGGATGCGGCGGTTCTGCCAGGGGCTCAAGAGATGGTAGATCACGTCGAAGCGGCGCTCGCGCTCTGGGTAGTCGACGCCGCAAATGTCGATCAGGCAGCCAAAGCGGCAATTGGGATCGTCGCGCAAGAATTCGAGAGTGGGCACGATCTCCTCGCGCTCGACCTCGATGGAGAGCTCGCCGAGCGCAACCTTGGAGGAGAGGAGCGTCGGCCCGAGGCGATCTTTGAGATAAGCGCCGAGCTCGTTAAGGGCGTCGTCCATCAATCATCCGGAAACTGGGGCTTCAGCGCTCGATCGTGCCGGTCCGCCTGATCTTCTTCTGCAGGAGCATCACGCCGTAGACGAGCGCTTCGGCGCTTGGCGGGCAGCCAGGCACGTAAATATCGACAGGAACGATGCGGTCGCAGCCGCGCACCACGGAGTAGGAATAATGATAATAGCCGCCGCCATTAGCGCAGGAGCCCATGGAGATGACGTAGCGCGGCTCCGGCATCTGGTCGTAGACCTTGCGCAAGGCAGGCGCCATTTTGTTGCACAAGGTGCCGGCGACGATCATCACGTCCGACTGGCGCGGGCTTCCCCGCGGGGCAAAGCCGAAGCGCTCGAGGTCGTAGCGCGGCATCGAGGCCTGCATCATCTCCACGGCGCAGCAGGCAAGGCCGAAAGTCATCCACATGAGCGAGCCGGTGCGGGCCCAATTGATCAGCTCGTCGGCGGTGGTGAGGAGGAAGCCCTTGTCGGCGAGCGCGTCGGAGAAGTCGCCGAAGCGTCCCTGCACCGGCGTGATGAGGCCGGAGCCCCTGCCCTCCTTGGGCTGCTCGTAAGTGATTTCAGGGACTAATCCCATTCGAGCGCGCCCTTCCGCCACTCATAGATGTAACCGACGGTGAGGATGGCGAGAAACACCATCATCGACCAGAAGCCCAACACACCAACATCCCCGAAGGCGACCGCCCAGGGGAACAGAAACGCGACCTCCAAATCGAAGATAATGAACAGCAGCGACACTAGGTAGAAGCGCACGTCGAATTTCATGCGGGCATCGTCAAAGGCGTCAAAGCCGCATTCATAGGCCGACACCTTCTCAGGGTCGGGATTGCGCGGCGCGATGAAAAAGGGCGCGACCAGCAGTGCTGTGCTGATCATAAAGGCGACGCCGATGAAAATGACGAGTGGCAGATAGGCTTGTAGGAGCTGGCTCATGGCTTCTGCGCCCTCACGCGAAACGGCGTTCCCGAATGTCAGCGGCGGCATATTTGGAGTTAATGCCTGAGGCTTACCGCAGCAAGGTGACCGTGGCAAGAAAGCCTCGGGGTTTCAACGTGCAAAAACCCCGAATTCGCGCGGCGTTTGGTATCGGCCCGGAGCGCGTGACTGAGAGGTCGGCAGTTTCGATGCCCAATCTTGGAAGTGGAGCTGCACAGTCACACAATTGTCGAGACAATTTTAGAAGCTCGGGCAACGCGCTGTTCTGGCCTTCCGGCTCATGATTCCGCGCATAGTTGACGAACAAGGCTAATCCACATGCGCAAGGAAGACGTCCTCAAGCTGCCATCGATGCCAGCCGCAGGCCCGAGCTACCCGGCCGGCCCTTACCGCTTCGTCAATCGCGAATACATGGTCATCACCTACGAGACCGATGCCCAGGCGCTTGCCGCCGACCTGCCAGAGCCGCTCGAGCCGGTCGAGCACGCGCTCGTGCATTTCGAGTGGATCAAGATGCCTGACAGCTCGGGCTTCGGCAGCTACACCGAATCCGGCATGGTGATCCCCTGCCGCTTTGGCGGCGAGGACGTCAATTTCGTCGCGCAGATGTATCTCGACGACGATCCTCCGATCTCCGCCGGGCGCGAGATCTGGGGCTTTCCCAAGAAATACGCCCATCCGAAGCTGGAAATCGTCAAGGACACGCTGACGGGGACGCTGGAATATGCCGGGCAGCTCGTCGCCATGGGCACCATGGGCTACAAGCATGAAAGCATGGCCGGGAACGGCGAGCGCACCACGGCGACGCTCGCAAAGACGCAAGTCAACCTGAAGCTCATCCCCGGTGTCGATGGCGAGCCGGCGATCTGTCAGCTCGTCGCCTACAACCTCGCGGAGATCGTCGTCAAAGGCTCATGGATCGGCCCCGGGCGGCTGCATCTCGTGCCCCACGTCAACGCACCCGTCGCCGATCTACCGGTGAGAAGGATCGTCGGCGCGCATCACTTTCTTGCCGATCTCACGCTCCCTTACGGGCGGGTGATCTACGACTATCTCAAGGAGGCGTGAGCGCCGGCCGGAATCGATCGGAGCGGCGTTGTTCGCTTGCGCCAAGACGTGGGAAAATGGCGGGAGTGACGGGACTCGAACCCGCGACCTTCGGCGTGACAGGCCGACGCTCTAACCAACTGAGCTACACCCCCTCGCCGGCCGCGATAGCGGCCAGGGGCAATCCTCAAGGCATGTACGGGTTGGGATTCGCCAAGTCAAGGCGAGGACCAGCGGGCGGCCTCGATTAGCCGCTTGTGCAAGAATTTCAGCGTCCCACGATGCAGGTGGCGGATGTGGCCGCCGACGAGCACGTAATCTTGCAACAGCGCATCGATCCTCCGGCGGTTCGCCTCGGAGTGATATTCGAGCATGACGGCGTCGAAATCGAGCGACGTCAGGCGGGTGAGAATTTCGACCTCGGAGCCTTCGGTGTCGATCTTCGCGATCTGCGCCTTGGGCAGAACGTCCGGCGCCCTGGTCTCGACTTCAACAAAGGCCGTCGACTGCTCGCCGAGATCGTAGAAGCTCGCCTCTCCGCAATTGTTGCGGCCAAGATAGAGCCGCGTCAGGGTTGGGTTTCCGACCGCGAAGTTGTGCAAACTCACCGACTTTGCCTCGAATTGAGCCAGGTTTCTCTCGAGCAGCGCGAAATTATCGGGGAGCGGCTCATAGCAATGGACGTGGGCCCCTGGCCAGCGCTTGAGCGCCCAGGCCGCGAAGCTGCCGACATTGGCCCCGATGTCCAGGATCACCGGCGCATTGTGCCTGTAAGGAATCTCGTATTCCCCGGCCAGGACCTTCTGGACGTGGCGGCGCATGTTTGCTGGACAGTCGATGTTCATGGCGCGCTCGACAGATCCAGTCCGTCTTCGCTTTCGCTTCGCTCAAGCTACGCCGGACACTGCTTCGGCCTAAAGGCCTCCGCGAGGCTGCGCCACGCGTAGCCCTTAAAGGCGAAGCGTGGTGGGCGGTGACAGTCTCGAACTGCCGACCTCCTGGGTGTAAACCAGGCGCTCTTCCAGCTGAGCTAACCGCCCCGACAAGGATGCGAGATAGACGCCCGCCCGCTCCTTGCCTAGCGGAAACAGCAAGGCGGAGCCCGCATCAAAGCGGGACTCCGCCTCAGAAAAAAACAATCTACTGCGAGGCTAGCTGTTGCAGGCCTCTTTCAGGGCTTTGCCGGCGCGGAATTTCGGGACGCGCGAAGCAGGAATGTGAACCTCGGCGCCGGTGCGTGGATTGCGGCCGGTTGAGGCTTTGCGTTGCGCGACCTGAAAATTGCCAAAGCCCACGATCCGGACGGTATCGCCGACTTTCAAAGCCTTCTCGATATTCTTGAACGTCGCGTCCACGGCCTTCTCGGCCGCATCCTTCGACAGATCAGATTCCTTCGCCACCTGGGCGACAAGTTCAGCTTTGTTCACGGGTGTTCATCCTTTCGCTCGGCCTTAACTTGCGGAGGTCCTGTCCCCCCACGGCCGCTTGGGTACGCTCCGAGTCACAAACAAGTGGTGTATGACTGAGCCAAAAAACGCGGAAAATCAACAAAAATGGTCCGGCCCGAGGACTCGAGCCGAACCATAAAACTGAGGCAGGTTAACGGCAAAAAGCGCCGTTTTGCGCCATTAATGAGCAGTTACGCCAGCCGGAGCCTCTTCTTTCGGCGGCACGATCTTGCCGGCCTCCTCGCCCTCCTCCTCCCAGACAATGGGCTGCGGCGGGCGCACAAAGGCGATTTTCACCACCTCGTCCATGCGCGAAACCGTGCGGATGTCGAGGGCATTCTTGAGCTCGTCCGGGATCTCCGTGAGATCCTTGGCATTCTCATCGGGAATAATCACCGTCTTGATGCCGGCGCGAAGGGCGGCAAGCAGCTTCTCCTTCAGGCCGCCGATGGGAAGCACCCGGCCGCGCAGCGTGATTTCGCCGGTCATGGCCACGTCGCGCTTCACCGGAATGCCGGTCATCATCGACACGATGGCGGTGACCATGGCGACGCCGGCCGACGGCCCGTCCTTCGGGGTTGCACCCTCCGGCACGTGCACGTGGATGTCGCGCTTCTCGAACAGCGGCGGCTTGATGCCGAATTCGACCGCGCGCGAGCGCACATAAGCGTTTGCCGCCTGGATCGACTCCTTCATCACCTCGCGCAGATTGCCGGTGACGGTCATCTTGCCCTTGCCAGGCATCATCACGCCTTCCACGGTGAGCAATTCGCCGCCGACCTCGGTCCAAGCGAGACCGGTGACCACGCCGACCTGATCCTCAAGCTCAGCCTCGCCGTAGCGGAACTTCTGCACGCCGAGATAGTCCTCGAGGTTCTTGAGCGTGACGTTGATCGACTTCTTCTTGGTGGTCAGAAGCTCCTTGACCGACTTCCGCGACATCTTGGCGATCTCGCGCTCGAGATTGCGGACGCCTGCCTCGCGCGTGTAACGGCGGATAATCTCCTTCAACGCCTCGTCGTCGAGGCTCCACTCGTCGCCCTCCAATCCGTGCGCCTTGGTCTGGGCGGGGATCAGGTGACGGCGCGCGATTTGGACCTTTTCGTCCTCGGTGTAGCCAGCGATGCGGATGATCTCCATGCGGTCCATCAGGGCCGGCGGGATGTTGAGCGTGTTGGCCGTGGTGACGAACATCACGTTCGACAGATCGTAGTCGACCTCGAGATAGTGGTCGTTGAAGGTGTGGTTCTGCTCAGGGTCCAGAACTTCGAGCAGAGCCGATGCCGGATCGCCGCGGAAATCGGCGCCCATCTTGTCGATCTCGTCGAGCAGGAACAGCGGATTGATCTTCTTCGCCTTGCGCATCGACTGAATGACCTTGCCGGGCATCGAGCCGATATAGGTGCGGCGGTGACCCCTGATTTCGGCCTCGTCGCGCACGCCGCCAAGGCTCATGCGCACGAATTCGCGCCCCGTCGCACGCGCCATCGACTTGCCAAGCGAGGTCTTGCCGACGCCGGGAGGGCCGACCAGGCACAGGATCGGGCCTTTCAGCATGTTGGTCCGGTTCTGCACCGCGAGGTACTCGACGATGCGGTCCTTGACTTTCTCAAGGCCATAATGGTCCTGGTCGAGGATGATCTGCGCCTCGTCGAGGTCGCGCTTGATCTTGTTCTTGACGCCCCACGGGATCGACAACAGCCAGTCGAGGTAATTGCGCACGACCGTGGCCTCGGCCGACATCGGGCTCATCTGGCGGAGCTTCTTCAGCTCGCCGAGCGCCTTTTCCTTGGCTTCCTTCGAGAGCTTGGTCTTCTCGATCTTCTGCTCGATCTCGGCGAGGTCGTCGCGGCCTTCCTCGCTGTCGCCAAGCTCCTTCTGGATCGCCTTCATCTGCTCGTTCAGATAATACTCGCGCTGCGTCTTCTCCATCTGACGCTTGACGCGGCTCCTGATCTTCTTCTCGACCTGCAAGACCGAGATCTCGCTCTCCATCAGCGCGAACACGCGCTCGAGCCGGTCGGAGATCGTGGTCACCTCGAGCAGCTGCTGCTTCTCGGCGATCTTGATGGCGAGGTGTGAGGCGATGGTGTCGGCGAGCTTCGAATAGTCTTCGATCTGCGCCGCGGTGCCAAGCACTTCGGGGGAAATCTTCTTGTTGAGCTTCACATAGCTCTCGAACTGGGAGACCACCGAACGGGCCAGCGCCTCGATCTCATCCTCGGTGCCGAGCGTCTCCTCGACCCGTTCGACCTCGGCCTCGAAATAGTTCTCATTGTCGGTGTAGCGGCTGATCGCGGCGCGCACGGTGCCCTCGACCAGCACCTTCACGGTGCCGTCGGGCAGCTTCAACAGCTGGAGGACCGAGGCGAGCGTGCCCATGGCGTAGATGCCGTCGGTCGACGGCTCGTCGTCGCTCGCGTTCTTTTGCGCGACCAGCAGAATCTGCTTGTCGGTGCGCATCACTTCTTCGAGAGCAGCGATCGATTTCTCGCGGCCGACGAAGAGCGGCACGATCATGTAGGGGAAGACGACAATGTCGCGGAGCGGCAACACCGGGTAGTGCTCCGGGCCCCCTGCTTCAGTGCTTTGCGGCTTTGTTTCGGTCATGTCAGTCCCATTGTTCTAAGCAAATGGCGCGCCAACCGCTCCATTTGCACCTCTTATTCCCCCCTTGCATGGTAACCTGCCCCTGCCTTGGCACCACCTCCGATTATTCCGGTAAACGACGGCGCCGGCCCTGCGGCATTGCGGCTCGCCAATTCGCTACTTGGCGACCCCTTGGGCCACCTTCAAGATGGCACCCCTTGTACCAGACGCGGCGCGGATTCCCACCATTCTGAGTGGGATTCGGCCCGGTGATCAAGCGGGGAAGAAGGCGTACCCCCCGCTAGGCGCTCGAGCCGAGCTCCTCATGCCGGTCGGAGTAGATGCGCAAGGGTCTTGCCTTGCCCTCGATCACCTCGGAGCTGATCACGATCTCCTCTACCCCCCTCAGGCTCGGCAGCTCGAACATAGTGTCGAGCAGGACGCCTTCCATGATGGAGCGGAGGCCGCGCGCGCCAGTTTTCCGGTCGATCGCCTTCTTGGCGATGGTGCGCATGGCTTCGTCGGCGAAGGTGAGCTGGACATCCTCCATCTCGAACAGCCGCTGATACTGCCTGACCAAGGCATTTTTAGGTTCGGTCAGGATGCGCATCAGAGCTTCCTCGTCGAGATCGTCGAGGGTCGCGATCACCGGAACGCGGCCGATGAACTCGGGGATGAGGCCGAATTTCAAGAGATCCTCGGGCTCAACTCCCTTCAGCACATCGCCGGTGCGGCGGTCATCGACGGACTTAACCTTGGCGCCGAAACCGATCGAGGTGGTCCGGCCGCGGGCGGCGATGATCTTCTCGAGCCCGGCGAAGGCGCCGCCGCAGACGAACAGGATGTTGGTGGTGTCGACCTGCAGGAACTCCTGCTGCGGGTGCTTGCGGCCGCCTTGCGGCGGGACCGAAGCGATGGTCCCTTCCATGATCTTGAGCAGGGCCTGCTGCACGCCCTCGCCCGACACGTCGCGGGTGATCGACGGGTTGTCGGACTTGCGGCTGATCTTGTCGACCTCGTCGATATAGACGATGCCGCGCTGCGCCCGCTCGACATTATAGTCGGCGGCCTGGAGCAGCTTGAGGATGATGTTCTCCACGTCCTCGCCGACATAGCCGGCCTCGGTGAGCGTGGTGGCGTCGGCCATGGTGAAGGGCACGTCGAGGATGCGCGCGAGCGTCTGGGCCAGCAGCGTTTTGCCGCACCCGGTCGGGCCGATCAGCAGGATGTTCGACTTGGCGAGCTCGACGTCAGAGTTCTTGCTCGAGTGGTTGAGCCGCTTGTAGTGGTTGTGCACCGCGACGGAAAGCACGCGCTTGGCGTAGTCCTGGCCGATCACATAGTCGTCGAGGACGGCGCAAATCTCCATCGGCGTGGGCACGCCGTCGCGCGACTTGACGAGGCTCGACTTGTTCTCCTCGCGGATGATGTCCATGCACAGTTCGACGCATTCATCGCAGATGAACACGGTCGGGCCGGCGATGAGCTTGCGGACCTCATGCTGGCTCTTGCCGCAAAAGGAGCAATACAGGGTGTTTTTCGAATCGCTTCCGCTCACCTTGCTCATCTGTCTTTCCAATATCCTCTGACCGAAAAATCGTGGCAAATCAGGCCACAACGCTCGGCTCTTCGTACGTTTTGCAAGTGAGGGTCATCCTCCTGGAGACGCGGCCGAAGGACAATCTCAGCATGCTAGGGTGCCACTGATCAAGGATTGATTAATCCGTGTTGAATCAGGGCGATGGTCCGGGCACCGGCCACCAGCGTTGCACGCTTGGCACGCTCGCGCCATGACCCTTGTGGCTTAGACCTAACGGAACCCGAAGCGATCGGACGGCGACCGCGTGAGCCTTTAGGATACCGGCGCCAGGCGCTCGATCTTCTCTTCTACCGGATGGCGCTTGGTAATGACCTCGTCGACGATGCCGAAGGCGCGGGCATCCTCAGCCGACAAGAAATAGTCGCGGTCGAGCGTCTTCTCGATCGTCTCGTAGTTCTGTCCGGTGTGGCGGACATAGATCTCGTTCAGCCGGCGTTTCATCTTGATGATGTCCTCGGCGTGACGCTCGATGTCGCTCGCCTGGCCCTGGAAGCCGCCCGAAGGCTGGTGCAACAGGATGCGGGCGTTGGGCAGCGCATAGCGCATGCCCTTCTCGCCGGCGGCAAGCAGGAGCGAGCCCATGGACGCGGCCTGACCGATGCACAACGTGGCCACGGCCGGCCGGATGAACTGCATCGTGTCGTAGATCGCCATGCCGGAGGTGACGATGCCCCCCGGCGAATTGATGTACATGGAGATCTCTTTCTTCGGGTTCTCCGCCTCGAGAAAGAGGAGCTGCGCCGTGATCAGCGAGGCCACCATGTCCTCGATCGGGCCGGTGACGAAGACGATGCGCTCCTTCAGGAGGCGCGAATAGATGTCGTAGGCCCGCTCGCCGCGGTTGGTCTGCTCGACCACCATGGGGACGAGGGTGTTCAGGTAAATGCTGGCCGGGTCGCTCATTGCTGTCTCTAAGGGTTGGGCAGGAGGGAGGCTGGTCGGCTCTTGCCGGGCTCGATCAGCGCTGCCGCTACTACATATGACGCCGGGAGCGCAAGAAAAAGGGGTGGCTCTCTCCCCTCCCGGCACTTGTTCCACGGCTGGTCTCATTTCTTGCGCTTCTTCTTGCCGTGATCGTGGTCGTGATCGTGGGCATGATCGTGATCATGATGGTGGTGGTGGCCGTGATCGTGGTCGTGATGATCATGGTCATGATCATGGTGGTCATGATCGCCGGCGTCAGGATCGGCGTAGAGCTCTTCGGCGCTGACCGGCTTCTCCGTCACATTGGCAAGCTCGGTGATGAAATCGATCACCTTGTCCTCGAACAGGGGCGCCCTGATCTCGGCGAGAGCCTGAGGATTGTTGCGGTAGAAGTCGTAGACCTTGCGCTCCTGGCCAGGGAACTGCCTGACCCGCTCGAGCAGCGCGCGGTTCACCTCATCGTCGGAGACCTCGATCTTGTTGCGGGTGCCCACCTCCGACAGGATCAGGCCAAGCCGCACGCGCCGCGCGGCAATGTCCCGATATTCGTCTTTCGCCTTCTCTTCGGTCGTGCCTTCGTCATCGAAACTTCGCTTGGTCTGCTCGAGATCGCTCGTCACCTGCTGCCAGATGGCCTGGAACTCGTTGTCGACCAAGGTCGGCGGCAGCTCGAAGTCGTAAGCAGAATTGAGCTTGTCGAGCAGCGCCCGCTTCAGCTTTAGCCGCGACGCCGCCATGCGGTCTTGTTCGAGACGCTGCTTGATCATCTCCCGCAGCTTCTCAACCAATTCCAAGCCAAGTGCCTTGGCGAAATCGTCGTCGATGGTTGGAGCCTCCGGGCTCGCCACTTCTTTGATGGTCACGTCGAAGCGTGCAGCCTTTCCGGCGAGCCTCGCTTCCGGGATAGTCGGCCGGGAAGGTCGCGTCGACGGCGCGCTGCTCGCCGGTCTTGGCGCCGGTGAGGCCTTCCTCGAAGCCGGGGATGAAGTTGCGTCCGCCGAGCACGACTTGCGCATCCTCGGCGCTGCCGCCCTTGAACTCCTCGCCGTCGATCGACCCCTTGAAGTCGATGATCAGCCTGTCGCCTTCCGCGGCCGGTCCGTCTTTCGCCTTGTAGAGCGGGTTGGCGTTGCTCAGGCGCTCGAGCGCCTTGTCGATGTCGGCGGCGGTCACCTCGGCAACCGGCCTCTCTACCTCGATCTTGCCGAAATCCATGGTGTCGAACTTGGGCAGTACCTCGAAGGACATGGTGTAGGCGAGGTCGGCGCTGCCTGAGAAGATCTTGTCGATCTCCTTCTCGTCCTCGGGCAGCGAAATGTTGGGCTGGAAGGCTGGCCGCTCCTGCCGCTGCGAGATGGCTTCGCGGCTTGTCTCGGCGACGGCCTGCTGCACGACTTCGGCCATCACCGAGCGTCCATACACTTTGCGCAAATGCGCCTTCGGCACATGACCGGGCCGGAAGCCCTTGATTCTAACCCTGCCGCTCAGATCGTCGAGGCGCGCCGAGAGGCGCCGCTCGAGCTCGTCCGCGCCGACCACCACCTTCAACTCGCGGCGGAGACCCTCTGTCGTCACTTCGGTAATGTTCATCTATGCCTTAGTCCGTTTCCTGTTGGTGCGGGCGGAGGGACTCGAACCCCCATGGCCGAAGCCACCAGAACCTAAATCTGGCGTGTCTACCAATTCCACCACGCCCGCTGAACGCCCGCCTGCTGCGGGGGGTCTATAACACAGCTCTCGCGTTAAGGAACAAGTCACGGAGAGTTGGTCGAGCCCCTATCGCGCCACCAGCATTCCTTCGTCTATGATGGGCCTTCGCCGATGGATGGTTCGTTTTGTACGGAGAGCCGCCATGCACGCTGCGAGGAAGCGTTTGCGCCTATTTGCCCTTCTTCTTCTCATCGGCCTTCCCCTCTTTGCTCAGGCTGCCGATGACCCTGCGGATGTCGGCGTCGTCGACAAGGTCGAGAACGAGGCGAAGATCGTGACCGGCGACACCACCACCGCCGCCATCATCGGCACCAAGGTGCATATGAAGGACGAGCTTCGCACCGGGCCTGGAGGCGCGCCTCAAGGTCACCTTCCGCGACGGCACGGTGCTGACCCTTGGGGAGCAGGCGAGCGTCGTCATCGACCGCTATGTCTATGACCCTGACCAGAGTGTCGGCGAGACCGTGCTTCAGGCGACCAAGGGCGCCTTTCTCTTCGCCTCGGGCCGCATCAAGGGGCTGAAGCAGCACAAGATCGTCGTCTCGACGCCGGTCGCCGATATCGGCGTGCGCGGGACTCAATTCTGGGGCGGCCCGATCGAAGGCAAATATGGGGTGCTGCTGCTCGGAGGCGAAGTCGTCGTCTCCAATCGGGCCGGGAGCGTGACGCTCTCCAAGATCGGCCAAGGCACCGACATCCCCTCGCCCCTCGATGCACCTGGTCCGGTCAAGGCCTGGGCCGCCGGCAAGATTGCCCGCGCCGTCGCCACTGTGACGCTGCATTAGGTAAATGAGTTCGTTCTTGGCAAAAAGCTTGCACTGAACCGTCAGACCTTGAAAATCCGGCACCTTGCGGGGGCGCGCCGGTCTCTTTAGGTTGCCGCCTCGACCTGAGAAAATCTGGACCTTCCCGTGCATTACCGTGACGGCATCATCGAGGCGATCGGCAACACGCCGCTGATCAAGTTGAAACGCGCCTCGGAAGAGACCGGCTGCACCATCCTCGGCAAGGCCGAGTTCATGAACCCGGGCCAGTCGGTGAAGGACCGCGCCGCGCTCTTCATTATCCGCGACGCGCTTAACTCAGGGCGCTTGCAGCCGGGCGGCACGGTGGTGGAGGGCACGGCAGGAAATACCGGCATCGGGCTTGCTCTGGTCGGCAACGCGCTCGGACTGAAGACGGTCATCGTCATCCCCAACACGCAGTCGGATGAGAAGAAGGACATGCTCAGGCTCACCGGCGCCGAGCTGATCGAGGTCCCAGCCGTCCCTTACAAGGACCCGAACAACTACGTGAAATATTCCGGGCGCCTCGCCGAGCAGCTTGCCGCGACCGCGCCGCATGGCGCCATCTGGGCCAACCAGTTCGACAATGTCGCCAACCGCCAGGGCCATATCGAGACGACGGCGGTCGAGATCTGGAACGACACGCAAGGCAAGGTCGACGGTTTCATCTGCGCCGTTGGCACCGGCGGCACGCTCGCCGGCGTCTCCATGGGATTGAAGGCGAAGAACAAGGACATCACCATCGGCATCGCCGACCCGATGGGCTCCGCCCTTTATGAATTCTATGAGCACGGCGCGCTCAAGTCGGAAGGAAGCTCGATCACCGAGGGGATCGGCCAGGGCCGCATCACCGCCAATCTCGAAGGTGCGGCGATCGACGAGGCCTATCAGATCCCCGACGCCGAGGCGCTGCCGGTCTTGTTCAACCTGCTCTCAGAGGAAGGCCTGTGCCTTGGCGGTTCGAGCGGCATCAATGTCGCCGGCGCCATCCGCCTTGCCCGCGACATGGGCCCCGGTCATACGATCGTCACGGTGCTCGCCGATTACGGCACCCGCTACCAAAGCAGACTGTTCAACCCGACATTCTTGCGTGAGAAGGGTCTGCCGGTTCCCGCTTGGCTCGATGCCCGCGAACCAGCAACACCGGCCGTGTTCGTCTAGGTTAGGATTGGCAATGATCGAACGCTCCAAGTCATGGTTGACCGAGACCGATGAGCTCGCGGCCGAGCTCGATGCGCCCGACATCGTCATCATCGATGCCTCCTGGCACATGCCTGGCGACGGCAAGAGCGCGCGAGAGGAGTATCTCGAGGAGCACATCCCAGGCGCCATCTTCTTCGACATCGACGAGATTGCCGACACCAAGAGCAACCTGCCGCACATGCTCCCCTCCCCTGAGAAATTCTCCTCGCGCATGCGCAGCATGGGGATCGGCGATGGGTCCAGGATCGTGGTCTACGATTCGGCGGGAATTTATAGTGCCCCGCGGGTGTGGTGGACGTTCCGCGTCATGGGTGTCGAGGACGTGACCGTGCTGAACGGCGGCCTGCCGAAATGGAAGCGCGAAGGGCTGAAGCTGGAAAGCGGCGAGCCCCGGCTCCGCTCTACGCGCCACTTCACGTCGCGGCGCAACGCCGATCTCGTGCGCGACGTGTCCGATATGAAAGCGCTGATCAAGGATCGGCTCGGCGGAGATCGTCGACGCCCGCTCGGCGGAGCGATTTTCCGGGCGCGCACAGGAGCCACGCGCCGGGCTTCGCTCCGGCCGCATGCCCGGCGCCCACAACCTTCCTTACGGACGGCTGCTCAGGCAGGACGGCACGCTCAAGAGCCAAGCCCAGATCGAGGCGCTGTTCAACGAAGCCGGCGTCGATCTTGCCAAGCCCGTGGTCACGAGCTGCGGCTCGGGCATCACGGCAAGCCTGCTCGCGCTGGCGCTCGCCGAGATCGGCCATCGCCGGACGGCGGTCTATGACGGGTCCTGGTCAGAATGGGGCGCCGATCAATCTCTCCCCATCGAGACGGGATAGACGCCGCCGATGCGCGCGCCCTTCACGCGATAACGCCGATGAGCAAGAAGCCACCACGTCAAAAACAAAATACGCGGCTTGCGCATGCCGGATGCGAGCCGCAACGCTTCCACGGCTTCGTCAATCCGCCGATCTATCGCGGCTCCACCGTCCTGTTTCCCACTGCTGCGGCGCTCGAATCCAACGAGCAGGAATACACCTATGGGCGGCTCGGCACACCGACGGTGCGGGCGCTAGAGGAAGCCATCGCCGAGCTTGAGGGCGGCCACGCCACGCGGCTAACACCGTCGGGGCTCTCGGCCATCGCCACCACCTTTCTCGCGCTCCTCTCGGCGGGAGACCATGCGCTCGTCACCGACGCCGTCTATCGGCCGACGCGCCGCTTCTGCGATCAGGTGCTGACGCGCCTTGGGGTGGAGGTCACCTATTACGATCCGCTCATCGCCGCTGGCATCAAGGACCTCATCAAGCCGAACACCAAGGTCGTCTTTGCCGAGTTGCCGGGCTCGCAGACCTTCGAGGTGCAGGACATCCCGGCGATCGCCAAGGCCTGCGCACGAAGCAGGCGCCGTGGTGGTCTTGGACAACACCTGGGCGACGCCGCTCTTCTTCAAGCCCTTCGAGCACGGTGCTGACGTGTCGATCCAGGCGGCGACCAAATATATCGTCGGTCATGCCGACGCCATGCTCGGCACCATCACCGCGAGCAAAGCCGTCTGGCCCGTGATCGCCCGCACCCATGAGGAGCTTGGCCTCTGCGTCGGCCCTGAGGACGCCTATCTCGGCTTGCGCGGGCTTCGCAGCCTCGGCGTGCGGCTTGCCCGCCATCAGGCCTCGGCGCTTGCCCTTGCCGAGTGGCTCAAGAGCCGGCGCGAGGTCGCCCGCGTGATCCATCCAGCCCTTCCCTCCGATCCCGGCCACGCCATCTGGAAGCGCGACTTCACCGGCGCCTCAGGGCTGTTCGCCGTCGTGCTCGAGCCTGCACCGAAGAAGGCCGTGGCGGCGATGCTAGACGGGCTCGACCTGTTCGGCATGGGCTATAGCTGGGGCGGCTTTGAGAGCCTGATCATTCCCTTCGACCCGTCGACCTATCGCACCGCCACGAAATGGAAGGCCGAAGGCCCCGCGCTCCGCCTACATGTGGGGCTTGAGGATCTCGATGACCTCAAAGCCGACCTCGAAGCCGGTTTTGCCCGGCTCGCGACAAATTCTTAAGCATCAAATTGCATCTTAGAGCGGATTCGCGGGGGAAAGCGCGACCGATGATGCGTTTTTGGCCTTTTCTGGTCCTTTTGCTGGCGGGATGTGCGGCGGAGTTCTGGTCCTCCGCAGGTCCAGGCAGGTTCGGCCGAAGTCTATCAGCGGGTGAGCCTCGGCCCACAGCAAATGCAGCTTGTCTATTCCGGCGTGCAACGGCTGTTGAGCGATCCGGCCTCTGCCCAGTTTGGCCAGATCTTCGCCGGCAGGAAGCCTGACGGCACGGTCTATGTCTGCGGCTCGGTCAATGCCCGCACCAGCTCGGGAGCCTTCACCGGCGATCAGCCCTTCTATGGGACGCTCGATCAGCGCGAATTCACCCCGATCAAGATCGGCGGCACGGCAGAGCAGTCCCAGGCGATCCAGGCCTATTGCCGCCAGACCTTGGCCCTGGGTTAGCTCTCTGCGCCGTTCGCCTCAGAGCGGTGGTCGAGCCTGAGCGTGAGACAGCAGGCTGAGCCGCCGCTCCGCAAGAAGGCCTGAAGCGGTGTGGTCAGCACCGTGAAGCCACGCTCTTCGACTTTGCGTCTGAATGCCTCGGTGCACGACGACAGCACCAGGCAGTGATCGAACGATACGGAATTGGCTGAGAATTGCGCCGCTTCGTCGTGATCGAGCGCGACGCGCTGCGCGGGCTCGACCCGCTCCTCGATTGCGCGCAGCGCGTCCCCGGTGAACGCGCTCGGGTAGTAGATCACGTCGCCGGTGGGCAGCGCGCAGAACGCCGTGTCGAGGTGATAGAAGCTCGCGCTCGCCAATTCCAGCGCCACGCATTCGACGCCGAATTGATCGGCGACGATTCCAGAGGCGGCGCGGTCCGAGCGTTGACCGCATCCCATCCAGAACTGACGGCGATGCGCATCCCAGATGCAATCGCCTGCGCCCTCGAGCACGATGTCCTTCGGCAGCGCCTCGACCGAGGAGAGCTGAGCCTGCGCCTGGAGCGCATCGAAGGCGCCGGCGAAGACAGGCTCCTCGCGTTTCCGCTCGGGATGGCGGAAGCGGGATAGAAGCGCCTTGCCGTCGAGGACGATGGCGGCGTTGGCGGTGAACACGAGATCTGGAAGGTCAGGCTGCGGATCGACGAACTCGATTGACGCTCCTTTGCCAATGAGCGCGTCGTGGAACGCCGTCCATTGCCGGTCGGCCAGCCACCACAGATCGCGCTCGGCGCTGGCCCAGTCTTGCGGATCCATCCACGGATTGATGCTGTAGCTGACCGCATAATATTGCGGGCGGCACATCAGGAAGCGCGGCTGCGCTCCAGAATTGGTCGGTTGGCCCCTCACCCGCCCCCCATTCGCGCGAATGACGGGCAAATCTACCGCGTGAGGCACGTGCAAAGCTAGGCGCTCAGCTGGTGCGACCCCCGCTCATCCAGAGGAATCTGGGTTCATCTAGTAGATAAATGGCGGTCCCGGAAGGATTCGAACCTTCAACCCTCTGCTTAGAAGGCAGATGCTCTATCCCTTGAGCTACGGGACCACGATTCGTCGGGTTGAGCTTGCGGTCCACCAGGCGCGTCATTGCCCGGCTTGACCGGGCAATCGAGTAACCCCGGCGCACGCAACTCTTACAAGGCATTGGTTACTGGATTCCCGCTTTCGCGGGAATGACAAAGTGCGGGGGAGGCTAATGCGTCCAGCGGTCGAGCCGGCCGAATTTGAAGTTGTCGGCGTAGGCCTTGGGCTTGATCTCCGTCTTCTGCGGCTCATCGACACGAAACGGGATGCCGTGGCGCGTGGCATAGGCCACGGCCTCTTCGAGCGTCGCGAACTGCATGCGCACCTGCGATCTCGTGTCGTCCGAGCTGGTCCAGCCCATCAGCGGCTCGATCTCGCGAGGAGATGCCGGCTCGTAGTCGAGCACCCATTCGCGCGTGCCGGCGCCGCCCTGCTGCATGGCGGTCTTGGCCGGCTTGTAGATGCGGGCAACCATTTCTCGTCTCGTCCCTCTCCAATGAGCGGATGATGGTCGGGGCAGCAAGATTCGAACTTGCGACCCCCTGCTCCCAAAGCAGGTGCGCTACCAGACTGCGCTATGCCCCGATCGGCCGCTCAGGCTCCAGCACATACATAGTTCGCCGCGATGCAGCAAGCTAGGCCTATGGCTTCGGCGCCCCGTTGAGGCCTGGATAGACGACCTCGTCGCCGGCCTTCAGGCCGATGCTGGCGGCGGTGCCGGCATTCAGCTCGAGCACGCCCTGCACATTGCCTTCGGAGGAGATGATCTGGGTGGAGAAGGGCTCGGTGCGGCTTTCGATGCGATGCACTTTGCCGTCGGCGCCGATGAAGACCATGTCGAGAGGGATGAAGGTATTCCGCATCCACATGGTGAGCGGCTGCGGCTTCTCGTAGAGAAACAACATGCCGGCATCGGCGGGCAGCGTGCGACGGTACATGAGGCCGAGTGCGCGCTCGGCAGGCGTGGTGGCAAGCTCGATGGTGAAGCTGTGCGGACCTGAATCCGTCTTCAGTACGAGCGTGCCGTTGCCGGCGGCAATGGCACCTGGCGACAGAAGCAGCGTCAGCGCGACGCTTGCACCCGCCGCCAGGCGTCCAAATCGTCCGGCTTGTTCCAAGATTAATGAGAGGACGGACCCGTCATGCTGTCCGGCTTGAGCTCCGCCGCCATCAGTCCTTTCGGACCGCGGCCATAGCGCACCAGCACGGTCTGTCCGGGGCGGAGCTCGGTGAAGCCGAAGCGCCGCAGGGTTTCCATATGCACGAAAATGTCCAAGGTCTGCGGGCCGCGGGTCAGGAACCCGAAACCGCGCAGGCGATTGAACCATTTCACCATGGCGCTTTCCCAGTCGCTCTCCGGAACGACCGCAACATGCGTCCGTTGCGGCAGCTGCGACGGGTGGACCGCCGTCGAATCGTCCATGGCGCGGATGCGAAAGGCCTGCAGCCCCTTCGGCCGCCTCAGCACCTCGCATACCACCCTGGCACCTTCGTAGGCGGTCTGAAATCCATCCCGCCTTAGACACGTCACGTGAAGTAAAATGTCTGGAAGATGATCTTCGTCTGGAACAATGAAACCATAACCCTTGGACGCGTCGAACCACTTGATCGATCCTGAGACCTCAAAGACATCAACTGTGGCTTCCTCGTCGCGTTGGGTAAGGCCTTCAATATGTGGCGGTTCTTTCGCCCCCATGCCGCATTCCCCCCGCTTCACTTCTGAGCCCGGAGCGATACTCGACCCCACTCGAATCACCCGGCAGGCGCTCGCTCAAAACATAGCATCGCCGCCTGACGCCGCCAGTGGAATTTTCCGCGCAGTTTTGCCTTCTCCACAGTGCGGCCGGGACTTCGCCATATGTCGGCGACAAGACCCGCAAGCGGCTGACGGGAAAGCGATTCTTGTGCGATTGGCAGGCTGAAGCGAAAAACTGCCGGGGGTTGCGCGCAAGGCGGCGAGGAATCGGGCAAGCGTCTCTACCATCGAGCAAATTTTCGCTTTCCGCGTGCTCGATGCGCGCCGGTGCAAAACCTGTGGACCCCGTGCAACAATGGTTCGCGAATCTGCATCGAAAGTTGTGAAGAGCACGCAACCGCGTCACCCGCTTGTCACGACACGCGTCCCCGAGCTAGGGGTTGTCGCACATGGAGGCAAGTCAGCCAGAGGTTCGTCATGAAGTATCTTCACACCATGGTGCGGGTCAGCGACGTCGACCGCTCGCTCGATTTCTACTGCAACAAGCTCGGCTTCAGGGAGGTGAGGCGCATGGAGAGCCCGCAAGGGCGCTACACGCTGATCTACCTCGCTGCCCCCGGTGACACAGACGACGATGCGCAGCTCGAGCTCACCCATAATTGGGATCCTGAAGCCTATGGCGAGGGGCGGAACTTCGGCCACCTCGCCTACGAGGTCGACGATATCTACGCGACCTGCGAGAAGCTGATGAAGAAGGGCGTGACCATCAACCGTCCGCCACGCGACGGCCACATGGCCTTCATCCGCTCGCCCGACAACATCTCCATCGAGCTCTTGCAAAAGGGCAAGCCCAAGCCGAAGCAGGAACCGTGGGCTTCGATGCAAAATACCGGAAAGTGGTAGCCAGACATAAAGAGAGCCGGCTGAACTGAGGTTCAACCGGCTCTCTTTTGCGAAGAGTCTGATCAGAGGCTACGGGCAGTACCAGACCGGACCGACGACGATGCAGCCGAGAGTCTGCCAGTTGTAGGGACGATAGTTATAACGATGGCCCCAATAGCGGTTGCGGTAGTAGTACTTGCCGCCGCCGTGATAATTGTAGTGCTTGTAGTTGTAGTGCTTATTGTAATTGTAGTGCTTGCCGCCGCCATAATGCTTGCCGACTTGGATCACGTCGGATGAGTCGAGCGGCGGAAGCGCAGTGGTCGGCGAGACCGGCAACGCCCAGGCGGCCGTAGCCGCCGCGAGCGATAGAGCGGCCGCCGTCAAAATTGGCTTGATCATCAGCGAGTTTCCCTTGCTTGAGGGCCACCGCTCCATCGACGCGAATATCACGATCGGGGGAGAGGGCGGCGTCTTGACAGATGCGCCGGACCCACACGCGGTGCAGAATTCCGACGGGAATAGAGATAAAACCTAGAACCTTAACTTCAAGTTCCGAAGGAGCCGCTCTGCCGCGATTGAGGTAAACGTCCGCTAAATCAAGTTGGTGCCATCACGGGGATCGAACCCCTGATGGGGTGTTTCAGCCTTGTCGGTGGACGCCCATTCACTTTGGCTCGTCCTTCGGAGCTTGGAGACAGAAATAGTAGGCTTGTGTGTGACCATTATCATGCAACTCAGCGAGGGCAGCCTCTCCGGCTTCACTGCATGCTTGGTGAGTAGCGTAGGGTCGCCACATCTCGACTGGAACGGCATGCAGCACCATTACGAGATAGAAGATCATCCTAGAACCTCTGGGTTCGCGCGAGCGATGAAAGGGGAGCAGTATCATCAGCCGCGCTCGTACTGGGTCTGAAAAGTCCAAAAAAGAAAAGCCCCCGGGAAAGGGGGCCGTGAGTAAACCGAGTCGCGGGCGCTCACTTAGGGCGCCTCGAAAACTGCCTTCTTCCCCTGTCGAGAATTAAGCCATTGATATTGGTGGTGCCCCCTAGGGGGATCGAACCCCTGTTTTCAGGTTGAAAACCTGACGTCCTGACCATTAGACGAAGGGGGCTTGGCGAGCATGCAAAGCCCGTCAGCCTCGGGGGCTGATATAGAAAGCTTTGCTGGCGCGGGCAAGCTAGCGCGAGCCTGCCACTTCGGCGGCGTCCTCGACGATGAGTTCGACCCCGTCACGCCCGTTCCAAGTGTCGCGTCGGAGATGGCCGGCGACGTGCAGCTTGGTTCCTTCAGCCTTGAGCAGCAGCTTGGCGAGGGGTGTGTCGCCGACGCGGAAGGCCGCAGCCTCGAGACGCGCGCCGTTTGCGGCGGAGAGCGTGCAGCGGACATGCGCGTCATTGATGATGCGCACCCGCGACAGGCGATGGGCTGGAAAGGCGAAGCGCGGTTCCGGGTGGCCTGCCCCATAGGGCCCTGCCCGATCGAGCAGTTCCATGAATTCGATATTGGCGCCTGCCGAAGAGAGCGCGCCGTCGATGGCGAGAGGCCGCGAGGCGGTGGCGGCGGCCACCGAGACGGCGAGGCGCTCGCCGAGGAAGGCCAGCATGTCGGCCTCTTGCCGCCGGTCGAGCCTGAAGCCTGCGGCCATGGCGTGTCCTCCGCCCGTCGCGAGGAGACCGCCATGCACGGCGTCTCTGACGACGCGGCCAAGATCGACGGATGCAATCGAGCGCGCAGACCCGGTGCCCTGACCGTCAGGCTCCCAGGTTGTGACAAAGGCCGGCAGGTGAAATCGCTCGGCGATCCGCCCGGCGACGAGACCGAGCAGTCCCTTGTGCCAGCCATCGGCGCCAAGCCAGATGAAGGGACGCCCCGTATCGAGAGCGCGCTCGGCGAGCGCAAAGGCTTCGGCGAGCATGCGCTCCTCGATCGCCTTCCGCTCGGTGTTGAGCGCTTCGAGCTTGCCTGCGATCACGCGCGCCTCGCTCTCGTCGTCGCAAGCGAGCAGCTTGGCGCCGAGGCCTGAGGCCCCGACCCTGCCGCCGGCATTGATGCGCGGACCGAGGATGAAGCCGAGCGTGTAACAGGTCGGCGCCGCATCGATGCGTGCGCTGTCGGCGAGCGCGCGCAATCCGGCATTGTGCCTGAGCCGCAAGACCTTCAGCCCTTTTGACACGAGCGCCCGGTTCACGCCTTTGAGCGGCACCACGTCGCACACGGTGGCGAGCGCCACGAGGTCGAGCAGGCCGAGCAGATCAGGTTCAGCGCCACACTCGATAAAATCCGTCGCGGCGGAGCGCCCGCGTCGTGGCCACCAAAAAGAGAAACACCACGCCGGCAGCTGCGAGATGTCCCTGGCCGGAAAGATCGTCCTGCCGGTTCGGATTCAACACCGCGAAAGCTGGCGGCAGTTCGTCGTCGGCTTGGTGATGATCGACGACAATGACCTCGGCTCCGCATCTGTTGGCTGCCTCGATGGCAGCGCTCGCGGCGGTGCCGCAATCGACGGTGATGATGAGGCTTGCCCCCTCCTCGGCAAGCCCGGCGAGCGAGGCGGGCGTCGGGCCATAGCCTTCGCTGAGGCGGTCGGGGATGTAGGTTGCCGCAATCTGCCCGTGGGCGCGCAGGAAACGCTGGATGAGCGCTACCGAGGCCGCCCCATCGACGTCGTAGTCGCCGAAAATGGCGATGGGCTCGCCTGTGGCGATGGCGCGGGCGAAGCGCGTCGCCGATCTCTCCATGTCCTGCAGGCTTGCAGGATCGGGCAGGAGATGGCGCAGCGACGGATCGAGGAAGTGGGGAATCGTCGAGGCATCGGCGCCGCGCGCGGCGAGCAGGCGCCCGATCAGCTCGGGCAGGCCATGGGCTTGCGCCATGGCCGTCGCGGTTGCGGCGCGCGAAGGATCGAGGCGCTCGACCCAACGCAAGCCGCGGCCCGACCGCTCCACGCCGAGGAAGGCGGAAGAGGAACTCATGGTCCAATGTCTTGTAGCTGAGGGCCGCGGTCACGCTTAAAAGCACCTGCCAAACCGGTCAAGCGCTCAGCCTAAGCTGATTCGCGTCACTGCCCGCAGGCTTCAGTCGCGGGCGCCAACGTCCCGATATTCGGTCCTGATCCAGCGCACCGTGCCGGTCCGCGCCCGCATGACCACGGAATGGGTGAAGATCGTGTTCCGGCTCAAGCGCACGCCTTCCAGAAGCGAGCCGTCGGTGATGCCGGTCGCGGCAAACATGACATCGCCGGCAGCCATGTCGCGCATGGTGTATTTGCGGCCGAGGTCGGCGATGCCGGCGGCGCGGGCGCGTTCGCGCTGAGGCGCGTTGGTGGCGATGAGCCGGCCCTGGATCTGGCCGCCGATGCAGCACAAGGCTGCTGCGGCGAGCACGCCTTCGGGCGCACCGCCCACGCCCATATAGATGTCGATGCCGGTATCCTGCGGCTCGGTGGTGTGGATTACACCGGCAATATCGCCGTCGCCGATCAGCCGCACCGCGGCACCGGCGGCGCGCACCTCCTCGATCAGCTTGGCATGACGCGGCCGGTCGAGGATGCAGGCGGTGATCTCGGTCACCGGTACGCCCTTGGCCTTGGCCAGCGCATTGAGATTTGCGGCCGGCGAAGCGTCGAGATCGACCAGGTCTTGAGCGTAACCGGGTCCGATGGCGATTTTGTCCATATAGAGGGTCGGCACCTTCAACAGGCTGCCGCGCTCGGCGATGGCCATGACGGAGAGCGCATTGGGAAGCGCCTTGGCGGCGAGTGTCGAGCCTTCCACCGGATCGACGGCGATATCGACCTCGAGCCCCGAGCTTGAGCCGGCGCCGACCGTCTCGCCGATATAAAGAAGCGGCGCCTCGCTCTCCTCCCCTTCGCCCACGACGATGACGCCTTGGATGGGAAGGTCCGAGAGCTGGCGGTACATGGCGTTGATGGCGGCGGCATCGGCGGCCGCCTCGTCGCCTCGGCCGCGGAGACGCGCGGCGGCGATCGCGGTTGCTTCCGTTACCCTGACGATTTCAAGGCCGAGGACGCGATCGAGTCTATGGCTCTCTTGAGCGTTTGCCACCTCGGATCCTCCCTGGACCTAGCGGTCGAGCCGCCTTTTTGCGCCCCAATGGGTATCACAACTTCTCTATGCGGATCATCTGTGGCTTGGCGTCGACATGGCCGTCACGCTCGATCGCCGCAAGCGCCTTGCGGATCGCAGCCTCCGTGGTCCGATGGGTGATCATCACCACGGGCGTCGGCGAGCCACCTTCTTGGCGCAGCGAACCGGGCAATTCGGCGCGAGGGCGGCGCTGCACGATGCTCTCGAGCGAGATGTCCTGCTCGGCCATGCGGCTGGCGATGGCTGCAAACGCGCCGGTGCGGTCATAGACCGAGAGCCTGATGTAATAGCCGCCTTCGTGGCCGCGCATCTCGGCCTTCTTGTAAGGCTTCAGATCTTTGGCCTTGGTGCCGAACGGTGGCAGCACGTGGCCTCGCGCAATGTCGATCAGGTCGCTCGCCACGGAAGAGGCGGTCGGACCTGCGCCGGCGCCAGGCCCGATCAGCATGATATCGCCGACAAAGTCCCCGTCGATGGCGACGCAGTTGGAGACCCCGTCGACGGAAGCGATCGCGGTGTGCTTCGGCACCATGGTCGGATGCACGCGCTGCTCGATGCCGCTCTCGGTGCGCGAGGCGACGCCGAGCAGCTTGATGCGGTAGCCGAGGTCGTCGGCGGCCTCGATGTCGGCGGGGGTGATATTTTCGATGCCCTCGATGTAGACCGACTCGAACGAGGTGCGGGTGCCGAAGGCGAGCGAGGTCAGGAGCGCAAGCTTGTGCGCAGTGTCGAAGCCGCCGATGTCGAAAGTGGGATCGGCCTCGGCATAGCCTTGGGCCTGCGCCTCTTTCAGCACGTCGGCGAAGCTCCTGCCCTCGGTCAGCATCAAAGTGAGGATGTAGTTGCAGGTGCCGTTGAGAATGCCGTAGACGCGGGCGATGGTGTTGCCTTGCAGGCTCTCGCGGATTGTCTTGACCACGGGAATGCCGCCGGCCACGGCGCCTTCGAAATTCAGCGCCACGCCATGTTTCTCGGCGAGAGCCGCGAGTGCAGGTCCGTGATGGGCGAGCAGAGCCTTGTTGGCGGTGACCACATGCTTGCCGGCACGGAGCGCGGCTTCGACCGCGGCCTTGGCGACGCCCTCCTCGCCGCCGATCAGCTCGACGAAGGTGTCGATCCCGGGATCGCGGGCGAGCTCGACCGGATCGGCGACGAAGCGAAAGCCGGAAATGTCGGCGCAGCGGTTCTTGCGCCGGTCGCGCGCGGAGACCGCCACGATCTCGATCCGCCGGCCAAGTCGCTCAGCGAGGGCATCGCCGCGCTCGGCAAGGAGCCGCAGGACCCCGCCTCCGACCGTGCCGAGCCCGGCGAGCCCGAGTTTCAGAGGCTCCGTCATGTGAGGATCAGAGCGTCCTCGTCGCCTTCGACGCAAGTGGAATGACGTTGTGCAGGCTTTTCGCCGAATTCGGCGAGGAATTTCCGGATATTGCGCGCCGGCCTGACGGATGCGCTGCTCGTTCTCGACAAGCGCGATGCGCACATAGCCCTCGCCATACTCGCCGAAGCCGACGCCGGGAGACACGGCGACCGAAGCCTGCTCCAGCAGCAATTTGGAGAACTCGAGCGAGCCAAGATGCGCGAACATGTCTGGGATCGGCGCCCAGGCGAACATGGTCGCCGCCGGCGCCGGGATCGGCCAGCCTGAGCGCGTGAGCGAATCGACGAGGCAATCGCGGCGGCGGCGATAGATGCCGCGGATCTCTTCGATGCAGTCTTGCGGTCCGTTCAACGCGGCTGCCGCCGCAACCTGAATGGGCGTGAAGGCGCCATAGTCGAGATAGGACTTCACCCGTGACAGCGCGCCGATCAGCCGCTCATTGCCGACGGCAAAGCCCATGCGCCAGCCGGGCATGGCGTAAGTCTTGGACAGCGTGGTGAACTCGACCGCTATGTCCATGGCGCCAGGCACCTGCAAGATCGACGGCGGCGGCTCGCCTTCGAAATAGATTTCGGCATAGGCAAGATCGGAGAGCACGATCAGATCGTGCTTCTTGGCGAAGCCAACCACCTCCCGATAGAAATCGAGACCGGCGACGAGCGCGGTCGGGTTGGCCGGATAGTTTAGCACGAGCGCCGAAGGCTTCGGCACCGAGTGCCTCACCGCCCGGCTCAGCGAAGTCATGAAGGCGGAATTGGTCGAGGCAGGCAGATGGCGGATCACGCCGCCAGACATGATGAAGCCGAACTCGTGGATGGGATAAGTCGGGTTCGGCACCAGGATCACGTCGCCGGGACCGGTGATGGCTTGCGCCATATTGGCGAAGCCTTCCTTGGAGCCGAGCGTGGCGACGATCTCGGTCTCAGGGTTGAGCTTCACGTCAAAGCGGCGCGCGTAATAGGCGGCTTGCGCCTTCCGCAAGCCCTGGATGCCGCGCGAGGCCGAATAGCGGCTGGTGCGGGTATCGCGCACTGTCTCGATCAGCTTCTGCACGATATGGGGCGGGGTCGGCATGTCGGGGTTGCCCATGCCGAAATCGATGATGTCGTCGCCCCGCGCGCGCGCCTGCGCTTTGAGCTTGTTGACCTGCTCAAACACGTATGGCGGTAGCCGCCTGATTCTATGGAAATCGCTGTTCACGCGCTTGTCCCGCTGACCCCCAACCAGGACCTATGCCTAACGGGTAGGCATTTGAACCACAGAAGCGGCCCCCTGGGCAAGAAGCGCCAAGCCGCAGTTTTCCGTCCTAATTGCCCGCTTCGGCCGGCTTGACCGATGCCGTGGTTTCGTCGGCCGAGCCTTGACGCTTCGCCTGCTCGTTTTGCAGATCGGCGATCGCCGCCTTCCGCTCGGCCTGGCTGAGGGTCTTGCCGAGTTGCTTGTTGGAAACGTCAAAGGACGATGGCGACGGCCCGGCGGAGGTCAGGGAGTTGGAACACCCGGCCAAAATGAGGACAGGAAAGGCAAAAAGCACCAAGGCTGCCCGTTTTGACGGCAGCCGCGGAATCTGTCGAACCAATCTTTTAGGCCCCTGATGCACGGTGATTGGAATTGCACGTCCCTTGCTATATTGCATAGCACAATGAGTTTAAGAACGAGAGTCGGCCAGATCGCTGAGATGCACTGCTACCTTGGCATCATTGCGATTAACCGGGGGTAAAACAAGGGCGCGACCTTTCATGCAGGAAAAGAACAAGGCCGTCACAGGGCCAGAAGCAGAAGAGGAGCAGGTCGGTCAGTGGGACGCGCTGGCCCGCAACATGGTGCGCCTGTTCGATCAGGGCACCAAGGTGCTCGGCACGCTCGCCGAGCGCGGCAACGGCGCCGGTCCCTACAGCATGGCTGCTGAGGCTGGCGAGGCGACCAAGACGCTCGGCGAGATCGCCAGGCAATGGGTGAGCGACCCAGGCAAGCTTGCCGCGGCGCAGAACGAGCTCTTCAAGGATTACGCCGAGCTTTGGGGCCGCTCGGTTCGCCGCTATCTCGGCGAAGAGGACGTGAAGCCGGTGATCGAGCCGGAGCCCGGCGACAATCGCTTCAAGGACCCTGACTGGTCGAATACCCAGTTCTTCGATTTCTGGAAGCAGGCTTATCTCTTGACGGCGCGCTGGGCCGAGGACCTCACGCGCAAGACCGAAGGCGTCGACGACAAGACCAAGAAGCGTGCCCTGTTCTATCTCGAGCAGATGCTTGCCGCCTTCTCTCCGTCGAATTTCGCCTTCACCAACCCCGAAGTGGTGCGAGCCACGCTCGCCACCAACGCGGCGAATCTGGTGCAAGGCATGGCGCACCTCGCCCACGACCTCGAACAGTCAAAGGATCTGCTGCGCATCAGCCAGACCGATTTGTCGGCGTTCGAGGTCGGCAAGAATCTCGCGGTCACGCCCGGCAAGATCGTGTTCCAGAACGAGCTCATCCAGCTCATTCAATACGGCCCGAGCACGGAAGAAGTGTACCAACGGCCTCTGCTCGTCGTGCCGCCCTGGATCAACAAGTACTACATCCTCGATCTCGTCCCTGAGAAAAGCTTCATTGGATGGACGGTGGCGCAAGGGTTCACCGTGTTCACCATTTCCTGGGTGAACCCTGACGCGAAGCTCTCGCAGAAGACCTTCGAGGACTACATGCGCGAGGGCATCCTCGCCGCGGTCGACGCCGTGACCAAGCAGACCGGACAGAAGCAAATCAATGCGCTCGGCTATTGTGTGGGCGGAACGCTGCTCGCCTCGACGCTTGCCTATATGGCCGCCAAGAAGGACCACCGCATCGCCTCTGCCACCTTCCTCGCCGCACAGGTCGATTTCAGCGAGGCGGGCGACCTCCTCGTCTTCATCGACGATGCGCAATTGAACTCGCTGGAAGAGATGATGGCGGAGCAAGGCTATCTCGACGGCTCGCGCATGGCGGCGGTGTTCAACATGCTCCGGCCTCGCGACCTGATCTGGCCCTACGTCGTGAACAACTATCTCCTTGGCAAGAAGCCCTTCCCGTTCGATCTCCTTTATTGGAACGCAGATTCGACGCGGCTGCCCGCCGCCAACCACGCCTTCTATCTACGCGAGTTCTATCATCTGAACCGGCTGAGCAAGGGCGAGCTGCATCTTGGCGGCGTGAAGCTCAATCTCAGCCGGGTGAAAATCCCGATCTACGAGCTCTCCACCAAGGAAGATCACATCGCGCCGGCGTCCTCGGTGTTCATCGGCTCGAAGCTGTTCGGTGGCCCGGTGCGCTTCGTCATGGCGGGCTCGGGCCACATCGCCGGCGTGGTCAATCCCCCGGCCAGGAAGAAATATCAGTTCTGGGCCGGGGTGCCGGCCGACACGCTCGCCGAATGGATGAAGAAGGCGGCGGAGACACCCGGCTCGTGGTGGCCGGACTGGGCCGAGTGGCTCGCCCCGCTGTCAGGTCCCAAGATCCCGGCGCGGGACGCTTCGGCCGGGCCGCTCAAGCCGATCGAAGATGCGCCTGGCTCCTATGTGCGGGAGCGGCTGTAAGGCCAACCGGCAAGCATGCAGCTCGACGGCCTGACCCTGTTCGGCTTGCTGTCGCTCAGCGTCATGCTCGTGTTCTACGCGCTCGAGCATCGCAGCCATTGGTTCGTGCTTGCCTTTGCCGGAGGATGCATCGCGGCCTCCGTCTATGGATTCCTGCAAGGGGCTTGGCCATTCGGCGTTGTCGAATTGATCTGGGCGGCCGTCGCGTTCAAGCGTTGGCTGTCGCTGCGGCAAGCGCCTCAGGCGCAAGCCTGAGCTACGGAAACAGCGGGAGCTGCTCGAGGCCAAGCGTCTCGTCGAAGCCGTACATCAGATTGAAGTTCTGCACGGCCTGACCGGCAGAGCCCTTCACCAGATTGTCGATGGCCGAAATCACGATGGCGCGGCCTTTGAGCCGATCGGCGAACACGCCGATATGGCAGAAATTCGAGCCGCGCACATGCTGGGTCGCCGGGATCACGCCCTCCTCAACCACATGCACGAAGGGGCTCGCGGCATAGGCCTTGGCGAGCGCCTGCCTGAGATCGCCGGCGGTCGCGTTGCCGGCAAGCGCGACATAACAGGTGCAAAGCTCTCCCCGGCTCATCGGCACGAGATGCGGCGTGAAGTTGACGGTGACGCGGCGTGGCCGCCGCAGCGCTCAGCTCCTGCTCGATCTCGGGCACGTGGCGGTGGCTGCCGATGCCATAGGGCGACAGGCCTTCGCCTGCCTCTGAGAACAGGATGTTTTGTTTCAAGGTGCGGCCGGCGCCGGAGACGCCGGACTTCGCATCGATGATGACGCCGTCGGCCTCGATCAGCTTGCCCTTGGCGAGCGGCAGCAGCGCGAGCAGCACGGCGGTGGGGTAGCAGCCCGGACAGGCGACGAGACGCGCGGTCTTGATCTTTTCCGCATAGTGCTCGGTGAGGCCATAGACCGCCTCTTTCAGAAGCTCCGGCGCGCTGTGCTCGCCTCCATACCATTCGGCGTAGACGGCGGGGTCGCGCAGGCGAAAGTCCGCCGACATGTCGATCACCTTGACGCGCCCGGGCAGCTTGGCGATCTCGCTATGGGCGGTGGCGTGCGGCAGCCCGCAAAAGGCGACGTCGATGTTGCTCCAATCAACCTCATCGGAGGTGACGAGGGCTGGGAGATCTAGCGTGGCGAGATGCGGGAAGACTTGCGCGAGCGGTTGCCCTGCGTGTCCTTTGGCGATCAGTGCGGTGATGGCGATGTTGGGGTGGCGGGCGGCGAGCCTGATCAGATCGGCGCCGGTGTAACCCGAGGCGCCGAGCACTGCGGCCCGGATCTTTTTGGTTGCCATGACGGTCACCCGCTCTTCGTCATTGCCGGGCTCGACCCGGCAATCCATTCCATTTGCCTCTTCTCAGCTTGCTGAGGTGCAACGGCATGGATGCCCGGGTCAAGCCCGGGCATGACGCGTCTAATGGGAAAAAAGCAATGCGCTAGCGCTTGGAGAACTGGAAGCTTCGTCGGGCCTTGGCCTTGCCGTACTTCTTGCGCTCGACCGTGCGGGCGTCGCGGGTCAGGAACCCGCCCTTCTTCAGCACGCCGCGGAGCTCAGGCTCGTAGCGGGTGAGCGCCTTGGAGATGCCGTGGCGCACAGCGCCGGCCTGGCCTGAGAGGCCTCCGCCGCTCACCGTGCAGATGATGTCGTATTGGCCCTCGCGCTTGGCGGTGACGAGCGGCTGCTTCAGGATCATTTGCAGCACCGGCCTGGCGAAATAGGCGGCGTGGTCCTTGCCGTTGACCGTGATCTTGCCGGGACCCTGCTTCACCCAGACACGGGCGACGGCGTCCTTGCGCTTGCCGGTGGCATAGGCGCGGCCCTTGGCGTCGAGCTTCTGCTCATAGACGCGCGCCTGGGGCGCGGCTGCGGTGTCGCCCTTGAGCGGGCTCAGATCCTCGAGCGTCCTCACCTCGGTATTGGGCATGACGTCAAGCGCTCCTTGCATTCTTGCTGTTGAGGGCGGCGACATCGACCTTCATCGGGCTCTGCGCCTCGTGGGGATGTTCGGCACCGCTATAGATGCGGAGGTTCTTCATCTGCTGTCGGCCGAGAGGTCCGCGCGACAGCATCCGCTCCACGGCCTTGAGCAGCACCCGCTCGGGGTGCTTGCCCTCGAGAATCTTCTCGGCCGTCCGCTCCTTGATGCCGCCGGGATATCCGGTATGCCAGTGATAGACCTTGTCGGCGCGCTTGTTGCCGGTGAGAACGACCTTATCCGCATTGATGACGATGATGTTGTCGCCGCAATCCATATGCGGGGTGAAGCTCGGCTTGTGCTTGCCTCTGAGCCTTGTGGCGATGAGCGCCGCGAGCCGGCCCACGACGAGGCCGTCTGCATCGATGAGGATCCAGGACTTCTCGATGTCCTTTGGTGTCGCTGAAAACGTCTTCATGGTGTGGCACTCTTCCGACCGGGTTGGCGGCTTCTAACGGCTCTGCTGTTTTGGGTCAAGCCAGAAGGCGAAATATCGAGCAAGTTCTTATAATTATCTGTGTGGTATCATGATACCATAGCAGTAACTCCCGCCCCCGCCGGAAGCACAGATTGCACAAGGACCGGATTTTGGGCAGAAGCTTGAATCTCGAACAATCGGTCCGGCACGAGAGAGACATGAAGCAAGTTCGCACCGCAGACCTTGAGCCGCAGCCGGACCTCGGCGCGCCGGCGCTGCTGCGCGAGGATCGCGGTCAGGTTGCCGTGCTCACGCTCAACCGGCCCGAGGCGCGCAATTGCCTCTCAGAGGACATGATCGCCTCGCTCCATGCCGCGATCGCTGAGATCGGCAACTCGGATGCGGTGCGGGCGATCGTCGTCACCGGCTCAGGCTCGGCCTTCTCATCCGGCCACGACCTCAAGGAACTTTCCGCGCATCGCAACGACCCCGATCGCGGCAAGGCTTATTTCGCCAAGATCATGGGAGCGTGCTCCAAGATGATGTTGTCGATCGTCCGCTCGCCAAAGCCGGTCATCGCGGCGGTGAACGGCATCGCCACGGCGGCGGGATGCCAGCTCGTGGCGAGTTGCGATCTTGCCGTGGCAAGCGAGGACGCGCGCTTCGCCACGCCTGGGGTGAATATCGGGCTCTTCTGCTCCACGCCCATGGTCGCGCTCAGCCGCAATGTGTCGCGCAAGGCCGCCATGGAGATGCTGCTGCTTGGCGACATGGTCGGAGCCAACGAGGCGAAGGAGCTCGGCCTCGTCAATCGTGTGGTCCCGCCAGACGAAACGGTGAATGCGGCGGTCGAGCTTGGCCGCAAGATCGCGGAGAAGCCGAAGGCGACGCTGAAGATCGGCAAGGAGGCCTTCTACCGCCAGCTCGAAATGCCGCTCGAGGAGGCTTACGCCTACGCTTCCACCGTCATGGTGGAGAACATGCTCCACGCCGAGGCCGAGGAAGGCATCGGGGCCTTTCTCGACAAGCGGCAGCCGCGCTGGCCGCGGTGAATTCTCGCCTTGTTTTGCCCCGGATTTCGGCCCTTATTGGGCTAGTGTCGCCGTTCTACATCACCTATATTCCGCGCACCTGACAGCCCTGCCCTCTCTCTTGCGATGCGCTCCATCGTTGAATTGCCGGTTCGGGTATGGACCCCGTCATCCTTCTGAAGAATTGGAGTCGATAGGCATGAAGCAGCTCGTCGCGATAGTCATGATCGCTTTCTTGGTACCGGCCACCGCCACCGTGGCTTTCGCCAAAAATCCCTGCAAAGACGACAAGGCCAAGTTCTGCAAGGACGCGAAAACGGCCGGCAAGAAAGTCGCTGATTGCTTGAAGGAGCACAGCGCAGAGGTGAGCCCGGCTTGCAAGGAATATCTCGACAAGCCGAAGGAGCCCAAGACCGACAAGGAAAGGGCGGACAAGAAGATAAAGAACAAGGACAAGGACAGGCCGAAGGCCGAGGGCGAGAAGCCTGCCGAGACCAAGCCCGCCGAGACCAAGCCTACTGAGACTGCTCCTCCCGACAGCGCGCCCCCGGCCACGCCCGGTGGTGCAGAGGACAAGTAGTAACGACACTTCGCGCCGTGCCGCCTTCCTCGCGGCACGGCAGCCCCCTCCTCCATTAGCGAGCATGACTAAGCTCGCCGGCTCGCGTGAACCACGACAGCTATAGCGACGCCTATATCGGAGGCATTCTTGCGAGCAGCCGCACCTTTGCCTTCGTAGGCGCGAGCCCGACGCAATCGCGGCCGAGCTATTTCGCCATGAAATATCTCATGACCAAAGGCTACCGGATCATTCCGGTCAACCCCGGACACGCCGGCAAAGAGCTTCTCGGACAGAGGATCTACGCTTCGCTGGCCGACATCGAGGAGCCGGTCGATGTGGTCGACATGTTCCGCACGCCGGATGCCGCGCCAGAGATCGTGCGCGAAGCGATTGCCATCGGCGCCAAGGTGATGTGGATGCAGCTTGGCATCCGCAACGACGAGGCGGCGAAGCTGGCCGAAGATGCCGGGCTGAAGGTGGTCATGAACCGCTGCCCCAAAATCGAATATGGACGGCTCTCCGGCGAGATTGGCTGGGTTGGCGTCAACCGTCGCGTCATCGACAACCGCAAGCCGTTCCTGTTCGGCAAAGGCGGCACCATGAAGTACAAGGCTTAAGACATGTCGGGAAGGCTTGGCTCGGTGCTCGTGTCTGCGTTGCTGCTGGCGCTGCTGACGGGCCCTGCTTTTGCCGAGCCGGTCGATCCGACGCCGCCCTTCATCATCGAATTGCAGAACGCGATCCGCAACGACGACAAGACTTGGTTGGCCGACCACCTTCATCTGCCGGTCAATTATTTCGGCAAGACGAAGCAGGTGATCAGCAGCAAGGACTGGTTCCTCAAGCACTTTGCGGCCGTCATCGGTCCCGAGCTGAAAGCCAATGTCCTGAAGCAGGATCCCGAGAAGTACTTCAAGAACTATCAGGGCGTGATGGTCGGCGACGGCGGCCGCAATATCTGGCTCGACGATTTCGGTGACGAGGGTGCCGGCGTCCCTGCCCGCTTCGAAATCATCACCATCAACAATAGCGACTAGAGTTCGGAGAAGCAGATGTCAGCCGAACGCAAGCCCGGCTTCAACACCTTGGCCATCCATGCCGGCGCCCATCCGGATCCCGCCACCGGCGCCCGCGCCACGCCGATCTACCAGACGACGTCCTATGTGTTCGAGAACGTCGACCACGCCGCGGCGCTGTTCAACCTTGAGACCTTCGGCAACATCTATACGCGCATCATGAACCCGACCCAGGCCGTGCTCGAGGAGCGCGTTGCGGCCTTGGAGGGGGGCACTGCTGCGCTTGCCGTGGCCTCTGGGCACGCGGCGCAGGCGCTCGTGTTTCATGCGCTCATGGAGCCCGGAGATGAATTCATCGCCGCCCGCCAGCTCTATGGCGGCTCGATCAATCAGTTCACCCAGTCCTTCAAGAAATTCGACTGGAACGTACGCTTCGCCGACACCGACAATGCCGAGAGTTTCCGCGCGGCGCTTTCGCCCAAGACCAAGGCGATCTTCGTCGAGTTCGATCGCCAATCCCGGTGGCATCATCACCGACCTCGCTGCCGTGTCGGCGGTGGCGAAGGAGGCCGGCGTTCCGCTGATCGTCGACAATACGCTCGCAACGCCCTATCTGATGCGGCCGATCGAGCACGGCGCCGACATCATCGTGCATTCGCTGACCAAGTTCCTCGGCGGCCACGGCAACTCGATCGGCGGCGCCATCGTCGATTGCGGCACCTTCGATTGGTTCAAGAGCGGTCGCTATCCGACGCTCACGGAGCCGTCGCCCTCCTATCACGGCGTTACCTACGCCGAGACCTTCGGCAATTTCGCCTTCGCTATTGCCTGCCGCGTTTTTTCCTTGCGCGATCTCGGACCGGCCATCTCGCCGTTCAACGCCTTCCTCATCCTCACCGGCATCGAGACGCTGCCGCTTCGCATGCAGCGCCATTGCGATAACGCGAGCGCCGTGGCGGAGTGGCTCGCCGGCCACGACAAGATCGCCTGGGTGAATTATGCAGGGCTGCCCGGCAACAAATTCCATGCGCTCGCCAAGCGCTATTGCCCGAAAGGCGCCGGCGCCGTGTTCACCTTCGGGCTCAAGGGCGGCTACGATGCCGGCGTCAAGCTCGTGAGCAACGTCAAGCTATTCAGCCATCTCGCCAATATCGGCGACACACGGAGCCTGATCATTCACCCGGCATCGACCACGCACCGCCAGCTCACCGACGAGGCGCGGTTGCGCGCCGGCGCAGGCCCCGACGTGGTGCGGCTGTCGATTGGGCTTGAGGACGTCGCCGACATCATCGCCGACCTCGATCAGGCGCTCGAGGCGGTTTGAGGATTTCGTACCGGAGCCCCTCGCGCCAGCGTCAGCCACAAATGATAGAGCGCGGCGGCAAACAGCAGGATCGCGCCGGCTTGGTGGGCGAGCCCTAGCCCGATCGGGACGGCGAGCAGCAGCGTCCACACGCCGAGCGTCGCCTGAAGCAGCGCAAGGCACATCAGGATGAAGCGCTGGTGACGAGTTCCGGCGCAGCGCGGCGAAGCGCAAGCCAGCCTGATTGCAGGATCGTCGCGAGCACTACTGTGTAACCAAGCATGCGGTGATCGAACTGCACGGTGAGCGGGTTCTCGAACAGGTTCAGGACTAAAGGCTGCGCCTCGCCGAGGCCGCTCGGCACGAACGCGCCGTTGATCAGAGGCCAGGTGTTGTAGCCGAAGCCGGCGTCGAGGCCTGCCACGAGGCCTCCGGCGAGGATCTGGAGATAGATCAGCGCGAGCACGGCACCGGCGGCCCACGCCGCTCCGCGCGAACCAGATTGCGTCTCTCCTCTTCGCTCACGCCCAAGATCGAAGATGAGCCAGAGCGTGTAGCCGAGGATGGCGACGGCGATGCCGAGATGGGCGGCAAGCCGGTACTGGCTCACATCGACGCGGGCGACGAGACCGCTCTTCACCATGTACCAGCCGACGGCGCCTTGCAGGCCGCCAAGCACGAACAGGCCGAGCGAGCCGCGGCAGGAGCGCGCGCGGGATGTAGCCGGCGATCCAGAAGGCGAGGAACGGCAGAAGGAAAACGACGCCGATCAGCCGGCCGAGGAAGCGGTGGCCCCACTCCCACCAATAGATGGTCTTGAACTCTTCGAGGCTCATGCCCCGCTTGACCTCGAGATATTCGGGGATCTTCTGGTAGGCGTCGAAAGCCTCCTGCCAGGCGCTCTCCGAGAGCGGCGGGATCACGCCGGTCACCGGCTTCCATTCGGTGATGGAGAGGCCTGAATCGGTGAGGCGCGTGGCGCCGCCGACCAAAATCATCGCCACGATGAGGAGCGCGACGAGCCCAAGCCAAAGGCGCAAAGCCTTGGCGTGGGGCGCATCCGCCGGCGCCTTTTCCAAGCGCGCTTCGAGGCTTTGGGCGGCCATGGCCATGCCGGTCTGATAGCGGGCCGGACCGCTAAACTCAATCGCTCCGCCCTGCGCCATTGCCGCAGCACGCGTTGAGGACTGTGCTGGCTAGCACCTTTGAACGAGTGAAAACTATCACCGAGCCCTGCTATCTTATGGCCACTCGCGATCAGCGTGAGCAAGAAGCCCGATAAAGCGACAGAGGAAACGCAAGAGTGCCAAGTAGACGACAAGTCTTGAGAGGCGCCAGGGACGGTACCCTGGCTCTCGCCTCCGCCGCCTTGGGCTCTTGCCTCGGCCTGCCGCGATTGAGCTTTGCCGGCGAGGCGCCAGTCACGCCTGGGGTTCCGGCAGGAACTGCCTCGAGCGCAGTGCTCTATGCGCTTCCCGGCAAGAAGCCGCTCATCAAATTGAGCTACCGGCCGCCGAACTACGAGACGCCGCTGGAATATTTCAATGATGTGCTCACCCCTAACGACGTCTTCTTCGTGCGCTATCACGTCGGCGCCATTCCCGAGGTCGATCTCGCTACGTGGAAGCTGTCGGTCGGCGGCGACGCCGTGGAGAGAAGCGCCGAATACACTCTCGATGAGTTGAAGAACGGCTTCGAGCAGGTCGAGATCGTCGCCGTCAACCAGTGCTCCGGCAACCGCCGCGGCCTGGCGCAGCCCCATGTGCCCGGCATCCAGTGGGGCTACGGCGCAATGGGCAACGCACGCTGGAGGGGCGTGCGGCTCAAGGACGTGCTCGACAAGTCCGGCGTCAAGAAGGACGCGGTCGAGGTGGGCTTCGACGGTGCCGATCACGGCATCGTGGACAAGACCCCGGACTTCATCAAGAGCCTCCCCATGTGGCGCGCGCTCGATGAAAACACCCTGCTCGCCTGGGACATGAACGGCGCACCGCTGCCGCATTGGAACGGGTTCCCTTTGCGTCTCGTGGTGCCGGGCTGGACCGGAACCTACTGGGTCAAGCTGCTCACATCGATCGACGTGCGCAGCCAGCCGTTCGGCGGGTTCTGGATGAGCTCGGCCTACCGGTTGCCCAAAGGCACGTTCGCCCTGGTGGACGGCTTCGCCTCTCAGGCGACCGAGGCGAATACGCCGATCACCGAGTTGGTCGTGAACTCGCTGATCACCAATCTCGTGGACGGCACCAAGGTCGCTGCCGGAGAGCCCGCTCGAGATCAAGGGCATCGCCTGGGACGCCGGCTACGGCATCGAGACTGTCATTGTCTCGGTTGACGGCGGGCAGAACTGGCGTCCCGCCGCGCTTGGCGAGGATCTCGGCCGCTTCTCGTTCCGGCCTTGGAGCTCTCAGTTCGTGCCGGTTGCCGGCCCCCATGTGGTGATGGCGAAAGCCACGAACCGGCTGGGGCAAAGTCAACCGCTCGAGCCGATCCCCAATCCTGCCGGCTATCATCATAACCCTGTGCAGAAGATTTCGATCGTGGCGGCGTGAGGGAGGAGACGATGCGTGCGCTGATCCTGCTCGCCGCCTTGCTCCTTGCCGCTCCGGCCATTGCCGGTGAGCAAGACATCGTGCTGAAAGAGGGCCCAGGCCGCGAGCTGGTCGAGACGAACTGCCGGGTCTGTCACAGCCTCGACTATATCGAGATGAATTCGCCCTTCCTCGACCGGAAGAAGTGGGAGGCGACGGTGGCGAAGATGATCGACCGCTATGGCGCGCCGATTGGGGCAGAGAACGTGCCCGCCATCGTCGGCTATCTCAGCAAGAATTACGGGCAGTAGCACCGGGATTTCGCTCCTCACGCTGACGCCACTCGTTCGCGCCGGACCTCCCTGTGGGGTGCTTCCCCCCACCCCAGCGTCGCAAGAGCGCCGCCGGACCTCCCCACAAGGGGGAGGTATGGAGTCCGTTGCTGCGCTGTGATGAGACATGCGACTCCGTTGCCGCGGCGCAGCTTAGCGTCCGGCTCATGTCAAAGAGCGAGGGATGCGGGGCACCAAGCGGCCGCGTCCTATTTTTAGTGGGCAGCCACACGGTGCCCCGCTTAGCGGCGATATGTTGAGCCCCTTCCCCACGCTTACCGCCTCTTCCGCGGGCCACGTCTAGTGACCGGCAGAGATGGACCTGGGCTTTCCAACCCAGGCGGGGGGCAGACGAGCCCCTGAGGTGGTCCGTTACACCGGCCGCTTGAGCTAGAGCCACTGCCTTTCGGCATGGCCCGCTCGCCTTCGCGGTTCTCCTCAGGCGCCGCACCCTTCCCCACGTGGCGGGACGGTCCCGGTCACGCATCCCTCATGGGGAAGAGATGGGGGAAGTGTAAGCGAGGCGCGGAGGGCGGGAATTGAGAGGGGATAAGGGTGTCCGCTATGTGTCAAAAGCTGAGAGCAGACACGCCTTTCCCAGCGAATATCTGGCTCAAAACTCCTTGTAACAGAAAGTAATTTGACTCGGCCGCATCGCCGTGTAACTCGCCCCCCTCGACCAAGCATAGGGAGGCACATGGATCGCAGGGCTTTCCTGGTGGGCGGGGGTTTTGCCGTCGCTGGTGTGGCGACCGGACCTGCCTACGCTCAATATTTCGACGATGCTTGGCTGAAACGACCTTCACCGCGCCCTCTCGCACCGGCCGATATCGAATCGGCCGTTGCGCGTCTGCGTAAGCAGTTCCTCGCCGAGTTCGATCCAGCTTACGTCGAGAACGTCATCGTCCCTCATTTTCTGGTCAGCGTCTATGACGGCGAACGTCTATCCCTACCCGTGATCGGGACGGAGCTGACCAAAGAGAATGCGATTCCTTACGATCTGTGGGGTTTGTTGAGCGAGACCTGGAAACCCGCTCCGGAGAAGGGCGTCACCGTTTTTCTCCAGGGTCTGGAGAAGCGCGGGCCGGACAATCGCCGCAAGCGCATCTACATGACCGCGGTGACGCCAGACCTGTATCGCCCGATGTACGGCGAAAAGGTCGTACAGTTCTGGGACAAGATCCTGGGCGATGCGAACGCCGGCAAGCCGCTGATGCGGCCTTATCTCGAAAACTATTTCGACCTCTATTGGGATCTGCATCTCGGCGTCAAAGCCGATGCCATTCCACAGCCGGTGCACGACCTCGGCATGGCCTTCAACACCGTGCTCGCTTATCGCGATGTCACGCAGAAGATCGTCTACGACAACTACATGACCGTGCGGAAGCATCTCGACTTCCTGAAGGAATGGATCGACGACAGGCTCGCCGAGATCACGAGTGGCAAGACTGCCAACCCGGAAAAGACCTTCGCCTGGTACTGGCTCAAGAACGCCGGCGATGGCGAGTATTTCGCGCACAGGGACGTGGTGTTCGAGGTGTTCCACAATTTCGTGGCGCTCAGCCAGTGGGGCAACACGATGTACAACATCATGCTCAAGCTCGCCAAAGACACTGGCGACCCCGAGGCGCGCGCCTGGTTCAAGAAGACCATGGAAGGAAGTCCGGACGATGCCGGTGGTAAACCGTTCACGCCGCTAGAGGGTTTCGTCATGGAGCTGTTCCGCGTCATCACGCCGAATGGCGGAAGCATTTCAGCCTTGGCCGAAGTGAGGACGCCACCCTACGAGCGCCATGGCTACATCGTGACGCCGCACGAGGCGACGAGCTTCGATCCCGTGCAATGGAAAGATCCGGAGAGCTTCAACCCCGACCGTTACAACACCGTCCCGACAAGCCATGAGATAGACGACGCCAAATGCGAACAGATCGGCTTCGCGCGTTGCCCCTTCGACAGGACGGCCTTCGAGGTCAAGGACGGGCGAGAGGCCACGATCCACAATAGCGGTTTTGGCACTGTCTACGGGATCGTTGACGGCAGGCCCTTACCGGTCTGCGACCATGCGGGCTTTGCACCGTTCGGCTTCGGCTACCGCCGCTGCCCGGGCGAGCAGCTCACCATCCAGGTGTTCGAAGATTTCCTACGGAAAGTTTGGATGAGCGGCATCGAGTTCCAAAAACTCGATATCGCCAGTCCCGAGCCGCTGCCCATCGGACCGACCACAGTGATCGGCGACAATGTCGGCTTCACTCGGTCCGCTTAGGCGCAATCCCAAATCCATTAGCAGGAGTAGGTTATGAGGAAATATTCCGCAGCGTTGTTGATTGTCTTCACGGTCGTGCTTTGTTGGGCTGGCTCCGCCGAGGCCGGCAAGAGGAAATGTGCAGACGACTATCGCAGGTTTTGCAGTCAGTGGGGCCTTGGCAACAGGGGTTTGGAAAATTGCATGCGGCGCCATGGCGATCGGCTGACGCATGCCTGCATCAGGGGTCTGATCCAGGCAGGCGCGGTGTCTCAAGCGGAGGTTGACCGGAGACGTGCGGCGGCAGGCCGCTGAGCAAGATTGTCGGGCCGTCCGTGTCGGACAATTCGTTGATGTCCAGGTAGCTCACAAGTCAGAGATCATCTGCCAGCGCCCTCGCCGTTCTGTCGACGGCTATCAGATTTGAGTGGGAATTGGCGTTACTGCAACCCGGGAGGAAAGCAAATGAGAGCAACGGTCGTTGCCATGATGATGGCTGTCACCACAATTGCCACGGCTTCGCTGTTTTCGCAGCCGGTACGGGCGCTGGAAGGCTGCTACGTGGTAAGGGCAACGGCAGACGCCCGGAATCCGCAGGTGTCCACTGAGCGCGCTGAGCATCGGCTGCACCGACATATCCTGCGAGAGTTGAGGAATGATGCCGGAAAGAGCATCGGCCCCGTCCACACGCATTGCATTCGCAATGCCTGCGAGGCTTCAGCGGTCGTCTGTCACCACTAGGAGAGAAGGACTGCAGCCGGTGTCAAACGGTATTCTTTTGAGCGCCGGCGCCCTCCTCGTTCCGCTTGCCGGTGCTTTCCCGGCAATCGCCGCATCGTCCAGAGCTCGTGATGCCTTCGCGCGGGACTACGCGAGAAATGCGAGCCGGCAAGGCCAAGTCGTTCGCCGCGGCCTGTTCGGTGGGCTTCTCGGCGTCGGTGGGACCGCGTATCGCGATTGCATGGCAGCGATTGCATGGCAGGACGCGTCCGCTGACAGCAGCGGCCCGAGCGCTAGAAGCGGAAAAATTGAAATGGCTGCCAGACCCGTCCCCGCTGTCTCGGCGGCTGACTGGGGACGGTAACGCCGGGCGGATCAGGCCCTCTGACGACCACCTTGGTTTGCCCCATGCCGTTCGCCTGGACGAGCTGATAGAGCGTGGTGGCGTTTGACAACGTGAGGCGGACGCAACCGTGTGACACCGGCGTGCCGAGGCCGGGATGGTCCGAGCCATGGATGCTGTGCCCTCTGGTGGTGAAGAAAATCGCGTGGGGCATGCCGGCGTTGTCCCATTCCCGGGAATAGTGCATCACTTCCATGCGGAAGGGAGTGTAGGAGCCGACCGGCGTCGAATATCCCGTGGCTCCGGTCGAAACACGCCAGCGATAGCGCACCTCGCCGTCGACCGCGACCGTCATGGTCTGGGCTCGCTTGTCGATGTTGATGAGGATGCCGGCAGACGCCGGCTTACTTGCGCTGCAGGCAAGCGCTCCGGCAAGCAACAGGGCAGCAAGAAACCGGAACCGTGCCATCCCTCTTCCCACCGCCCGTGCCCGAGGATGCGCCCAGTATAGTGCCCAAGCCATGCCAACACTATGGCGGCCTCGATAGACGTGCGAGAGCGTAATTTTCGGCTGAATTGAAGGCGTTGGGAGTGCGAGAGATAAATCCGCGGCAAATCTAGTCAATCCCGAGCAATTTCGCACAAGACGGGTAAAGGCGGCCTCCCCATCTCAGTGTTGCGCAGAGACGAATTTCGCCAAGCCCCAGCCCGGAGGTGACACATGACCTTCGACCAAGCCAAAGAGGCGTTTCGCGAGCACAAGACGTGCGAGAGCGCCGATGCCTATCTCCACAATGCCGTCCACCACAAGGCGGCCGACCTGATCGGCGCCCAGGCCTTGTTCAACGCCGTTGGCGAGGTGGCAAGCTGGCTCGCGGCACCCGATCAGCAATTGCGAAGCTTCGAAGCGGTCAAAGCCAGCGCTCTTATCTGGCGCAGATAGTCGAGGAGGTCGCTTTGCAGGCTGAAATCATCAGATTTCCCATCGAGCGCTGCAGGCCGCGGCGAAGCGCGGGCATCGAGACCTTCATGCTTGCGCCGATCACTTTCTACCTGAGGATGACCGGCATGTTCATGAGCCCGTTCGCTTCTGCGGAGCGCTCGAAGCCGGTCGCAGGCTCCGATGACCGTACGGGGTCGAAGAGGAATGTTTACCGTCTATGAGCGTGTGCGGTCTGCGGCTCTTTTTCCGGCCTTGGGGGTCTTCGGCTGCTCTGGCTGGCCGGCAAGGCCGAGCATGGCGAGAAGAGGGTCATGATCCTCGGCGGCTTCCAAAGTCCGGGCTCGGTCGCCGGCTCGTGCGGGGAGCCCGAAGGGGCTGAGAACGGTGAGGCTGCCCACGGCAGCGAATTTCAGGGACATCGAGACCTCCTTTTCGCATTTCCAATTCAAGACCTGGAAGAGGTCATGCCTGAGTCCCGCGATTAGCGCTGTGACGTTTGCCACACCAACACGTCCGGCCCTGACTCAAAGGCTAGTTCGGGGTCGCCAGTCCTTCAACGCGACGATAGGATGACGGCGCCATGCACCCAGCCGAGATCACCAAGCGGTTCCGCGTTGCCGACGGCCGCAAATTCCGCTTGGCCGATATCGATCCGTCCGACACCTGCGGCATCGACATCGCGAAGGACGAGGCGAAGGCGCTGCTCGCCAAGGGCACCAAGCGCCTCGCCGGGCTGCAGGAGCGGCTCTATGCCGAGCACCAATGGGCGATCCTCGTGGTGCTGCAGGGCCTCGACGCTGCGGGCAAGGACAGCGTGATCAAGCACGTGATGAGCGAGGTCAACCCGCAAGGCTGCGAAGTGCATTCCTTCAAAGCGCCGAGCCAGCTCGAGCTCGATCATGATTTTCTGTGGCGGGCGTCGCTGGTGCTGCCCCGGCGCGGGCATATCGGCATCTTCAACCGGTCCTATTACGAGGAGGTGCTGGTGGTGCGCGTACACCCGGAGTTTCTCAATCGCCAGGGCCTGCCGCCCAAGCTCATCACCAAGAACATCTGGCAGGAGCGCTACGAGGACATCAACGCGTTCGAGCTGCATCTTGCGCGGAACGGCATCGCGCCGCTCAAATTCTTCCTCCACGTCTCGCACGGGGAGCAGAGGAAGCGCCTGCTCGAGCGGCTTGACGATCCCGCCAAGCAGTGGAAGTTCAATGCCGCCGACGTCGGCGAGAGCAAGCTATGGGATCAGTATATGAGCGCCTATCAGGAGATGGTGCGCGGCACGGCGACCGAAGCTGCACCTTGGTACGTCGTACCGGCAGACCAGAAATGGTTTAGCCGCCTCGTCGTCGCCGCGGCAATCGTCGAGAGGCTTGAGGCGATCGATCCGAAATTCCCCAAGCTCGACGAAGCCGAGTTGCGCGACATCGCAGCACTTCGCGCCGCACTGAGCGGCGGTAAAGCCTAGCAGCGTGAGCGGCTTTATTCGCCGATGATGAGCTCGACAATCCAGGTCCTGGTCGTGCTGCTGGCGGTGGTGGCGGCGGTCGCCGTCGTTGCCAACCGGCTGAAAGTTCCTCCCTCCATTCTCTTGGTGCTCACCGGCGTGGTGCTCGCCCTCATTCCCGGCCTGCCGCCGGTGGAGCTCGCGCCTGAGCTCGTGCTGCTCCTGATCTTGCCCCCCATCATCTACAACTCAGCCTTCCTGATGAGCTGGCGCGAGTTCCAGTTCAATCTGCGCCCGATCACGCTTCTCGCCGTGGGAGGCGTGGTGTTCACGACCATCGCGGTTGCCGCCGCGGCCCATTGGGTCATGGATCTTGCCTGGCCGGTCGGCTTCCTGTTGGGCGCTATCGTGTCGCCACCCGACGCCATCGCCCCCCTCTCCATTGCCCGCAGAATGGAGCTCCCCCGCAGGCTCGTCGTCATCCTCGAAGGCGAGGCGCTGGCCAACGATGCCACCGCGCTGATCCTTTATCGCTTCGCCGTCGGTGCCATTGCCGTCGGCGTGTTCTCGTTCAGCGAGGCCGTCGGGGTCTTCGCCGCCATCGTAGTCGGCGAAATTCTATGGGGCATCGGCGTCGGCTGGCTGATGCTGCGCTTGAGGCGCTGGGTGAAGGACCCGCTGATCGAGATCGTGCTTTCGGTCCTGACGCCGTTCCTCGCCTTTTGGCCGGCGGAGCATCTCGGCGGCTCCGGCGTTCTCGCCACGGTAACGGCCGGGCTTTACGTCAGTTACAACGGTCCCCGGCTGATCAATCCCGGGACGCGCCTGCAAGCCGTCTTCTTCTGGGAGTTCTTCATCTACGTGCTCGAAGGCATGGTGTTCCTGATCACCGGCCTGCAGGCGCGCACCATCTTGAGCCGCATCGGCGACTATCCCCTGTCGCAATTGGCGCTTTCCGCCTTGGTGATCACCGCCGCGGTGATCCTCGCCAGGTTCGTCTGGATATTTCCCACCGCCTATCTGCCTTGGCTGGTGCCGCCCATCAGAAGACGGGACCCTTCGCCGCCATGGCAATGGCCCTTCGTGCTGGCCTTCACCGGAGTGCGCGGCATCGTCTCGCTCGCGGCGGCGCTTGCCATTCCCTTCTTGACGGCGAGCGGAGCGCCGTTCCCGGATCGCGATCTGATCCTGTTTCTGACGTTTTCCGTGATCCTCGTCACTCTCGTCGGGCAAGGTCTCCTGTTGCCGTGGGTCATCCGCAGGCTCGGGCTCGCCCATGCCGGACGGCGGGAACGCGAATTTAACAGGGCTGAAGAGTTGAAGGCCCGCCGCGAGGCGGTGCAGGCCGCAAGCGAACGGCTCGATCAACTCGCCGCCGAGCGCAACCTCCCCGCGGAAGTGATCGAAGCCGTTCGCGCCCAACACCTGGACAGGCTGCAGCATATCGAGGACCACAGCGCCGGCGACGGCGTGATCGGAAAACATAGTGACCTTCACGAGGAGGTCGAGCGCCTGCTGATCGACGCCGAGCGCACGCGGGTCAACGATCTCTTCCGCAGCGGCAAGTTGAAGGACGAGGCGCGCCGCCGCATCGAGCGGGAGCTCGACCTGCGCGAAGCTGAACTTCCCAAATAGCGGTCTCACACCGTGCGCCGCGCTGTGTGGGGGTTAAGCGCGCTCGCCATCTGACCCTCGGGCGAGGCGAACTCAGGCTGTACCTAAGTCGAAGTGCCCCAATGCTGCCTTATTTTGGGTGAGATGGCGAGGTAGAGCGCCTACCAGTCCCTTCATCGCCACAATGAATGGGCGGCTGAGTCCGGGGCTTACCGACCTTCCCCACACCTACCGTTAGATAGTCCTGAAGGCGGCTTCAGGAGCCGAAGCAAGAGGATATTTGCATGATCAAGAAGACTGCCTGCAATTTCCTGAAGGCGTTTCCCGCTCTCGCCATCGCCGCCACTTTCGTCAGCGCGAGCTTCGCCGGCGAATTTACGGTCCACCAAGGGAAGCGATACCGGGCAACCCTTTCCCTCAAGTCGGTTGAGCAGCTGGCCGACAATGCGCTGATCGCAAGAAAATTTCGCGCATTGGGCTTCACGAGAGTGCGCGTTTCAGGCTCTGGGGCGACACGTCGGGTCGAAGGCGTTTGGCCAGGCAAGGATACCAGCGCGACCATGCCTCCGCAGATCATAGCCGTTGCCGCACTGTGACTGGCGTCTCAGCCATGAGCGCGGACGCTCGCGGCGGTTTGCCCGCAGCCCATCCGCCTCTCGCCCCTTCAGAGCGTTGTTTTTGTGGCGAACCGCACAGAGCTATAGGTGTCGGGCGGATTTCTCCTGTAAGATGTGAACGCAAAGCAGGAACCCGCGCTCCGTTTGGCGAAGCCGGCGACACGCTCTCCATAAACGACCGGCCAAGACGGATCTCACGATGACTGCCGATACAGATGCTGAGGATGTGCATGACGACATCATCTATCCGTCCACTATTCCCTTCATTCTGGTCCATCTAGGCTGCTTCGCGGCGATCTGGACCGGCGTCACCTGGCAGGCTCTGGTCATCTGCATCGCGCTCTATTGGCTGCGCATCTTTGCCATCGGCGCCGGGTACCATCGCTATTTCTCGCACCGCGCCTATACAACGAGCCGGGCGTTTCAGTTCGTCCTGGCCTTCCTTTCCCAGACGACCACGCAGAAGAGCGTCATCTGGTGGGCGTCCAAGCACCGGCACCACCATCTGCATTCTGACACCGAGCACGACGTCCATTCGCCTCGGCACCACGGTTTCATCTACAGCCATGTGGGGTGGATCTTTGCGCGCCGGCACGACGGCCCCGACCTGGCGAAGGTTTCGGATCTCACGCGTTATCCCGAGCTGATGTGGCTGCACAGATACGAGCAAGTGCCGGCGATCGTTCTCGCCCTGCTCTGCTTTCTCATCGCCGGCTGGTCCGGTCTCGTCGTCGGCTTCCTGTGGAGCACCGTGCTCGTCTATCACGCAACGTTCTGCATCAATTCGCTCGCCCATGTGAGCGGCAGAAAGCGCTACGTGACCGGCGACGATTCGCGCAACAATTGGCTCCTGGCGGTCTTCACCATGGGTGAAGGCTGGCACAACAACCACCACGCCTATCAATCGAGCGTCAGACAGGGGTTCAAATGGTGGGAAATCGATCCGACCTTTTACCTCTTGCGCGCGCTGTCCTGGACCGGCCTCGTGTGGGACCTCAAGACGCCACCTGAGCCGGTGTTGCGCAACGAGCAGCGCCTCGGCGCCAAGGTCATCAATCGCGCCGCCGAGGAACTCGCGGCCCGTTTCAATTCCGAGCGGATCGCCGCCGCCATCGCCGCAGCGCTGCACACTCCTGAGCTCTCAGCGCTGCAGGAGACGCTGGCGAGAGCCCATCACCGCACTAGCGAGATCCTGAAAACCTTGCCTGTGCCGCACATCCCGAGCCGCGAGGAATTCCTGCTCGAGGCCAAGGCCATGTTCGCCAGGACACCGTCGCTCGATGAGATCGTCGACCGCGCCTACGAGCTCCTCATCGCCTCGGTCGGCGCGCGCCTGACGGCTCCGATCAGAGGCTGAAGAGCCTCACGCTTCACCGATCACCTCAAGGGCCTCATCATGTGAGGCCCTGCCTCGAAACAAGGATCGCATGCCGCCTCCTTGCGTAGCTTTCGAGTCATGGGATCGACATGGTAGCGTAGAAAAGTCTCGCCCTCGCGTGGGCCGAGGTCGGGAGGCGCTACAATGACGTCCACGCGCCGCCGAGGATGGCATCGGGCGGTGTCCGCGCGAATTTCCTCGTGCTCGTCCGGCGTAATGTTTTCGGAATAACCCGCCCCTCCATCCACGGTTTCGACGAATTTTTGATGGATGTGCAGCACGTCCCCTGTCTCGGCGTCGAAGGCGACGATTAGGCCAACCAGCTTGTTATCGATATTGGGGAAGCTCACGGTGCCCTCCTACTCGAAGTAGTTGATGACGTTGACCGCTCTGATGCTGGTATCGAATGCTGAAATTCTGAACCGAATCTCGGTTACGTTGCTGCGCACGATGAGCTGCACAGGCGGATCAAAGTCCTCTGACTGTCCGTTGGAGACGACTCTCGAAATCCCGGCCTCGCCGACTCTTAAATAGGGCGGGTGGTGACCGTTGCTTGGAATGATGAAGCTAAAATACGTAAGCGAGGCGTACGCCGTGACGTTGCGGTTATTCGGGTGGACCGAAATCGTACCCGTCGCGTTGTAGGCAAAGGTACCCGCTACGTATTGGGCCCAGATCGTTCCGAACATGGTGGGCATTGCAGGAATCCTCCCTCGTGAAGTCCTCTTGGAACCACTCGGATTCTCCTCGCAGTCGGGGAGCGCGTGGCGCCTGTTTTTGGCTTGTCGAAAATTCCCCCTGACTTGTGCGGAACGCCCGAGAACGAGAGCAGTTCCGTAAGTGCCATGCGGGGGATGTGCGGCCTGTGTCGGGGGCGCCCTCGCGTGCCGAGCGACGACGCTCTAACGGACTGAGTTAGCCGCCAGCGTGCACAGCGAGTAGTTGTCGTACCAGATCGAATCCAGCGGCAGGCTTGGCCAAAAGGTTCGATACAAGGCGGCCGTCTTGATCTTGTCGACCACGATCAGTCCGGTATCGCCGGCGAGCGCTTCGAGGTCGTCGATGCCGAAACTCCAGGGCGCGCCCATCTCCGCGAAGCGCCTGACGAAGGCTGAGGTTTGCTCGTCGCCGGTGGCGTAGTCGATCACCGCTTCGGTCAAATAGTCGAAGGAGATGGCAAGCTCGCCGACGCTGCTCCGCAAATCGGTCAAGACCTCAAGGACCGCAGGCCGGTTCAGGTACATGGTGTTGCCTTCCCAAATGACGTAGGTCGGCAAGTCGAAGTCGAAGCCGTTGGCGTCAAGCAGGTCGAGCAGGCCGTCGGTGACGTAGTTGCCGGGGATGAACACAATCGGAGCCTCGATCCCGGTCTCGGCCAGTCTCTCCCGCTTGAAGCTGATGATGTCCGGATCGTCGATCTCGAAATAGGTGACGCCTGGCGCTTGCTTGCGCACGCCGCGGGTGTCGAGGCCGGCGCCGAGGATGACCACCTGCCGGCAGCCGTTGCCGAGCCGCTCGTCGAGGTGATCGTCGTAATAGCGCGTCCTAAGCTTGACGCCCTGCCGCGCCGGCGGAAAACCCGCGGCCATGCGTTCGGCCGCCGCCCGCGTGCGCTCGTTGAGAAACAGCGAAACGATCGGATCGCGATAGAGCGGATGGGTTTCAGCATTCTCTTCGGCGCGATACTCGGCCACGATGAAGGCCGTGCCGGTAACGTCCTGAATTTCGGTCAAGGTTTCAGCCCTTCCACTAACGTGTCTTGCTAGGCCCACGACATGGCGGACCGCAACGAGGAGCGCAAGCGGTCAGTTTGACCGCCGCTCTCCGCCCCGGGTAGCGTCCACCTCAAATGTGCAAGGCTTAATGCTTCAGATCGTCGGGGACCTTGCCGCCGTTCTCGGCGAGCTTGATCATCACCTGTTTGTGCAGCCACACGTTCATCTTGGCCGAGTCCTTCATGTCGCCGGTGTAGTGCAGTTCCTCGGCAAGCTTCTTGCGGGCGGTCTGGCTGCTGTCGAGATCGAGCAGCTTCATCAGGTCGACGATCGAGGTGCGCCAATGGAGCTTCTGCTTGTTTTTCTTGGCGAGACCGTCGAGGACTGCGGCGACATCGACAGGCGCGGACCACTCGACCTTGGGGCCCTCCGGTGCGGGCCCTTCGCGGGTCACGGTGCCTGACGGAGCTGGCGAGGCTTGCGGCGCGGTTGAGGCTGGAGGCGCCGCGGTGCCGGCTGCAGGGGTTTCCGCCTTGGCCGAGCGGCCGAAGATCGCTGACATGATGTCTCCGAAAATGCTCATGACTCCGCACTCCTGAGGTTTGAGGGCTATCGGATCATAGTCCACCTTGCCGCCTTGGAAAGCCCCGCTCCACCTGCCATGCGACCTTGGTTCCTAACGTGCTAATGTGACAGTGTTCTGTGACAGTCTTCCACCGCCCGGCAACCGAGGACGACGCCAATGGACCTCTCCTACATCCCGGCTGGCGAAAATCCGCCGCACGAGGTCAATGTCATCGTCGAAATTCCGCAAGGCGGCGCGCCGGTCAAATACGAGATCGACAAGAAGTCAGGCGCCATGTTCGTCGACCGCTTTCTGCACACGGCGATGTTCTATCCGGCGAATTACGGCTTCATCCCGCACACGCTGTCGGAGGACGGCGATCCGATCGACTGCATGGTGATCGCGCCGACGCCGGTGGCGACGGGAGCGGTCATCCACGCGCGGCCGATCGGAGCGCTGCTGATGGAGGACGAGAAGGGCGTTGACGAGAAGATCATCGCCGTGCCCATCGACAAGCTGCATCCCTTCTATAAGAGGGTCGCGAGCTATCGCGATCTGCCCGAGATCCTGATGGAGCAGATCGGGCACTTCTTTCAGCACTACAAGGATCTCGAGCACGGCAAATGGGTGAAGGTGTTGCGCTGGGTGGAACCTGCAGAGGCTATCGACCTCATCCGCGCCGGCATGGAGCGGGCTAAGGCGAAGGGCTAGCGCCCATGCGCGTGCGGACCCGCAAGCTGATCGGGACGTTTGTGCTGCTGGTCTTTCTCGCCGCCTACGCGCTGGTGGTGGCGAGCATCGCGTCGGGCCGCATCACCAACGCCCCTGCCCTCGCCCAATTTGCCTTCTTCCTTGTCGGCGGACTGGCCTGGGTGCTCCCAGCCGGCATCCTGATCCGCTGGATGCAGCGGCCTGACGCGCAAGAGCGGATCAGGCGGCGCTGACCTCACGGAAGCGGTTGCGGAACGCGAAGGTCGCGCCTGAGAGATAGAGCGCCGTATAGGCGAGCGACTGATAGTCGCCGGCGAGCGACACGCGCGGCAACGCCGTGAGATAGCGCCGGTGCGCCGGGAACAGCACCCCTCTCCGCGTGGTCACCGCGGTCTTGAAGCCTGCCTCCTTGGCAAGGGCAAAGTCGCGGGCCCGCGCCGCGGTCTCATCGCCATAGGGAAAGCTGAAATGGATGGGCCTCGCCCCAAGCTCGCGCTCGATGATGTCGGCGCTCCCTTCCATCTCCGACAGCGCCTTCTCTGCGGCGAGCTTGGACATGGCGTAATGGGCCTTGGAGTTGGCGCCGATGGTGACCAGCGGATCTGCGGCGAGCGCGCGGAGTTCGTCCCAGCCCAGCATCAGCGCGTGGCAGATCGGCCGACATGTCGATCTCGTAGGTGTCGGCGAGCGCGCGGATCACCTGGCGTTGCCTCGCCTCATCGACGCTGCGCAGCCACTCATAGATCTGCTCGAAGCTCCGCCGCTTCTCGTAAGCGGTGACGTTGGGCAGCCGCCATAAGCCGCCTTGGCGGCAAAGCTCGATCTCGCGGGCTTGAGCGACCACTTCTTCCAGCGCCAGCCACCACAACTCGCCCCAGCCTGACGCATAGTCGGTGGCGACATATACGGTGAGCGGCAGCGAGCGCCGTTGAAACAAGGGATAAGCGTGGCGGATCGTGTCGCGGTAGCCTTGGTCGAAGGTGAAGCAAACGAAGCGCCGCTCGTCGTCTTCTCGCAAGCGCCGTACCGCTTCATCGAGGCTGACGACGTCGAGCCCAGCCTCCTCGATCTGATCGAGCATGGCTTCGAGAAATTCAGGGGCGATCTCGAGGCCACGGTTCGGCGCGAAGGATTTCTCTTGCTGAGGCCGTACCTGATTGAGCGTGAAGATCACGCCCGCCCCTTGGGTATAGGGGGCGAGCAGCCGGTGCGCGCCGCTGCGATAGAGGCCGGTCAAGGCGGCTCTGGTCATGGCGGCCTTCATGCCCATCGCGCGGCCTTCCCGAGAAAGGATCTGCGCCGCTCGCCCGCGCTTTGCGCATAAGCCAAGACCGGGCAGCCGAAGACGGCAAGTTCGAGCAAGGAGGAGTCGCTCCCCTTGCTCTCTCCGCGCGCGAGCACGGCGACGATTCTGTGCAAGCGTCCGGCGAGGATGGGCCGGAGCATGAGCGCGGTGCCGCGGTCGGCGTGCAGCACGATGACGTCGTAGGCTTGCGCCAGAGCCTCGAAGATGCGGGCAAGCCGCTTGCCGCCGCTGCCCGAATTGAGCCAGACCGTCGGGCCTCCGCAGGCGATCACCTGGAGCGGCGTCTCTTCGTCGACGTGGACGATGTCGTCGAAGCTCGCATCGCCGGCGGCGAGCTCGGCAAAGCCCGGCGCTCGCGGAAGGGCAAGCTCCTCCGACACGGCGTTCGGCCCGCGCGCAAGATCGACCAGGACCCGGAGCCGCTCGTGCGGCAGCAGCGCCCGCGCGATGGCAATGGCCTCGCGGCTTGCGTCGATCTCAGGGCCGGAGGCCATGACCAGGACGGCGCGTGGACCATCCTGCTCGGCAAGAATTTGAAGGTGGTCGAGAACCGCATCGAGCGTTTTGAGCGTCGGAGCGGCGGCGGCAGTGCCATTGGCGTGCTTGCCCGGCGCCGAGCCGTTATGCTCGGGCTCCTTACCTGGAGCCTGGACTGAGAGGGCAGATCGTTGCTGCAGATAGCTGCGGAGATCGTTGGCCGCCGGCCGTAAGGCCGCCGGGGACATTTGTTCTTCGTTGGCCGGAAGCGGTTCCCGCTTCGGCAGACTGAACGGCTTCATGGGTTCCCCACGCAGGCCAATTCGGAAGACCGAATGCCCTCGCCTGCTTGGTCCATTAGAGCGCCCGCCCGTAACTAAGTTCTTAAAGCCCGCCTCGCTTCGGCACGCTTTGGCAGGTGCGGCGGCGCTATTTACGGGGCTGGACGGTTCTTCTAAACCTCAAGAGACCGTCACCCGAACCGCAGTTGCCGCACCGTGACCCCCTCGCTCCGTATTCTCCATTGCTTGAGGGCGCCGATCGGGGGCCTCTTCCGCCACGTCTACGATCTGGTGAAGGGCCAGGCCGAGCTCGGGCTTCAGGTCGGCGTCATTTGCGATTCAGAGACCGGCGGGGAGAATGCGGCGCGGGCACTCGAGCGCCTCACGGATTTCTGCACGCTCGGCGTGGCCCGTGTGCCCATGCCCAGGCAGATCCGCCCCGGAGACTTCATGGCCTACCGCCGGGTGAAGCGCCTCGCCGCGAGCCTCGACGTCGATGTCCTGCACGGCCACGGCGCCAAGGGCGGCGCCTATGCGCGGCTTGCGGCGCGTGCGCTCAAGCGCAAAGGCAGGCGCGTTGGCGCCTTCTACACGCCGCATGGCGGCAGCCTGCACCATGCGCCAACCACCATGACCGGGCGCATCTACGTCAAGGCCGAGCGGAGGCTTGCACCCCTCACCGACGGCCTGATCTTCGAGAGCCTGTTCGCCGCGCGGAGATTCAGCGAGTTCATCGGCCCGCCGACCTGCCCTGTGTGCATCGTGCCGAATGGGCTTTACCCGCATGAGTTCTACGAGCCGAGGCTGGCCGACGATGCAGCTGATTTCGTCTTTGTCGGCGAGCTCAGGCCGCTCAAGGGCGTCGACATCATGCTCGCGGCGCTTGCCGCCCAGCGCACGGTCTATCCGGCAACGGCGGTGATCGTCGGAACGGGCCCGGACGAGGCAGATTTCAAGCGCCTGGCGCAGAAGCTCGGCATCGAGAGCATGGTGAGCTTTGCCGGCTCGCTGCCGGCGAGAACCGCGTTTGCCCGCGGCCGCTGCGTGGTGGTGCCGTCGCGGGCTGAGTCCTTTCCCTATGTGGTGCTCGAGGCTGCAGCGGCGCAAATGCCGCTGATCGCGACCGAAGTCGGCGGTATCCCTGAGATCGTTGAAGGCACCGACACCCCCCTGATCAGGCCTGGGGACATCGGCGCTCTCGCCCAGCAGATGCGGGCCTTCCTCGCTCACCCCAAGCCGTTTCTAGGCCGCGCCATCCAGCTGCAGAAACATGTGGCCAAGCGGCTCACGGTGGAGCGCATGACGCGCGAAATCCTCGACTTCTACATCTCTGCGCTGGGCGACGTGCCGGCGGCGAAGCCTGTTCCAGCAAAATCAGCCTCTTGAGGCTGCGCTCTCACCTCACGCGTGAGGGGTAAGTTGTACGCGGAAATCGGTCGCACGATCGGGCTTCAATGCTTTTGAAGCGATAAACACGAGACGCGCTTGAAACTTCCGAGCCGGCTGCTTAGCTCTGGTTAAGACGGTGGGCACCGTTCGGGGTATATGCGCCATGAAGCGGCTGCTCCTGTCTGCGTGCCTGGTCGGTGTCGTGTTCGCCGGCTACTCGCCCAGCTCCCTCCAGACGCACCAAGTCACACCTGCCAATCAAGTCACACCTGCCGCTGCTGATCCAAGCAACGAGCGGGCTGTGTCCATCGTTCCGAAAAGCCGGACCGTGCAACGCGTCGCCTATCGCCCTTCGGCACTCACCGATCCTTCGCAGCCGGCCACCCTCAAGGGGTCGCCGCTCGAGCCGACCGTCGAGGAGATGTTCAAGCCGGCGCTGCTGCAGACCCCGGAAAGCAAGGCTCCGAACCAGGACGAAGCCAACCAGGATGAAGCTGCCGACGAGAACGCCATGTGGGTCAAAGTGATCCGCGGGGCCATGGTGCATAGCGGTCCTTCGGTCTCGGCGCCGGTCGTCTCTCATTTTGCCATCGGCACGGAATTGCATCTCATCGACTCGCAACAGGGCTGGTTCCAGGTCTTCGACCCGGCGACCGGCGAGCGTGGATGGGTCTACGCCAAATATTATGTCGAGCCCATCGACCGCCCGAGCGGCAAGCGCGTCGTGGCGGTGCAAGAGCCGCAAGCCCCAGTTGAGGCCGCGCCTGCGCCTGCGGCAACGCCACCCAAGGCCGTGCGGCGCGTGCTGCAACAGCCGAACTTCCTCGCCCCTCCGCAAGTCCAGGCCGAGAAAGCCCGGCCGTCCCGGCCGTTCCGGCCCTGGGTGCGGGACGGCAGCGTGGCAAGCCTGCTGGACAGGGCGCTGCGGCGCTAGGCTGCGTTTCCAGACTTCCGACTGAATTTCAGTGAGGAATCTCCCTGCGCCCGCAGGCTCATGACCAGCGTCCTGTGATAGCCTTGGCGCATGACAGCATTGCTCGTCGCGCTCCATATCCTCTCAGCCGTCGTCTGGGTGGGAGGCATGTTCTTTGCCTACGTGGTGCTTCGCCCGGCTGCGGGGCCGCTCGAGCCGCCTGAGCGGTTTGCCCTTTGGCATCGCGTGCTTGGCCGCTTCTTCCCGTGGGTGTGGGCGAGCATCGTGCTTCTGCTCGCGAGCGGCTACCTCATGCTGTTCCGCTCTTTCGGCGGGTTCGCCGCAGCGCCGCTGCATGTCAATTTGATGCAGGGCATCGGCATCGTCATGATGCTCTTGTTCCTGCATCTGTTCTTTGCGCCCTGGCGCCGCTTTGGCCGTGCCGTCGAGACGAAGGACTTCCCCGAAGCTGCCAAGGAACTTGCACAGATCCGGCGCATCGTGGCGATCAATCTCGCGCTCGGCCTGCTGACCGTGGCGGTCGGCGCAAGCGGCAGGTTCTGGTGAGCGCGTTTGCTAAGCAAGGAGGTTCGAGCATGGCATCGAGTAAAGCGCGGACTTGGCTCATCGCGTGGTCGGGCGCCTTGGTCGCTGTGTGCATGGCAGCGACGCCGTTCAGCGTCGATGCGGCCGAGGGCAAGAGCCTGTGGCCCATCTATGAGCAGGCGTTGAAGGGCGCGAAATATGTCGACCTCACCCACACCATCACGCCGAACATCCCGGTCTGGGCAGGCTTTGCCGACTCAACCTTCGCGCCGGCGAGAGCGGGTTCGGACACCGAAGGCTTCGCCAAGAAGGGCGACGTCTACACCTACGAGAAGCACGGCTTCGAGGCGACCGAGTATGCGCTAAGGACGGATCAGCTCGGCACGCAGCTCGATCCGCCGGCGCATTGGGCGCCGGAATATCCGGCGATCGACGAGCTGCCCGCGACCTACGCGATCAGGCCGCTCGTGGTCATCTCGATCGTCGATCAGGTGAAGGCGAACCCGAACTACGCTCTTAAGGTCGACGACATCAAGGCCTGGGAAAAGAAGCATGGCCGCATCCCGGAAGGCTCGGTGGTCTTCGTGCGCTCGGACTGGTCGAAGGCCTGGCCCGATCCGAAGCTCGCCACCTTGAAGGAATTCCCCGGCGTCGGGCTCGACGCGCTGAAATTCCTGCACGAGGAGCGCAACATCCTGTTCCACGGGCATGAGCCGCTCGACACGGATTCGACCCCGAACCTCGAGGGCGAACGTCTGGCTGATGCATCACGGCTACGCGCAAGCCGAAGGCGTCGCCAATCTCGACCAGGTGCCTGAGACCGGTGCGCTCGTCATCATCGGCTATCCGAAGTTCGGCGGCGGGCTTGGCGGCTACGCGCGCTTCATTGCCGTCTGTCCGCCGGACTGGACCTATGGCGCAACGATCGGCGCGAAGGATGCGCCGCTGCCGAAATCGGACAAGCCGTTGCACTACGACGCTGTGGCAGGCATGCGCGTGCGCTGAGGTTTCGGTGGCAGCCAGCCGGGTTTGCTGCCGCGCCGGCCAAGGCCTAACTGATTTCGGGATGCGTTCGACGGGTGAAGCTTGCCCGATCTCAGCCAGGGTCGCTACGGCGCGCCAGCCGTTGATCGGTCAAGATAGCTGCCGGGGTAACGCCCGGCCATCCCCACCCTCACTGAACGTTTCGCGACAACGTCAGGGCAAAGTCGACGCAAGCAGAGTGGTTGGCGTCGCAGCGGTTCGTGCAATCCTTGAAGTACGAGGAATAAGGTGGCCGGTCTTGCACGCTCAAGAAGCAATTGCTGACACAGGCATCATGAGTCCCGATGCATTGATTCAAGGTGATGCGAGCCTTTCTCGCCGACCCTGTCGGCAGCACCACAGACTTGCAGGTCCTGCCAACGCAGCGGACCACCTGGCACTTTCCGACTCCTACCAAACCCCTGTTGCACGAAACCGATGTCGCTCCGGCGGCGAAGACGATGTCGTAGGGGAGTGGGAGCAAGGCCAATACTGCAGCAGCCAGAAGAGCTCGTCGCATAGCACAACCTCCTGTTAGCGCAGCCGTGGGCAAGCGTACCGTCAAGACCTTCCCGTGGACAAGAGATGACTGAGCCGAAGCTTAACAAGCCGTGAGGCGAGCGGACTTCTAGACGAGAAATAAGCGGCATGAGCGCCGGCAAGCATCTGATACGCAAAATGCCAAAAGCCGACGTGACAGCGGCGATGATTGGCGGCGGCTGATGGTTGCGTTTTTTTGGTCCTGACGTGGCGCAGTGGTCACAGTTAGACTGGAACAGGAGTGCTGCTTTTGGCGTTCTGGCTTGAACGGCGTGCCAGAACTTCCCGAACTCGGCCCCGTATTGCGTATCCCCGCCTTCGGGCTTTCTCTGCGATCAATGAACAATCGCCGCGGCATTGCCGTTGGTGACGGAAGTTGCGGTGCTTTCTCGCAACTTTCGTCTGACAGGCCATGTCTTGAATGGGGGCAACTACAATGCGGGACATTCGGAGCGATCTACAGGAGCGTGCGACTTTGATCGATGAACAGATCAGAGCTGCGTATTCGCATTTTGAGAAAACCGTCGAGCAACTGAAAAATGAGCATGATGCGAGAGTGGCCGACCTGAAGTCGGGCCTCACAATGATCGGCAAATTCATGGAGTTTGAGCAGCGATATTTCGGGTCCGATTCTCCCTCAGTCGAATTGTCCGCGCTGGTTAGACTTGCGGACCTTTTCATGCACAGGCTCAATGAGGTCGGACCGATGTCGAGAGAGGTGCTTGTAGACCTGGCTGTGAAGGAGGGGTTCTTCGCGGACGCTGAAACAGCGGCTCAGGGTGTGCATCCTATGCTTGTAACCCTGTTGCGCAGCGGGTTGGTTCGTGAGTTGCCGAACGGAACCTTCGCGCCTCCCACGATGTCACAGGCAATAAAGCTGAGAAGGGTGGTGTAGGAGAAAGGGGCGAGATTTGGTTGAACGGGTGCCGGTTCTTGGGGCGGCAGAGGCGTGGATAAAGACGACCAGAAATTTATTGCCGTCGAGGGGCTGCACGCCTGGGCTTCCGCCATACTGACTCAGGTGGAACGACTCGAACGAGCGAGAGGGCAACTGGCAGACGGCGGTCGGTATAGAAGAGCCTACCTTTGCGAAAGACATTTTCTCCTGATCGCCGCCAAAAAGCTCATTGACTACATCGATTGGGCGAGAGACCTCGGTTTCCTAAATGATACCATTTTCAAGGGCATGCTTTGCCTCAGGGACGACATTGTCGATCTCAAAGTGACGAACGAGCATGTGATCGAGTACTACCAAGGCAGGGGGCACCAAGCGAAACACTGGGTTTTTGTGGACGAGTTAATTGTCGTCGATGCCAACCCAATCGCTGGCAAGCGCTTAGGCGACCGGCTTGACGGGGAGGAGTTGGCCGAGGCTGCATCAACCCTCTTGAACGCTCTGCCGAGTCACTACTTCCCCGGCCAATGAGCTTGCCGTCTTGGCAACCGGCAACGAGAACGATGTCTGCTTCTCTATCGGCCGTCCGGGGTCAAGCACGTCAGACTGTCCACGACTGCGGTGTCGATGTCGCTCACGGGCTCGTGCTTCTCTTCGGAATCGGCACCACGGCCCTTCCAGTATGGGATTCGAAGACGAGGTGGAACAATCTTAGGGGCGGCCTTGCCGTTAACTAAACGGCAGGTCCAAGCGGACATACGATCTCACCTCATCCGTCGTCCCGCGAGGGACATCATTCCACCGCTCGGTGGAACTCGAGTTTCCTCCTATCGCATTTGATCCCGCACCGCTCTCATGCCGCTGCGACTTCCCGGGTCCAGCGGAACTCGGTGCCGTCAACCCAGATGCGGTGCATGATCACGGCCAATCGACGCGCTAGGGCTACGATGGCCTTTTTCAGGCCGCGGCGCCTGGCGATCTTCATCGCCCAGGCCTTGAGCCAGGACCATTTTGCCGAGCGCACCAGCATGATATGGGCCGCTTCGTAGAGCATCATTCGCATCATCTCATCTCCGCACCGTGATATTCCGCCAGTTCGGTCGCTCTCGCCCGATTGATGCTTAGAGGGCGTCAGTCCAAACACCGCCCCGACCGCCTTGGAGTTTCTGAAGCGGGATGGCACGTCGACGGTGGCGCGATAGGTCAGTGCCACCACAGGGCCGACACCAGGGACCGTCATTAGGCGCCGGCACACGGCATCATTCCGGACGATGGCCAGCAAGCGGCGGTGCAGGATGCCGATCTGCTCGCGAAGGACCCGCCGAACAATGAGTAGCGGTTCGACCAGCACGACCAAGTCTGGAGTGTTCTCAACGAGCTCCTTGACCCGTGCCTCGAACTTCACCGTTCCCACCACCCCCACCTTGAGACCGAAGTTGCGCAAAGTGGCGCGCAGATCGTTCTCAATGGCGATGGCCTTCGACTGCAGCAGCTTGCGGTGCGTCAATAGCAGGCGCAAAAATATTATATAAATAAGAAGATTTATATATCTAGGGGTCAGAAGCGGACAGCGCGCTCACCCTCCGCTCATGTCGGTCTCACCAGGCGTGGATTGCGCCGATACCAGATAAATGGTCGGAGCGGGGAGATTTGAACTCCCGACCCCCGGTCCCCCAGACCGGTGCGCTAACCGAGCTGCGCTACGCTCCGATGCCAAAGATGCTCGTGCGCTTGGATATACACGCTCAAGGCGGTGAAACAAGCCGTTCCGTCGGACGGAAGCCGGATCAGCCTTTGGCGCCGACCAGGATGCGGTAGCAATCCTCGAGCTCTTTGAGCACCGGGCCTAGCCCCTCGGCGTCGGCCTCCGAGGACGGCTCGGCAAGACCGGGCGGCTTGCGGAAGCTCCGGTTGTGGGCGGCTTCGGCGGCGATGTCGGGAATTTCCCGCTCGATGGTCACCGCAGGCTTCTTGTCCTCCTCGGGAAGCGGGCGCTGCTCCATGACGAAGCGTGGCCCCTGCTCGCGCAGGATCTTCTGCACGCCCCTGATGGTGTAACCGTCGTCGTAAAGGAGGAAACGAATGCCGCGAAGCAGAGCCACGTCCTCAGGCCGGTAATAGCGGCGTCCGCCGCCGCGCTTCATCGGCTTGAGCTGGGCGAATTTTGCTTCCCAGAAGCGAAGCACGTGCTTCGGGACTTTCAGATCGTCGGCAACTTCACTGATCGTACGAAAGGCTTCGGGCGCTTTGTCCACCGCTCAAATCTCCCCGCCTTAACTCGCAAGCAGCCTCTAAAATGTCACCGCGTCTATTCGGCCGCCTTTCTCCGGGACAGCGCCTCGTTGATGCGCTGTTTCATGATGTTGCTCGCCCGGAACACGAGAACACGCCGCGGCGTAATAGGAACTTCCTGACCCGTCTTTGGGTTGCGCCCGATCCGCTGCCCCTTGTCGCGAATGCCGAAAGAGCCGAATGAGGACAGCTTGACGGTCTTCCCGCGCTCGAGGCTCCCCACGATCTCGCGCAGCACAAGCTCCACGATCTCGGCGGACTCGTTCCGAGGCAACCCTACCTTTTGAAATACCGCCTCGGCGAGGTCGGCTCGGGTCAACGTCTTCCCGCTCATCGTCAGACTGCTCCCCCAGGGTCGCGGGACAAACCAAGATGCTAAACGAGCATTCGCAACGCGGTCAATCGCTACAGCAATCAAATTCCTGATATTGCATCATTTTCGAGGGAGGTGTGGCCTCCGCGCGGCAGTTTTCCGCTGAATTCACCAGCGGACCAGGACCGCACCCCAGGTAAAGCCGCCTCCCATGGCCTCCATCAGCACGAGATCGCCCTTTTTGATGCGCCCGTCGCGGCAGGCGGCGTCGAGCGCCAAGGGGATGGAAGCGGCGCTGGTATTGGCGTGCTTGTCCACGGTGATGACGATTTTCTCGGGCGCGAGACCGAGCTTGCGGGCCGCTCCATCGAGGATGCGCTTGTTTGCCTGATGGGGCACGAACCAGTCGATGTCTGAAGCCCGGTAGCCCGATTTTTTCAAGGTCGCGGCGATCACCTCGGCGATATTGGTGACCGCGTGGCGGAACACCTCTGGGCCGTCCATGCGGACATAACCGACGGTGCCGGTCGTGGACGGCCCGCCGTCGACGTAAAGCTTGTCGCGATAGCGGCCATCGGAGCGCAGGCAGGACGCGAGCACGCCACGGTCGGTGGTCTTCCCGTTCTGCATCTCTGCTTCCACCACGAGCGCGCCGGCACCGTCACCGAACAGCACGCAGGTGCCGCGGTCGTCCCAGTCGAGAATGCGGGAAAAGGCTTCCGAGCCGATCACCAGCGCCCGGTGGAACTCGCCGCTTTTCAGGTAATTGTCGACGGTGGCAAGGGCGAACACGAAGCCGGAGCAGACCGCCTGCACGTCGAAGGCGGCGCCGTGCGTGATGCCGAGATCGGCTTGGATGGTGACCGCGGTCGCGGGGAAGGTCTGATCCGGGGTCGAGGTGGCGAGGACGATCAGGTCGATGTCCTGAGGATCCATGCCAGCATTGTCGAGCGCCGCGCGCGCAGCAGCCGTCCCCATGGTGGAGGTCAGCTCGCCCTTGGCCGCGATGCGCCGCTCCTTGATCCCGGTGCGCGTGGCGATCCACTCGTCGGTGGTGTCGACCACCTTGGCGAGGTCCTCATTGGTCAATACCCGCTTCGGCAGGTATCCACCGCACCCCTTGACGACGGTCCGCAACACGCTCACCGGCAGCTACTCCCGAGGCCTCACGCCGCACCATCAAGTTCGAGCTCGGCATGGAAGCGGGCAACGTCGGTAGCCAGCCGCTTCACCACGCCGCTCGATGCCATGTCGTAGGCCGTATCGACGGCTGACGCGAAGCCGGTGGCGTCGGTGCCACCATGGCTCTTCACGACAATGCCGTTCAGGCCGAGGAAAATGCCGCCGTTCAGCTGGCGAGGGTCCATCTTCTCTTTCAGCGCGCGAAAAGCGCCCTGCGCCAATACGGCGCCGAGCCGCGCGAGAAGCGACCGCCTCATGGCAGCGCGAAAATATTCGCCGATCTGCTTAGCGGTTCCCTCGGCGGTCTTCAAGGCGATGTTGCCGGTGAAGCCGTCGGTCACCACCACGTCGGCGGCGCCATGGCCGATCTCGTCGCCTTCGACGAAGCCGCGAAACTCGATGGGCAGCGGCGTGTCCTTCAGCGCCGTGGCGGCGGCCTTGATCTCGTCCAGCCCCTTGACCTCCTCTACCCCGATATTGAGGAGGCCGACGGTCGGCCGCTCCATGCCGAACAGCGCTCGCGCCATGGCCGCTCCCATCACCGCGAACTCGACGAGCTGGCGGGCATCGGCGCCGACATTGGCGCCGACGTCGAGCACGATGCATTCGCTCTCGACCGTGGGCCACTGGACGGCGATGGCCGGGCGGTCGACGCCGGGAATCGTCTTCAGGCAGAACTTGGCCATGGCCATCAGCGCGCCGGTGTTGCCGGCGGACACCGCGGCGTCGGCGCGGCCCTCGCGCACCGCCTCGAGGCTGAGCCACATGCTCGAATGCCTGCGTCCTTTGCGCAACGCCTGGCTCGGCTTCGCATCCATGGCGACGGCGACATCGGTGTGCAGAATTTCCGACTTGGTCGCGAGCGCCTGATGAGCTTTGAGCTCGGCCTCGATGCGGCGTCTGTCGCCGACCAGCAGGAAGCGCGTGTCGGGATGACGGACAAGCGAGATCGACGCGCCCGCGACGACCACGCTTGGTCCATGGTCGCCGCCCATGGCGTCGAGCGCTATGGTGACTGGAGCAGCCATACCGTGCCGTTGCCGAAAGGAAAGACGTTGCTAATCCCAGCCTAAGCGGCCGGAAGAGCCCCCTGAAGCGGGTCCGAACATACCCAAATAGAACAGAGTGACAACCTGAATTTGACGGGACGAAATGCCGCCAATTGCCGCTATTTCAGATGCTTGAGCGCGGCAAAGGGGCTTTCGGCCTTCTCGGGCTCGGCGCCGGTGCTTGGGGCTTCAGACCACTCGAAGCTCACGCCTTCGCGCTTCGGGTAGGGATCGAGCGCGGTTGCGAGCGTTTCATAGATGACCGGGCCAAGGTCGATCTTGCCGCCCTCGATCGGCTCGGGCCAATCGAGCGTGCCGTGGCTCGCCGCCTCGTCGGGGCTCGCGGTGAGGTCGTCGATCATGGGGACGGGCCAGAATTCGACCTCCGCCGGAACGTCGAGGGTGCTCTCCACCGGTTCGAGCGAGACGACGCAGGTCTGGGTCACGGCTGCGGCAAGAGTGCCCTGCAAGGCAAGGCGGCCCTGCCCACGCCGGTGCAGGCGAAAGGTGAAGTTCAGGCGGTCGAGCGCGCGGAGATCGAGAAGTGCGGCGATGGCATCGCGTTCGGCGCGATTGACCTCGATCACCCGCTCTTCTCCCTCTTTCAGCTCGTCAACGCGGAGCGTCCTTACAAGCGGCGGAGGTACAATCTCCGGCTCCTGCCCCAGCTCAGCGGTTCTCGGCATCTTCTTCATGGCTCTATGCTTGCCTCTGGAAATTCCAGCGCGCCGGCCCGCAAGGACGCGATGTCCTGCCTGGCGAGCGCTTCGATTGAAGCCAATAGATAGGATGCGAGAGCCCCGCTGCTAACCTCCGGGCTTTCCGTCTCGTCGGGAAGAGAAGCGGCGATGGCGTGCGTCAGGGCCCCTTCGTCCGAGGCTAGAGCGGTCTCGTAGTCCTGAAACAGGCCCTTGCTCGCGGCGGCAAGGCGCCGCATCGCCTTCGGCACGCGCAAGTCGCCGACCCCAAGCTCTCTGAGCACGGTCTCCATGTCTTGGCTGAAGCGGTCCACCAGCTCCTGCGCGAGCGCCCTGCCCTCCAAGCCCTCGCCTTGCAGGCGATGGAGCACGGCGAAAAGGTGCAGAGCGAGAAGGGTGAAGCGCCCTTGAAGCGTGTCGGGAACGCCGAAACTCCGATAGAAAACAGGGAGCCGCGCCTGCGCCACAATCGCGCCATAGAGTTTTTCGGTGGTGCTCGCCTCGGAGCGCCAGCGCATCAGGCGGTCGAGAGGGGGCAAGTTAGGGGGCACTTCTCAGGGTCGTTGGCACGGTCTTGTTGTTGGCACTGTCTTGCCGCTTGCGTTTGCACGGGGTTTATCGAGGGTCAGGTCGCGGTGCATAGAGACGAGCCGATCAGCCTATGGTCGAAACGGCCTCTTGGTGCCTGCCTTGCGGCAGCACTCCTTGCCGGCATGCTTTCCGGCTGCGGCGCCCAGATCGACCGGCATGGCCACGTGTTCATGGATGTCGACCTCGCCCAGGTCCAGCCCGGCATGTCGAAGGACCAAGTAATGACCACGCTCGGCTCGCCGGACACCACGAGCTCGGTCAACGGCGAGGCCTATTACTATATCTCCACCACGCAGAAATCCTACGCGTTCTTGAAGCCCTGGGAAATCGACCGCAAGGTGGTCGCCGTCTATTTCAACCGGCAGGCCACGGTGGAGAACGTCGCCCAATACGGGCTCAAGGACGGTATCGTGGTGCGCTACGCCAAGGACGAGACGCCGGCGCGCGGCAAGGACTTGAGCGTGCTCGAGCAGATCTTCGGCAACATCTCGCAACGCAAGATGTTCAAGGGTCAAAACCAAGGCGGCATACCGGGAAGCATCCCTGGCGGCGGCCCCTAAGCCTCTGAGCCCTGTCTCTCTCAGTGCGCGAGCACGGCGAGCAGCAGCAGCGCCACGATATTGGTGATCTTGATCATTGGGTTCACGGCGGGACCGGCGGTGTCCTTATAGGGGTCGCCGACGGTATCGCCGGTCACCGCGGCCTTGTGCGCCTCAGAGCCCTTGCCGCCATAGTGGCCATCCTCGATGTATTTCTTGGCGTTGTCCCAGGCGCCGCCGCCGGCCGTCATGGAGATGGCGACGAACAGGCCGGTGACGATCACGCCGAGCAGCATGGCGCCGAGCGCGGAGAAGGCGGCGCTCTTGCCGGCGATGGCATTCACGACAAAGTAGAACACGATCGGCGAGAGCACCGGTAGCAGAGACGGCACGATCATCTCCTTGATGGCGGCGCGGGTCAGGAGATCGACCGCGCGCTTATAGTCAGGGCGATCAGTGCCCTTCATGATGCCGGGCTTCTCCTTGAACTGGCGGCGCACCTCCTCGACGATCGCGCTCGCGGCGCGTCCCACGGCCGTCATGGTGATGCCGCCGAACAGATAAGGCAGCAATCCGCCGAGGAAGAGGCCGACCACGACGTAGGGATTCGACAGGGTAAAGACGGGATCGACGCCCTGGAAATAGGGGAACTTGTCGGGGTTGGCGGCGAAATATTTGAGGTCTTCGGTATAGGCAGCGAACAGCACGAGCGCGCCCAATCCGGCCGAGCCGATGGCATAACCCTTGGTCACCGCCTTGGTGGTGTTGCCGACGGCATCGAGCGCGTCGGTGGTCTTGCGGATCTCCTTCGGCATGCCGGACATCTCGGCGATGCCGCCGGCATTGTCGGTGACCGGGCCGAAGGCATCGAGCGCCACGATCATGCCGGCGAGCGCGAGCATGGTGGTGACGGCGATGGCGATGCCGAACAGGCCGGCGAGGCCATAGGTGATGAGGATGCCGGCCATGATCACGAGGGCGGGCAGCGCGGTCGCTTCCATCGACACGGCGAGCCCCTGGATGACGTTGGTGCCATGACCGGTGATCGAAGCCTTGGCGATCGACTGGACCGGACGATAGTTGGTGCCGGTGTAATATTCGGTGATGACCACGATCAGCGCCGTGATCACCAGCCCCACTGCTCCGCACAGAAACAGCGACTTGCCGGTGAAGGTGAGATCGCCGACGGTCATCACCGTGTCCATGCCGACGAGCCATGAGGTGAGCGGCCAAAGCAAAATGAGGGACAGCACGCCGGTTGCGAGCACGCCCTTGTAAAGCGCGCCCATGATCGACTGACTCTTGCCGAGCCGCACGAAATAGGTGCCGATGATCGAGGTGATGACGCAGAGCGCGCCGATGGCGAGCGGATAGAGCATCATCGGCATGACGCGGTCGCCGCCGGCGAAATAGATCGAGGCGAGCACCATGGTGGCGACCACGGTCACCACATAGGTCTCGAACAGATCGGCGGCCATGCCGGCGCAGTCGCCGACGTTGTCGCCGACGTTGTCGGCGATGGTCGCAGGGTTGCGCGGATCGTCCTCGGGGATGCCCGCTTCGACCTTGCCGACGAGGTCGCCGCCGACGTCGGCGCCCTTGGTGAAGATGCCGCCGCCGAGACGGGCGAAGATGGAGATCAGCGAGGCGCCGAAGCCGAGCGAGACGAGCGCATCGACCACCTGACGCGAGGCAGGCTCATAGCCCATGACTTTGGTGAGGATGAGGAAATAAACCGAGACGCCGAGAAGGGCGAGACCCGCGACGAGGAGGCCGGTAATGGCGCCAGAGCGGAAGGCGAGGCTTAGACCATCGCCTAGGCTTTTGGTTGCGGCTTGCGCCGTGCGCACATTGGCGCGCACCGAGACGTTCATGCCGATATAGCCGGCAGCGCCGGAGAGCACGGCGCCGACGGCAAAGCCGACCGCCTGCGGCAGCCCGAGCAGGTAGGCGAGGATGAGAAAGATGACGACGCCGACAACGGCGATCGTCGTGTATTGGCGCGCGAGATAGGCAGCGGCGCCTTCCTGGATCGCCGCCGCGATTTCCTGCATGCGCGCGGAGCCCGCGTCGGCGGCGAGCACAGCACGCGTGGTGACCACGCCGTAAACGATGGAGAGAACGCCGCAAGCAATGATCAGGTAAAGCACTATGGTCATAACGGAATTGTCCCCGTTCGTTTGGTTGAATTGGCAGGAATTGGGGGAAAGGCGTGCGGCACCAGCGAGGTAACGCTGCCCATCTCGCCCCCTGGCGTGGACTCGGGGCGGAAAATGCCAGGGTTGGGGCGGCGACGCAACCTATGCCTAAGTCGTTGGCAAGCCTTGGTTTGCTTGGGTTAGCCTAGAAATGGGTGAAGCCGAGGTGGTCGAGCTTGAGCGCCCTTCCCTGCCCATCCACGACTTTCACCCCGCTGCCGGCACCGATCTCACCGATGGCAGTGACGGTAACGCCGTGGTCTTGGGCTTCCTTCTCGAAGCCCCCCGCATGCGATGCTTCCATGACGGCTACGATCTCATAGTCGTCTCCGGCGGTGATCAGCTCGGCGAGAAGCTCAGGCTTCTTGGCGACTGCCTTGACGGCGGGGGCCGAGAGCGGCACGCGCGCCGCCTCGATCGTGGCGCTGACGCCGGAGGCCGTGCAAAGCTTGGCCGTATCGCCGACGAGCCCATCGGAGACGTCGATCGCAGCGCGGGCGCATTGCCGCAGCGGCAAGGCGAGCGCGGTCCGCGCCGACGGGCAGCGGTAGCGATCGACGAGAAAAGCGCCCTCCTTGTCGGACAGGCCCCATTCGGCCGCAAGCTCCGGTTGGCGCGAGCAGCCTCAGGCCGAGCGCGGCATCGCCGATGGTGCCGCTGACATAAAGACGGTCGCCTGCCATGGCCCCTCTCCGCAACACCGCCTCGCCTTGCGGCAGGAGGCCGATGGCGGTGACGGTGACGGTCAGCGGCCCAAGGGTGGCGCAAGTATCGCCGCCGACAAGGTCGATACCGGACTCTTCCTGTGCCGCTTGCAGCCCGATGGCGAAGGCCTCGAGCCAGGGCGGCAGCGGGCGCTCGCCGAAGGCCACGCTCAAGAGGTAGACATGCGGCCGCGCACCTTTGGCGGCGAGATCGGAGAGGCTCGTGGCAAGCGCCTTGTAGGCGATCGTGTCCGGCGGGTCCTGGCTGAGAAAGTGCACGCCGGCAATGATCGTATCGCAGGTGGCGACGAGCTCTTGGCCTTCAGGGATCGACAGCACCGCCGCATCGTCGAGCAGGCCGAGAGCCGCGGGGTTGGTGGCGAGCGGCGCGAAATAGCGAGCGATGATGTCGAACTCGCCGCTCTTCCCGCTCTGGTCGCGTTCGTCAGGCACCGCCGGGCCCCTGACGGGCGAATTCTTGCGGCCGTTCCTCGTGACCGAGCTTGTCGAGGATGCCGTTGACCACCTTGGGCTCCTCGCCTTCGAAGAAGGCGTGGGCGAGATCGACATATTCGGTGATCACCACGCGCGGCGGCACGTCCTTGCGCATCAGCATCTCGTAGGCACCGGCGCGCAGGATGGCGCGCAGGATCGAATCGACGCGGTTGAGCCTCCAGCCTTCGGCGAGGTGGCGATCGACCAGAGGGTCGATGCGGCGCTGCTCGCGCACCACGCCTTCGACGATGTCGCGGAAGAACTGCGCCTCGGCGTGCGGATATTGGCAGCCTTCGACTTCTTGGCCGAGCCGGTGCGTCTCGAACTCGGCGATGACGCGATTGAGGTCGATGGCGGTCATGTCCATCTGGTAAAGCGCCTGCACGGCGGCAAGCCGCGCCGCGGTGCGCGCTTGAGCGTTTCGCGGCGGCTTTTTCTGGGCCTCTCCGGACATCAGCGCCGGCTCGCAGAGGAGAAATTCTGCTCGATCTGCATCAGCGCGAGGCAGGCGCGGGCGGCGTCGCCGCCTTTGTTGCGCCCGGTGATGCTCGCCCTTGCCAGAGCCTGCGCGCGGCTGTCGCAGGTGAGGATGCCGTTGCCGAGCGGCACGGCGTGCTGGACGGCGAGCGCATGCAGTCCTGCGGCAGACTCTCGTGCCACGATGTCGTAGTGGGTGGTCTCGCCGCGGATGACGCAGCCAAGTGCGACGCAGCCGCGATGCCGCCCTGCCCGGCCGACGAAGCCGGTCGAAAGCGCGAGGCTCAGCGCAAGCGGGATCTCGAGCGAGCCAGGCACGGCGATCCGCTCATACTCGATGCGGTGGCCTTCAAGCTCCTCGACCGCGCCGCGGGCGAGCTCGTCGGCGATATCCTCGTAGAAGCGGGACTCGATGATCAGCACCGAGCGCGGAGATTTCCGGCTCATGATGCGAGGCTCCGATGGCCGACGACTTTGAGGCCGTAACCTTCCAGGCCCACGATCTTGCGCGCCGGGGAATTGCTGAGCAGCACCATCTCGCGCACCCCGAGATCGAGCAGGATCTGGGCGCCGATGCCGTATTCGATGAGCCGCTGCTGGCCGCTCTGCTCAGGCTTCTCTTCGCTCTTGAGACGGGAGGAGATGGCGTCGGGCCTGCTCTCGCGGATCAGCACGATCACGCCGCGGCCCTCGCGGCCGATAATGTCCATGGCCTTGTGCACGAGCGTCTCGCGGTGGCCGCCGGCGCCCAAGATATCGTCGAGTGTGTTGGTGGCATGCACCCGGGCGAGCACCGGCCCGCCATTCTGCACGTCGCCCTTCACCAGCGCCACGTGCTCGGCTGGATCGACGGTGGTGGCGTAGACCTTGAGCGCGAAGGTTCCGCCATGGGCGCTGTCGATGGTGGTCTCGGCCACGACCTTGACCAGATGATCGTAACGCAGCCGATAGGCGATCAGATCGGCGATGGTGGCGATCTTGATGCCGTGACGCTGGGCGAAGGCGATGAGGTCCGGCAGCCGCGCCATGGTGCCGTCGTCGTTCATGATCTCGCAGATCACGCCTGCCGGATAGAGGCCGGCGAGCCGGGCGATGTCCACGGCAGCCTCGGTGTGGCCTGCGCGGACCAGCACGCCGCCGTCCTTGGCCACCAGCGGAAACACGTGGCCCGGCGTCATGATGTCCCGGAAGTCCTTGGTGGGGTCGATGGCGACGGAAATGGTGTGGGCGCGGTCGTGCGCCGAGATGCCGGTCGATACGCCCTCGCGCGCCTCGATCGACACGGTGAAGGCGGTTGAGTGGCGCGCGCGGTTGGAGCGCGACATCAGCTCAAGATGAAGCTGCTTGGCGCGATCGGCGTTGAGCGAGAGGCAGACGAGCCCTCTGCCATGCTTGGTCATGAAGTTGATGGCGTCAGGCGTCGCCATCTGCGCCGGAATGACGAGGTCGCCCTCGTTCTCGCGCTCCTCGGCGTCGACGAGAATGAACATGCGCCCGTTGCGGGCGTCCTCGATGACCTCCTCGATGGGCGAGAGTGCCGGGTGATAGCGCGTTTGGCTGACAATATTCACTGGTTACCGATCCTGTTCCGATATGGCGCGGCTTGCCGCCAGGCGGCCTGCCGCGATGCGCTCGACGTAGCGTGCGAGCAAATCCACCTCAAGGTTTATCAGATCGCCGGGCTTGCGGTCTCCCCATGTGGTGTGGGTCAAAGTGTAAGGGATGATGTTCACGCCGAAGCGCGTGCCGTCTACCTCGTTTACCGTGAGCGACACGCCGTTCAGCGCCACCGAGCCTTTGGCGGCGATAAACGGGGCGAATTCGGGAGGTGCCTCGAGCACGAATCTCACGCTGTCACCGTCCTCCGTCATTTCCTTGACGCGCGCCAAGCCGTCGATGTGGCCGGTCATCAGATGACCGCCGAGCTCGGAGCCAAAGGTCAGCGAGCGCTCGAGATTGATGCGGGTCCCCTGTTTCCAGCGCCCGAGCGTGGTGCGGGCGGCGGTCTCATTGGAGATATCCACCTCGAACATGGCGCCGCCGTCGGCGCCTTCCTTGACGGCCGTCACCGTAAGGCAGCAGCCATCGCAAGCGATGGAAGCGCCCAAGGCCATGCTCGCAGGTTCGTAGTGGCTGGCGATCTTGAGCTTGGTGCGGTCGCGGGCGGCAACCGTGCCTATGTCGGTGACAATGCCGGTGAACATTTCTTCTGTCTCTGCCACCAGGTCATGCGGTCCGGCCCGAAGGTCCGTTCCTGGGTCAGCGTGAAATGACCGCTCTCGGTGAGCCGTTCAAGCCCTTCGGTGACAAAGGGCAGCAGGCCGTCGCTGCCGGCGCGTGTTGAGCCTTGGTAAATGACGGCCTCATCGATGAGGTCGCCGTCGAGTAAGACATGCGCGACCGAGGGGCCGCCTTCGACCAGGAGGCGGGTGATGCCGCGCCTGGCAAGCTGATCCAACGCCTCCCTGATGGCGGGAAGGCCGTGGGCATCGATCTCGACCGGAATGATCTCGGCGCCGCGCTCCTGAAGGGCATGCAGCGCTGCGGCATTGGGCTCCATCTCGTCGGCAGCGCAGATGAACCACACCGGCACCATCTCGTCCTCGAACAGGCGGGCGTCGGTCGGCGTGCGCAAGCGGCGGTCGAGGATCACCCGCACCGGAGAGCGGCATTCCATGCCTGGAAGCCGGCAGGTGAGGCTCGGATTGTCGGCCACCACGGTGCCGCGGCCGACCAGGATGGCGTCGGTGCGGGCGCGCAAGAGATGGGCGTGGGCGCGCGCAAGATCCCCGGTGATCCAGGTCGGCGCGCCTTTCTCGCCCTTCGGCACGAGGCCATCGCTGCCGACGGCGAGCTTCAAGGTGACCGCCGGGCGTCCTTCGGTGACCCTGAGCACATGGCCGAGCGTCACCTCGCAGGCCTCATCGTGGAGCACGCCTTCGGTCACCTCGATGCCTGCGGCGCGGAGCCGCGCCAGCCCATGGCCGGCAGTGCGCGGATCGGGATCGCCCATGGCGACCACGACACGCGAGGGGCCCGCGGCGGCGATGGCGTCGGCGCAGGCCGCTCCCCTGCCCTCATGGGCGCAAGGCTCGAGCGTGACGTAGAGGGTTGCATCGGCGGCTGCGCGTCCGGCCCGGTCGAGCGCGACCGCCTCGGCATGCGGGCGCCCACCAGGCGCGGTGACGCCGCGGCCGACGATCTCGCCCGTGGCGCTCACCACCACGCAGCCGACCGACGGGTTCGGCCAGGTGGTGCCGAGGCCGCGCCTCGCAAGCGCGAGCGCCTGCGCCATATGGGACTTGTCGTTGTCGCTCATGTGCCGTTGAATGTTGCGACGCTAATCGTCGGCGGAAGCGGTTTCTTCGGCGGTCTCCCCGCCGGCAAGCTCGCCGAGCAGGGCCTCGAAGTCCTTGGCCTCGCGGAAGTTCTTGTACACGGAGGCAAAGCGCACATAGGCGACGTCGTCGAGCGCCTTCAAGGCCTCCATCACCAGCCTGCCGATGGTCTGCGACTGAATGTCGTTCTCGCCCATGTTCTCCAGGCGCCGCACGATGCCGCTCACCATGCGCTCGACCCGCTCAGGATCGACCGGCCGCTTGCGGAGCGCGATCTGCACCGAGCGCATCAGCTTGTCGCGGTCGAAGGGCATGCGCCTGCCGCTCCGCTTGACCACGGTCAGCTCGCGGAGCTGCACCCGCTCGAAGGTGGTGAAGCGGCCGCCGCAGTCGGCGCAGACGCGGCGGCGCCTGATGGTGGTGTGATCCTCGCTAGGCCGCGAGTCCTTCACCTGTGTGTTGGTGCTGCCGCAATAGGGGCACCGCATGGGCAACCGCCCTTCTCTGTTCCACCCTCGCGACTCTTACCGATAGATGGGGAAGCGCTCGCAAAGTTCGACGGCGCGCTTCTTCACGCCTGCCTCGACGGCGGCATTGCCCTCGTCGCCATTGGCAACAAGCCCGTCGAGCACTTCGATGATCATGTTGCCGACCGACTGGAACTCGGTGATGCCGAAGCCGCGCGTGGTGCCTGCCGGCGAGCCGAGGCGGATGCCGGAGGTGACCATGGGCTTCTCCGGATCGAACGGCACGCCGTTCTTGTTGCAGGTGATGTTGGCGCGGCCGAGAGCGACCTCGGCAGCCTTGCCGGTGAGCTTCTTGGGCCTGAGATCGACCAGGATCAGATGGGTGTCGGTGCCGCCGGAGACGAGCGACACGCCGCCCTGGACCAGCGTCTCGCCAAGGGCCTTGGCGTTGTCGCAGACCGACTGGATGTAGAGCTTAAAGGCCGGCGACAGCGCCTCTTTGAAGGCAACGGCCTTGGCCGCGATGATGTGCATCAAGGGCCCACCCTGCAGGCCTGGGAAGACCGCGGAGTTGATCTTCTTGCCGATCTCCTCGTCGTTCGACAGCACCATGCCGGCGCGCGGGCCGCGCAAGGTCTTGTGCGTCGTGGTGGTAACCACATGGGCGTGCGGCAGCGGGCTTGGATGGAGGCCTGCGGCGACGAGGCCGGCGAAATGCGCCATGTCGACCATGAGGTAGGCGCCGACGGAATTGGCGATGGCGCGGAAGCGCGGGAAGTCGATGACGCGCGGATAGGCAGAGCCTCCGGCGATGATCAGGGCCGGCTTGTGCTCCTTGGCCAGCCGCTCGACCTCGTCATAGTCGATGCGGTTGTCGGTCTTGGTCACGCCGTACTGCACGGCGTTGAACCACTTGCCTGAAAGGTTGGGCGGCGCGCCATGGGTGAGATGGCCGCCATGCGCAAGCGACATGCCGAGCACCGTGTCGCCGGGCTTGATCAGCGCCAGCATCACCGACTGGTTGGCCTGCGAGCCCGAGTGAGGCTGCACGTTGGCAAAGGCGCAGTTGAACAGTCGCTTGGCCCGGTCGATGGCGAGCTGCTCGACCACATCGACATATTGGCAGCCGCCGTAATAGCGCTTCCCCGGATAGCCTTCGGCGTATTTGTTGGTGAGCAGCGTCCCCGCCGCGTCGAGCACGGCCTGCGAGACGATGTTCTCAGAGGCGATCAGCTCGATCTCGTTCTGCTGGCGGTGCAGCTCTTTCTCGCACCGCGCCCCACACTTCGGGGTCGGCATCCTGCAAATGCCTGGTGAAGAAACCCTGCTCGCGCGCCTCGGCACGCCTTGCGTCACTTGCCGTCATCGCCATCACTCCTCGGAACTTGAAGCGCTTCCCACCCTGAAAGTGGACTTCCCCGCAAGAGCGCGCCGCCAGTGCGGGGCTCCACGGCATTTGGTTGCCCTTACCACATGTCGGGAGACGGCGCTAGCAACACCCAAGACAATGGGGTCGAAACAATGGAAATGGACGAGAAGCGGGGGCGCGCGCTAAGCGTGACCCAGCAGGGCCGGAAGTCCCTTGGCGACAATGTAGATGCCGACGGAAATGACCACGGCGGCGAAGATGCCGGCAAGAACTTGGCCGTGCCCTTGCAGCTTGGCGTTGGCCCGCGTGCCGACCAGACTGCCTACGACGCCGCCGGCGATCACCAAGGCGGCAAGCCGCCAATCGACCAGGCCGGAATAGGCATAGCTTCCAGCCGTGGTGAGGCCGAAGGCGGTGACCGCGAAGAGCGAGCTGGCGATGGCGCTCTGCAGAGCCATGCCGGTCGCGAGCACGAGGCCAGGCACGATGAGGAAGCCGCCGCCGATGCCGAAGAAGCCTGAAAGCAAGCCGACGCCGCCGCCAGTCCCGAGCAGGCGGGGAAGCATTTGCGGGGCGGTCTTTGCCGTGAGCCTGACGTCTTTGAGCGCGCCCTGTCCCGGTGGCCGCAGCATGGCAATGCCGATGGCGATCATGACCAGACCGAATAGGGCGAGAAGCTTCGTGCCGTCGAGCGCCTTGCCGAGCGCGGAGCCGAACAAGGCGCCCAGCATTCCGGCTGCCGCGAACACAATAGCGCACGGCCATTTCACGGTGCCGAGCCGCGCTTGGGCAATGAGACCGAAGGCGGCGTTCAGCGCGACGGCGATGGAAGCGGTGCCGATGGCGATATGGGGAGACGGGACGCCGACGAGATAGACGAGAAGCGGCACGGCAAGGATCGAACCGCCGCCGCCGATCAGGCCGAGGATGAGTCCGACCACGGCGCCTGAGGCGGTGGCCAGAGCGGCGGCAAGCAGTCCGATGGTCATTGCGGCAGGCTCGAGGGCGTCATGCTTCCTCGCCGGTTCCACGGCATGAGCCCAAGAAGCTTGGCCATGCCGCACCAGCCGGAGAGGCCGGCGAAGAGAAGCCCTGCGCCGATGAATGCCGACAAGAGATAAAACTCGGGGCTGACCAAGAAGCCGAGAAGCATGCCGAGGAGCACGAAGCTGCCGGCAGCGATCTGCACTTGGCGGATGATGTCGATAGGTTGGGTGCTGTCCACCGTGACGGGCAGGCCTGCACGTTTCCAGCCCTCCAGACCTCCATCGAGAATGTAGGCCTCGCAGTCGGCAGCTTGGGCCAATGCAGTGGCGTTGGCGGCGGTGCGCTGCCCAGTCCGGCAGTGAAATACGACGGGCGCTTCTCTCCCGACCTTGAGCCCTGAGCCGAGAGGCAGGTTTCGCGCGCCTGGAATGTGCTCGCGCGCGTATTCATCGCGCCCGCGGATGTCAACAAGGACGCCGCCGTCGTCGATGAGGCGCTTGGCCTCAAGCGAGGTGATCTTGGATAGGGTCATCGTGTTCTCCATTGTGTTCGAAGGTCAATCAGCCGCCGCAATAGAGCCGCTGGAATTGTGCGAGCAGGAGCTCGATCCGCGGCTCAGAGATGCGGTACCAAAGCGTCTGTCCCTCGCGCCGGTAGTCGACAATCCCCTCCTCGCGCATGCGGGCGAGATGCTGCGACAGCGCCGATTGCGAGAGCCCGACCGCTTCGGCAAGCGTCGTCACGTTGGCCTCGCCCCATTCGACCAGCTTGCACAGGATCATCAGCCGCCGCTCATTGGCGAGCGCACGGAGCACCTGGGCAACCTCTGCGGCATTCGCCTCGAAGGTAGCGAGATCGGTCGGGGCGTGGGGCATGACGTGTCCTCTTTGCATTAGCACTTGCTAATTTAGGTATAGCTAATATATATGTCAATGGAAATGACCAACTCCCTTTAGAAGGACATCTGAAATGCCTAGGAAACCCACGATCCGCGCCTTCTTCGACGAGCCTACCAACACGGTGAGCTACCTCGTCGCCGATCCGGAGACGAAGCGCGCGGCCGTCATCGACCCCGTGCTCGACTACGACCATGCGAGTGGCAAGGCCTCGACCAAGTCCGCCGACGTCATTCTCGCCGCGGCGGCTGCCGAGGGTCTCAGCGTCGATTGGGTGCTCGAGACGCACGCCCACGCAGACCATTTGTCAGGGGCGCCCTACATCAAGCTCAAGACCGGCGCCAAGGTCGGGATCGGCGAGCATATCCGCGACGTGCAGAAGATCTTCAGGCCGGTGTTCAACGCCACCGACTTGAAGGGCGACGGCAGCGAGTTCGATCATCTCTTTGCCGACGGCGAGCGCTTTGCCCTCGGCAACCTCACTGTCGAAGTGCTCTATACGCCCGGCCACACGCCTGCCGACGTCTCCTACAAGATCGGCGATGCGGTGTTTGTCGGCGACACGCTGTTCATGCCGGATTACGGCACGGCGCGTGCCGATTTCCCCGGCGGCGACGCCCGTGTCCTCTATCGCTCAATCCGGAAATTGCTGGCGCTGCCGCAAGCAACGCGCCTCTTCATCTGCCACGACTACAAGGCGCCAGGCCGCGACCAATATGCGTGGGAGACGACGGTGGGCGAAGAGCGCGCGAAGAACCCGCACGTCAAGGATGGCATCAGCGAGGATGAATTCGTTTCTATGCGCGAAGCGCGTGACGCGAAGCTTTCCGCGCCGCATCTTCTGATGCCCTCGATCCAGGTCAACATCAGGGCCGGCAAGCTGCCGCCGCCTGACGCCAACGGCGTCCGCTATCTGAAAATACCGGTGAAGCTCGTCGCGTAAGACTATTGGGCGGCAGACGCTGTCTCGGCGGCGCCGTCGTGATTGTAGATGTCAGGACGGAAGTTCACCACGCCGTCGGGCGTCGCCCAGGCGCTGATATAGACGAAGTAGACCGGGATCGGCTTGGCGAGCCTGACATCGGCCTGCTCGCTGGTCTGCTTCATGGCCAGCACGCGCTCCATGCTCCAGCCCGGCGTGTCGCGCAGGATCCACGCGACCAGGGCCTCGACGTTGTGCACGCGCACGCAGCCTGAGCTCTCGAACCGCACATTGCGGCCGAACAGGCTCTTGAGCGGGGTATCGTGCATGTACACGGAGTCCTTGTTCGGGAAGTTGATCTTCACGAAGCCAAGCGAGTTCTCCTGCCAGGGGAGCTGGCGATAGTTGTAGCCATAGACGGCGTCGCCGGACCAATTGATCGAGCGCGAGTTCGAGCGCAGCGCCGGAGGCGTCGAACGCTTCCATATGGTAGGCGGCGAGCATGTCCTGGCCGCGCTGGGCGAATTCGCGCGCCTTGGGCACGAGGTCCTTGTAGACGATGCTGCGCGGCACGTACCAATAGGGATTGAAGTTGATCTCGATGATCTTGCTCGAGAGCTCGGGCGTCTGCCGCTCGAACTTGCCGACCACGGCAGCATGGCGCTGGGCCACCTGCCCGCTCTCGACCGCTTCCACCTGCGCGGCCGGAATGTTGACCATGACGTAGCGGCTGGCCGCTGCCGGCGCCAAGGTTTGCAGTCTCTTCAGATTGGACTGGAGCTGAGCCATCCGAACGCTCGCCGACACGTTCATCGTGTCGATGGTGGCCCGGTCGATGACGCCGGTCGGCGGCAAAGCGTGGCGCGACTGGAATTTGCGCACGGCTTGGGTCAGCGCCTCATCGTATTCATTGGGGACGCTCTGGCCGGCGAGATCGCCGCTGATCTCAAGACGCCGATGCAGGATCTCGACGGGCTCCCCGTGCGAGCCGGGCTTCATGGCGTAGGCAGGCACCGCCGGCCAGCCGCCATTTGCCACGATCGCCTGGTAGCGCTGGATCGCGGCCTTGGTCGCTTCGATGTTGCGGGTCGACAGCGTCGGCGTGCCAAGCGCAGGATTGGTGATCCATTGCCTGGTCGCTGCCGTGCCTTCCTCCGGCGGAAGCTCGTCGCCATGGAAAGCGCCGGACTGCGGAGCGCGCGGCGCAGGCTGGAAAATCCCGCCGCCACCGCGGCCGCCGAAAATCCCGCCGCCACTTGGATTGGACTGCTGCTGGTAGTCGCCGTTGTTCTGGTTCCGGCCGCCGAGCCAGGAAAAGATGCCGGCGTCAGCTTCATGGCTGGTGACGATGAGGAGCCCGGGGGCCAAGGCTAGGCCCGCGCAAAATGCGGCCGTCCTTGCGAAGCCTGTCCGTGTTGCCATCTGCCGCTCCCGTCTTTCGCGGCGTCGCGCCACTTCTGGACTATCGGCGCTTTGCCTTTGCTACTCTATCCCGTCCCAGAGCAAGCAAAGCCCCACCCGTCGCATCGATCGGCAAAGTCCCCCGGAAGTTTCAGCGAGCGACCGAGAGAATGGCCGTAAGGACAAAAGGGTAAGGACGATGATTCCCCTCCGCAGCCGAGCCCACAACTGCACTCTAAACATGAGGCAGGGTGGACCGACGATCAAGGGGTAAACGCCGAATTGGGCGTTTTTGAGCTTGGCGGCTCAAGAAAAACCTGTCCCCGGCGCGGATTCACCGGGGGGTTTGTGACGAGGATTGGGCTCGCTAGAGCTGGTAGCGGATCTGATCGGTCCAGAACCGCTCAAGCCTGATCAGCGATTTGTTGAGCGTTTCCAGATCGCTGCTCTCGACGCCGCCGACCTGCTGGAGGGACTTGAGCTGACGCTGGTAGAGCGCGCTCACCACATCGCAGACCTCGCGTCCCTTCTCGGTCAAGCGTACGCGCACCGAGCGGCGGTCGGTATTGGACCTCTGGTGGTTGATATAACCGGACTCAACCAACTTCTTCAGGTTGTAGGAAACGTTCGAGCCGAGATAGTAGCCGCGGCTGGTCAGTTCTCCCGCGGTAAGCTCGGCATCGCCGATATTGTACAAGAGCAGCGCCTGCACGCTGTTCACGTCGGAACGGCCCAAGCGTTCGAACTCATCCTTGATGACGTCGAGAAGCAATCGATGCAGACGCTCGATAAGCTTCAAGGAGACTAGATAGCGCCCCTTGAGATCTTCTGGCTGCTCTGCACTCGTACGAGTCCCTATATTCAGGGCTACAGTCATCGCCTACCCTCGTAGTTGTTGTTAATCCCCAACTTAGCGAGAGTTATAGACATGTCGACCTAAAATCCGCTTAATCGGGACGCTTAAGATTGGGTGAAATACCGTCACTAATTTTAGATTACGTATCTGGATAGCGCAATTGGCATCAACATAGCGCAATTGGGTCAATTATGGTCAAGCTCGAGTTGGCCGTAGGGCGCCTTGGCAAAGAGACTCTCAATCTCGGCGTCGTCAACCTCTGAAAGTGTCGCGGGGCTCCAGCGTGGCTCGCTGCCTTTGCCGATTATGCGCGACTTGATGCCCTCGCCATAGTCCGGGCGCGCGATCAATTGAGAGGCCAGTCTAAACTCCAGACGCAACGCATCGGCAAGGCTCAATGTTTTGCCCTGCCGCATTTGCTTGAAGGCCACTTTCAGCGATGTCGGCGATTTCTTGCGGATCTCGGCAGCAGTGGCCTTGGCCCAAGCTTCATCCTGCCCTTGCTCGGCATCGAGCCGGTCTAGGATCTCCTCGACCGAGGAGGATCCGAAAATGCGTTGGATGGCAGGAGTCAGCCTGACGAGCTCTCCTTCCCCGGGATCGCGATGCAGCCCATCGAGCAAGCGATCGATCGGGTGATTGTCGCTCACCGCGTCCTTGATGACATGGAAATGTGCTGCCGGGATGTAATGGCTGATCAGGCGCAGGCGATAGGCATCGGCGGGGCCGATGGCACGGCCAGTGAGCGCCAAATAGAGTCCAAAGTGGTTCTCGAGCCGCGAGAGGAAGTACGTGCCGCCGATATCCGGCAGGAAGCCGATGCCGACCTGCGGCATGGCCGCCTTGTAGCCTTCGCCCGCCACGCAATGAGTTCCGTAGAGCGTGATGCCGATGCCGCCGCCGAGCAGAAGGCCGTTGATGAGGGGCACGTTCGGCCTGATGAATTTCTCCAACTCCCAGCAATGGGTGTAGGCCGCGCGGTAGAAGGCGCGGATGGTGTCGAGCGCGCCCTGCTCGATCCATTGGTGCAGGGTCTTGAGATCGCCGCCGCTGCAGAACACGGTGGGATGGGTCGACTCCATCACCACGCCATAGATGTGAGGATTGGGCGCCCAGCGCCGGTAATGCTCGCTCAGCGCGTCGAACATTTCGCGGCTCAGCGCGTTTAATCGCGTGGGCCGGTTCAGCGTCACGATGCCCGCGCGGTCTTGCTCGCTAAACTCGATGCCGAGCGGCTCGCCCACGACGCATGTTCCCTTTGCAGGAATTCGTGTATGCCCCTGACGGGGCGCCCGCGGGCTGCTAGCATCCAATCTTGGAAACCACAAGCCGACGGCTTTGGATCGTACCGGAATGAGGCTTCGAATCCTTGCTCTTGTGGCGCTTTGCGCGTGTCCGCCCCTGCTCGCAAGAGCTGAGGGTGAGGCTCCGCCGCTGCCCGACCGGAACCCGTTGCGACCAAGCAAGCCAGTCGCGGCTCCCACCGTGGAGGAGAAGCCGGTGCTTCCCGGCGAGCAGCCGACCGTGCCTTGGAGCCAAGCTGAGATCGATGCCGCCACGGAGAAATGCAAGGAGCTGCTCACCGGGGATCCGCTCGACTACGAGATTCTGCCGCCCATCAAGGAAGGCATTTGCGGGACGCCGGCGCCGGTGCTGCTGCGCGCGGTTGGCACCGATCCGAAGGTCGTGATCGACCCGCCGGCGACGCTGAGCTGCCCGATGGCTGACGTGCTCGGCGAATGGTTGCGCGACACCGTCCAGCCTGAGGCCAAGAAGCTGTTCGCCTCGACGGTGATCAAGATCCAGAACGCGAGCTCCTATGTCTGCCGCAACCGTTATGGCGGCGAGACGACGCCGTTGAGCGAGCATGCGCTCGCCAATGCGCTCGACGTAGCCGAGTTCGTCCTTGCCAACGGCGAGCGCATCACGATTTTGGACGACTGGCCAAAGGTGGTGGAGGTTCCTCCTCCGCCAGAGGCCAATCCCAACCGCGAGCCTGAGGACAAGAAGAGCGCCACGGCGTCGAAGCCCGCGGCTGAGGGCAAGACGGTCAAGGCGGCCAACAAGCCCGCCGTCACCCCGGCAAAGGCTGAGTCAGCCGCGCCGCCCTCACCGCCGCCGGTCGCCAAGGAGCCGAAGATGGACCGCGAGGCTCAGTTCGTGACGTTTCTGCATGATGACGCCTGCCGCCGTTTCGGCACGGTGCTTGGGCCTGAGGCCAACGCCGCCCACAAGAACCATTTCCACCTCGACATGAAGAAACGGCGCAAGGGCTTCTGCGAGTAGCTCGCCAGATGTGGCGTTCGCGATACCCAAACCATAACCATGGGGTTTGCTGGCCCCTTGCCACGCCAGGTGCTAGCTTGCCGGCACCTCAAAGGCCCCGTGAGATCGATCGGCTCATGTCCTCACCAAGAGAGAAAACCGTCGCCCTGCGGACCGAGCGCATCAAGCGCGCGCGCGGCAAAACGCCCGCCACTCAGGAGCCAGGCTTCCCGGCGACGCGTCTGCAGGCGTAATCGCCGCTCGGACTGGTCGCGGCGTCTCGTGCGCGAGACGACGCTTTCGGCCGACGATCTGATCTGGCCGATCTTTGTCATCGAGGGGAAGAACGAACGATCTGAAGTGGCGAGCATGCCCGGGGTCGAGCGGCTCTCCATCGATCTTGCCGTCAAGGCAGCCGAGACCGCCGCCGAGCTCAAGCTGCCGGCGGTCGCGCTCTTCCCTTACACCGATCCATCGCTCCGCGACGAAGAGGCGAGCGAGGCGCTCAATCCGAACAACCTCGTCTGCCGCGCCGTGCGCGCCATCAAGGCAGAGCGTCGGCGACATCGGGGTGATCTGCGACGTGGCGCTCGACCCCTATACCAGCCACGGCCATGACGGGCTCCTCGTCGACGGCGAGGTCGACAATGACGGCACCGTCGAAGTGCTGGTGCGCCAGGCGCTGAACCAGGCCGAGGCTGGTTGCGATATTCTTGCCCCGTCCGACATGATGGACGGCCGTATCGGCGCCATCAGGCAGGCGCTGGAGGCGAACGGCTTTACCCACACCCAGCTTCTCGCCTATGCCGCGAAATATGCCTCGGCGTTTTATGGACCGTTCCGCGACGCGGTGGGCTCAGGCGCGATGCTCCGCGGCGACAAGCGGACCTATCAGATGGATCCGGCGAACACCGAAGAGGCGCTGCGCGAGGTCGGCCAGGACATCGCCGAGGGCGCCGACATGGTGATGGTGAAGCCAGGCATGCCCTATCTCGACATCGTGCGCCGGGTGAAGGACGCCTTCCACGTGCCGACCTTCGTCTATCAGACCTCGGGCGAATACGCGATGATCGTGGCCGCGGCGGAGCGCGGCTGGATCGACCGGGAGCGGGTCATCCTGGAAAGCCTGATGGCGTTCAAGCGCGCCGGCGCCGACGCTATCCTCAGCTATTTCTCCATCGAGGCGGCGAAGCTGCTTGAGCGGCCGCCGCTAGAGCCTCGTCAGTCGGTGACCTTGACGCTCTTGAACACCACGCGGGCGTCCTTAGCCTTGTCGAAATTGTCGCCGGAGAGCCCGAAGCGCCAGCCGCCCTTCGGCGCCTGACCGCGCAGATCGCGAACCTTCTCGCCGTTGATGAAGAAGGCGGCATCGCCGCCGCTGGCCTTCACCCTGAGCGTATTCGACTCGCCGGGCTTCACCTTGATCGCGCTCGAATTGACGTTCTCGACGATGGTGTACCATTTGCCGTCCTGGCGCCGCGCGATCCAGAACTTGCCGTTGTTCAGAATGCCGAACTGCAGATAGTTCCTGTTGTCCTCGCCCCAGAACAGGAGCCCTGCGCCGAGAATGGTCGAGCCGCCATCGGGCCACACCGTCTCAGAGCAAATGTCGGCGTCGTTGACCGTATAGGTGACGTTGAGATCGGACTGCATGGCGTCGGGCGGAAGCTTGAAGGTGAAGCTTCCATCCTTGATCTCGACGTCCTGGTTGATCGCCCAGCCGCCGGCGTCGTCGTTGAACTTGTCCTCGAAGACAACCTCAGTTCCCTCGCAGGCCAATGCAGGCCAGGCGAAGGCGGCAACGATAAGCAGGGCGGCCGCACCCGACACTCTGGATCTTGCCATGAGCGGGTCCCTCGCTAGCCTTCCGCCTCGGCAAGTCTCCTTAGCCTGTCGGCCCGCCCTCGGCAACCATGGCGCGCGGAAAGATGGGCATGTTAGGTTCGCTCATGACGGTCACCACCAAAGCCCAGGCTGGCCATATCGGCCTTGAAGAGATCGAGGCGGCGAGAGAGGCGCTCAAGGGCCAGATCGTCCGCACGCCGACCATCGCGGCCCCGAAGCTGTCGGAGCTGACCGGCGCCGAGGTCTACGTCAAATGCGAGAGCCTCCAGTTCACCAATTCCTTCAAGGATCGCGGTGCGTTCGTGAAGCTCGCCTCGCTCAGCGACAGCGAGGCACGCAGGGGCGTGATCGCCATGTCTGCCGGCAACCACGCGCAAGCCGTCGCCTATCACGCAAGCCGCTTGGGCATCCCCGCAACTATCGTGATGCCAGAGCATACGCCCTTCGTGAAGGTGGCCAATACCGAGGCCTTCGGCGCCGAAGTCGTCCTGTCGGGTAGTGGTCTATACGAGGCGCAAGCCCGCGCCGTGGAAATCGCCGAAGAGCGTGGGCTCGTCATCGTCCACCCTTATGACGATCCCCGCATCATTGCCGGCCAAGGCACGATCGCGCTTGGAAGTCCTCGCCGACATTCCCGACCTCGACATGATCGTGGTTCCAATTGGCGGCGGAGGCTTGATCGCCGGCAACGCCATCGCCGCGCATGCCATCAAGCCCGAACTCGCCGTGATCGGGGTCTCTTCGGCGGCGTGCCCGTCGATGTATGCAGCGCTCACCGGCGAGACGCTGGTTTGCTCCGAGCAAACCCTCGCGGACGGAATCGCGGTGAAAGCGCCTGGCAAGCTGACTTTGCCGATCGTGAAAGAGCACGTCTCCGGCATCGTGCTGGTGGACGAGCCAGCCGTCGAACGCGCCATCTGCGCCCTGCTCGGCTTGCAAAAGATCATCGCCGAGGGCGCCGGAGCCGCCTCCCTTGCCGCCTTGCTGACGGAGCCTGAGCGGTTTCGCGGCCGCAAGCTCTGCCTCTACCTCACCGGCGGCAATATCGACCCGCGCATGCTCGCCTCCGTCGTGGTGCGCGGGCTCGAGCGGGAGGGAAAGATCGTTTCGCTCAGGCTCACCATCACCGACCAGCCTGGCGTGCTCGGCCGCGTCGCCACCATTCTTGGCGCGTCAGGGGCGAACATCCTTGAAGTCTTCCACCGCCGTACGATGCTCGACGTGCCGGCGAGAGGCGCCACGCTCGATCTCATGATCGAGACGAAGGACAAGGCGCATGCATCGCAAGCGATCGGCAGGCTCGAGGCCGAAGGCTTCCAAGTGAGCCGTCTCGAAGGCTGGGGCGGACGGGTCGTGGGTGCTCGCTGAGGAACCTCCCGGCGGTTTCTTCGCTTGTATTTGAGTTCTTCAGCTACCATCTAAACGCCGAACGCCAAACCAACTGAGCGTGAGAGAGAGATGTCAGAGCAGAAAACCATTCCGCCCCGTTCCGGCATGGATTTCAGCAATCCGTCGCCGGCCTTCGATCCGGTGACACAGCCGCAGCTGTTCGACGGCATCATCGGCAAGCGTTTCGTCGCCTTCCTCATCGACGCCGTCATCATCTCCTGTCTGTGGTTCCTCGCCGTGTTCGTAGTGGCGGTGCTCGGCATCGTGACCCTCGGCCTCGCCTGGCTCCTGTTCGGCGCCATCTTCCCCATCGTTGGCCTCGGCTATAACGCGCTCACCATCGGCGGCCCGAATTCGGCGACCGTCGGCCAGCGGCTCATGGGGCTCGAATGGCGGACCTGGTTCGGGGGCAAAGTGTCGCCTTTGATTGCGGCCTTCCACGCCCTCCTCTTCTGGTTCTCCTTCGTGGTCTTCTTCCCGATTCTGCTGTGGTGCCTGTTCGACCCGCAAAAGCGCTGCCTGCATGACATTTTCGCAGGGGTGGTGGCCATCAACCGGCGCTGAAGCCGCCCCCGGGGCTAAAGTGGTTAGGAGCGTCCGGCGCAACCCAATCTTTGCTCGTTCCGCATTTGCACTGTGCTCACTTGATCCACTAAGCTTGGTGTCGAAGGGGGCAGATTCGCCTGGAATAGACGTCGTGACCGAGCACAAGAGCAACTTTCCGGAATTCTACATCACAGCGCCGCAGCCCTGCCCTTACCTGCCGGGCAAGCTCGAGCGGAAGCTGTTCACCCATCTCACCCGGGAGAAGCCGGGCTTCCTCATCGATAACCTCCTGAAGGGCGGTTTCCGGCGCAGCCAGAACATCGCCTACATGCCCTATTGCGACGCCTGCTCGGCCTGCGTGCCGGTGCGCATCCTGGTCGACGCCTTCCGCCCGCGGCGCTCGCTGAACCGCATCGCCCGCGCCAACCGCGACGTGGTGACCGCCCGCATGGAGCCGAGCCCAAGCGCAGAACAATACTCGCTGTTCCGCGCCTATATCGACGCGCGGCACGGCGACGGCGGCATGGCCGAGATGTCGGTGCTCGACTACTCGCTGATGGTGGAAGACAGCGTCGTGGAGACGAGCGTCACCGAATACCGCCTGCGGCCTGACCCTGAGACCGGCGACGCTCCGCTGATCGGCGTTTCGCTCTGCGATCGCCTGAGCGACGGCATCTCGATGGTGTACAGCTTCTACGATCCCGACCTGCCCTCGCGCAGCCTCGGCACCTACATGATCCTCGATCAGGTCGAATACGCCCGGAGCCTCGGGCTCCCCTTCGTCTATCTCGGCTATTGGATCGATGGCTCGCGCAAGATGCGCTACAAAAACCGCTTCCAGCCGCAAGAGCACCTCACCTCGAAGGGCTGGGTGCGGACTTACGAACAATCCAAGCCTTAGCAAAGTCCGTCAGGGCGAAGGCGCGACTGGAGCTGTTGGCGGCGTCTCGCTTGGTGCGGCGGCAACGCCCGTATCGACATCGTAGCGCGCGCAATAACTATTTGGAGGAAGCGGCGTCGCCGCGTCCTTTCTGGAGTTCGAGATCTGATCCAGAAGATGGACGAGAACCGCGACTTTTCCCTCGGTCTTCGTCTTGAGCCAATTTGCAGTCTCCAGTGCGGCTTGAACGTTCTGCCGCGAGGCACTGCTCGTCCCGGAAATCGCGATCTGAAGCAAATTGACCTGTCCTGCGTAGCCGAGGGTTGGATCCCGGAGCCGGTGAAGAATCACGCACAGATTGTCGTCGTCCACGGTCTTGGCGAGGATGTAGGACGCGTTAAAGCGTAGGTCTCGTTCGGTTCCACCAGCCGCCGCGGCAAGCAGATCGATGGTCTTCTCGGTGTCGATTTCCCGGAATTTCTGCACGGAGCCGTCTTGATTGATGATGATCCTGACGAGCAGGTCCGTCAGCGGTACCAGTTTGGCAGCGGCGTCTTCCGCGTAGGGCCCACTTTCACCGCTTTGGTAATACGCGTCGATGTTCTGAAGCAGAAGCGGCAAGGAGTCCCGCCAGCCTTCGGTCACGGCATTTGCGGCCTCGACGCGGGCGCCAGTGGCCTGCTCCGGCGATATAGCGACATCGATCGCCTCTTGGGCCGAAGAGGGTGCGGGGGACGGTGATGATATGGACGACAGGAGGAGCGCGACCGCTGCGGCCGCAGAAAAGCTCACATGCACCGGCTGCACTCGCATCGCCGACTCCTTTGTGGTCTGTCTGCTACTCCGGAGTGGATAGCAAAGACTTCGGCTTTGCTCACGGCCGCGTCCGCTCGTGGGAGCGACTCCGCCTTAGGGATTTGCTTGATTAGTTTTTTTATGACTTGGAGGAATTCGTTGTTGAAGCCGAGCCGATGCACCACCGGCTCATCCCTCCAGTGAATCTCCAATGGGTTGTCGACGCTGAGGGCAACGCCCTGAAATCCCGGCTTCGGGATCAACTCCACCAAAATAGAGCTCTCCCACTTGTCTTTGTTCTTTTCGTCCTTGCCCTTTTTATCGCTGCCCTTTTCGGACGCCTCCTTTTCGGTCTCTTCCGGTGGAATTGGCACGAGAATCTCGACGCTCCGTTTGTCCTTCCAGAGTGGCAGAGGCATTTCCCCCCAACTCGCGCGGGCTTCGAAATTGTCGAGATCGACGGGCACGTTGTTTCCAGTTTCTCCAATAGAAAGCTCGACAATGCCGTAGTCGCGCTGACGCTTGAAGACGTCGGTCAAGTCCTCGCGGAAGTGAACGACACCGAGGCCGAGGACCATAGCGAGCACCCCCGCACCGCCGGCGATGGCCACTTTGATTTGGCCGCTTGTTCCCTCACCCGAAGCGCTCGTCCCCGTTCCGAAAAGGAGCAGCGCCAAGCCAAGGATGACGACAAGAAAAACGAAGGCGGAATGAGTGAAGGGATCCTGCGACAGGCGGTAGCCGAAATACATGATCAGGGCGCCGAGCAGGATGAAGAACAGCCCGCTGCTGAAAAATGCCTTCGTCTCGGCCAGCAGCTTGTCCCAATTCACCGTCACGGCGCCTCTCCAGAGTGTACGGAACATTAGTACACGCTAGAGTAGTAGTCAATATTTCGACAACTCGCGGACGATGGCCGATGTCGGTAGCTAGAACTTCGGGCCGAAGCGCCCTGACTTGGGGAAGCCCTTTGGCGGCAAGCGGCCTGCCTGGGCGCGGTCGCCCCACCAATCGCGCAAATCGTCGAGAATGAAGCTCCGCCCCGCCGAGTTGATGTAAGTGAGGCCCTCTTTCTTGGTGAAGGTCTTGGCGTCGCCCAAGCCGCCGTCCTTGTAGCGCTGCAGGCGCACGCCCTTGCCGCGCGGCATCTCAGGCAATTCCTTCAACGGAAACAGCAGGAGCTTGCGGTTCTCGCCGATGACCGCGACGCCGTCGCCTGCCGCCGGTGCGCACACGACAGCCTCGTCGCCGGCACCGACGTTCAGGATCTGCTTGCCCTTGCGCGTCGAGGCCACCACCTCATCCTCAGGCACGATGAAGCCGTGGCCGCTCGAGCTCGCGACAAGCAGCTTGCGGCCTTCCGCGTGCTCGAACAGCTCGACCGCGTCGGCCGTCTCCTCGATGTCGATCATCAGGCGGAAGGGCTCGCCGTGGCCGCGGCCGCTCGGCAGCTTGTCGGGGGCAAGCGTATAGAACCGGCCATTGGTGGCGAACAGCAGCAGCGTGTCCGTGGTCTGGGTGCGCACGGCGCGTTTCAGCCGGTCGCCTTCCTTGAATGCGAGGCCGTCGAGCTCGGCGAGGTGACCTTTAACGGCGCGGATCCAGCCCTTCTCTGAGAGGACCACGGTCACCGGCTCCTTCTCGATCAGAGCCTCGGCCAAATCCTCGGCCATGCCTTCGGGCGCCACATCGAAGCTCGTCCGCCGGCGGCCGAGCTCGGTCTTCTGGCCGAAGCGCTCCTTCAGCGACTTGATCTCGTCGGCGATCTTCTTCCACTGCTTGTCGTCGGAGGCGAGCAGCGCCTTCAGCTCTTTCCGCTCCTTGGTGAGCGAATCGTGCTCGCGCCTGATCTCCATCTCCTCGAGCTTGCGCAACGAGCGGAGCCGCATGTTGAGGATCGCCTCGGCCTGGATTTCGGTGAGCTTGAAGGCCTTCATCAAGGCAGGCTTCGGCTCCTCCGTCTCGCGGATGATTTTGATCACCTTGTCGAGGTTGAGATAGACGATGAGGAAACCGTCGAGCACCTCCAGCCGATGGTCGATCTTGGCGAGGCGATGCTTCGAGCCGCGGACCAGCACCTCCAAGCGGTGGTCGAGCCATTCGCGCAAGACTTGCCGGAGGCTCAGTACGTTCGGCACCTGGCCGCGGGTCAGCACGTTCATGTTGAGCGGCACGCGCGTCTCGAGCTCGGTCAGCTTGAACATCTGCTCCATGAGCAGGACGGGATCGATGCTGCGGCTCTTCGGCTCGAGCACCAGGCGCACGTCTTCCGCCGACTTCGTCACGCACGTCGGCGAGGAGTGGCAGTTTCTTGGCTTGCAGCAGCTCGGCGATGCGGGCGACGAGGCGCGCCTTCGGCACCTGATAGGGAATCTCGGTGACCACGATCTGATAGGTGCCGCGGCCGGTATCTTCTTTCGTCCAGCGGGCGCGAAGGCGGAAGCTGCCGCGTCCGGTCTTGTAGGCAGCACGATGGACTCCCGCGGCTCGACCAGGACGCCGCCGGTGGGCAGGTCCGGCCCGGGCACGAAATCCACAAGCTTGTCGGCGGTGGCGTTGGGGAACTTGATCAGATGCAAAGCTGCATCGCACAGCTCGCCGGCATTGTGCGGGGGGATATTGGTCGCCATGCCGACGGCGATGCCAGAGGCGCCATTGGCGAGCAGGTTGGGGAAGTTGCCGGGGAGCACGGAAGGCTCCTGCTCGCGGCCGTCGTAGTTGGGGCGGAAGTCGACGGTGTCCTCGTCGATGCCGTCGAGGAGCTGCGCCGCGATCGCGGTCAGCCGCGCCTCGGTGTAGCGGTCGGCGGCTGGGTTATCGCCGTCGATATTGCCGAAATTGCCCTGGCCGTCGATCAGCGGATAGCGGACGGAGAAGTCCTGCGCCAAGCGGGCGAGCGCGTCGTAGATCGCCTGATTGCCGTGGGGGTGGAAGTTGCCCATGGTGTCGCCGACGATCTTCGCGCATTTGCGAAACTCGCCTTGCGGCTCGAGCCGGAGCTGGCGCATGGCGTAGAGCACGCGGCGGTGCACCGGCTTCAGCCCGTCGCGCACGTCGGGCAGCGCCCGGTGCATGATGGTGGAGAGCGCGTAAGCGAGGTAGCGCTCTTCCAGGGCCTCGCGCAGATTGACGGGCTCGATCGGCCCTTGCGAATCAGGCGGCGGCGGTCTTTTTCCCATGGTTGCGCTTAGCGCATTGGGAGGAGTGGCTCAAGCATTGCTGCAGCCGATTGCTGCTGTTCAACATGCAACCGTCTCCGATAAGTTGTACTTACTAGGTGCGCGGGGCGGGACATGGTGAAGAGGGCATCGAATCTCCGGACTTCCTGCGCGCGCTCATCCAGACGGGTTATTTGCCAACAGAGCTACCCCCGATAATTACCGCTTCGCATTTTTCTGAATTCTGTAAAAAGCAGTACAAAATCCTTAAGCCCTACCAAGAAAGGCTTACAAAAGAGAGCACTCAATACGCAACATTTACAGTTCCTCGTGCCACAGGAGGCAGAAGAACCTTAGCATTAGTACACCAAAAGCGCAACTTGGAGTATCTCTATCAATTTGTGCACATAGAAAGCTAATCAAAGATAGCATTTCTCTAAGCGGTATTTCTCTATACGACGTTGAAGAAGACAAAGATGCAAAACCAGCATTCTTTGGACTTAACTTCATCGCCCGACCGGGCGATCCGCAAAGATATATGCAGACTACAAATACGTGGTTGAGGCTGATATCTCGCGTTTCTTTTACACGATTTATACCCACTCACTCCCTTGGGCGATCTCTGGAAAAGCAAAAGTAAAGCAGTGGCTAGCTAATCACCGCAAAAAGCTCAATCGCCACTGGTCATGCCCGCTGGACTTCGCGATGCACCCCGTCGATCGCGCGAAACATTCGGAATCCCTGTTGGGCCGGACACGTCTCGCATCTTCGCCGAATTGCTCTTAGCCGGCGTTGAAAGGGACGAGGAACTGTCGCCGTATCTAAACGGGGAACGCGCGTTTCGGCTCTTGGACGATTTTGTAATCGGCGCTGACAGCGAAATCGAGGCGCACAAAATATTCGCTGCACTACAAAGGGCCCTGTGGAAGTTCAACCTTCAACTCAATGATGAAAAAAGCGCGGTACATCAGTCTTACACGCTGATGCGACCGAGGTGGCAGCTAGATTTTGAGGCGATAACCGTCTCAGATGTAAATCCCGTTGATCAGATCCGAGACATCCGCAGGCTCATTGAGTTGACGTTGCATTTTTGTGCGGAAGCCTCGAACGCAGCACCAGCGAGCTGGGCCTGCCGAAGGCTCCTGTCGTTGAAGAACATCGAAGATAACTTCACGGTTATAGTCGATGCGCTTTTCCGGCTGGCCCGGGATTTTCCCACCTGCACGTCCCACGTTGCGGAGTTTCTAATCAACAATCAATCTCGTTGTTGCTCCTCAGAGGCAAAGGCGCGGATCAAGCGCTGGGTCAAGACGATGTTGGATACGCATCTTGCTCAGCGACATGATTACGAGGTGGCCTGGTGTCTGGTCGTTTGCGGAGTTCTTCGCATTACGTTGCATGAAGCGGATTTCGGAAAAGCTGAAGCGCGACCAAGCTCCGCCATATTGGCGATGATGGGACTATTGCGAGAGCGCCAGATACTGCAGATGCGCCTCTCAAAGTGGAATTGGCGTGCTGATTTCAAACTCAGCGGTCTTCACAGTGAAAACTGGCTTTTCATCTATGAGGCTGTCCGCCGAAAATGGACCACTGACTCGGTCCTGTTGAACAGCATTAAGCGGGATTACATCCTGGGAAAAATGCTGGCCGCGGATGTAACCTTTCTTGACGATCAAGTTCTCGATGCTTCTCACATCAGTGTTGTCAGAAGGCGATTCAGGAAGAGGACTGCAAAAGCTGTTACTGGTATCGAAACCGAAGTGGAAAGCGAGTTCGGTCTGTTCGAGTATTTTTGATACTAAGCCAAGCGGGCCATCTTGAGAGTCCGAGCCAGGAGCTCGACCAGTCGCTCTCGCGCCGCAGGCAGCGTGAGGCCCTGAGGGGCAAGCACGTCGCGCTCGAGGAAGTGGCCAGTGAGCGCAAAGCCCGCGAGGACATCGGCGGGTGACGGCGCCGGGTCCTCCTCCAGCAGAAAACGGGGGAGCTTCAACAACCGGTCGCAATAAGGCTGGCCTGCATCGCGCGACACCGCCCTCCCCGATTTCGGCGAGACATAGACCAGGTCGGCTATCGGTGCCGGTGGCGGCGCATTCGCTCAAATCGAGGCCGAAGCCGAGATCCTGGAGCAGCATCATTTCCCAGCGCACCAGGAGCGCCGGCCAAAGCCTCGCATCGTCAAGCGCGGCCAGCACCTCAAGTGCGCCGTGATAAAGCTGCGGGTGCGGGTCGCGCTCGGGCAGAAGCTTGGCAAGGCCGGTGAGCGAGCCGATGGCAGCGAGCGCCACCTGATCGTCGAGAACGCGCGCGGCGTGAGGATCGAGCAGCTCGACATTGAAGCCGCCGAGATGGTCGGCGAGCCGCGCCCGCCAGGTCACGCTCAAGCGATTGCCGAGCTGCATCAGAGGGCGCATCTTGCGCGACCGCCCTCCCCGCACGAGGCCGAGATGGCGTCCGTGCCGCGCGGTGAGCAGCTCGGCGATGGTGTTCGCTTCGCCGAGGGGCTTGGCCGAGATGAGGATGCCCTCGTCGCTGAAGTCCATGAGGGGAGACTATCACTCCTTGGGGTAGTCGAGGCCCATCTCGCGGTAGCGTTCGGGATCGTCGCCCCAGCGCTCGCGCACCTTCACGAACAGAAAGAGATGTACGGGCGCGCCGATCATCTCGCCGATCTCATGCCGCGCGGCCATGGAAATTTCCTTGATGGTCGAGCCCTTGGCGCCGAGCACGATCTTCTTCTGGCTTTCGCGCATGACATAGATGGTCTGCTCGATGCGCACGCTGCCGTCGGCGAGCTCCTTCCAGGACTCGGTCTCGACGGTAAGACTGTAGGGAAGCTCGTCATGCAGCCGAGAAACAGCTTTTCGCGGGTGATCTCGGCTGCGGCCTGGCGGAGCGGCGCATCGGTGAGCTGGTCTTCGGGATAGAGCCAGGGGCCAGGCGGCACGGTCTCCGCAAGATAGGTCTTCAGGTCGGGCACGCCGTCGCCGTTCAGCGCCGAGATCATGAAGGTGCGCGCAAAGGTGTGGCGCGTGGAGAGATCGGCGGCGAGGTGTAGAAGCTCGGGCCTCGCCACGAGGTCGATCTTGTTGAGCACGGCGATGACAGGACGTTTGATGGTGGGGAGCGTCTCGAATACGGGGTCGAGCCAGGCGTCGAGCCCGCGTGCCGTGTGGGCGCGCTCGGCGTCGATCACCAGCGCCACGAGATCGGCTTCCGCAGCGCGGGTCCAGGCGGCTCCAGACATGGCGCGGTCGAGCCGGCGCTTGGGCTGAAAGATGCCAGGCGTGTCGACCAGGATGATCTGGCTCTGGCCCTCAAGCGCGATGCCGAGCACTGGCGCCCTGGTCGTCTGCGCCTTCTGCGTGACGATGGCCACCTTGGCGCCGACCAGAGCGTTGATCAGCGTGGACTTGCCGCTGTTCGGCGCGCCGATCAGCGCCACGAAGCCGCAGCGCTGAGCGCCGCTCCTCTTAGCTTCGGTCATGGGTTGGAGCCTGCCAGACCCCTTCGCGCAGCAGCATGGCGAGCGCCGCAGCCTGCTCTGCCGCGCGCTTGTTGGCGCCGTGGCCGCGTTCAGGCGCCACGCCGTCGATCTGCACCTCGGCGGTGAAGCGCGGGGCGTGATCAGGCCCTTCGCGGGCGATTTCGATGTAGCGCGGCAGAGCCAGGCGCCGTCCTTGCGCCCATTCCTGCAGCACTGACTTCGCGTCAGGCACGGCAAGACCGTAGCCGCTCAGCTCGGCCGCCCAAAAGCGGTGGACGATGTCGCGCGCCGCAGCGTAGCCGCCGTCGATGAAGATGGCGCCGAGCACAGCCTCGCAGGCATTGGCGAGGATGGTCTTCTTGCCGCGGCCGCCGCTCTCGGCCTCTCCTCCGCTCATCAGGATGAGCTTGCCGAGCTCCCAGTGCTGCGCGATCTCGGCGCAGGTCTCGGCGCGCACGAGCTGATTGTAGCGGCGGGCAAGCTCCCCTTCGCTTGCCTCCGGAAAGCTCGCGGTCAGGAGTTCGGCGATGGCGAGCCCGAGAACGCGGTCGCCAAGGAATTCGAGCCGCTCATTGTCCTCGTTCGGCTTGAGCGAGGGGCGCGCGCTCGCGTGCGTCAGCGCAAGCTCGATCAGCGAGCGGTCGGTGAAGGCATAACCCAGTCGTTCGTAGAGCTGTGCGAGGGCGGTATCGCGCCGATCGGGCACGGCTCAATGCACCGCGTCCAGAATGCGCGACCAGCGCACGTCCGTCGGCCATTTCCACACCTGCCAGAAGCTCGCATCCTCGTCGATGGAGAAGAAGATGATCTGCGCCTTGCCGACCAGGTTCTCGAACGGCACGTAGCCGACCTCAGAGAGGAAGCGGCTGTCGGTCGAATTGTCGCGGTTGTCGCCCATCATGAAGAAATGGCCTTCGGGGACCTTATACACCTCGGTGTTGTCGCCGATGCCCTCATTGACGAGGTCGAGCACGGGATAGGTCACCCCGTTCGGCAGGGTCTCCATGTAGCGGGCCATGTGCCGCTCGCGGCCTGCGGGATCGCGCACCACGAAATCGTCGACGCGCTCTTTTTTGACCGCCTCGCCGTTGATGTGCAGCACGCCGTGAATCATCTGGATCTCGTCGCCTGGCAGGCCGATCACGCGCTTGATGTAGTCCGTCTCGTTGTCACGCGGCAGCTTGAACACCACCACGTCACCGCGCGTAGGTTCCTTCGCCCAGATGCGCCCGGAGAACAGATCGGGCCCGAAAGGGAAGGAATAGCGGCTGTAGCCGTAGCTGTATTTCGACACGAACAGATAGTCGCCGACGAGCAGCGTCGGGATCATGGAGCCAGAAGGAATGTTGAAGGGCTGGAACAGGAAGATGCGCACCAGGAGCGCAAGGATCAGCGCGTGGATGACCACGCGGATGGTATCTTTTACCCCGCCTTTCTCTTGCGTCTCTTCGGCCTCAACGCTCATGCGGAAGCTCTCCTCTGCATGCTGCTCGATGCGGGGACCCCGTCTGCGGCCCCTATAGCTCGTCCCTCCCTGGGAGGCAAATGCCTCAATCGCGCATGGGCACGCGGAAGGCCGAGATGATGACAATGGCCTGAGCCATGGGAAAGTCGTCGGTAATGGTGAGATCGATGCGCACCTCGTGGCCCTCAGGCGTGAGATCGGCAAGCGCTTGGAGCGCCCCGCCGGTCAGCTCGAGCGTGGGTCTGCCGGAAGGCAAGTTCACGACGCCCATGTCCCGCCAAAACACCCCGTGGCGGAAGCCGGTTCCCAGGGCCTTGGCGCAAGCCTCCTTGGCGGCAAAGCGCTTGGCATAGGAGGCGGCGCGGCCGGCGCGGCCGTCCGACTTCCGCCGCTCGATGTCGGTGAACACGCGGGAGAGAAACCGGTCGCCATAGCGCTCGATGGTCTGCTCGACGCGCCTGATGTCGATGATGTCGTTGCCGAGACCGAGGATCATCACGTCCACTGACCTCGGATTCCGTGTCGCTATGCCGCAGGATGCCGCGGGCGCGATCCATCTTGGCGCGCATACGACGAACGCTCTCGGCGAGGCCGATAAAAAGAGCCTCGCCGACGAGGAAGTGTCCGATGTTCAGCTCGACGATCTCGGAAATCGCCGCCACGGGTCCGACGTCATCATAGTCGAGGCCATGGCCGGCGTGCACTTCAAGCCCAGCTACGGCGGCGCACAGTGCGCCGTCCTGAAGCCGCGTCAGCTCGTGGCGCATGGCGTCCGCCTCGCCATTCGAGAACGCCGCGCAATAGGTGCCGGTATGCAGCTCGACCGCGTCGGCGCCGACGTCTCGCGCCGCATTGATCTGCTCGCGGTCGGGGTCGATGAACAGTGCGACGCGAATGCCGGCGTCGCGCAGCCGCGCGACGAACGGCTTGAGCCTTGCGGTATTGCCTGCGACGTCGAGGCCACCCTCGGTGGTGAGCTCCTGGCGGCGCTCAGGAACGAGGCAGCAATCGTCCGGCAGCTGCTTCAACGCGATACCGAGCATCTCGTCGGTGACCGCCATCTCCATATTGATGGCGCAGCTCAGAGGTTTCACCTCGCGGGCGACCTCCTCGCTCATGGTGTGACGCCGGCGCTCGTAAGATTGCTCGACGGCCTCGTCGTATTTCAGCGCCCTGATCAGTCTTTCGATATCGTCGTCGGTGATATGGCGACGGTCCTCGCGCAAATGCGCGGTGATGTTGTCGGCGCCGGCCTCGATTGCGACGACTGCCGCGCGCAACGGATCGGGATGGTGCCCTCCCCGCGCATTGCGCAGCGTTGCCACGTGATCGATGTTGATGCCGAGGCGGATCGGGGGCGGCGCGGTCATGGCGCTGCTCCCGGCGTGCCGACGACGGCGCGGCGATGCCGCAAATGAAGCTCGCGCCGGCGGCGGTGCTGATAGGCCTCCACCATCGGTCTCACCAGGAAATAGCAGGCGGTCGCGACGGCGAGGCCCACCGGCACGCAGCCGAGCGACATCGGCTTCAGGATCGGCCACAGGTGATCGAAGGAGGACTGAAAGAGACCATGCGACAAGTCGATCGTCTTTTTCGTCGCCTTGCCGCCGAGCAAGGCGTTGCCGACTGCGTAGCTCGCGTACCACAGGAAGGGATAGGTCAGCGGATTGCCGAAGAAGGTGCCGAGGACCGAGGCGACGATGCTGCCGCCGATGATCCAGGCGAGCAATGCGGCCATCACCATATGGGTGCCGATAAACGGCGTGACCGCGGCGAAAGCGCCGGTCGCGAAACCCAGCGCGATGGCATGGGGTGTCGCGCTGAGACGCCGCAGGCGATAGACGATATAGCGCCCAGACCGGCCCCAGCTGCGGCGCGGCCAAAGATGCACGCGCACACGCTCCAGCAGGCTCTCGGTTTGACGACGCTTGAACAGCATCAAGACCTCTTACCGCCAAGTCTCGGCTTGAAGAAAGTGTCCTTAAGGACATTCCCTCAATCTAGGGTGAGTTCCTCTATACGCCAGGGTTGCAAAGCCAGCCTGCGACGCCGCCTCCCTGCCGCTCTAACCGCTCACCCGCACGGCGGAAGAGACAACGTCCTTGGCGCGCAATCCGGCAAGGATCTCGTTCAAATGCGTGAGATCCCATACTTCAAGATCGATGACCATCTCCGCATAGTCCGGAACCTGCTTCATCATCTTGATATTGTCGATATTGCCGTCGGCCTCGCCGATCACGGCGGCGACCTGGGCGAGGCTGCCAGGCTCGTTGAGCGCGGTGACGGCGATCTTGGCCGGGAAGCGTTGCGCATTGTCCTCGTCGATGTCCCAGGTCACGTCGATCCAGCGCTCCGGCTGCTCGTCGAATTCCTTCAACGCCTCGGCATGGATCGGATAGATGGTGATGCCTTGGCCGGGGGTGAGGATGCCGACGATGCGGTCGCCGGGGACGGCGCCGTCCGCGGCAAAGCTCACCGGCAGATCGCCGCGCAAGCCCCTGATCGGGATGCTGCTTGCGCCTGCCGGGCGCTCGCGTTCGCTGCTGCTTGAGCTTGAGCCTGGCCAGCGGAATTTCAAGCCCATGACCTTGCCGAGGCCGAACCAGCCTTCTTCGGCGCGCTTGACCTTGCGCCGCCGCTTCGGCGCCTCGGCCGGCGTGTCGTCGGGCCAGGCGGCCTTGAGGACGTCGGCGGAGGACAGCTCGCCGCGGCCGACGGCGGCAATGACATCTTCCGGCGTCTTCTGCGAAAGCCGCCCAAGAGCCTGAGCGAGGGCTTCCTCGCTGTAGCGCTTGCCGCGCCGGGTGAAGGCGCGCTCGAGGATTTCGCGGCCGAGCTTGCCGTATTGGGCGCGCGCCGCGTCGCGTGTGGCCCGCCTGATCGCCGAGCGCGCCTTGCCGGTGACGGCGAGGCTTTGCCAGGCCGAAGGCGGCGCCTGCACGTCGGAGGTGATGATCTCCACCTCGTCGCCGTTCCTGAGGTCGGTGACGAGCGGCATCGGCCGTCCGTTGATCTTGCAGCCGACGCAGGTGTTGCCGATGTCGGTGTGCACGGCGTAGGCGAAGTCGATGGGGTTGGCGCCGCGCGGGAGCGCGATCAGCCTGCCCTTGGGCGTGAAGCAGAACACCTGATCCTGAAACAGCTCGAGCTTGGTGTGCTCGAGAAACTCTTCCGGATTGTCGCCTTCGAGCAGCATGTCGACGAGATGCCGCAGCCAACGGTAAGCATTGCTCTCATGGCTCGGCAGCACGCCGTTCTGCGGGCCTGAGCCGTTGGCCGCGTCTTTGTAGAGCGCATGCGCCGCCACGCCATATTCGGCGACGGAATGCATGCGCTCGGTGCGGATCTGCAGCTCGGCGCGCTGATGACGCGGGCCGACGATGGTGGTGTGGATCGACTGGTAGTCGTTCTGCTTGGGGCTCGAGATGTAGTCCTTGAAGCGGCCGGGAACGGCGTGCCAGGTGGTGTGCACGACGGCGAGCGCCCGGTAGCAATCCTCAAGTTCCTTCACCACGATGCGGAAGGCGTAGATGTCGGAGAGCTGCTCGAGCGAAATCTGCTTCCGCTCCATCTTGCTCCAGATGGCGTAGGGCTTCTTCTCGCGGAAGGCGACGACCGCCGGCACCTTCGCCTCTTCGAGTTTCTTGCGCAGCGCGTTCTCGATTTCCTCGATCAGCCCCTGATTGCGCTCGCGCAGCATCTTGAGGCGATCGACGACGGCGGCGTAGCCTTCAGGGTTAAGCCAGCGAAAGGCGTGGTCCTCAAGCTCCTCGCGCAGCCATTGCATGCCCATGCGCCCGGCCAGCGGCGCATAGATCTCCATGGTCTCCTCGGCGATGATCCTGCGCTTGGCGGGCTTCATCGCGCCGAGCGTGCGCATGTTGTGTAAGCGGTCGGCAAACTTGACCAGGAGCACGCGGATGTCGCTCGAGATGGCGAGCAACAGCTTGCGGAAGTTCTCCGCCTGCTCGGCCTTCTTGGTGACGAGGTCGAGCTTCTTGATCTTGGTGAGGCCGTCGACCAGCGAGCCGATCTCGGCGCCGAACAGAGCGTCGATCTCGCTGCGGGTCGCGCCGGTATCCTCGATGGTGTCGTGCAGCAGCGCGGTGGCGATGGTGGCGTCGTCGAGCCGCATCTCGGCGAGGATGGCGGCGACTTCGAGCGGATGGGAGAAGAACGGCGCGCCCGAGGCCCGCTTCTGATTGCCGTGCGCCTTCATGGCATAGACATAGGCGCGGTTGAGCAACGCCTCGTCGGCGTCGGGCTCGTAGCTCTTCACCCGCTCGACCAGCTCGTACTGTCTGGTCATGGCGCGCCCCTCATGAAGGCGCGGCGATGCGACCCAGCATTGTGGGCGTAGGCTAGATCAGCGCGAGCGGGGTCCCGCATTGGAGCCATCTGAGGGCGCCTGGGTCGCCATCCTGCGCAACAGCTCCTCCTCGGTCATCTTGTCGATCGCGTTGTCGCTCGACTGATCGTCCTGGCCGAGGATCGGCATGCGAGTGTCCGCCGAGAGCATAGGCACGGCTTCTGCTTCAGGCTCATCCACTTCGACATATTTCTGCATGGAGTGGATGAAGTCTTCCCTAAGATCGTCGCAGGCGATCTTCTCGTCGGCGATCTCGCGCAAAGCGACGACCGGATTCTTGTCGTTGTCGCGCTCGACCGCGATCTGGGCGCCGGCCGAGATGGTCCGGGCGCGGTGGCCGGAGAGCAGCACGAGCTCGAAACGGTTGGGAATCTTGTCGATGCAATCCTCGACGGTAACGCGAGCCATCAGCAAATCCTTGTGTCGGTAAGAGGAAGTTTTCCCTTATTTAGGCGGTTCGCACCGGCCTGGCAAGGTAAAGCAAGGGGAAGAGTGCCTCAGGAGAGGCGTTTCAGCACCGCGCCCTGCCCTCGCTTCGGCACGCGCCGCCAGAGCTCGCCGGTGCTCAGCTTCAACACCGGATGGCGCCAATTGGGGGCGACGTCGAGCAGCGGCCTGAGCACGAACGGCCTAAGCTCGAGCTGCGGGTGAGGCAGGACAAGCGGCCTGACACGCGCCCGGGGCATCGTTTTGCGGCTCCGAGACCAGTTCAGGACCATGCCCTTATAGTCGAGGATGTCGAGGTCGAGGGTGCGTGCGCCCCAGGGGCGGCCCCCTCGCCGGCCGGCGCGTGCCTCGATCTGCTTCAAGAGGCGCAGTAGGGCCGGCGCTGGCAGGCTCGTGTCTAGGAGCGCCACTTGATTAACGTAAGGCGGTTGGCGCGCCGCCCCCATGGCAGCCGTCTCGTAGAGGTCGGAGACGGCCTCGACCGTGATTCCTCTCTCGCTCGAGTTCGCGCAGCGCGCGCTTCAAAGTCTCGGCCGGACTGCCCCAGGGCCCGGGAGAATTGGCACCGAGTCCTACCAGGACTTTCCCGCGGCTCTTCGATTGCGCATCCACCGTCTCGTTCCTATCTTTCCTATGCAGCCCCGAGCCCGCATTGCCTGAAGGCTGCTCGTTCCTTGCATCGATATTGTTAACGATAGGACTCACAATGCATTTCTATCCCACTGAGCGCGTCGCTCTCTTCATCGACGGCGCCAACCTCTACGCCACCGCCAAATCTCTCGGCTTCGACATCGACTATAAGCGGCTGCTTGCGCTGTTCGGCACCAAGGGACAGCTCGTGAGGGCGCTCTACTACACGGCGCTCGCCGAGGAGCAGGAATATTCCTCGATCAGGCCGCTGATCGATTGGCTCGACTATAACGGCTACACCATGGTGACCAAGCCGACCAAGGAGTTCACCGACGCGACCGGCCGGCGCAAGATCAAGGGCAACATGGACATCGAGCTTGCCGTCGACGCCATGGAGCTGTCGGAGCATCTCGATCATATCGTGCTGTTCTCCGGCGACGGCGATTTCCGCTCGCTGGTCGAGGCGTTGCAGCACAAGGGCAAGCGGGTCAGCGTGGTCTCGACGCTCGTCACCAATCCGCCGATGGTGGCTGACGAATTGCGCCGGCAGGCGGATCAGTTCATCGACCTTGCGCATCTGCAAAACGAGGTCGGCCGCGATCCTGCCGAGCGCGCGCAGCGGCGCAGGCCCGAGCCGCACGATGAGTTCGATTCAGAGGATCTGATCGAGACCTGACAGTCCGCTCCTGATCCGTCATCGCCGGGCTTGACCCGGCGATCCATGCCATTGGCCTTTCACTCTGGCCTGCCGGTAGCGGAATGGATGCCCGGGTCAAGCCCGGGCATGACGATTCCATTTGGACAGGTCCTGGTCTAGGCATAGCGCATGCCCCTCAGCCAATCTCATCAGGGAAGCGCTGCCGAACCCTCCCCTGATTGCCCGCTCTGCCCGCGGCTCGTCGCGTTCCGGGCGGCCAACCGCGCAGCGCATCCAGACTGGTTCAACGGCGCGGTTCCGTCCTTCGGGTCCGAAAGCGCGAGGTTGCTCATCGTCGGGCTCGCGCCGGGATTGAAGGGCGCCAACCGCACCGGTCGCCCTTTCCTCGGTGACTATGCAGGCGAGCTGCTCTACCGCACCCTGCTCAAGGTCGGACTTGCCCGAGGGGCTCACGATCCCGGGCGGCCCGAGGCTCTCAAGCTGATCGACTGCATGATCACCAACGCCGTGCGCTGCGTGCCGCCGGCCAACCGGCCGACGCCGAGCGAGATGGCTCACTGCCGGCAGTTCCTGCAGGCGCGCATCGCAGCGCTTCCGAAGTTGCGCGTTATCCTGGCGCTCGGCCGCATCGCCCATGACAGCACCCTCGATGCTTTGGGCCTGAAGCGCCGCGACTACGCCTTCGCCCACGGCGCCCGCCATGAGCTTCCGACCGGCCAGGCGCTCTTCGACAGCTATCACTGCTCGCGCCAGAACACGAATACCGGGCGGCTGACCACGCCGATGTTCGAGGCGGTGCTTACCGACATCGTAAACGAGCTCCGCGGCGGATAGCGACGCCGAGAGTGTTGCTGGGGCGCGGCATCTCGGGCATGCTGGAATTGAGGTTGCGGGCGAGCCTTCGAGGAGAGGCGCATGGCCGCGTTGGAGATCTCGCCGACCAAGATCGGCTATGTGATTGTCAAGGCGCGCGAATGCGCGGCCAAGGTTGCTGCCTGGGACGACGGCGCCACCTCGGATCATGACGCCGATTCAATTCTCGAATCCTTCAGCGACGACGCGACGCGCGGCGAACTCCGGGCCTTCATCCGCGATATGAACGAGGACGAGCAGGCGAGCCTCGTGGCGCTCGCCTGGATCGGCAGAGGCTCCTTCGGCCCTGAGGAGCTCGACGAGGCGCTCGACACGGCGCGCACCGAGCACGTCAACCGCACCGAGGAATATCTTCTCGGCATGCCCATGCTTGCCGACTATCTCGAAGAGGGATTGGACCGGCTCGGCTATTCGGTCGAGGACGCCGAGGACGATTCTCTCTAGGTCCGGTGCACTTTTCTGAACCATCGCAGCACATCGCCGGCGTGCGAAGCGGGATCGGGCACGGGATAGAACACGGCTTCGATCGCTGCCGGACGAGACGATGAGCGTGAGTCTTTTCAGGTAGCTCTCTCCGCCTGTTGCGAAATTGGGTAAGGCAAGCGCGGAGCCGAAGCGCCCTTCCGCATCGCTCAGGATCGGAAATGGAAGACGAAGGCGCATGGCCATTTCGCGCTGCCAGTCCGTCGCCTGATTGCTGAGACCGAACAGTGCGACATCGAGCGCGGCAAACTCCGCGTTGAGGTCGTGGAACCCTTCAAGCTCCGGCGTCGAGCCATGCGCGCCTTCGATGTCGTCCCAGTTCGGCGGATTGGGATGCCCTGGCCGTCCGGTCCACGGGTAGACGATGACGACGCTTCGGCCGGGAATCTCGGCGAGACAGATCGTCCCCGCCGGTCGTTGCGGGGAGAGACAACGCGCGGCAGCGCCACTCCAGGCTTGAGGCTGGTATCATTCACGGGACACCATTTAGGCCGTCACCCCGGCGAAAGCCGGGGTCCAGTTTTTCTTTCGCGCCTTCGGGCGCGAGCTGGATACCGGCTTTCGCCGGTATGACGAAGCTCCTACCCCTTGTCACGCATCAGGCGGCCCTTCTGCCGGTCCCAGTCGCGCTTCTTCTCGGTCTCGCGCTTGTCGTGCAGCTTCTTGCCCTTGGCGAGGCCGAGCTCGACCTTGGCGATGCCGCGTGCATTGAAATAGAGCTTGAGCGGCACGACCGTCATACCCTGCCGTTGGATCGCGCCCATCAGCCGGTCGAGCTCGCGCTTATGCAAGAGCAGCTTGCGCGGCCGCGTGGGCGCGTGGGTATCGCGCCCGCTTTGCGCATATTCGGCGATATGAGCGTTGACCAGATAAAGCGCGCCACGGCCTTCGTCTGAAGCGTAGGCATCGGCGATGTTGGCCTTGCCTGCGCGCAGCGACTTCACTTCCGAGCCGGTGAGCACGAGGCCGGCCTCGAGCTTGTCTTCGATCGCGTAATTGAATCTGGCCTTGCGGTTCTCGGCGACGAGCTTGCCGCTCTCGCGCTTCTGCGCCATCGGCTCGACCTTGCGGTGCTAAACCAGGAACAGGCCGACTTTGGCGAGCGCTGCGTCGACCTTTGCCTTGGAGCTTGCGGCGAGCGGCGCCAAAGGAAGCCGCGTCTCGCCAGAGCAGAGCCCGAGCTTCTCGGCTGCGTATTTCACCGGGCCAGGGTTCGATTCAACGAACAACGCGTCGTGCAGCGGCATGAGCTTGTCCTGCAGCTCGAGCGCGCGCTTGAAATTGCCGCCGAGGCAGGCGAGCTGAAACTCGGAGCAGAGCGAAGGCGCGACATTGGCAGTGACCGAGATGCAGCCCTGCCCGCCATGCGCCATGAAGCCGAGCGCGGTTGCATCCTCGCCTGAGAGCTGCACGAACTCGCTGCCCATCGCCGCGCGCTGCTGGCTCACCCGCGCCATGTTGGCGGTCGCGTCCTTGACGCCGGCGATGTTCGGAAGCTTGGCGAGCCGCGCCATGGTGTCGACCGACATGTCGACGATGCTGCGGCCGGGGATGTTGTAGATGATGATCGGGATGTCGGCCGCGTCGTTGATCGCCTTATAGTGGAGGTAGAGGCCTTCCTGCGTCGGCTTGTTGTAATAGGGCGTGACCACCAGTACGCCGTCGGCGCCTGCGCCCTTGGCGTAGCGGGTGAGCGCCACCGCTTCCGACGTGCAATTCGATCCGGTGCCGGCGATCACCGGCACGCGGCCTGCGGCAGCCTCGATGCAGAGCGCGATGACCCGCTTGTGCTCCTCATGCGAGAGCGTCGGCGATTCGCCCGTGGTGCCGACGGGCACGAGCCCGTGCGTGCCCTGGTCGATCTGCCACTCGACGAGCCTTTGGTAGGCGCTTCCATCGACCTCGCCGTTCTTGAACGGCGTAATGAGGGCCGTGATCGAGCCTTGGAAGGGCGGCATGGGCACGAGATTTTTGCTCCTGACGGTGAAAGAGTGAGCTTATGGGCTTAAAAAATGACGGCGGGCAATAGGGTTTTGGGACTCGGGCGGCAAGATCGGTCAACTTGCCGGGGCTTGCAGGGTTTTGCGCTGTTTCGGCAACAATCAGTCGACAACCTGGCTTGACTGTCCCCCGCTTCGACACGGCTTAAACGCGTATTTTCACAGGCTTAGCCGTCGTTTGCGGGGGATTGCTGCGACCCCATCAGTCATCTTTCCGCCGGATTTTTTCAGACATTGTTGAGTTTGGCAGGCTAGTATAGCGCCTTCGTCGCGGAGCCCCGGCTTAGGGGGAAGTCCTCGCCTTTCATGGGCGGGATCGCGAAACCGGACCGATCGACGAGAATGAAACGCTTAAACGCGACCATATCACTATTAGTATTCTGCGCGTTGTTCGTCCCGCCGGTCCTGGCTCCGGGGCCGCTGGCGGCCAAGACGCACGCCTCGAAGTCGCGCGCCAAACCCGTCGCGGCGAAGACCGCCAAGACCGCCAAGTCCGCTAAATCCGCGGCCAAGGTCGCGAAGCCGGCGGTCGCGGTGCCCTTGCCTGACCGGAACCCGAACCGGGTGGCGGTGACGGCGACCCCGAGCCCGGATGCAGCGACTGCCGATGCCACCGGCGCGATTGCCGAGCAGCCGCTTCCGCACGAGGTGCCTGCCGCATCTGCCGAGACGGTGGCTAACGCCTCCGGCATTCCGGTGCCCGATCGCAATCCCGAGCGCCCAGTAGATGCCACATCGGTCGCAGCGCCAGATCCCGCGGTCGTCGCTCCGGTATCCGTTGCGAATGCCCCGGCGCCTAAGCCTGCGCCGAGCGGCGCTTATGCCGCCATCTTGAAGCCCCTGCTCGACTATCAGTTGAGCGACTCGGATGCGGCCAATCTCAAGGCTGCCTTCAGCGCGAGCTTCAGGGGCGACGACGCAGGCTCGCATGCCGCGGTCGCAAGGATCAAGGACACCGCCGCGCAGAAACTTGCGACCTGGTTCGAGTATCGCAATGGCGACTTCGACGCCTCGGCCGACGCCATCGAGAGCTTCCGCCTCGCCAATCCTGAGTGGCCAGGCCAAGAAGAGCTTCGCGAGCGCGCCGAAATCGCCCTCTTCCTTGCCGATGCGAGCCCGGAAAGGGTACGAGCCTTCTTCGGCAACTCAACGCCGCTGACCGGCGCCGGCAAGGCTGCGCTCGCCGGCGCCTTCATGAAGGAAAACAACGAGCCTGCGGCGCGCGAGCTCGTGGAGTCCGCTTGGCGCGATTATCAGCTCAATCTCGCGGTGGAGAAAAAGATCCTGGCCCGCTTCGGCTCCATGCTGACCGCTGAGGACCATCAGGCCCGCATCGACAAGCTGCTCTTCCCCGACAACAAGGCCACCGCAGAGGCCGCGCTCAGGACCTCGAAGCTGCTTCCAGCCGCCGAGCAGAAAAAGGTCGCCGCCCGCATCGCCATCGTCAAGCGCGGAGCGAATGTAGGTAAGCTGTTGGATGCACTGCCGGCGAGCGCGACCGCCGGCGACATCGGCCTCCTCTACAATCGCATTCAATGGCTCCGGCGCAAGGACCGCGACCAGGAAGCCTGGAAGATGCTGCTCGATGCGCCGCGCGAGCCAGACAAGCTGATCGACCTCGAAGGCTGGTGGAGCGAGCGGCGCCTCAATTGCCGCATCGCGCTCAACTCCGGACAGCCTCGCATTGCCTATGAGATCGCCGCGCAACACGGCCCGATCTCCGGCGACGCCTATATCGAAGCTGAGTTCCTTGCTGGCTGGATCGCCTTGCGTTTTCTCGGCGAGCCGGAGACGGCGCTTGGACATTTCCTGGCGCTCCGTGCCGCGGCCAGGGGCTCAAAAAATCTCGCACTTGCCGAATATTGGCTCGGCCGCACCTCGCTTGCGCTTGGCGACAATGGCCAGGCTCTCGTGCATTTCCATGCCGCGGCGAAGTACCCGCAATATTTCTACGGCCAGCTCGGGCGCCAAGCGCTCGATGCGAGACCGGCAAACCTCGCGGTTACGCCGACGCCAAGACCGACCGAGACCGAAATCCAGAGCTTCCTCGCCAACGATGCGGTGCGGGCCATCGGCGTCGCCAATGCCGCCGGCATGAACGGCGTCACCTCGCAATTCTTCCTCTCGCTGTCACGCAAGCTTACGGCTCCGGGCGAGGTCGTGCTGCTCGCAGAGTTCGCCAAACAGACCGACAACCCGCAGGTTGCGCTCAGGCTTGCCAAGATCGCCTTCAATCGCGACTTGCCCGTCGGTGACTATGCCCTCCCCATCGGGGTCATCCCGCCGTTCAAGAGCCTCCTCACCGACCGTGTGGATCCCGCTCTGGTACACGCTCTGTCGCGTCAGGAGAGCGAGTTCAACGCCGGCGCCAAGAGTCCCGTGGGGGCAGCCGGCCTGATGCAGCTGATGCCGGGCACGGCAAAGGCGGTGGCGAGGCAATACAAGCTGAAGTTCGCCGCCTCGCAGCTCACCAACCCCACCTACAATGTGCAGCTCGGAGAGGCGCATCTCCGCGACCTGATCGACAGCTATCGCGGCTCCTACTTCCTGGCGCTCGCCGCCTACAACGCCGGCGGCGGCAGGGTGCAGGACTGGATGAAGGCTTTTGGCGATCCGCGCGATCCGCGCAACGATCCCGTCGATTGGATCGAGCGCATCCCCTTCACCGAGACCCGGGACTATGTGAAAAAAATCATGGAGACATTGCAGCTCTATCGCTCCCGGCTCTCGGGCAGCGAGAAGGCGCTGCAACTCGTGCAGGATCTCAATCGCGGCCGGAGGGTTGCCTCGACGAAGGCGGCAGACTCAAAGCCGGAAGCGAAAGCGCCCTTGAAACAGGCAAAATCCGAGTAGGCTCGCAGCGGTAGGCTTGCTCGCACCGGAAATCCGGTAAAAACTAAGAGCAACGATTGCTCACCTTCGAACCGCTCCCAGGGCGCCAATCACGACATGTCCGAGCTTAACGGCGAGCTGTGGCGAGACCTCTACTATTCGTCGTTCGACGATCTGAGGCTGCATGTGCGGCACTATCCGGTGGCAGACGCAAAGGCGAGGCCGGTCGTGTGCCTTCCGGGTCTAACCCGCAATGCCCGCGATTTCCATTATCTCGCGAGCTACCTATCGCATCATCCGCAACGTCCGAGAGCCGTCTATTGCGTCGACTATCGGGGCCGCGGCGGCTCGCAACACGACCGCGACTGGCACAACTACACGCCGTTCATCGAGTTGATCGACGTGCTCGATTTCATGACCCTGCAAGATCTGCATGAGGCCGCCATTATCGGCACCTCGCGCGGCGGCATCATTGCCATGATGATGGCGGCGTTCCGGCCGACGGCCATGGCGGTCGTGGTGCTGAACGACATCGGCCCGGTGATGGAGACCAAAGGCCTTGCGCGCATCATGGGCTATGTCGGCCGTACCAAGATCCCGCGCAGCTGGGAGGATGCCGCCCATCTGCTCCGCGAGATGAACGAGCGCAACTTTCCGGCCATCGAGTCATGGCAATGGGAAGAGATCGCGCGCGCGGTGTTCAACGAGAAGAATGGGCGTCCGGCGCAAAGCTACGACCGGAAACTCGCACGCTCGTTCGGCACCATTGATTTGCGGCACCCTCGGGACCTCTGGCCGCAGTTCATCGCCTTGGGGCAGTTTCCGGCGCTGGTCATCCGCGGCTCCCACTCCGATCTGCTCAGTGCGGAGACCGTCGATCAGATGGTCGAGCGTCATCCCAATCTGCGCACCCTGACGGTGCAGGGTCAGGGCCATGCGCCGGTCTTGAACGAGCCCGATACGGTGGAGACCATCGGGACGTTCCTTGCCTCGAACGATTAGGCGCGCCTCTTAGTTGCTGTCGTGTTGGGGGTTCGGCTCGACCGTCGGAAGAGAGCCGGTGGCCGCGCCGTTATCGGTCCTGATGATCTCCTTGATGCGCGGGACGATCGCGTCGCCCGCGCCGCCCGAGACATCGGCCTCCTTCCATTTGATGTTCTCGGAGGAGGAGAACAGCTCGGGCAGGTCACGCTTGAGCTGATAGGACACTGCCACCGCCGTGCCCTTGTCCCGCGCCATGCCCTCGATGGTCACAGCGAGCCCGGAGAGCGCGATCTTGCCGGAGTCGAGACGGCTCAAGGCCTTGAGCGAAGCTTCCACCGCCTTGTCCCAACCTTTCGGCGCGCCTGAGGCGAGCTGCAGCTGGTCGTCGAGCATGGGACGCTCGAATAGGTGCCGCGACAGCTCTTTCAGGTCCTTGCGGCTGTCCTCGCTCGGCACGCTGCCGGTCAACACGAGCGCATTCGGGCCGAGCGCGGCGGCGAACACGAAGGGATCGACGAGCGGCGGGCGAACATGGTCGCTCAGGACCGTGAGGCCGGTGGGCATTGGTCCTGCGAGCGCCTTCTTCACCTCGGCGTAGTCCGGCGCGCTGCGTGCTTCGCCGTCGACCTTGAGGCCCGCATTCAGGAGACGCGTCGATCCTTGTTTCAGATGCGAGAGTTGCTTCAGCCCGAAGCTCACGGCGCCGAGCCATTGCTCTCGCGGCGGACCGCCTTCGGCGACCTTGAGACGATCTTCGACCTCAAGATCGGCGAAGTGGGCCTTGACCATGCCGAGCACCGTGCGGCGGTCCTCTTCCGAAGGGACCAAGCCGCGCAGCCGCAGCATCGAGCCGCTGCGCGATGCAGACCAGACATAGGCCTTCTTCCTGGACAGATCGCTTGCGTCCTGACCGGCGTTCGGGCCCGCCTCGGCGAGAACGACCGGCGGCGCATCGCCGGAATTCGGGCGGGCGAAGGCGGCAAGTGCCGCGACCAATGTCAAAGACAGGACCGCGCCCTGATAGAACCTGATCACGCGAGGCGTGGATGCGCGCCTAGCGAGGATTGCGGCGTGCCAGCGCAGCAGGACTCTCTCCCTTGGTCTTGAACGTGAAGCGGCAACTATAGGTCATCAGACTGGATGGTTCCAGGTCGTCCTTGCCAAAAGTGCGTTACCGATTGCAACAGGATGTCTTGCGCAGCCTACATGTTGAAATGGTGCGCAAGCCCGAGGACGCCGATCACGATCAGATAGATGGCAACGACGTAGTTCAGCAATCGCGGCATCAGCAGGATCAGGATCCCGGCGATCAGGGCGATAAGCGGATTGACCACCTGCACATCAAGGCTCATCGATTCCCCCCATTGTGAGCTGAGTAATGATTTCACCCGATTCGCGGGACCGGGCGAAGGCCAGCATAGTGGGTTGCCCCTGCCGGAAACAAGGGCAAGAACAAGGCATTGCCCGATATAAAGTCGCAAGCGCCTCCTTCAATCCAGGGCCGAAAGACCTATATGTGTCTTGTCCTTGCCGCTTTTGGCGGCAAAAGGTTAGGCACGAATTTGCCGGAATCAACGTCCGGTCAAATGCGCGCGGGGGCAGAGCAGCAAGCATGACCATCGAAGATCCTGGCTTCTGGCTCGCCGTCGTACAGATCATCTGGATCGACATTCTGCTATCCGGCGACAACGCCGTGGTCATCGCGCTTGCCTGCCGCAAGCTGCCGCCGAGCCAGCGCATGTGGGGAATCGTGCTCGGCACGCTGGTCGCCATCACCTTGCGGGTCGTGTTTACCGGCGTGGTCACGCAACTGATGACCATGCCCTATGTCAAGCTCGTCGGCGGCGTCCTGCTGTTCTGGATCGCGGTCAAGCTGCTTGGCGGGGAGGAGAACGGCCGCGAGGGGCATGTCGAAGCTGTCGACAATTTGTGGAAGGCGATCAGGATCGTCGCCATCGCCGACGTGGTGATGAGTCTCGACAATATCATCGCCGTCGCTGCGGCTTCGCGCGGAAGCTACGCGCTTCTGATGTTCGGACTTGCCGTCAGCATCCCTCTCATCATGGCGGGAGCGGCCATCGTCATTGCGCTGCTCGAACGCTTCCCGGTGATCGTTTGGGCAGGCGCCGCGCTGCTTGGCTGGATCGCGGGCGAGATCATCGCCGGCGATCCGTTGTTCACCCAGAATTTCGATGCCGGCATGGCGCACACCGTCAAACTCGCAGCGGCGACCGCCGGCGCGGCCCTGGTCCTGTTTATCGGGATGGTGCGGCGTCGCTTGATGCGGCGGAGCGCGCCAGATCGGGTTTGAAGGAAGAGCGCGCGAGCTTGCGCCGGGTCGGGCGCCGCAAGGCTGCCGCGGACAGCAGGATCTCGGCGATCTTCGGTATGGTGGCGCGCAAGGAGAACGACTCTTCCACGGTTTGCCGTGCCGCCGCTCCGAGCGCGGAGGTGAGACCGACATTGCCGCGAAAACGTTCGAGGTTTGCGATCCACTCCTCCTCGGTGATGGCGAAGAAGCCGTTCACGCCTTCCTTCACCACGTCGCAATTCACCCCCACCGGAGAGGCGACCACCGGCCTGCTCGCCGCCATGTATTGCACGAGCTTGTAGCCGGACTTCCCGTACTCCCACGCTCCTTGCGGCAACGGCATGATGCCGACATGCATGCGCTGCAGGAGATTGGCTTCCCTCGCCTCCGACCAGGACTGGGTCTCGACGTTCTGAAGCGGCAAGAAGGAGGGCTCGGCGCCGACGAGGAGCAGGCGGGTGTCTTCCTTGCTGAGGACTTGCTTCAGCGCGCCCTTGATGGTGTCGAGATAGGGTGCGGTCTCAGGCGTGCCGATCCACCCGATGGTGAAGGGCTCAGCCGGAGGCAACGCCGTCTGCGGGTAACGCCGCAAGTCCACCACGGTCGGGATGCACGTCACCGATGCGGCGCCGGCGTCCTCGGCCCAGCTCTGCAAGAACTTGTTGGCGACGATGACGAAATCGGCGCGCCTCGCCAGCCGCTCGAGCTTCTTGCCGAGGGTCCAGCGCACCAGTGGATTGGGGGATCGGCTGTAGCGCAGATGCCAGGCATCATCGAAATCGACGACCAAGGGCAGCGAACCGAGCACGGTTCGCGCTACCCACCCCGGCACCCAAGGCAGGACCTCCTTCTCGATCCAGACGACGTCGAACTCTCTCGCTTTGACCAGATAGTGCAGGCGCTCGGAATAGAAGGCAAAGACGCGCCCGAGCGAAGGGCGGCGGCCGTCATAGAGCTCTTTTAGGTAGACATCGTCCAGGAACGGAGCCGGATGGACGTCGATCTCGTAGTCGTCCAAGCCGGCAAGATATTGCAAGAAGCGCAATCGGCTGCTTGCGCCGGTGCGCCCGTAACGCGTTAACAAAAGGACTCGAAGTCCCATCCGGACAATCCCGGTCCCCGCCGATTCTGAAATGAGACTAGTACGGATTAATCCTGCAAGCTATAGGCGAGTGGCAGTTGGTGGAGCGCAAGGTGGTTGAGTTGGGCGCGGCCTGGGTGCGCGTGATTATTGTCAATCACAATGCCGGCCCGCTGTTGCAGAATTGCATCGATGCGCTCGCGGCGCAGAGCTTGGCCTCTTTCGAGGCGATCATCGTCGACAATGCTTCGAGCGACGGCTCGGCCGAGGCGTTGCGGCTTCCCGACGATCGCTTCCGGCTACACCTCGCCCGCACCAATCTCGGCTTCGCCGCCGCCAACAATTTCGGCGCGGCAGACTGCAAGGCGCCTTGGGTCGCTACGCTCAACCCCGACACCGTCGCCGGCAAGACCTGGCTGGAAGAGCTGCGCAGCGCCACTTTGCGCTACCCGGGCGTCAAGATGTTCGGCTCGACCCAGCTCAATGCGCGAAGGCCCGATCGCGTGGACGGCTTCGGCGACGTCTATTCCGTGTTCGGCACGGCCTGGCGCGGGGCATCGGGCTCGCCCGCGAGCGCGCTGCCGCCGGACGATCGCGAGGTGTTCGCCCCGTGTGCTGCTTCTGCCCTTTACGCGCGCGACGCCTATCTCGCCGCCGGCGGGTTCGATGAGAGCTTCTTTTGCTATCTCGAGGATGTCGATCTCGGCTTTCGCTTGGCGCTCCGCGGCGAGCGCTGCATTCAGGTTCGGCGCGCCGAAATAAAGCACTTCGGGTCGGTGAGCGCAGGCGAGGACAGCGATTTCTTCGTCTTCCACAGCCAGCGCAACCGGCTATGGGTTCTCGCCAAGAATGTCCCCTCCCCGCTGATCTGGCTGGTCGCGGCACTGCAGATCGTTGTCGTGCCCGTCACCGTGCTGCGGCGGGGCATGGGCAAATGGAGGACGGCGCTCAAGGGGGTTGCCGCCGGCTTGCGCGGTCTTCCGGCAATGTGGCGGCAAAGGCGCAAAGTGCAAAGCGAGCGGCTGGTGTCGAGCCGGGACATCGCGCGCATGCTCGTTTGGGATCCGCGCAAGGCGCTTCGTCACGCCCCCAAGTTCACGACCACGCGATCCGCAGGCGCTCCTCAGGCTGCCAAGGACGTGTGATAGAGCTTGAGCACCTCCTCCACGGTGCCAGTGGCCAGAATGCGTCCGGCTTCCATGAGGGCGGCCATCTTGCAGGTCTTGCGCAAGAGTTCCTCTGAGTGCGTGGCGACGACGACAATGCCTGCGGCCTCGGCGAGCCGTAGCAGCCGCGCGTTCGCCTTCTCGATGAAACTTGCATCGCCCGCGCCGAGACCCTCGTCGAGCAGCAGAATCTCGGCCTGGATCGCCGTCGATATGGCGAAGTCAAGACGCGCCCGCATGCCTGCCGAATAGGCGCGGAACGGCATGTCGATGAACGGCCCGAGCTCGGTGAAGGCGATGATGTCGTCCATTTGCTTGCCGATTTTCTCTTTGCTAAGGCCGAGATAAAGCCCGCGCAGCTCGATGTTCTCGCGGCCGGTGAGCTCGGGATCGATGCCGAGGCTCCCGCCGAACAGCGACGCGGTCTTGCCCACGACCTCGACCCTGCCAGACTCAGGCACGTAGATGCCGGCGAGCACGCGCAACAGCGTGCTCTTGCCGGCGCCGTTCCGCCCGACGAGACCGATGCGCGTGCCATGCTCGATGGCGAGATCGACGCGGTCGAGCGCGCGGATCAAGACGCGGTGGCTCGCGTCGGTGCTGATGCGTCCCGTCGGGTCGCTGCGCACGCGGCCGCCGGTGACCACCGACATGGCGCGCCGCTTCAGCGAGCGGCTGCGCGCATCGTAGATGGGGAAGCTGACGGTGACGTTCTTGAGGTGCACGGAAACCATGGGCGCCCTCACAGCCAATAGACGACGCGGTTGCGGAAGCGCGAAAAGAACAACAGCGACACGACGAACCCCACCGCCGTGATGGTCAGCACCACCGTCCAGATGAAGAGCGACGGCGCCTCACCCTCCAAGGGTCCACGAATAATCTGCACGAGGTAGTAGAAGGGATTGAGCAGATAGAAGATCTCGCGGCCGGGAACCTGGGCAGGCCGCCACAGGATCGGCGTCAGCAGGAACATCATCTGGGTGATGGTCTGCACGATCGGCGGGATATCGCGGAACCTCGCGCACAGCGTGCCGAAAAACATGCCGATGGACATGCCGTTGATACTGACAAGGATGATGCCGGGGACGACGAGCAGCGTCTGCCAGCTCGGCCAAAGTCCGTAAAGCACCGCGATCAGCACATAGATCAGCAGGTTGTGGGCGAGGATGATCAGATGGCGCCAAATCGTTTGATAGATATAGACGCTGAGCGGCGCCTGCAGCTGCTGAATGATGAGCCCGTTGGAGATGAACACGGTGCAGCCGTCGAGCATGAGCTGCGAGACGAACTGCCAGGCGACAAAGCCGAAAGCGAGATAGGGCAGGAAGCTTCCGGCTTCGCCCCCCATCAGCGGACTGTAAATGAAGCTCAAGCCGAGGATGAAGGCGCCGAGGCTGATGGTGATCCAAAACGGGCCGAGCAAGGAGCGCCGGTAGCGCTTCCTGATGTCGTAAATGCCAACCGTGAGCCACAGCTCCCGATAGTCGCGCCAGCCCTGCCACAGGTCGCGGAGGCCTCTCACGCCGGGGAACGCCGGGTCGATCGCTTGCACGACGCGGGAGCGTTTCCGCGTTGCCTGATCGAGTGCGGCCTGGTCCGCATTTGACTGCGCATCCATCACTGCCGTCTCACTTTACTCCCTGAAATCCCACCGCTCATAAGCCGGAATCCAGGCCTTGGCACCAGTCTAAATGGGTTTTGCGGCGATAAGCCCCGAAACGCGAAGGCTAGGCTCTATGACGCCCCAGGCTTTGCCCTGTCGCTTTCGAGGACGGGGCGGGAGGGCCGCTTTTCGCCTCCCGGTCCGCCGGCCACATGGTCGGCGACGAAGGCGCCCCGCTCGCCGATCGGCCGCGGCGGTCCCGAGGTCGTGTCCATGGCCGTCTGCAGCTCGAGCTCGGCGTTGATCTCGGCGCCGAGCAGCACGATGTAGAAGGAGATGTAGAGCCAGAACAGGAGAATGATCACCGCGCCGAGCGAGCCGTAGAACCGGTCGTAGTGAGCGAAGTTGGAGACGTAGTAGGAGAAGGCCGCCGAGGCGATGAGCCAGACCGTGGTGGCGAAGACAGAGCCCGCCGTGACCCAGTGCCATTTCGCGGCCCGGCGGCACGGCCCGTAGCGGTAGAGCAGCGACAGCAGGCACATTACAAGCAGCGCCAAGAACGGCCAGCGTCCGATCTTCACCAACAGCTCGAAGGCATGAGAGTAACCGAACAGAGCGAACCAGATCGGCACATAGACGATGGCGAGCATCATGATCACGCCGCCGAGAATGCCGGCGAGCGTGAAGGTGAAGGCGCTGAGATAGAACTGGAACAGGCTTCGCCGCTCGGGCTCCTCATAGGCGATGTTGAGCGCCGCGAACAGTGCCTGGGTTCCGGCCGTGGCGCTCCAAAAGGCAAGGATGAGGCTCACCGCGAGGCTCCAGCCGAGCGACTGGCCTGAGGCATTGGCGATGCGTTGGATCTGCTGGATGACGATGTCATAGGCCTGCGCCGGGAGCACATCGGCGAGCATGCCGAATTGCTGCTCGACGGTGGTGGGGTTGGTGGTGAGGCCGTAAAGCGAGATCAGCGCCGAGAGCGCCGGGAAGATGGCAAACAGGGCGTAAAAAGCGCAGCCGGCGGAGACCACCGAAAGGTTGTCGCGTCCGCTTTCGGCCCACACCCTCTGGACAACCTGCCACCAGCCGCGCAAGGGAATGTGGTAAGGGCGCCTGGCATCGCGGCCATAAGGGTCTGGCTTGCGGCTCATGTCGGGGAGAAGATCGCGGAAAGGCCCAAGGAGTTGAATAATGCTGCCTTGCCGCTGCGAATTCCAGCCTTAACGGCAGGAAAACGGTGGTTAAAGGATGGGTGGCCGAGTGGTTGAAGGCACCGGTCTTGAAAACCGGCAGGCGCGCAAGCGTCTCGAGGGTTCGAATCCCTCCCCATCCGCCAGCTATGGCTGCAGGAAGGATTTTCGGCCGCGCAGGCGGCCTGTGACGAGGGTGTTTCTCTAAAAAGGGGTGTGACATGAGGAACGGGCTTGCAGCGGTTCTGGCCTGGATGAGCGTGGTTGTCTTTGCGTCATGCGCTGTGGCTGCCGAGCCGACTGAGGTCGGAAAAGTTCAGGCTGCTCTTGACGCCTGGCTTGCGGCGCGAGCGCCGGTCGAAAAGGTCACCGGCATCGCCGCTTACATCAGCTTCGGCGCTACCGGGCCGGCGATCGAGGCCTTTGCCGGCAACGTCGGCCGCGACCCCGACTCGGGTCCCGTCGACCAGGACACGCTTTATCAGATGGGAAGCACGTCGAAGTCGTTCACCGTCGCGGTGATCCTCCAACTCGAAGCCGCGGGCAAGCTGTCGATCGACGACACGCTCGGCAAGTGGCTGCCGGAATATCCGGCGTGGAAGGATGTCACCATCCGCCGGCTCCTCAACATGACGAGCGACATTCCCAATTATTCCGAGACCGAGTGGATGTCCAAGGCGTGGGCCAACGAGCCGATGCGGGATTTTACCTTCAAGGAGCTGGTCGACGCGGCCTATCCAAGCGCCACCAATCAGCTGCCGGTGAGCAAGGGCTATCACTACTCGAACACCAACTACATTCTCGCCGGCATGATCGCCGAGAAGGCCTCAGGCAAGTCGTTCCGCGATCTCGTGCATGAGATGGTGATCGAGCCGCACGGCCTCACCTCGACCTTCTACGAAGCGAGCACCTACCCTGAACCGGTGATCAAGCGTCTTTCGCACGGCTATTTCGAGAACGAGGCTTGCGCCGAATACCAACCCCAATGCAAAGAAACCTGGAACGCGCCGATCATCGGGCGGGACGCGCGCACCTTGAGCACCTCCTGGATGCAATCTGCCGGCGGCGCCGTGGCAAGCGCACGCGACGTCGATCGCTGGATGCGCGCGGTCTTTGGCGGGAAGGTGGTTCCGGCGAAGCAGCAAAAAGAATGGACTGAGCTCGTTTCGATGAAAACCGGCGAGCCGATCAAGGCGGTCTCCGCCGAGGATCCTGGCGGCTTTGCCCTCGGGCTGGGCGAGAAGATTCTCGGTCCTCTCGGCGCGCAATGGTTCTACCAGGGCGAAAGTCTCGGCTATCGGACGCTGTATGTCTGGTTTGCCCACGAGGATCTGATGATTACGGTCCAGACCAACTCGCAGCCGCCCGAAGGCACCGACAAGCTCCATGAGGCCGTCAGTGCGCTTTACGAGATCGTCAAGCCATGAGCTCGGCAGACGCGCAAGCGTCTTGGGGGTTCTAATCCCCATCCGCCGAATCAGCGCAGCTCGTGGCCGACGCGATCCCGGATAGGGCAAGCGCGCGCCAGCAATGGCAAGTTTGGCCAAGCCACGGCGCGGTGCTCTTCCTATCTGCGCTGGACCTAATCGGTAGCCGAGGCAGTTTGAGGCGCCACATGACGGGATTTGCACGCTATATCTGGTTGGCTGGCTTCTTCCGGCCGATCCGCCGGCGCCAATCGGCACGGCGGCCATCCTCACGGCTCTGGCTGCTGCCTTGGCATGTTCCGCCAGTTGCATAGCCTGCCAGCCGTTCAAAAAACGTGCATTGCGGCAAGTGGGGCACAGTCGCGAGCGGCCAAGCATGCTAATTTCAGGCCAAGGCTCCCCTCGAAAAGAGCCTAGAGAGCACTATTTCCCCAGCTCCCGGCGCCGACCCAGCGCCGGGGCTTTTCCTTTGGGCAAATTATTGCCGCGGCGATCCCCGCGACCCTAGACCCCCTATTCCCAGCCGGCTTTTTTGCTAATGTTCCCCCCTGCTGGGGGAGAATTGTGCAATGGGGTCGGGTCGTGGTGGCATCGCGTTTGCTCTTTGGTGCATGGTCAGACCGGTCGCAATCGTCCTAGCGGTGCTTCTCGCCGGCACCCTCTCCACATCGCGCTCGGAGGAAAAAAAGGCCGCTCCTTGCACCGAGGACGCGGTGGTGGTGTTCGATGCCTCCGGATCGATGTCGGGCAACCAGACGCTCGGCATCCCCAACTCGAGAGCCCGCATCGACGAGGCACGCTCCGCGCTTGCCCAGGTGCTGCCGAACGCCACCAAGTTTCGCAAAGTCGGCCTCGTGACCTATGGCCCAGGCCCCTATAACCAATGCAACGTCAAGCTCGACCTCAAGCCCACGGCGAACGCCATGTTGCCCATCATGATGGCCGTGAACTCGCTCGTGCCGGCAGGCCGCACGCCGCTTACGCAAGGCATCGAGACGGCCGCCGAGGCTCTCGACTTCCGCTCAAAGCCGGGCGTCGTCGTGGTTCTCACCGACGGCGAGGAAACCTGCGGCAGGTCTCCTTGCGAGCTCGCCAAGCAACTCCATGCTGCCGGCTTCAAGCTGACCATCCATATGATCGCGTTTCGCTATGACAGCTTCTCCTGGACCGGATCGAGCAACGTTCTCGACCTTATGTGCGTAGCCCAGGAGAATGGCGGCCTCTACCTCAAGGCCAACAACGAGGAGCAACTGGTAGAGGCTCTCGAGAAGACCCTCGACTGTCCGATGGTCTCACAAGCCCCGCTTTCGCCAATCGGTTTGCCGTAGCTCTTAATCTTGCTTGTCATCGCTACGCATTGGTCCCGTGGGGTGCGAACGCGGGACCCCGCGAATGCGCCTCACAGGAAGGCAAAGGCGAAGATCAACGCGATGACGATGCGGTAGATGCCGAACGGGATGAATGTGTGGGTTCTGACGAAGGCGAGCAGGAACTTGATGGCGAGCAGCGCCACGACGAAGGAAGCGATGAAGCCCGCGGCAAGCACGCCGAACTGATCCGCTGAAAAGGAGGACGCATTTTTGAGAAGGTCATAGCCGGTTGCGGCCAGCATCGTCGGCACCGCGAGCAGGAATGAGAATTGCACGATGGTGGTGCGGGCGAGACCGAGAATGAGGCCACCAACGATGGTGGCTCCAGCCCTCGACACGCCGGGTATGATCGACAAGCTCTGGAACACACCGATGAGCAGCGCCTTGGTATAGGAGATCGAGGCGACATCATCGACGGCGTCCTCACGCTCGCGGTGCAAAAGCTCGAACACGATGAGCGCCACGCCACCGAGCCCGAGGGCCCAGAGAACCACGGCCTCGCTATCGAAAAGGTAGGTCTTCACCACCTTGTACAGGGCAAAGCCGATGATCCCGGTCGGGATGAAGGCGACGAGCACTCTGCTCATGACGGCTGGGTCGAGAAAGCTTCTCCAATAGAGCATGATCACCGAAGCGATCGCCCCGAGTTGAATCGCGATTTCGAAGCTCTTCTGGAAATCGGTCTGCGACAGTCCGAGGAGCTTGCTCGCGAGGATCAGATGACCTGTCGATGAAATCGGCAGGAACTCGGTCAATCCTTCGACGATCCCAAGGATGATGGCTTGCAGCAGCGTCATCGCGGCTCCCCCAGTCTCCTGCCTTGCGCGTCGGCAAGGTCTCTATCTTATTGGTATTATTTGTGAAATAGCGTCAAGCGGTTTGCAGCGGACCGCCGACGAGCCACGACACTCTGCTTGCCGTGTTGTTGCGGGTGCGTGGCGCGATCGGGGTGACGGCGCGCGTCTCTTCGACGATCACCGGCTGAGGAACGAGCTCAACCGTGGTCGCCGTCCAGGACTGAGGTGCGGCGAGCTGCGGCGGCAGGAGGGTTGAAGCGTCGCCCACGCCCTCTGCGAGCTGCGCCTCGGTGAGATTGCGCGCCTTTGACAGGTTCGCGCCGCGGAGATTGGCGCCGGCGAGTCTCGCCCGGGCAAAGTCGGCGTGGTCGAGTACCGCCTCGCTCAAATCGGCGTTGGCGAGATTGGCGCCGTCCAACCTTGCATCGGTGAGATCGGCGCCGGAAAGATCGGCGCTTTCAAGATCGGCTCCAGACAGGGTGGCAAAGCGCAAGGACGCCCGGCGCAGCCGCGCCGAAGAAAGATTGATGGGGCCGCCATTCATCGGGCCCATCTGCCGCTCGCCGACGCTCAAGAAAATTCTGGTGAGATTGGGGACGATAGAGGGGTTCTGGCGCCGCCAAGCGTTCCAGCCCCGAGGGCCGCGGCGCAAAAGGTCCACATGGTCAGAATCTGCTGACACGCCACTCACGCTCACGCTACTGGAGACAAACTCAAGGACTGTTGTCAGCCTAAATCACGGCCTGCATTTTCCGCAAGGGTCTTGCAGGGTCGCAAGCCTGGTCGCTGCAAATTTTTTTATCGCGTGATGATCGCAGTGCCACAGCTGAGCGCGCAGGCGCAGAAAAAGTCAGGACCGGCGAAGTCCTTCTCCGCCGGTCCCGACCTTGTGGCCGCGCCGCTTGCTAGTAGCGGTAGCGATAGTGTCGTCCGTAGCCGTAATAGCCGTAACCATAGGGCCGATAATAGTAGCCGTAGGGCCGGTAGTAGGGCCGGTAGCCGTAGTAGTGCGGATAATAGCCACGGCGGCGATAGTAGTAGCCGGCCTTCTCGACCGGATTGTCCGCGACAGCGGAACGATCGATAGAGAGCGTCGGCATGGCAGCCTGGGCTTTTTCGGAAACAGCCAACAGCCCGAGGCTCGCTAGGACGGCGCTGAGTAGGATGGGGAGGTGACGCATTTCATTTCTCCTAGGTCAAACTCCCTCGGCTGGCGCCAATCCTAGGCGTCCCCTCGCCTCTCCGCAATGGAAGCTGAATCACAAGGGAGTGACCGGCTCCAACGAAGTGGCACCTTGATTTCCGACGGCACAACTTGGAGAGTTGCTTCGCACGCGCAAGTCGAGGAGCGAACCATGCAGCTTGAAGTGGTCAAGGACTATTACGGGAAACTGCTCAAAAGCTCGAAAGATCTGAAAACATCGGCGTGTTGCGACGGCGCTGAACTGCCTCCTCACCTGCAGCCGCTGCTCGCCAACGTCCATCCCGAGGTCGCCGCCAAATATTACGGCTGCGGCATCGTCGTGCCGGCCGAGCTCAAGGGGCGCCGCGTGCTCGATCTCGGCTCAGGCTCTGGCCGCGACACATATATTCTGGCGCAGCTGGTCGGACCTGACGGCGAGGTGGTCGGCGTCGACATGACCGACGAGCAGCTGGCAACCGCCAATGCCCATCTCGACTGGCACCGGATGCGCTTCGGTCAGGCGCGCAGCAATGTGCGCTTTCTCAAAGGCTATATCGAGAAGCTCGATGAGCTCGATCTCGCGCCGGAAAGCTTCGACGTCGTTGTCTCAAACTGCGTGATCAACCTCTCGGTGGACAAGCAGGCGGTGTTTCGCGGCGCGCATCGGCTGCTGAAGCCCGGTGGCGAGCTCTACTTCTCCGACGTCTATTGCGACCGGCGTCTGTCCGACGGCGTCAGAGCAGATCCCGTGCTCTACGGCGAATGCCTCGGCGGCGCGCTCTATTGGAACGACTTCATGCCCATCGCCAAGGAGGCAGGCTTCCTCGACCCGCGGCTCGTGACCAGCAAGCCGATCGGCATCACCAACGAGGCGGTCAGACAGAAGCTTGGCGCGGCGAAGTTCTTCTCGGCCACCTACCGGCTGTTCAAGCTCGACGGGATCGAGCCGGCTTGCGAGGATTACGGCCAGGCGGTGATCTACAAGGGGAGCGTCGCCGAGCAGCCGGACGCATTCGCGCTTGACGGCCATCATTTCATCGAATGCGGCAAAGTGTTTCCGGTGTGCGGCAACACGTGGCGCATGCTGGCCGATACCAGGTTCCGCCGGCATTTCGATTTCATCGGCGATTTCTCCACCCATTACGGAATCTTCCCTGGCTGCGGCACCTCGATCCCCTTCGCGTCAAGCGAACCGCCGAAGCCAAGCAGCGGAGGCTGTTGCTGATATCGGGGATCGCGCAAAGCCAAATGGGGGGACCATGGAAGGTTTCGATCTTGCGCGCCGGCTGACGGCTGAAGCCCTCGGCACGGCGCTTCTGGTCGCGGCGGTGATTGGCTCTGGCATTATGGCTGATCGCCTCTCAGGCGGGAACGATGCGCTGGCACTCCTCTGCAACACGCTCGCGACCGGCGCCATCCTTGTCGTGATCATCACCATCTTTGCACCGGTCTCCGGCGCCCATTTCAATCCGGCGGTCAGCCTGGTGATGATGGTCAGGGGCGAGTTGGACCGGCGTGATGGTCTTCTCTACGTGCTGGTGCAGATCGTTGGCGGGTGTCTCGGCGCGCTCTTCGCTCACCTGATGTTCGGCTTGGATCCGATTCAGCTCTCCACCACCGCGCGTACCGGACTGCCGCAATGGTTCGCAGAGTTCGTGGCCACCTTCGGGCTCCTGATCACCATCCTCGGCTGCATCCGCTTCAGGCCCGACGCGGTCGCCTTTGCCGTCGGCCTCTACATCACCTCGGCCTATTGGTTCACGGCGTCGACGTCCTTCGCCAATCCGGCGGTGACCATCGGGCGGTCGCTGAGCGACACCTTTGCCGGCATCGCTCCTGCCGATGTGCCGGCCTTCATCGTGGCGCAGATCCTCGGAGCTCTGGCGGCAGCTGCGCTCGGCCACTGGCTGTTTGCCAAGGCGCGGGCCACCTGAAAAGCGAAGAGCCGCCTGAAGGCGGCTCTCACTCAACATAGGCGCCTATCCCTAAGCGTCTTCAGCCGCTGATGCGGGCGGTTCCCGAGCGGCCGTCATTGCGCACCCACGTCACCTTGTTGCCGTTCAGCGTGAGCTTGTAGCAATAGGATTGGCCGTCCATCCAACTGTTCCATTTCTGACAAAGCTGGTCGTTCTCGACCCACCATTTGCCGCGGTCCGCCGCGCCGTTGCCGGTCGAGAAGCTCGCGGCCACGGTGCCCATGGTGCCTTTCATCCGGCCATTGGCCGAATAGACGATGGGCAGCTCGAACCCGGAAACGTTGAGATAAACCGTCTTGCCGATGATGGCCTGACGCAGCTCATCGCCGGCGAGCGTAATGGATTCGGCAGTGGCCGGAAGCGCCGGCAGGGCGAGGCCCGCTGCCAACACGAGTGCTCCGATCTTCATGACTTCCCCTTGTTCTTCCAAAACGACGCAGGAGGGCTGATTGCGCCGCGCAAAAGCGGTCAATTTGCGGCTGAGGCGGGGAAGTTGCGTGACAAAGTTAAGCTAGTTAAGGATTTACCTCAGTTTCCTTCCGTTCTCTTGCGGCCTTGGGCTTGCGCCGCTTGCGCAGCGCGACGACGTTGATGGCCTCGACCGCGGCCGAAAACGCCATGGCGAAATAGATGTAGCCGCGCGGGATGTGGAAGTGGAAGCCGTCGGCGATCAGGGCCGCGCCGATCAGGAGCAGGAACGACAGCGCCAGCATCTTGGTGGTCGGATGCCGCTCGATGAAGGCGGCCACCGGCTCCGAGGCGAAATACATCACCAGGATGGCGACGGCCACGGCGGCGATCATCACCTCGATATGATCGGCCATGCCGACGGCGGTGATGATCGAGTCGATCGAGAACACGAGATCGATGAGCGCGATCTGAATGATGGCCGAGGTCAGGGTGTCGGCGACGCGCGAGGCTGCCGGACTCCTCGTGCTCTCCCTCGATGTCCTGATGCATCTCGCGGGTGCCCTTCACCAAGAGAAACAGCCCGCCGGCGATGAGCACGAGATCGCGCCAGGAGAAGTCGTAGCCGCCGATAGAGAAGATCGGCGTGGTCAGATGGATGAACCAGGCGATGCCGGCGAGCATGATGGCGCGGAACACGAGCGCGAGCGAAAGGCCGATGCGCCTCGCCATCAGCCGCTGCTCTGGCGCCATGCGCGAGACCATGACCGAGATGAACACGACGTTGTCGATGCCGAGCACGACCTCCATTGCGCTCAAGGCAATGAAGCTCGCCCAGACATGCGGATCGGTCAGCCATTCGAGCATGCGTCTACTTCCGCTGGCGCCATTTGCATGGTGGCCCCTGCCCTAGATCAGGTCAAACAGCCTGAAGGTCAAGGCCGGTGCTGGGCCAAGCAAAGCTCATCGGACTTTGGCGTCGCGGAGCATATGGAGAGCGCCTACGCCGGTAAGGCAGGCAGCAGTCGCGGTCAGCAGCACCTTCACCCATGCCGGCGATGGAAATGGGTTGGCGACGGCGCCGATGGCGGCGACCACCCAAAGCGCCGTGATCAGCCAGGTGAAGGAGCGCCACTCGGCGACGCGGAAGGGATGGACTGCGAGGATCGGCACGAAGGTCAGCACGACGAAAAACGCGACGATGGCGAGTGAGACCAAGGGCGCGGGGCTGAAGACGAAGAGATAGAGGCAGACGACGTTCCAGATGGCGGGGAAGCCGACGAAATATCCGTCCTTGGTCTTGCTTTCCTGGTCGGCCATGTGGAACAGGCTCGACAAGATGACGGCGATGCCGGCAGGCAAACGGAAGGCTGGCGGCAACAGATCCGACTGGCTGAACGCGAAGGCGGGAACCGCCACATAGGTGAGGAAATCGACGATGAGGTCGAGACGCTCGCCGCTGAAGCGCGGCAGCACTTTCGTCACGCCGACGCGGCGGGCGAGCGGTCCGTCGACAGTGTCGACGATCAGCGCCACGCCGAGCCAGATGAACATCCATTGCCAGTCGGCGTGCGACGCGGCGATCAGCGCGAGCAGCGCGAAGGCGGCGCCGGTCGCGGTGAGAAAGTGGATCGCGGCCGCGCTCAAGCGCTCGCTCATGCGCCCTCCCTCGCCGGACGCGCGCGGCAGAAGCAACGATGAGAAGTGCAGGAGCCGAAGGAGGCGCCGCCAGATGGTGCCGTCCTAGAAGTGACGCTTGACCTTGCCGAGCACGGTAAGGTCTTCATTTTCTTCCAGTGGCGTGACCTGCTGCAGGTCGGCGGCATGCGGCGCGCTGTAGAGCAGCTCGAGGCCGAAATCCATCTTGGGCAGAATGCTGAAGCCGAAGACTTTCGCCCCGCCGCTCTTCTCCGGCGCCTGCGTCGCTCCAGCGGCGGGGGTCTGCAACTGCACGGCCGGGTCCTTGGCCTCAGGCGCGAGCTGCAAGATCTCGGGGGGCGCTTCCGGCGTCTCCTGGAAGGCAAATGCGGGCAGGGCCCCGATCGACAGGGCAGCAATCACGCCGGCCGCGAGCGCACGATTCCGCATGGTCTACTCTCCGCATACAAAATGAGCGCGCGTAGGCTCGATTGCAAGCATGTCGCAAAGTCCGCTAAGGGCCTGCTTGCACTGGAAAATCCCTGATGCCTGGCAGATGTCTGTGGCACCGCGGCAACAGAGCTCGATCGGCTCCTTGGCGCGTTGAAAGACGCGCAAAAAAAAGACCGCCCCGAAGGGCGGTCTTGGCTCCCGGGAAGTGGGAGGTCGATTAGAAGTAGATGCGGCCGCCCGAATAGATCAGGTCGAAGTCGTCGATCGACACCGGCACGTTCTTCAGCTTTCCGTTCGGAGAGACCGAGGGATCGCGCGTTACCAGGCTCATGTCGGCATTGAAGTGCTGATAGGCGAGATAGAGGTGCATGGCAGCGGATTCGAAGCCTTGATCCAAGGCGAGGAACCAGCGATCGACCTCTGAGCCAACGATCTCGGTCGGGACGCCCACGCTGGCGAAGGTGCCGGCCTTAAGAATGCTGTCGGCAGCGATGCCGCCGAGGTTACCGCCGTTACCGTTGCTGCCAGGCGCCCAGCCATCGTTGACTTGGCCATATCCGCCCCAGAAGGCGGTTTCACCAGGTGCCCAGAACTTCTTCTGAATACCAGCCTGGACGTCCCAGGCGCTCATGTCGGGCGCCTTGTTGCCGGTATAGAAGCCGATGACGTTGGTGTCGTCCGATTGCGAGGTGCTGAAATTGCCCATGGCGAACAGGCCAGTCGGCTTGTGCTTGGCGGCAATCGAGCCGGCCCATTCGTTGAACTCGCGCTGGAAGAAGGTCTGCTTGCTCGTCGACGGAGGAATGATGATCGGGCCTGAGGCCTCGCCGCCGCCGCCGGCCTGCAGACGCTCGTCGCGGAAATTCTCATAGGCGACGTTGGCGGAGAGCATCCAGGTGTCGTTGAAGGTGTTCTTGTAGCGCACTGCCGCGCCCCAATCGTCATCCTCGAACCAGCCCCATTGGACGTTCCACCCTTCAAAGAACCCTTTGAAGTCGGGCGTCGAATACTCGACGCCGTTGCGGCGGGTCGAGCAGTTGTACTGGTCTCCCGAGCTGTAGCAGCGGGCGATGTTCGACCAGGTGAGGCTCGACAGTCCCTCGGCATTATTGAAGCCGGTAGGCCGCAAGCGGAAGGCTGGGTTCATGCGAAAGTCGGAGACCAACGTATCGGAAAGACCGCCGCCCTCGCCTTTCACCGTGGAAATGTACTCCATGGCATTTTTGGTGATGTCATATTTGGGCGTGGCGGTCAGGCCCCAGTTCAGGGTGCCGTAGTGCTTGTTGGCCAGGTACATCTGGGACCAACGAACCACGATATCTGCTCCGCTAGTTTGGTTGTTGTCGTTGAACTGGTTCAAGAACGAAGACGCTCCGGGCCGGTATTCCCACTCCAGGCGGTAGCCACCTTCCCAGTTATCGCTGATCTTGGCCTTGCCTTTGATGCCGGTACGGGTCAACTCGTTGTAGTTGTTGACGACATAGAAATTCTGCTCGCCACCATCGTCCCACCACAACCCGGCATAGTTGACCTTGCCGTAGATCTGCACCGAGACCTTCTTGTTGCCTTTGCGGACAGTCGTCGCCTCGAGCTCGGCAACGCGCTCCTCGAGATCGGCGCAACAATCGCCGCCGAGATCGGCCGCCTTGGCCGGTTTCGCACCGAAGACCGTCGCTCCCACACACAAAAGGGCAGCGATCGCCATTAGGCTGGCGGTCTCCCTCAATCCCCCGGTCATGACCCCTCCACTTTGTTTGATGCCTGCGGCTTCCCCGGTAAGCCGCCAATTCCCTGCTACAAACAAGATCCCCGTCCGATGACTCGGCTTCGGGTCCTTGCATTTGATGGTCGGAGCCTAGAAGCCGAGCAATGACGTTCTCATGACAACCGCGCAACAGTGGGTTTTTTCCCCACTGGCGTGGCTTTAGAGCAACAGGGTTTTGCAGGTGGCGGCGAGACGCGTACGGGACCGGCGCGATGTCGATTTCGCGACCGTCCAGACATCTGGAATTCTATGTTTTGGAAAAGGAAAATTTTAGAGAATGGGCGCGGGGTGAGAGGTGCCGCGAGGGGGACGTGGCGCTTGAAGGATCGGCTGCTACCCCAAACACAAAGGGAGGGTGGAGAGGCATTCGGCCTGCTCGAAGTCCAAGAGCAGAGCCCAAGCCGCAGCGCTAGCTTTTTTCAGGCGGGAAGCGACCCAATCCATCGCGAAGTAGAGGCCAGGCTGGTAATTGGCCAGCGGAGCGCCGTTCGCAGCCTCCTCTGGCGAATAGGAATGGAGCTGCTCGGCCTCGGCTCTGTTGTCCTTCAGAGCCGGAAGCTGGCCGCAGATCAGATCGCGCGAGGCCACGTCGTCCATGGTGTTTAACCGTCTGGGCTAGACCGAGGCCGCCGCGAAGGACGGCCTCAGTCTTGGTCCCGGGAAGGGGGACATCAAATCAGATCAGAATGCAATCCGGCCACCCATGTAGAACACGTCGAAATCGTCCAGAGTGATTGGCACGCTCTTGAGCTTTCCGGTCGGAGAGAAGGAGAGATCCCGCGTCACCAAATCGATCTCGGGCTCGATATGCTGGTAGGCCATGAACAGGTTCATGGCAGCCGAATCGATGGCTTGATCGACGGCGAGGTACCATTTGGTGGTTTCGGAGGACGTGATCTCGGTCTTGAAAGGGATGCCGGGGAAGGCGCCGGCGGAAACTTCGCCATCCCACACGGAGTAAGAGGACGCCGTGCCTGCCACCGACGAGGAGACAGTCGTTCGCGTGAAGCCGCCGAGACCGTCCCGGTCCTGGGTGTAACCGCCCCAGAAGGTGGTGGGGCCGGGCTCGAAGAACTCGCGATGAATACCGCCGGCAATGTCCCAGGTATGCATGACCGGCGGGGCTTTGCCGGTGAACACGCCCTTGGCGCCGATGTCGTTGTCTTCGGAGTTGCCGTTGGCGCCCCACAGGAAGAGGCCGGTCGGTTTATGGATGATCGAGGCCATCCCGGCCCATTCCTTAAAGTCGCGCTTGAAGCTTTGGAACGGCACGCCGCCGCCACCGGCATTCACCAGCTCATCGCGGAAATCCTCATAGGCGTAGCCGGCGCCGATCTTCCAATTGTCCCACTCCTTCTGGAAGCGCAAAGCAGCGGACCAAATGTCGTCCTCACCCCAGGCCCAACTCGCCTTGAAGCCCCAAAATTCCGGCGTGTCGTAGCGAATCTCCTGACGGCGGGTCGAGCAGTCGAAGGCCGAGCTGCTCGTCGAGTAGCAGCGGCCGATATCGCGGAAGCGCGGCGTGGAAGAGCTGAATGCCTCTGCGTTGTTGAAGCCCTTCTGCCTCAAGAAGAAGCTCCAGTTCATGTAGAAGTCGGCATGCATCGTCTTGTCGAGGCCCTTAATGACGATGGTGTCCTTGGTAATATTGTCCTTCGCGGTCTCTTGCTGGCCAAGCCAAATCTTACCGAGCTGCTCGCTCTCGATATAAATGGCCGACTTACGGACGTTCAACGAACCGCTGTCGGGATTGTCGTTGAACTGATCGACGAACTTGGACAGGTTGCCTTCGTCTTCGATTTCGATCTGGAAGCCGCTGTGCCAATTGTCGTTGATCTTCGCCTTACCGTTCATGCCGAAGCGGGTGGAGCTGTAGGAGTTGTTTAGGACGTAGACGTTCTGCTCGGCGCCGTCGTCCCAGAAATTCACTACGCGGTTCACTTGGCCATAGAGCTGAACCTTGACCTTCTTGTTGCCCTTGCGGACCGTGCTCGCCTCGAGCTCGGCAACGCGCTCCTCGAGATCGGCGCAACAATCGCCGCCGAGATCGGCAGCTTCGGCTCGCTCTTCCAAACCTGGCGCGCCACCGACGGCGCAGAAGAGCGCCGCGATCGCCAGCCGTCCCGTCCTATTCAATCCCCCAATCATGACACCCCACCATTCTGGTTGTTTGATTGCCCCCTTTGAAGCCTGGCGTTTCATGTCCCCGGCAAGCCGTGCTCCCGTGTTTCTGAGGCGCAAGGCAGACAGGCATCGCTGCCGCCTTAGCCTTGCGTTCGATGGGGCGAGCCTAAAAGCCGAGCGGTGACAGTCTCGTGACAGCCCGAAGACAGACTAAGTTTTAGCGCCGACTGTTGCGGGTCGACGACGGGAGGGTAAAATGAATTTGTCGCGTCATCGGGAAATTCGCGAATAGTTTTCTGCGAACGCTGCGGCTCGTCACCTCTCTTGACATCGCAAGGAGTCGTTCGGGCGAGGGTCGTCGCTGCAGTTGCAGGACGAAACCTTCTCGCTCAGGAAAAATGATCTAAAAACAGCTCAAGGATGAGAAAGCTCTGCCAAGGTTACGTGGCTTTTTTGCCACGGCCCCCTGGAAGCCAAGAAAAGGCCGCCCCGAGGGGCGGCCTGAAGGTGGGTTTGGGGAAACCTTAGTCGGGATCGATGCTCAGAAGTAGATGCGGCCTCCGGTGTAGAAGAGATCGAAGTCGTCGAGTGGCGCCCCAACACTCTTCAGCTTGCCGGTCGGCGACACCGTGGGATCGCGGGTCACGAGGTCAACATCGGCCGTCAGGTGCTGGTACACCGCGTAGAGGTGCATGTTGGCCGAATCGATGGCCTGATCGAAAGCGAGAGACCAGCGCGTGACCTCCGAGCCGGTGATCTCGGTCGGTACGGTGACACCGACAATGGTGTTGGCGCCCAGATAACGGTCGGCCGGGATGCCGCCGAAGTTCTTTCCATCAGACGGAAAGTTGCCACCCAGGCTCACCGAGGCGAGACCATCGTTGATCTGCTCATAGCCGCCCCAGAAGGACGTCTCGCCGAGCTTGCTCAGCCCCAGGAAATCGAAATCCCGCTGAATACCTCCTTCGACGTCCCAGCCGTTCATCTGTGGAGCGCTGGTGCCGGTGTAGAAACCGGAATGGATTGTGTTGGTGTCGTTCGTCTCGGAGAAGCTGAAGGCGCTGAACAAAAACAGGCCGGTTGGCTTATGCTTGATGGAGGCAGACCCCGCCCAATCCTGCACGTCGCGCTTGAAGTTCCTGAAATTGTTCGGAGAGGGGAAAGGCGGATTCGGTCCATTGGCATCGCCGCCGCCGCCTGATTGGTAGCGTTCGTCGGTATTCTTGGAGTAGCCGATGCCGGCGCCGACGTCGAAGGCTTCACCCCACTCCTACTTATAACGCAGAGCCGCGCCCCATTCGTCGTCCTCGAAATAGCCGGTCGAGAAGCTGAAGCCCGCCCAAGTGGGTGACCAATAAGCAACGCCGTTCTTGCGCGTGCCGCAGACAAAAGCATTGGACGAGTTGTAGCAGCTTGAAATGTTCTGCCATTTCAGCTTGGAAAGACCCTCGGCATTGTCGAAGCCTTTGGAGCGCAGAAAGAAGCCCTGCATCATCCGGTTGTCGGAGTGCATGGTGTCTTCGAGCTCGGTGACATTGGTGTCCTTGGTGATGTTGTAGATGGGGGTAGCGGTGAGGCCCATGCGCCCCTCGCCATACTTCTTGCTGCTCAGATACATGTAGCTGTGGCGGACGTTGAGAGGCCCGGCGCTGTCGTTGGCGTTGTCGTCGTCGAACTGATTCAGCTTGGCTGAATTTGCCCCCGTCGGTTCAACCTCCAGCCGATAGCCGGCGAGCCAGTCGCCCAATCCTGTCTTGGCACTTCCCTTGAAGCCGAAACGCGAAGATTTGTAGTTATTGTCGACGATGTACGTATTTTTTTCAGCTCCATCATCCCAGAAGAGGATGGCATGGTTCTCTTGACCATAGAGGGTCACCGAGACCTTCTTGTTGCCCTTGCGGACGGTGGTGGCTTCAAGCTCGGCGACGCGCTCCTCGAGATCGGCGCAGCAATCGCCACCGAGATCTGCTGCCTTGATGGGCTCGCTTGCAAACGAGCCCATGAGCGCGGTGGCCGCGGTTGCGATCAGGACGCGGTGGCGCAGACTCAATCCCCCAAACATTGCAATCCCCCTGTGTGATTCGCGTTTTGGGCTCACGCCCGGCCTGTGTGAAAACTCTATCGATCTGGTCGTGATTAGCAATATGGCCGGATTTCTTTGTTTTTGCGGGTCGCTAGAACCGCGTTTCCTGGCGGCCTCGATGGCAGGATGAAAATCGCTGCCGCGTCATTTCCTCCTCCGCCGTGACAAAAAAGCCGCTAATCGTGGGCAGGCTGTGTGCGGCTATAAGGGAGAGCAGAGGGGCTACGCCCGCTCTTGGTCGATCGATATCCCGATGGTGTTGGCAGAAGACATCGACATTGCCGTTGTCGGCACAGGCCCTGCCGGTCTTGCCACAGCACTTGCGCTCGCTCATGGCGGTTCACGCGTGGCGCTGATCGGTCCGGCCCCCCGTGGCCCCCCGGCCCCACAGCCAGCAGCCTCTCGACACGCGGACCGCGGCGCTCCTGGAAAGCTCGATCGACATGCTGAAGGCGCTTGGCGCCTGGAAGGCGCTCCTGCCCCATGCGGCGCCGCTCAAGGCCATTCGCATCATCGACGCCACCGGCAGCCTGTTTCGCGCGCCGGACGTCGAGTTCAGGGCAAGCGAGCTTGGCCTCGACGCCTTCGGTTACAACATCGCCAATAGCGTGCTCGTAGGCGTGCTGTACGCTAAGGCTGCCGGCAGCGTGGCGGCGCTCTATCCCGCAACGGTCGAGCGCGTCGAGCTCGCGCCAAGCCATGTCCGGTTGAGCACGCAAGGCGCGCAGATTTGCGCGAAGCTCGTGGCCGGCGCCGACGGGCGGAACTCGATCTGCCGGAAAGCGGCCGGCATCGCCGCCTCAGAGCAGGCCTACGGCCAGGCCGCGATTGCCACGAGCTTCACCCATCGCGCGCCGCATCGCGGCGTCTCGATCGAGCTCCATCGCCAGGGCGGCTCGGTCACCACCGTGCCGCTGACCGACCAGGCCGCGTCGAGCGTGATCTGGATCGACGGCACCGAGGAGATCGCAGCCGTCATGCGGCTCGATGCGGATGCCTTCGCGGCTGCACTGCAGGACAGGCTCGAAGGGCTTCTTGGGCAGGTGGACGAGGTCGGCGCGCGGGCGCAGTTTCCGGTCACGCGGTTGGCGGCGGAGACGCTTGCCGGGCGCCGCACCGCGCTCGTCGGCGAAGCCGCCCACATTCTTCCCCCCATCGGCGCGCAAGGATTGAACCTCGGCCTGCGCGATGCGGCGACGCTCGCTGACTGCGTGGCGGTAGCGCTTGCGCATGGTGGCGATCCGGGTAGCGACGACGTGCTCGCCGCCTACGATCGCGCCCGCAAGGTCGATGTGCTGACCCGCACCTACGGCATCGATCTCTTGAGCCGCTCGCTGCTCTCCGGCTTCCTGCCGTTGCAGGCCGCCCGCGGCATCGTCTCGCATGGGCTGAACGCGTTGCCGCCGCTACGGCGTCTCGTCATGCGCATCGGCATGATGCCGCCGACAGAGCTTCCGAGCCTGATGCGTCCCGGTGCACATTGAAGGTGTCGCCCGCACGAGCTTGACGCTCAAGACGCGATTTGCCACGAGGAGCCCTCACCTTTGCACGCCCCAATCCAGGTACCAGCACAAGCAAAACCAATGGCCGATGCTCCAGCCGTCTCGCCGCTACGCGACCTGCGCTACCGGCTTGAGTATCTCGGCCTCAGGATCCTGATCGGGCTCGTGCGCCTCTTCCCCATCGACGTGGCCGGATCGATCTCAGCGAAACTCTGGCGGCTGATCGCGCCGTATAACCGCAGGCACAGCCGCGCGCTCGCCAATCTCGAACGTGCCTTTCCCGACAAGACGCCGGAAGAGCGCGAAGGGATTGCGCTGCGCATGTGGGAGAATCTCGGGCGCGTCATGGTCGAGACCATGAACATCGACCGCATCCTCAGAGAGCCAGACCGGCTGCACGTCACCAACGGCCATGTCATCGCCCGCTACAAGAGACAAGATGGGACCGGTGCTGATCGTCACCATGCATATGGGCAATTGGGAGCTCGGCATGTGGCCGATCACGCTCGCCGGCGTGAGGCCAGGCGGGGTCTATCGCCTAGTCAAGAACCCGTATGTCGATCGCTATCTGCGAGCGCAGCGCCAAGACCTCTATCCTGGAGGCCTGTTCGGCAGCCGCCGAGCCCCCGGCAAGGAGGAAGGGCAGAAGACGGCGCGGGTGATCATGGACTATGTGCGCCAGGGCGGACGGCTCGGCTTCATCTCCGACCTCTACGACGCGCAAGGGATCGAAGTGCCGTTCTTCGGCTACCCCGCCAAGAGCATGCCGATCGCGGCGATGATCGCGCGCAGGGTCGGTGCCCGCATCTGGATCGGGCGCTGCCTGCGAATCGGCAAGCGTGCCTGCTTCGACATCAACGTGAATGAGTTGCGCATCCCGCGCACCAACAATCAGGCAGAAGATATCCGCAACATTACCGCGGCGATTCAGCGGCAGTTCGAGTTCTGGATCAAGGAAAACCCCGACCAATTCATGTGGTCGAACCGGCGCTGGTCTTGAGCTCTGCATAAGCCTCATTTGCCGTTGACAGTGCCTCTGCCCCACAGTCTTATCGAAGGCAAAGACTTCGGGGGAAAGGCATCACGACCATGTCAGTCGTCCGCAGCGCCAAGTTTCAGATTGGCCAGGTGGTCCGCCATCGGGTCTATCCATTCCGGGGGGTGATCTTCGACATCGACCCGAGCTTCTCCAACACCGAGGAGTGGTATCGCTCCATTCCCCAGGAGGTGCGGCCGGCCAAGGACCAGCCCTTCTATCACCTGCTCGCCGAGAACGCCGACAGCGAATACATCGCCTATGTCTCGGAGCAGAATCTGATACCCGACGTGTCCGACGAACCGCTGCGTCACCCTCAGGTGTCCGAGCTGTTCGAGGATCTGAAGGACGGCGTTTTCCGCTACCGCTTCGTCCAGGAGCACTGAGCGCGCGCCCTCGTCTTGCGCGGCATCCCGCTGGATTGATACACCCCCCACCCGGCGTGCGCCTGACGCGCACGCCGACCTCCCCACGAGGGGGAGGTATGGGAACATGCTGCGCCATACACTCCATCCCTCCCCTTGATGGGGAGGGTGGCGAGCCGGCTGAAGGCCGGATCGCCGGGTGGGGTGGCGAACACCGCGTCATCATGCGCAACGGGGTCGCGCAAAGGAAAAGGCCGCACCGTCGCCGGTGCGGCCTCTCAACTGATGCAGCGCTGAACGTGTTGCGCGGAGGTTATTGCGGTGGCGCTGCCGGAGGAGTCTTCGGCGGCGCGACCGTGGCGTTGGGCGCAGGTGCCGCGCCCTCGGCTTGAGCCTGGCCGCCGGCCTGCTCCTTCTTCTGCTGCGCTTCGGCCGCCTTGTTGGCGAGCTCGATCTGACGCTGGCGGAATTTCTCCATCATCTGACGCCTGGCTTCCTCATATTTGGCGTTGTCGACCGGAGGTCCGTCGAAGGTCTTGCTGAAGCCGGTGAGCGGAACCGGAAAGGCCATGGCCTTCTGCTGCATGTTCATGGCAGCGACGACCATCTGCTTGCCCTTCCGCATCTTGTCGAACATTTCCTTGGTCAGTTCCATCTGCACCTGGCAGCTGGTCGGGAAGCACACGGCATATTGCAAGGAGATCGGTTGGTCGTCGTCGATCTTGATCTGCACGCCGGCGGGGATCACCAGCGAATAGGCGGTCGGCAGCCTGACGAGCAGATGCTGCTTGTCCTCGCCTTCGATCGAGCGCACCGCGGCGGCCACCAGAACCATGCCGGTATTGGGCTCAAGCCCCTCATGATTGACGAGACAAACCTGCTTGTTGCCGGTCTGCTCGTTCTTCAGACAAAGCTTTACCCAGGCGGAGTCATCAGGCGCAGCCGCTTGCGCGCCAGCCGCTGGTGCCGCCGGCGCTGGGGCTGTTGCCTTGGGCGCCGTGGTCTCCTGCGCGATCGCTAAAGTCGTCCCGAGCGCCAAAGCCAATGCCGCAAAAAATGCCGGACCCGCCAACCGGCGGAACGCGTTCCATCGATCCATCGACGAGTTCATAACCGACCTTTCCTCGTTTCTGCGGGCCCCGATTCAGCCGGTATTCGACCTCGGCTTCCCCCGCGTCCTTTTCCTAGGGTCAATACCTGAAATGAGGCGTAGACGTGGCTGGGCGGCGACCGGAAGTTCCCGATACATCGCCCGGCGCGGCCCCGCGCTCCTTCCGCCTTCCCGCAAGGTCTCTGCCGCCTCGGACCTTTCGGCCTAGCCGCGCCATGCTACCCTGGTAACCATGCTGCAATGCGGAATCATCTATAGCCACACGCCATCGCCGTTGAAAGCCCTTTCGTTTTTCATTTTTTTCGTTCTGTTGCTTCCGGGCGGCCTCCATTGCGAGCCTGCGCCAGGGATCGCCATGCATGGCAATCCCGCGGAGCCTGTCGGCTTCACGCATTTTCCCTACGCCAATCCCGATGCGCCGAAGGGAGGGAGGCTCATCCTCGCCAAGCGCGGCTCCTTCGACAGTCTCAATCCGCTCATCGTCAAAGGCGTGAGCGCCGAGGGCATCCGCGAATACGTCTATGAGAGCCTTCTTGCCCGCGCCTACGACGAGCCGTTCACGCTCTATGGCCTGATCGCCGAGAAGGTCGAGACGCCGGAGGACCGGAGCTATGTCGAGTTCACGCTCAATCCAGAGGCAAAGTTCTCAGACGGCAAACCGATCACCGTGGACGACGTGATCTTCTCGTTTGAACTGTTGCGCGATCACGGGCGCCCAAACCATCGCTCGTATTATCAGAAGGTCACGCGCGCGAAGAAGACCGGCGACCGCAAGGTGAAGTTTACCTTCGATGGCAGCGGCGACCGCGAGATGCCGCTGATCATGGGCTTGATGCCGGTGCTGCCGCGCCATCTGATCGATCCTGAGACCTTCGAGAAGACGAGCTTCGTTCCGCCCATCGGCAGCGGGCCCTATCTCGTCGGCGAGGTGAAGCCCGGCGCGAGCATCAGCTTCAAGCGCGATCCGGACTATTGGGGCGCGGAGCTTCCGGTCAATAAGGGCCAGTTCAATTTTGACGAGATCCGCTACGACTATTACCGCGACGCCGGCAGCCTGTTCGAAGCCTTCAAGGCCGGCGCGATCGACGCGCGGCCCGAGGACGACCCGACGCGCTGGACGGAAGGCTACGATATCCCTCCGGTGCGCGACGGCCGCATCGTCAAGCAAGAGTTTCCGGTCGCGGTGCCTGCCGGCATGTCGGCGCTGGTGTTCAACACGCGGCGCCCGCTCTTCGCCGATGCCCGCGTGCGCCAGGCACTGATCAAGCTGTTCGATTTCGAATGGATCAACCGCACGCTCTATCACGGCCAATATGCGCGCACGGAAAGCTACTTCGCCCGCTCTGAGCTCTCCTCGCATGGCCGGCCTGCGGACGAGCGGGAGAAGGCGCTGCTCGCGCCCTATTCGAGCGAGGTGAAGCCAAAGATCATGGACGGAACCTTCGCCTTTCCGGTCAGCGACGGGTCAGGCGAGAACCGCGAGGGACGCAAAGAGGCGCTGGCGCTGCTCGAAGAGGCAGGCTACCGGCTGGAGAAGGGCAAGCTGCGCGACAAGACCGGCGCGCCGTTCAGCTTCGAGATCCTCGCCACCACCAGAGCAGAGGAACGGCTGCTGCTCACCTATGCCCGCGCCTTGCAGGAGGTCGGCATCGAGGCGCGCATCCGCCAGGTCGACTCGGCGCAATATCAGCGGCGCAAGCAAACCTACGATTTCGACATGATCCAATATGATTGGCCGGTGTCGCTGTCGCCGGGGAACGAGCAGTCCTTTCGCTGGGGGAGCGACGCTGCTGCGACCGAGGGGACGTACAATTATGCCGGCGTGAAGAGCGCCGGCGTCGACGCCATGATCAAGGCGCTCCTCGAGGCGAAAGACAGCGAGGGCTTCGTTGCCGCGGTGCGGGCTCTGGACCGTCTTCTGTTGTCCGGCGACTACGTCGTGCCCCTGTTCCATCTGCCGACGCAATGGCTCGCTTATTGGAACAGGCTGAAGCACCCTGCCGACACGCCGATCTACGGCTATCAGATCGACACCTGGTGGGTGGAGCAGCATCCTTAGATCTTACAGAACGCATGTCATTGCCGGGCTTGACCCGGCAATCCATTCCATTGGCGCTAATCCTGCTGAGAGGTAACGGCATGGATGCCCGGATCAAGTCCGGGCATGACGGAGTGGCACTGTTGTGAGTGATGACTACGCAGCCTTCTTCACCTGGCCAGCGATCTCCACAAGGCGCCGCAGCAGATCGCGGGTGCCTGCGAGCCGCTCCTCAGGCGTCTCCCAGTCCGCGTAGTAGATCAAGCGGTGGTCCGGCTGGAGCTTCACGCCGGCCCCCTCCTCGCGGATGAAGGCGATCAGCCCTTCGGGGTTGGCGAAGCTCTTGTTGCGGAAGGCGATGACCGCGCCCTTCGGCCCGGCGTCGATCTGCTCGATGCCTGCCTGGCGGCAGAGCGCCTTGATCTCGACGATGTCGAGGAGATGTCTCACCTCCTCCGGCAGCGCCCCGAAGCGGTCGATCAGCTCGGCGGCGAAGGCCTCGATGGCGTCGTGGCTCTCCACCGCCGACAGCCGGCGATAGAGACCTAGCCGCACCTGCAGGTCAGGCACGTAATCCTCGGGGATCAGCACCGAGGTGCCGAGATTGATGCGTGGGCTCCATTGATCCTCGATGACCGCCCCCTCCCCGCCCTTCAGCGCGATCACCGCCTCTTCCAGCATCGACTGGTAGAGCTCGAAGCCGACTTCCCTGATATGGCCAGACTGCTCCTCGCCAAGCAGATTGCCTGCGCCTCTGATGTCCAGATCGTGGCTCGCCAGCATGAAGCCTGCGCCGAGCGTATCGAGCGATTGCAGAACCTTGAGCCGCTTCTCGGCGGCAGGCGTGAGCCGTGCATCGGCGGGGATGGTGAAATAGGCGTAGGCGCGGACCTTGGATCGGCCGACGCGCCCGCGGAGCTGATAGAGCTGGGCGAGCCCGAACATGTCGGAGCGGTGCACGATCAGCGTGTTGGCGGTGGGTATGTCGAGGCCCGACTCGACGATCGAGGTCGACAGCAGCACGTCGTATTGCCGGTCGTAGAAGGCGTTCATCACCGAGTCGAGCTCGCGCGAAGCCATCTGGCCGTGGGCGCGGGCGACCTTCAGCTCAGGCGCATGCTCCTGCAGGAAGGCTGCAGCGTCGTCGAGGTCGGAGATGCGCGGTACCACGTAAAAGGTCTGGCCGCCGCGATAGCGCTCGCGCAGCAGCGCCTCGCGCAGGATGACTGGATCGAACGGCGTCACATAGGTGCGCACCGCCAGGCGATCGACCGGGGGGTCGAGATCAGCGACATCTCGCGCACGCCTGAGAGCGCGAGCTGCAGCGTGCGCGGGATGGGCGTGGCGGTGAGCGTCAGCACGTGCACGTCCTCGCGGAGCTGCTTCAGTCGCTCCTTGTGCTGCACGCCGAAATGCTGCTCCTCGTCGATGATCAAGAGGCCGAGATTGGCGAACTCGATGGCCTTGCCGAGCAGCGCGTGGGTGCCGATGACGATGTCGATGGCGCCGTCCTTGATGCCCTTCTTCACCTCGGCAAGGTCCTTGCCGGCGACGAGGCGCGAGGCTTGCGCGATCTTCACCGGCAGCCCGCGGAAACGCTCGGTGAAGGTGTTGTAGTGCTGGCGGGCAAGCAGCGTGGTCGGCACCACCACCGCAACCTGCTTGCCGGCAAGCACCGCGAGCAGGCTTGCGCGCAACGCCACCTCGGTCTTGCCGAAACCGACATCGCCGCAGATCAGCCGGTCCATGGGACGGCCGCTCGCAAGATCGTCGAGCACGGCTTTGATGCTGGTGGTCTGGTCCTCGGTCTCCTCGTAGGGAAAGCGGGCGGAGAATTCGTCGTAGAGGCCGTCTGGCGGGGTGATCACCGGCGCCTGGCGCAGCTCGCGCATGGCGGCGACCTTGATCAGCTTCTCGGCGATGTCGCGGATGCGCTTCTTGAGCCGGGCCTTGCGCGACTGCCAGGCAACTCCGCCGAGCCTGTCGAGCTGCACGCCTGCCTCGTCCGAGCCGTAGCGGCTCAGCATCTCGATGTTCTCGACCGGCAAATAAAGCTTGTCGCCGCCCTGATAGATCACCTCGAGGCAATCATGCGGCTCTCCGGCGGCTTCGATGGTGGTGAGCCCGGCAAAGCGGCCGATGCCGTGGTCGGCATGGACCACGAGATCGCCGACGGCGAGGCTCGACACTTCGGTGAGCACGTCGCTGCCGGTCTTGGGCCGCGCGCGGCGCACCAGTCTGTCACCGAGGATGTCCTGCTCGCCGATGACCGCGAAGTCTCGTGCCTCGAAGCCCGTCTCGAGCGGCAGCACGGCGAAACTGGTGGTCGATGGTGGCGCCGCCAGACACCTCTTCCCACGTGTCGACACGAAGCGTCTCGCCGATGCCGTGCTCGGCGAGAAGCGTGGCGAGGCGCTCCTTGGCGCCCTTGCTCCAGCAGGCGACGAGCACGCGCTTGCCTTCGCCTTGCAGGCGCGTAGCGTGAGCGACCACGGCGTCGAACACATTGCCGCCTTCGCGCTGGCGCTCGGCGGCAAAGGACCGCCCTTGCCTCCCGCCGAAGGACACCACATTGGCATCGCGCGCGGCGTCGGGATGTTCAAAAGGATCGAGGATGATTGTCTGCCGCCCGCGCAGCGCCGCCTGCCACTCCTCTTCGGTGAGGAACAGGCTCTCCGGCGGCACGGGATTGTAGGGCGGCGCGCCGAAGGCCTTGCGCTCGAGTGCCTGCTCGCGCGCTTCATAATGGTCCCTGACCTGCTCGAGGCGCTTGGCGCGCGCGTCGTCATCGAGCGCATCGAAGGTGACGACAGCGTCGGGCAGATAATCGAACAGGGTCTCGAGGCGCTCATGGAACAGAGGCAGCCAATGCTCCATGCCCTGATGCTGGCGGCCGGCCGAGATCGACTCATAAAGCGGATCGTCGCCCCGCACCGGACCGAACAGCTCCACATAGCGGGTGCGGAAGCGTTTCCGCGCGGCCTCGGTCAACGGCGCTTCGCTCATGGGGAGCAGCGTGATGGCATCGAGGCGGGCAAGCGTGCGTTGGGTCTCAGGATCGAAGGCTCTGATCGACTCCAAAGTGTCGCCGAAGAAATCGAGACGGACTGGACTGGCGCCGGGCGGATAGAAGTCGAGGATGCCGCCGCGCACCGCATATTGGCCGGGATCGGTTACGGTGCCGGCGCGGCCATAGCCGACATGCTCCAGCCGCTCGATCAGATCCGCCATGCTCACCGCGTCGCCAGGCGCGAGGCGTTGCATCGAGGCGGCAAAGAAATCGTGGCTCGGCACGCGCTGCAACACGGCGTTGACCGTGGTGAGCACGATCAGCGGCGTCTCGTCGGCGCCGCCGCGATGTTCGGCAAGCTCGGCGAGTGTCGCCACGCGCCGGGCGATGATCTCGGCGTTAGGCGCCACCCGGTCGTAGGGAACGCCGTCCCAGGCCGGGAAGCTCAAGCGCTTCACCTCGGGTGCGAAGAACGCAAGCGCGTCTTCCAGCGTCGCAAGTCTCTGGCCGTCGCGGGCGATATGCAGGATCGGCTTGCCGGCCGCCTGGCTCGCGAGATGGCGGGCGAGCGCACCGAGCGCCGCGGCGTCGAGCCCTTCGGGCACGCCGCTTGCGATCGCCGTGCCGCGGTCGAGCAGCCGCGCGACGGGCAGGCTTTCAGATGTCGACGTTTCGGCCATGGACAGTGGTTAGCAGCTTTTGATGCGGCCTAGCACGATCCCGTGAAAGCAGCGCAAATGCCGCATCAGAGAGTCGAGGTCTGGCGCGCCCAGCGAATTCCCCTCGAACAGGCTCAAAGCGATGTCCGGATCGGGGACTTCAACGAGGCGCTCCATGACGCCGATTTCGATGTCGGTCATGGTCTCTATTCTCTGCTCGGCAAAGCGGCCGAGCAGGAAATCCAACTCCTTGCTGCCGCGATGGGTTGCCCGGTAGAGGGCGCGGCGGCGGCGCATGGCAAGATCGCTCGGCATAAGGCCGACGGTTAGAGCGGACGGCGCGCGGGCCTGTCAAGGGCGGCACCTCTTCATCCCTCCCCTTGACGGGGAGGGTGGCGAGCCCAGCTGCAAGCCGGGGTCGCCGGGTGGGGGTGAGGCGGTTTAATGCGCGATACCGCTTCGCTACTTGAGCGCTTTCCCCACCCCGACGCCGCCAATGGCGTCGTCGGACCTCCCCACAAGGGGGAGGTATTAACGCTGCGGACTTGTCGTTCTTCCCCATGTGCTTGATGTTCGGCACATGCGGCCATCGCTCCTAGCCCCACTCTTCGCTCCGGCGCGCAGCCTCAAAGGCGTCGGCCCGCGCATCGAGGCGCTGCTGAACAAGCTCGTGGCGCCGCGTCACCAGTCCGCCCATGCGCGGGTCATCGATCTCCTGTGGCAAATGCCCCAAGGGCTGATCGACCGGCAGCTGACGCCGAGGATCGCCGACGCCCGCATCGGCGAGCTCGCCACGCTGGAAGTGACCGTGACCGAGCATCGCCCTGGAGGCCCGCGCCGCGGCGCACGCGCGCCCTATCGCGTGCTGGTGGAAGATTACTCGGGTGCGCTTGAGCTCGTCTATTTCAACGCCGATCCGGCCTATCTCAAGCGCCTGCTGCCGGAAGGAAGCCGGAAGCTGATCTCGGGCAAGCTCGAATCCTATGACGGCTGGCTGCAGATGCCGCATCCAGACCACGTGGTCGCGGTGGATGACGCCGGCGACGTGGCGAAGCTGCCGCTGCTCGAGCCGATCTATCCGCTCACCGCCGGGCTAACCAATACCACCTTGCGCAAAGTCATCGCCCAGGCGCTCGCGCGTCTGCCTGCGCTGCCCGAATGGATCGATCAGGCGTGGCGCGAGCGGAATGCCTGGCCGAGCTTCGGCGAGGCGCTGAAGCGCATGCATGAGCCTCAGAGCGCCGCCGACCTCGAGGTCTCGGCGCCGGCAAGGACGCGGCTTGCCTATGACGAGCTGCTCGCCAATCAGCTCGCCCTCGCCGTGATCCGTCAGCGCCTGCGCCGCAGCGCCGGGCGGCGGCTCGCCGCTCCAGGCAAACTACGCCGGGCGATTGTCGCCAAGCTCCCCTTCAAGCTCACGGGCGCACAAAGCAGGGCGCTCGCGGACATCGACGCCGATCTCGCCGATCCCCACCGCATGTTGCGGCTGCTGCAAGGCGATGTCGGCAGCGGCAAGACCGTCGTCGCCCTTCTCGCCATGGCGAACGCGGTCGAGGCAGGAGGGCAAGCAGCGCTCATGGCGCCGACCGAGTTGCTGGCCCGCCAGCATCTCAAGACGATCGGCGGCTTCGCTGCGTCGGCCGGACTGAACATTGCGCTCCTCACCGGACGCGAGAAGGGTCGCGAGCGCGCCGAGATCCTTGCGGCGCTCCAGCGAGGGGCGCATCGATATCCTGATCGGCACCCACGCGCTGTTTCAAGAGCCTGTCGAATTCCGCGACCTTGCGCTTGGTGGTGATCGACGAGCAGCATCGCTTTGGCGTGCATCAGCGGCTCGCGCTGCAAGCCAAAGGAACCGGACGCGGCGCCGAGCTCCTGGTGATGACCGCGACCCCCATCCCGCGCACGCTGCTTCTCACCAGCTACGGCGACATGGACGTGTCGCGCCTCGACGAGAAGCCGCCGGGGCGGAAGCCTGTGACCACCAGCGTCATGCCCGACGAGCGGCTGGATGAGCTCGTCGACGAGCATCGAGCGCCCTATCGCCAAAGGCGCGCAAATCTATTGGGTTTGCCCGCTTGTCGCCGAATCAGAGGTGTTGGATATTGCGGCAGCGGAGGAGCGCTACGCCGATCTCAAGAAGCGCTTCGGCGATAAAGTCGGTCTCGTGCATGGTCGGCTCTCGGGAAAGGAGAAGGACCGCGTCATGGCCGCCTTCGCCGCAGGCAACCTCTCCATCCTGGTCTCGACCACGGTGATCGAGGTCGGCGTCGACGTGCCGAATGCCAGCATCATGGTCATCGAGCACGCCGAGCGCTTCGGCCTTGCGCAATTGCATCAGTTGCGGGGCCGGGTCGGCCGCGGCGCGGCGCAGTCCTCATGCATTCTCCTCTACCGCAAGCCTCTGTCCGAGGCGGCGCAGACGCGGCTCAACGTGATGAAGAGTACCGAGGACGGCTTCGTCATCGCCGAGGAGGACCTGAAGCTGCGAGGCGGCGGCGAGGTGCTCGGCACGCGGCAGAGCGGCTTGCCGGAATTTCGCGTGGCGCGGCTTCCTGAAGATGAGGCTCTGCTGCAGGCGGCGCGCGACGAGGCGCGGCTCACGCTTTCCCGCGACCCCGAGCTCACCGGCCCGCACGCAGAAGAGCTGAAGCTGCTGCTTTATCTGTTCGAGCGTGACGACGCGATCAAGCTGATGCGGGCGGGATGATGTGTCTCGACAAACTAAACCTTGTCATCGCCCGGCTTGACCGGGCGATCCAGTAACCACCGCCCCGAGAAATTTTGCGATAACCAGTGATTACTGGATGCCCGCCTTCGCGGGCATGACAACGACCGCGTGAATTCGGCGCTCTTCAGACGACCGGCTCTTCCTCGGGCACCGGCTTCGGCTTGCGCTTGGCAAGCTCGCGCAAGCGCTCCTGCTGGTCGGGCGCGACGAGCCCCGCCGACACCACGAGCTTCGCCGCATCCTCGACCGACAGATCGAGCGGGATCACCTCGCTTGCCTGAACGAAGACGATGAAGCCGGTGGTGGGGTTCGGGCCGTTCGGCATGAACACGGTGATCATCGGATTGCCGTTGCCGATCTTCTCGTCGACCTCGAGCGGCGGCTCGCCGGCGAGGAACACGATGGCATAGAGCCCGCGCCGCGGAAATTCGATCAGCCCGACGCGCTTGAACGACCCTCCGTTCTTGGACAGCACCGTCTCGAAGATCTGCTTCAGGGTGCGGTAGACGCTGCGCACGATCGGCATGCGGGCGAGCATCATCTCGCTGTAGCTGACGAGCGTGCGGCCAAACAGATTGGCGGTGAGCGCTCCGACCAGCATGACGCCGGTGATGCCGAAGATCAGACCTACGCCGGGCACGTTGAAGGGCAGATAGTGCTCGGGCAAATATTGCGGCGGTATGAGCGGCTTCACCCAGGTGTCGACTAGGGTGATGAACCACCACACGACATAAATGGTGATCGCCACCGGACCGACCACGATGAGGCCGGTGAGGAAATAGCTGCGCAGCCTCGCACCAAGATGCGATGGGGGAGGCTCAACAGCCGCAGCGACGATCTGACGGATCGGCTCGCCGATCTTCGCTTTTTCTCCCGCTGGTGTGGGCTTTGGGTCGGGGGTCGTGGTCATGCGTGGTTCGGGCAAGTACGGGTCGATGACGCTAATCGTCACCGGGCGACACTTAACGCTGTCTCTATAAGCAATATATGCAAACCCCGCGACATTCGCCCGCGCCTAGAACGCCGGCGCGGGAACAACGCGTCACGCGCAATTCAGGTTCTAGGGGTTGACGAGAAAGCAGTCGACTCCGCTTCGCTTCAACGCGTTGCAGAGCTTAAGGCTTTCCGCCTTGTCCGGGAAGGGTCCGATCTGCAGGCGATAGAAGGTGCCGAGATTGCCCATGTCGGTCTTCTCGACGCGCGGCTGGAGGCTCGCGAGCTGCTGGTTCTGCTTAATGACGGTTTTCCACAACGCGCTCGCTTCGGCCTCGGACCGGGTCGGGCTCAGTTGCAAGAGATAGTTGCCACCACCGCCTGAGGGCACCGGTGCCGTTGGGCTTGCCGCCGCCACACGGGTGCCGGTGGCACCCGCCTCGGCTTGGGTCTGCGTGGTCCAGGCCGAAGGCACCGCGGGGGCGGTTGCCTTTGGTGGGCTCTGAGGAGCCGGCGCTGGCGGAGGCGCGGGCTCAGGTTCGCTCGATGAGCCCCTGACCGATCCCCACCAGCGGGAGAGACGATTGCCGCTCGAAGGAGGAGGACTTGCCGCCGCTTCTCCTTGCGTGGTCGCCCATGAGCTGGGATTTGCCGCCTCAGTGGCCCGCGGCGCCGGCGCTGGCGGCAGTGGAGCATCCTGCGAGGCGGAGGCGACCGTGCTCGTCCGCCCGCTCTCCGTGCGCACTTCCGTGGCGAAGGGGGAGATGGAGCCGGCGTCGGAGCCGGTGCCGCCGTTGCTCGCGATCAACTTGTCGACCTCGCCGCTGCCGCCACTCTTCCTTGCCGAGGCAAGCTCGGCTTCGGCTTGAGTCTTGAGGCCTGCGGCCTGGTAGGCCAGGCTTCGATTGACCAGAGCTACGGTGCGCTCAGAGGACGACAGCCCGAGCCAAATGGCGGCGCCGAGATCGGCAATGGCGCGGGTGTGCTGACCGAGCTTTTGATAGGCAAGGCCGCGGAAATAGAGCGCCTTGGCTGCGTCGGCCGGAACCACCTTGTCGCCTTGCAGCACCCCGGTCGTCAGCCGCACAGTCGACTCGTATTTGCCGGCGGCGAAGGTGGCCGCGCCGCCGCTCAAAGACCCCTCTTGGGCATGGGCCTGCGTCAGGAAACCAAGGCCCCCAACTGCAATCAGCGCGCTCAACAGGAGCAGGCACCGGCGGGAGCGCTTGCCTGATATCGGGTCGCGCAGGAGGGGGCGTTTCCGATGAACCGCCATTTCCTTGCTCAAACAAAGAAATCAGGCAAATCCGAGGCTTTGCCTCAACACCGACCGACTATACGAGAATGCCGAAAATCGCGAGAGCCGGGAATTCGGCTTGCCAATGCGTGGCGTGCTTCGCCATCTTACGCACCTGAACTCTGAGGGAAAGTCCCTAATGGCGGGTTCACCGCCGTGAAACCTCGTGGGGTGAAGACCTGCAAGATGGCTGGGCTGCGTAAACAGTGACCGAGTCTGGAACCCCGACTTCCACAAGCGACCGATCTTTCTCCAGGCCGGGGGCACCAGTCTCCGCCCCGGATGCAAACGTCGATCGCCCCCCCGGCCCGCGCAGGCAGTGCTCAGGGCATTCCGCCCGCATCAATGGGTCAAGAATCTCCTGGTCTTCGTTCCGCTGCTCGCTTCCCATCGGTATGAAAGCGCGCAGAGCGCCCTGCATAGCGTACTCGCCGCCGTCGCGTTCGGGCTGACGGCCTGCGGCGTCTACCTGCAGAACGACCTGATCGATGTCGATCACGACCGGCTCCACGACCGAAAACGGGAACGTCCGTTTGCGGCGGGGCATCTTAGTCTGTTGTATGGATGGCTGTTGTTTCCCCTCCCGGTGGTGTTGGGGTTCGCCATCGCCTTTTTTGCTCTTCCTGTTTCCTTTCTTTGGGCGCTGACGGCCTATCTCGTCCTGTCGCTCCTTTATTCCGTACGGCTCAAGCAAATCGTGATCGTCGACGTCTTGGTGCTTGCAGGACTTTACGAGTTGCGCATCCTCGCCGGAGCGGCGGCGATCGGCGTGAACGTATCATTTTGGCTGCTCACCTTCTCGATGCTCGTCTTTTTGAGCCTCGCTTTCATCAAGAGGTTCAGCGAGCTGAAGAGCGCCCGGCTGAAGGGAAGCAACGGCAAGATCAATGGTCGCGGGTATGCCCAAGAGGATCTGGAGATGGTTTCGATTCTCGGAACAGTCTGCGGGTGCCTCGCAGTCCTGGTTCTGGCGTTCTACGCTCAGGACGATAATGCGCGCGAGCTATATCGCGCGCCAGAATTGATCGCGCTCGCCTGCCTGCTGCTGTTCTATTGGATTGCGCGGGTTTGGATCCTAGCCCACAGGGGACAGATGCACGATGATCCCATCGTCTTCGCCCTCACAGACAAGGTGAGTTGGGCAGTCGGCGCGGGTCTCCTCATCGTGTTCATGGCGGCCACCCTACTCCCATGAGATCGGCCGGCACCTCGACAACCCGGCAACAATGCTGAGCCACCTAAAAGACCTCTCGCGAAAATTCGCCGCCTCGAGGGCGGCAACGTTCATCCTGTACTTCGCCATTTTCTGGGCAGTTGCCGCGGCGACCAACGCGGGATTCATCGCGAAATGGGGGTTGCGAGACAAATGGGACATGTTTGGCATCGAAACGATGCTCGACGGCACTGCCAAGCGGCCCTTTGTCTACCGGCAACTTGCTCCGCTCGTCGCCAACGTCCTGGATCGCCAGGCGCCGGCCTCCTGGAAAGCGGAATTCGAGCAGCTTGCTGGGCGCCTGTCGAATAGCTTTTCGACGGTTCCCACGTCCGGCCGGCCCGAGTTTAGCTTTCGCTACCGTGTCGTCTATTATCTGAGCTTCTTCTCCCTCTTGATCAGCCTGTTCCTGTTGCGCCGCATCCTCATCGAGTGGGGGCTGGATGAAGGCATCGCCCTCGTCGCGCCCATAGCGTTCGTGCTGTTGACGCCTTATCTCCAAACCGAAGGCGGATATTTCTACGACAGCATAGAGCTACTTTTCTTCAGCGCTGGTTTCCTATTGGCGTCGCGGGGAAGAATTGCGGCGCTCATCGCCTTAACCGTACCGGCCACGATCAACAAGGAGACATTCTTCTTTTTCCTGGCAACGCTCTACCCGCTGTTGCGGCACGTATCGACCCGTCGAGAAGCGAGCGTCGGCATCGGAGTAGCCATGAGCGTTTCGCTCGCGGTGGGCCTGATCATCAAGTTCCTATTCCGCGATGCGCCCGGGGGCATCGTGGAATTCAATCTGTTCCAGAGTCTCGACCGGTTCAGCGATTTCAGCTTCTATTTTCGGAGCGAGCTGACCTATGGAATCATCGGCCCGCGCGGCGCGTTCGTCGGGACTCTGGTGTTTTTCGCGATCGTTGCGCTACGCGGATGGCGGCCGTGCAACCCGGTCATCAAGCAACACATCGTCATCGGCGCAACGGTCACCTTGCCTCTGGCCCTGCTCTTCGCGTATCCGGGCGAACTGCGCAACTTCAGCATTCTCTATGTCGGTTTCGTCGTCCTGCTTGGATACGCCTTGGGGCGCGCGCACGCTTCGAGCGGCGGAAGTTCTAGTGTGGAGATGCGGCATGCCCCGCCGAGCGACGCACAGACCCAGCCGAATAGCCTTATTCCACCGTCACGGATTTTGCCAGGTTTCTGGGCTGGTCGACGTCGGTGCCCATGAACACCGCCGTGTGGTAGGCGATAAGCTGAACCGGCAAGGCGTAGACGAGCGGCGTCACGAAGCGGTGCAGCGGCGGCACGGCCAAATGGGTGTGGATGGCGCAGCCGACATCTGCCGCATCGGCGTCGCTCAAGAGCACGATCTGGCCGCCGCGCGCCGCGACTTCCTGCATGTTCGACACGGTCTTCTCGAAGAGATCGTCGCGCGGCGCGATGACGATGACCGGCATGTTCTCGTCGATCAGCGCGATCGGCCCGTGCTTCAGCTCGCCCGCGGCATAGCCTTCGGCGTGGATGTAGGAGATCTCCTTCAGCTTCAGGGCGCCCTCGAGCGCGATCGGGTAGCTTTGGCCGCGGCCGAGATAAAGCACGTCGCGGGCGCGTGACAGGCGATGGGCGAGCGTCACGTACGGCTTCTCGTCCCTGAGCACCGTCGCCATGTGGCGGGGGACTTCGGCGAGCGCCTGCACGAGCTCGGCCTCGAGCGCCTCGTCGATATGCCCCCTCGCCTTTCCGGCAACGATGGCGAGGCAGGCAAGCGCGGTGAGCTGACAGGTGAAGGCCTTGGTCGAAGCGACGCCGATCTCAGGCCCTGCGAGGGTTGGAATGATCGCATCGGATTCCCGCGCGATGGAGGATTCACGCACATTGACGATGGAGAGAACGCTCATGCCCTGCTCGCGGCAGTGCCGGAGCGTGGCGAGCGTGTCGGCCGTCTCTCCCGACTGCGAGATGAAGAGAGCGGCGCCGCCAGGCTCCAACCCGCCCTGGCGATAGCGCATCTCAGAGGCGATATCGACATCGACCGGAAGATGAGCCCAGCGCTCGAACCAATATTTGGCGACAAGCCCTGCATAGAATGCCGTGCCGCAGGCCGAGATGGCGAGCCGGTTGAGCTTGGCAAAGTCGAAGGGAAGCTTCGGAGCCTCGACGCGGGCGGAGGACAGGTCGACGGTGCTCGCGAGCGTATGACCGACCACCTCTGGCTGCTCGTAGATCTCCTTGGCCATGAAATGGCGGTGGTTGCCTTTGTCGACCAGAAGCGCCGTGGCGAGCGAGCGGGCAGTGGGCCGCTGCACGGCATTTCCGGCTCGGTCGCGGATGGCGACCCCTTCCCGGGTCAGCACCGCCCAGTCGCCATCTTCGAGGTAGCAGATCTCGTCGGTGAAGGGAGCCAGCGCCAGCGCGTCGGAGCCGACGAACATCTCGCCCTTGCCGAAGCCGATAGCGAGCGGGCTCCCCTGGCGGGCGACGATCATCAAATCGTTGTAGCCGCGGAAGATCATGGCGAGCGCAAAGGCGCCTTCGAGCCTCTGCAGGGTGTGATAGACGGCACGCACGGGATCGTTGCCGGCCCGCAGCTCGCGGGTGATGAGATGGGCGATGACTTCGGTATCGGTGTCGCTGGTGAAGGCGGCACCCTCCCCGACCAGCTCGTCCTTCAGCTCGCGATAGTTCTCGATGATGCCGTTATGCACGACCGAGACGTCGTCGGTCATGTGCGGATGGGCGTTCGCCTCGGTCGGCTTGCCGTGGGTCGCCCAGCGGGTGTGGCCGATGCCGGTCTCACCGAGGAGCGGGGAGGATTTCAGCCGCGCTTCGAGATTGCGCAGCTTGCCTTCGGCGCGCCTGCGGCCGAGCGCTCCGTTCTCCACGGTGGCGACGCCGGCCGAGTTGTAGCCCCGATATTCAAGCCGCTTCAGCGCATCGACGAGCTGGCCAGCGACCGGCCCTTTGCCGAGGACGCCAACAATGCCGCACATCAGCTAACTCCGATTCTTAAGCCTCACGCTTACCTACCTAAGCGGCAAAAGCGGCGGCAATTCATATGCTGTAACCCTTTATTTCCGCGTCTGCCGCTTGCGGAACCGGGCGGCCCAGCCAGGGCGCTCCTCCTGCGGCGCGCGGGTCAGCGCAAGCGCATCGGGGGAGACGTCCTTGGAGATGACGCTGCCCGAGCCGACATAGGCGCCCTCCCCGATCTTGACCGGCGCCACGAGCGAGCTGTTGGAGCCGATAAAGGCGCCGGCACCGATCTCGGTGCGATGCTTGGCGATGCCGTCGTAATTGCAGGTGATGGTGCCCGCGCCGATATTGGCGCGCGCGCCGATGCTGGTGTCGCCGATATAGGTGAGGTGATTGACCTTGGCACCTTCGGCGAGCTGCGACTTTTTGATCTCGACGAAATTGCCGACCTTGGTGTCAGGACCGAGTTCAGCGCCAGGCCTCAGCCTGGCATAGGGGCCGACCTCGGCATGCGCTCCGATATGCGCGTCGACGAAGTGGCAGAAACTATGAATGGTCGCGCCGTCCTCGATCACCACGCCGGGGCCGAAAAACACGTTAGGCTCGATGACTACGTCCCTGCCGATCTTGGTGTCGTGGCTGAGAAACACGGTCTCTGGCGCGACGAGCGTCGCCCCTTCGGCCATGGCCTTGTCGCGCAGGCGCGCTTGCATAGCGGCTTCGGCTTGGGCGAGCTCGGCGCGGGAATTCACGCCCAGAACTTCGTCGGCCTCGCCGCTCAGCATGCGTGTGTCGAGCCCGTCGGCGCGGGCGAGCGCCACTGCGTCGGTGAGATAGAATTCGCCCTTGGCGTTTTCATTGCCGATGCGGGCGAGAAGACCGGCGAGCGTCTTGCCGCTGCCGAAACCCATGATCCCGGAATTGCAGAGAGTGATTGCGTTTTCTTGGGGGCTCGCGTCCTTCTCCTCGCGGATGCCGATCAGCGTCCCGCCGGCGTCGAGCAGCAGCCTGCCGTAGCCCGTCGGGTCATCAGCCTCGAAGCCGATCACTACGAGATCGGCACCCTCGGCGAGCGCGGCACGAAGCCGGGCGATCGTCTCCGGGCGCAGGAGCGGGGTGTCCCCGTAGAGAATGATCACCGGACCTTCGAGACCAGCGAAGGCATCTTGCGCCGCCTTCGCCGCATCGGCGGTTCCAAGCTGCTCCAGCTGCACGAGGACAGGAATGCCGGGATCGAGCTCCCGGGCGACGCTCGCGACCTCCTCCATGCCAGGCCCCACCACCACGCAGATCTGTTCGACGCCGGCAGCCTTGGCGGCAGAGAGCACGTGAACGAGCAGCGGCGCCCCGGCAAGCGCGTGCATCACCTTGGGGAGGTCGGACTTCATCCTGGTGCCCTTGCCGGCGGCAAGGACGATGGCGAGAGCCGAATTCTGCGTCATGCCTCTTCGATCACCGATCGGGTCGGTCGGGGTTCATCTTTCGCGGGGTCGAATTGCGGGCGCCAGGCCACCTTCCGCGATCTGTCTAATGGAAAGAGGGGGCGAGAGCCATAAGCCGAGATAGCACGACAAGATTACGCGGAAATTGACCGGGAAGGCGAAGCGAGTAATCTTCTGAGCTCCCGGCCGGCCAACACGGCGGAGCCACATTGCCGGCGCTTTTCGGCGTAGATTCAACGGGTGTAGGGAGGCCGCAAGACCCATGGCCGTCAAGGATCGCCGGAGCGGAGGACGCAACTGGGTTCCCGGGCTGTTCGCCGCCTTCTGGATCCTGCTTGCCGTTTTCTCCGCCGCCTATCTGTTCCGCATCGTCACCGAGCCTCGCTCGCAGACGGCAGACTCTGCCGCCGCCAACCCGGCGACGACGGCGGCGACCTCCCCTGAACCGGCAGCCCCGTCGCCCTCGCCTTCATCCGTATCGGCCGACCAGGCGGAAGCCTTGATCCAGGCGAGCGAAGCCAAGGACAGGGAGATCGGCGAGCTCAAGGCCACGGTGCAAAGCCTGTCAGGTCAAGTCACCGAGCTCAGCAATCGGCTGAAGCCGCTGGAAAAGGTGCTTGGCCCGGTGGCGGCGCTGCCAAGCTCTACCTCAGTCACCACCTCGCCGCCTGCACCCGATGGGATGAGGCCGGCGGAGAGGCCGCCGGAGCCGCCGAAGCCATCGGTCGCCGCGGCACCGCCGCCATCCCCTCCAGCAGTCGAAGCCAAACCAGCAAGCCAGCCAAAGCCGCCTGAGAAGCCTGTCGCCGAGGCGCCTGACGAGGATGCTCCGGCGCCGAAGCCCTCAGAGGAGGCTGCGTCGAACGATCGGGACGAAACGCCGCCAAGCCCGGTCACCGCCGAGGAGCCGCCATCCGAATCGACGGAAACCGCAAATCTCACGCCGCCAGCGCCCTCAATCCCGCCAGGCACCACCCGCTTCGGCATCGAGATCGGCAGCGTCGGCAAGCAGGATGACGTCCGTCCGATGTGGAAGAATCTCCTGACCAACCACGCCGCTCTTGTCGCCGGCCTGCAAGCCCGCCGCGTGATGGCGCCAGATAAGAAATGGCGGCTGATCGCGGGCCCCTTCTCCAGCGCCGCAGAGGCGATGCAGGCTTGCGGGCTGTTCAAGAAGGTCGACATGCCGTGCGAGGCGACTGTCTTCGCCGGCGACGCCTTCTAGCTCTTTTTCAGCGAAATACTGTTGGGCCTGGAGCGGACGAAATCCGGCGCTAGAGGTCGTCTGCGCTGAACGTGTCGCATTGGCGCAAGTCTCCGGTCTGGTAACCGCGCTTGAACCAGCGCACCCGCTGCGCCGAAGAGCCGTGGGTGAAGGAATCCGGCACGACGTAACCTTGCGTCTGCTTCTGAATGCGATCGTCGCCGATGGCGCTTGCGGCGTTGAGCGCGGCCTCGATATCGCCAGGCTCGAAGATGTTCTTGGCTTCTTGCGCCTTGTTGGCCCAGATGCCGGCGAAGCAGTCCGCCTGCAATTCGACGCGGACCTGGATGGCGTTTCCTTGCCGCTCGCTCACCCGCTGCCGCACCGCATCGACCTGATCCATGATGCCGAGCAGCTTCTGCACGTGATGGCCGATCTCATGCGCGATCACGTAGGCCTGGGCGGCGTCGCCCGGTGCGTTGAAGCGGTCTTTCAGCTCCTTGTAGAAGGAGAGGTCGATATAGACCTTCTCGTCCTGGGGACAATAGAACGGGCCCATCTGCGCCATGCCGATGCCGCAGGCCGAGCGGACGCCGCCTGAGAACAGCACGAGCGCCGGATCGCGGTACCTCTGTCCATATTGCGGAAGGAGGTTGTTCCACACGTCCTCGGTTTCGGCGAGCACCACCGAGACGAACTGCTTGAGGTCGTCCTGGCTTGCGCTTCGCGGGCGCTGGAGATCGGGACCCTGCGGCTGCCTGGGAACCGGAAAACCGGTGGTGTCAGGGCGCGATTGCGGCAGCCTGATGTCGGGAATGCCAGACTCATCGCCGCCCGGACCGCCGCCCTGCATGATGATGCGGGGGTCGACGCCGAAGAAGAACATCAAGCCGAGTAGGATCAGGAGCCCGACAATGCCGATGCCGCCGCCCCTGGCGCCGCCTCCGCCTGGAAAGCGCACGCCCCCGCCGCCGGGCATCGGGAAGCCGAAGCCGCCGCCGCCTTCACCGCGGCGATCCTCGACATTTTCGCTTTCTCTTTCGCCACGCCACCGCATCTTCAGGACACCTCGACACTTCTTGGCGGACATGCCGGAAGTACCCGTCCATGATGCATGGCACGGGTTTCGGCACAAGCGCAAGACCGCCCTCTAAGGTCGCGCGAGGGAGCCTCCGGCGATCAACCATTGGGGGTGAGGCGAAACTCCCAAATCCTTGTTGTTAAAGACGAGATTGACAAGGAATTGTCGCAAAAGTGCCATAGGCCCGAGGCATTCTATGCGCGCCCGGTAGTATTTCGTCTGGGTGGTAGTGCGTTCTGTGTAATGCGTACGAGCCTCGGCAATCCCCGCGCCGGGGCTCTTCTTTTTTGGGCATGGGCGAAGGCTAAAGACCGGCCGATTGAAGCTACAATCGGCGCCATGCGCGCCCCCGAAAGCTCCCTCCGGCAATCGCTGATCTCCCTCACGACCGGGCTTCTTTTGGCCGGCACGATGGCAACGCTCGGCGGCGAGACAAGACTGCGCCTTCCCTTCGACATCTTTCCGGGAGCCGCTTACCTCGCCCTTCTCAGCTTCCCGGCTATGTGGCGCGGAAGCGACGGAGGCGATGGCGGCGGTGATCTCCAGCTCGGCGCTTATGGCGGTCCTGCCTATACGGGCGAAAGCGATCTCAATCTGGTGCAGCCCGGCGGAACCGACGTGACGTTCCGCGACATCGCCTGGGAAGGAAAGCCCTTCCGCCGCCCGCCGTATTACGGCTACCGGGCGATCTATTGGCCGGGCGATCGCTATGGGGTCATGCTCGACTTTACCCATATCAAGGCGATCGCAACCAAGGACCGGCCCGTTCAGCAATCAGGCTTCAAAGATGGCGATCATGTGCCGCCGCAAGCGCCGGTCTCGGACACGCTCAAGCGGCTCGAATTCACCCACGGCTACAATCTTCTCACGCTCAACGCGCTCCGCCGGGGCGCGTCGCGCGGACCCAACCTGATCCCTTATTTCGGAGTGGGACTTGGTGTCGCCATTCCGCATGTCGAGGTAGAGCGGGCGGACAAGCCGCGATCGGACCGCACCTTCGAGTATCAGATCACCGGACCGGCGCTCCAATTGCTTGGTGGGATCGAGTGGCGCTTCGGCAGACGGTTGTCGCTGTTCGTCGAATACAAGCTGAGCTGCGCCATGATCCGCGGCGATCTCGTCGGCGGCGGCAAAGTCACCACCAATCTCTGCACCCATCAACTGCCGCTCGGGATCGCGGTGCATCTCCGCGCACGCGACGGGATCGCCGCGTCGCCCTGACCTATTCGGCGGCTTGCAGGCGCTTTGGCTTGGGCACGACGATCGCCGCGGCGAGAGCTTCTTCTTCGGCCTGGGTTGCCTGCTTCACGGTGCGGCTGGCGAGATAGGTATAGACCACCGGGATCACGAACAGGGTGAACAGCGTGCCGACCAAGAGCCCGCCGACGATCACCCAGCCGATGTCCTGGCGGCTCTCGGCGCCGGCGCCGGTGGCGAGCGCGAGCGGCACAGCGCCAAGCACCATGGCGCCGGTGGTCATCAGGATCGGGCGCATCCTCAGCGTGGCGGACTTGATCACCGCCTCCTTGATCGGGTGGCCTTGGGCGCGAAGCTGATTGGCGAACTCGACGATCAAAATGCCGTGCTTGGTGATCAGCCCGATCAAAGTGACGAGGCCCACCTGGCTGTAGATGTTGAGCGTGCCCCCGCTCCACCACAGCGCGAGCAGCGCGCCGGTGATCGACAGCGGCACGGTGAGCATGATGATGAAGGGGTCCTTGAAGCTTTCGAATTGCGCGGCGAGCACGAGATAGATGAAGGCGAGCGCGAGCAGGAAGGTGAAATAGATGCTCGAGCTCGTCTGCTTGAACTCGCGCGACTGCCCGGCATAGTCGATGCGCGCCGTGGGCGGGAGCACCTCCTCGGCCGCCTTCTCCAGATAATCGAGACCCTCGCTCAAGGTGTATCCGGGTGCGAGATGCGAGGTGATCATGGCCGAGCGGAGCTGATTGAAATGGTTCAGCTCCTTCGGCGCCACCGTCTCCTTCACGCTCATCAGATTGGAGAGCGGGATCATGGTGTCGCCGCGCCCGCGCACATAGATGCGGCGCAGATCCTCGGGGTTGCGGCGGTCGATATCGGCGACCTTCACGATCACGTCATACTGCTCGCCCTCGCGCTTGAAGCGGGTGACCTGACGTCCGCCGAGCAGGGTCTCGAGCGTGCGCCCCAAGGTCTCCACCTCGACGCCGACGGCAGCGGCCTTGTCGCGATCGATGTCCACTTCGAGCTGCGGCGAGTTGAGCTTGAGATCGGTATCGACATTTACCAGGCCCGGATTGTCAGCGGCCTTGTCCAGCATCTTGTCGACCATGACCTGCAATTCGGCATAAGGCCGCGAGGTTTCGATCACCATTTGGATCGGCTTGTCGCGTATGCCCTGTCCGAGCGGAGGCGGGCTAGAGGGAAAGGCGATAACGCCCGGGATGGCCATCATCTGCGGCGCAAGCTCGGAGGCGATTTGCTGCTGGGTGCGGTTCCGCTCGCTCCACGGCTTGAGCTTCAGGAACGTGGTTCCTTGCGAGACCGTGGGCCTGCCGGAGACCACGAAATAGCGCTCGGTTTCCGGGACCTTGGCGAAGATCTCCTCGAGCTTCTTGGCGTAGGTGTCGGTGTACTCGATGGTGGAGCCTTCCGGCGCCTGGATGATGCCGACGAGAAGCCCTTGGTCCTCGGTCGGCGCGAGCTCAGACTTGAGCGCCGAAAACAGGAAATAGCTCGAGCCGGCGACGATGAGCCCGATCAGCAGGATCAACGGCCTGACCTTCAGCGCTCCGCGCAACAAAGCGCGATAGCCTGAGGTGAGACCGCGCAAGCCGCTCTCGATGACGCGGTAGAGCCAGCCGTGAGTCTCGCTGCGGTGAAGCAGCTTCGAGCACATCATCGGCGACAAAGTGAGCGCCACGAAGCCTGACACGATCACCGCGCCGGCGAGCGTCCAGGCGAACTCGGTGAACAGCCTGCCCGTGTTGCCGGACATGAAGCCGATCGGGGCGTAGACCGCAGCGAGCGTCAGCGTCATGGCGAGCACGGCGAAGCCGATCTCCTTGCTGCCGATCAGCGCCGCCTCGACCGGCTCCTCGCCGTCTTCGACGTGGCGATAGATGTTCTCCATCATGACGATGGCGTCGTCGACGACGAGACCGATGGCCAGCACGAGCGCGAGCAAAGTGAGCGTGTTGATGGAGAAGTTGAGCATGTACATCAGCGCAAAGGCGCCGATCAGGGAGACCGGGATGGTGACGAGCGGGATGAGCGTGGCGCGGAAAGAGCGCAGAAAGAGAAAGATGATCAGCACCACGAGCACGATGGCTTCGCCGATGGTGGTGTAGACGTTTTTCACCGACTCGCGGATGAAGATGGATTTGTCGTGGGCGACCTTGGCAATCATGCCTTCGGGCAACGAGGCGAGGATGCTTGGCATCGCCGCAGCCACCTCGTTGGAAACGTCGAGCGGATTGGCGGTTGCCTGCTTCACCACGCCGAGCGCGATCGCGGGCTTGCCGTTGAAGCGGACGATGCGGCGCTCGTCCAGAGCCCCGAGCTCGGCATGGCCGACGTCGGACAGACGGACGAGGTAGCCCTTCACGTCCTTGAGGACGAGATCGTCGAATTGCTGCGGCGTCTTGAGATCGGTCTCGGAGAGCACGGTGAATTCGCGCTGCACGCTCTCGATGCGGCCGGCAGGCACGTCGACATTCTGCCTGCGAAGCGCGTTCTCGACGTCCTGCGGCGTAAGGTTGTAGGCGGCGAGGCGCTCGGGATCGAGCCAGATGCGCATGGAATATTCGCGTTCGCCGAACAGGTTCACGGCGGCGACCCCGCTCAGCGTCTGCAGCTGATCCTTGACGTAGCGGTCGGCGTAATCGGTGATCTCGAGCGCCGAATGCCGGTCGCTGGAAAAGGCGATGTAGAGGATCGGCTGGGCGTCGGCCTCGATCTTCTGGATCACAGGCTCGTCGATCTCGTCGGGGAGGTGTCCCCTCACCCGCCCGGTGCGGTCGCGCACATCGGCGGCAGCATCGTCGGGATCGCGCTCGAGCTTGAAACGGATGGTGATTTGGCTCTCTTCCTGGCGGCTGATCGAGGTGAGGTAATCGATGCCCTCGATGCCTGAGAGCGAATCCTCGAGCACCTTGGTAACCTGAGTTTCGACGATTGCGGCGCTCGCGCCTGGGTAGTCGGTGGTGACGGTCACCACCGGCGGGTCGATATTGGGATATTCGCGTACGCTCAAGCGGCTATAGCCGACGAGGCCGACGAGCGTCACCACGAGGCTCATGACCGTGGCGAAGACCGGGCGGTGGATCGAGACTTCGGAAAGCTTCACGCCTTGGGCTCCTGCGCCGGAACCACGGTCACCGCCGCGCCGTCGCGGATCTTGAGCTGGCCGGCGGTGATGACGATCTCGCCGGCCGACACGCCTTCGACCAGCTCGACGCGGCCTTCTCGCCGCGTGCCGATCGAGACCCTGGAGAGCTGCGCCTTGCCGTCGACCACCTTGAAGACGAACTGGTCCTCGCCCTTCGGCACGATGGCGGCCTCGGGCACGGTGAGGGCGTCGGGCTTCACTTCGTGGATCAAGGTCACGCGGGCGAACTGACCTGGCCTGAGCTTCTGATCGTCGTTCGGCACGCGGGCGCGAATGAAGATCGAGCGGCCCTCGATGTCCACGCGCGGATCGATGGCGTACACCTCTCCCTTGAAGGTCTCATTCGGATAGGCGTCGAGCTTGATCTCGATGGACTGGCCGGTGTGAACCGTTGGCAGGTATTTTTCCGGCACCTTGAAATCGACCTTGATCGGGTCGATGGCGTCGAGGCCGACCAGAGCCTGCCCTGGCGTGATGTACTCGCCGATGCTCACCTGGCGCAGGCCGACGATGCCGCTAAAGGGCGCCACGATCTTGGTCTTCTCGATTTGCGCCCTGGCGAGCTCCATGGCGGCGTTGGCGACGGCGAGGTTGCTTTCTGCCTCGTCCCTTGAGCTCGCGCTCGCGATCTTGCGGGTGAATAGCTCGGTGACGCGCTGATTGCTCTGCTCGGCGAGCAGCCGTTTGGCCTCAGCCTGATGCAGCTCGGCCTGATAGACGGAATCGTCGAGCGTGATCAGCGGCGCGCCCCGCTCGACCGGCCTGCCCTCCTTGAAATGAATGTCGATGATGCGGCCGGCGATCTCAGAGCTGATCACCACCGATTCATCGGAGCGAAGGCTGCCGACGGCGGTGACCCGTTCGGTGAGCGGGCCCTTGGCGACCGTAGCGGCTTCCACCGGCACCGACTTCGCCGGCGCCTTTTCAGTCTTGGCGGCGACCGGCTTGACCGGCTCAGTGGCAAGATCTTTTGGACCCGCCATCTCGCTCTGCATGATCTCTTCGACCGGGTGCCAGAACACAGGGAGAAGGATCATGACGGCGAGCAGCACGGCGATCAGCGCGAGACGACGGCCAAGCGAGTAGCCCTTCTTGCCGCTTGCCTTTTGCATCAGGGGCGCTCCCCTCCCCAACCTTTCACACTGTCCGACGCGGGCGCACGCCTAAGGCGGGACGCGCGAAGCCGATGGGAAAGTCCCGCCAGAGGTCAAATGACGGGCTGCCGCTGATAGCCTTGCTTGATCAAGGTTACACGCGTGCAACCATAAGCGCGCCTGCTCGCGAAGCCTGTGCTTCGCGGCGAATAATCTATCACCAATTCGGCGGTAAAGAGACCCTAAGCGCAGCGATTATTGCAGAGCGTTACGAAACATTGCTACCTCCGCCAGAGGACGTCTGGCGTTCTGCCGGCTAGCCGGTCTCTCCAATCCTCGTTCGATGGCAGTCCCGGCGGGGGCTGTCTGGGCGATCCGTTCGAGGATCGCCCAGAGGTAACGTTGCCTAAGGATTGGTCGGAGGCGTCTGCTCCGGTGCCGGCGCTGGCGCAGGCGTCTCGGGTGCAGGTGCCTCAGGCGCAGGTGCCTCAGGTGCAGGCGCCTCAGGTGCCGGTGGAGCGGCTTCCGGTGCCGGCGCCGGCGGGGCGGCTTCTGGCGCTGGTGCCGGCTCAGGAGCTGGCGCCGGAGGAGGCGTCGGCTCAGGTGCTGGGGCCGGAGCCGGAGCTTCAGCCTTCGGCGGCTCTGGCGCTGGCGCGGGAGCCTCGGCCTTGTGCCCATACATGAAATAGGCAGCAATCACGAGGGCAAGGACGATGCCTCCCAAGACGATAGCGAGAAACGTCCTACCGCCGGCCTGGTTGTCGTTTGCCATATAGTTGTTCTCCCTCTCGAGGGTCGTTGGTCCAGACGGGGCAGAGCCTATCGAGTTATCCCCTCTGGGTCGAGGGTAGGTCCCCGGAAATGCGCCAATTTCCGGCGCATATGCACAAGCGAAGGCGCCCCCCGCGCTCCTATCAACGGCTTATCGGTCAGTTGGTTGCGCGCCGCGATTGAAGAACGGCGTGAGCCCTATGGCGAGGGCGAAGTTCACGACCACCGAATAGAGCGCGGCATAGCCTGGAAGCGTCACGCCGAACGCCGAGAGCGGGTAGACCGAGCTGGCAAAACCTTGCGTCCCCGCCATGTAGGTGCCGACCGCCAGTCCCGCCGCCCAGCCGATCAGGAGGGCAGGCGCGCTGCAGAAGCGGGTGTAGAGGCCAAGCAGGATTGCGGGGAGAAGCTGGATGATCCAGATGCCGCCGAGAAGCTGCAGCTGGATGGCATAGGCCTGGGGAATGGCCAGGATGAACACGACCGCGCCGATCTTCACCACCAGCGACACGATCTTCGCCATTCTGGCTTCTTGCGCCTCGGTGCAATCCGGGCGGAGGAACTCTTTGTAGAGATTCCGGGTGAAGAGGTTGGCGCAGGCGATCGACATGATCGCGGCAGGCACGAGCGCGCCGATGGCGATGCTGGCAAAGGCGACGCCAACGAACCAGGACGGAAAGGACGCGAGGAACAGCGCCGGCACGGCGAAGTTGGGCCCATATTGGGTGAAGCCGGCGGCGTAGGCCGGATCCTTATCGACGCCGGCAGCGATGGCCATGTAGCCGAGGAGCGCAATCAGCCCCAGGATGAACGAATAGGCCGCGAGCAGTGCTGCGTTCCGCCGAACCACATTGCCGTCGGACGCGCTCAAGATCCCCGTCATGGAATGAGGATAGAGGAACAGCGCCAGCGCAGAGCCGAGCGCGAGCGTGGCGTAGGCGCTGTAAGAGCCGAGGCTCGCGCCTTCCGGCGGAGCGAGAATGAGCTTCTCCTGCGGCACGCTGGCGAAGATCGCGCCGTAGCCGCCGAGCTTTGCCGGGATCACCACCACGGCGGCGAACACCGTCATGAAGATGAGCATGTCCTTGACGATGGCGATCAGCGCAGGCGCCCTCAAGCCGCTGGTATAGGTGAAGGCGGCGAGAATGATGAAAGCGATGATGAGCGGCAGATGGCCGAGCAGGCCGCCCGCGGGGAAACCGAGCGCGCCGATCACCACCTCCATGCCCACGAGCTGGAGCGCGATATAGGGCATGGTGGCGACGATGCCGGTCAGCGCCATGGCGAGCGCGAGCATGCGGCTGCCGAAACGATCGCGGACGAAATCGGCGGCGGTGACGTGTCCGCGCGCGTGCGCGATCGCCCAGAGCCGGGGAAACACCAGATAGAGAATGGGATAGATCAGGATGGTGTAGGGCACGGCGAAAAAGCCCATCGCTCCTTTGCCGAAGACGAGCGCCGGAACCGCGATGAAGGTGTAGGCGGTGTAGAGGTCTCCGCCGAGCAGGAACCAGGTGACGACGGTGCCGAAGCGGCGTCCGCCAAGACCCCATTCATGCAGCAGGTTGAGGTCGGCTTTGCGCCAGCGCGCCGCGACAAACCCAAGCCAGGTGACGAACAGGAACAGCGCGACGAAGACGATCGTGGCGGGGAGCTGCCAACTCAAAGGATGTCTCCAGGGGCATCCGTCCGCTCCAAGAGGGCTCGGGTGCGCTCGAGCGCATGGGTGATGCGGGTCTCGATCAGATAGACCCCGAGCACGAGCAAAGAGCCGATCAGGATCCAGGCGAGCTGATACCAATAAAAGAAGGGCACGCCGCCGAGCGCGGGCTCCAGACCGGTTATAGAACGGGACCCACAACACCGCGAAAAACGGGATGAGGAGGAGAAGGCGTGGCCAATAGACGCTTCAGCCCGCCCTCTGCCGGTTTGCTTGCCATGGCGTGGTTTCCCCCCTGCCCCCTGCCCGGTCCTTAAAAGACGGCGGGAGCTTACTGAAAGCTCGTCGCTTTCGCGATGCCGTAATTTGCCGGCGCCAGCACCGGCAAGAGGCCGGCTTCGGCCGTGCTTTAAGTTGACCTTTACGGCGACGCACCCATATGGTCGGCCACGGGGAGAGCCCGTAGCTCAGCCGGTAGAGCACTTGACTTTTAATCAAGGGGTCATGGGTTCGAATCCCATCGGGCTCACCAATCGACACACAGATCCAAGTCGCCAAGCCCAACGGGGCCAGGCGCCCTCGTTCTCAACCAAAGACGCGCTGCAGCAACGTCCTTTCCTTGGCGAAGTGTCCGGCGCTCATGAGTTTGGCGAGGTGCGCGTCGACGCATTTTTTCAATTCGCCTTCCGGGAGCGCGATGGAGAGTTCCTGGTAGTTGAGTACAGCTCTCTTCAGTCTCTTGGCGTCCTCCGGGATTTTGACCTTGCGCACATAGCTCGGCAAGTCGGCCTGATTGCCGAAGAGCATCGTTTCGCATGCGGCTCTGGTCTCGCTCGTCGCTGATCGCCTGAAGATTGAGCCTGGTGCGCATGCATTTTTCGCAGCGGCCGCAATTGTCGGCGGTCTCCCTGAATTTGTAACAGACCGTCATGTTCGCGAATAAAGAGGGGTTCCGTCGCGCGATCTCCACGACCTTTTCCGATCGGCTGACGCTGCCGCCGATATGAGAGATAGGACGTCCGGCAAGGCTCAAGCACTGAGCCAGGCCAGCGTTGTTTCCCCTAGGATAGACGACGAGCTCGCCCCAATGCGGGTCGTCGGCCGCCCACCCAGCACCGGCAAACTTGCTTCCGGTGAAATAGAGGCAGGCTGCCAGGAAGCCAGTGTGTTGTAGGCCATACTCCGACAGGTAGTCCTTCAGATTGCTGTCGACGATGATTGGCGTCAGTCCGAGCTCCTGCGAAATCCTCGTAGCTCTTTGCGCTAAGCCCTCCAAAATATTTGTTGCGCTGAGTGGATAGTCTGCGCCCCTGACGAACATTGCGTATTTGAACGCGTCGGCGCGGACCAATGCGGCGTAAGTTGAATTGACCCCTCCACTCAGGCAGACGATCGAGTCGGTTCCTGCCGGTGGACGATCTTCGATCACGTTTGGGCATAGGACGACAGGCGAATAGAAAATATTCGGCTTCATCACCTGCAAAACGCGCGCGTAGCGGCGCACCTGGCTCAGCGCCGAGCTTGTCACTGGCTCGCTGAGATGAAAGGCATGCCCTGAGCTCATGCTCACCAGGGCCAAAGCCAGCAGGGCAAAGTTGAAGTCGCGGGTTTCTTGTAAATTCACCGCGGGGCAGCGAAAAAAGATACTGCCGCCGGAAAATCTGATTTCAAATCCATCGTTGCGCGCGACGGTGACGCTTTTGGCCTTGCGGCCGGCAATCCGATCCGCGTCGTCGCCGATGATCAATTCGTCTGATATGGGTTTCATGGCGGCAAGCTGGTTGGATTCGCCCGACGCCCCATACACGTCACAACAGCGCAATATTGTGACTGGCAAAGAAGGAACGAGCCGATGACTGCCGATCCGTCCGCGAAACCCATACCCAAGGTTGTCAGTTTCCAGGATCCGCTCCCTGAGCCGCACCGGTACCGCCCGCAGGCCGACCGCATCCTCTCCGGCGATCCGGCTCAAGCAGCGATCAACCTGTTTCAGAGCGCCGATGGCCGCTTCAATTCCGGCATATGGGAAGCGCAACGCGGGAAATGGCGCGTGGTGTTCAACGAGAGCGAGTTCTGCCATCTGCTTGCCGGTGTCATCGTGGTCACCGGCGACGATGGCTCCCAGCGCACGTTCAGAGCAGGCGACGCTTTCGTGTCGCCCGCCGGCTTTACCGGCACCTGGGAGATCGTCGAGCCGGCAACGAAATTCTACGCCTACTACGAATGAGAGGCGGATGCTTACCGCTTCAATTTCTCCAGCACCTTCCTTGCGTATTCGCCCATAGCGGCTTCCCATTCCGGTTGCGCTAGAGAAGCCTCCAAAATCGCTATCGAGATGCCGTTAAATTCCTCGAATTCTTCGAGCTGATAAACGACTTGAATCTCTTCAACCAAAAAGGCTCTCGACCCATCAGGCTTTATTCCGGACAGCGTGCGGATTAGATCTGCGTAACTTTTGTATCTTTCCGCCTTGAGCTCCCTGTTCCGGACGTCGAGATACTTCAACAAGGCAAATAAACCGGCTGCGATCGGAGTGACGATCGTTAGAAGCTGAACACCATTCGCAATCAGCACACGTCGATCAAGATTGGCGCCGGGCGTCGGACTTATGCTCGCGGGATTATCGGTCATGGCGGTGTCCTCCGATAATGATGACATCGCGTCAGGTGAGCAGGCTAGTTCACCGAGTTCTGTTACGGGTCGTCACAATTTGCACGCGCCAGGAAATAATACACCATCCCACGGCAGCTACGCAGCTAACAGCCTAGGGCTGTCTGGCGGATAACCACGCCCCGATGCTTAACTATCTCCCACTGAGCCCCGACCTTTGCAGGGGTGGCGAAGTGCCCGAAGCGTGCTAGAACCCATCTGCCAATCACAAAGGGGGGTCCGTGAATGACGAGCTCTCGTGCAAGACTGCCTGCCGCCTTTGTCTTGATCCTCTGTTGCGTCGGCTCGGCACCGTCGGCGGCCTTCGCGCAAGCAGGGACCATCACCAAGGACATGCAGACGTACTGCGTCAACGACTACAAGAAATTCTGCGGAGACTACGGGCTGCAATCGGCGGCTTTGAATCTGTGCATGAAGAAGGCGGGGCCAGGCCTGTCGCCGGCCTGCGTGCAAGCGCTGGTCAAAGCTGGAAAAGTCTCCCAAGCCGATGTGGATAAGATCAAAGCAAAGGCGAAAGGGCTCTGAGCCAGCAAAGCTCAATCCGACGCTTGGTTGAGCCCCGCACGCGTCTCCCTTCATCTAGGATGACCAGGCTGCGCTCACCGATCCGGCTCTACGCGACCAGGAACAAGGAAACCTGATCATGAAACGAATTCTCTGCTTGAGCGTGTTCGCGGCCCTGGCGCTTGCCGGCAACGCCGCTTTCGCCGCCGATGAGTGCACCAAGATCGTTGCGACCGGCCATCCGCAATATCCGGCCATCGCCTATAAGGACGGCGACAATATCGCCGGCGCTGCGCCGATGCTGGTCGAGGCCATCGCCAAGAACCTCAAGATTCCGCTTGAATCGAAATATATGGGGACGTGGGAAGAGGCCCAGGCTGCCACGCGCGACGGCAAGGCCGACATGATTTTCGGCGTCTACTACAACGACGAGCGAGCCACCTATCTCGACTACGTGCAGCCCGCCTTCATGTACGACGAGGTCGTCGTGTTCGTCGCCAAAGGCAAAGGGTTCGCCTACAAAGACGAGAACGATCTGATCGGCAAGAAGGGCGCCACCAACCAGGGCGAGAGCTACGGCAACGATTTCGACGCCTTCATCAAGGACAAGCTCACGGTCGCGCGCACCGACGGCGTCGACGACGCCTTCGAGGATCTATTGGACGGAAAGGCAGACTATGTGATCGCCGGCTATTATTCCGGTCTCGCCGAGGCGGCCAAAGAGGGAATCAAGGACAAGGTCGAGGCACTCAGCCCGGCCATCCTCGAAGCCGAAATGTTCGTCGCCTTCTCCAAGAAGTCGCCTTGCCGCTCTTTGGTGCCAGGCTTCAGCCAGGGCATCACCGAGATGACCACGAATGGCACGTTCGACACGATGTTGCAGGACGCAACGAGCGCCTGGGACGCCGCTCAGAAGCACTGAGGTTCGACCGGCGCGGGAGGCGCTCATGGCCAAGGTGTCGAAATACAGCCTTTTGTTCTACGGCGGCGAGCAAGGCTACCAAAACAACCGCGCCCAACTCACGCTCGCCGACGCCGACGGCAACAGCCTCGCCTTTGTCCGCTTCAAGGACCCCGGCATGCCCTATGAGCTCGATACCGAGACCGACGGCATCATTACCATGCACCTGCCGTCGGCGATGCTGCCGAGCATCCTTGACGCTGTGCGCAACGAGAAGACCGACATCTACTATCAGATCGGGCGCGCCTTCTTGTTCGCCAAGCTGAGACGCGCGGGCCAAGGATAGCGCCGCGCTTGCGTCTTAGAATGCGCCCCGGCTCGCGCTGATTTTCCTCATCTGCTCGACGTGCAGATCTTCGAGGTCGTCGTCGTCCTCATCGTTTTTCTCGTGATCGCGCTGGCTTTCAGGGTCCGGCGCCGGGCGCTTCTTCTTGCTGAGCAGGCGATCGAACAGGCCAAGCACGACCATCGATCCGGTGACTGCCGCCGCAGCCGCTATCAGGATCAGAAATGCGGCGGACAATAGCCCATTGAGATTCTCCATGGTTCCCCACCAATCTTGGTCTTGAGACCGATTCGGAACCGAGAAGATTAAGTTTTAATAAACTTGCCAAGGCCAAAATGGATGGCCTGAACCGGTCCTCCCCATGATCCACGGGCTCATGCCGGCATGGCGATCGTTCCAAGCCTCATTCCTGTTCGAGCTTTGCGGTCAGACCCACCCCCGGGGTCCCGGCCATGGTGACGATCTGGGGATGGTGCCTGGTGTTTTTGATCGCCGGTCAGCAGCCGATCGTGCAGTTCGACTATAAGACCGAAGCCGAGTGCGACGCCTCCAGGATCGCGGTGAAGGCGCAGCATGCGGATGCGCAATCGCAGTCCTGGTGCGTGCCGATCCCGAAGCCGGAAAAGAGCGCGAAGGCAAAGCCCAAGAAGCGGAAGCCGGTGCGAAGCGCCAAGCGGCGATGATCCTCGCCGCTTCGTTGCGTTGAGTTGCCTTTGGTCAGCGCCTAGAGCTCGGCCAGCTTTCTCCGCGGCTGAGACAGGCTCTCATCCGCGGCTGCCGGGACGCCTTCCCCTCTGCCGGCAATCTGCCGGACCGATTTCTTCTCGATCCGGTCCGCGGCCTGGCCGTTGGCCCGGGCGTGCACCGAACGGCCATCGAAGAAGGCGCCGCTCTCGATGGAAAGCGATTGGTGATGAATATCGCCAATGACATGAGCTTGCGATTTCAAAATGACGTCGCCGCCTTGGATGGGACCCTCGACCCTTCCGTCGACCACCACGCGGCCTGCGGCGATGGTTCCGGAAACGTGCGCCCCGCGCGAAATGACGAGCGAGGTGCAATGCAATTCGCCGTCGACCTGGCCGTTGACCTCGACCAGGCCCTCGGCGGTGACGGTCCCTACGATCTTAAGCCCTTTGGCAATAACGGTGCCCCGGTTCTTTGACCCAAACATCCTTACCTCCTGCAAGACATGACTAGACGCTGCGTGACTCTGGAAGCGAGCGGGTGAATTTGTGGGTAGGCTTATCCTTGCGATGGCTGGGGGGCTCTACGGGCTCGGCGGCCTCGGCAGGCTCAGAGGACTTGGCTGCGGCGCCGTTGGCTGACGCAGCGTGACCGAGGCCCATGGGATCGTCGGAGCGGCGAGACCTGCCCTCGAAAAAGGCACCCTGCTCGAGCGCGAGACTTTGATGATAGATGTCGCCCTCGACGTGCGACATGGATTGCAGCGTCACCCGCAAGGCTCTGACCGAGCCGATGAGACGGCCGCGGATCACCACATCCTCGGCTGTCACATTGCCTTCGAGCGTGGCGCTCTCGCCGAGAACCAGAGCGACGCAAGAGACGTCGCCATGGACCTCGCCATCGAGATGGATTTCGCCCTTCGACGAGACGTTGCCCGTGATCTGCAGGTCCTCGCCGATCGTCGAGTCGCCAATTTTCCGCGAAGCTTGGGTATCGACCGAGTGTCGAAACGCGTCCGGCATATCATCCCCCACTGCCGCCCCACCGTCGCCACAAACGACCGAAGAGGCCAATTGGTTCCAGGGGCCCACGCAAATTGATCGCCCGGTTGATGGCAACCAGGAGGCGTGCCGGCGCTCACCACCCTATCAGTCTCGTGAGAGGAAGCCCTGCCGGTCGCTTGAGCCGTCAGCGCCTCGGTTGCCGCCGCGCACGCCTCCTCGCAGCAATTTGGCCGACCCGCGAGGAGTGAACGGACGCCGCCAGGTTCGCCTCGTCCGGCTGATGGGCCGGCGAACGGCCGTTCCTTTTCGGTACAGCCGGACCGAGCATCTCGGCTTCCTGGATTTCGAACAGCCTGCGGGCGTCGCGGGCAAGCTTACGGAGTTGCGCCCATTCCGCGACATCAGGGCGCCGGCGCGGGGGCACGCGCGAGCCATAGTTTCGGTCCATGGCGTGAATGCGGGCCTGAAGCCGGTCATGCTCGGCGCGCAGCCGGACGAAAGCTGCAGCTTGCAAGCGGCGCGGGTCGAGGCTCGGCTCTCGCCTTTCCGAGGGAGGACGAGCGTCTTTCCGCGATCGTGTGGCGAGGGTCTTCGTCTGCCCCTCGATGGTGCGGGCGACCCGGCCGCCGAGGCTCACCGTCAGGATGGTGAGCCGGGAGAAGCTGAGGGACAAAGCCCGGGCGAGCCGCTGGCTAAGACTGCGCGACCTGGGGCCGAGCCAAGACACTCCGCGTGAGCCGGCTCCGACCGCCGAGACCGCAACGTCGCGTGAGCTTGCGCCAAGCAAGGAGAGGACGAGCCAAAGCCCTGCGGCCACCCACAGCGCGAGGGTAAGAAGCGTGGTCCCGGCCCAGGTGACGCTGCCGGCGACGAGACGTACGAGCGAGCTGCACAGCCAATAAGCCGTCCTGCCGATCCAGCGACAGCCGAAATAGAACGTTTCGCCGAGAGCGGCGAGGCCACTACCCACCGCCTGAAACATTGCGGCGCAAGCCGACGGCACCAGCAGAAGCAGCCACAGCGCGAAGTGCTTGCAGGCCTCAGTTCTGCGCTTGCGGCTCAAGCGCCGCCGGTGCCGCTCCGATTCGTCCTGGGCAACACGGCGATGGCGATCGAGCCATTCTTCATGGGTGGTGAGATCGTCCTTTGCCGCCTCGGCCAATTGCTTCGACCTGGCGACGGTCCGCCGCGTGGCGGAGACCTTCGAGTTGATAAGGCGGACGATGTCCAACCGGTCAGACACAGACGCAACTCCACGCGCAAGCGGGTGCGCTGCGACTGTCTCTCAAAGAGGACGCGCCGTTGGGATGCCGCAAACGGTGCACGCCCAATCGACGCCCTTTAAGAGTCACCCTCGCCCGTCCTTGCCGCCCCCACTTTGAGGGCAAAAAAGTTAAGGACGACCACCCGTTAGCCGGTGCGACACGCTCCATCGCGAGGCGCGTAACCGGCTTTCGAATCGAAGCGCGAAGCGCTTAAGAAAAGCTGAATCGGAGAAGGCTGAAGGGAGCTATTCGCTCTTTTCGGCGCGCTGTTTGACGAGTTGCTGCGCCAGCTCGACCCGCATGGGTTGTGGCAGATCGAGCCCGGTGAGCTTCCACTGCAAATCTTTCAGGCTCAGTCTCACCTTGAACTGCTTGTCCGGAGTTTTGTCCGGCGGGAGATAGACGTAGTAATCGCCAAGCCCGTATTCGGAGGCCCACCATGTCCGCCAGCCGCTCTGCAGCGCCGACTTGGAGAAGGGGGCAAGCTCCGCCGGAACCTTGACGGCGCCCACGCCGCCACCGCCGCCGACCTGGCCCTTGGTCAAGAGATCGATCAAGGTCTGTTCGTTGAGCAGCTCAGCCACGATCGGCTCGGCATAGGAGGTGCCGATGCCCACGGCCAGGGTCTTGCCCATCAGGCCGAGCTGCTTCTCCTTGCCGGTAAGCTCGATATAGGCAGCGACGATCTGCTTGGTGAGCGACTTGCGCAATGCCCGAAAGTCGACGAGCTTGGCGAGAGCGGCGCCATCCCTCGCCTCGATGGCCGAGGCGATGCGGGCGAAGCCCACCACCGGCCAGATCGCATAAGCCAAGAGCAAAACGGCCAAGACGGCTGCGATTCGGAGGGTCCAGCGCATGCTTTCCATTGCTCACCCATTACGGCCAAAGGGAGGCGAGGCGCATACGGCGAGGCCCAGGCAATAGCGCCTGCGCAATCTTCGGCATTCATGACGCTTACATGTCGAGGTTCCCTGGGAATTACGCTCCTTTACTCTCGACCGCCCCTTTCTGTTTTGCCCGCGTTCGGCTAATTTGCGCCCACCAAGGGAGGGACGAGCACATGCGCCTGATTCTCATACTACTGATCGCCATCATCGCTTTTGGCGTGGTCCAAAGCTATCGGCATGGCTGCAAATTCGGCGAGGCCGGCTGGTTCGACTGCGTGATGGGCCGGACTGCAGAGGCTCCGGCTCCTGCTCCGGCAAGCACCGAGACGCCTCCTCCGGCCGCGCCAGCGCCGGCACCGGCGCCAGCACCGGCTCCGCAATAACCTAGACGCCGATCCGACATTCGGTCTGGTGCAGGCGGGTTGGCTTCGGCTTCCCCGCGCGGGGCGGTTTGCGTGCCTTTCGGCTGAGATCGTGACCGGAGGTGAGCCGGCATTGTGCCAAAGCATAGTGCCCGCATCCTTTGGTAATAGCGCCGCTATCATTTGGGATATACGCGCCCGAAAAACGCATGTTTTCGGCAGGTCTTGAGTCAATTGGCTGAATTCTAGGCACGCATCTTTCCGCCTTTTGTGGCACCATGGTCTGACCCAGGGGTGGGGTATGACCAACGATGTGCTTTCTCGCCGGCTGGCAGTGATCGTCGCTGCCGATGTGGTCGGCTTTTCCCGCCTCATGGAGGCGGACGAAGCCGGCACGCTTGCGCAACTCAAATCCATCCGCAAAGAGCTCATCGATCCCAAGATCGCCGAGCATCGCGGCCGCCTGGTCAAGACCACCGGCGACGGGCTGCTGATGGAGTTTTCCAGCGTGACCGACGGCGTGCAGGTCACCATCGAAATTCAGGAGGCGCTGGCCGAGCGGAATCACACTGTGCCGACCGACCGGCGCCTCTTGTTCCGCATGGGCATCAATCTCGGCGAGATCATCACCGAGGGCGAGGACATCTACGGAACCGGAGTGAATGTCGCCGCTCGTCTCGAATTGCTTGCCGAGCCTGGCGGCATCTGTGTCTCGGCCTCGGTGCACGAGCAGATTCAATCGCTGCAGAGTTTGGGCTTCGAGGACCTCGGCGAGCAGCTCGTCAAGAATCTCTCGCGTCCCGTTCGCAGCTTCGCGCTGCGCACCATGTCGTCCGATCCGATCGCCTATCAGCGCGTCTCGCGCTTCGCTTCGCGCGAGTCGGATGCTGAACTGGGATCGCATCGCCGGGTGCCGTCGATCGCGGTACTCCCCTTCACCAATCTCTCAGGCGACCCTGAGCAGGAATATTTCGCCGACGGCATTGCCGAGGACATCATCACGGCGCTGTCGAAAATTTCCAATCTGCTGGTCATCTCGCGGAACTCGACCTTCGCTTACAAAGGCAACGCTGTTGACGCGCATACGATCGGCCGCGAGCTGAACGTGCGCTATGTGCTCGAGGGCAGCGTGCGCAAAGCCGGGGACCGGGTGCGCATCACCGCGCAACTGGTCGAGGCGGCCGGACGCCAGCAGCTCTGGGCTTCGCGCTTCGACCGCGAGCTCAGCGATATCTTCGCGCTGCAGGACGACATCACCTCGAACGTGGTGTCGGCGCTCCATGTCAGGCTGGTCGAAGGCGAGCAGGCGCGCGTCTGGCATCGCGGCACCAAGAACTTCGAGGCCTGGGAATGCATGATGCAAGGCCTGCAGCTGTTCCGGCACTTCACCAAGGACGACAATGCCAAGGCGCGCGTGCTGTTCCGCAAGGCGCTCGACCTCGACCCGAACTATGCCATGGGCTTCGTGTGGCTTGCCTGGACCTATTGGTCCGACGCGCGCTTTCACTGGGCTGACGCAGGCGACGATGCACTCACCCACGCCGACGAGCTTGCGCGTTGCGCGAGCAGCATCGACGACAATCTGTCCGAGGGCCACGCTCTGCTCGGCGCCATCTATCTGATGAAGAAGTCGTATGACGAGGCCATCGTCCATGGCATGCGGGCCATCGAGCTTGAGCCGAATGCCGCCGACGCTACCGCCACGCTCGCCATGACGCTCAATTGGTGCAGCCGGCCTGCAGAGGCTGCCGAGTACGTCAAGCACGCGATGCGCCTGAGCCCGATCCACTCGGCCTGGTATCTCGCCGTGCTTGCGCACGCCTACCGTCTCATGCTGCGCTATGACGAGGCCATCGACGTTTATAAGCAGGCGATTGCGCTTGCGCCAAATCAGATCGCGGCCCATCTCGGGCTCACCATTTGCTACGCGCAGGCCGGTCAGCTCCAGCTTGCCCGCATTCAGGGCCGCGAGATCTTGCGCGTATCGCCGAAATTCGACATGGCGGCCTACGCCCAATCCTTGACCTACAAGGACCCGGAAGATTCGCGGCGCAGCCTGGAGGCGTTGGCCAAGGCCTTCGCGCCGTCTGTGGTGGTCCAGACCGCCGCCGCGTAAAGCGCGACTAGCCCCTACTTTCCGTCGTCTTGGCTGTTGTCTTGCCTCTTGTCGATTTTCTCGACCGTGGCGGCCATGTCGGGGATGAGGCGCACGCGGTAACTCCCGCTCTCGCATTGCAGGATCCAAACCGCCTCGTCTGGCTTCGAGGCTTGGGGGTCAGGCTTGGCGCTTTGCGGGGAGTCGCATTTGTACCCTTGCGCGCGGATCTGATCGGCGACGATGTTGGTCGGGTCTTCTTGCGCGGAAGCTGGCACTCCGGCCATGGCGGCCGCCGCCGCAAGCAGCAAAGATATGCGCCGTCGCATCTTGCACACCTCCACTATTGATAGACGCCGCCGCAGACGACCGTCTCGCTGAGCCGTTCGCAATACATTTGCTTCGGCTCGACTGTCTTGGTCACTGGGTTCATGAATTTGTAGGACTGCCAGAAGCTCGGCTCCTGCTTGGCGAGCTCCACGCGCTCCTTGACGACTTCCTTGCCGTCGGTGTCCTTGAAGTGCATCAGGTTCTCGCCAACGCGCTGGCCGTCGCCGCCATAGGCGAGAAGCGTGCCGTCAAGCCCGACAACCGCGATATAGAGATCGCCTTGCACGAACTGTCCCGACTTGTCGTCGATTGCGGCATAGCCCTTCTCGGGACCTTGCGCTTTGATGAAAGCGACGGCCTTCTGCACCATGGCGACCGCCTGTTCCTTGGTGGCAGGCGTGGCATCAGGCGTTTGCGCCTTGGCCCCAATAGCACTCGCGGCAACGATGAGCGCGGCATAAGCGAAGAGATGCAGAAACTTAGTCAAGGTGTGCCTCCCGTTTTTGTAGCAAACGTCGTTGTGAGTGAGCGTTCGTGGCTATCGGCTGCGTCTCACGCTCGGAACGGCATGCCGTCCTCTTTCGTTTCGTCAGTTCTGATAGATGCCGCCGCAGACTGCCGTCTCGTCGAGCCGTTCGCAATACATCTGCTTCGGCTCGACCTGCTTGGTCACCGGGTTCATGAATTTATAAGACTGCCAGAAGCTTGGGTTTTGCTTGGCCATGTCGACGCGCTCTTTGACAAAGGGCTTGCCGTCGGAATCCTTGTCGTCGATCTGATTGGTGCCGACTCGATCTTTGTTGGCGCCATGCGCAAGAACCATGCCGTCGAGGCCGTACACCACGACGTAAAGGTCGCGGTCGACAAATGGGCCGGTTGGATTGCTGATCTCGGCATAAGCATTCTCAGCGCCTTCAGCCTTGATGGCGGCCACGGCCTTCTTCACCATGGCCACGGCCTCGTCCTTGGTCACGGGATCGGCGGCGAATGCACCAAAGCTCAGCGCGGCAATGGCGGCGATTGCCAGGCCCGCGCTCATGCGAAACGCGCTTCTCATCGTGCTCATATCAATTGCTCCAGGGTTCAAACGGGGCGGGAAGTGAAGCATATCAAGGCTAACAAAATACCCGCTAAATCGCGCCCAAACCCGATTGTTGCCTACTTTTTTTGCTCTTGTTTCCTGAGCTTGCGGTCGGAGGCCATATCGATGCGGATCGGCACAACGCTCGCGGTCATAGCCGTCGCCGCGCTTTTGTCCTCGCCGGTGCTTGCCGAGGGCGAGGCCTCCGCCACCGACGCGACCGCGCCCCAACAGCAGACCCTCAGCCAAGGCGAGCTCGATGCGCTTGTCGCGCCGATCGCGCTCTATCCCGATGCTCTTCTTGCCCAGGTGCTGATGGCCTCGACCTATCCGCTCGAGATTGTCCAGGCCGACCGCTGGGCGAAAGCCAATAAATCGCTCAAGGGCGACAAGCTCGACCAAGCGCTCGCCAAGCAGAACTGGGACGCAAGCATCAAGGCGCTGGTGGCGACGCCGACGGTGCTCGCCATGATGAACGACGATCTCGATTGGACCGAGAAGCTCGGCGATGCCGTGCTCGCGCAGCAGGCCGACGTGATGGACGCGATCCAGCGCCTGCGCGCCAAGGCTGAAGCAAACGGCAAGCTCAAAACGACCAAAGAGCAGAAGGTGACGGTCACCAAGGAGGCTGACAACGAGCAGACCATCGTCATCGAGCCCACTTCGCCCGAGACTGTCTATGTCCCTTATTACGAGCCGGCCGTGGTCTATGGCAGCTGGGATTATCCGGAGTACCCGCCTTATTACTTTGCACCGGCGCCAGGCTGGGTGGTTGGCGGCGCCATTGCCACCGGCATCGCCTGGGGCGCGGGCTGGGCCATCGGCAACGCCATCTGGGATGGGTTCGATTGGCACGACCACAACATCAATGTCGACATCGACAAGAACGTGAACATCAACAAGCACGTCAATAAGAAGGATGTGAAGCAGGGCAAATGGGAACACAACCCCCAACACCGCAAGGGCGTGAGCTACAAAGACAAGTCGGTGCAGAACAAGTTCGGCAAGGACGCGGTCAAATCGGCTGATCGCAAGCTCGACTATCGCGGCCGGAGCGGCGAGCAGGTGTTGAAGCCAGACAAGAAAGGGCCTGGCGGCGGCGAGCGGCCTGATCTCGGCAAGGGTCCTGGTGGCGGCGAACGACCTGACCTCGGCAAAGGTCCCGGCGACGGTAAGCGGCCTGACCTCGGCAAGGACAAGGGTGGGCCCGGCAAGCAGGCCGCGCTCGACGGCAAGAAGCCTGACCTCGGCAAGCCGCAAGCCAAGGGCAAGCCCAAGCCGAACGCGTTCGATGCCAGCGACGGCGCCAAGGCGCGCGACTACTCAAAGCGCGGCCAGGCGAGCCTCGGCGATCGCAGCCCGCGTGAGATCTCAAAGCCGAAGGGCGGTGGTGGACCGCAGGTGAGAAAAGGCGGCGGTGGCCCCCCGCGCGTCGGCGGCGGCGGTGGAGGTGGACGTCAAATGAGCGGCGGTGGCCATCGCGGAGGCGGTGGCGGACGTGGCGGCGGACGCGGCGGCGGCGGGCGTCGTTCAGACATCCGCCTCAAGCAAGACATCGTGCCGCTGGGGCAGCTCGACAACGGTCTCGAACTCTACCGCTTCCGCTACAAGAGCAGCGACCGCACCGCCTATGTGGGCGTCATGGCGCAGGAGGTGCAGCAAATTGAACCCGGCGCAGTTTCGCGCGGCCCCGACGGGTATTTGAGGGTCGACTACGATCGTCTCGGGCTGAAATTCATGACCTGGAAAGAGTGGCTGGACCTCGGTGGCGGTCGTTGGCAGTCGTCGAGATGAGGCGGATGATGCAAAGGCTAGGCTTGCTCATTCTCGGTGCGGCGCTTGTCGTAGCCGCGCCCTGCTCAGCCCAAGAGCGGTTCAAGACGACCGAAGATGCGGTGACGGCGCTGATCGACGCCGCCAAGGCCGAAGACAAAAAAGAGCTCCTAAAGGTGCTCGGGCCGAAGGGGCAACAGATCATCAGCTCAGGCGATGCGGTGGCCGACCGCAACGCCCGCGACAAGTTCGTCGCGGCCTACGATACCAAGCACAATATCGCGCAGGATGGCGACGACAGTGCGACGCTGGTCATCGGCGACGACGACTGGCCCTTCCCCATTCCGCTTGGTGCGCAAGCATGATGGCTGGCGGTTCGATACCAGGGCCGGGCTCGACGAGATCCTTCGCCGCCGGATCGGCCGCGACGAGCTCTCTACCATCCAAGTCATGCTCGCTTATGTCCAGGCGCAGAACGAATACGCCTCGCTCGATCCGGATGGTCTCGGCCCGCATGTGTATGCGCAGCGCATCGTGAGCAGCCCCGGCAAGAAGGATGGACTTTACTGGCCGACCGCCGAGGGCCAAGAGCCGAGCCCGTTTGGCGATCTCGCGGCGCAGGCCTCCGCCGAAGGCTACAAGGTCGGGCAGAAGCCGATCCCCTATCACGGCTATTTCTATCGCGTGCTGAAGCGCCAAGGCGCGAGCGCCAGCGGCGGCGCTTACGACTATGTGGTCAACGGCAAGATGATCGGTGGCTTTGCGCTCCTCGCCTACCCCGCCGAATACGGCAATTCCGGCATCATGACCTTCATGGTCAATCACGACGGCACGGTGTTCCAGAAGGACCTCGGTCAGCGCACGGAGAAGATCGCGCGCAAGATCGAGAGCTTCGCGCCCGATCAGACTTTGGACGCGGGTCGACGTAGCTAAGTAAAACGCGCCATTCCGTTGAGGCTCAAAAACGAACGTTGCGGAGGCAAGTGAGCCCTGAAGCGCGATAGGGATACTCTCATGCCGCCTTTCGCCCGTTTCGTCCCAGGTCTCGCCGCGTTGCGGCAGTACAAGGTCGCGGATGCACGCGCCGACCTCAAAGCCGGGCTCGCGGTGGCTGCGGTCGCGTTGCCGGTCGGCATTGCCTACGCCGAGCTTGCCGGCTTCCGCCCTGAGGTCGGACTCTATTCCAGCATCTTGCCGCTCGTGGCCTACGCGATTTTCGGCACGTCGCGGCAATTGATCGTCGGTCCTGATGCTGCTACCTGCGCGCTCGTCGCGGCGAGCGTCGCACCCCTCGCCGCCGGCGATCAAGCGGCTTACGCCTCACTCTCGGTGATGCTTGCCTTGCTCACCGGGCTTCTCTGCGTGGTGGCAAGCTTTTTGCGCCTCGGCGCGCTCGCTGACTTCCTGTCACGGCCGATCCTTGTCGGTTTTCTCAACGGCGTGGCGCTGTCCATCATTCTCGGGCAAGCCGACAAAATCTTCGGCTTTTCCGTGGTCCAAGGCGGCATTCTTCCGCGCCTAGCGGAGATCATCGGAAAGCTCGGTGAGATTCACGGGCCGACATTCGCCGTCGCGCTTGGGACCTTCGCAATCATCGCGCTTGTTCCCCGCTTCGCGACGCAGCTTCCAGCAGCCCTTGTCGGCATGGTGCTGGCCGGGGCCGCCGTGCCGCTCTTCAATCTCACCACACTTGGCGTGAAAACGGTGGGATACGTTCCGGCCGGCCTGCCGCCTCTCGCCGTACCGAATGTCGATCCGACGCTCCTGCCAGCCCTTCTGGCAGACGCAGCAGGTCTCATGCTGGTCAGCTTCTCGAGCCTAATGCTTACGGCGCGGAGCTTTGCCGCCAAGAACGGCTATGACATCGATCCCGACCAGGACTTCGCGGCGCTTGGTGCTGCCAATATTGCATCGGCCCTGTCGCAGGGCTTCGCCGTCAGCGGAGCGGATTCGCGGACTGCCATGAGCGATGCGGCGGGTGGCAGGACCCATGCGGTCGGGCTCGTCGCCGCGGCGGCGGTGGCGCTCGTGCTTCTTTTCTTCACGGCTCCGCTGCAATACATACCGCTTGCCGCGCTCGGCGCCGTGCTCGTCGCCGCTGCTCTGTCGCTGATCGATCTCGGCAGCCTTCGTCTTTTCTACCAGATCGACCGTACCGAGGCTCTTCTGTCGGTGCTGGCGACGCTTGGCGTCGTTGCCGTCGGCGCCGTCAACGGCATTCTGTTCGCGGTGGCGCTTGCGCTGTTGCGCTTCATCAGGCTGGTGTCGCGGCCCAGTGTCGAAATTCTGGGTGAGGTGAAGGGCTTTCCCGGATTCCATTCGCTGTCGCGGCACCAGAGCGGCCAGAGTCTGCCCGGTCTTCTGCTGTTTCGCTTCAATGCGCCGATCACCTTCTTCAACGCCCCTTATTTCAAGCGGGAATTGCTCCGCGCCGTTGACGAAGCGGGGCCCGATCTGAGGCATGTCGTCATCGATCTGCTTCCCGTCACCACAATCGATGCGACCGGGCTGATGACCATCACCGACCTGGTGGCGGCGCTCAACGCGCGGGGGATCGGCCTCAATGCCGCCGGCCGCCTCACCGAGTGGGACAACTGGGCGGCGGAGCGCGGCTTTGCCGACCACGGCATTGGAGCCTTCCCGACCTTGCGCCAAGCCGTGCGTAAGCTATCGGCAGATGCACAACCTTGAGTTTTGCCTTGCTGGTGCGGAGCGCCGCAAAGCGGCCTCTTTCCTGATAGACTAACCGATTGTTTTACGTGCCCAAACGATGAGGGATCTGGTGCGCGTGCGGGGGCTACGTCGTCTCTTCTGGTACGGCGCGGTGGCGTTAAGTCTTGCCGCTTGCGCATCGCTTCCACGTAATCCCGTCCCGCTGGGGTTGGAGAGCGACGCTACAGTGGTGGGCATGGGCGGTGAGAACATCCGCTTCTGGGGCGACGTGCCTCCTCCCAATGTCGACGCCATGGCCAAGGAGAAGTGGGCACAAGTCCGCGCCTCCCATCGCCAGTTGCCGAGAGAGAACGGCCGGCCGGTCGTGAGCTTCCTGGCTATTTCCGGTGGCGGTGCGGATGGCGCCTTCGGCGCTGGCGTGCTTGCCGGCTGGACCGCACGAGGCAATCGGCCGGAATTCGACCTGGTGACGGGCGTCAGCACCGGCGCGCTCACCGCGCCGTTCGCCTTTCTTGGACCGCGCTACGACGATGCTCTGAAGAAGGTCTTCACCGAGTTGACCACGAGTGACATTGCCCTCGCGCGCCCCGTGAGAGGACTGCTCGGCGGGGAGTTGCTCGCGAGCAATGCGCCGCTCGCCAAAGTAGTCGCCTTTTACGTCAATGACGCCTTCCTCAAAGAGGTGGCCGCCGAGTACATGAAGGGCCGGAGGCTCCTCATCGGCACCACCAACCTCGATGCGCAGCGCCCGGTCGTCTGGGACATGGGAAAGATCGCCGCAAGCGGTCACCCGCAAGCCATCGAGCTGTTCCGCAAGGTCCTGCTTGCGTCGGCGGCAATTCCTGCGGTGTTTCCGCCAGGCTTCGTCGAGGTCGCGGCGAACGGCACGGTCTACGAGGAAATGCATGTCGATGGTGGTGCCACCCGCGAGGTGTTCTTGCTGCCGACGCAGATCTTGGCCAAGAACGTCGATTCAACCCTCAACGTCAAACCGATCCGCCGCTCCTACATCATTCGCAACGGCCGGGTGGGACCGGAGTGGAAGGCGGTGAAGCCGCGCACGCTGTCCATCGCCGGGCGCTCGATATCGACCCTGATCAAGAACCAGGGCATCGGTGACCTCTACGAACTCTATGCCTTCACCAAGCGCAACGGCGTCGACTACAACCTCATCTATATTCCGAGCGACTTTGCCGACACGAGCACCCAGGCCTTCGACCCGGTCTATATGACGAAGCTTTACGACCTGGGCTACCAAATGGCGAGCAACGGCAACTCGTGGAAGAAAGTGCCGCCGCGCTGGGATCACTGAGGGCTCAGCACCACCTCGTCACTCAGGCTTTTCGCTCGCGATCAGCCACGCCGGATCGAACCAGCGGTCGGCATCGCCGTCATAAGGGAGCCTGTTGATGTCCCAATGGCGGATAAAGGGCGCGTAGGTCTCCCACACCGGAGGACCGCCGCCGACGAACACCACGCGATCGGGAAACCAGGCCAAGACCTCGGCGGGATGGTTCTCCGACCTGATCTCGCAGATCGTCCGGTCCTCATAGGCAAAGGCCGGGATCGAGGCGACGGTGCGCGGGCCAGCGATGATGACGTGCCCGCGCGTGATGTCGAAGAAGCGCGCCACATCGGCGACATACTCCCTGCCCTTGTTGCCCTCCCAGGGCAGGCGGCCGTTCAGCCCGAGCTGGCCGCGCATTCCGATGGCACATATGGCACGAACGTCAGCCACATCGTCCTCCTACGACCGCTGCTTCTTCGCAGCCCCGCGACCTTAGCGGCGGATGGCCATTTGGCAAAGACTCGTGCAGATAGACGACAAAAGCTCATGACCCCCCGCGTCCCCCGCCTGCTGCCCACTGCCCCCATCGCCGACCCGCGCCAAAGGCTGAAGGCGATCGGGCTGATGGCGCTTGCCAGCGTCTGCTTCGCCCTGCTCGACGCCACGGCAAAATACCTGGTCACGGTAAAGGCCATACCGGTCGTGCAGATCACCTGGCTGCGCTTTGCCGGCCATATCGTGTTCAGCGCCGCAGTGCTCTGGCCGTTTGCGTTCAGGCCGTCGCTGCGCTCGGCGAAGCCCGTCATGCAGGTGCTGCGCTCCGTGATCATGATCGTCACCACGGGATTCAATTTCATCTCGTTGCGCTATCTGCAGCTCGACCAGACGGTCACCATCTTCTTTCTCGCACCCCTGCTGGTGGCGCTGCTTGCCGGGCCATTGTTGCACGAATGGGTCGGCTGGCATCGCATGGTGGCGATCCTCGCAGGCTTCCTCGGCGTGCTGCTCGTAATGCATCCCGGTTTCGGCACGTTGCATTGGGCGATGCTGATCTCGCTCGTCGCCACCTTGGGCTACGCGCTCTACAATCTCTCGACGCGCTATCTCGCCGCTTTCGATCCGCCGGAGGTGACGCAGACCTATACGCCGCTCGCCGGCGCCGTCGCGCTCTTGCCCTTCGCAGTTGTGGCCTGGACGCCGCCGCAAGACATCACCGTATGGCTTTTGCTCGCCTCGCTCGGCTTCTGGGGCGGGCTCGGACATTGGCTGCTGATCCTTGCGCACCGCATCGCACCGGCCTCGGCGCTCGCGCCCTACATCTATCTCGGACTGATCTGGATGTCGGCTTTGGGTTTTATGGTGTTTGGGCAAGTGCCGACGGCGTGGACGCTGAGTGGCGCTGCGATCGTGATCCTCTCAGGCCTCTATCTCTTCGCCCGCGAGCGGAAGGTGCTGGGCGCCAAGGCCGTCGGCCCCGCCTCCGACATCGCCACGCAGTAGTTTCTTGTCATGCCCGCGAAGGCGGGCATCCAGTAACCGCTAGTCTCGCAAGCTTACTTAGGGCGCTGCTTACTGGATTGCCCGGTCAAGCCGGGCAATGACAAGAAAACGCGGATAGGCGTCTAGCCCTCATCCTCCTCGATTGATCCGCGGTACCGCCGGGTCACGTCGTCGGCGAAGGCGGCGAAGTCGCCGCGGGCGATTGCCGCGCGCGCGCCAGCCATCAGCTCCTGGTAGAAATGCACATTGGCCCAGGAGAGCAGCATGGCGCCGAGCACCTCGCCAGATTTCACCAAATGGTGCAGATAGGCGCGAGAGTACTGCGCAGCAGGGCACGCACTTTCCGCATCGAGCGGGCTTTCGTCCTCGGCATATTTGGCGTTGCGCAGATTGAGCCGGCCGCCCCAGGTGAAGGCCTGGTTATGGCGACCAGAGCGGGTCGGCATCACGCAGTCGAACATGTCGATGCCGCGGGCGATGGCCTCGAGCATGTCGTGAGGCGTGCCGACGCCCATCAGATAGCGCGGCCGATCCTCAGGCAGCATCGAAGTGGTCACTGCCACGGTGTCGAGCATGGCCCGTTGCCCCTCGCCCACGGCAAGCCCGCCGATGGCATAGCCGTCAAAGCCGATGTCCTGAAGCACGCCGGCGCTCTGCTCGCGCAGATCTGGATAGACGCTTCCCTGCACGATGCCGAACAGAGCGTGGCCAGGCGCGCTCAGAGTTTGAAACGCCTGCTTGGAGCGCTCGGCCCAGCGCATCGACAGTTCCATTGAGGACCTGGCCTGGTCATGCGTCGCAGGAAACGGCGTACATTCGTCGAGCACCATCTGAATGTCGGCGCCGAGAAGGCATTGCACCTCGACGGCGCGCTCCGGCGTGAGCAGATGCGTGGCCCCGTCGATATGCGACTGGAAGGTCACGCCGTGCTCCTCGATGCGGCGGAGCTTGGACAGCGACATGACCTGATAGCCGCCTGAATCGGTGAGGATCGGCCCCTCCCAGCCCATGAAGCGGTGCAAGCCACCGAGCCTGGCGATGCGCTCGGCACCTGGCCGCAACATCAGATGATAGGTGTTGGCAAGGATGATGTCGGCGCCGGCCGCGCGCACCGTCTCCGGCAGCATGGCTTTCACCGTTGCCGCGGTACCGACCGGCATGAAGGCAGGCGTGCGGACGACTCCCCGCGGCGTGGCGATCTCGCCGACCCGCGCCCGGCCGTCCTGCGCCTTCAAGGTGAAGGCAAATTGCTTTGTCACATCACGCTGCATTTGGCTCAATCATATCTAAGCCGGCGGCTTGCTCCTCATGCGGAAAGGCGAAACGACGCTGCGTTTGTTTTCATCCTCCACCGCAGGCGCTGGGCTCAACAGACAGGCATCGCCGTAAGAATAGAAGCGGTAACGCTCGGCGATGGCATGAGTGTAAGCGCGCTTCATCAGATCAAGCCCGGAAAAAGCAGCGACCAGCATGAACAGGGTCGAGCGCGGCAGATGGAAGTTGGTCAACAGCCGATCCACGAAGCGGAAGCGGTAGCCAGGCGTGATGAAGAGATTGGTGGCATCGAAGAAGGGGCCAAGCCTGCCATGCGCGTCGACCGCACTTTCGAGCAGGCGAAGCGAAGTGGTTCCCACGGCAACGATCTTCCCTCCCCTCGCCTTGACCTCGTTCAGCGCGGCAGCGGTCTCGGCCGAGATGGTCCCAGTTTCTTCATGCATGATGTGCCCGCCGGTGTCTGCGTTGCGCACCGGAAGGAAAGTCCCCGGCCCGACATGCAACGTCACGAAATACACCGAGATGCCCCGCGCCTCGAGCGCCTCGATCAGCCGGGGTGTGAAATGCAGGCCAGCGGTCGGCGCCGCCACCGCGCCCTCCTCGCGCGCGAAAATCGTCTGATAGTCGACGCGGTCCTTCTCGTCCGGCGCCCGCCTCGAGGCGATGTAGGGCGGAAGCGGCATGGCGCCGAGATGCTCGATCGCCTCATCGAGGCTTGCATCGCTGAAATCGAAGGCGAGCGTCACTTCGCCTTCGGGCCCACGCTCTTCGACCGTCGCGGCAAGAGTGCCGAGTAGGCATACGCCCTCCCCCTCGCCGAACACGATGCGGTCCCCGGCCTTCAAGCGTTTCGCGGGCCGCGCCAGCGCCGTCCAGCGGTTGGCATCGATGCGCCCGGTGAGCGTCACCGAGACTTTCGCCGAGACGCCGTCGCGTTCGCGCGTGCCTTTAAGCTCGGCGGGGATGACCTTGGTATCGTTGAACACGAGCGCGTCGCCGGGAGAGAATAGCTCAGGCAGGTCCACGATCTTCCGATCGGCGAAAGGCGGATCGGCGCCGGGCTCGACCACCAGAAGCCGCGCCGCGTCGCGCGGGCTCACCGGCCTGAGCGCGATCAGCTCTTCCGGCAGATGGTAATCAAAATCGTCGACGCGCATATCAGCACGTCATGCCCGGACTTGATCCGGGCATCCATGGGCCACGCGCTCTGAGTGCTTTGCCCTGGATTGCCGGGTCTTCGCCCTCCGAAGCGAGCGCATCGCCGATCGGCGGCAAGGCTTTGGCCAGCGCGGGCGGGTCAAGCCCGGCAATGACGAATTGGTCATGTTACGGTGCGTCGGCAGCCACGCGCATGGACACGATCTTGTCCGGCTTGGCCGGGGGTTCGCCGCGCGTGATCTTGTCGACATTCTCCATGCCTTGGCTGACCCGCCCCCACACCGTGTACTGGCCGTCGAGGAAGTTCGCGTCGTCGAAGCAGATGAAGAACTGGCTGTCGGCGGAATCGGGAGACTGCGCCCGCGCCATGGAAACGGCGCCGCGGGTATGCGGCTCTCTGGAGAACTCGGCGCGGAGCTTCTGGCCTGAGCCGCCGCGTCCGGTGCCGGTGGGATCGCCGGTCTGCGCCATGAAGCCGTCGATGACGCGGTGGAATACGACGCCGTCATAGAAGCCCTGACGCGCGAGCTCCTTGATGCGCGCCACATGGTTCGGCGCGAGGTCGGGGCGCAACTCCACGGTGACCGGCCCGCGCGTCGTCTCGATGATCAATGTATCCTCGGGTATTGCCGCCATTTCGGACCTCCTATTGCTGGGCCTGAAGCAGTTTGGTCGCGGCCTGCTTCGACGCATCGTCGGCGTCGGCGGCGATCTGCATCTTGACGATCTTGTCGGGATTGGACGGAGGCTCGCCGGGCTTGATCTTGTCGACGGCGTCCATGCCGTCGATCACCTGGCCCCAGATCGTATACTTGCCGTTGAGGAAGGGCGACGGCGCAAAGTCGATGAAGAACTGGCTGTTGGCGCTGTTCGGGTCATTGGAGCGCGCCGCGCCGATGGTGCCGCGCTCGAAGGTCGCGCTGTTGCTGAACTCGGCCGGAAGATCTGGATATTGCGAGCCGCCGGTGCCGGTGCCGGTGGGATCTCCGGTCTGCGCCATGAAGCCCGGGATGACGCGATGGAACACGATGCCGTCGTAGAAGCCCTCGCGGGTGAGCTTCTTCACGCGCTCGACATGCTTCGGCGCGAGGTCGGGGCGAAGCAGGATGGTGACGCGGCCGTCCTTGAGGTCGAGCAGCAGGACATTGTCGAGCGAGTCTGCGGCAAAACTCATGCGCGGTGCAGCGCAGGCGACGGCGGCAAGGACGGCGGCAACGGCAAGAACACGGGTGAGCATCATGCGGAAAATTTCCTCTTCAGGCTTTCGGCCACTCTGGCCGGGACGAAGGCGGTGACGTCGCCGCCCATGGCGGCAATCTGGCGGACGAAACTCGCAGCGATGTAGCGGGTTTCCGGCGAAGAGGCCAGAAACACCGTCTCGACGTCGGGCACCATGGCGGCGTTCATTCCAGCCATCTGCATTTCGTAGTCGAAATCGCCGGCATCGCGCAGCCCGCGAATGATGACGCTGGCTCCGGCCTCCGTCGCTGCGGTGACGGTCAGCGTGTCGAAGGTGGTCACGTCGAATCCGGCGCCGGTCTCGTCGGCGACGGGACGGAGCGCCTCCACCACCATGGCGAGCCTCTCCTCGGCGCTGAACAGAGCGTGCTTGTCATGATGGGTGCCGACGGCGACAACCAGATGATCGACGAGCTTCACCGCGCGCCTGGCGATGTCGAGATGGCCGAAGGTCACGGGATCGAAGCTGCCGGGATAGAAGCCAGTACGGGTCATCGGCACCTTCTAGCCGCGCTGGTCCGGCGCCCGCAAGGGCCGCCGTCATGCCGAGGACGCGAATTAACTCTCTTCGGTCGATCCGTCGTCGTCGGAACTCTCGTCCTCAGGACCTTCATCCTCCGGACCTTCGTCCAGCGGGCCTTCGCCGGCATGAGCTTCATCCCCGTTGCCGTTCTCGACATCGGGGATGTGCTCGACCGAGACCACGCGCTCGCCTTCAGCGGTGTCGAACACGATGACGCCTTGCGTCGAGCGGCCCATGACGCTGATGCCTTCCACCGGAATGCGGATCAGCTGGCCGCGGTCGGTGACGAGCATGATCTGGTCGCCCTCCTCCACAGGGAAAGAGCCGATCAGCTTGCCGTTCCGCTGGTTCACGGTCATGGCGATGATGCCTTTGCCGCCGCGGCCTGAGATGCGGTACTCGTAGGCCGACGTGCGCTTGCCGTAGCCGTTCTCAGATACGGTGAGCACGAATTCCTCGTGCGCGCTGAGCTCGGCGTAGCGCTCGGGCAAGAGCACCACTTCCTGGCCGTTGCCTTCGCTCTCCACGTCCTGCTCCTGATCGGAACCGCCCCGGCGCATCATGTTCGCCTGACGCACATAGGCCACACGCTCGGCGGGCGCCGCTTCGATATGGGCGAGGATGGCCATCGAGATCACCTGGTCCTTGCCTTCGAGCTTGATGCCGCGCACACCTGCCGAACTCGCGGCCCTTGAACACGCGCACATCGGTCACGGGGAAGCGGATCGCCTGACCCTCGGCGGTGGTCAGCAGCACGTCGTCGCGCTCGCTGCACACTGCCACCCCGATGATGCGGTCGCCCTCCTCGAGCTTCATGGCGATCTTGCCGTTCTGCCGGACCTCGATGAAGTCGGAGAGCTTGTTGCGCCGGACCGTGCCGCCATTGGTGGCGAACATCACGTCGAGCTTGCCCCAGCTTGCCTCGTCCTCGGGCAGCGGCAGGATGGTGGTGATGTTCTCGTCCTTGGCGAGCGGCAAGAGATTTATCAGCGCCTTGCCGCGCGCCTGAGGTGCGGCGATGGGCAGGCGCCACACCTTCATCTTGTAGGCCATGCCGCGCGAGGAGAAGAACAGCACCGGCGTATGGGTGTTGGCGATGAAGATGCGGGTGACGAAATCCTCCTCGCGCGTGGCCATGCCGGCGCGGCCTTTGCCGCCGCGGCGCTGCGCCCGGTAGCTCGAAAGCGGCACGCGCTTGATGTAGCCCTTGTGGCTGACGGTGACGACCATGTCCTCGCGCTGAATCAGGTCTTCGTCCTCGACCTCGGCCTCCATCTCCAGGATCTCGGTGCGCCGCGGCGTGCCGAACTGAGCCTTGATGGCGTTGAGCTCGTCCTTGACGATGGCGATGATGCGCGCGCGCGAGCGCAGGATGGCGAGATAGTCGGTGATCTCGCCGCCGAGCTTGGCCAGCTCATCGCCGATCTCGTCGCGACCGAGCGCGGTCAAGCGCTGCAGCCTGAGATCGAGAATGGCCCGGGCTTGCTCCTCCGAGAGACGGTAGGTTCCTTGCGCCGAGACCTTATGACGCGGGTCGGCGACGAGCTCGACCAGGGGGATCACGTCCTTGGCCGGCCAATCCTTGGCCATCAATTGCTCGCGTGCCGCGGCGGGGTCCGGGGCTTTCCGGATCAGGGCGATCACCTCGTCGATATTGGCGACGGCGATGGCGAGGCCGACCAGCACGTGGGCCCGGTCGCGCGCCTTGCGCAGCAGGAATTTGGTGCGCCGGCCGATCACCTCCTCGCGGAAATCGGTGAAGGCGCGGACCAAATCCTTGAGGTTGAGCTGCTCGGGCCGCCCGCCGATCAGCGCCACCATGTTGGCGCCGAAGGTCGATTGCAGCGTCGAGAAGCGGTAGAGCTGGTTCAGCACCACATCGGCCATGGCATCGCGCTTCAGCTCAATCACCACGCGCATGCCGTCGCGGCTCGAACTCGTCGCGAATATCAGAGATGCCTTCGATCTTCTTCTCGCGCACGAGCTCGGCGATCCTCTCCACCATCGTCGCCTTGTTCACCTGATAGGGAATCTCGGTGATGACCAGCGCCTCGCGCTCCTTGCGCAGGATTTCGGTGGCGACGCGGCCGCGCATCAGGATCGAGCCGCGGCCCTTGTGATAGGCGGCGCGGATGCCGGCCCTGCCCAGGATGAGGCCGCCGGTCGGGAAGTCGGGACCGGGCACGATCTCGATCAGCTCGTCGATCGAGATCGCCGGATTGTCGAGATAGGCGATGCAGGCGTCGATCACCTCGCCGAGATTGTGCGGCGGGATGTTGGTGGCCATACCGACGGCGATGCCGCCGGCGCCATTGACCAGCAAATTGGGAAATTTCGCCGGCAGAACCACCGGCTCCTGCTCGCGCCCGTCATAGTTCGCCTGGAAGTCGACCGTCTCGTTCTCGAGATCGTCGAGGAGCGTCATGGCCGGGCGCGCGAGGCGCACCTCGGTATAGCGCTCGGCCGCCGGCGGATCGCCGTCGACCGAGCCGAAATTGCCCTGTCCGTCGATCAGCGGCACGCGCATGGAGAACTCCTGCGCCATGCGCACCAGAGCGTCGTAGATCGCCTGGTTGCCGTGCGGGTGATACTTACCCATGGTGTCGCCGGTGACGCGCGCCGATTTGTTGTAGGCACGGTCGGGCGTGTAGTTGTTCTCGTGCATCGAATAGAGGATGCGGCGATGCACGGGCTTGAGCCCGTCGCGCACATCGGGCAGCGCGCGGGCCACGATCACGCTCATGGCGTAATCGAGATAGGACCGCTTCATCTCGTCGATGAGCGAGATCGGCCGAATGTCGGACGGAGGGCTCGGCGCGCCCGATCCGGGAGGTTGATCGTTGTCGGCCAAGGCCGGGAGTGTTCCGTTGAAGTGTGGTTGGCGAAAGGATCAGTCGTGGCCGCTTGCGCATGCGCACGGCCTTCCCAAGCACCGGAGAATCGTACGGAGAAGGCACTTTTCTATAGCTGATTTGTGCGCCGCATTGCAACCGCTGCAGGGTGCTGTAACGACGCGGCTAAGTGGTCTATTTCATCAATATAATCAACATATTGTATGGACAGCGCGCGGGGTATTTGTGGCTTATCGCTCAAGCCGTCATTCAGTGTACTGACGGGTGACAATTTGCGAGCCTGTGCAGGAACGTTTGCGAGCATGCCGACGTTGTTGAGGCAGGGGGCGAGGGTCATGTCGATTCTCGTCCACTTCATTTTAAAGCGACCAAACAGGACACAAGGAGAGCACTATGAACCGCTTCCTCGCAACGACCGCCGTTGCCCTCATGTTGGGTGCGGCCCCAGCCTTGGCCCAGACTCCGGCCTCGCCAGGATCGCCGGCGCCAGATCCTTCCGCTCAGACTCCGATGCAGCCTCAGCCGCCCTCGGCGATCCCGTCAGAGCCTGACATGAAGGCTCCCGACCAATCGTCGGAAGGCCCGAAAGTGATCATGCCCGATCAGTCGTCGGAGGCTGCCAAGCCGATGGCGCCCGAGCAGAGCACGGCGCAAGGCGGTCAATTCCTCAAGGAGCAGACCACCGACGACATGCTTGCCACCTCGATCATCGGCAAGCCTGCGGTCAACAGCCAGGATGAGCAGATCGGCGACGTCAACGATCTCGTCACCGACCGCAGCGGCAAGATCACCGCCGCGTTGATCGGCGTCGGCGGCTTCCTCGGCATCGGCGAGAAGGACGTCGCCGTGCGCTTCGAGGATCTCAAGTTCAACCGCGACGAGAACGACAACGTCAAGGTTACGCTGAACATCAGCAAGGAGACGCTCGCGTCCGCGCCTGACTACAAGCTGCTTGGCGAGGAGCCGGTGGTGGAAGGGTCGGCCAAGACCGATCGCGAGGGTGACTCCAGCACCTACTAGAGCCTGATGGCTCTAAGTGCGTCGGAAGCCCGGTGGCCGAAAGGTCGCCGGGCTTCGTTGGTTTCCGGACTTCGTCCGTCTTAGAACGGGATCTCGTCGTCGAGCTCCTTGTCGAAGGAGCGGCCGCCACCGCCGAGCGCGCTCGAGCGTCCGAAATCGCCGGCAGAGGCGCCGGCTGGCTCCCGATCTCCGCCGCCTGATCCCTGCCTGCTGTCGAGCAAGGTCAGCTCGCCGCGAAACTGCTGCAGCACCACCTCGGTCGAGTAGCGGTCCTGGCCTGATTGGTCCTGCCATTTCCGCGTTTGCAGCTGACCCTCGAGATAAACCTTCGAGCCCTTCTTCAGATATTGCTCGGCGATCTTCGCCAGGTTCTCGTTGAAGATGACGACACGGTGCCATTCGGTGCGCTCGCGGCGCTCGCCGGTCGCCTTGTCGCGCCAGTTTTCGCTGGTGGCCACGCGCAAATTCACGATGGGGCGGCCGTCCTGCGTGTGCCGAACCTCAGGATCGGCCCCGAGGTTGCCCACCAAGATGACTTTATTTACTGATCCCGCCATATGGCGACCTCCGCTGTTGCGCGCACCTGTTAACCGTCACCGGACTTTACTGCCTGCCGGGCGCCTCTCGCTAGAAAAGGTGGCGCGCTCCACAATAAGACGCCAGCGGCACTTTGTACACGTTTTGTTCTATTCGTGCACAGGGGCACCTTGAGAATTGTGCAGGTGCGAACTATGCCTTAGAGAGAACGGCGCTCGGCCTCGTGCGCCCTGGCAACCCGATCTTCACGATCTATGGGCCAGGCTCAGCGGACCGACCCCCTACCCTAACCAGGGACAGCGATGCAGCGCACCGTCGAACAGCGCCACACCCCAAAACGCCGCACGAGCGCCCGGCGCCACCCGCCAGCCGCCAAGGTCTTCGGCTTCACCGCGCGGCAGCGGCCTTTCATCATCGTGCTGGTGGCGAACTGGATCTTCTCGCTCACCTTCTTCATGGGGATGAAGCTCGTCTGGCACTGGCAGCCGGAGGATTGGGGCATCGCCGACCGCATCGCGCTCGTGCTCAAGGACGCGGTGTTCGCCCTCCTGCCCGGCGTGATCGGCATCTGCATCGTCGCGGCGCAGCGGCTCAACCCCAGCATGTTCGTAGGGCAGATGCCCAAGCCTAATTCGGCCGTCGACATCAACAACAGGTTCATCCTCAACACCTTCGAGCAGTTCACCGCCTATTTCGTGGCCAATGCCGGCCTCGCCATGTATTGCCCGCCTGAGGAGGCGCGTTCGCTGCCGCTGCTCACCATGCTGTTCGTGATGGGGCGCATCCTGTTCTGGATCGGGTATCACCGGAACCCGTATTTGCGAGCCTTCGGTTTCGGCATCACCTTCTATCCCACGGTCGCCGCCTTCGCCTGGCTGATGCTGATCATGGTGTTCGGCATCCGCATCCCGCTTTAGCTTTTCCCTCCCCCAGCAAGGGGAGGGTGGCGCTGCACTTGTGCAGGGCCGGGTGGGGGTCGCGGAGCGTGTAACTATCAGAGGTCAACCCCCACCCTGGCCCTCCCCCTTTTAGGGGGAGGGAGTCGCCCTCTTACCTCCCCGCCTGCCAATCGAGGACGGCTTGCAGCGGCCACAGCAGCATCAGCACGTTGAGGGTGAGGTTGTCGCGGATCATGTATCCCACGGCGAGCTCGAGCGCGATGGCGACGGCAATTGTGAGCCAGACCGGCCACCAGCGCGCCAGGAAGAAGCCGATAATCATAAACAGCGTGTCGGCCACCGAGTTGATGACGCTGTCGCCGTAATAGTCGAGCGCCACGGTCTGCCCGCGATAGCGGTTGATCAGCCAGTCGGTGTTCTCGATCACCTCCCATGACGCCTCGATGGCGACTGCCAGGATCAGCCTGGTGCCAAACGACATCGGCACCCAGCGCGAGAGGAGCCACAGCCCGGCATAGAACAAGAAGCCGTGGATGATGTGTGAGGGCGAGTACCAGTCCGACAGGTGCTGGGAGTTCTCCGAGCTCATCACCACGCCGTGCCACAGCTTGACGTAACCGCATTTGCAGATGGGTTCGCGGCCCATGGCGATGAGGATCGCCGCCTGCAGCGCGATGAGGCCGGCGACGGCGATGATGACCTGAGCGCGGGTGAGCTTCACGGGGCATGACCTGCAATCATTTGAGAATCGCGTCGTAGTCCGCGTGAGAGCCGATCCAAAACCACTGAAAGCCATCCCTTCCCTCAACGGCGAGCGCGCGATAGTCGCGTCCGACTCGCACGCACCAGAGGTCCTCGCGAATTCGCTTGAAATGTAGCGAGGGGTGGCTTGGGTTCTGCTTCAACAGCGCGAAGTTCTTATCGGCAAGCTTTTTAACGGGGGCTGGAAGCGCGTCATAGAGCGGACGAAAGTCCCTGTCCTTGAAGTGGCGCATGCCCCTTCAGTCAGAACTCGTCACGACGTCCAGAATTGTGATTTTCACGCGCCCTGGACATCAACTTATCCAGTTTGCCGGCCTTCGCATCGCGCTCTATCTGCTCGTCGAACATGCGCGCCTGAAACTCGTCGAACCAAGCGCGAAACTTGGCGAGCTGCTCTGGCGAGAGCTGCGTGATGGCTTTCTCAATGTCTTCGATCGTGGTCATAGGTTGAACTTAGCATGCAATTGTCTTGACCGTGAGACCTACTCGCTTTGAATTAGAACATGACCCAGGACGAGGCGCTTGCCCTGCTCAGGACCGGCGCGAGCATCTTCCTCACCGGCCAGCCCGGCAGCGGCAAGACCCATACCGTCAATCGCTATGTCCGCGAGCTGCAGCTTCAGGGCATCGGTTACGCCTATACGGCCTCGACCGGCATCGCCGCCACCCACGGTCATGGCGTCACCATCCATGCGTGGAGCGGCATCGGCGTGCGCGAAACGCTCACCCGCCGCGATCTCGATATGCTTGCCACGAATCGCCGCCTCGCTTCCCGCATCGAGAAGACCAAGGTGCTCATCATCGATGAGATCTCGATGCTGCCGGCACGCGCCTTGAGCCTGGTCGATGCGGTCTGCCGTCATGTCAGAGGCATGCAGGCGCCGTTCGGCGGCCTTCAGGTGGTGCTGGTCGGCGATTTCTTCCAGCTTCCGCCGGTGGTGCGGCGGGAGCGCGACGAGTCCATGCTGCCGCTTGCCGGCGGGACAGAGGCCTTCGGCGCGGAGTTCGCTCACGCCTCGCCGGCCTGGAGGGACCTTGCGCCGACCGTCTGCTATCTGTCGGAGCAGCACAGGCAAAGCGACGCGGCGTTTCTTGACGTGCTCGCTGCTATTCGCGCCAATGCTTGCGTCGGCGCGCATCGCGAGCGCCTCTCTTCAAGGCTGATCGGCCGCGACCAGCTCCCCGCTGCTTGCACGCGTCTCTTCACCCACAACGCCGCCGTCGACGACATCAACCATCAGCAATTGGCCAAGCTCCCAGGCAAGCCGCGCATCTTCGCCATGATCGCCAAGGGACCTGAGGCGTTCGTGCGCACGCTACAACGCGGCTGCCTGTCGCCGGAAAAGCTCGAGCTCAAGCAGGGCGCGGTGGTGATGTTCACCAAGAACGACCCTGCCGGCCGCTACGTCAACGGCACGCTCGGCGTCATCGACGATTTCGATGCTGAGGACGGCTATCCCGTGGTGCGGACGCGCGGCGGCAAGCGCATTCTTGCCGAGCCGTCGAAATGGAAGATCGAGGAGGCTGGCCGCGAGCGCGCCAGCATCACACAAGTGCCGCTCAAGCTCGCCTGGGCGATGACCGTGCACAAGAGCCAGGGCATGTCGCTCGACGCCGCGGTGATCGATCTCTCCAAGGCCTTCGAATATGGGCAAGGTTACGTGGCGCTGTCGCGCCTTCGCAATCTGTCGGGCTTGCACCTCCTCGGCCTGAACGAGCGGGCGCTGCGCGTTCATCCGCTTGCGGTCGAGAAGGACGCCGAGTTCCGTGCGGCATCGGCCGCTGCGCCACGTCTCGACATTGCCGCCGTCGCACAACAGCAACAGGCCTTCGCCGCGGCGAGCGTCGCCAAGCCCGCCCGGCCGACGGGGGTGGAGCCAGCCAGGCCGCGCATGCCGTGGACGCCGCAAGGCTCGGCGCTCGACGCCATCCGTGCGACGCACGCCAAGGCCTATGCCCCCTGGACGAAGGACGAAGACGGCGACCTCAAGCGCCGCCATGAGGCCGGCGAGAGGGTCGACGCCATCGCCGCGGAGTTCGGCCGCAAGCCCGGCGCCATCCGCTCCCGGCTGAAGAAACTCGGATTGGTCTAGGGCGGTGACAACCGGCTGGCCCCATCCCTCCCCCAACGTGGGGAGGGTGACGCGCCCGGCCTGGCGAAGCCAGGCATCAGTTTTCGAACGGCGCCATTCGTCCCCTCTCCCCGTGGTGGAGGGGACTGCATGCGACGGTCATAGACGCCGGCCCCACCCCGGCGACGCTTGGCGTCGCCGGACCTCCCCGCGAGGGGGAGGTATGAAACGGGAGGGACCGTGTGGGCCGACCAGGCGACCCCCCTCCCCTTGCCGCTGAAGCTCCTGGGGACTAAGCCTTTGCGGGGCTTGTTGAATGGGCCTTCCGCCCCGACATTGCTAGGGTAATGACCTCCAAATTCATCTCGATCCGCGGCGCGCGGGAGCACAACCTCAAGAACATCTCCCTCGACCTGCCCCGGGAAAAGCTCGTGGTGATCACCGGGCTCTCGGGCTCCGGCAAATCGTCGCTCGCCTTCGACACCATCTATGCCGAGGGCCAGCGCCGCTATGTCGAGTCGCTCGCGGCTTACGCGCGCCAGTTCCTCGACATGATGCAGAAGCCGGACGTCGACCATATCGACGGGCTGTCGCCGGCCATCTCCATCGAGCAGAAGACCACCTCGCGCAACCCGCGCTCCACGGTCGGCACGGTCACCGAGATCTACGACTATATGCGGCTGCTTTGGGCGCGCGTCGGCGTCCCCTATTCGCCGGCGACCGGGCTTCCCATCGAGAGCCAGACGGTTTCCCAGATGGTCGACCGGGTGCTGGCGCTGCCCGAAGGCACGCGGCTCTATCTGCTCGCGCCGATCGCGCGCGGGCGGAAGGGCGAGTACCGCAAGGAGTTCGCCGAGCTGCAGAAGAAGGGATTTCAGCGGCTCAAGATCGACGGCAAGTTCTACGAGATCGCCGAGGCGCCTGCGCTCGACAAGAAGTTCAAGCACGACATCGACGTGGTGGTGGATCGCGTCGTGGTGCGGCCCGACATGAGCGCGCGGCTCGCCGACAGCTTCGAGACCGCGCTTTCGCTCTCCGACGGCATCGCCGTGGTCGAATTCGCCGACCCGCCTTCGCGGGGTGAGAACGAGCGCATCATCTTCTCGGCGAAGTTCGCCTGCCCGGTCTCTGGCTTCACCATCGAGGAGATCGAGCCGCGGCTCTTCTCCTTCAACAACCCCTATGGCGCCTGCCCCGCCTGCGACGGGCTCGGCACCGAGCTCTTCTTCGAGCCCGACCTCGTCGTGCCCGACGAAGATCTCAGCCTCAACCGTGGCGCCATCGCCCCCTGGGCGCGCACCTCCGCCACCTCGCCCTATTACCAGCAGACGCTGGAGAGCGCTCGCCCGCGCCTACCGCCAGCCGATGACCAAGCCGTGGAAGTCGCTGCCCGAGGATTTCCGCAACGTCGTGCTCTACGGCTCGGGCGACGACGAGATCACTTTCACCTATGACGACGGCGTCCGCCACTACTCGACCACGAAGCCGTTCGAGGGCGTGATCACCAATATCGAGCGGCGCTGGCGCGAGACCGAATCCTCGTGGGTGCGCGAGGAGCTGTCGCGCTTCCAGTCGGACCAGCCTTGCGAGGCCTGCGCCGGCAATCGCCTCAAGCCGCAGGCGCTGGCGGTGAAGATCGATCGCCTGCATATCGGCGAGGTCGCCGACATGTCGATCCGCGAGGCCTGCCACTGGTTCGCCACGCTCCCCGCCAAGCTGACGCCGAAGCAGAACGAGATCGCCGAGCGCATCCTGAAGGAGATCCGCGAGCGGCTGAACTTCCTCAACGATGTCGGCCTCGACTATCTCACCCTCGCCCGCGCGAGCGGTACGCTGTCGGGCGGCGAGAGCCAGCGCATCCGCCTTGCCTCGCAGATCGGCTCTGGCCTCACCGGCGTGCTCTATGTGCTGGACGAGCCGTCGATCGGGCTGCATCAGCGCGACAATGCGCGGCTGCTCGAGACCCTCGACCGCCTGCGCGACCTCGGCAACAGCGTCATCGTGGTCGAGCATGACGAGGAGGCGATCCTCACCGCAGACCATGTCGTGGACATGGGCCCTGGCGCCGGCATCCATGGCGGCGAGGTGGTTGCCGAAGGCACGCCGGAAGAGGTGATGGCCAACCCGCAGAGCCTCACCGGGCAATATCTCACCGGCTTCAAGCAGATCCCGATGCCGAAGGCGCGGCGGAAGCCCACGCGCGGGCGCAGGCTCACGGTGATCGGCGCGCGCGCCAACAACCTCAAGAACATCACCGTGGACATTCCCCTCGGCCTGTTCACCGCAGTCACCGGCGTCTCAGGCGGCGGCAAGTCGACCTTCCTCATCGAGACGCTCTACCGCGCCGTCGCCCGCAAGCTCACCAACGCCCGCGAGCATCCCGGCGAGCACGACGCGATCGAGGGCTTGGAGCATCTCGACAAGGTCATCGACATCGACCAGTCGCCGATCGGGCGCACGCCGCGCTCCAACCCCGCGACCTATACCGGCGCCTTCACCCCGATCCGCGAATGGTTCGCCGAGCTCCCCGAAGCCAAGGTGCGCGGCTACAAGCCCGGCCGCTTCTCCTTCAACGTCAAAGGCGGGCGCTGCGAGGCCTGCCAGGGCGACGGCGTGATCAAGATCGAGATGCACTTCCTGCCCGACGTCTACGTCACCTGCGACGTGTGCAAGGGCAAGCGCTACGACCGCGAGACGCTGGAGATCAAGTTCAAGGACAAGTCGATCGCCGACGTGCTCGACATGACGGTCGAGGAGGCAGCCGATCTGTTCAAGGCCGTGCCCTCGATCCGCGACAAGCTCGAGACGCTGAAGCGCGTCGGCCTCGGCTATATCCATGTCGGCCAGCAGGCGACCACGCTGTCGGGCGGCGAGGCGCAGCGGGTGAAGCTGTCGCGCGAGCTGTCGCGCCGCGCCACCGGGCGCACGCTCTATATCCTCGACGAGCCGACCACCGGGCTCCACTTCCATGACGTAGCGAAGCTGCTCGACGTGCTGCACGAGCTGGTCGACCAGGGCAACACGGTGATCGTCATCGAGCACAATCTCGAAGTGATCAAGACCGCCGACTGGATCGTCGACCTCGGCCCGGAAGGCGGCGACGCCGGCGGCCATGTCGTCGCCATCGGCACGCCCGAGGAGATCGCCGCCAACGCCGCGAGCTACACGGGGCAATATCTCAAGCAGGTCTTCGACCGCCGGCGAAAGCCGAAGCGCGCTGCCGCGGCGGCGGAGTGAATGACGCGGGGGCACGCCTACACTTTGGTCCCGCGCGCACCCGCCTTCGAACACAATTGCGACCCCCATGCGGCCCCAATTGGGCCGCAGTAGAGGGCGTTTGAGGGCAATCCTGTCAGGAACGCTGAAATGAACCGGACTCTTCGCCTCACCTTGCTCGTTACGGCGTTCACCCTGTTGGCAGTGATGCCACAGCTCAGCGCCGCGCAGGCAGCGGATCGCAAACCCAACATCCTGTACATCGTTGCCGACGATCTCGGCTGGAAGGACGTCGGCTATCACGGCTCGGATATCCGAACGCCGACCATCGATGCGCTGGCGAACAAGGGTGCGAAGCTGGAGCAGTTCTACGCGCAGCCCATGTGCACGCCGACCCGCGCCGCCCTCATGACGGGGCGGTATCCCTTGCGCTACGGCCTGCAGACGGCGGTCATCCCGCAAGGCCACAGCTATGGCCTCGCCACCGACGAATGGCTGCTGCCGCAAGCGCTGAAGGACGCCGGCTATGAGACGGCCATCATCGGCAAATGGCACCTCGGCCACGCCGACCAGAAATTCTGGCCACTTCAGCGCGGCTTCGACCACCAGTATGGACCGCTGATCGGCGAGATCGACTACTTCACCCACAAGGCCGGCGGCAAGGTCGACTGGTACCGCAACAACAAAGTCGTTGAGGAAGAGGGCTATTCCACCACCCTGCTCGGCAACGATGCCGTGAAGCTCATCGAGGCACACGATCCGGCCACCCCGCTCTTCCTCTATCTTGCCTTCAACGCAGTGCACACGCCCTATCAGGCGCCGCAAGAGTATCTCGATCGGTATAAGGACATCAAAGATCCGAGCCGCCGGGCCTACGCCGCCGCTGCCACGGCGATGGACGAGCAGATCGGGCGTGTCGTCGCCGCCCTCGCCGCCAAGAAGATGCTCGACAACACGCTCATCGTCTTCCAGAGCGACAATGGCGGGACGCGCAATGCCATGTTCGCCGGTGCCATCACCGACATGTCCAAGGTCGTGCAGCCCGCGGACAATGGGCCCTATCGAGACGGCAAGGCCTCGCTCTACGAAGGTGGCACGCGCGTCGTCGCCTTCGCCAATTGGCCCGGCCATATCAAGGAAGGCAGCACCGTGAATGAGATGATCCACACGGTGGATCTCTATCCCACGCTAGTCGATCTTGCCGGCGGGCACCTCGGCAAGAACAAGCCGCTCGACGGGATGGATGTCTGGCCTACGATCAGCGCGGGCAAGCCCTCGCCGCGAACCGAGATCGTCTACAACATCGAGCCGTTCCGTGCCGGCATCCGCGAGGGCGATTGGAAGCTGATCTGGCACACGACGTTGCCGCAATCCATCGAGCTGTACAACATCGCGGAGGATCCTTCGGAAACGAAGAATCTTGCCGCCGACCATCCGGACAAGGTGGCGCAATTGCAGAAGCGCGCCAATGAGCTGGCCGCCGAGGCGCAAAAGCCGATCCTGCTGCAAATCGAGCTCAAGAACATCGTCAACCGCATGCATCTCTCGCCGGCATTGCCCGCCGAGCTCGAAAGCCTCGATGCGGAGCGATAGGGGCGTGGGTGGTTGGGGCCAACGCAGCCAAGCGCCGGCCGCGGCGGCGGCGGAGTGCGGCGGCATCCACGCTCAGCCTGCCTAGTTTCTAACGTGACCCAGACGCGAGCCGCAGGCCATGTCCGCCGCCAAGGAATGAATGCGACTTAAACGGTGACCTCAGACTGAGTTCAGCTTGCCTCGCCGAGCTCGCCGGGGTAGCCGATGAGGCAGGACTTGGTGTTGTCCAAAAGACTGTCCGAAGGAATCAGCAGTCCGAACGATCCGAGGTTGAAGGTCTTGTTCAAGGTGACGACGCCGTAATCGTAGTCGGGCCAATCGTTATCCTGGGTCCAACCCGTCACCGAACGCTTGGCGACCATGAAGGCGTCACCGAACGGTGCAACTTCATCGTTATCGAATGGTGGATGGTGCCATCGAGACCAGGGATTGCCCTGATGCTTGTCGCCCAGCCACCCTGGTCGCTTTGGAAAACACAGTGGCCGGCCGTCATCGATAACCCGCTGAAATGCGCTGCTCGGACGAGCCACGGAAAAATAGATCATCCTCTGCAGGTGCGTCTGCTCGCTGAAGTAGTCCCCGCCTTATCCCCTGGCTCTCGAACCTCACCTATTATGAGCCCACCTCGTCCAACGAAGGGCGCGCTCATGAGGCGTCGTGAAGCGGGACGGGGCGCGGCGCCTGCGGGGCTCGTTCGCAAACGAGCCGCTCGGGCGGCATCGGGGCTCCGCCCGGGTCCACTACGAGGCCCTGCCAGGAGCTGGCTGAAGGTGTTGAGCCTCGCGCTTAAGCAGGCCGAAGGCCGATAGCGCATAGAATGTGCGCGATCCGTCTCTTGGCCTTCGAGAGTCAAAGGCTCAAATCTGAAAGCGCGGCCCGGTGGATTTGCGCAAAAGTCGCCGCGAAATGAGCATGCGCTTATGTTTGGCGCTATCGCGCTTCGCGCTACTTGAGCGCAAGGCGGTAGCGCACAAAGACGAGCGTGTGTGGCGCGCCGAGAGGCGCCCGCCGTATCCGGCAACGGATACGGAGCCATAGGTTTGCGCTTTTCGGCGCGCCATCCCCTTCGGCCACTTCGTGGCGGGGAATTGCTCTTTGACAAGCCTCGCGCCTCACCGCGGCGAGACGATGAATCCTGCCTGAGCGGTTCTGCTTGCTCCCCGCTCTCCCCTTGGGGGAGAGCACGCGCTCGTATTTCGCGAGCGCGGTGAGGGGTAAGCAAGCGTAGGGTGGGCAAAGGCGCATCTGCGCCGTGCCCACGTCTTGCTCCTCAAGGATCGCACGCTGGCGGGCACGCTCCGCTTTGCCCACCCTACAGGCTTCGCACCTTCCGGCGGTGCAGCAATCGACCACGCCATCCCTCCCCTTGACGGGGAGGGAGTCGCGCTCGGAGAGCGCGGCGGGTGGGGTGAGTATCCCAGCGTCAAAGGCATCCCCCCACCCGACCGGCTGCGCCGGTCGACCTCCCCGCAAGGGGGAGGTATGAGAACAGTCAACCACCTGGAACCCGAGGCGATTCCAACCTTGGCGACGGCAGGCCGGACCGAACGGAGCTTATATCGGCCTGCCTACCGAGGCGATGTGATAGACAGGGCGAGTGAGTCATAGCCGACTCACCTTGCCGGGCCTCGGCCCAACCTGTGCCTCATTCTCTCTGTTGATGCCCGAATACGGACACGAACGAGCCGCCCTATCCGCTAAGCCTCGGTGCAGGGCAGACAACCATTCCGGAGATATCTCGATGAGCTTCAATAAAACGCGACCCTATTCGGGGCCCAAGGGAAAGCGGGTGTTGATTGGCGAGACGCGGGAAGAAGAGGCCGCTCGGCTTGCAAAAGAGATCGCCGCCCATCCGGTGACACGATGCGAACCCGGCGCGCATAGCCCGTCCATATCTAGGCCGGGTTGGAGCAGCAAGCCGTTCATTCCGGAGGCAGAGCGGACAGTCGCCGAGAGGATTGCAAAGAAAATCATGCGCAAGCCTTGAGCAAGCGCAGGGTGGGCAAAAGGCGCGTTGCGCCGTGCCAACGTCTTGCTGCTCAAGGATCGCGCGCAGGTTTCACCTGAAAATGGCCCCGAGCCTGCCGGAGCGCGCCTGAATGACGATGCCCCCCCAGCCCGCCAATCCATCCGCGGACGCCAAGGAGTTCCTGGACGAAGCCAACGGGGCGAGCAACCCGGCAAGCAGCGCCTGGATCGCCTTCCTCCTCCTTCTCGCTTACGTGGTGGTGACACTCGCCGGCGTGAGCCACAGGAATTTGCTGCTCAACAGCCCGGTCAAGCTCCCCATCATCAATGCCGACATCCCTCTCGTCGGCTTCTTCCAATACGCGCCGGCGATGCTGCTGCTCGTCTATCTGTCGCTGCTCGTGCAGCACGTCATCCTGGCGCGCAAATATCGCAAGTTCACCGACGCCGTCGGCGCTTACGAGATGGAGACTGGAAGCGAGCACCCGGCCCGCGAGCGGGTGCATTCCTACGTGTTCGCGCAGATGCTGGCCGGGCCCAAGCCCAATCTCATCACCAAGTTCATGATGCAGCTGATCGTGTACGTGACCTTCGCCATCATCCCGGTCCTCACGCTGCTCTATTTCCAGATCAAGTTCCTGCCCTACCACGAGGTCTCGATCACCTACTGGCACCGGATCGCCGTGATCCTCGCCTTCGCCATGCTGATCCTGCTGATACCGATCATCCAGCATATCCCGCCGAAGCGGAGGTGGGACATCAAGGTCGGGCCGCAGGCGGAAGCCTGGGAGGCCTCAGGCACGCAGGTGGTCGTGGTCCTGGTTCTTCTGCCGCTCGTCGCCGGCTTCAGCTGGCTGATCGCCACGGTTCCGGACGAATGGATCGACCGGCGTCTCGGGTTTGTCGCTCCGGCAGGCATCCGAGTCGGGCCTGAGGACGAGGCGAAGCTCCTGAACCCTCTCGTGCGCCGTATCGTCTACGACCGCCTGCCCAATGACGATGACAAGGGCTGGTGGAGGCGATGGCTGTTGTCGTATCGCGTTCTGATCGTGGAGGACACCGATCTCGGCGCCGATGGCGATGCGAAGGTCGTGCTGCGCGAACGCAATTTTCGCTTCGCCCTGCTCAACCGGTCGGACCTTCAGCGCGCCGATCTGACCTGGGCCGATCTCCGCGCCGCGCAATTGTGGAAGACCTTGGCCAAGGGCAAGCTCAAGGACGCCCAGCTTCAGGGCGGTTATCTGAAAGAGGCGCAGCTCCAGGGCGTTCAGTTGAGCTCGGCAGCGCTTCAGGGCGCCGATTTGAGAGGAGCCCAGCTTCAGGGTGCCGATCTGAGCTATGCCAGTCTTCAGGGCGCCGATTTGCGAGGCGCCCAGCTACAAGGCGCCGATTTGAGCTACGCCAATCTTCAGGGCGCCGATCTGAGAGGAGCAGAGCTTCAGGGAGCAAATCTCGAAGGCGTCCAGCTTCAGGGGGCTGACTTGGCGGCGGCAGAAATTTGGCTCGCCAAATTCCCTCGCGACCTTGCCGGTCAGTTTCCCGTTCCCTTGGGCGTGGCCGATCTCAAGATGTCGCCGCTCTCGCCTGAGGCAAAGGACCAATTGAAGCAGGACCTCAACGCCGGCATCACCGACCCCGCGGTGTTGTCGGTCGTGATGTCCCGCCTCGATGAGATCCTGCGCAACGAGCCGCCAGTCTGGGACGATGGGAACAGCTGGACGGACTACGTCAGAACGGCGAAAGAGCCATCCGCAGGCGAGCTCGCCCGGTTTCATGCCGAGTTGGCTTGCGGCGACACTGAAGGCTCGGTCGCTAGTCGCATGGCCGGAGGCGCCAAGGAGATTGAAACCGAGTATTTCAGAGAAGGCTATGCCAAGCCTTTGGCAAGCGCGCTTCTCGATGAGACTTGCAAGGGCGGGCGGGCACTAACGGCTGAGACGCGGGCAGCGCTCAAGGGTCTGGTCTCGGCGCCCTAGACTCCAGCCCATACACGCGAGGCGATCTGACCTCGCTACACTCCTTGAGCGGCACAACCAATTCCTCGGCAGGCTGCCATATCGCGGCCATTCAGTTCGGTAAGCTTGGACGCCGTCCAACTTGATGAGGATGACTGACATGCGAGCGTTCGCGATTTTGCTTGCCGCAATAGTTCTGGCGCCAATCCCTCGCCTGACCTATGCCGACCCGATTGCTGATCCAGGCGCCGGTTTCCTGTCCTACAAGCACAAGAAGGTCACGAAGGACTATTACGTGGTGCGGGGCCAGGGCGATCAGTGCTCGATCGTGCAGAGTGATTTTACGGATAAGCCAGACGGCGCGATCGGCGGCGCCCCGTACGCAAGCAAACAGTATGCAGAGGCCGCGCTCAAAAAGCTTCCCGAATGCAAGGGCGGAGAGATGACGGAGTTCAACGGAAAGAAACACGGGAAGAAATGAGGGGTCCGGGTTCATGCAAAGCCCGCGCCCTAGCCAGGCCGATCCTGATGCTGATGGCGTTGACTTTGGCGTCCCCGGCCCTGGCAGCCGCCGAAGATGACGCGCAAGCCGAGATCAGATACGCGCTTCTGCAATGGACAGCAGACTTCAACGCGCGCCGCGCCGATAAGGTCTGCGACCTGTTCGAGCCTGGCCTCATCTACGACTTCCAGGGTCTGCCGGAGCAGCATTACGACGACATCTGCCCCAGGTTGAAGCGCGCGCTCGGCGACGACACGCGCAGCTGGACCTATGCCCAGCCCGACATCAAGGAGATCCTCGTCTTCGGCGATATGGCGGTGGTGCGCCTCATCTGGACCTCGACGGTCATGGGCGGCGCCGGGGGAGAGGTCAAATCCGTCGAGCCAGGCATGGACATCTTCCGCCGCCAGCCCGACGGAAGCTGGAAGATCATGCGCTACATGGGGTATAGCGAGTAACTTCCGATGTCCCCGCGCGTCGATCCGGTCCACACCACCTCGGAGCTTCCGGTCGAAGCCGACGTCGTCGTCATCGGCGGCGGCATCGTCGGCGCCTCGACCGCGCTCTTCCTCGCCGAGAAAGGCGTGTCGGTCGCGCTCTGCGAGAAGGGCAGAATCGCCGGCGAACAGTCGAGCCGCAATTGGGGCTGGTGCCGCAAGATGGGTCGCGATCTCGCCGAGGTCCCGCTTGCCGTTGAGTCCTTGCGCCTCTGGGAGGGCATGAACACGCGCACCAATGCCGAGACCGGATTTCTCCAGACCGGCATCGTTTATCTCTGCGAGACCGAGAAAGAGGCGGCCAGGCACGAGGCGTGGCTCGCGCAAGCCAGGGCCTATCAGATCGACTCCCGCCTGATCGGGCCTGACGAGATCGACAGGCTGCTGCCAGGCTCATCGCGGCGCTGGCCCGCTGCCCTCTACACGCCGAGCGACGGATGCGCCGAGCCGGAGAAGTCGACCTCGGCCATCGCCAATGCCGCCTTCCGCGAAGGCGCCGCCATCCTCGAGCGTTGCGCCGTGCGCGGGCTGGAGACGACTGGTGGGCGGTTAAGCGGCGTGGTCACGGAGAAGGGGCCGATAAGCTGCCGGAAGGCCGTGCTCGCAGGTGGCGCATGGTCGCGGCTCTTCTGCGGCAATCTCGGGGTCGAGCTGCCGCAGCTCAAGCTGATCGCCTCGGTGATGCGCACTGGTCCCGTCGAGGGCGCGCCTGATCGCGCGGCAGGCGCCGACGATTTCGCTTTCCGCAAGAGGCTCGACGGCGGCTACACGATCGCGCGGCGAAACGCCAACGTTGCCGAGCTCATGCCTGACAGCTTCAGGCTGTTCTTCGATTTCCTCCCTGCCCTCGTCACCCAGTGGCACGAGTTGCGGTTGCGCGTTGGCCGGAGCTTTCTCGACGAGTGGAAGATCCCGCGGGCCTGGGCGCTCGATGCGCAAACGCCGTTCGAGCAAGTGCGCACGCTCGATCCGGCACCCTCACAGGCCATTCTCGATGAGGGAAGTAGGAACCTTGTCCGCAGCTTCCCGGCCTTCGGCGGCATGAAGGTCGCAGAGCGCTGGGCCGGCGTGATCGATGCGACGCCTGACGGCGTTCCGGTCATCTCCGAGGTCCCCTCCCTCCCCGGCTTCTACATTGCCAGCGGCTTCTCAGGGCACGGCTTCGGCATCGGGCCAGGCGCTGGCCGCCTTGCGGCGGACCTGGTGATGGGCGAGAACCCGATCGTCGACCCTGCGCCCTATCGCTTCGGGCGCTTTGGCAAGCGATGAGGCGCCTCCTTGCGCTTTAGAGATACCAACAGGATCATCGGCTTAAATGCAGACAATTCGGGCCGAATTGGCCATGCGTCATGGAGATGTAATGCAGCAGCCAGGGCCTCACTGTGCCCCGAGGCTCTCACATTCGGAGGGGGGACCAACCCTATGATGTCGAAATCTGAGCTGATCCAGAAAATCGCCGAAGAGTGCTCGGTGGCGAAGAAGGACGTGAAGGCGGTTGTCGAGGCGCTGGCCAGCGTCGGCTACAAGGAGATGAAGAAGTCCGGCGAGTTCCTGCTGCCGGGCTTCGCCAAGTTCATCGTGGTCAAGAAGCCGGCCACCAAGGAGCGCACGGGCATCAACCCGTTCACCAAGGAGCCGACCGTGTTCAAGGCGAAGCCTGCCCGCAAGATGTTGAAAGTGCGACCGGTGAAGGCCGCCAAGGACGCCGTCTGAGCCGGGCCTAGCTCGAGGCTATTTTGCCTGGCTAGGGCTTGGTTCCTGACTTGTCGCAGGCGTCCAGCGTCGGCGCGTCGCCGATCCGCAAGCATGAGGCCTGCGCGGTATCGCTCGGGCCAAAAGCCATGGGAAGCGCCGAATTCTGCCCGGTCACGCAGCCGGCAAGCGCGAGGGGCAACAGCAAAATCAAGAGCTTTTTCAACATTGCTATCCCCGTGCCTGTCCGGTGATCCGAACGAGCCCCTGAGATATTGCCGGCGGCGCCAATTACAAGGGCCCTTGTTGCAGGCCTAGCGACGGCTGATATCGTGGACTAGGCGCAAGAAGGACAGCGAGGACGTGATGCACAATGAACTGGGCGGGGTGAATCCGGCCGATTTGGTGCGGCGGTGCGCCGGCAAGAGGTGCGACAAGAGCTTCCAGGGCAACATGCCAGCCGGATGGGAACACTTAGGGCCTGACGCCATTCGCAAGCTTGGCGAACGCGTGACGATTTCCGAGCGCCATACGGTTCTCTGCCCAAAGCACGCGGAAGACCTAGGCGTCGGCCGGTAGAGTGACCGCTCCAAGAGCTAAGCCGTCGCGGCCCTCAGTGTTGGGTCGCGGCTAGGCGGTGATCTGCTTGAACACCTTGACGATGATGAGCAGGATCACGGCGCCGATGAAAGCAAGGATGATGGCGCCGAGCACGCCCCCGCCAAGCGTGAGCGCAATGCCAAGCATGGGAAACAGGAAGCCGGCGATCAGCGCTCCCAAAATGCCTACGACGATATCGCCGACCAGGCCGAAGCCTGTCCCTTGCACGAGCAGGCCGGCGAGCCAGCCCGCAATTGCGCCGATGACCAAAGCGATGATGAGTGCTGTCAGCATGGTTTCCCCCCTTGGCTGTACGACAGGCTACAGTCTAGCACGAGTCCGCTGGGCTGAGACGCCCCCCGGTCTGGTTAGTCGCTTTCAGACCTTAGCCGACGAAGGTTAGCGGCGTCTTGCCGCCCTCGGCACGAGCAGCATAGGCTAGCCGGCCCCTGGGCGCTGGCCCGCTTTCGCATCGACCCCCAGAACGCCGGACTTGTAGACGCCCTCCATCAGCTTGGCGACCTCGTCTTCGTGGATGTTCCACAGCCGCCACCAATCGGCGAAGGTCTCGGCTGAAGCGCCAGGATACTCCTTGAGCAGCCCGCGCCAGGCGTCGAGAGCTTCTTGCTTGCGCCCGAGCTGACCGTAGATCGGGATGATCTCGAGATAGGAGTAGAACATTTCCGGGTCTTGGTTTTGCCTCGCCACCTCGAGCGCACGCTCGTAGTCTCCTTTCAGATAGGCTGCCGTGTAGACCGTGGAGTGATACCAGCCGGTGGCGGCGTCGGCGTTCAGCTTGTTCGCCTTTTCCGCCAAGGCGACGCCGCGCTGGTGATCTCCCGCGCTTGAGATCATGCACGCGAGCGCGGCGATGATCTCTGCGTCGTAGGGGGCAAGCGTCAGAGCCTGATCGGCTTCACGCTCGAACTGGTCGAGCTGCTTGGTGAAGAAATACGCCGAGGCTGCCACCATCCTGGAGCGTGCGTCGGCGGGGTCAAGCTCGACCGCTTTGGTCGCCTGTTCGGTAATCTCTGCTGGCGGCACAGGCGTCTCGTCGAGGCGGAACACCCAGCCCAGCACGGCAAGCCAGGCCAGTTCGCGGCGCGCTTGCGCATTTGTGGGATCAAGCGCGACGGCCTGCTGCAAGAACCGGCGCGCCGTGGCGAAATTCTCGCTGGTCCAATCCCATTGCATCGTTTCGCGCGCACGCAACACGAGGTCGTAGGCCTGGACCTGCTCGTGACTCTTGCGCGCGGCGGCCTTGGCCTCGTTGCGCTCGATGGCGCCATAGGAGCCGGCGATCTTGGCGACGATCTGGTTGACGATCTCGTCCTGGACGAGGAAGACGTCGGCCATCTCGCGATCGTAGCGGTCGGCCCAGATATGGCTGCCGGTCTCGGCGTCGATGAGCTGGGCCGTGACGCGCAGGCTGTCGTCGCTGCGGCGGACGCTGCCCTCGAGCACGTAGCGCACATTGAGGTCGCGTCCGAGCTTCCCGACATCCACCGCCTTGCCTTTGTATTGGAACGTGGTGTTGCGCGCGAGAACACGCAGATCGCGGGCTCGCGACAGCTCGGTCAGGATGTCCTCGGTCAAGCCGTCGCTGAAATAATCCTGCTTCGGGTCGCCGCTCAGATTGATGAAGGGCAGCACGGCAATGGCCGGGCCCTTGGGCAGACCGTGCCCAACATCCTCGACTGTCGTGTTAAGCACCGGCGCCCAGCGGTCCTGGGCGAGCCATGCGCCGACCACGGCAAGCGCCAGGAGCAGTGCGAAGGCCGGCACGGCCACCTGCCATAACATGTGGCGCCCCGACTGCGGGTGTTGGTCTTGAGTTGCAGCGTCTCGTCGCTCCGCCTGAGGATCGGGCGCTGGCGGCCGGCTAAACTCGATATGCGGTGTGTAGCTGCCCTTACGCAGTTCGATGCGAATAGGGTCGCTCTTGCCCTCGGTCTCATAATATTCGCGGAGCTTCTCGCGCAGCCGCGCTGCCTCGATGCGCACAATGGGATCGATGTTGGGATCGAAGGTCTTGGGGCGATCGAACACCGCCAAAGCAACGTTGTAGCCTTTGAGCCGCTCCCCGCGGCCGGCCAGAGTTTCATTGACGATGTATTCCAGGAAGCGCTGCCGGCGCCGAGATTGAAGGAAGGGGCCGCTGTTAAGGATGCGGTCTAATTGCTCGCGAACCGCTTTCCGGTCGGATTCGCTCGTCCACTGTTGCGGCATGAGCCCCATGCCTGAACTCCAAAAGCACCGAAAACGGCCACGCCCCGGCCTGTGGGTGGGGTTCCGCTACGGTAACATACTTGGATAGATCGGCGCGTCTTGTCACCTTCAGCCCGGTAACACCGGTTCTGCAAGGGAGGACATCACCATGACGCTCAAACATTTGTTCCTGGCCGCGCCCGCAGCACTCCTGCTTCTTGGCAACGGAGCGGCAAAGGCCGGGCAGACGATCGAGGAAGCCGGCGCCCTCGCCTGCGTGATGGACAAGTGGGAGGAGAAGGAGGTCGAGAAGGGACACAAGCTGGTCGACTCTTCCGCCCGCTGCATCGACATCCCCAACGATCCAGCCGACCCGAAATATAGTCAGGTATGCCCTGGAAAGTACGAGTACATGCCGGACGGGAGCTGGAAGGCCAGCGGAACGTGCATCGACACCTACAAGGATGGAGACACGAAATTCGAGTCCTGGGAGGAGGGTTCGCACCTCAAGGAATACACGTACAAGATCACCGGCGGCACGGGCAAATATAAGGGCGCCGCCGGCGGCGGCACGTATATTTACGAGAACCTGACCGACACTCTCTCAGGAGGCACCTACAAAGGCACGATCCAATTGCCCTGAAGCTTCGCCGATGCTGTTGACGGCATGCCGAGTTTGCTGAAAAGAAATGTCGTGTTATGGGGGTCCGCTCCCGATACAAGCTCCAATTGAGGCAAACCGCATGGTCGACCAGGCAGCACTCGCCGACATCGAGAAACGCATCCAAATCGTCGAAGACAATTTGCGCGAGTTGATCGAGCAGGCTGCGGCCTATTCGGGCGCGGCGGACGAAGAGCGCAACGCCGATCGCATCGCCGATCAGCAAGCGAAACTGGATGCACTGCTGAAAGAGCGCGAGGCTCTGCTCGGCAAAGGCTAACGACGCCGCGCCGATGGGCGCGGCCTCGCTCTATTTCAGTTTGTATATGAAAGTGAAGGCGTCGCCCTTGGTGCCATAGGCGCTGAGCGCCATCTCGCCCTGAGCTCCGGCAAACTCGCCGGTGCCGCCGGTGATTGCCAACACCGAGTCGCCGGAATCGTAGAACGGTCCCTCGACGGTCAACTGGCCCTTGTCCAGAGTGAGCGTCCAGGTGCACTCCCAAGCCTTGCCGGCCACGGTACGAAAGCACATGCCCTGGTCGGTGCCGATCTTGTTCTTGTCGTCGGCATCGAACACTTCGTTGGCGAAGGTGAGGATGTCGCCGGCGCTGTCGCCCTTCGCGCCTGTATCAGTGACGGCGTCGGTCGTGGCGTGTTCGATCATCTTGAGTTCGTCGGCGGCGGCAGGGCCGGCAGCAAAGAGGCCGCCGGCGGCAATCGGGATGATGCACAACAGGCGCAAAGACGGCATGAGCTTCGAAGAGTACGGCATGACAATCTCCCTAAGCGCGGAATTGGAACCGGCGGCGGGCCGGTTGCACGGGTTGGACTAGGCTTTCGGCGGAAGCGGCTGCGGGTTGAGCCTGTGCGCCTTCCAAGCGGCTTTGCAAGCCTTTCTGTAAGCAGCGCGGCTCTTCCAATCTCCGTGGAATTTGAGCTTGGCAGCCTCACGACAGGTCATCTGCTCGGCGCGAGCCGAGGAATAATCGAGCGGTAGTGCAACTACAATAAGAGCAGCGCACGATGCAGCAGCCAGCAGCGTCTTGAACATGAGACGGCTCCCTTGAGGACGAACCATTCTGCCCTCTCGGATATCATAGCCTTGAGGCGGCATTCCGTCAGCAAAATCAGTCTGGTCCGACCTTGCGCTGTGTCGGGCGGAATGCTGGAGGTTTAGTGGTGCTGCCTTGCCTTCCGTGTGGCCGCTGCCTGCCTCGCCAACTCTCTACGGTCTTCGGCGGTGCGGCCGGTGCTTGGATGGCTGCCCAAGTCCTTCCAGTCATCCTCGCTCATGTCGACGCCGTAATGCCCGGCGGCTTTCTTGATATTGGCGAAGGCCAATTTGCGGTCCTCGTCCGACACGCCGATCGTCTGGTCGAAACGGGCAATGGCGTTGCGCACGTGGCTCGCGTCGGTCATCGGCTCTTTGCGCTGTTTCGGGAAGGCGAAGACGCTGTCCGGCAAATCGCTCCGTTCGGTCAGCTCTCCGTGCTTTTCGTGGGGTTTCCAGGTCGCTTCCATTGAATTAGCTCCATTCGGTTTGGACACACCCCCGTCAATGGTCGAACGGAACCGTCCAAGGACAGGTTCCCGTCCTGCGACACTTGGAACAAGTCACCAATTGCATGTTAAGATGTTTTTATGACCACGATTGAGGACATTGAGAAAGCCGTAGCGAAGCTCACGCCAGAGCAGCTCGCCAAGTTCCGCGCCTGGTTCGACGAGTTTCAGGCGCGCTTGTTCGACGACCAAATCGAACGCGACGCCAAGGCCGGCAAACTGGACAAACTCGCCGACGAGGCCCTGCGTGCCCATCGGGAAGGTCGCTCGCGGGAACTATGAGGCATTTTGCCGATGCTCGATTTTGGGCAGCATATGAGGGCTTACCTAAGAATATACGCAAGCTTGCCGACAAGAACTTCACGCTGCTCAAGCAAAATTCTCGTCACCCATCCCTAAACTTCAAGCGCGTCGGCCAGTACTGGTCGGTGCGGATCGGACAACACTATCGGGCGCTTGCAGTCGAGGTTGACAGCGACTTGCTCTGGTTCTGGATTGGAACGCATGCAGAGTACGACGCAATCATCCGCTAGATGCCTGGCATCAGGGGGGAATTCCTCCTCCCTTGGGAGGAGAGCGGCGGCGACCTCATTGCAGTAGTCTCGCGGCGAACCGCAAACCTGGAAGAGGACAACATGGCAAGCCCGACACTTCGCGAACTGACCGGGATGAACCCGAACCCCTCACCGATCTCGGAGAGCGCGCTCGTGCTGATCGACTGCCAGCAGACCTATCGCGAAGGCATCATGCAACTCGTCGGCGTCGAGCCGGCGCTGGTGGAAGCCGCTTCCTTGCTCAAACGCTTCCGCGCCGCAGGCCGCCCGGTGATCCACATCATGCACGATGCGGGGCCAGGCACGCCCTATGACGTCAAAGCGCCGATCGGCCAAATCTCCGATCTTGTGGCGCCGATCGAAGGCGAGACGGTGATCGTGAAGAACTACCCAAGTGCCTTCGAAAAGACCGCGCTCGATGCCGAGCTGAAGAAGCTCGGGGTAAAGAACGTGATCTATGCCGGCTTCATGACGCATATGTGCGTGAACTCGACCACGCGCGCGTCGTTCAATCACGGCTACGCCAACACTGTGGTCGCCGGAGCGACGGCGACGCGGTCGATACCGAACCCTGCCACCGGCAAGGACGTGTCGGCCGAGGCGCTTCAGGACGCAAGCCTGTCGGCGCTCGGCGACATGTTTGCGGTGGTGGTTCCGAAGGCGTCTGACGTGCCAAGCTAGCGAGGTTATCCAACTGACGACGCCAGCCTAAAACTCACGCGATCGACATCGCCGCGCCGAGGCCCTTCTTCAAATCGTCGGCGTTCATCGCCGGGATCACCTCGATCTCGGCGTTGACGCCCGCAAACAACGGCTCGGCGATGGCGGGAAGCTCCGAAGAACTCCTTCATGTCGAAAAAGATCAGCGCGCAACGCAAGCCGTCCTGGGCGACGAAATAGCTCGCTTCGGCGTTGAGCTTGCGGATCGTCTTCTCGAACAATTTGGCAAGCGAGCCGTCCTTGACCGCGTCGTTGCCGGCATCGGTCGGTATCAAGATCTTCAGCATCATGCGCATGGCGATCCTCCCTCTTCTTGTTTGGCGAGCATAGAGGGGCCGCGAACTCGGCGCGAAGGGGTCAAAGCGACGCGCGGACGAAACCTCTCAAATTCGGCTCACCAGCAGGCGGCTCAGAAAGTACCTTGACTTGACATAAATGCCTGGCGCCTCGCTTTCGCGCGGGCCGCCGATGTTGACCGCCATGGGCCCGTGCCCTCCGCCGAGAAAGCTCGCCGCCAGGCCGGCTGCGTCGCCGGCATCGACAGCGATGACGATATGCGGCTTGGCCAGAGCCTTGGCGCATTCGAGCGCAAACGCGGTGCCTTTCGACACCGAGAGCCCGGCGCGGTCGACCAGCACCATCAGGCGATCGCAGTCGCGCACGTTCCATTCGGTGCGCTGGCGCGGGTCCGCTTCAGGCGTCTCGCGTAGCTCGGGATACAGAGCCAAAATGCCGGGTGGCTTAAGCATGTCTTCCGCCCAGCCGCCTCTAGGGCACCAGCCGCGATACGGGATGCCCAGCTCGATCGCCACGTCGAGCGCGGCGCGGTCAACCCCGGTCTGGCCGCCTGAGACGATGGTCAGCATCTCGTCAGCCGGCACGATCGACGCCGATGACGAGCGAAGCGAGATAGGACCCTCCGTCCTCCTTCACTCTCACCAGGGTGTCGGCGCCGCCCTGGTCCTGGAAGATGAAGTCCTCTTCGTTGGCGACGATGTCGCGCTTCGCCTTGCGCTCGTTGTAGGGCGCGCGGCCGGCATAGATGCGCGCCGAAAGGTCGTCGGAAAAATAGAGCTGGCCGGTGACGAGGCTCGCTGCGTCGAGCAGGACTTTAAAGTGGATATGCGGCGTGCGGCCCGGATACCAGCCAGGATAGATCGTGGCGAAGCGCACCTGCCCGTCGGCGCCGGTGAATTGCGTGCCGCGCAGGAAGGTCTGTCCTCGCGTCGAGATGCCGTCGTCGCCCTGGCCGCGATAGCCTGAATACATGCCCTGACCGTCGGCGTGCCAGAGATCGACGCGGACGCCCTTCAGCCTCGCGCAATCCTTGACGGAAACGACCTGCAGGGTGAGCGCCAGCGGCGCGCCCGGCCTGCCCTCGGTGATGTCGGCGCGCACGAGCCTCGGGTCGAAATAGAACGGACCTTGCACGGCCTCTGGCGTGAGGACGCACACCTTGGCGCCGGGGAGCGTGGCGGCGAGGCGCTCTTCCGCCGAGCAGGCTCTTACCTGCCGCGAGACCGAAGCCGAACGTTGCCGCGGCCCCGGTCAGGGCCTCGCGGCGCGTCAGGCCATTTGCATTCCGCTTCCAGTTCTTGCCCATAACTCTTCACGCAACGGCCACAGAAACGTGACCGTCTCTCGCCTTGCTCTTTCATTGAGCCGCTGCATCATGGCGTCAATGAGGGAGGGCCTCGATGCCGCCAATCGCAAGACTTTCGCTCCTGGGCTTTATCGGCGGCGCGCTCGCCGTGCTGATCTTCCATCAGAGCCTGTGGTTCCTGTTCAACCACATCGGCCTTATCCCGCCCGAGCGCCCGGCCTGGCCGCTCGATCCCATCCCGCCTTTCGGCGTGCCGTCGGTGATCTCCAAGGCGTTCTGGGGCGGAGTGTGGGGCGCGGTCTTGGCCCCCCTGCTCTCGCGTTTGCGTGGCGGCGCCTATTGGGCGGCTTGGATCATCGTTGCGGCGATTGCGCTGCCGCTCGTCGCCTTCTTCGTGGTGCCGCCGATCAAGGGCGAGCCTATTCCGGAGCTCTGGCCGCGCTTTCTCGCCGCCATGATGCTCAACGGCACCTGGGGATTCGGCACGGCGCTCTTCCTGCGCCTCGTGGGTCGGACAGCGCGGCGGGAGCCCCGCGTGCGGCTTGCAAGTTGATCTTAAGTTATGCCTGTTCGCGAAGCCCCACCGCAACCGGCGCCGCCGCCGAAAGACGCGCCCTACTCCGCCGAAGAGGCGCGAGGCGGCGAAATCATCTTGCGCGAACGCTGGCAGCGGGCGATCTTCATTGGCGGACTGGTCGGCGCGGTCTTGCTGGTCATTGTGTTGCGCCTCCTGATTGAGCATCATGGCGGCAGGGAAACATCCGCAAGCGCTGGTCGCAAGAGGTCACGGAACACTCGAACGCCCTTGACCTCGAGAAGGGCGTGTTCACGCTGAAAGATCCGAAAGAGATCGCCGCGCATTGAAGCATTCGGCCGAAGCAAGCGAGCGGCGGAAATCCGACCCTTATCGTTCGGCGATGTCGATGCTCAATTTCTACATCAACCGCGCCGGCAAAAACCTCTCGGTCGCGCGATCGCGCGCGTCTCGACAAGGCGAAGGACGAACTGCGCAAGCTCTTCCACCGAAAGCCCGCCAAGCCCGCGCCTTAGCCCTCGCGGTTGGGCGTGCCGAGGATGTGACTCTTCGGCGGCATCATCACCTGATCGAAATCCTGCGTGAACATGGCCGCGGCGAAGAAGGCGACGGCGCGCAGCGTTTCCTTGCCGGTATTCTCGACGTCGTGGCGCATCGGCGTGGGCAGCACGAACACGCTGCCAGGTCCGATCGGGATTACGGAGCCGTCCTCGATATAGAGCTTGCCGGTGCCGGCAACGATGTATTGGGTCTCTTCGGTCGCGTCGGTGTGCCAGCCAAGCCGCTTGCCCGGTTCGATCTCGTAGACGATGACCGAGGATGCCGTTGCGCCATGCCCGCCATAAACGGCGAAGGCGCCCTTCCAATGCACCGCCTGGTCGGTCTCGCCCCAGACTTCTCCACGCTCCAATTTGGTCGAGTTCGACCGCGAAAGCCTTGTCAGCGGATGGCATGTAGCGCTCCTTCGGTTCTGTTGTCGCGCGACGTTACCACGCCTCAGCAGGATGAGTGATGTCGTGAATTGGCAAAATTCGAACTGAATTGTCGCCTTCACGCTGCGGCAAGCTCCTGATCGAGCGCGGTCGCGCGCTTGAGCGCCGGGCGCGTCATCGAGCCGCGCGACGTAATCGACGAACTCAGGCCGCTTGGGCAAGAGGTTGAACATCATGCCCCAGCGGAGCGTCGAGCCGATGACTACGTCGGCGGCGGTGAACTGCTCGCCCATGAGGTAAGGGCCTTTGGCCACGGCCTTGGCCACCACGTTCATCACCGTATCGAAATCGCCGTAACCAAGCGCGGCGCGGCGCGGCTCCTCCTTGCGGGGGAAGGCGCGGTCGGTGATGGCGGGCTCAATGCAGCCAGGACCGAAGAACAGCCATTTGAGATAGAGGCCACGGCGCGGATCGCCGATCGGCACGTTGAGGCGCGATTGCGGAAATTCGTCGGCAAGGTAGGTGCAGATGGCAGCCGCCTCGGTGATGACCACGTCGCCATGTTTCAGCGCCGGAACCTTGCCCATGGGGTTGATGGCGAGATAGTCGGGCTTCTGCTGATCGCCTTCCATGAGCCGCAGCAAATGGATGTCGTATGGCTCGCCGATTTCTTCGAGCATCCAACGCACGATCGACGAGCGCGACGGCGAGGCATGATAGAGCGTGAGCTTGGCCATCCCCGAACCTCCTTTGACATTCCTGCTGGCTCGCTTTTGCACGCGAAAGATGGCAGGCGCATGAAGCAGGCGACGCGGCGTCGTGCCGCCCCGGCGAGGCGGCCGAAGGCCGCGATTTCCGGCGTTTTCAACGCGCAAATTCAAGCTCTAGGCCACGAAGCCCAAATCCCGCCATGTTCCCCGCCATGTTCTCAGTGTTCCGACTTCGTGTTAGGGTTTTGCCAAGTCTGTCATCGGCTGAGGGGGGTCGCTCGACCGATTTCGCATGTCCACTGATCAGCGCTGGAAATGGGCGGGAATCGTCTCGGTCGTTAGCATTGGCGGCGTCCTCATCACGGACATCGTCGCCAATGTGGTCGGCGGTTACATCTCCGACCAGATCAAGACGTGGCAGGTCCCAATTCAGCCCCCGGCGCAAGATCAGGCTCAGGCCAAGCGCGACGCATCAGCCGCCGATGCCGAGGCGGTGTCGAGCATCCCAGCTCCGGCCAACGAGACGCAAGTGACCATGGCGGCGGTGGCGCCGAAGCCGCAAGCGGCGCCGATGCCTCCGATCGACATCCCGCCGGAGCAGGCGCCTGAGGCCGCGACCGCACCTGAGCCGATGCCGCTACCACCGGAGCCGCAACCGGTCGCGCTGACCGGCACGGTTGATCAGGTCATCGACACCGGCACGCTCAAGATCCAGGGCGAGACCATCGAGCTTGCCGGCATCAAGGGGCTCGGCTCGCCCTATCGCGACCAGCTTGCAAAGTTCATCGAAGAGCAGGGCTCGCAAATCCGCTGCGAGCCGATTAGCGAGCGTTACGTCTGTTTCGTGAGCAATGTCGATCTCGGGCTCGCCGCGCTGACCAACGGCGCGGCGCGTCCTGCCGCCGACGCAACGCCGCAATACCGGCAGGCTGCCGATGACGCGCGGCGCAATCGCCGGGGCATTTTCCAGTGAGGCTCCGCCATGATTGGGGGGTGTGGCCATGATGACATCGCGATCCTTGATTGGGGCTTTGGTCCTTATCGTCGGAGTCAGTAGTTTGGTTGCCGGGTGCGGCGCGCCAGGCTCGCGCCAGCAGGCCGGTACCGGGATCGGCGCCGTGGCCGGAGGCATCACCGGCGGTCTCATCGCCAGGAACGCAGGTTTCAATCCGGTCGGCGGCGCGGTGATCGGCGCCGTGGCGGGAGGCCTCGTCGGCAGCGCCATCGGCCGGTCGCTCGACGAGGAGGAGCGGCGTCAGTTGGCGCTCGCAAGCGAGATGGCGGCAGAGCAGCCGGTGGTGAAGAGCGCCCCACCGAAGAAGGTGCAATGGAAGCGGACCGATCCCTCGACCAACACGGTCACCGCGTCAGGCTGGGTCGTGCCCAAGTCAGAGCCTTACCAGAAGCCTGACGGCACCACCTGCCGCGAGGTGACCCAGAGCGTCAACAAGAACGGAAAGACCCAGAGCCAGGATGTCACGCTCTGCCGGACGGAAGTGGCTCAGGCCGACGGTTCGAACTGGGTGATCCCGCAATAGCGCCGCCAGGCGCCGGACGGCCGATCACCTGCTGCCGCCGGCGGCGACTTTGCCGCTCCAGTGCTCGGCATGCTGGGTGAAGGTGGCGAGAATCGCATCGAAGGTCGCCTGCTCGGCGCGCTCAGTGCCCATGGTGTTCTGCACGTCGGAGAACACCTCGCGGTAATCCTCGTAGCCTTGCATCTCCTCGAAGCGGCGCCACCACAAATCGCCGACGAAGAAGTACTTCACCCAGGAGAACAAGAGGTCGATCCAATCCTCGAGATAGCTGTGCAGATGGAGGTCGGGACCGCGCAGATAGAAGCTCGCGTCGCGGATGATCTCAGCCTCGTGATCCTGGCGGCGGTCGACTTGAACCAGCCTGCCGTCAAGGAAGGATGCGGCCTCCGTCTCGAGGAAAACGAAGCTGAGCCGGTCGGCGCCGGGATTGAGCTCACTCGGGTCATACAGGCGGAAATCGATGCCGCTGAGCCGCGCGGCCGTTAGCCAGGTGATCGAGGCGCGTTCGAGTTCGGGATGGTCGATTGCCGGCAGCTCGGCCTCGCTTGCTGCGGCGAGAAAAGTATTCTGATCGGGCACGATCCCGCTCGAGATCACGATCTGGCCGGAGAGCGTGCGGTTGATGTGCTCGATATTGGCGCGAGAGCGACGCACCTTGCCCGGCAACGCGGCGGCGGTGGCGAGGATGGGCTTGGGAAGCCTCGTGCGCAGATAGCTGTCGCTGACCTCGGCAAGCCGCTCAAGATGGGCGATGAGCCGCGCGCGGTCTCTCCGATCAGGACATCTGCCAGTCCAACCAACAACGACAGAGGACATGGAGACGTCACCCCACACTTGGATTGAAGCCCGCACGACCTTGCGCCAGCATCGGGTCGTGTGCAAGAGCGTGCCGGTAAAGGTTTGTTGCTGTGGCAAACGGTGTGTTGCCAACATGACTCGGGCACGCGCCAGTAACCACAACGGAGTGTTGTGGAGGTTAAGATCGACAGGATGAACGACGGCGGTTGCACAAATCGGCGTCTCTCGCTGTCATGATCGCGCGTGCTGCATGGGAGGTGCGGTTTCGCCAGTGTCGTGCTGCTCGCAGCTGCATAACAGCTGGGAAATGACGCTCATCATCATCGGGCGCCGCTAGTTGGGCAAATGAAGAAAGCCGCGATGCGCGGCTTTCCTGGAGTCTCGGCTCGGGTCTGCCTTATTTGAACAGGGCGAAATAGATCACGTAGAGCCAGCTGAAGATCCCGTGGATGATGGCCCACAGGATCGAATGGTTGTTGGTGTAGGAAATGGCGATGGCGAGCGCGGTGCCGAAGCTCACGCCGTATTTCACGCCTTCCGCGCCGTAATTGTTCATGCGAATTTGCTCCTTCGTGCTTGGTCCGCGAAGAGACTAACAGAAACGGCGTGACGTTTCTTGCGACGTCACGCCGTTAATCGTAAGCGCAGACGCGGGCGGGTCCGCCGATAACGGACCCGCGCGCAGAGCGTGTTCGCGCGAGAGTATCTCTCGCGGCGCGTTAAACCTTTGCCGCCGCCCGATGGTCGCCAGCGCCGACGAGCATGCCGGCAACCTTCTCCGACACGTAGCCGAAGACCGCGCCGAGGATCATCGAAAGGATGATGACGACAACGGGGTTTGCCATCGAGGCTTCCGTCACGCTTCCACCTTTGAGCATGGCGTAGGCGACGGTGGAGGCAAAGCCATAGACCTGCGCCGGAATGCTCGCGAACATCGGGACATTGGCGAGCAGCACCATCGCCGCCACGCCGAGGCCCACGCAAAGCGCTGTCCACATGGTCTCGGGCAAGCCGATGCCCATTCCCGCTAGCTTCAGCGTGATGCCACCAACGACCGCGCCGACCGCGGTGCAGACAATGGTCGATTGCAGACCGGTCTCTTTGCCACCGGAATGATAGTAACAACCCCAGGCGATGAAGGCCGCCCAGATTGCAAGCATGCCGCCGAGCGGCCCAAGGAAGAGCCAGGTCGCGACGGCACCCAGGACGCCAAGGCTAATAGCTAAGGCTGTATTCAAGGACATCTCACCCCCCTTTGCTGGTTGGAGAGCGGGTGGATGTCCGCGTTGCCGGCGGTCCACCGGCTCTATGGAGCGGAAGCCTATTTTTACGCCATATTGATTCGGCTTCCGCCTAAAGGATAATCGAAAAGCGTCCGATTTCGAACATTATTTCATATTTTTGCCCAAATTCGCGACGGGGGCTGCCGACTGGGCTGCTAATTGGTCGCCTTAGGCAGATTGTCGATGTCCTTGATGTACCACTTCTCGACCTCGACCACGGCCGGGTTCTCGCCTTGGGCGTAGATCCAGGAATCGACCGCAAACCTCTGTCGCGTCTTCTTCTCCTCGATCACCGCGGTCCAATGCGGCCAGTATTTCACCGGATCCCCCTGCAATGTCGCCTTCAGAAGGTCCCCCTTGGTCATGGGGATGCCAACCGTGTGGTACTTCAACAGCCCATGCGACTGGAGGACGAGAAGATAGCTCGTGGTGTTGGTCGCCTCGTCAACGCAATCCTGCTGGGTCGGGTCGCCGGTGCCGCCGAACTCCATGCCCGCCCTGTCCTTGATGCCGAGCTTGGCGCCAACCTTCTTTTCGATCATGGCGATGGCGTAGGCGATGGCGCGGCGCTCCTGAAACGGCGTGTCGCCCTTCTTCACCTTGCGCATCTCCGCCGCGATGTCCTGGATGTCCTTGGGACGGAAGTAGAAGGTGGTTTTCATCTGGCAGGTATAAGCGTGGCAGACTTCGACCGAATTGCCCTCCGGCGGCGCCACTCTGAACTCGGCGAAGTGGATTTGCGGCGGGCCTTCGCCGCGATCATAGGTGCACCCGGCGAGACTCACCGCCGCGAAGACCAGGCAAACCAGGACTCGCGCCTGTCGCATTGAAAAACCGGCCGAATTTCAATTCCTTGGACGAATGTTGTAGCATCGGCCCTGGGCGCCAGGCAGGGCGCGGCCTGCGTCTTGAGCAGTTTTCCGGCCTCTGTCACATTGGGGCAACAGTTGCGGCGCGAGCCGCGGAATTCTGAACAAATTCCCTGAAGGCCTAGGCCCGGCTTGAAACCGTGGCCGTTGGGAGCTAGCTAGCGGCATGGTCAAACCGGTGCATGTGGTCGGCGGCGGTCTTGCCGGCAGCGAGGCCGCCTGGCAGCTCGCCTCCGCGGGCGTGCCGGTGGTGCTGCACGAAATGCGCCCGCTCCGGCGGACCGAGGCGCATCAGACCAGCGCGCTTGCCGAGCTCGTCTGCTCCAACTCCTTCCGCTCAGACGATTGGGCGAGCAATGCCGTCGGCCTTCTGCACGAGGAGATGCGGCGGGCAGGCTCCCTGATCATGGCTGCCGCCGATCGTCACAAGCTCCCTGCAGGAGGCGCTCTCGCCGTCGACCGCGAAGGCTTTGCCGGAGAGGTGAGCCGCCGGCTCGAGGCTGAGAAGCTGGTCGGCATCGTGCGCGAAGAGATCGCCCTTCCTCCCGCCGACTGGGACAGCGTCATCGTGGCGACAGGTCCCCTCACCTCTCCTGCGTTGGCGCAAGCCGTGCAGTCGCTGACCGGTGAGGCCGAGCTTGCCTTCTTCGATGCCATCGCGCCCATCGTGCATCGCGACACGATCGACATGAGCGTGTGCTGGCTGCAGTCGCGCTACGACAAAGAAGGCCCCGGCGGCGGCACCGCCGACTACATCAACTGCCCGCTCGACAAGGCGCAGTACGACGCCTTCATCGACGCGCTGATCTCTGGCGAGAAGTCCTCATTCAAGGAGTGGGAAGCATCGACGCCCTATTTCGAGGGCTGCCTGCCCATCGAAGTCATGGCGGAGCGCGGGCGCGAGACACTTGCCTACGGGCCGATGAAACCTGTCGGCCTCACCAACCCGCATCGCCCCGACCGGCCTTACGCGGTGGTGCAGCTCAGGCAGGACAATGCGCTTGGCACTTTGTGGAACATGGTCGGGTTCCAGACCAAGCTCAAACACGCCGAGCAGGTGCGCATCTTCCGCACCATTCCAGGGCTCGAGCAGGCGGAGTTCGCGCGGCTCGGGGGGCTGCATCGCAACACCTTCCTCAACAGTCCCGTGCTGCTCGACCAGAGCTTGCGGCTGAGAGCTGACGCCAGGCTCCGCTTTGCCGGGCAGATCACCGGGGTCGAGGGCTACGTAGAATCTGCGGCCATCGGGCTGCTCGCCGGCCGCTTCGCCGCAGCCGAACGCCTCGGCGCGGCCGTGTCGCTGCCGCCGCCAACCTCGGCGCTTGGCGCGCTCCTCAATCACATCACCGGCGGGCATCTCGCGAGCGACGGCGAAGGGACCTCGCGCAGCTTCCAGCCTATGAACGTCAATTTCGGTCTCTTCCCTCCGCTTGCCGCCCCGCCGCAACGGGTCAAGGGCGAGCGGGGCAGTAAGACGCTGGCGCGAAAGCATGCGCTCGCCACGCGCGCGCTCGCCGATCTCGAGCGGTGGCTCGCCGGTGGCGCGTCGATCGCCGCCGAATAGGCGACCAATTGACCGTAGTCCCGCTCTCCCCTTGGGGAGAGGAATTCTCTGCAAGCCAACCGACAACAAGGCGAACTACGCCGAGGAGCGAAAGCGCCAGGTTCCCAGCCGCCAAAACCGGGTGAGCGGGTTGATGTCGGCGACCTCGCGCAGTGGGTCGACCTTCTGCAAGGCTGAGAGGTAAGGATCGACCAGAGCGAGCGGCAGGAAGGCCGGCCGCGCCGCAGGCGGAAGCTCTGCCACATGTTGGCTGGCGGATTTGAGCGCGCTCCGTGCCGTCTCCCGCAAATCAGCCAGCAGCTCGGTCAGCCCCTCGCTCGCCTCTCCGGCCAGGAGTTTGGCCGGCGAGGTGCCGTGGCGGAGAAGCGTGTCCTCAGGGATATCGACGCGTCCGCGCCTCGCATGAACCGGCAGAGCGCGCATGAGCCCAGTCAGGCCATAAGCCATGCCTGCGGCTCTGACGGCCTGCTCCAGCGCGCGAGGCTCGGCCGCCCGGCCTCCAGCCATGCAAACCTCGGAGGTGAGCTTGAACAGCGCGCCGGCGGTCTTGGCGAGATAATCGTCGAGCGCCGCAGTGACCGGCATGATCTTCACCGACACATCGAAGCGCCTCGCGTCGATCAAATCGGCGAGGCTCTGCCGCGACAGATCACACTGCCGAACCGCAAGCCCGAGAGCATCGGCTACTGGATGATTTGTCACTTCGCCGGCTTGAGGCGCGGTCGAGCGCGTCGCGCCACCATTGGAGACGAATTTCGCCAAGCTGCGGCTCACTCACCTGCTCGCCGATGCGGGCAAGCTCGACATTGAAGGCGTAGAGGGCAAACAGATGCTCGCGGCGGGGGCGGGGCGCGAACAGCGCGCTCACATAGCGATCGAGGTCGCCATCACGGGCGATGGTGAGGACGGCAGCGTCTCGTTCGCCTGCCTCCAAGGCTTTCCCGCCCCCTTATGGGACCGGGCGGCTCGCTCAGGCGCGCGCCCGCGCTTGCGTCTTTGCTCTCGCAGGTGCGCTGGCCATGCTGCCCTCACGCTTGACGCCGAGGATGAGCTGCAGCGGAGCCGCCACATAGATCGAGGAGTAGGCGCCGATGACGATGCCCCAAACCATGGCGAGCGCGAAGCCGAAGATCGCCTCGCCGCCGACCAGCACGAACGGCATCATGGCGAGAAACGTGGTCACGTGGGTCAGGACCGTGCGCGACAGCGTCTCGTTGATCGACAGGTCGAGCAGCTCGGTCAGCGGCATCTTCTTGTATTTGCGCAAGTTCTCGCGGATCCGGTCGAAGATGACGACCTTGTCGTTGAGCGAATAGCCGATGATGGTGAGGATCGCGGCGATGCTCGACAGGTTGAATTCGAGCTGCAGCGCCGAATAGAGCCCGATGGTGCCGGTCACGTCATGGACCAGCGAGGCGATGGCGGCGACCGCGAACTGCCATTCGAACCTGAACCAGATGTAGAGCAGAATGGCGATCATGGCGACGACCACGGCGACGGTGCCGCCGGCGATCAGCTCGCTCGAGATCGTCGGTCCCACCACCTCTATGCGGCGATATTCGACTTGGTCGCCGAGCACCTGCTTGACCTTGGCAATCGACGCCTGCTGCTCCTTCTCCGTCGGCTGGGCGGCGACGCGGATCAGCACGTCGTTCGGCGCGCCGAACTCCTGGATCTGCACCTCGCCGAGATTTAGCCCATGCACCTTGGCGCGGATATCGGCAAGATCGGCGACGCTCTCCTTGGTCTGAATCTCGATCAGCGTGCCGCCCTGAAAGTCGATGCCGAAATTGAGGCCGACCTTCCACACGAGCAGAAGCGGCACCACGGTCAAGCAGCGCCGAAATCACCCAACTGATGGTGCGCAAGCGGACGAAGCCGATCTTGGTGTCGGCCGGGATGAAATGAATGCCGGTGAACATAGGGGCGTTTTTCCTAAATCGGGATCAGGGCCGGCCGCGCCCAGCGCAGCCAATAAGACACCATGAGCCGCGTCAGGGTCACGGCGGTGAACATGGAGGCGAGAATGCCGATGGTGAGCGTCACGGCAAATCCGCGCACTGCACCGGAGCCAAGCCAAAACAGCACCAGAGTCGAAATCAGCGTGGTCATGTTGGAGTCGATGATCGTGGTCATGGCCCGCTGATAGCCGGCCTCGATGGAAGCGACCGGCGACTTGCCTGAGCGTATCTCCTCGCGGATGCGCTCGTTGATGAGCACGTTGGCGTCGACCGCAATACCCATGGTGAGCACGATGCCGGCGATGCCCGGCAGCGTCAGGGTCGAGCCGATCAGCGAAAGCACGCCGAAGATGAGCGCGATGTTGACCACGAGGGCGATGTTGGCGAATAGGCCGAACAGCCCGTAGGCTGCAAACATGAAGATCACCACGAGCAGCATCCCAAGCAGCGTGGCCTTCGTGCCTGAGGCGATCGAGTCGGCGCCGAGGCTTGCGCCGACGGTACGCTCCTCGATCACGGTGAGCTTGGCGGGCAGCGCGCCGGACCGCAGGGTCACGGCAAGGTCGCTTGCCTCTGGAACGGTGAAGCGGCCGCTGATCTGCCCGGAACCGCCGAGGATCGGCTCGCGAATGACCGGCGCCGAGACCACCTTGCCGTCGAGGATGATGGCGAAGGGCAGGCCTACATTCTCTTGCGTCGCTCTGGCGAAGCGCTTGGCGCCGGTGGCGTCGAAGCGGAAGGTCACGATCGGCTCGTTGGTGCGCTGGTCGAAGCCAGGTTGGGCGTCGACCAGGTTTTCGCCGCTCACCAGCACCTGCTTCTTGATCACATAGGGAACCGGCGGGGTGTCCTTGGAGTAGAGCAGCTCATCGTCGATGGGCACCTGTTTGGTATCCACCACCTGCTGCGCATTGGCACCGGGATCGACCATCCTGAACTCGAGCTTGCCGGTCTCGCCGATGAGCTTCTTCAGCCGCTCGACGTCGCTGATGCCGGGAACCTGTACGAGCACGCGGTTGCGCCCCTGGCGCTGGATGCTCGGCTCGGTCGTGCCGAACGCATCGACGCGGCGGCGGATGGTCTCGATCGAGGCCTGGATGGCCGAGTTCATGCGCTGGGTCAGGCCGGCGTCGGTGGCCTTCAGCACAATGCCGCCGTCGTCATTCCGGCTGACGTCGAGATTGTTGGCGCCAGTCAGTCCAAACGATCCGCCAACCGGCTGTGACAGCTTGCGCAAAGCCTCATACGCCTTGTCCAACTCTGCGGCCTGGCGAATCTTGACCGACACCGTGCGCGCCGCCACGTTCTGCGTCAGGTCGGTGTAGGAGATGCGATCCTTGCGCAGCGTTTCGCGCACGTCGTCGCGCAGCTTGTTGAGCCAATCCTCGATCATCTCGTTCTCGTCGAGCTGATAGAGGAGATGGGCGCCGCCTTGCAGATCGAGGCCGAGATTGACCTGATGGTGCGGGATCCAGCGCGGCATGGACTCCATAGTCGAGCGCGCAAACAGATTGGGAAGGGCAAAGATGATGCCGGCGAGAACGACGCCGAACACCAGGATCACCTTCCATTGGGGAAAATGCAGCATTGCCGCTTATCGACTCCAGATTGGACTTTTCGGGGCTTGAGCGTCTAGACCCGAGCGAAGCTCACTTGTCACCTTCCGTCGCCGCCGCCTTCGACTTAGGGCTCGCTTGAGCCTCTCCCTTGCCCCTGACCTCGGAGACCGTGCTGCGCACAACCTTGACGCGGACTCCTTCGGCGATCTCGACCTGCAACTCTTGGTCATCGACCTTGGTCACTTTGCCGAGGATGCCGCCGGAGGTGACCACCGTGTCGCCGCGCCTGATCCCGGCGATCAGCGCCTGATGGTCCTTGAGCCGCTTCTGCTGCGGCCGGATCATCAGGAAATACATGATGCCGATGATTAGCACGGTCGGAACGATCAAGCTATTCAGGGCGTCGAATGCGCTTGGGGCTGCTTGAGCGTAAACGGCGTCGATCATTGCTTCCTATCCTTGGCTTGGCTTGATGCCGCCCGTTGCCCTCTAAGGCCCTTGCCGTCCATTTTGAGCGGATTGGCTCGACGAAAGTGCCGCGACTATAGCGGCCCGCCTCGGCTTTGCAACGGGGCCGGAGAGCCTTAAACCAAGGGGCCATGAACTTCCAGGAACCAATTGGGGGCCTTGTCGAGCGTATTGCCAGGGCCTTGGAGCGGCTGGCGCCGCCCTCCCCGCGCAAGCCCGACTTCGACAAGGCCGAAGCCTTCATCTGGCAGGCCGAACCAGAGGCTTTCTTGCCGGTCGCGGCGGTCAATCGCGTGCCGCTCTCCCTGCTCAAGGGCATCGACCGCATGCGCGACACGCTCTACGACAACACCGTCCGCTTCGCGCGCGGCCTTCCCGCCAACAATGCGCTGCTGTGGGGCGCTCGCGGCTCCGGCAAGAGTTCGCTTGTCAAGGCGGTGCATGCAGCGGTCGGCCGCGAGACGACGCCGCAGGCCGGCGCGCTGAAGCTCGTCGAGATCCACCGCGAGGACATCGGCACGCTGCCGCGCTGCCTGACGCGTCTCCGCGAGACCAAGGGCAAGCGCTTCATCCTGTTCTGCGACGACCTGTCCTTCGAGGGGCGCGACACCTCCTACAAATCGCTGAAGGCGGTGCTCGAAGGCGGCATCGAAGGGCGGCCCGAGCACGTGCTGTTCTACGCAACCTCGAACCGGCGGCATCTCATGCCGCGCGAGATGCTGGAGAACGAGCGCTCGACCGCGATCAATCCGTCGGAGGGTGTCGATGAGACCGTGTCGCTCTCAGACCGGTTCGGCCTGTGGATCGGCTTCCACAATTGCAGCCAGGACGACTATCTGGACATGGTGCGGGGTTACGCCGCGCATTACCGCCTGCCCATCGAAGACGAGGCGCTGACGCGCGAGGCACTTGCCTGGGCGTTTGCGCGCGGCGCGCGCTCGGGCCGCGTCGCGTTCCAGTACATCCAGGATTTGGCCGGACGGCTCGGCGTGCGGCTCGACGGCGAATGACTAGGCAAGACGAGGAACCTCCATACCTCCCCCTTGTGGGGAGGTCCGACGACGCCTTCTTGAGGCGGCGTCGGGGTGGGGGTTCATGCGTGTCACCCCACCCGGCGATCCCGGCCTGCGGCCGCGATCGCCACCCTCCCCATCAAGGGGAGGGATGAAGAAGGCGCGGATGGCCGAGAAAGCCCGGCCATGACGAGATCTATTTCGTTCGAGTGAAACGACCTGCTAGTCGGCGTTCGCCGTCGAGTGCGTCATGTACTTGGTCGGGTCGACCGGACGCGAGCCCTTGCGCAGCTCGAAGTGAAGTTGCGGCTGATTGACCTGGCCGCTGCGCCCTGCCTTGGCGATGACCTGGCCGCGGCGGACCTGATCGCCGCGCTTGACCAGGATCTCGTCATTGTGGGCGTAGGCCGACACCCAATTGTTCGAGTGCCGGATCAGCACCAGATTGCCGTAGCCCTTCAGCTCGTCGCCGGCATAGGCGACCACGCCGTTCTCAGCAGCCTTCACCGAGGTGCCGAGCGGAACGGCGACGTTGATGCCGTCATTGTGGCCGCCGTCGGGCTTGGTGCCGAACTCCGAAATGATGCGCCCCTGCACCGGCCAGCGGAAGCTGTTGCCGGACATTGGCTCGGGCGCAGGAAGCTGCTGCGTGCTCGCCACTTGCGGGTTCTGCCCGCCGATCACCTCGTCGGAGCTCGCCACCGCGGGTGCGGCTTGAGGCTTCGGGGCCGATTGGGGTTTCGCCGCGGGCCCAGGCGCCTGGATCGCGGTGGTCTTCACCACGTGGACGTCAGGCGTAGAAGCTGGCTTGCTCTGGCTCGCTGCCACAGCGCGCGGCGCAACCGGAGCCTTGCCGCCTTTCGGCAGGTAGAGGGTTTGCCCGATCCTGAGGCGGGTCGGGTCGAGATTGTTGCGTTCGATCAGCGCCCGTTCGCTCACGCCGGTCTTCTGCGCGATGCCCCGCGGCGTATCGCCAGCCTGCACCTTGTAGATCTCACCTTTCGCCACTGGCTCTGCCGCAGCGCGCACCTTGGCGAGGTTCGATCGCGGAGGCGGCGCCGGCGGCACATAGGCCGCCCTTTCAGGCTTCAGGTTGGCAGAGGGCGGCGAATAGGCGGCAGGCGTCGCCTGGGTGTAGGGCTGGGGCACCGGCGGCAGGCTCGAGCGGGAATACGAACCGCCCTGGTAGGCATTCGGAGCGCCCTGCGCATAGACCGACTCCGGCGGAATTGGAGGAAGCGAGGCAGTGGTGTTCGGATCGGCGAGCGGCGCAGGTTCCGCGCGCGTCAGGCCGAAGGATGGAAAGTCGAAGCGAGAGGCACCGGAGCTGCAGCCGCCGAGAAGCGTCAACCCCGACAATGCTGTGGACAGTAGAGCGCAACGGCCAAACGCTGACCAAGACACGCGCGCTTGCATTCCCCCGTACCCCTCGAACGCATACAGACCGAGAGCCCGAGTTAAGCGCGCGAACGGTAAACAAGCTTTTAACGGTATTCCGGTGTGGGCGAAAAAGAAGCAACCGGCTTTAAGCGAGTGCGTTACGCCCGCTCCTCTGGCTTCACCCTGCCGTGCAGCAGAGGCACGAAGCGCACCGGAAGCAAAGGCTTTTTGGCGATCCCGATGTCGGTCTTGTCGATCTCGACCAGCGATTGGGTGTCGCGGGTCGACCCAAGCGGAATGATCATGCGGCCGCCAGGCTTCAACTGATCGATCAGGGCCTGCGGGGGCTCTGGCGCAGCGGCGGTGACGATGATGCGATCGTAAGGCGCCTGCGGCGGCCAGCCGATCCAGCCGTCGCCGATGATGGTGGTGACATTGGCGATGCCGAGCTTGGCAAAGCGGCGGTTTGCCGCTTTTTGCAGCTCGCGCCAGCGCTCGACGGTGAACACATGCCCGCAGAGATGCGACAGCACGGCCGCCTGGTAGCCGGAGCCGGTGCCGATCTCCAGCACCTTGTGGCTGTCGTCGAGATCGAGCTTCTCGGTCATGAAGGCGACGACGTAAGGCTGGGAGATGGTCTGGCCGCAATCGATGGGAAGCGCGATGTCCTGGTAGGCGTGGTCGGCAAAGGCTGGGTCGACGAACAATTCGCGCGGCACGCGCTCGATGGCGCGCAGCACCCGCGTATCGCGGATGCCGCGGCGCCTGAGCTGCATGATCAGGCCGATCTGGTCCGGCTCACTCGCCATGGCGAGCGATCCCCTCAAGGAAGCGATTCATTCGAGTATCCGGCGATACTGAACTTCTCTCCGAGAGAGCGGAAGGCCTATTCGCCGAGTGCCGCGGCGAGCGTTTCGCGCGTGCCGGCGTCGGTGAAGTCGAGGTGGAGCGGCGTCACCGAGATGCGGCCTGACTGCACTGCCCACAGGTCGGTGCCTTTCGGCGGCTTCGATTTGCGGCGCTCGATGCCGACCCAGTAATAAGGCTTGCCGCGGGTATCGAGCCGGTCCTCGATGCGGAGCATGTCAGGGTGGCGCTGGCCTTGCGAGGTCACTGCCACGCCCTTTACCTCATCGGGCTCACAATTCGGAAAATTGACGTTGAGCACCACGCCCTCGGGCCATCCTGCCTTGAGCAGCTTGCCGACCAGGCCTCCGCCATGACGCATGGGCGTGTCCCAGATCGGCTTGCCGGTCTCGTAATTGCCGATGGCGAGGCTGAGCGCGATCGACGGCACGCCGAGCAGCACGCCTTCGATGGCGCCGGCTACGGTGCCGGAATAGTTCACGTCGTCGGCGAGGTTCTGGCCGCGATTGACGCCGGAGAGCACGAGGTCCGGCGGCTTATCCTTGAGCAGGAACCGCACCCCCATGATCACGCAGTCGGTCGGCGTGCCTTTCACCGCGTAGCGGCGGCGCCCAAGCTCGCGCATGCGCAACGGCTCGGCGAGCGTGAGAGAATGGGAGGCGCCGGACTGATCGGTCTCGGGCGCCACCACCCACACCTCTTTGCTCACCGCGCCTGCGATGTGCTCGAGCACGTCGAGGCCAGGCGCCTCGATGCCGTCGTCGTTGGTGATCAGGACGCGCATGGCTGGTACTTAAACGGTCAAAGCCCCCTCACCCTTTCCGCCATGCGACTTGCGCGCTGGCTGATGCGCTACCGCTACGCTGAGCACGCGCAAGATCGCGGCGGAAAGCCCTCTCCCCAAAGGGGCGAGGAGAATGGATTGGCGAGCTGCGGACCTCTTCCCCCTCTCCCCAGCGGGGAGAGGGTTGGGGTGAGGGGGTTGGTGAATCAGAAGTCATCACTTCGCAGCTTCGATTTTGGCGAGGCCGCCCATGTAGGGCTTGAGCGCGTTGGGAATGCGGATCGAGCCGTCTTCCTCCTGGTAGTTCTCCATCACCGCGATCAGCGCGCGGCCGACGGCGACGCCTGAGCCGTTCAGGGTATGCACGAAGCGCGTCTCCTTCCCGCCTTGCGGGCGGTAGCGCGCATTCATGCGCCGGGCCTGGAAGTCCGCCGCAGTTCGAGCAGGAGGAGATCTCGCGATACATCCCCTGCCCGGGCAACCACACCTCGATGTCGTAGGTCTTCTGCGCGGCGAAGCCCATGTCGCCGGTGGAGAGCACCACCACGCGATAAGGAAGCTCGAGCCGCTTCAGGACCTCCTCGGCGCATTTCGTCATGCGCTCGTGCTCTTCCGCCGATTGCTCAGGCGTGGTGATAGAGACGAGCTCGACCTTGGAGAATTGATGCTGGCGGATCATGCCGCGCGTGTCTTTGCCCGCAGCGCCTGCCTCGGCGCGGAAGCATGGAGTGCCTGCAGTGACGCGGATGGGAAGCTTCGCCTCGTCGGTGATGTCCTCGCGCACGAGATTGGTGAGCGGCACTTCGGCGGTGGGGATGAGCCAGCGTCCCTCGAACTCCATGTTCTTGGCCAGCTCCTGCTTGAAGTCTTCACTGAACGGGTCTCCATCGCGGATCTTCGCTAGCGTAACTGCTGTGACGTTGCGGAGACCGTCCAGAGAATTCGCGTAAAACTGATCGTCCATGAATTTGGGCAGCTGCGCGGTCCCATACATCACGTCTGGACGCACCAGCAGCGGCGGGTTGATCTCGGTGTATCCGTGCTCGGTCGTATGCAGGTCGAGCATGAACTGGGACAGCGCGCGCTCGAGACGCGCGAGCGGCGCCCTTCAACACCACGAAGCGGGAACCTGACAGCTTCGCAGCGGTCTCGAAATCCATGAGGCCGAGAGCTTCGCCAAGCTCGAAATGCTGCTTGGGCTGGAAACCGAATTTCGGCGGCGTGCCAACCTTCCGCAGCTCGACATTGGCCTTCTCGTCCGGCCCAACCGGCACGTCATCTGCCGGCACATTGGGAATAGCCGCGAGCACATTGCGCAGCTCCTCATCAAGCCGTTTCTCGGCAGCCTCGCCCTCCTGGATCGCGCCTTTGAGTGCGGCGACCTCATCCATCAGCCGCTTGGCGGAAGCTTCGTCCTTGCTCGCCTTGGCCTGGCCGATCTCCTTCGACGCCGTGTTGCGGCGGGCCTGCGCCTCCTGCAATTTCTGAATCGTGGCGCGGCGTTGCTCGTCCAGGCTCAGAATTTGAGTGAGGGTTTCGCCTGCGCCGTCGGCGCCGCGATCGGCCAAGCCCTTAACGAAGGCGTCCCGGTTCTCGCGAATCCATTTGATGTCGAGCAAGGTGGGTCCTACCGGCTGGAAATCGAGGCTTTCCTATAAGGCCCCACCCCTCCGTTGTCATCGTCTTCCCCCTCCCCCCTCGCGGAGAAGCGGTGGCATGCCAAGGTTTCTCGCCGCCCAGCGTGCGCGAGGGAGTTGTTGAGGGAGTCTTTAATGCGCTATCGCTTCGCAGCTTGAGCGCAAGCTGGGCTAGTGCGGACCCATCCCGGTTATGGAACTGGCGTAGGCAATCAGGCCGTGGAAGTCGTCCTCCATCCGGTCAGCCGCGGGCGCGCGCAACGGCGCGGGCGGAACCTGGCCGTTCACCGGCGCCGAGGCGCGGTTCGCGATCGCGGACATCTCGGCGGCTAGTGTATTGAAGTCCGACCGCGGGCGCGGCGCATCCAGCGTCAGCACGTCGCGCAGGTCAGCCATCCCAGCCATGCGGGCGCCGAGCTTGGGCGGGATCGGTCCGCAGAAGCGGCGCAGGATGGTCGCCGGGATGGTGGTGTGGTCGTAGATCATCTTAGCCACGTTCACCTTGCCGTCGGTCATGGCGGGGATGAAGGGCGAGATCACGAAGGCCGGCACGCGCACGCCGAGGCGCCGCTCGCCGTTGGCCAGGGGCGGGAGGTCGCGGGTGGTCGTGGTCCCGTCGGCGGCGGTGTGAGTTGTCTGGTAGGGCAGAGGGACGTGGTCGTAGAAGCCGCCGTGCTCGTCGTAGGTGATGATGAACAGGGTCTTTTCCCACAGCTGGCTGTCGATCTGACTATTGAGCAGGGCGCGGACGATCGTGGCGATCAGCCGCTGGCCGTTGAACATGTCCGCCGGCGCATGGTCGTCGTTGCCATCGGGCGCCTCGATATAGTCCGGCTCGATGAATGAGACCGCCGGTAGCCGGCCGGCCTGCGCGAGAGCGACGAAGCCGTCGGTGGCGCTCGTGAAGTTGGCGATATTGGTCTCGTCGAAGGTGAAGTTCCGCATCAGCCTGAGCATGCTGTAGCCGTGCTCGAACAGCTTCCAGGACACGTTCCGCGCCGTCAGGTGGTCGAAGAAGGTCCTTGCCTCGAGTGGCGCGAAGCCGTTCGCCAGATCCGGGTTCTCGGCCTCGGGGCTGCCGTAGATGTCTTCGCTGAGGTCGCCGGTGAGCGAGATGAAGCGGTTGGGTAAGGTGCCGCCGATATGCGAGCAGAACCAGCGGTCGCAGATGGCGAACTCGCGCGTCAGGGCGCCGTAGGCCGGAAGCTCCGCGTCGGTCAGGTAGTTCATGATGAGTTGCAACTCGGTCTGGCCGATGCCCGGCTTGCGCGCGTAGTCGGCGACGAACCCCTTCATGCCGTCGGCGATCTGGCGCTCGACGCAAGAGTGTCCGTGGCAGGGGTTGTCGAGGGCGAACGAAGGCCAGGCGGTCGTGCGCGTGCGCGTCGAGCGGAACATGTGGCCGCCGGGCTGATCGGGGAAGCGGATGGCGTCGCGCGCATTGTCGCCGGGCAGCAGGCCGTCGACGTGGTCCTGCACGGGCTCGCGCCCCGCGCTCTCGTCGCCGGAAAGCAGCCTCGATCGCGGCAGCATGCCGTCGCGCGACAGATAGCCGAGCACTTGGTCGAAGGAGCGGTTCTCCTGCATCAACACGATGATGTGCTCGATCTTGGACAGGGCGCCGGGGCTCACGCCGTGCAGCGGCGTCGGGTCCACGCCGATTCCCTCGGCGGGCAGCGGCTCCTCGAACGGCAGGTCGAACAGCCGGGGTGCGCCGGCGGTCGGGACCGCGCCGCTTCCGCCGCCGTCGGACACTATGTCCGGGTGCACGCTCGCCCCGCCGGTGTCGGAGCTGAACACCAGCTCATGCGGCGGCGTCTGGGGGCCGACATAGGTCAGCACCATGGCGTTGGCGTCACGGTTGTGGGCGACGTTCTCCACCTCGTAGCGGCCCACCAGCCAGGGTCTGAGGTGGCGGTCTACTAGGTTGCCCTTTTCGGAGAACTGCAGCCGGTAGAGGTAGTCCTCGATCGCCTTCTTCGCGACCTGCCTGACGTTGATCGTCTCGGTCCCGTGGCTGGCGGAGGGGTAGGTCACGTTCCAGTTGATGGCGTCGAGCAGCGGCGACTCCACGGCCACGTAGTAGCCGATGGTCCCCTGGCCGTAGGGCGAGAAGTAGAACTTGGCCTCGACCCATAGCGGGTCGGGCAGCTGGCCCGACAAGTTCTGGACAGGGAGCTCGAATTCGACAGTGCGCGAGTCCCGGTAGCTGAATTCGAGCCGCAGCTTGAAGAAGGGCATCTGACCCTGGCCGGCGATGGGCCCCTGTTCGCCGCCAGCCAGGACGCGGATAGTGTCGAGTTTGATGTGCGGCAGTTTCAGGCGGTCGGTCCCCAGGCTGACATACTGGTCGTCGCGCGACTTGTCGTAGAGCTCGGCGAATTGCTCATCCCACTTGTAGGCGAGGTGGCTGCCTTCGAGGTAGGCCCAGGCGATGTAGGGATTGCTATCCCAGTTCCGCGCGAAGCCGCGATCGAAGAATCCCATCGGGATGGTGCGGGTCAGGACCGGCAGGACGCTGGGATATTGGACGTGGATCTTGTAGCGCCGCCGTTCGAGCGACCCGTCCTGCTTGCGGGTCACACGCAGCGCCCAGATGTCTCCGGAGTTTGGGGTCTGATGCAGGATGGTGTGGCTCTGCGGGTTGACGTCCGGCATCACTTGGCCGGCGCGCAGAAGCTCCAGCGTCAGCTCCATCGTCGGGCCGAAGCTGCCGCCGATGCCGGGGTCGAAAACGCCGAGGTCCCCCAGATCCCCCAACGTCCCGTGGGTCGGGAAATGAGGCTGATCGAGGTGAATCGTGCCGCCGCCCGGTGTGGCGGGGCTGGGAGCCCCTGGATCGGCCATCATCCCGCCGAGCGGCGGATGCAGTCCCGCTCCGCCGACGTGGGTGCCGGGTCCGTGGTGCGGCGTCCCCGAGCCGTGTGGAGTAGGCGTGGCCGGGCTGCTGGAATGCCAGCCGGATGGCATAGCGTAGAATGACTTGACGATGATGGCCCCCGGCGTCATCGGCGGCAGCCGCCACAGGCCCACCTCGCCTGGGCTCAGTTCGATCAAAGCCTCGTGAGTCCGATAAGCGAACGCCATCGCCCCCTCCCCCGTCGACTCGCCCGGCAGGAAAACTCCTCGCCGCGGGGTTGGTTCCGACGCTGCGCGTTGCAAAAGTCACGCTACTTGAAGTCCCCTCTTCCAAAAGGGTCATGAGCTGACGTCGCGAGGTCCCGGCTCGCCCCCGATCAAGGGTGGGTGCGGATTTCTGCTTCGTGCCAGAACCGCCGCCCTTTTGCAGACCTCCTAAGGGGATTCTCTAATCACTCGGCAGGGCTTCAAGAAAGAAACGCAGCATTTCGCGGGAGGCATCAGGACCGTGCGGGTCTGTGTAGGTGCCATCGGCGCTGCCGCCGGACCAGGCATGACCGCTGCCGTGAATGAGCCAATGCTCCACCACCACAGTCCCGGTCTTGTCTCGGGTTACTGTGCGGGTATGAGTCCGGCTCGCGGAGGATCGGGGCTTCGCACGCTCCACGCTGTAATCTGTCTCAGCTTGCGCCTCGACGATGTTTGCGGCATTCGACGGATGGACGATGTGATCCGCATCGCCATGGAACACGATGGTCCGCACGCGAGAGGCGTGATCTGAATTGGGGCGCGGTTTCCGTTGACGGCGTTGCAGCCCGGGATCGCCCCTCATCGCCGCGAACGCGGAAGCGACGTCGGTGGCGGACCGGTAAGGCAGACCGGAATGAACGCCGACGGCCGCGTAAATCTCAGGATAGGTCGCTCCCATCACCGCCGCCATGGCGCCGCCTGCGGAGAGGCCCGCTACGAATACGCGCTGCGGATCGATATTATGTTCGGCGATAATTTCGCTGGTGATTCCGGCGATGATGGAAGGCTCGCCGGCACCGCGCATCTGATCCTCCGGCTTGAACCAATTCCAGCAGAGCGATGGATTGGCGCTCTTGCACTGGCTTGGATAGGCAACGAGAAATCCATGCTCCTCGGCCAAACCATTCATGCGGGTCCCTGCTGCGAAGTCGTCGACATCCTGTGTGCCGCCATGCAGCATGACGACCAATGGGCGTCTGCCCGCGTGCTGCCGATTAGGAACGTAGAGCTTGTAGCTCCGCCTTCCGGCAGTGCAGGCATAGGACCGGCTTAAGTACTGAGCGCCGTCGGGGATCTCGAGGGGTTTGCGCGGCTTGATTGGCGCCAAGCCATCGAGCCCCAAACTTGGGAGTCTCGCCCGGCCGAGCGTCGCGGCAACATCACCTACCGGCAACGTCACGGTTGGTGCGGCATTCGGGGCGATATCGATCGTGGGTGGCTCGATCGCCCGCACCTCGACAGCCTGTTCGTGGTCTGGCTCGGTTGGTCCTCGGCCCAACAGCAGGGCGCTTTGAATGACGCGCGTCGCTTCCATCAGCTTCTGAGCGCGCGTCAATTTCGTTGCCGTGCGCATGGCGTCGGCAAAATCCATTTTCATGTCTTGGTTCCTCTGGAGGAGATGAAGGATGCGCGGCGTCAGCGAATGCGGTCGGCTAACACGCTCTTGATCTCCTTGGTCGCGTGCAGAGCACCCAACACGGTGATCGATTCGATGGTCGCCAAGGCAAGTTCCGGCGATACATCAGGGGCAATGCTGGTAAGCCCGAGCACCTTGATGTGCAGCTTTTCCCCGGCCGCTCTGGCCGCCTCCAAATCCGCGCGGGTGAAGTGGCGGAGTCCGAGCTCCAGCGTATGCCGCACAATCGATTTCTTGACTTCCTCAGCATGGGCCGCAAGCCGATTGCGGATCGCGGTCCGAATGAAGTCGGTACGGTTGGAATAGAAGCCTTCCTGCACCAGCAGATCGATGTGGCCGAGGTCGACGTAACCGAGGTTGATCGTGATCTTTTCCGTCTCGCCCGCTCTGTCGCGAAGCCGATGAATTTGGGCGGCCATTATGTCCTCCACCATCTGAATGGATGGTATATGGATGGTGCAACCTTCAGGTTCAAGGTCTCAGTGCGCCTAAAGTCCAACAGAACAAGTCCCGCCGCTGCGTCAGCACGCCTATGCCTCCTCAGATCGTAGCGTGGCTAAATTATGATGACGTCTCCAGGACAAAGCTGGAGCAATTTCTTACGCACTCGCATAGGGCCGACATCATTTTGACGCCCGTACGCCGGAGCTGGCTTGTCGTCAGTTACCCCCAGCACTCCTGAGTACCCTCACGATGTGTTCCCGCACCAGCGACTAACCGGACACGCGCAGCGTGACGATGACGAGGCGGCCATCGGTGTGCCAGGGATCGCCGCCGCCGTTCTTGCCCTCAAGCTCGGTGTGGAAGCCGTCCATCCAGTCGACCTGCTGCACCACGCCTGCCTGCTGCAGCTCGGCGACCAGCCTGTCACGCTCGGCATCGACCTCGGGTGCGATGTGATGGGTGACCTGTCCGGTGGTGTGGCTTAGCCCCACGCTTCTTGTCGAAGGTCGCGGCGCCGAACCAGGCCGGGCGGTCCTCATACAATTGGTCCCAGCGCCAGAAGCGAACATGATGCCGCTTGCCAGGACCGCCGGGCATGGGCTGCTCGAAGGCCAAGTCCTGCTTGCGGCCGAACAGGAACAGATTGCTCACCGGCGCATCGTCGTCAGTCCGGCGGAGCACGGTATCGGCGGCGATGCGCACGCTGCTTGTCACGGTGATAGGGTTCGCCGGGAACCAGCCTGCCGCTGTCATGGCCCGCACCAGCCCGGCCTCATCCCCGACGAGACCGATATTGACCGGGTCGCCTGGATGCCCGTCTCCGGTCTCGGTCACTCGACCAACTTGGGCGAGAAGGGGGTGACGGCGAAAGTAGAACGCCCACATCCTCGGCACGATCAGGTAGGCGCCCAAGGCCCAGACGAGCGCGATCAACAGCAGTGTTTCGGTGTCCTGAAGATGCAAGGTTGCTATCCCGCGTTCCAAGGCGCCGGCTGGATGCTGAGCTCGTCGAGAAACTCGAGCCAGAGGCCGAAATAGAGGAAGGACGCGATCAGCGCGAGAATGGCCGCGAGGATGAGCAGGCGACCACTCTTAGCAAGGAGATAGGCGGGGAGACTGAAGGGCAGAAAGATAAACATGAAGGCGATGCTGGAGCCGACCATCTCCATGCCGTCGCCCATGGGATCGGCGTGCTGGAACAGAAAAACCGTAAAGAAGAGGATGAACAGGGTGTGGACAGAGACGGCGAAGAGCACGCTCGTCTGAAGCCGCTTGTCGCCGAGTGAGAGAGCAGCGCTCATCAAGCAGGTTTGCCCGCGGGCTTCGCCGCTGGTTTGGCGGCTGTCGAAGCGGCGTGGCGCTTCTCGGCGAGCTTCACCGCGTAGATCGACAGCTCGTAAAGCAGCACCGTGGGAAGCGCGAGCGAGATTTGGCTCAAAGGGTCCGGCGGGGTGAGCACGGCAGCCACGATGAAGGCGATGAGAATGGCGATGCGCCGCTTGGCCTTGAGCTGCTGCCGCGGTGATCAGCCCGGCGCGGGCGAGCAGCGTCAGCAGCACCGGCAACTGGAAGCAGATGCCGAAGGCGAGGATCAGCGTCATGATCAAAGAGAGATATTCGCTCACCCGCGCGGTGAGCTGGATGTGCACCTGATTGTCGCCTGACTGCTGCATCGACAGGAAGAAGGTCATGGCGAGCGGCATGACCACGAAATAGACGAGCGCCGCGCCGAGCAGGAACAGGATCGGTGTCGCGACCAGGAACGGCAGGAAGGCTTTCCGCTCGCTGCGATAAAGCCCAGGCGCGACGAACATGTAGATTTGCGAGGCGATCACCGGGAAGGCGATGAAGATGGCGCCGAACAGCGCAAGCTTCATCTCGGTGAAGAAGAACTCCTGCGGCGCGGTGTAGATCATCTCGATCGGCGTATCGACGCCGGCAGCGAGCCGGTAGGGCCAGAGCAGGAGATTGTAGAGGGGCCGCGAGAAATAGAAGCAGATGGCGAAGGCGATGGCGACCGCGCCAAGCGACCAGATCAGCCTGCGGCGGAGCTCGATGAGATGCTCCATCAACGGCGCCTTGGTCGAGTTGATCGCCTCTTGATCCTTATCGCTCACGACGCGCCTCCTCGCGCTTCTTGGCGCGTGGCTTGGGCGTCTTGCTCTTGGCTGCAGCGGTCTTGGCGGGAACCGTCTTGAGGGGAACGGTCTTGACCGGAACCGTCTTGGCCCTCTTCGCTCGCGGCTTGGACTTTGGCTTGGGCAAGGGCGGCGCTGTTTCGGAGACTTCGGCCGCCGCGGGCGCAGCCTGCTTGGCCGGCGTCGGCATCATCAAGGGCTTGTCGACGGTTCCGCGCGGAGTCACATCGGACACCTCCGCATGAAAGTCCTGCATGGCTTTGCGCACTTCGTCGATCTCGCTATCGCGTACCGCCTCCTCGAACTGGCGCTGGAAGTCGGCTGCCATGTGCCTGACCTTGCCGAGGTAATGGCCGAAGGTGCGCATCAGCCGCGGCAACTCCTTGGGGCCGACCACGATGATCGCCACCACGCCGATGACCAGGAGTTCAGACCAACCGATGTCGAACATGGATGCGATTTGGCGCCGCGTTGGCGGATGTGGTTTCGTCGTTGCCGAGATCGATCCCCGGGATCAAGTCCGGGGTCGATCCGGCAATCCAGGGGTCGCGTGCTCGGAACTTGTAGCCCCTCGATGCCCGGGTCAAGCCCGGGCATGACGGCGTGGTTGGAGGATACTTAGCCCGCCTTCGGCGTCCGCGGCGTCTTGGCGCGGGCCGTGGTCTTCGCCTTGGCAGCGGGCTTGGGCTTGTGCTCGATCACTTTCGGCGCAGGCTCGGGCTCCGGCGCGGGCGCTGGCTCACCGTCGCCCTCGGCCATCTCCTTCTTGAAGCTCTTGATGCCCTTGGCGAGGTCGCCCATCAGGCCCGAAATCTTGCCTGCGCCGAACAGAAGCACGAGCACGAGAATGACGAGAAGCCAGTGCCAGACGCTACCAAATCCCATGAAAATCTCCCTGACCCCAACGAGCCGGTTCTGCGAGGCACTATGGCAGCAAAGCGCTGGCGCTCGCAAGCCGCCGGCGTCGCGTGCAGGTGCGCCTATTTCGAGCCATTCAGCCTGTTGCCGTTCTCTTCGAAGACCAGCACCGCGCCTTCGTCGACGCCAATCCCGATCTCGCTGCCGAGGCGAGGCGCGTCGCTTTCCCGCACGCGGGCGAAGAGCGGCGCGTCGAGGCCCTGCACCGCCATCTCCACCAGCGCCACGTCGCCGAGGAAGCGGAGGTCGAGCACGCGCGCCGGGATGCCTTCACCGGGGGTAAGCAGGCGCACGCCGCGCTGGCGCACGCAGACGATGGCGTCCTCGCCGTCGGCGAGGCTGCCCGCGGGGAAGCTGCCGAGCACCGTCTTGGCGCTGCCGTTCTCGATGCGGGCGGGAACCTCGTTCAAATCGGAGAAGGTGCGCGCGGCGAGAATGTCCTTCGGCGCGCGGTAGAGGTCGAGTGCGCGCCCGGTCTGCACCACCTGCCCTGCACGCAACAGCGCCACGCGGTCGCCCATGCGCATGGCCTCCTCGGCGTCATGAGTGACCACGATGCAAGTCGCCCGCGTCTCGTGCAGGATGGCGAGCGTCTCCTCGCGGATTTTCTCCCTGAGGCGGGGATCGAGGCCGGAGAAAGGCTCGTCCATGAGGAGCACGCTCGGCCGCGGCGCGATCGCCCGGGCGAGCGCCACGCGCTGCTGCTCGCCGCCGGAAAGGATGTGCGGATATTCGTGGGCGTAATGGGCGAGCCCGACGCGTGCGAGCGCGGCAAGCGCTTCGGCGTTCGCCTCGGCTCTCGTGAGCGAGCGGAGCCCGAAGGCGACGTTCTGCAGGATGGTCAGATGCGGGAACAGCGCGAAGTCCTGGAACATCAGCCCGACGCCGCGCTTCTCAGGTGGAACGAAGCGATCGGGCCCGGCCACCTCCTGGCCGTCGAGCAGCACGCGCCCCGAGGTGGGGCGCTCGACGCCGGCGGCGATCCTGAGCAGCGTGGTCTTGCCGCAGCCCGACGGGCCGAGCAGGCACAGCACCTCTCCGGGGGCCAAGTCGAGCGAGACATGGTCGAGCGCGAGGTTCTCGCCGTAGCGTTTGGAGACGTCCTCGAAGGTGAGGCGCGCGGCGAAGGTGACGCGAGCCCTGCCCCGCTCGCTTGGCGCGCGCTTCAGAGCCCGCGCGGCTCGACCAGCTTTCAAGAACTCAAGCACGAGGCTGATCTACGTCTTGACTCGGAGTGCGCGCAAGCTTGCGATAGTTACGCGATCATGCTTGTCATGCCCGCGAACGCGGGCATCCAGTAACCACCAGATCATGAAATTGCGCAGTGCCGTGGTTACTGGATCGCCCGGTCAAGCCGGGCGATGACAAGAAAAGAGTTGGGCTCAGCTCTATTGGTCTGGCTCGTCCTCCGGGAGATCGCCGTCGTCGCCCAGCTCGTCCTCGAGCGGGTCCTCGTCCTCGCGCAGGTCAGGAGCGTCGTTGGGATTGGGCATGGCGAAGCCGGGAGGCAGCGTCGAGTCGAGGAGGCCTGCGCCTTTCAGCTCGGAGAGGCCAGGCAGGTCCTGGATCGAGTCGAAGCCGAAATGGCCGAGGAACTGCTCGGTGGTCCCGTAGGTCACCGGGCGCCCCGGCGCACGCCGCCTGCCCCTGAGCTTGATCCAGCCGGTTTCGAGCAGCACGTCGAGGGTACCCTTCGAGGTGCTCACGCCTCTAATCTCCTCGATCTCGGCGCGGGTGACCGGCTGGTGATAGGCGATGATGGCCAAAGTCTCGAGCGCCGCGCGCGACAGGCGGCGCTGCTCGACGGCCTCGCGCTCGAGCAGAAAGGCGAGGTCGGCGGCGGTGCGGAAGGCCCATTTGCCGGCGACGCGCACGAGATTGACGCCGCGCTCGGCGTAGAGGGTCTGCAGCTCGGCGAGCAAGGAGGCGAGGTCTTCGCTTTCGGCGAAGTGCCTGGCAAGCTCGGCCTGATCGAGCGGCTCAGGTGCCGCGAACAGCAGAGCCTCCAGGATGCGCAGCTTCTCCTGCCTATCCGTTGATGGGCGCGCCATCATGGTCTTGGAGGGAAACGGCAGAAGCGATGCGCGGCGGCCCTCCCGCTCCTTTTCCACCGCCTCCAGCAGCATTGCCCTCTCCAGATTGTTCGCAGTCATTCATGACCTCATTGTTGTCATTGTTGTCGTCAGCGCGTCTTCGCGGCCTCTGGCCCGCGGCGGCGAAGAAAAAGCGGCGCAAACACTTTCGCCTGCTGGATTTCAAGCGCCCCCTCCCGTGTCATTTCGAGCGCCGCGGTAAAGCCGCTCGCGAGCGCCGTCTTGCGCAGCTCAGGCCCGGTCAGAAACTCGGCGAGAAGCTGGTCAAGCGGCGCCCAGTCGCAAGATATGCCGAGCAGGCGCTCGAGCTCTTCGCGGGCGTCCTTCAGCGACCACACCATGCGCGGCCGCACGTGCCAGCTCGTCACCGCCGTGCGCTGCCGCTGCTGGGCATAGGCTTTCAGCAGATCGTAGAGATTGGCCTGATAGGTGCTCTTGCGGGTGATGCGCAAGGGCTCAGGCATGCCTCTTGCGAACACGTCGCGTCCCAGCCGCTTGCGGGTCATGAGCTGCGCTGCGGCCTCGCGCATGGCATCGAGGCGCTTGAGGCGGAAGGCAAGAAGCTGGGCAAGCTCCTCGCCGGTCGGCTCGCCTTCGGCGTCCTGCTCGGCCGGCAGCAGCAGCTTCGATTTGAGAAAGGCGAGCCACGCCGCCATGACGAGATAGTCGGCGGCAATCTCAAGCCGCAGCTTGCGCGCCTCGGCGATGAAGTCGAGATATTGCTGCGCGAGCGCCAGCACCGAGATCCTGGCGAGATCGACCTTTTGGGTGCGGGCGAGCGCGAGCAAGAGATCGAGCGGTCCCTCGAAGCCTTCGACGTCGACGACCAGCGTCTCGTCAAAGGCCGCGCGGGCCTCGCCCTCCGTCTGCTCCCAGTCGGAGAAGTCATCGCGCTCGTCCGGCGCGTCGCCTGTGGGGTCCTCGGTCGCGTTCATTCCATCCCGCCGCTTCTATTCAATTCACGCGACGCTTCCGCTTCCGCCTGCTTCCCTGACAAGCGTGAGAGCCTGATCGGCATCGAAGGGTTGCGGCTGGCCAAGTTCGGCGATCGCCGCGGCAAACCGCTCGGCGCTGTCGCCCTCGAGCGGCGGTACGGCGCCTGCGACCTCGCGCATCTCGTCGAACGCGCCGCTGCAGTGGAGCGCAACGTCGCAGCCGGCGTCGATGACGGCGGCGGCACGCTCGGCCATCCCGCCGCCAAGTGCCTTCATGCCGATATCGTCGCTCATCACCAAGCCCGTCAGTCCGATCAGCTCACGAATCACTTCACCCATTATAACGGGCGACACGCTCGCCGGTCGCTTCTCATCGAAGGCCGGCAGCAGGACATGGGCGGTCATGGCGAGCGGCGCATGGCAGAGCGCCATGAAGGGGCGGAAATCGACGTCGATCAGCTCCTCGGCCGAGGCGTCGATGCGCGGCAGCGCCAAATGGCTGTCGGCTCTCGCCCGGCCGTGGCCTGGAACGTGCTTGATCACCGGCAGCACGCCTCCGGCGAGGGTCCCTTCGATCACGGAGCGGCCGAGGTCGCCGACAACGTCGGGATCGAAGCTGAAGGCGCGGTCGCCGATGATGTCATGGGAACCGGCTTCAGGCACATCGAGCACCGGCGTGCAATTGACCGTGATGCCGGCGTCGTGAAGCTCCGCAGCGGTCAGCCGCGCCCCGGCAAAGGCCGCGGCCCGCGCGCCTTCGGGATCGTACAGATGGAGGTCGCCATAGACCCGCGCCGGAGGCATATGGCGCCAGCGCGGCGGCCGCAGGCGCTCCACGCGCCCTCCCTCCTGGTCGATCAGCACGAGCGCTTCGTCGCTCTCCACCGCGTCCCGGAAGTCGCGGGCGAGAGCGCGCAACTGGGCGACAGACTGGCAATTGCGGCCAAACAGGATGAGACCGCAGGGGCGAGCTTCGGCGAACAGAGCACGCTCGTCGTCGGTGAGAACGGCGCCGGCGCAGCCGGAGATGAAGGCCTTGAAAGTCACCACGCCGGGCTAGCCGCCGCGCGAGCCGCGGTCAAGCCGCGGCTCACAATCCTATTGAGCCGCCATCACCAGGCAATCGGGGTGCCCTTGGCTCTTGAGCTGGCTGCAAAGCTTGCTCGCGGCAGATTTGTCGACGATCGGGCCAATGCGCAGGCGATACCAGACGCCCTTGGCGCCAAGGTCGGCCTTCTGCACCATGGGCCGGTAGGCGGCGAGAAGTGTCGGATATTTCTGTTGCATGTCGGCGAAGGTGGCGAGCGCCTCGGTCTGATTCTGCTTCGATCCCACCTGGACCACATACTGGCTCGGCTTGGCCGGTGCAGGTGCTGCGTCGGCGGCGGCAACTTTCGGCTTTGGCGGAATCGCCGCGACCGGAGCTGGGTCGGCGGCAGGAGGCGGAGCGGCTTCAGCAACCGGAGCCGGGGCCGGAGCCGGCGCTGGGGCGGCTTGTGGCATGGGCATCGCCGGCATGGCCGGCTCGGCGGCAGCCAGCTGTTGTTGTGGCGCAGGTGCAGGAGCGGCCTGCTGCGGCGCTGCGGCCGGGGCTTCCGGCGGCGGCATGACCGAGCCATCAGGCCTGACAACAAGGGTTTTCACGCGGCGCGGACCGCCATCGGCCGCGTTCGGGTCGTCGACTGTCGCCACGGCCGGCGGCTGCATCGGTGCGGCCCCAGGCGCGGCTGCGGCGGCGCCGGGCATCGCCGGCATGGCAAGCTCTTCCTGCCGCGGGACGATGCGCTCTGCCTCTGGTTGATCTCCATTCTGCAGACGCTCGTATATAAGCTTGTTTTTGTGAGGAAATTCCTTGCCACCAGGCTGCTGCGGAGCCTCTTTGACCGGCCTGCTGTCGGCCTGAACCACCGGAGGCTCGCCTCCGCCCATGGCCCCGCCGCTCTGCTTGTAGGCAAAGGCGAGAGCGCCGCCGAGCGCAACGGCGCCCAGCAAGGCGCTGCCGACCATGTAGATACTGCGGCTCTTCAAGCTGAATTTGCGCGCGGGCTTTGCCTCCGCTTCGCCAGGGTTCATGAACTGGCTTTCGTCGAGGAAGTCGGCGTCGGCCTGCTCGCCCTCATAGAAGGCCTGGGGCGCGCTTTCATGCGCATATTGAGGGGTGCGACCGAGTGGGATTTGCGGCGGTTGGTCGTAGACGGCATCGAATGCTTGCAGCGCATGATGCGACGGCAGCGGGCGCGGGCCGGCCGATCCGGCGTCGTGGGCTTGGGCATAATCGTGCCCCGCAGGATCGGCAAAAGAGTCCTGGTCGGATTCGCCGCCGTAGGTCCCGTCCGCGTCGCCAAGATGCAGCGGCTCGTGTCCGTTGAACGCCTCATGCGATGAAGCGCCGAACTCCGTGCCAGTCTTTTCCTCGGGGAAGCTTGCGTCCTGATACGAGGCGTCGGGGAAGCTTGCATCGGGGAAGGACGCGTCGGCGAAGTTCGCATCCGGATAGTTCGGATCGGCGAACCCCTGGTCGGCAAAGTCGGATTGAGGGTGAGCCTGCCCAGGGAAGATGCGATCAGGAAAACCGGTGTCCTGGAAGGATCGCGACGGGCTCGGTTCAGGCTGGTAGGCCGGGGCCGCCGGCATCGGAGCCTGACGGCTCGGCTGGACTGGAGGCTGCGGCTGATAGCTTTGCCCCGGATAGGGTTGGCTCGGCTGCACTTGTGGCCGGGCTTGCGGCTGGGGCTGGTAGCTCTGAGGCTGCGGCTGGTAGTTCTGCGGCTGCGGCTGAGGCGGATAGGTCTGCGGCGGGAAGGGATTTGGGAAATCTGGGGTTGTGTAGCTTCGCGGCTGCGCGCTCGGAGTTTGGTAGGACGGCGGGGCGCCGTTGGAATAGCCGGATACCCCTGGCATCTGCGGGCTCTGTGGCTCAGTGCCCTGCCTGGCGTAGGCGCCATAATCAGGTTTGGGCGGTTCCGGCAGATGCTGCGGCTGCGGCTCTTGTCCTCGCGTTACCGGTTTATAGGCGGGCATTTGCGCAAAAACCGGCCCGCGGCCGGTTCCGAAAATAGAGCGCTGTCCCGGCTGGCCCGGTCTACCTGCTCCCGACGTCATGAAAGGTTCCTCGCTCCTATGAGCTGTGTGTGCGGGCGCACCCCAGGACTGATCGCCCTCGGCACCGACGCTCCTGAAACGGTTGGCGAAATCGGACTCGAACTCAAGGGTTGGACGGGCGTTGTCCCCGTACCCTTCATCGTGCACGGACATGGTGCTTCCCCCGAACCATCTCCCCCGCCCCGTTTTCCCTCAATGCATCTCGTGCATTGCCTTGACGCCGAGAATGCCCAAACCCGACGCCAGAACTTGCTTTGTGGCAGCAACTAGCGCCACGCGAGCACGTGTCAACTCTCGATCTGTTTCGTAAATAAATCGTAATTGTGGCAAGTCTTTGCCTCTATTCCAAAGAGCGTGAAACTCCGCAGCAATATCATAGAGATAAAAGGCGATCCGGTGCGGCTCGTGTGCTTGTGCCGATGCTTCGACTATACCTGGAAATTGGGCAATCTTACGGATTAGCGCCACTTCAGCCACATCGCCGAGTCGGCCCAAATCGCTGCGCGCCAAGGCTTCACCCCCCAAATCCAGATCGGCGAAGACATTACGCACGTTACGCAACACGGAACTCGCCCGGGCATGGGCGTACTGAACGTAGAAGACCGGGTTGTCGCGCGATTGCTCGGTGACCTTGACGAAGTCGAAATCGAGCGGCGCGTCGTTCTTCCGGTAAAGCATCATGAAGCGAACGGGGCCAGGGCCCACCTCGTCCACGACGTCCCGGAGCGTGACGAACGTCCCGGCACGCTTGGACATCTTGACAGGCTCTCCGCCGCGAAACAAGCGGACAAGCTGAACGAGCTTGATATCCAACTCTGCCTTGCCGCCGGTCAGCGCTGCGAGCGCAGCCTGCATGCGCTTGACGTGGCCGCTATGGTCGGCACCCCAGACATCGATCATGGTCGAGAAGCCGCGCCTGAACTTGTCGCGGTGATAGGCCATGTCGGAAGCGAAATAGGTGTAGCCGCCATCGGACTTGACCAGAGGTCGATCCATGTCGTCGCCGAATGCGGTCGAGCGGAACAGAAGCTGCTCACGGTCCTCCCACTCCTCGTCCACCTTCCCTTTCGGCGGCGGCAGTCTGCCGGCATAGACGAGGCCGTTCGATTTTAGATCGGCGATGGTCTCGGCGACCTCATCGCGCGGCCCATCGATCAGGGAGCGCTCAGAGAAGAACACGTCGTGGTGGATGCCGAGCTCGCCGAGATCCTTCTCGATCATGGCGAGCATGGCGGTGAGCGCCGCATCGCGCACGATCGGCAGCCATTCGCTCTCGGAGAGGCCAAGCAGCTCGCTTCCGTGCTGCTCGACGAGCAAGGCGCCGACCGGCTTCAGATAATCGCCGGGATAGAGCCCTTCCGGAATCGCGCCGATGTCTTCTCCGAGCGCCTCGCGGTAGCGGAGAAAAGCAGAGCGCGCCAGAGCATCGACCTGGGCGCCAGCGTCATTCACATAATATTCGCGGGTGACGCCATGACCGGCAAAGACGAGCAGATTGCAGAGCGCATCGCCGAACACGGCGCCACGGCAATGACCGACATGCATCGGACCGGTCGGGTTGGCCGAGACATATTCGACATTCACCGCCTTGCCCTTGCCGATCGCGCTTCGCCCATAGCCGTCGCCCTGCTCGAGCACCATGCGCAGCACGCTCGGCCAGAAACTCGCAGCAAGGGTGAGATTGATGAAGCCTGGCCCGGCGATCTCGACGCTCTCGATGTGAGGGTCCGAGGCGAGCAGCGGAACGATGCGCTCGGCAAGCGTCCGCGGTGCGAGGCCAGAGGGTTTGGCCAGCACCATGGCGGCATTGGTGGCGAGGTCGCCGTGCGCGCGCATCTTTCGGAGGCTCGAGCGTGATGCCTTCGATGCTCGCCTCGTGCGGCACGACGCCGTCATGCTTGAGCTGCTGGACGGCCGCCAGCACGCGACCGTGGAACCCTGCAAAGACGTCCATGACTGCTCCCGATGGTGCCCGCGCGACTAACGCAATTCGGGAGTGGCGTCAAACAGGCGGCGGTGCTCGGCGAGCGCGTAGCGGTCGGTCATGCCGGCGATGAAATCGCAGACATAGCGGGGATAGCCCTTCTCCGGCGCCTGCTCGCGCCATTCCGGCGGCAAAGCGTCGGGATGGGCGCGGTAAAGGCCGAAGAGATCGCCGACCACGCGTTCGGCATCGCCCATCACCCTCGCGATGCGCTCATGGCGGTAGACGCGCGCGACCAGGAATGCGCGCAGAGCGTCGAGGTCCCGGCTCATGGCTGCGGAGAAGGCGACCACTGGGCCGCCGGCATGGCGCACATCGTCGGCGCTGATGGGAGAAAGGTCTTGCAGCCGCCGCCGCGTTTCGGCGACCGCGTCGTCGATCAGCGCGGTGATCAGGCGGCGCGTGGTCTCGTAGAGCGCCCTCGTGCCGTCGAGCCCTGGATAGGCCGACCTGCACCTCGGCGAGCGCACGGCCCGCAATCGGCACCTCGGCAAGCTCGGCGAAGGTAAGCAGATGGGCGCGGTAGCCGTCATCGACGTCGTGATTGTTGTAGGCGATGTCGTCGGCGAGCGCCGCAAGCTGCGCTTCGACTGAAGGATAGGTGTCGAGCGCGAGATCCTGCTTGGCGCAATAACTGAGAATGGGCTGCGGGACAGGCCTGCCCGCGTCGGCGCTCAGCGGGCCGTTATGCTTCACCAGTCCTTCCAAGGTCTCCCAGGCGAGGTTGAGCCCGTCGAAGCGCGCATATTTCCGCTCAAGCTCGGTGACCACGCGCAAGGACTGGGCGTTGTGGTCGAAGCCGCCCTCCCCCGCCATGGCGGCATCGAGCGCCCGTTCGCCGGCATGGCCGAAGGGCGGATGGCCGAGGTCGTGGGCAAGGGCGAGAGCCTCGGCCAAATCTTCGTCCACTCTGAGCGTGCGCGCCATGGAGCGGGCGATCTGCGCCACTTCGAGGCTGTGGGTGAGCCTGGTTCGGTAGTGATCGCCCTCGTGATAGATGAAGACCTGCGTCTTGTGGGTCAGCCTGCGGAAAGCGGTCGAATGCAGGATGCGGTCGCGGTCCCGCGCGTAGAGCGAGCGCGTGGGGCTAGGCGCCTCAGGCATAAGCCGGCCCCGGCTTTGGCGCTCATCCACGGCGTAAGGCGCCAAGGCCCTGTCGGCTTTGCGGCTACGGTCGATTGACAAGCCCTGCCGCCACCCTATCTTCCTGCTATACCGTGCGCGAAAGCAGGCTCATGGCGAGCCGGCCAGGCACGGGCTAGCTATACAAAAGATGAGCGAACCGTCCATCACATTGAGCGAACGCGCCGCCAAGCGCATCGCCGAGATCTTGCAGGCCGAGCACGCGGCGCTGATGCGCGTCAGCGTCGAGGGCGGAGGCTGCTCGGGCTTCCAATACCGCTTCGACCTGGTGCAGGACCGGGCGCCTGACGATGTGGTGGTCGAGCGCGACGGCGCCCGCGTGGTGGTCGATCCCATCTCGCTCGGCTTCGTGCGCGGGTCGGAGATCGACTTCGTCGACGAGCTGATCGGCGCCCAGTTCAAGATCAACAATCCGAACGTCACCGCCTCTTGCGGCTGCGGCACCAGCTTCTCGATCTAGCCTTACGCTTGTCATTCCCGCGAAAGCGGGAATCCAGTACCGCCGTGCTCGCTAACCTGTACTGACCGGGTTGCTGGATTGCCCGGTCAAGCCGGGCAATGACAATAATATGACCATGAAAATCGCCACCTGGAACGTCAACGGCATCAAGGCGCGCATCGACGCGGCGCGGACCTGGTTCAAGGCCGCCTCGCCGGACATCGCGCTGTTGCAAGAAACCAAATGCGTGGACGATGCCTTCCCGCGGCTCGAATTCGAGGAGCTCGGCTACAATATCGCCGTGCACGGGCAGAAGGGCTTCAACGGGGTGGCGCTTCTCTCCAAGCTGCCCTTCGATGAGGTAGCGCCGAGGCTTGCCGGCGACCCTGATGACGTGCAGGCGCGCTATCTCGAGGCCGTGGTCTCGGTGCCCTCGGGCGTGCTCAGGCTGGTCAATATCTACCTGCCGAACGGCAATCCGTTCGGAACGGAAAAATATGCCTATAAGCTTGCGTGGATGAGCCGCTTACGCGATCGGGTGAAGGGGCTGCTGCAGCTCGAAGAGCCGATGATCGTCGCCGGCGACTTCAACGTCATCCCCACCCCTGAGGACGTCTATGCGCCGGCGGCCTGGGTCGACGACGCCCTGTTCCGCCCCGAGACGCGCGCGCATTTCCAGGCGCTCACCAATCTCGGGCTCACCGACGCCTACCGCGCCTGCCACGACGAGCCGCATCGCTTCACCTTCTGGGACTATCAGGCCGGCGCCTGGCAGAAGAACCACGGGCTTCGCATCGACCACATGCTGCTTTCGCCGCAGGCCGCCGATCGCTTGGTCAAATGCGAGATCGATCCTGCCCCGCGCGGCTGGGAGAAGCCGTCAGACCACGTGCCGGTGTGGCTTGAGCTCAGTGTTTAGGGCTTGAGACCTGCGGGGCCGCCCATGTCGCCGAAGCCTAGCGGAGCGCCCATCTTATCCGCCGCGGGGCCGCTCGGCGCGCTTGCGTCGGAGGTCATGGCGCCAGACGGCGTGGCAGCGGGCGCCGCGGCAGCCGACGTTCCGCTAGAGGCAGGCATCAGCAGCTCTTCGGCCGGGGTGGCTTTGACGGTGGTGGGAACCTCGTCGATGGCAATCTGCCCGCCAAGCTCAGGCATCAGGGTCTGAGCCTCCTTGCGCATGGGGGCAGTCGACGCTGCCACCACTTCGCGGTACAGATCCTCGATCCATTTCGGCTCCTTGCCGTCCGCCTTGGCATTGGCGTGAGCGAGCATGATCAGCGCGAGGCCGCGTGCCGGCCGCTGGTGGACCTCATCGCCACCGCGCCACAGAAGCTCGCCAAGCTTGGCTTGCGCTGCCGCATGCTGCTTCTTGGCGGCTGTCGCCAGCCAATTGATGGCAAGCCCCACGTTCTTGTCGACGCCGGTGCCGTCGAGATAGAGACGGGCAAGCGCATATTGGGCATCGGCATCGCCGAAATAACTCGCCGCGTGGCGGAAGAGATGCGCCGCGCGGATCGGGTCCTGCGGCACATCGGCGGCCGGAATGCCGTCGATATAATATTTCCCGAGCGCCACAAAGGACTCGGCGACGTATTTCGACACCGGGCTCATGGGCGAGATGTCGGCGCGCTGGTTCGCGATCTGCCGGTAGTAGAAGTAGGCCTTGCCCTCGTTCTTGCGCACGCCATTGCCGACGGCGTAGATGCGGGCAAGCTTGAGCTGCGCGCCGAGCACGCCGTGGTCGGCGGCATATTCCAGCGCCGGCAACGCCTCCTCGGTCTCTCCCGATTTCAGCTCGGCGATCCCCTGCCGGTAGGCAGCGGTGGCCGAGACGAAAGGCGATGCGTCCTCGGCATGGCCGGCGGCAAGCGGCGCCGCCATCGCGGTCAGCGCCAAGAGGGCGATCAGGCTCTGCTTAAACATCTGCATAACACGCTACTTCCACGCCAGCGCCGGGGTGAGTGACGGCGCCAGTGCGCGCCGGACCGACCTCGTTCGCATATTTCCACAGATACCCGTTCTGGAACGGATTGGGCCGCGGCTTCCATGCCGCTTTCCGCTTATCGAGCTCGGCCTCGGTGAGCTCCACGTCGAGCGTGCCCTTCTCGGCATCGAGCACGATCATGTCGCCGTCGCGGAGAAGCGCGATCGGGCCGCCGACGGCAGCCTCTGGCCCGACATGACCTACGCAAAATCCGCGCGTGGCGCCGGAGAAGCGCCCGTCGGTGATGAGCGCAAGCTTGTCGCCCATGCCCTGGCCGTAGAGCGCAGCCGTGGTCGACAGCATCTCGCGCATGCCTGGGCCGCCTTTCGGGCCCTCATAGCGGATGACGAGCACGTCGCCCTCCTTGTAGCGGCGCGCGCTCACCGCGGCGAAGGCGTCCTCCTCGCAGTCGAAGCAGCGTGCGGGTCCGCGGAATTTCAGTCCAATCATGCCGGCGACCTTGACGATGGCGCCGTCAGGCGCGAGCGAGCCGCGCAAGCCGACGACACCACCGGTCGGCGAAATCGGATTGCCGGCGGGACGCACCACGTCCTGCTCCGGGTTCCACGCCACCTTGGCGAGATTGTCGGCCATGGTGCGCCCGGTCACCGTCAGGCAATCGCCGTGCATATAGCCGTGGTCGAGCAAAGTCTTCATCAGGAGCGGGATGCCGCCAGCCTCGAACATGTCCTTGGCGACGTAGCGGCCCGACGGCTTGAGATCGGCGATGTAGGGCGTGCGCTTCAGCACTTCGGCGACGGCGAACAGGTCGAAGTCGATGCCGCATTCATGCGCGATGGCAGGAAGATGCAGCGCGGCGTTGGTCGAGCCGCCGGTCGCCGCCACCACGGCAGCGGCATTCTCCAGCGCCTTGCGGGTGACGATGTCGCGCGGGCGGATGTTGAGCGCGATGAGGTCCATGACCTTCTCGCCGGCAGCCATGCAGAAGCGGTCGCGGATCTCGTAAGGCGCAGGCGCGCCGGCCGAGTATGGAAGTGCCAAGCCGATGGCCTCCGACACGGTGGCCATGGTGTTGGCGGTGAATTGCGCGCCGCAAGCGCCGGCAGAGGGGCAAGCGACCTGCTCGAGCTCATCGAGATCGTCGGCGGACATCTTGCCGACGGAGAACTGGCCGACCGCCTCGAACAGGTCCTGCACCGTGACCGGACGGCCGCGATAGGACCCCGGAAGGATGGAGCCGCCATAGATGAAGATCGACGGCACGTTGAGGCGGCACATGGCCATCATCATGCCGGGAAGAGACTTGTCGCAGCCGGCGACGCCGATCAGAGCGTCGTAGCAATGGCCGCGCATGGTGAGCTCGATCGAATCGGCGATCACCTCGCGCGACGGCAGGGAGGACTTCATGCCCTGATGCCCCATGGCGATGCCGTCGGTCACGGTGATGGTGCAGAATTCGCGCGGCGTGCCGTTCGCCGCCGACACGCCCTGCTTCACGGCCTGCGCTTGGCGCATCAGCGAGATGTTGCAGGGCGCGGCCTCGTTCCAGCAGGTGGCGACGCCGACAAACGGCTGATGGATCTGCTCACGCGACAGACCCATGGCGTAGTAATAGGAACGATGGGGAGCCCGGGCGGGACCCTCGGTGACGTGCCTGCTGGGCAAACGCGACTTATCGAACGTCTTTGCGTCCATCTCAACTGCCCGGATGAGGTGCAAGAGAAGCCAGTGGCTCCCCGCCACCGCTACTCACTGAAATCGGCCTCCGTTTCGGCTCTCTCCCCCGCGGGAACCCCGAAACGCTACTCAGGCCGAGCGCTCCTCGTACAAACCCTGATCTCTCAAAGTTTTATGGCGCAAACGAGGCGAAAATGCCGCAGTCTGTGGTATTTGGGTAACAGCGTGAAGAATTTGTGTAAATTGGAAGGGTAAGGCGGGAATTAAAGTGCTGCTTCCAGCCTTTTCAAGGCCTGCTCAAGCCTTGCGGCCGTCGCCTCAGCGTCAGCCTTACGTTCGCGTTGCTCCTCGACCACGTGCTCAGGGGCGCGGGCGACGAACTTCTCGTTGGCAAGTTTGGCATCAAGCTGGCGAATTTCCGACCCGACCTTGTCGATTTCGCGTTTTAAGCGTTTCGACTCGGCGGCGACGTCGATGATGCCGGCAAGCGGCAGAGCGAGCGTCGCCTCGTCGAGCACGATCTGCACCGCACCTGCCGGTGCCTTGCCGAAGCTCATGTCATCGATGCGGGCAAGGCGCAGGATGGTCTCCTCATGGCGCTTCGCCCGCGTCGTGGTCTCGTCGCTTGCGCCAGAGATGACGAGAGGCACTTTCGCCCCGGCCGGAACGTTCATCTCCGAGCGCACCGAGCGCACCTCGGAGATCAGCCTGATCACCCAGCCGATCTCGGCGTCGGCCTCGGCGTTCTCGAGGCCAAGATGCTTCGGCCACGGGGCAAGGATGAGAAGCGTGTCCCTGGGCGCGCCCGGCGAAGCGAGCTTCGCCCACAGCTCCTCGGTGACGAAGGGCATGAAGGGGTGAAGCAGCTTGAGCGCGCGGTCGAGCACCCAAGCGGTCATGGCGCGGGTCTCGGCGGCAGCTTGTTGATCGGCGCCTGAGAGGATCGGCTTGATCAGCTCGAGATACCAGTCGCAGAACTTGTGCCAGATGAAGGAATAGATGGCGCCTGCGGCCTCGTTGAAGCGGTAGGCTTCGATCGCCTCGGTGACGGCGGCAAGCGCCTTCTCGCTCTCGCCGGCGACCCAGCGGTTGACGGTCTCTTTGGCCGAGGCCGGATCGAAGTCCTTCACCGGAACGCAGTTATTGATCTCGGCGAAGCGCGCGGCATTCCACAGCTTGGTCGCGAAATTGCGGTAGCCCTCGACGCGGCTTGAGCTGAGCTTGATGTCGCGCCCCTGCGCCGCCATGGCCGAGAGGGTGAAGCGGAGCGCGTCGGCGCCATAGGCGTCGATCAGCTCGAGTGGGTCGATGACGTTGCCCTTCGACTTCGACATCTTCTGGCCCTTCTCGTCGCGGACCAGCGCATGGATGTAGACGTCGCGGAACGGCACCTCCTCCATGACGTGCAGGCCCATCATCATCATGCGGGCGACCCAGAAGAAGATGATGTCGAAGCCGGTGACGAGGACGTCGGTCGGGTAGTAGCGCTTCAGCTCAGGCGTCTCGTCTGGCCAGCCGAGCGTGGAGAACGGCCACAGCGCGGAGGAGAACCAGGTGTCGAGGACGTCCTCGTCGCGCCAGATCGGTAGTGGCTCTAGAAGAGTTTTTTGAGCCGCCCAATTCATCATGTCGGTTGCAGCGTCAATCGCACTCGCCGATACATAAATCTCCTTGCCGTACTTGAGGCGCGCAAGCTCAATCGCTTCCTCTTCGGACTCCCCTACAAATAGTTCCCTTTCCTGGTCAAAGATCCTGACATCGTCGATCTCTCCGGCTTCGGTCGTTTCTACCTTAAGTCCGTACCATGCTGGGATCTGGTGGCCCCACCAGAGCTGGCGCGAGATGCACCAGGGCTGGATGGTCTCCATCCAATGGAAGTAGGTGTTCTCCCAGCTCTTCGGCACGAACACGGTGCGGCTGCGCTTTACCGCGTCGATAGCCGGCTTCGACAGTTCCCTGGCGTTCACATACCACTGGTCGGTGAGGAAGGGCTCGATCGACGACATTCGAGCGGTCGCCATGGGGAACGGTGTAAACGTAAGGCTCGATCTTCTCGACGAGCCCGCTATGCTCTAGACGATCGACTATCTGGCGTGCGAGCTTCCTTGCAGCGCTCTAGACCGTGCAACGCATGGATCGTTGCCTCGAGTTACGGCTGTCGCAGTCGTAAGCCCTCGATGAAATCCGGATTGTCCTGGAGAACGACGTTCGCTTCTCTGGTGAAAGCACATTGATCATGCGGCAGCGCATGGCGCTTGGCCCACCTCGAAGTCGTTGAAGTCGTGCGCTGGCGTGATCTTCACCGCGCCTGAGCCCTTTTCGGGGTCTGAATATTCGTCGGCGACGATGGGAATGCGCCGCCCCACCAGCGGCAGGATGCACGTGGCTTCGCCGACGAGGGCCTTGTAGCGCTCGTCGTCGGGATGCACGGCGACGGCGGTGTCGCCGAGCATGGTTTCGGGGCGCGTGGTGGCGACGACGATGTAGGTCGAGGCATCGTCGGGATCGAAGGCGCGGCCTTCGAGCGGATAGCGCAGATGCCAGAGGTGACCCTTCACCTCGACCTGCTCGACTTCGAGGTCGGAGATGGCGGTGAGCAGCTTCGGGTCCCAATTGACGAGGCGCTTGTCCTTGTAGATGAGGCCCGCACGGTAGAGATCGACGAACACCTTGCGCACGGCGCGGCGACAAACCCTCGTCCATGGTGAAGCGCTCGCGCGACCAGTCGCACGACGCGCCGAGCCGCTTCAGCTGATTGATGATCAGCCCGCCGGACTCGTCCTTCCACTGCCAGACGCGGCGCGACGAACTCGTCGCGGCCGAGGGTGCGGCGGTCAGGCTCCTGGCGCTCCATCAATTGCCGCTCGACCACCATCTGCGTGGCGATGCCGGCATGATCCGTCCCAGGCTGCCACAGCACGTCGCGGCCGCGCATGCGCTCGAAGCGGACGAGCACGTCCTGCAGCGTGTTGTTGAGCGCGTGACCCATGTGCAGCGAGCCGGTCACGTTCGGCGGCGGGATGACGATGGCGAAAGGCCGTGCGCCGGCGCGATCGGGGCGGCCGGCGGCAAACGCTCCCTCCTCCTCCCAAAGGCGGTAGGTGGGGCCTTCGATGGAGGCTGGCTGATAGGTCTTGTCGAGCATCGGCGCTTGGGCTCGGTGACAGGAAAGCGGGCCCCGCGTCCTACGATTTCAGCTTCCGCGCTGTCAACAATGGCTTCCATATGCTGAGACGCGCCTAAAGGGCGCGCCTCGAAGCAAGTGGACGGCGGCGATGAAGGGCTTCAGCGCCGCTGCATGTCGGAATTCTCGAGCTCCTCGCGAAGCGCCGCGGTGAGCACGCGCGGCATGTTCTCGTCGAGCCATTGCTTGAGCATCGGACTGAGCATCTCCTTGACGCTGTCCTCGAGCGATTTGGAGGACACCGGCCCCGCGTAATCGTGCGGCTCATGCTCCGAGCCGCCATTGACCCGCGTCGGGTTGAGCTCGAACTCATTCGCAGGCACCGCCTCCGCGCCAGGATTGATCCTCGCTCCGCCACGGCAAAGGCTCACGGCTCCAGTTCGGGTTCGGGCTCGGGCTCGAATTCAGGCTCGGGCTCCGGCTCGGGCTCTGATGGTTCCATGCGCGACCAGGACGAGCTTTCGGCTGCCCAAGACGGAACGACCGGCTCAGGCTCTGGCTCAACCTCCGGCTCCGGCTCTAGCTCGACGACGACCATCTCCTCCTCGACCACCATTGTCGGCTCGGGCTCGAAGCTCGCCGGCTCAGGCTCAAAGGAGGTTTCGGCCGGCGCCGCCTCGGCCACGGGCTCAGGCGGCGTGTAGAGAGGCTCGGGCGGCGTGTAGTCTGACTGCGCCTCGCGGGCGAAAGCCGCAAGGTCTCCAGCCTTCAGCGCGGCGATGGCCCGCTCAAGCGCCGTGGTCGGATCGTCGAGCGACGGCAGAGGCTCAGCTGCCTTGACCGGCTCCGGCGCCGGCATCTCGACGATGGGCGCAGGCTCCGGCTCATAGGTTGCAGCGATCTCCTCCTGATAGCTCGAAGCGATCTCCTCCTCGTAGCTTGGAGCCGCCTCCTCCTCATAGGCTGGAGCGGCCTCCTCCACGAAAGTCGGACCCGTCTCGCCAAAACTGAAAGGAGACTCCGGGCGATCCTCGTTCGCCGGCGGGAAGGCCGCCGAGAAATCGAGCTTGCGCGGTTCCTCCGCGTACACTTCAGTTTCGAGGACAACCTCCTCGAGGATGGTGACCGGCTCGTCGGCCATCATCATTTCGTCTGTCGCCGAGCCTCCAGGCTCGGTCAGATCGAGAATGTCCTCGATGTCGTCGTCATCGTTTGATGCCGGACTGGCGCTGCCGCTCAACACGCGCGCGATGTCATCGATCATCTGCGTGTCGGCTGCACCATCATCGGTATCATCGGCCCGGACCTGCTCCGCATACTCTGCACTCGTTGCGCGCTGTTGTACCGAACTCGCTTCGTCGTCAGAGATGATCCGACGAATAGAGGCCAGAATCTCCTCCATCGTCGGTTCGGGAGCCCGTTCCGTGCTGCTCATAGCTGGAATCCCTTGCCGCCATTGCCCCGCTGCACCCCGCGGTCAAACCTGGGTGGCTTCCTCAAGCCTTCGCAGCTTAACACACGGTTAACGTACAAGTCTCGGCTTGGTTCGGGCAGGGTTTATGATTGTAACCTTAACCCTGGAGGCCGATCACTCGTCGGGGGCCGGCGGAGGCGGCGGTCTGAGCCCGAACCACTTGTTTTTAACTATATTGTAATGCTCAAACGGGTCGTAGTAAGGCACTGATAAACCAAGACTTTGTGCGTCCAGCCGTCCGACTGATCCGTACAGGGCATATTCGGCCACGACGCGGTCGCGCTTGGCGGTGACGAGCTGAATTTGCGAGCCGAGATATTCGAGCTCGGCGTTAAGCACGTCGAGCGTGGTGCGCTGGCCGACTTTCTCCTCCTCGCGCACCCCTTCGAGCGCGATCCGGTTGGCCTCGAGCGCATCCTGGGCAGACTGGATCTCGGAGGCGGTGGCCTGAAGCTGGGCCCAGTTCGCGATCACCTCGGCGTGGATGCGGAGCCTTGCATCCTCGACCTCTTTCTTGAGCTGATTATTCACCTCCTTGGCCTGGCGGATTCGCGCGGCAACGCCGCCGCCTTGATAGAGCGGCACGTTCACGCGGCCCATCACGGTCGTGACCTGCTGCTCCTTCAGCGTGTTGCTCAAGCCGAAGCGCTGCGAGTATTGGACATCGAGCGTGGCTTCCGGCAACAGCTCGCCCTCGATCTGAGCGACGTTATAGAGCGACGCCTCCTCCTGGTAGACGGTCGCGAGGATGAAGGGGTTCTGCCCGTCGCCAAGCGTCATCGCGTCCTCGAGCTGGCTCGGCAGCAGATGAACGATGGACGGCGGATGCACGAGGTTCGAGGGCGGATGACCGATCACCTGCTCGTAGGTGGCGCGGCTCGTCTTGAGGTTGGCCTGGGCGGCATAAAGCTGCGTGATCGAGTCCGACCTTCGCGCTTCGGCCTGGGCCACGTCGGTGCGGGTCACCTCGCCGACGTTGAAGCGGTCCTTGGTTTGGCGGAGCTGCTCGGTCAGCACGTCGACGTTGGTCTGGCGAAGCTTCACCACCGCCTGGTCGCGCACCACGTCGACATAGGCGGTGGCGGCGTTCAGGAGCGTGGTCTGCTCGGTGGCGCGCAAGCCTTCGCGCCCGGCCTGCACCGTAGCCTTGGCCTGGCGGATGGCGTTGATATTTTGAAAGCCCGAGAAGACGGTCTGGCTGAGATTGACGGAATAGCCGCGCGGATGGGTGACCCCGTCGCTGGAGATGTCGCCGTTCTGGCCGAAATTGGCCTGCGCTAGCCTCGAGCGATGCGCAGAAGGCGGGCTCAAGTGCCGCCGTGGCGCTGTCGCATTTCTGCTGATTGCTCCGGGTCGCGCCGGCGATGTCGGATTCCTGGTTCTGAAAGGCCGCGTCGCCGGATGCGCTGATATTCGGGCGCAAGCCTGATTTGGCCACGGCGACCTGCTCGTCGGTGGCGCGCAGATTTGCCCGCTCGGCATTCAGCACCGGGTTGATGAGATAGGCGTTGGCCAACGCCTCCACCAGCGTTTCGGCCACAGCAGGGCGCGCGCAGAAAATGGCTCCCAAGGCAAGACATGCGATGGCCGCCGCCCCGCCACGCCGCCAAGAGCCTTCCGCGCAGGACTTGGGTTTCCTGCTCTGGACGCCTGTCACCTTCTAAAGCCTCCGCAGTCAGGAATCGGCCCCCGCCCCCGACTGCGCTTCGACCATAGAGCACCCCAAGGAGAGAGGTAACCGGAGAGGCGGATCTCCACACAAATGCCCGCGGCAGTGTGGGATCGCAGCAACAGTGCGGCCAGAAGACGCGGAAAAACTTGGGGAAAATCAGAAGGTAAAGCTTGGAGAAGGCGCAAAGCCCGGGAGCAGCCTGGCATTGGCGTCGAAATGTGGCAGCCCGCTCGCCTCGCCGTCGACCTTGACGAAAAGCGTGGCTTTGCCCTGGCGCGGGCGCCCTTCGCGGCCCGCGGCAATGACGGCGCAAAGCCTGCCGCCCTCCTTCAGCTGGGCAAGGAGCGCATCGGGCACCTCAGGCACGCTGCCGTTCAGCAGGATGACGTCGAAAGGCCCTGATTCCGGCGCGCCGCGCGTTAGAGCCCCCTCCCTAACGGTCGCGTTGGCAGCGCCAAGCTCCTGCAAGGCTTCGCGGGCGGCAGAAGCGAGCTCAGGCTCTGCCTCGACGGCGGTCACGCTGCGGGCAATGCGCGCAAGCACGGCGGTCGAATAGCCGGTGGCGCAGCCGACATCGAGCACCGCATCCTTCTCCTCGACCGCGGCGAGCTGGATCAGGCGGGCGAGCACCACTGGCGGCAGCAGGAAACGCGCAGGCGCCCCGTCGATCGACGGCCACACTTCGAGGCTCGCATCGCTGTAAGCGAGCTCGCGCTTACCCTCAGGAACGAAGCGCTCCCGCGGCAGCGTGCCGAAAGCGGAAAGGATGCGCCGGTCGGTCACTTTATCGGTGCGGAGCTGCGATTCGACCATGGTCGCCCGCGCCTGCTCGAAATCGATCATGGATAACCCCCTTACCTCCCGGCGCCGAAGCTTCACAGCATATTGACGCGCATGCCAATCGGCACCTAGTTACTGGCTTCGGGCACCCCCTAAACTGGCCACGTGGCGGAGTGGTGACGCAGCGGACTGCAAATCCGCGCACCCCGGTTCGATTCCGGGCGTGGCCTCCACCTCTCAGACGGACCCATCGTTCGGCTTCCTCGCCGAGGAGTCTTTCTTCGGCGCGCTAGCCCCGCTCGACCCGTTTGCCGCGCTCGTCTCGTTTCCGTTCTTGCGGTCGCGGTACCACCACACGGCAAGCTGCCGCCGCCAACGGCGCACGATTGGAACGTCGACCGAGAGCACGAGCAGGCCGAGCGGGATCATCCAGAAGCCGACCACGGGAAGGAAGCCGACGAGGCCGCAAGCGACGAGCAGAATGCCGAGGCCGATGCGGATCGGCTTCGACTGCGGCAGGTGAAAATGACGGTTGGCGAAGCGGATCTTGGCGGCCATGGTCGAACTTCCGGCAGATCGTTCCCACATAGGCGTAGTGGGGAAGCGCCGCAATCGGTGCTTTGGCCGCAAGGGCCCTGCCAATGGCGGCCCGTAAAGCTCTGGCAAGCCATGCCGGCATTTGCTATGACGCCGCCTAGCTGCGCTTCCTATGCGCGCTCTGCTCCCCGGTAGCTCAGCAGGTAGAGCAAGCGGCTGTTAACCGCTGGGTCGCTGGTTCGAATCCGGCCCGGGGAGCCAATTTTTCCAAGTAACTTAGCCGAAATGGCACTGAACTCGATGTAGCCGAGGCTACCAGGGGGCTACGAAAGCGCGGCGCTGTTCGAGCGCATCGTCACAGCCGGCACTGGTCTTAGGACAGCGTTGAATCAGCGTGGCGTTGCGCGCAGGGATTGAGGCATTAAGTTGCGTTGTCATTGATACTGAAAGGTGCGGCGGCTCGACCGTTTCGAGTCTTATCTGCGGTGAGGTTTGAGCCATGCTCCAGGCTTGGCTGTCTGTCGGTTATATCGTCCTGCTCGCGATTCTCGTGCTCGCCTTTATCTTATGGCGCAGGGGAAGTCCCGTTCTGGCCATCACTGCACTCGTGCTGGGCATCCCCCTCTGGTTTGGATGGGAATACGCACGTCCAACATGGACAACCGGCGTCATCACGGGAACGGAAGTGCGCCGCAGCGATCCCGACGCCCGCGGCAACACGAGCGACATCGAATACATCTACATGCGCAACCGATCCGACAGGGGGCTCGAGCTGATCAACGAAGATTCGTGGTGGTGGTTGAAGCGCAACAGCGAACGCGTCTTCAACGACGCCAAGACCGCGCAGTCTCGCAACACAGAGATGACCCTCATGTGGAACGGGTGGCGTTCCACGCTCTTCTCTTGGTACCCCAACGTGATCGCCATCGGCCCCGCCGGCTCCTGGCCGGGGTTGGTGCGAACCATCATCTTCTACGGCCTCTCCGTCATCCTCTGGCTCAGTTATTTCTACGGCTTCTTCAGGCTGCATCGATCGAGTGCGCCGGTGCATGATCGCAACCCCGATCGTGGGTAGGCTTCTCGAAGAGGAGGAGGCGCCCCCTCGCCTGGATCAGCAAGAAGCTCCGCAACCGTTTCGTTTCGGAGGCTAGCCTGGAAGGCCCGGAAGGCCGCCTAGCATAATCAGCAGATCGAGATTGCAAAGAAAGGGACCCGCTTCGGGTCCCTTTCTCATTTTGCAATCCAGGTGCCGCACAGCTCGCAACGCCCCGGCCGGCCTCAAGGCTCGGGCCCCAAGAGACGCGGGCGTGTTAAAAGGGCAACGCGGCAAGCTTTTTCCGCGAACCATGGAACAAGCCTGGACGGGAGTGGTACCCTCTCTGAGGCGTGTGCTACGCCGAATTGGGGAGGGTTCCGATGGGAACGATCTTGATGATTATGGCCGTGCCATTCTTGTCGGCCACGGGAATTTACAATCCGCAGGTCACGCATCATGGCCGCTGCATTGCCGAGCCAGGCGGTTTTGACGCGCTTTACTGCCCAGCGCCCACGGCACAGGCTCCTTATCGCAAGCACGCCAAATCGGCTGCGCGCTAAGAATAGGTCGGACACAAGAACAACGCGTCGGCTTTCCGGTTTCGCGAGGGCGTCATACGCGGAGCTTCACGGATAGTCCGATGACGGTGCTGAGCTATGTTGGCCCTGCCGCTGTCGTGCTCGCGCTGTCTTGGGCCGTCATCAAGCTGACGCGGATGCCGGTCGGCACGCCTTCGCTTGCGGCGGTCACCGCGGTTGTGGTCTTTGCCTTGATCGCCATCACGCCGCTCTGCGGTTTTATGTTCGACTGCGGCTGCGACTGGCCGTGGGCCGGGCTCTATCACCACTGCAACTTCTTCGATGAGCTGTCGAAGCTCAAATGCCCTTGGTGCAACAACGTGGCCGCAGGCGCGCTCTCGATGCTTGCCGTGTTCGGCGCCAGCATCTTCGCCGCCTATCGCGCCTCGTCGATAACGGCGAGCGCCAATGCCCGCTTCACCATCGGCGTGCTCGCAGGCGCCGTGACCTTTCATGTCGTCTCGCTGGCAACTGGCGAGCTTTCCGCTCTCGCCACCGGCTATCCTCTCCCGTTCACGGCTTAAGCGCCGAGGGAGTTTCCTCAGCATTGCGCGGGCCGGCGCTCGCAATTCGTCGCCCTGAGCCAGGCAATGATTTTCCAGATCTCGTCGTCGGTCTTGAAGATGTCGCCGAAATGCGGCATCGGCCCGACCACGCTCTCGGAGCCCTTGCGCACGAAGCCCTGCTTCTGAAACGCATCGCCGGGGCTCAGGCTTCCGGTGCCGAGGGCGATCACCCTGAACAGCGTGTCGTCGTCGTCCCCGTAGATCCAAATTTCGTTGGTGAGGGGCGCTGCCATTCCACCGCCGCCGCCGCCGCCGTGGCAGCCGTTGCAGTCATGCGAGAGGTAGATCTTGTGACCGTCCTTGGCGACGGCTGCGAAGTCGGCATAGGGGCTGTGCAGCTGCCCCCTCGGCGTGCCTGACGCGCGCTCGAACGGCGTGACGGCATTTGCGACCACCGATTTACCGCTTCCAATCAGCGCGGCGAAGGTGAGACCAAACAGAATTGCGCGGACCCTTTTCGGCATGGCGGTTACGCCGGATGTTCGTCGGCTCTCCCTTGAAAGCAAAAGGTGCCCCTCAGGCCTCAACCTGAGGGGACTTTATGCAGAGTTGTGACATGTGCGGACGTCCCGATTGAACGCGGGTTTAGCGACCAGCTCCAGCTGCGACGAACTGGCTGGCGTCGACGAGGGCAAGCGTCTCGGCATAGTCGCCGCACTGAAGATTGATCGACTTGCTCTCGGCGCTGTCGATGTGAACCATCTGGCGAGGGTTCAGGCTGACGCGGACGCGCGCCGCTGAATTGCCGCTGGCGTCACTGCGATCCCACACCACGACGTTGATGGCGCAATGGCCGCCACCTGGCTCGTAGAACGCGATGACGCGCTTTGAGCCGACCGTCGTAAGAATGGGCTCGTGAGGCCCGACCGGACCCAGGTTCTGAGCAAGGTCTTCGGCTCGTGCGGGGAGAGAAGCAGAGAGCGCGACGAAAGCGCCCGCTGCGGCGAACCCCAGGAGCCTGCTTCGACTGAGCTTAAGCATCGTAAATCTCCTTCCAAGCACTGGCCCAAGACGATCTTGAGCCTGGAAGAGAGTCTCGCGCATCCCGGCAAAAGGCGCTGTGGTGTTTGTCACGTTATGGTTGTGAGTTTTGCCACACATCACCGTCTGTTGATGATGGGTTGCGCAAAGCAGAGCATGCGGCGCGACCAGGTCGATCGCGTCCGCATGCATCTAAAGAACGATCTTCGAATGATGATGATGATGATGATGATGACCGATGCTCGACAGAGCGACGGCTGAGGCATTCTATTCGCCGGTCATCTCGTGAAGCATGGCAGCGAGCCGATCGAGATCGCGGACGATGAGCGTCCTGTTCTTGCGCTCGATGATGCCGATGCGGGCGAGGCGATTGAGCTCGCGGGTCACCGCCTCGCGGTGCGTGCTGATGCGGCTGGCGATCTCGGCGTGGGTTGGCGCCGGAGCAAGCCGCGCGCCCTTCCCCTCGCGCGATGCGAGGCTCGCCAAGCGCAAGAGCTCGGCATGGATGCGATTGTTGACGGCAAGCGTGCTGAATTCGTAGACGCGCTTCGTCAAGGATCGGACATTGCGCACGAGGTCCTTGAGCACAGCCTCGGCCACGGCAGGCTCGGCCCTTAACAGCTTGCGGAATTCCTTGGCGGACATCGAAGCGATGAGGCAGCTCGTCCGCGCTTCCACGCTGGCCGAGCGCGGCCCGCCGTCTATTGCGGCATATTCGCCGAAGATGTCGCCGGCTCCCAAAGTGCGAAAGCTCACCGCTTGGCCAGCGACCGAGTAGATCGTGACGGCGACCTCGCCGCTCACCACAAAGAACACGTCATCTGAGGAATTGAGATAGCCGACGATCGGCTCGCCCTCCTCGTAGCGCCGCCATGCGCAGCGTTGATGAATCGCTTCCAGAGCCTCTGGCGTGAGGCCGGCAAATATGGAAATTCCCGCTAACGTGTACGGGAGGACTGCGATCTCTGACCGCTCCATGCGCCGCTGCCTGGGACGCCATCCGTGTTGGATGGGCGTGAGACTGGTGTCTTCCTTAACGCGCGTATTCAGAATGTACGTCATAGCGAACATCCTTCGTTTGACTTGGTCAAGGTCCCCCTGCCGGGCTGAAACTCTCCTAAATCCGCCCCAAGGTTGCGATGACAGGCGGGTCATAGGACGGCGCGCGGAAGGGCGCTGTGACATTTGCCACAGGCGCGGCGGCAGCGGCGAGGCTTGCGCCAGGTAACGCCCGTGCTGCCTCAAGGCCATTCCTCTGCCGCAAAAGCGCCGCCGAGCTTTGCTCCCTTCCCGGCCGCATAGAGGCCAATTCAAGTCGAGGGATAAACGATGAGAAAGTACCTGGTTGCAGCTCTGTTGATCGCGGCGTTCGCTTCGCCTGCTCTCGCCGAGGAGTTCTATGTCGGCTACGACGGCAAGCGATGCGAGATGTTCAGCCACAAGCCCGGTGACAAGATGAACCTGATCGGCACCTTCAAATCGAAGCACGACGCCGAGAAGGCCATGAAAGAGATGAAGCAGTGCAATAAGGGCTAAGCCCTGCGGCGCCTCAGCCTTAGAGGGGATCATTGCGAGGAGCCGGCATGCCGCAAAACTGCCGCTGAGCTTTGGTCCCCTGTTTCCCACGCTCTCTTTCCGAGGACGCGGGAGACCTTAGTGAGACGCCTTCTCTATGCTGCCGTCTTGGCCCTCTTCGCCGTGTCGCAGGCGCGCGCTGATTTGCGCATCCTGGCGAGCCCCGGCGGCTATGTCAGCGACTACCTTCAGGCCTTCGCGCGGGTGCGGCAGTCCGGCGAGCGGGTGATCATCGATGGGCCTTGCCTCTCGGCCTGCACGCTCGTGCTCTCCACCATCCCGCGCAACCGCATCTGCGTCACGCGAAGGGCCGTGCTCGGCTTCCATGCGCCAAGATTGGTCGATCGCCAGACGGGCCGCTCGTCACGTGCGCCTGAGGCAACGCGCCTCGTGATCGATTCCTATCCAGCCGGCGTGCGCGCCTGGATCAAGAAGCGCGGCGGGCTTTCGCAAAGGCTCATTCTGCTCCGCGGCCGCGAGCTTGCGGCTCTGTACCGGCGCTGCTGAGGGGCTGCCTCTCAAACAGTGTGAGCGCCGCGCCCGCGCGTGAGCAACGGACCGCTTCGGTCAGGCGAAGCGCATTGGCCCGCCGCTGTCCTCACCCCTATTCGGGGATCACCTGCATCGTTGCCGTACCTGGCACCGTCGTCATTCCCGGAGCTGAGGCCGGAGCGGGAGCTGGAGCCTGAGCTGGAGCCGGAGCCTGCTTTGCCGCCTGAGCTGGGACTGGTGCAGGTGCCGGTTGCGGCACGGCAGCGGGCGGAGGCGCGGCCTTGGCTTGAGCCGGGACGGGTGCTGGGGCTGGCGCGGGCGCCGGCGGCGGTGCCGCCTTTGCTTGAGCCGGTGCCGGGGCCGGAGCTGGCGCCGGAGGCGGTGCTGCCTTGGCTTGTGCCGGAGCCGGAGCCGGCTTCGGCTTTGCCGGCGCTGGTGCCGGCGCGGCCTTCGCCGTGGCCTCAGGCTTCTTCGGCTTCAGTTTTTCCGGCGGCCCGCCCGGAGCTGGCGCCGCCGTCGCACCTTGCTGTCCGGTCTGAGACCCCGTAGGCGGGGTGCCCCCCGGCGGCAAAGGCGGCAACAAGGATTGAGACTCCGTGGCTGGAGCACCGTACCCAGCGTCACCCCGATAGTCGGCGCACGGCTTCCACGACCAACACACCGCGTGCGCCGGCAGCGACAGGAACAACAATGCCGAAACTGCTAGGGGGACAGTTAGCAGAAAAGATTTTGCTGTCATCGACCCCTCCCCTTTCTCGTGCACGCGCAAGTAGCCGTCTGTTGACCGTGATTACTTGCTTCGCGTGGGAGCGGAAGCGGCTTCGGCACTAATGATGACGCAACCCCCACTGGCGAAGCTGCCGGCTACCGGCTTCGGTCACCTTGCACCCCCGCGTGCAGAGCAATCATAGCTCAATAATTGGGCGTAGCATCATATGGATTTATCAAGCTTTTGAGCCAGATCGGCCGAGCTCTGCCACAATTTCACGCGCCAAATCGCTGAGCGAAGGGTCCCGCGCGCCCATCACCAGGACCAGGTCACCGGCGCGGGCCTCTCCGGCGATGCGCGCGGCGAGCCAGGCGCGGGACGGTGCGAACTCCGCTTTGACGCCGTTCTTGGCAATGTCTTCGACAATGTCGGCCGCGGAAAAGTCGCGGGCAGCGGTGCCGCCGGCATAGAACACTTCGAGCATCCACAGGCGGTCGTCGGGCCTGAGTTCGCGGGTGAAGGTATCGACGAAGTCCTGCCGGAGAAAGCGCGTCGGCCCATAGCCGTGCGGCTGATAGATGGCGAGCACGCGCGAGCCGTTGAGCTTCGCCGTTGAAAGCGCCGCGGCGATCTTGTCGGCGTTGTGGGCAAAATCGTCGATGACGGTGACGCCGCGGGCAACGCCGACGGTCTGAAAGCGCCGCCCCACACCCTGGAAGGAGGCAAGCGGCGCAACCATGTCCGCAAGGGGCACACCGAGAGCGCGCGCAGCGGCGATGGCGGCAAGTGCATTTGCGACGTTGTGCCGGCCAGGCACCGGCAGCGCGAAGGTAATGTCGTCGACGGCGAAGCTGCTGCCTGACGGGGTGAGTTTGACATCGACCCCACGAATGTCGGCGCCGGGCCCGAAGCCGAAGCGGATCGCACCGCCGGCAAGCGCATCGAGATTTTCGTCCTCTCCCACCACCAGAGCCTCGCGGGAGCGGGCGCGCAGCACGGCGAACATCGCCGCCACCTCTTCCATCTCCTTGTGGTCGCGCTGCAGATTGAGGATGACGCCGACCGCCGGCGCGTAGCGCACGAGCGAGCCGTCGCTCTCGTCGGCCTCGACGACGAGGAGGTCAGAGCCGCCGGCGAATGCGTTACCCGGCAGGCCGCGCGCCTGCAGCAGGCGCAAATCTCCGCCGGTGATGACGGAGGGGTCGCGGCCTGCGCCTTCCAGGATCTCGAAGATCATCGCCGTCACGGTAGATTTGCCGCTCGTACCGCTCACCGCCACGGTGCGGAAGGACGCCACGAAGTAGCTGAGCAGCTCGGAGCGGTGGACGATGGGGATGGCTTGCGCGCGCGCAGCGGCAAAATCCGCCACCTGTTCCTCCACCGCGGTCGAGACGATGAGCGCCGCGCAGTCATCGGTGACGCCACTCCCGTCCTGGGGCATGATCTCGATGCCGAGGCGCTGAAGCTGCGCGCGAAGCTCGGCGCGCTCGCCGCGGTCGAAGACACGATCGCTGCCGCTCACACGCCCGCCCATCATTGCCTGGAATTGCGCGAGCGCGCTCATGCCGGAACCGGCAAGCCCCGCGTAATGGAACCGTCCAGGGCCCTTGGGATCGGGAATGACGAGACCGACCGGCTCCGCGATCAGCACGTAGTCTCCTTCGCGCATCTCGGCGAACAGGCAACGGACGTCGGCATTGGAAAGGCGCACGCAGCCATGCGAGATGGGACGACCGAGCAGAAGCTCATGATTGGTGCCATGGAGATAGATGTAGCGCTCAAGAGAGTCGTGTCCGGGGCCACGATTGACGCCCTCCTCCAGTCCGTCGAGGGTGAGAATGCGGGTGAGGATGAGATCCTCGTCACGCGCTTCTCCGCGCCAGGTCTCGCCGGTCGACTCGCGCGACGCGAACACCGCGCCTTCCTCGGCGTCCTCTCCAATCCGCCGGTGCACCCGATGCCAGCCTGGGGGCGTGCGATAGGAACCTTCCGCCCCGCCAATGCCGGCGTGCGCGGTCGAGACCGGCCACACGGCTTTGGCCGCACCGTCCTCGAGCCAGACGGCACGCTGGCGCTCGACATCGACCACGAGGAGACGCGAGGGAAGTTCCGCAGGTGCGCCGCGGCGTGCGAGCGCGGCACAGGCAAGCTCAAGGGCGCGCGCGGCGAGGCTGGGATCGAGGCGACCGGTCATGGGCAGCGCACTCTGCCACAGGACGCGCGCAAGGGCAGGACGAATCTCCCCGTCCCCAGGCTTGGTTAGCTAGAGTTGGCTTCGCGTCTAGCGTGAGCGGTAGGCCGGGCTCGAATAGAGCAAGGCCGGCACGTCCGACGAGGAAGGCGACTGCGGGATGTAAACGCCGCTCGATCCGGCGCTGTCGCTGTCGATGCCGTAGGCCTGAAGCCCAGGGATGACCGGCGCCTCATCAGGATCGGAAAAGCCCGCCGAGCCGTCGGGATTTTGCGGGCCTGTGCCGTTCGCGTCAAAGGCAAGCGCCGCGCCAGGTACAAGCAGCGCGGCAATCACAGCCAAGATCAATGTTGGTCGCATGGCCCGTTATCCCCCGGTTGGAGGCCGTACCATAGCCCCTCTCTCAAGGGGCGCGCCCCATGACGAATGGACGCAAGTGCCTGAGGCTAAGCCGGGATGAATTTCAGCGACACGCCGTTCATGCAGTAGCGCAGGCCGGTCGGCGGCGGACCGTCGTTGAACACATGGCCGAGATGGCCGCCGCAGCGGCGGCAATGCACCTCCTCGCGCACCATGCCGAAGGTATAGTCCTTGTCGATCAGAACCGCATCCTTGATGGGCTCGTAGAAGCTCGGCCAGCCCGTCCCGCTGTCGAACTTGGTCTTCGAATTGAAGAGCGGGAGGTCGCAGGCGGCGCAAGCGAAGATACCGGCGCGGTGCTCGTTGTTGAGCGGACTGGAGAAGGCGCGCTCGGTGTCCTGCTCGCGCAGCACGGCGTATTGCTCGGGCGTGAGCAGCTTCCGCCATTCCTCCGGCGTGTGGGTGACCTCGAAGGTGCCGGCGACAGCCTCGTGGCGGCCGCCGATCAGGCGCCAGCCGAGTGCTGCGGCGCCGGCCGCGGCGACGGCAATGACGCCAAGATTGATCTCGCGCCGGGTGAAAGCCATCAGATATCTCCTCAATGTCCGGACGCGCAGGGGTGCGGGTGGCGGGCTCCCCCGCGCTTTTCGTCCCCTCAAAGCTAAGATTGCGAGCCGGCAACGGCAATTCAACTTGCGCGCACGGGCTTTCACATGCGCTTGAGACGGCCGCGCGCGCCCTAGCCGCGGGAGGCGACCTGCGTTTCCGGAATCATGATGACGCAGCGCACGCCCTTGGCCGGAAAGGAGAGCTTCACCTCGCCTTCGAGCGCCTTTCCCACCACGCTTTCGATCATGGCGCGGCCAAATCCAGACCGCTCAGGCGTGCTCACCGGAGGGCCGCCGCGCTCCTCCCAGGTGAGCTTCAGCTGGTCTGACTCACAAAATTGCCAATGGATGCGTACGCTGCCGCGGCCGCTCGACAGCGCGCCATATTTTTGCGCGTTGGTGGCAAGCTCATGCAGTGCGAGGCCAAGATTTTGCACGGCCTCAGGCTTCAGCATCACGTCTTCGCCGTCGATGACGATCTGGCCGCCGGAACGATCCGCGCCATACATATTGAGCTGCTGCTCGACCAGCGTGCGCAAGGAGGCGCCGTGCCAATTGTCGGCGACGAGCAAATCCTGCGAGCAGCCGATGGCGACGAGGCGCGCACCGAAGCGGTCGAGAAAGTCGTCAATGGTCTTGGTGCGCGCGGCGGTTTGCCTGGCGATCGCCTGGATCACCGCCAAGAGATTCTTCGAACGGTGGGTGAGCTCGCGGAGCAGCAGGCGAAGCTGGTTCTCGGCCTCTTTCCGCTCGGTGATCTCGACGGCGACAGACGTGGTGCCGATGGCGTTGCCCTTGTCGTCGCGCAGAGCTTCGGTCAGGAGATAGTAGGACCGCCTGCGCCCAAACAGCTCGAAATTGGCTTCGATAGTTTGCGATTCTCCGGTCTCGATCGCGCGCAGCTTCGCCGCCGTGAAGGAAGCGGCAGCGTCAGGCGGCAGGATCTCGGTGTCGGTCTTGCCGAGCAGGAACGCCGGATCGACCCCGGCTGGCGGATTGTGCACCCAGGTAAAGCGCATGTCGCGGTCCTGGGTGAACACCATGATCGGCGAGCCGCGCAGTGCGATCTCGAAGCGTTGCTTGGCTTCGGCAAGCTCCTTGGTGCGCGCTGCGACCCGCTCTTCGAGCTGCTGACGCGTCTCTTTCAGCTCCTCGAGCGTGCGCAGATGCGCCGCGATCTCGGATTGGAGCCGATCGCGCGAGGGGCGCTTGATCAGCTCGGGCGTGAGCCGCCAGATGACGATCGCGGCCGTGAGCGCGATCAGGGCACTTAAGGCCTTGAGCACCACCACGATCCCGTGCACCGGCCCGAACAGCACAGAGGCGAGATGAGCTAGGCCGGCGCTCGCGAGAAACAAAATGAACAGAATGAGCAGAGCCTGATCGGCGCGGCTGCGATCCTCTCTCCGGTAATAGAGAAAGAGCAGAGCCGCCGGGATGACGAAGAACGAGCCGGCAATGATCGCGTCGGCGAAAGCATGCAGCACGTCGAGCCCCGAGGTCATCGCTTGGGATTGAGTGGCAGGGTCCCCTGTACCGAAGAGGACGGTGAACAAGCGCGCCATTTCGTAAGTCTAAGCCGAAACCGGTTACGCGGAGCCCCAATGACGAGGCGGCCGTTGGGCTCCGGCAACCCCTAGTCCCTTCAGTTTAGAACACCGCTCGAAGGATTTTGTTCTCGAACTTTCAAGGATTTTCCGCCAGGCGCTGCCACCAAGGAACTTTTCGGCCGGGAACGGGGTTGGGTCAATCGTTCGAGCGCTCCCCAGCCCCACTCCTCCCCGCGGCGATCGAACCCAAAACGCCCGCAGCCGGCGCCCCCGGTTGCGGGCGTTCCTCTTTCAACCGCCTGCAATAGCGCGCGGGCCAAGGCGCTTCACCCCTCGGCTCCGTCCCTAAGCCTGAGTAAGGGGGAAGCTATAGAAGCGCGGCAATGAGGGTGATGAGGAAAATCACGATGAAGATAAAGAACAGGATGCGCGCGATTCCGGCAGCTGCCGATGCCACGCCGCCAAAGCCGAACACGCCTGCCACCAATGCAATGACCGCAAAAATGAGCGCCCAAGTGAGCATGTCACACTCCCCATGTTGGATCGCCGGCTTTCAGGGATACCAACTTGAACCAACGCCCCCCGGAACGCGCGGTCTTCCGATTCCGTTCCAGGCGAACATGCGCGGGAGGTTGCGCGTCCGTCAAGAGCGTGTCCAGAAGCGCGCAACCACGCCAAGCAGATCCTGTCCGGTGAAAGGCTTGCCGATCAAGGGCGCTCCTTGGTGCTGCTGGGGCAGTTGCTCACGGCCGTAGCCGCTCACAAAGGCAAAGGGCACCTTGCGGGCGCGCAGAGCGTCGGCGACGCGGCCCACGGGCTCTCCGCCAAGATTGGCGTCGAGCAGAGCGCCGTCAACTTTTTCCGATTCAAGCGTGCGCAGCGCGTCGCGCACCGACGCCAACGGCCCGATCACCACAAGCCCACCTTGTTCGAGCGCGCCGGCAATATCGAGAGCGATGAGGAACTCGTCTTCGACCACCAGGATGCGTTTGCCCGCCATCGACGCCTCCTACTCAAGTCCGCACACCCGCGAGCGCATGAAGCTGCTGCTATGTTTCATCAATTACCGGCAATTTGATCAAGCCCATTTGCAGCGCGGTGAGACCAATAAGGGAACTTGATCGCGGCAGGCAGCGTTTGATCGACACTAAACTTCGCTTTTCCCCCCCAAGGCCCGCCACCAAAAGTGGGCCTCCCTAGGATAAGGAGCACGCTCATGAATTGGGATCGCATCGAAGGTAACTGGAAGCAGTTGCGTGGCAAGGTTCAGCAGCAGTGGGGCAAGCTCACTGACGACGACCTCACCACGATCGAAGGCCGCCGCGTCGAGCTGGTCGGCAAGATCCAGGAGCGCTACGGCGTCGCCAAAGACGAGGCCGAGAAGCAAGTCGACAGCTGGGTCCGGAATATGTAGGCAAGCTTCGGTCAGCCGCGCCTCCTCGTGTTCCGAGGAGGTTGCGGCGCGACTGAGCTTCGAGAATTTCCCTCGACACGATAAATCCTGGGCGCGGTTAATCGTGCGCGTTCCGCTGCCCTACCAATGAGCCCTCATGGGCCTCAAGGAGCGCGACATGTTGAGCACGATCCTTATCATCATCCTGATCCTCATCCTGGTGGGCGCGATCCCATCCTGGCCGTATAGCCGCGGCTGGGGCTATGGCCCCTCAGGCGTGGTCGGACTGATCTTGGTGATCCTTCTTATTCTCTTGCTGCTCGGAAAAATCTAAAGCCGGGCGCCCGCGCCAGGCGGCGGAAGCGGGTCATTCGGCCCGCACCCAAACTCACGCAGCAGAGGAGCGGTCGCGCAGCCGCGCGCGGCGCTCGAAGAACAGCGCCTGGCTCACGATCGCCTTCACCGTATCCGGCTGGTAGGGCTTGGTGATCAGGAAGGCCGGCTCTGGCCGCTCCCCGGTCAACAGCCGGTCTGGATAGGCGGTGATGAAGATCACCGGCACCTGGAAGGAGCCCAGCATCTCGTTGACCGCATCGAGGCCTGAGCTGCCGTCAGCGAGTTGAATGTCGGCGAGCACGAGGCCGGGCTTTTCCTTGGCGATGGCCTTCACCGCTTCGGCATGGGTGCGGGCCACGGCCATGACGGTATGGCCCAAGCCTTCGACGATGCTTTCGAGGTCCATGGCGATCATCGGCTCGTCCTCGATGACCAGCACGTCGGTCGCGACCTGGGCCGCGATCTCGCGCCCGGCCTGATCGATCAGCTCCATCACCTCACCCTCATCGAGCCCGAGGATGGAGGCGATGTCAGGCGCGGAAAAGCCTTCCACTGCGCTCAACAGAAAGGCCTGGCGAGGTAGAGGCGTAATCGATTCAAGCTTGCGGTCGGCCGGGGTCGCTGGGCTCGTCTGAATGTCAGGCTTGAGATTGACCCCCACCGAGTTCCACAGCCCGGTGAAGGTCCGGAACAGGGCAACCCGCGGATCGAGACTGGTATCGAACAGAGACGGGTCCTCGATCAGCACTTCGAGCGTGGCGGCGACATAGGCGTCGCCCGCGGCTTGCGTGCCGGCGAGTGCCCGCGCAAATCGGCGCAAATAGGCAAGATGAGGCGCAATCGCCTGGGATATCGACATGCGCTCCTGGCTTTCTAGGTGGGCCTGGTGTTATCCATTGCACCACTGGGCTCAATGTTGGCAACTGGAAACCCTCGTCACAGTGTGCTTAAACGCCGCGGAGGCCGAAAAGGTTTCCCGGGAGCACGGAACCAATTGAGGTTTGACCTGTTTTTACCCTAAGGCACGGAGCGTATCCGCCGCTTTAGGTAAGTTATCCGGCGGATGGGGACGATTGTGGACCAGGCAGAGAAAAAGGAACGCCGGCGGAAGCCAACGAACGCCGGGAAGACCATGACTCAAGCAACCAGTAACCAAACCCGGCAGGGCGTCGCGCTCTCCACCGAGGAGGGGTTGTCGCCCAATTTGCAGGCCCATATCGGCCGCCATTTGCGGGCCGTCTTCGATGAGGTTGCGCGAGAGCCGATCCCCGATCGTTTGCTTCAGCTTCTGAAAGACCTCGAGCGAAGCGGAGACAAGTGATTTGCCACGCAGAGTGTCGGAAAGCCTGCGAGAGTCCCTCGTAGGCGAGATGACCAATCTTCGCGCGTTTGCCGTGTCGCTGTGCGGCGACCGGGAACGCGCCGACGACCTCGTGCAGGAGACCCTGTTCAAGGCCTGGAACCATCTCGACTCGTTTCGCGAAGGGACTAACCTCAAGGCGTGGCTGTTCACCATCCTGCGCAACACCTATTTCTCGGAGCGTCGCAAGCGCCGCCGGGAGGTCGAGGACGCCGATGGCAGCTATGCCGCCACGCTCGCCACCCATCCGGAGCAGCACGGCCACATGGAGATGCAGGATTTTCGCATGGCGCTGACCAAGCTGCCGGACGACCAGCGCGAAGCCTTGATCCTGGTCGGAGCCGCTGGCTTCTCCTACGAGGAAGCCGCGGAGATTTCCGGCTGCGCCGTCGGCACGATCAAGAGCCGCGTCAACCGCGCGCGCAATCGTCTTGGCGAGATGCTCGGCATGGACGAAACGAGCGAGCCAGAGCCGGGAATCACCAAGACCGCCTGACGTTCAGGAGGCGAATCCTGCCATGAAGGTCATCGACCTCGACCAGGCCAAGCTCGATCCGGCTTCGGTGTTCAGCGCGCCTAAGGACGTACTTGCCGCGCCAGGGCTTTCGCTCGAGGACAAGAAGGCGATTCTGATCCGCTGGGAGGCCGACGCCGACGCGCTGTTGCGCGCCACCGAAGAAGGCATGCCTCCCGCCGACAATCGCAATCCCGGCGAAATGCTCCGCGCGGTGCATCAGGCGCTCGAGGCGCTTCTGTCCGGCGCGTAAACGTGAGCGCCGGTTGAGGCGGCTGCCCTCTCATCGTCGATTGGAACGGCACCTGCTCCCCTAGCGTTTTATCGATAGGGCGAGTGGCCTCGCGACCGATCATCCTTCAACCACAGAAAGGACGTGCGCCATGGTTACCGAGCTTAACGCCACGGAAGCGCGGGCGGCGACGAAACGTCCGCGGGCGATGATTTTGGTTCTCGTCGCTTCTCTCATGCTCGCGGTCATCGCCGGGCTCGCGCTGGCGGTAGGCTGGATAAGCCTTCCCTGGGGCGCCTAGTCGCGCTGTCAGCGGACCTTGGAGATGACGAAATCCGAACGTCCCGATTGCGCGAAGGTCGGCAACTGCTTGTCGGCGGTGAGCTTGCGCACGGCGCCCAATACATAGGTCGACAGCTCCTGCGCTTCGATGAAGCGATCGCGCGAGAGATCGGCTCCTCCCTTCAACCCCTCGATCACCGCGTAGGTGAAGACGCCATGGCCGAGCGCAGGCCGCTCTTGCGCCAGCGTCTCGGCGTCGGTAGCGGCATAGACGGCGATGCTCGCGTCCGCCGCATCTTTCAGCAGCCGCGCATTGAAGGCGTTGCCGGAGTGGCACGTGTCGACGAGCATGATGCGGCGGCCCTTGCTCGTCTCGATGGCACCCTGCAGAGCCTCCCAATTGACCACGGTCTGCTGATCCCAGCCTCGCCCCTCGGTCTTGGCATCGGTTGGCAGGAAGAGATAGTCAGGCCCGTCATTCACCCCATGGCCGGCGAGGAACAGCACGATGGTGTCGTCAGGCCCGGCATTGCGGAACGTTTCCAGCGCGGCCTTGATGTTGGCGGCGGTCGGCGGCCGGTCGCCGCCTTTAGCCAAGACCAGGTTGCTCGTCTCGGCGTGGAGCGGACCGCCTTTGGCGACCAGCATCTCGTCGAAGGCGCGGGCGTCGGCGCCGGCAAATTTGAGATCCTGTTTGAAGTTGGGATAGTCGTCGACGCCGATGGCGACCACATAGAGCCGCCCGCGTTTTTCCGCGACGCGCGATCCGGGCCGCAGCACCGTTAGTTTCTCAGCGGTCTGGCCGATGGCGTTATAGCCCTTGATCTCGATGTCGTTGGCGCCGCCTGACAGCGGCACGGAGAAATGCCGAGTGCGCGAGCGATCGCCGGGTCTGACCGTTCCGCTTTCACGCGAGGCGACGCGGCGTCCATTGACGGTGATGTCGAAACCCTCGATGGCATCGACTGCAGGGGGAACGTCAAGAGCGACGTCTACAGTGTCGGCGCGCGCTTCTGCTCCATTGGCCGGCGACAGGACCGAAAATTCCGGGGGCTTCCGCTGCAAGAGTTCGGCAAGTGCGAACCCGGTGTCAGGCGCCTCCTTGACCGCACGCGCCGCGCTGCCGAGCACGAGTGCGCGGGTGACGATGTCCGGCCGATAGAAATGGCGTTTGAGCTGAGCGGCGCTGACGAAGCGCGCAAGCTTGCCCTCGCCTTCGTTGACGTGCCAGCCGACATGGGCGTCGCCAGACGGAGAGGCCGCGTAATAGCCTTGCGGCGTCCACAACACCCACTCGCCGTTCTTGCCGTAGAACAGCGATGCCACATTCTCATGCGTCGTCATGTTCCACAGGCGCACGGTCTGATCGTCGCTGCCTGACAGGAGCCAACGCCCGTCGGGAGAAACGGCAACGGCCCAGACGTCGCTCGTATGGCCGACGAACTCGCCAAGCGCGCGCCCCGAGAGGTCATAGGCGGTGAGAAAGCCGTGGCCGCCGCCGCTGATCACGGTCTTGCCGTCCGGCGTGAAGGTGAAGGCGTTATGGGCGTAGCCTGCATTCTCGCCGCGTTTGATGGTGGCGAGGACTTTGCCGCCCTTCACCACGTCGAGCAGGTCGAAATAGCCGAACTCGCCGCTCGCACGCGTCTGCAGGCTGAAGCCTCCGACCTCGGTCACCGCTCTGGCGAATCCATCGGCACCGGCACGAAGTGCCTTGGGCTCGCCGAGGGCGCTGTCTTTTGCCGGTAACTTCAGACTGAAGGCGAGGCTCCCGAGGTCACCGCTTCCCGGCCGCTCGACGCCCCAGGCGATGGAGCGGCCGTCAGGCGAAAATCCCACAGACCAAATGGCGCGGCCGACGCCAACGAGCGCGCGCGTGAGCTTGCCGCTTTCAGCGTCCCACAGATGAATCTCATTGTCGTTGCCGCCGGCGGTGGCGGCGAGGCCATTTCCGGCGAGGGCCGTGGCCAGAACGATGTTGTCGTGGCCGTCATAACTCGCCACCTCGCTTCCCGTGGCGGAGTCCCAGACATGGGACTGGTACGGCGCGCGCCCGACGCCAGAGAGCAGGCGCCTGCCGTCTGGACTGAAGGCGAGGCTCATCACCTCGGTGCCCTGGTTGATCTCCTTCAGCACGCGTCCGTTGACCAAATCCCAGAATTTGATGGTGCCGTCGAGCGCGCCGGACGCGACCTGCCCGTCCCTGAGCGACACGGCAAGGGCGATCACCTTGTCCTGGTGACCGGTGAGCGTCGAGACCAGAGTCCCGTCGCGAGCATCCCAAAGCTTCAGTGTATTGTCGTCGCTCGCGGTGACGACGCCGGAAGCGTCGGCGGTGAAGCGCGCGGCGTTCACATCGCCCTTGTGGCCCACGAGGCGGCGAAGCGCTTTGCGGCTCGCGACGTCCCAGATGATGGCGGTGTCGTCGGTGCTGCCCGATACCAGGCGCTCGCCGTCGGCTGAGAAGTCGAGCGAGAGCACGGCGTCGTCGTGGCCCTGGAGGAGGCCGATCAGCGTGCCTTCGTTGAAGTCGTAGAGCCTGATCGGCTGCCGCTCTCCCGCAGTACCGGTGCGGCCGCCGGCGGCGAGCAGGCGCCCGTCGCGCGAGAGGGCGAGCGCATAGATCTTGCCGGGATCGCCGTCTCCGATCTCGCCTCTGATGGTGCGAACGATGCGCCCGGTGGCAACGTCCCAAACGCGGATGGTCTTGTCGTCGCTGGCCGAGATCAGCTCGCTTCCGTCAGGCGTGAAGGCGATGCTGCGGATCAGGGCCATATGGCCCTTGGTATCGAGCTCCAGATACGGGCCTTCGCTCGGCCCTGGCCCCGGCGGCGAATAGCAAGAGGAGAAGCGCGGCCAACAAGGGCATGCGCCATCGCTCGCATCTGCCTTGGCGTTTCAGGGCTTCTAGAGGCATTGGCTTTTGCGAACCTCCGCTCAAATCGATCGCACTTTGATCGCTGTTGCGCGCTGAACGCAAAATGAATGGCGCCCTCAGGTCCGGTTCAGGCGCCCTCCCCTAAGAAAGTCTCCATCAATTCGAGTGAGATTGACATCAAGACCCTGAAGGAGGTCGCACCCATGACATGGTTTCTCCGCAATGCTTTCCTGGCGCTCGTCGCCTTTGCCACGCTCGCCCTCATCGTGATGATGGCAATGACGGCTGAGGCAGCCGAAGCCAAAGACCAGAAGGCTACCACTGAAACCGCCTCAACCGCCGACACCGCGCGTCAGATCGTGGTCGAGGAGGCGAAGGCCAAGCCCGCCGAGACTGTGACGCCTGCCAAGGACGAGGCCGCTGCGCCAGCACAGACCGCAGAGGCCCCCGCCCTTGCCGACGGACCAGCCGAGAGCGCCGCGCCGGCCACCGAGGTTCCTGTCGCCGAAGCCGCTCCGGCTCCCAAGCCACAGATCGTGCTCCTGCCGAAGCCGAAGGCCCATGTCACCTATGTCCACCGGTATAGCGGCTACCGCTATTACGGCGGCTACGATCACTGCGACTAGCCGTTCGAATCCTTCAAACTGACTGCGTCATGGCCGGGCTCGCCCCGGCCATCCACGTTTTTGAGATAGCGAAAGTGGTTTCTCTGACGTCCCGCACGCTGTCCCCTCCCCCCTTGCGGGGGAGGGATAGGAAGGGGGGTTAAGGAAGGACACGATGGTCACCCCCCTCCCGGCACGCAGCCATAAGTGGCCGCATGCCGACCTCCCCCGCAAGGGGGGAGGTGACGAACACGTTTCACGTCTCAGTCGATTACGGTGAGTCTGCCGGTTCCAGTTCGCGCGCAGTTTTCGGCTTGCGCGCAAGGCCAAGAGGCTCGGCGCGGATCAACCCCCGCACCGAATTGCCGAGATAGATGCGGTCGGCGCGGGTGAGATCGGCAAGGGTCAGGATCGCCTCGCTCGCGGCGGCGCGCGGCAGATCGATCAGCTCCTCGCGCAATGTTCCGGGGAGCAGGCCGCAAGGGAGCGCAGGCGTGAACAGGCGCCCATCGAGCTCGATGAAGAGGTTGGTGCGGGTGCCCTCGGTCAGCTCGCCCTTCTTGTTGAGGAAGACCACCTCGTCGCAGCCGGTGAGAGCCTTCTGGCGCTCCATCTCCTGGTCGTAGAACTGGCGGCGCGTGGTCTTGTGGAAGAACAGCGCGTCCTTCTCGTCGACGCGCTGATCGGAGATGGCGAACCGCCACACCGTGTCCTTGGAGGGAAGCTCGATCTCGGTCGAGGTAACGGTGATGGCGCCGTCCTCGGCGAGCAAGAGCCGCACCATATGCACGTCGCCGTCGAGATTCTCGACTTCTGCCGACAGCGCAGCGAGCACCTTGCCGCGCTCGAAGGGATAACCGAAATGGGTGGCGGAAGACTGGAGCCGCACGAGATGCCGCTCGAGCAGATGGAAGCCGATCCCACGCTGCCAGCGGATGGTCTCGATCAGCTCGAACGGCGCATCGGCCTTGGTCAGGAACTGCGCCTTCAACAGGCATTCCTCGAATTCGGCATCGACCTTTGAATCGGAGACGACGCCGGAGCCGATGCCCATTTCGCCAGTGCCGCCCGCGTCGATAAACAGAGTGCGGATGGCGACGTTGAACTGGCTGTCGCCGTTCGGCGCGATATGGCCGATGGCGCCAGTATAGACGCCGCGCGGGTAGGCTTCGAGCTCGCGGATGATCTCCATGGCGCGGACCTTGGGCGCCCCGGTCACCGAGCCGCAAGGGAACAGCGCCTTGAGCATGTCCTTGAGCCCCATATCGCCGCGGAGCTCGGCGGTGATGCCCGAAGTCATCTGGTGCACGGTGCGGTAGGTTTCCACGGTGAAGAGGTCGGTGACCTCGACCGAGCCGATCTTGGCGATGCGGCCGAGATCGTTGCGCAACAGATCGACGATCATCAAATTCTCGGCGCGCTGCTTCTCATCGACGGTGAGCCAGGTCTTGAGGCGTGCATCCTCGCGCGGCGTGCGGCCGCGCGGCGCCGTGCCCTTCATCGGGCGGCTCGTCAAGTGCTTACCTTCGCGGCGGAAGAACAGCTCGGGCGAGAGCGAGAGCACCTGAAAATCGCCGGCGCCGATCAGCGCGCCGTACTCCACCCGCTGCTTGCGCCTGAGCGCGGCGTAGAGCGCAACAGTGTCGCCGGTGAGGGCGAAGCGATATTTCAGCGTGAGGTTGATTTGATAGACGTCGCCCGCGGCGATGTAGTCCTGCACCTCCCCGAAGGCGCTCGTGTATTGCTCGCGCGTCCAGGAGAGCTGCAGGTCGGAGACGGTCGAGCGCTGATCCGCGCCATTGGCGTCGAGCCAGCCCCGCGTCTCTGCGTCGGTGAAGCGCACGGGCTCGCGGAAGAGGCCGATCCAGATCAGAGGCTGCCGGCGGTCCTCAGGCAACAGGCCGTGCAGCTTCGGCTCAAGGCAATAGCCAAGCTCGTAGGCGAAGAAGCCGGCGGCATGGAGGCCACGCGCGAGCCCCTCGCTGACGGCGTCGAGACCGGCTTCCACCTCGCTTGGGTGATAGACGGCAATGACCCGTTCGGGCCTCTCGAACAGCAAAGTCCGCCCCGCAGCGCCGGGCGCCGTCGCGGTCAGGCTGTCGTCGAGGAGAATGAAAGGCGTGGCGGTCATTTCAGTGTAGCCGATCGCTTCGGCTCATCAGCATACATCATTCTCTTTTGTCATTGCCCGGCTTGACCGGGCAATCCAGTAACCAACGGTATCGCGGAATAGTTGAGATCGGTGGTTACTAAATTCCCGCTTTCGCGGGAATGAAACACGACCCTCGGATGACGCTTCGAGCAATTCTCACCGAAAGCATCACGCCAGAATCAGCATCTCGCCCTTGCCGAGCACGGCCATGTCGCCCATCAGCCTGCGTGCGCGGAATGAGAGCTTGAAGCGGCCGTCGGTGGCCTTGAGCTGCCGGTCAAGCAGGCGGAGCCAGTTGAAATCGAGAACTCCGCAATCGCCGAAGGTCGGCAGCAGCTCCTTAGGCTCCTTGTCGAGGATCAGAGTGCCGCGGCGCAGGCCGTAGCCCGCCCAGCGACCGACGCGGCCCCTCAGCAGGATGGTGCCTGCGATCATGCGGCCGCCGGCATAGTCGCCTGCGCCGCCGCGGCCAATGATCAGCCCCCGGCGCATGCGTTCGCCAAGGAGCGCACCGGCTTTGCCGCCAATCGACAACCTGCCGCCGCGCATGCCATGCGCCTCGCCTACCGCCACGCCGCCAGCCTTCTCGCCGGCGTCACGGGCGATGTCGATCGAGCCGCCACGCATGCTGGCGCCGGCCAACGCACCTGCCGAGCCGCTCACCGTGATCTTACCGCTGCGCATCTTGGAGCCGAGATAGGCTCCGGCATCGCCGTCGACGACGATCTCGCCCTCGGTGAGCCCCTCCCCGATCTTGTCGCATCGTGCATCGGTGTTGAGGAAGCGGAGCTTGGCTGCGTCGGTGCCCTTCAGCTTGAACAGATCGCCAACGGTGACCGCCTCGCGCGCCGTGCCGATGGCGATGGCCTGGATGTCCTTGGGCTTCATGCCGGCCAATTTCGCCGGCGTCAGCGGCGAAAGGTCGAGCCGCTGGTCCGGCTCGCTTCGAAGCTCGAGCGTCAACGCACTCACGCGATGATCTCCTTGAGATGAAAATGATGCGGCCCGAGATTGCCGCCGTAATTGCCGGCGGTGATGTGGGTGATGCCTTCTCTCGCGCCGCCTTTGCAGACGGCGTGGATGCCGGCGCGCATCGCCGCGGCAACGGCGGATGCGCTCAAGCCGTCGATGACGATCTCCATCACAGCTTCGACGTTCAAGGGCAATGCCGTATTCACCGCGGCCTTGAGCGTCGGGCAATAGGCGTCGTTGGTCGAGGCGATCTGGCCTTTGTATTTGGAGCCGACCTTGGAGCCCGAGCGCACGATGCCGCCGGGGAAGGGCGCGATCGCGTCGGGGACGTCGCCGATCGCCTTCACCGCGCGCTCGCAAGCGCTAAGCACGGCGCGATACGAGCGGCCGAGGACGAGCAGATTGCCGCCGCCGACGGCCTTCTTGGTGAGGCCGGTCGTCTGCTCGCAGACGAACTCGCCATCCATCACCGGGATGCGCCAGAAGCGCCTGCCGCCGATCAATTTCGACACTTGCCAGCCGTCGCCGAAGAAGCGGAGCGAAGAGCCGAGCTTCAGCTTCTTCTCGCCTTCGAGCCCGGCGAAGCAGGCCGAGCCCGGGCTCGTCAGCACGCATTGGCCGACGCGGTTACGGAGCTGCCGTCTGGAGCTTGTTGACGTCCATGGTGAAGAGCAGCACGGCGACGCCTGGCCGGCCGTCGAGCGTCTCGTCGGCGGGGACCAGCCGCTCGATGCCGGCCTCGGCGCCGCAGGCGATCACCGAGGTGGCGAAGCCGGTCATGGTCTGGGCGGCGATCAGGGCCCATTTCTGGGTCGGCGCGGTGATGATGATGCGCGTGCCAACCATGGGGAAGGCCTCGGCGAAGGTCTCGATGATTTCGACGCCTTTGATCTTCAGGTTCGCCATGGCACCCGCGCGTGGCCGAGCAATTTGGCCGCGCGCCGGTGCGCGCTTGGCTCGTCGACCCTCTCCCCCATTAAGTACACCGCCATAGGCCCGCACCATTAAACAGGTGCCGGGGCGCACGCAAGCGCGCGAATTTGCGCGGGGCGCCCTTCGGTTCTTTGACCAGGGCCGCGGGAAGCCTTACTTCTTCGGCTTGTCGTACTTGATATAGGCGAAGCGCATGTCCTCGGCAGGTGTGCCTTCGAGGGCGCCGCCTTCCTGCCCCGGCTGCCAGTGGACGACCTCCTCGATCTTCTTGGCGAGGGCAAAGTCCTTGTCAGTGATACCCTTGGCGGCATGGTTCATCAACCTGACCTCGACCCAGGCATAGGAAGCGGTGATGTCGGGATGGTGCCAGGCGACCTCGGCAAGGTGGCCGACGGTGTTGATCACCATCAGCGTGCCCTTCCAGCTATTGGTCTTGTATTTGCGCCTGATCCAGCCGCCCTCGAGGTACCAATGCGGCAGCTCTTTCTTGAGCCGCTCCTCGACTTCCGCGTCGGTGTAAGTTCGCTCAGAAGTTGCCATCGGCGTGATCTTTTGAAACAGTGCGGCACTGTCCTGCACCGCTAAGCATATCCCAGAGGCTTCGAGCCAACAATGGAGGAGGCCTTGCGTCCCGCGTGCACAGGCGCCGACAGGGTTGCGGCTCCATGTAACCTCGTTTCGGTAAGCACAAGCGCGCGCCTGCATTTCGGCTTTCTCGATCCGAGCGGACGGGGGGAGCGGCCGTTCGGCAGCTTCGGGCTCGCCATCGACCGGCCTCGGACGCGGCTCTCGCTGCGGCGTGGCAGCGAATTCAAGGTGACCGGGGTGGAGTGCGTGCGGGCCGAACCCTATCTCCGCTCCATCGTGGCGAGCTTCGGCGTTGCCGGCTCCTATCATTTGCATCTCGACGAGGCGATCCCGGCGCATGCCGGGCTCGGCTCCGGGACGCAGCTCGCGCTTGCTATCGGGTCGGCGGTGGCGACGCTGGAAGGCTTGCCGCTCGATTTGAACGAGATCGCAGCAAAGCTCGACCGCGGCAAGCGCTCAGGCATCGGCATCGGCACCTTCGGGCAAGGAGGTGCTGTGCTCGACGGCGGTCCTGGTCCGGGCACGCTGCCGCCGGTGCTTGCCCGGGTCCCCTTCCCGCGTTCCTGGCGCGTGCTCTTGATCTTCGATCCGGCAGAGACCGGCGTGCATGGAGCGGAGGAAACCGCGGCCTTCGCCACGCTGCCGGATTTTCCGGAAAGCGAGACCGCGGACCTGACCAGGCGCGTTCTGCTCGGAGCGTTGCCGGCGCTTGCCGAGGAGGACTTCAACGCGTTCTGCGATCAAGTCGGTTATCTGCAGAGAAAGATGGGCGCCTATTTCGCGCCGATGCAAGGCGGCGCTTACGTGAGCGCAGCCGTCGCCGCCGTGCTCAAGGGCCTCGCCGCGGATGGCGTGACGGGGCTTGGGCAAAGCTCCTGGGGTCCAACCGGCTTTGCCTTCGTGCCGTCGGAGGCCGAGGGCCAAAGACTGCTCGCTGCGGTGCGCGGCATGGCCGGCAGCGCCAAGCTTCGTCTTGAGCTCGCGCGAGGCCGCAACGCGCCGGCCGCCATCGAGACGCGCTGATGCTGGATTCTTAAGCTTCACGTCGATTGTGACGCTTTGCCGCCGCGGCCCTTGTGGTAAAGCGAACCGGCCCAAACCGACGGAGAGCTGACGACATGGCGCATCCACGCATCCTGCATATGATCACGCCGCTCAAGCATATGAGCCCGTTCGACGTGAATATGGCGCTAGATGCGGGCTACGACGCCACCATTCCCTATACCTCGGTGACCGTCGAGGACGTGACCGGGCTCGTGCAGGACGCGATCTTCTCGCGCGGGCCCGAGGGGGTGAAGCGCACGGCCATGTTCATCGGCGGCAAGCGCGCCATCGAAGCCCTCGACATGATGAAGCGGGCCAAGGCGGCGATGGTGCCGCCGTTCGAGATTTCCGTTTTCGCCGATCCGGCAGGCTCGTTTACCACCGCAGCCGCCATGGTCGCCTGCGCCGAGAAGGCGCTCAAGGACAAGTTCAAGACCGAGTTCAAGGGCAAGCGCGTGGTGGTGTTCGGCGGCACCGGCGTGGTGGCATTCGCCTCCGCGGTCATCTCCGCCGTCGAGGGCGCCAAGGCGGTGCTCGTCGGCTATGACGGGCCTGAGCGCGTGCGCAAGCTCGCCGAGGAGGCCAATGCCCGCTTCGAGGTCGATCTCGGTTACGCCGACGGCTCGACCGAGGAGCAGAAGGCCGAGCTAGTGCGCGGCGCCGAGGTGATTTTCTCGGCCGGTCCCGCAGGAAAGAGGCTGCTCACTACCGATCAGCTCAAGCAAGCGAGCAACCTGCTCGTCGCCACCGACGTGAACGCCGTGCCGCCAGCCGGCGTCGAAGGCGTCGGCGTGAACGACAACGGCGTGCCGATCCCGGGCACTAAGGCCGTCGGCATCGGAGCGCTCGCCGTCGGCAACATCAAATACAAGACCGAGGCCGGCCTGTTCGATCAGATGATCCAGTCGGACAAGCCGCTTTATCTCGACTTCCGCGACGCCTACGCCCTTGCCCAGAAGCTTGCCCGCTGACGGCGCCTCCCTGCTCGTCGTGGCGGTGTCGGGCCGCGCGCTCGCCGCCTCAGCAAGGCGCGCCGGATTTGTCCCGCTGGTCGCGGATTTCTTCGCCGATGCCGACACGAGGCAGATCGCGCGTTCCTGTTGCAAGCTCGATGATCTAAGGGGCGGCTTTCAATGGAAGACCCTCGCCCCGGCGCTTGAGGCGTTGGCCGAGGCCGCGCCGTCGCCGCTTCTCGGCGTGGTCTATGGCGCAGGCTTCGAAGATCGCCCTGCCCTGCTTACCAAGATCACCGAACGCTGGCCGCTCCTCGGCAATGGGTCAGAGGTGGTGGCGCGGGTCAAGGCACCGGAGATGTTCTTCGCGGAGCTTGCGCGCCTCGGCATTCCGCATCCGAGAACCGTCATGGACCCTGCCGCTGCAGGGAGTGGCTGGCTCGCCAAGCGCCAGGGCGGCGCCGGCGGCAGCCACATTGTGACAAGTCACATCGTGACGAGTCACATCGTGACAAGTCCCGTCGTCGGCAACCATGCAGCGCTGGGGCGCAAGGCCGCGGGGCGCCTCTATTTCCAGGAGAAAGTGGAAGGGCGGCCGGTATCTGCCCTCTTCGTCAGCAGCGGCGCCGGATGCCGCGTGCTCGGCTTCAGCGAGCAATGGGCGGCCCCGAGCCTCCGCTCGAAATGGCGCTATGGCGGCGCGGCGCGCCCGGCCGAGCTTTCTCAGGATCTTGAATCTCGTTTGACCGACAGCGTGGAGCGCGTAGCCCAAGTCTTTGATCTCAAAGGGCTCGGCAGCGCCGATTTCCTGGTCAATGGCGAGGACTCCTATCTCCTTGAGATCAATCCCCGGCCCGGCGCCACCCTCGATATTTTCGACGGCGAGGCCGAGCCCCTGCTTCGCATCCACCTTGAGGCTGTGCTAGAGAACCGGCTTCCGACTGCTCCCCTCAACCTGCCGTCGGCAAGCGCCGCCGCCATCGTCTACGCAACGGAACCGATCACTGTGTCACAAACGATGATGTGGCCCGATTGGACAGCCGACCGGCCCGACAGCGGGGAACGCATCGACAAAGACCGCCCAATATGCACTGTGTGGGCGCGATCTAGGACTAAAGTCGAAGCAACGCGTCTGGTTGAGAAGCGAATTTCGATCATTTTGGCCGCCTGCGCTAGCCGAGAAGGAGGGACGTAGTGGACGTGATGAACGAGGAAACCCTGGAGGCACGGAGCGAAACCAAGTGGCCGAGCGTCAATCGGGAGGTGGCACCTCTCGTCGACGCCATGATCCGCGACGCATCTGCTTTGCGGGTCAACGTGTCACAGGGCCAGCTCGGGGAGACCCTCATCGATTGCGGCGTGCGCGCCGTCGGCGGGTTGGAAGCAGGCCGCCGCATCGGCGAGATCTGCCTCGGCGGCCTCGGGCGCGTGTCGCTCGAAACCACTGATCCCTCCTCTCCCTGGCCGTTCATGGTGACCGTGCACACGAGCCAGCCGGTACTCGCCTGCCTCGGCTCGCAATATGCCGGCTGGAGCCTTTCGGCCGAGGAGAAGGGCAAGAAATACCATGTGCTGGGGTCTGGCCCTGCGCGCGCGCTCGGCTCCACGGAAAAACTGTTCGAAGAGCTCGGCTATCGGGACGACGCCGACAGCGCCTGTCTCGTGCTCGAGGCCGATCGCGCCCCACCCGCAGCGCTCGTGAAGCACGTCGCCGAGGCCTGCAAGGTCTCGACCGATGCCCTCACCATCATCTATGCGCCGACGTCGAGCCTCGCCGGAACGGTGCAGATCGCCGCGCGCTGCCTCGAAGTTGCGCTGCACAAATCGCACGAGCTCCACTTCCCGTTGCACCACATCATCGACGGCATCGCCACGGCGCCATTGCCGCCGCCGGCACCAGGCTTCGTCGCCGCCATGGGCCGCACCAACGACGCCATCATCTATGGCGGCCGCGTGCAGCTCTACGTCTCCGGCTCGGCCAAGGCCGCGAAGGGGCTCGCCGATCAACTGCCGAGCCTCAAGTCCAAGGACTACGGCAAGCCGTTCGCCGACATCTTCGCCGCCGTGAAGGGCGACTTCTACGCCATCGACCGCATGCTGTTCAGCCCGGCGAAGGTTACCGTCACGGCGCTGGAATTGGGCGAAAGCTACGAGTCCGGCCATATCGACACGGCGATCCTGTCACGGTCGTTCTCAACCTGACGCCATGGCGGCCGAGATCGTCCTCTTCTGCGAGCGCAAGAAATGGCACGGGCGCAGCATATCGCGCGCCTTCCGCGCGCGCGGGATCAGGCCTCTCGTCGTTTCGCTCGCGTCCTGCGGATTCTCGTCGGACACCGGGACCGGGCTCGCCATCCCGGGCCTTGGCGACCATCTGCCTAAGGGCGCGCTCGTGCTGTTCGTGCCTGGCGGCAGCTTCGAGCAAGTCACCCTTTATCTCGGCGTGCTCCACGCTCTGCGCGAGCGAGGGGTCACGGTGTGGAACGATGCGCGCGCCATCGAGCGCTGCGTGGACAAGTCCACCACCACCTTCTTTCTGCAGCAGGCAGGCCTTCCCACGCCGTGGACCTGGACCGGCACGAGCCGCGAGGCTGCGACCGAGATCGTTCAAGAGAAGCTCGCGCAAGGCTGGAAGCTCGTGCAGAAGCCTCTGTTCGGGGCGCAAGGCGAAGGCTTGCGCCTGATCTCCGCGCCCGACGATCTCGCCCCGCCGGAAGAGGTGAACGGCGCATACTACCTGCAGGAGTTCATCGCGTCCGCAGACGGCCTGCACCGCGACTGGCGCATCTTCGTCTCGGCCGGCCGCGTCGTCGCCGCCATGATCAGGCACGGTTCGAGCTGGATCACCAATATCAAGCAAGGCGCCCGCGCCGAGGCCGCCATCCCCTCGCAAGCTCTTGCCGACCTTGCTCTCCGTGCCGCATCTTGCGTCGGCGCCGATTATGCGGGCGTCGACATCATTCAGGACCGCTCGGGCGCGCCTCTCGTGCTTGAGGTGAACTCGATGCCTGCGTGGCAGGGATTGCAGCGGGTCACGCGGACGCGCATCGCCGACTCCATCGTGACGCCGTTCCTTGACGCCTGCCTCGGGCCCACCGAGCAGGCAAGCGTGCCGCGAGGCCAAGAGGGCGCGTGACGCGGCCGCTCACAGCCGAACAGGTTGCCCGAGCCTTTCGTGACGCCTGCCTCGCCGAGCTCGATGCGCTGAAGCCTGGCAATGTGCATCGCTTCGGCGACGACGATGTGCGCACGAGCGTCGCCGATTTCGAGATAAGCGCGCGGGTCGCGGCGCCTGCGCTCGCCGCACCAGGGCTTTCGGTGGGAGAGCGCATCGGGAGGAGCGTCGAGGCGACCATCGATGCCGTCGGTCACAATACCAATCTCGGCATCATTTTGCTTTGCGCTCCGCTCGCCGCAGCCTCACTCGATTCCGCGGGCGGAGATTTGCGCGAGCGGCTCGCCAAGGTTCTAGCCGGTCTCAGTGTGGCCGATGCGCAGGAGACCTATGCCGCGATCCGATATGCCAAGCCTGGGGGGTTGGGTCAAGCGCCGCTCGCACGATGTCGGCGGAGAACCCGATGTCACCCTCATCGAAGCCATGCAAGCGGCGGAAGGTCGCGACCGCATCGCCTGGAACTATACCCATGACTTTGCGGACATTTTCGATCTCGGTATGCCGAGGCTGAAACAAGCGATGGCGGACTCTAGCTCTCGGCCCTCCGCCACCACATCGGTCTATCTCGGCTTCCTTGCGAGCATTCCCGACACCCTGATCGCACGAAAATTCGGGATGGCCCAAGCCCTTGAAGTTCAACAGGAAGCCAAGGCTGTGGCGGCGAGGTTCGACGACCGCGCCGACGATGAGGTCCGCAATCGCGACCTGATGGCCTTCGATCGATCGTTGAAGGCACGCGGCCTCAATCCCGGAACGAGCGCCGATCTCACTGTCGCCACTTTGTTCGCAGCTTCACTGCAAGCCTTAGAAATAGGCTGCTAAAGTCCGCTTTGAGGCGAACAATCGACTTGCCGATCCTTCCGGCCCCGGACTATGTTCTCCCCGCTTAGCTCCGACCAGGAGTTGCGGACGGAGGCATGTTCATCGAGAGCACTTTCGTCGGCTGGCCGTCGACGGTTCCCGTAACGGCGCAAGCTGGTGTGACATAGAGTTCAGCGAACTAGGGAGGGTTTGGTTTATGGCCAAGATTAGTGGTGTCGGTGTAGGTGAATCGCTCGTCGGTGACGGCAACGAAGTTGCTCACGTCGATTTGCTCATCGGTCCCCGCGGCAGCGCCGTGGAGACCGCTTTTTGCAATGCTTTGACCAACAACAAGGACGGCTTCACCACGCTTCTCGCGGTGATCGCGCCGAACCTTCTTACGAAACCCCCAACGATTCTTTACAACAAGGTGACGATCAAGGACGCGCGCCAAGCGGTGCAGATGTTCGGTCCGGCGCAATACGCCGTGGCCAAGGCCGTTGCCGACTCCGTCGCCGAAGGCGTCATTCCCGCCAACGAAGCCGATGACGTCTACATCACCGTCGGCGTGTTCATCCACTGGGAAGCCAAGGACGACAAGAAGATCCAGGACTTCAACTATCGCGCCACCAAGGAAGCCATCGCCCGCGCCGTGAAGGGCGAGCCAAAATCTTCCGAGGTCACCGCGAAGAAGGACTCGGCGCACCATCCGTTTGCCGCCGGCTGAAGGGGAGAACCCCCAGGTCGGGAGAAGACCGGCAAACCACCGGGCCCGATTCAGCGGTGGCTCAAGAAGCTGGGTTTCTGATCTGATCTGATCGAGATCGCCGCCTTTGCAAGAAGGCGGCGATTTCTTTTTGGGTGACGGCGCCGCGATGGAGCGCGGTGGCGATCAGCGCGCCGCTTGCGCCGGCTTCCGCCGCCTGTTCGAGATCGCCGACATTGCGCATGCCGCCTGAGGCATAGACCGACCGGAGCCCAGCCAGTTCCACCACACCCTGCAAGCGCGCGACGTCGGGGCCATTGCCGGCGCCGACCCGGTCGAGGCTCATGGCGATGATGCGCTGAGGCCAATGTGCGGGCTCGGCAAAGAGCGCTCGCGGCCCGTGCGCGCCCTCTGCGCCATAGTCAAGCGACAGAACGAGGCTCTCGCCGAAAGAGGCGCGCAACTCCTGCCAGTCGTCGGCGAAGCTCAAGCTTTCCGTGCCGATGACCAGCGTTGCCCCAAGCGGTAGCCAGAAGGCGCAGTCGGTGACGTTGGTGAAACCGGCATCGATCCACAGCTCGCTGCCCGGAAGGGCGCTTGCGAGATCGCGGCAAACGTCGAAATGATTGCCGACGCCCTCGATGGCGTCGAGGTCGGCGATGTAGAGCACGGTCGAGCCGGTGACGGCGAGGAGGGCGCGGGCGAGCGCAACCGGATCGTCGGCCGCGCCAAGAGGGGTCTCGATCGGCCGGTATGCGGCGCGCGCGCCGCCATGGGCATGGACGACGGCTCCGCCTTTCAAGTCGAGGGCCGGAATGATGGCGAACTCGTTCATGGTACTCATTCCTACACCTTGTCATTGCCCGGCACTCGGTCTGGCTTCGCCAGCCCGAGCGCATGATCCAGGTAATCCGTAACTCCGGCGCTCGAAGAATGATCTATGAGACCGGTGCTTACTGGATTCCCGCCTTCGCGGGAATGACAAAGGACCTGGACGGAATGACGAGAGTGATCGGCTGGGATTTAGGCGGGGCCAACGTCAAGCTCGCCTCCATTGAAGACGGGCGTGTCGCGTCCGTCGTCCAGATCCCCTGCCCCATTATCCCCGAGCGTCGCAAGTTCGACGCCGCCATCGAGGCCGCGCTGAAGCTGATCGCGCTTCCGGCATTGCACGCCGTCACCATGACCGGCGAATTGTCCGACGTGTTCAACGACCGGGCTGAGGGCGTCGCCTATCTGGTCGATTTGATGGTGAGGACGGTGGGAGTGCAGGACGCTTCTGATCTATGCCGGCGAAGCCGGTTTTCTCGCTCCCGAGGAGGCCAAGCGACGCACGCTCGAGGTCGCCTCGGCCAATTGGCATGCGACCGCCTCGCTTGATTGCCCGGCACCATGCCGATGCACTCCTCGTTGATGCCGGCACCACGACCACCGACCTCATCCCGATCAAAGCCGGAAAGGTTGCTGCCCGTGGCGCCACCGACGCAGAGCGCCTGACCGAAGGCGAGCTGCTTTACACTGGTGTGGTGCGCACGCCGGTGATGGCGGTGGCGCACTCGGCGCCGTTCAAAGGCCGGGTGCAAAGGATCGCTGCAGAACGCTTCGCCACCATGGCCGATGTCTGGCGGCTTGCAGGCGACCTGCCTGAGGACGCTGACCCCTACCCTGCCGCCGATCAGCGCGGAAAGAGTCCGGAGGAAGCTGCGGCGAGGCTCGCCCGCATGCTTGGGCGCGACGCAAGCGAGGCAGAGCTTGCCGAGTGGATCGCGCTCGCGCGGTATTTCGCCGACTGCCAGCTTGCCGAGATCGAGCATGCGGCACGGGGTCTCGCCGAACGAGACGCCCTTCCGCTAGCCGCGCCGGTGATCGGCGCCGGCTGCGGCCGCTTCATCGCGCGGCGGCTCGCCGAGCGGCTCGGGTGTCCTTACCTCGATTTCGCCGATCTCATCGATGCGGCACCTGAGGCGCGCGAAATGGCCGCACGCTGCGCCCCTGCCGTCGCCGTCGCCTTGCTCGCCGCCAGTGACGAATGACGCCTACTTCTTCTTGCGCGTTTGCCGGTTGACCTCGAAACGCATGTCGCTGCCGTCCTGGCAGTCGTTCTGGTGGACGACGATGTCGATCGCGTCGGCGAAGGCATTGAGTCCTTGCGAGGGCGGCGCCTGAGAAGTGACTTGCCGGTTGTCGCAAATCGCGGAAGCAAGTACGGCAGGGGCATTCTCGACCAGGATCGGGCGATTGCCCTTGAACACGTTCTTCGCAAGCTCGACCTTGGCGACGGCGCCCCGCTTGCCGGCGATCTCGATCCCAGGGCCGGCATTGTTGAGGAACTTGGAATTCTGAATGCGAATGTTGACGATCTTCTGTGACGGCTGATCCGGCTCGAGATCGATGCCGGCGCTCGGGCGCGTCCCGTGTGTGTTGCTGAAGATCGAATCCGTCACCAGTATGCCGTCGGCCTCGACGATGGACAGCCCCTGCCGGCGATTGTTGTCTGCGGTCACGGCGCAGAATTTCGTGTTCTTGGCGTCTTCGACGTAGAAACCGTCGCCCCACATCTTGCGTGAGGTCACGCCGCTGATGGTGATGTCCTCCGCACCGCGAGCGATACGGAGTCCCATGCCGGCCTCGCCTGCCTTGCCTTGGTGCTCGGCGCGATCGCCTTCGAGCGTTCCACCAACGACGGTGACGTTCGACACTTCCGAAATCGAGAGGACGGAATATTTCCGCGAGTCGTTGGGGATCGCCTTGAGGATCGCGTCCTTGGCGAGCTTCAGCGTCATGTCGCTCTTGAGCGCAAGCCGCCGCTTCTTGTCAACCGCGTCGACCATATAGGTGCCGCCGGGCACGAGCACGGTGCCACCAGTCCCTCCGACTTCGTCGATCGCGGCCTGGATGGCGTCGGTGTCGTCGCTGCGTCCATCGCCCTTGGCGCCCTTGTCCTTGACGTTGACGACGAGCTGCGATCTCGGCGCCGTGGCGCAGCCCCGCGCCGAGGCGTCTTGTGCGTCCGCCGCAAGCGGCATGAAGCACGCTCCAGCCAGAAGCGCGGCGAGCAGCGATCCGGACGCCCAGAATTTTTCTTTGCCGGACATGATGGTCAGCGAAACCCTGGAATTGACCGCCCCAAACGTCAGCGACTCAAGGCAGCGAAGGCCGCATCATTCACGCCGACCTGGGCATTATTTGGCCTTCGACGGCCAAGCCTTAGGGCGGCTCGGTCGCTTCGGGGCTCGCCGGCATGCCAGCAGGGGCCCGCTGCGACGGCGGTCTGCCCACGAGGCCGCCCAGATACTCAAGGATTGCGTCGGCTTGCTCCGAGGAGAATTGGATCTGGGGCATGTCGCGATGGCTTGGAGCCGAAGCCCTCGGCGAGATCGAATTCAAGCATCTCGATCGGGTATTTGAGATAGACCTCTCGCAAGGGAGGCGCGCCTTTCAGGGGGCTCGCGCCGGTCGCCTCGATCGAATGGCAGCGGGCGCAATTCTTCTCAAGCAGCGCCTTTCCGTCGATCTCTGGCCCCACGCCTTCGGCTGCGAGCGCGCTTCCCAAGCCGAGGGTCAGGAGGCAGCCGAGAGCGGCAGCAATTGAGCGGAGCTTCACCATATATATCGCGCCTCCCTTCACGGCCTTGGCGCCGCTAGTAATAAGGCAAGAGCCAATGTCCGACCTCGATCTTGCACTCTCAATTGCCCTGGGCGTCGGGCTCGCGGCGGCGACCGGTTTCCGCGTCTTCCTGCCGATGCTGGTGGTGAGCGCCGCGGCTTATACCGGGCACCTGCCGTTGGGCGAGAACTTCGCCTGGCTCGCAACGCCAGGGGCGCTGATCATGCTCGGCGTGGCGGCGCTCGTCGAGATCCTCGCCTACTACATTCCCGGCGTCGACAATCTGCTCGACACTCTGGCCACCCCTGCCGCCGTCGTCGCCGGCACTCTGGTCTCGGCGGCAGTGATCACCGACCTGCCGCCGATGCTGAAATGGACGACGGCGATCATCGCCGGCGGCGGCGTGGCTGGGCTCACGCAAGGCGTCACCGCTCTGCTCAGGGCGAAATCGACCGTGCTCACGGCAGGCGTCGGCAACCCGGTCATTGCCACGGCAGAGCTTGGCGGCTCCCTCCTCGTCTCGCTTCTCGCGCTAGCTGCCCCGCTCCTCGCGCTGCTCGTGGTCATCGTATTGTTGTGGCTGGCGATGCGGCTGATCAGGCGGATCGCGCGAAGCGCAAGCTCATCGAGCACCGGTTAACCAAAGCCCGCCGCTTTGGCCGCATGAAGCCTTGCGCCGGCCTATGGTTAGGCTCGAAAATGGGCCCAAGGAAACAGGGGGAGCGTTCTATGCGGTATGGTCTCGTTCTCGTAACGGTCTTGGTTGCCGCCGGCACTGGCCTCGGCGCGCCGAATGGCGCAACCGCGGCGCCCGCACCAGGAGCCGCTGGGCTGGTTGCGCCTCACGGGAGCTTCGAACCGGTGGGCTGGCGCCGCAACTATGGCTACGGCCCCTATGCCGCTCCTCCGGTCGTTGTCGTACCGCAAGCCGCCCCGCCCGTGGTGGTCCAACAGCAGCCGGTGGTCGTGGAGCAGCCGGTGATCGTGGTGCCGCCGCCGCGTCCGGCAAGCTGCGGCGAATATCGCTATTGGAACGGCCAGTACTGCGTCGATGCGCGCTACAACAGGCCTTATCTCGGACCGAGGCCATGACGAGAGTATCAGCGCGGCTCAGGCGTGTGCTTGAAGTAATCCTCGATCTTCTCCACCAGCAGACGCCAGGCCTCGTGCTCGCGCGGGCCTGCGGTCTTCTCCACCGCGATCTGCAGATAACCAAGCTCGCGCTCGATCTTCTCGCGCGGCAGCATATGCAGGCGGCTAGCTAGAATTGCCGCCTCGATCACCGCCGCTTGCGCGCGGTTGAAGCCCTTGAACGTCGCGTGACTTGCCTCGAACACCACCTTGCAGTGGAAGCGCGGGCGCTGCTCATCCTCCTCGACATAGTCGACCTTCAGCTCGGCGTGAGCGAGCGCGCCGTCGAGGATGGCACCTGGAATGTGGGTGGCGTGATGGGTCGGCCAGGCGCGCTTGTCGGTCAGGCAGCTCGCAAAGACGAGGACGTCGTCGGTGAAATTCGCCACCGCGTAAGGATTGGCGCGCAAATTGTCGAGCGTGGTCGACGGCTTGAACGGCGCGAGGATCCAGCCGGCTTCCTCGGCGATGAGGCCAAGCGGCGCGATGTGCACCTTGCCCTCGGCGTTGAGGGTGGTGACGATGGTCTCCCTGATCATCGGCATGATCGGTCTCCGCGTCCCCGGCAAGGCTACGAAGCTTGGCGCTTCCTCTTGGCGATCAGCGTGTGGCCGGCCTCTTTGAGCCTCGTCTTGTCGTCGGCCGGCGCGTCAGCCGCCACGCCCCAGTCGAGTGGCTCATCCTGGGCATAACGCTTGGCAAGCCTCCAGGCGATCTCGGCGCGGGCGAGCTCAACCCCGAGATAGAAGGCATGCGCCCCGTCCTTCTCGATGTCGAGCTTCGGGTAGAGATCGAACACGTCCTTGGCGATGTGATGGCCGTCGCGATTGTAGATATGGATGCCGTCCTCGGCGATCTCGATGCGGAAGTTCTTGTCGCGCACCTCGGCGGCGCTTTCAACGATCTCCTCCGGCGTCTGCGGGAATGGCTTGCGGGCAGTGCAGCGCAAGCAGGCCCGAGGCGTAATCCTTCGGCAGGTCGTGGTCGGCGCGGGCGGCGTACATGATGCGCCGGGCAAGGTCGTGCTCCTCGACGGTGCGCCGCGTATGCGGACTGACCTGCACCAGGAGCACGTTGCTTGATGTGAAGCTCCGAGGCGATGCCGAGCAGCACGGCGGTGATGCCGGTGGTGTCGGCGTCGGTGAGCTCGGTGAGGTTGCCGGTGCCGAGCAGCAACTCGGCGTTCGGCCGGTCGCGCCGCACTTGCGCGTAGCGCTCGAGCGACTGCATGAAGCCGAAATTGATGGGATCGAGGACAGGGTCGGCGAGAAAGCGCGCGGCCGCTTGGCGTCGAGCGCGTCCATGGCGCGATAGAGCGAGGGAAGATCGCCATGCTCCTTGGGGATCAGCACCGGCGTCGACTTGACCTTGTCAGCGATATAAAGCGTGTCCTCGTTGAGGCTCAGCAGAAAATCGGCGCCCGCCTTGCCGCCGCGCAAGAGCTCCTCGGGATCGGCGGAGTCGACGCTCACTTTGTAGCCCTTCGCCTTCAGCGCCTTCACCGCCTGCTCGAGATGCGGGAACGGCGTGTCGGGCAAGCCGCCGAGATCGATGACGTTGGCGCCCTTGCGCACATAGTCCTCGGCGCGGGCGAGGATGGCCTCGATAGACAGCGCCGAGGCATCGACGATCTCGGCGAAGATCTGGATGTCGTATTTGGTCATGTCGGAGGCCTTGGCCGCGCGGCCGAAATAGCCGGGAATGTCTTTCAGTTCGTCGGGGCCGCGCACGAAGGGCACGCCGAAGCGCTCGCTCAGGCGGTCGAGGTCAGCCCGGCAGCGGCCTGGCAGCATGATCTTGTCGGCCTCCACAGGCTTCGGCAGCCGGCGGGCGATGATCTCCTCGGTCATCAGCGCCGCGACCTTGACCCCGATGTCCAGCACCTTCCAGGCGAAGCTCGCCTTCATGCCCTCGAGCACCGCCTCGAGCCGCGGCCGCGCCAGATGTCCGGTGAGGAAGAGGATGCTTTCAGCCATTGACGGTCCGCTCGCCACGATTGCTGCAGGCGACTTCTACCGCGCCCTGCAGGGAAGCGCGAGGGCGCGGTACCGGGCTTAACGCATTGGCGTTAGTCGATGGTTGCGCCGCAAGGGGCCCGGCTCGCATCCGAAAGGCTTGCCGCGAAGGCTTCCCGATCGCCACGGCCAAGCAAATAGACCGGGAAGCCTGCGCCCTTGAGCATGGCGGGAAAGGCCTCGTCGACCACGCCGTCATGGGCGAGCTGCCCGGCGCTGAAGACGGCGCCCCGCCGGTCGATGGACTTGATCACATAACAACATTCGGCGCCGAGCCGGCGTGCGAGCCACAACGCCAGACTGTCTGAGGTCACGGTCCAGGATTGCGGAATGTCGCTGCGGCCGGCGACGAGGCTGTAGGGCGCCCACACCGCCACGCGGCCATGCGCAAGCGAGGCGCGCAAGGCTTGCTCAGTGTCGCCAACCTCGAAGCCTGAGCGTAAGCCAGCGACCGCCCACGCAAGCTGATCCATGGCGAGCAGCGCCATGCGGTGTGCCGCGCCGTCGCCGAAGCCGAGCTTGCTTTGCGCGGCGCGCACCTCGTCGGCCAAGGCGCCTCCGCCAGGCACGATGACGATCGGCCGCTTGCTTGCCGCAATGACATCGAGCCAGCCCGGCAGCTCGGGCGAGCGCACCACACTGCCGCCGAGCTTCACCACGATAGGCCGCGGCTTGAGTGCAACCGCGTACTCGTCGGTCATCACCGGGAGTGCTTGCCCGCCCATGGCCATCAGCCCCTGACGCGCCTGCGCACGATCTCGACGCCAACCGCGCCCGGCTCCTTGTCGAGCTTCTCGATCTTCACTTTGACGGAAGCCGCGCGCGGATGGGCAAGGCAGCGCGAGGCAATCTCGTCCGCCAACGTCTCGACCAGGTTGATATGGCCCTCGGCGAGGATGTCCTTGATGGTGTCGATGATCGTGTCGTAGTCGAGCACGCGTGCGATCTGATCCTCGATCGCCTGGTCGGCCGGCGTCACTTCGATGTCCACCGAGAAGCGCGCGCGCTGGGTGACGCCCTTCTCATGGGTATAGACGCCGATCTCGGCATCGAGCACGAGGTCATGGACGAAGACGCGGTCGTAAGGCGCATCGGTGCCGGTACCGCTGCTAGACACGCGGCCGGCTCGCGTCACTCGCTCTTCTGCCATCGGCATGAGGAACTCCGTCGGGATTGCAGTCGCTCCGCCTAGCATAACGCTTGAGCTGGCGCTTCGGACATGCTTGCCGGCAGTTTGCTTTCCGTGGCCTGCCGGTCTTCCGGGATCAAGGCGCGGATGGTGGCGCAGGCGGCAGGATCGAGGGACGCGCCGCGGTGCCCAAAGCAAAGCGCGCCGCGGAAGCCGAGCAAATCCGGCGCAAGGGGGAGCAGCTCCGGCACATCGGCAGCGGTGAGCGAACCGGCAACTCCGACCGTCAGGCCATGGGACTTGGCCTGGGTCACGAAACTCTTAAGCTCAACAGGATCGAGATGGGCGCGAAGCGACCCTGAGCCCTTATCCGCGGTGTCGAGCATGAGTCCGGCTGCTCCCATGGCTGCCGCAGCGGCCACGGCGTCGAAGTCGGGCAGACGATCGGCGAACAGCACGAGGATGAGAGGCACGCGCAGCGCGAGGGGGTGAAGCGCAGCGAGGCAGCGCCGCGGATCACCGTCGGGGAACAGACCGAACTTCACGTAGTCGACGCCGCAGGCTGCCTTGTTCAGCACCGCATCGCCGATCGTCTCCGGGTGCATCGGCAGATCGCCGATGGTGGCGCTCACCGGTACGCGCCCGGCAATGAGGGACACGATGCCGCGCGTGGTGTCAGGATCGAGCGCGCCGAGCGCGCCCCGCCGAGGCTCCTTCAGGTCAATGATGTCGGCGCCGGCGAGGAGAGCGATCACGGCTTCGGCCTCGTCGCGCACGCTGGCAAGGAAGAGGGTCATGGTGTCCTAGGTCGGAGGCGAGAGGTTGCAATCACGAACGATAGAGCAGAGGACGCACTATCGGCCGAACCACCCGAAAAGTCCGCCGCCGCCGCCACCGCCTCCACCTCCGCCGCGACGGTTGCGAGGTGCAGCTTGACCTTGTGCCGGCCCACCCCATGGGTCAAAGAAGCCGCCGCCCTCGCGGGCAACCGGCCTTGACTTTCGGCTTCCGGAGCTTGATCTCATTTGGCGTGCCGTCGGGATCGGTGATCACTACCGAATAAGCCTGCCAGTCCCATTTGGCGGCATTGGCGCCCCAGCTATAGGGCTCGATGGTGACAACCTTGTTCGCCCAAAGGTCGATGATCGCCGTATAGACGAGTTCCTGGTTGGCGCCCTCCCCCAGATCGCCGGCGTAGTAGCGCAAGAGGCCGATGCCGGAGAGCGCATCTTTCATTTGCGTCCATTCGATGATCTTGGGCTTGCCAGAGCCGAACATCTCAAGCTCGGCACGCAGCTTCTTGTATTTCGGGTTGGTGGCGACGTAGCGCCCGGGCGACGGTTCGGTGATGACCCAATCCGACACCGGAGGCGCGAGAGGCAGCCCCTGCTCGTCCGGCACGTCCTGACCGAGTTTCTCGAGCGCGTCACGGCTCTCGCTCTGGAAGGGATCCTTGGCGAGCGCGGCTTGATAATCGGCAATCGCTTCCGTCGTCTTGCCGGTGGCCTGATAGAAATCGCCGCGAAGGCGCAAGGCGACCGGATCGTCGGGTTTCAGCGTGAGGGCCTCTTGCAGGTCCTTCAGCGCTTCGTCGTCAGCCTGAACGGGCTCGGAGGCGGCATCAGCGGCGGGCGCAGCGTTTGGGTCGGCATTGGCTTCAGCTGGAGGGGCATTCGCATCGGCAGAAGCTGTTTCGCCGGGCGTCGCCGCGTTCGGATCTGCGGGAGCCGCCGCGTTGGGATCGGCGGGAGGCGCCACGGCGTTCGCATCGGCGGGTGCAGCCGCAGCGTTGGGATCGGCCGGTGTGGCGGCAGGAGCGTTCGCATCGGCCGGGGTCGCCGTAGCATTTAAATCTTCAGGAGTGGCTGCCGCGTTCGGATCGGCGGCGGCGATCGCCGTACTCGGAGCGGCATTCGCATCGGCGGGAGCCGTCACGGCATTCGGATCGACAGGCGCAGCCGCAGCGTTTGGTTCAGCAGTCGGCGTGGCGCCGGGGGCAACCGCATTTGGATCGGCAGGGGCGGCTGCGCCGGGGGCAACAGCGTTTGGATCGGCGGAAGCCGCAGCACCTGGAACAACCGCGTTCGGATCGGCAGGCGCGGCCGGGGCTGCGGCGTTTGCGTCGGCAGGAGCGCCTTCGGTCTGCTTGGCAACGATCGACACGGGCTCCGGCTTCTTCGGCGGCGTGGCCTTCATCCTCGCCTCGGCCCGCATGGCATAAGCCTTGGCGTTTTGCGGGTTGAGCTCGACGGCGCGGGTCAAATCGGCAATGGCGTCGGGAAGGCGGCGCACCTGGGTGTAGACCTCTCCGCGTTCGATATAGGCATCGGTGAGGTCAGGCTTGAGCTCGATCGCCTTGCTGAGATCTTCGACTGCGGTGTTGTATTTCTTGTCGCCGCTATAGGCTTGGGCGCGCAGAAGCAGGATGTCCGGCTGGTCGGGCTTTGAGGTGAGCGCCTGGGTGAAGTCCTGTGCGGCCTCACCGTATCTCCCGAGTGCAAGATAGGCTTTGCCGCGGTTTTCGTAGGCAGCCTCATATCGCGTGTTGAGGCTGATGGCGCGGGAATAGTCGCGGACCGCGGCGTGGTAGCGCTCCAGCGCCGCGTGCGCCTTGCCGCGGCCGTTGAGGGCCACGGCGCTGGTCGGCATCAGCTCGACGGCCTTGCGGTAGTCCTGGAAGGCAGGCTGGTATTGGTCGAGTGCGGCGTGGGCGTTGCCGCGGTTGTTGTAGGCCGCGCCGTAATTCGGCGAGAGCGCAATGGCGCGGTCGAAGTCCTTCACCGCCTCGTCGGGGTGGCCCAAATCCATGAGCGCGTTGCCCCGGTTGTTGTAGACCGAGGCGCTCTCGGGCGAGATCTGGATCGACTGATTGAAGTCGTCGACGGCTTCCTTGGTCTGCTTCAGCCGCCATTTGGCGACGCCGCGGTCGCTGTAGATGCTGGCTTTGACGAAATCGGCAATCTCCGGATTGGACAGGGCCTCGTCATAGGCGGCGAGCGCCTTGTCATATTGGCCGCGGAGCAGCGCTGCCGCCCCCTCACGAGCGCGGAGCAGCGTCACGTCCTCGGCGCTTGCTTGGCTTGCTCCAGCGACGAGGACGAGAGCAAGGCCGCAGAGCGATAGGCGGCGTTTGGTCATGAGCCCATGGCGAAGAAACGGACCTTTTCGGACCCCTCCGACTCTCATGTCCCCCATAAGGTCGCACTGTGTCAACATCGGGTCACCGGTGCACCCTCCCTGCCCGGGTCGGTGTCCCCTTTTCCCGCCATTTCTTGCTTGCGTCTGAAAGCTCACGGAGAACCGCGGGCAGCATCTCTGGCAAATCCTCGGAGATCAGTCCAGGTCCGAAGAGCTGAGCCGCGCGGCCATGCATCCATACCGCGGCTGACACGCCCGCGAAGGGCTCCATTCTCTGGGCCAATAGGCCGAGGACCATTCCGGCAAGCACGTCGCCGGTCCCAGCGGTGGCAAGCCAGGGACTTGAGGTGGCATTGATCGAGGCTCTGCCGTCAGGAGCGGCGACCACAGTGTCGGAGCCCTTCAACAGAACGATGGCGCCTGAGCGCGCCGCGGCGGCGCCGGCGGCTTCGAGCTTGGCCCCCTCCCCGACCGGACCGAAGAGACGTGCGAATTCACCCTCATGCGGCGTGACAGCGACCGGAGCTGCGCGCCCGCGAATGGCAGCGAAGAGTGTGTCAGGGTCCGAGGCGAAGGAGGTCAGCGCGTCGGCGTCGAGGACCACGGCGGCTTTGCTCGCCAATGCCGCCATGACCTTTGCCTTGGTGCTTTCGCCCACGCCCACGCCAGGGCCGATCAGCACGGCGTTCTTGCGCTCATCCGCTCAGCACCTCAGCAAGCTCCTTCGCGTCGTCGATTGGCCGCACCATGATGGCCGTGAGCTGCGAGGCGTTCACCTGAATGGCGTCCTTTGGCGAGGCGACGGTGACGAGGCCTGCACCGGCCCGCAGCGCGCCCATGGCGGCGAGCCTTGCCGCTCCGGTCGAGAAGGCCGGACCGGACACGACGACCGCGTGACCGCGCGCATATTTATGGCCTTGCGGCGTGGGCCAAGGAAAATGCGGCAGCCATAAGCCGGGCTCATTGGCGAAGGTCTTCGGCTTGATCGTGTCGAGCACGCTCGCAGGAATGCCGATATCGGCCACCCGCGTCTCTGCGCACAACGCGCGCCCCGGCAACAGCAGGTGCCCAGGCTTCAGGCGAAAGAAGGTGACCGTGGCAGCCGCGCGCACGGCAATGCCCCTGACCGCGCCGGTGGAGCCGTCGACACCGCTCGGCACATCGACCGCGACGACAGGCAGCCCGCTGGCATTCACAGCTTCGATCAGCGCGGCGAAATCGCCCTCGATGGGCCGCGCAAGCCCTGCCCCGAACAAAGCATCGACCACGACATCGGCGTGCGAGAGGAGCTCAGCGCTCAGAGGCTCGACGGCGCCGGTCCAGGCCTTGGCCATCGCGGCGGCGTCATGAGGCAGCCGAACTCGGGTCCCCTTTGAAGCCAAGGCGCACAGCATACCCCATGTTGAGCAAATGACGGGCGGCAACGAAACCGTCGCCGCCATTGTTACCGGGCCCGCAGAGGACGGCGACCTCGCGAGCATCGGGGAAGCGCCTGGAGACCTCGTCGGCGACGGCACGCCCTGCATTCTCCATGAGCTCAAGGCCCGGCACCCCACCCTCAATGGCAAGGCGGTCGGCTTGGCCCATTTCCTCCGAAGTCAGCAACTCGAGCATCGATGGCACGATAAAGCAAAGCCTCAACGAAAACGAAAAGGGACCTGTCGCGGGCAGATTGCTGAAATCCTATGCATATTGCTTAAATCCTAGGCTTGGCTTACGAGGGCCATGCCGGGACGACCCGGCGCTTGCTCATAAAACCTTGGAATCAGAAGGAACCCTTCCCCTGACAAGATTGGCATAGGGCGTGCTTGGGCGGCGGCAGGAGTCCGGCAGGCACCGGGCGAGAGCGTGCGGCTTAAGCGGTTTGGTATGCGAAACGGGGAGGTGCGGTGGAGAACATGAAGAAAATCGAGGCGATCATCAAACCGTTCAAGCTGGATGAGGTCAAAGAAGCCCTGCAAGAGATCGGTTTGCAGGGGATTACCGTCACCGAAGCCAAGGGGTTCGGACGCCAGAAAGGCCACACCGAGCTCTATCGTGGCGCCGAATATGTGGTCGATTTCCTGCCCAAGGTGAAGCTCGAGCTCGTGCTCGGCGACGGCATGGTGGAAAAGGCCATCGACGCGATCATCGCTTCAGCGAAAACGGGTCGCATCGGTGACGGCAAGATTTTCGTGTCGAATGTGGAGGAAGCCGTGCGCATCCGCACCGGCGAGACCGGGAACGACGCCATCTGACGAGGCAACAATGCACCGACCCACGGTCACAATCGATTCCGCTGCCTTGCGGGGAGCCGGCAAGGCGGCGTCAAACATACCAAGGACAGGGGAGTAAAATGGCAGACGCTAAGCACGTAGTGAAAAAAATCAAAGACGATGAAATCAAGTTCGTCGACCTCCGCTTCACCGATCCGCGGGGCAAGATGCAGCATGTCACCATGGACTCGAAGGTGATGGACGAGGAGGCGTTCACCGACGGGATCATGTTCGACGGCTCGTCGATCGCCGGCTGGAAGGTGATCAACGAATCCGACATGAAGTTGATGCCCGATCCCGAGTCGGCGGTGATCGATCCGTTCTTCGCGCAAAGCACGCTCGCGATTTTCTGCGATACGCTCGAGCCTTTGACCAACGAGCCGTATGAGCGCGACCCGCGCTCGATCGCGGGCAAAGCCGAGGCGTATCTCAAGCAGACCGGCATCGGCGATACGGCCGTGTTCGGGCCCGAGGCCGAGTTCTTCGTGTTCGATGACGTCCGCTTCGCCGCCGAACCCTTCAATTGCGGCTACAAGATCGACTCGGCCGAGCTGCCCACCAACACAGACACCGAATATGAGATGGGCAATCTCGGCCACCGGCCGCGCACCAAAGGGGGGTATTTCCCGGTCCCGCCCGTCGAACTCGGCGCAAGACCTCCGCTCGGAGATGCTCTCCGTGATGGCGGACATGGGCGTCGTCACCGAGAAGCATCACCACGAGGTGGGCGCGGCGCAGCACGAGCTTGGCATCAAGTTCGGACCGCTGGTGAAGTTGGCCGACGCCATGCAGATCTACAAATATGTGATCCACATGGTGGCCCAGGCCTACGGCAAGACCGCCTGCTTCATGCCGAAGCCGGTGTTCGGCGACAATGGCTCTGGCATGCACACCCACCAGTCGATCTGGAAGGGCTCGACGCCGGTGTTCGCCGGTGACAAATACGCCGATCTTTCCGACACGGCGCTGCACTACATCGCCGGCATCCTGAAGCATGCCAAGGCGCTCAACGCCTTCACCAACCCGACCACCAACTCCTACAAGCGGCTGGTGCCGGGCTACGAGGCGCCGGTGCTGCTCGCCTACTCCTCGCGCAACCGTTCGGCGTCCTGCCGCATTCCGCTCGGCTCAGGGCCAAAGGCAAAGCGCGTCGAGGTGCGCTTCCCGGATCCCGCCGCCAATCCCTACCTCGCCTTCGCCGCAATGTTGATGGCCGGGCTCGACGGCGTCGAAAACAAGCTCAACCCGGGCGATCCGATCGACAAGAACCTGTACGACCTGCCGCCCGAGGAGCTCGAGAAGGTGCCGACCGTGTGCGGCTCGCTCCGCCAGGCTTGCGAGGAGCTCGACAAGGACCGCTCGTTCCTGAAGAAGGGCAACGTGTTCACCGACGATGCGATCGATGCCTATCTCGAGCTGAAGATGGAAGAGGTCGAGCGGTTCGAGATGATGCCGCACCCGATCGAGTTCGACATGTATTACAGCGTTTGACGCCTGGTCCTTGGGGGGACCAAAGCGAATGGGGCGGCCATTGTCTTGGCCGCCCCACTTTCCGCCCGGTCTACTCGACCTTCTGGTCGCCTGCCGCGTAACCCCCGTAGGACGCGGGATCAGCGACCGAAGGTCCCTGCCAGGGCTCCCCCGTCTCTGAAACTTTCCCCTTCATCAGATAGAACGCTCCCCACATCAGGACCAGGATGAGGAGCGTGCCGAGCCACTGCTTGTTGCTCGCGTACCAGCCGCCGAGCAGGCTTGGGATGCCGAACACCACGAAGTGGCAGAGCGAGAGGGTGGTGAGGACTGCGATGCCGCCGAGTATCCACAGGAAGACTTCCTGTGACGCGACCGCTCCGCTCTGGCCAGCATCGACCAGGAACCTCTGGCCGTTGTCGGCGCCGGCACTGATCATGGCGCATAGCGAGACTATGGCGAGCGTGACCAGAATGGCGTAGCGCATGATCGTCATGCCGGATCCCCCTTGCATTTGAGGCAAACTCTAGGGAGGCCCAAGTAAAGAAAGGGGAAACGGTTAGGCTTAACAGCGGATAAAAATGGTCTTGTCATGCCCGCGAAGGCGGGCATCCAGTACCCCGGCTTTTACATAGCTTGTTTGAGGCGGTGATTACTGGATCGCCCGGTCAAGCCGGGCGATGACAGATGTTGGTGACGAGGAGAGACTCAAGCGGCCTTCCACTTGATCGAGCAGCCCATGGACGCGGTTTGCTCGCGCGGGCCTTTCCCCGTCTCGGCGACCTGCCTCATCGCCTCAAACAGTTCACGGCGCGCATCGGCAGGGCCGGCCTCTTTGCGGCTCGCATCGAGGCGCCCGCGATATTGCAGCTCGAGCTTGTCGTTGAACCCGAAGAAGTCGGGCGTGCACACCGCGTCATAGCGCCTCGCCACCTCCTGGCTCTCATCGTAGAGATAGGGGAAGGTGAAGCCGTGCGCTTTGGCGAACCGCTTCATGTTGTCGAAGGAGTCCTCAGGATAGTGAGCGGCGTCGTTGGAGGAGATGGCGACAGTGTTGATGCCGTAGGACTTGAGCTCGTTGGTATCGCGCACGATCCGGTCGATCACCGCCCTCACGTAAGGGCAGTGATTGCAGATGAACATCACCAGGGTGCCGTTCTTGCCTTTTAGCTCGTCAAGGCTGTAGGTCTTGCCGTCCACGCCGGTGAGTGAAAAAGACGGGGCTTTCCACCCGAAATTGCAGATTGGTGTCTGTTCCGCCACGCTTCTCTACCTCGTCAAGAACCTGTCATAGCCGGGCCCTAGGCTCCCTCGCCCCAGCAACCATCCTCTCAACCGCATATGGCGAATAGAGACAAGTTCCGCAACAGGGCCGCAGCCTGCGAGGCCCATGACGACACTCCGCGCAGCCCGGACGACGGCGAGATGATCGGCGACGTCATCTTGAGGCGTTACAACCGCCGCGAGATGATGCGCGGAACGCTCGGGGTCGCCGCGATCGCGGCCTTGTTCGGGCCTCAGGTGCTTGCCGCAAGCAAAGCGAGGGCCGAAGCCTCCCCCGACCGCTTCCAGTTCGAGGAGGTCGAGGCAGGGGTCGACGTCGACCACCACGTCGCCGACGGCTACAAGGCTCGGCCGTTGATCAGATGGGGCGACAAGCTCTTTCCGGATTCGTTGCCGTTCGATCCTGTCACGCAGACCGCAGCCGCGCAGTTGCGGCAATTCGGCTACAACAACGACTACATCGCCTATTTCCCGATCGACGGCTCAAGCCGCCATGGGCTGCTTTGCGTCAATCACGAATACACCAACGAAGAGCTGATGTTCCCGGCCCTGAAGGAACGTCAGGACACGACCGGCTTCAAGGACATGACCGAGGAGCTGGTCGACATCGAGATGGCGGCGCATGGCGTGACCGTGGTCGAGATCGCCCGCGGCGGCGAGGATTGGCGGGTCGTGCTCGACAGCCCCTATAACCGCCGCATCAGCCCGCTCACCGCGATGGCGGCCGACGGTCCGGCTGCTGGCGACAAGCGGCTGCAAACCAGCGGCGATCCTTCCGGCAAACGCCTCGTCGGGACGCTCAACAATTGTGCCGGCGGTGTCACGCCCTGGAACACCTACCTCACCGCGGAAGAGAACTTCCACTTCTACTTCTGGACCGACCAGCACGGCGCCGACAACAAGCCTGCTGCGGGCGTCGGCGGCGATCAGGCAGAGAGCTACGCGCGTTACGGGGTGCCGGCGTCTTGGCAGGCCTGGGGCAAATTCCACGACCGCTTCAACGTCGACAAGGAGCCGAACGAGCCGAACCGTTTCGGCTGGGTCGTGGAGATCGATCCGTTCGATCCAAACTTCGTTCCGGTGAAGCATACGGCACTTGGCCGCTTCTGCCACGAGGGGGCCGAGACGGTGCTCAGCAAGGACGGTCGCGTCGTCGTCTATTGCGGCGACGACACGCGCGGCGAATATGTCTATCGCTTCGTGACGGACGGCCGCTACGACCCGAACGACCGCGCGGCCAACCTGTCGCTGTTGTCGAATGGCACGCTTTACGCCGCGCAGATTCGATGCCGACGGCACCGGCAAATGGCTGCCGCTCGTTTTCGGCGAGCAAAAGCTCACGCCCGAGTTCGGCTTCAGGTCGCAAGCCGATGTGCTGATCGATGCGCGGCGCGCTGGCGACCTGCTCGGCGCCACGCGCATGGACCGGCCGGAGGACGTTCAGCCGAACACATCCAACGGCAAGGTCTACGTCATTCTCACCAACAACGAGAAGCGGCAGGCCGATCAGGTCGACAAGGCGAACCCGCGCGCCGAAAACCTGTTCGGCCACATCATCGAGCTCGCCCCCAAAGACGGCGACCACGCCGACGAGAGCTTCACCTGGGAAATCCTGGTTCGCTGCGGCAACCCGCGCGATCCGCGCGGCGGGGTCGACGCCCTGTGGAACCCAGCCACCTCGGTGAATGGCTGGTTCGCCTGCCCCGACAATGCCTGCGTCGACGATGAAGGCCGGCTGTGGATCGCCACCGATCAGGGCGACAACTGGCCTCGCACCGGCCGGGCCGACGGCCTATATGGCCTGGAGACCGAGAGCGACAGGCGCGGCACGTCGAAGCTGTTCTATCGGGTGCCGGTCGGCGCCGAGCTGTGCGGACCGTGCTTCACGCCGGACCGGGAGACGCTGTTCGTGTCCGTGCAGCACCCTGCCGCCGATGGCGTCGAGGCGCTTTACGGCTTCGGGCGGCCGTCGACCTACAAGAACCCCGCGACGCGCTGGCCGGATTTCAGAGAGGACCGACCGCCGCGGCCTTCGGTGGTCGCCATTACCAAGAGCGGCGGCGGCAAGATCGCCTGAGCATCGCGCGCTCTTGAAATTGCCGCTTATGCGTGCGAGCTAACGAGGGTCCCCAATCTCGTAGATTCGTTCGGAGTTCGGCGCAAAGCCATGCGCAAAGCCGCAACATCACGCGACCTCTTCGCCAAGATCGAGGATGAGCTGAAGAAGAAGCCGACCGCCGCCGCCAAGCCAGCCAAGGCGAAGCGGAACGGCGGAGCTTCCTCCGACGACGCCTATACCGCAGCCGACATCGAGGTGCTCGAGGGGCTCGAGCCGGTGCGCAGGCGCCCCGGCATGTATATCGGCGGCACCGACGAGAAGGCTCTGCATCACCTCTTCGCCGAGGTGCTCGACAACGCCATGGATGAGGCGGTCGCCGGCCACGCCACGCGCATCGAGGTGAGCTTCGATGAAGACGGCTTCTTGAGCGTCACCGACAACGGGCGCGGCATCCCGGTCGACCCGCATCCCAAGTTCAAGAAGAAGTCGGCGCTGGAAGTGATCATGACCACGCTGCACTCCGGCGGCAAATTCAACTCCAAGGTCTACGACACGAGCGGCGGTTTGCACGGCGTCGGCGTCTCGGTCGTGAATGCGCTCTCCGAGCACCTCGAGGTCGAGGTCGCGCGTGGGCAGAAGCTCTACCGTCAGACCTATACGCGGGGAGAGCCGGACGGCCCGTTGAAGAGCCTCGGACCGGTGAAGAACCGGCGCGGCACGACGATCCGCTTCAAGCCTGATCCCAAGATCTTCGGCAAGGGCGTGGCATTCACGCCGGCGCGGCTGTTCCGCATGTCGCGCTCCAAGTCTTATCTGTTCGGCGGCGTCGAGATCCGCTGGTCCTGCGCCGCCTCTCTGCTCGCCGGCGACAAGGACACGCCGCAAAGCGCCGTGCTCCACTTTCCCGGCGGGCTCAAGGACTTTCTTGCCGACCGCATCGAGGGCCAGGAGACCGTCACCAAGGAATTCTTCACCGGCAGAAGCAACAAGCGCGAAGGCCATGGCGCGGTGGAATGGGCCATCGCGTGGGTCGCCGGCGAGGACGGGTTCCTCAACTCCTATTGCAACACCGTGCCGACGCCAGACGGCGGCACCCATGAAGCCGGCCTGCGCTCGGCGCTCACCAAGGGCTTGCGCGCCTATGGCGAACTCACCGGCAACAAGCGAAGCACCCAGCTCACGGCCGAGGACGTGCTCGCCACCGGCTGCGCCCTCCTTTCTCTGTTCATCCGCGAACCCGAGTTCCAGGGCCAGACCAAGGACCGACTCGCGACCCAGGAAGCGACCCGCATCGTCGAGACGACGGTGCGCGATGCCTTCGACCATTGGCTCACCGGCAATCCGCCGCAAGCCAACCGCCTGCTCGACTGGGCGGTCGACCGCGCCGAGGAGAGGCTTCGCCGCAGGAAGGAGAAGGAGATCGGCAGGCAGACCGCGACGCGCCGCCTGCGGCTTCCCGGCAAGCTCGCCGATTGCGCGCTGAGCGCGGCGGAAGGCACCGAGATCTTCATCGTCGAAGGGGATTCAGCAGGCGGCTCGGCCAAGCAGGCACGCGACCGGGCGAGCCAGGCGGTGCTGCCTTTGCGCGGCAAGATCCTCAACGTGGCGAGCGCAAGCTCGACCAAGCTCGCCGACAATCAGCTGCTTCGCCGATCTGATGCAGGCGCTTGGCTGCGGGACGGGCACGCAATACCGCGACCAGGACCTCCGCTACGAGAAGGTCGTGATCATGACCGACGCCGACGTCGACGGCGCCCATATCGCCTCGCTGCTCATCACCTTCTTCTACCGCGAGATGCGCGGGCTGATCGAACACGGCCATCTCTATCTCGCCGTGCCGCCGCTCTACCGCTTGAGCCAGGGCGCCAAGACGGCGTACGCGCGAGACGACGCACACAAGGCCGAGCTGCTCAAGTCAGAGTTCAACGGCAGGGGCAAGGTCGATGTCTCGCGCTTCAAGGGCTTAGGCGAGATGCTGCCGAAGCAGCTCAAAGAGACGACGATGGACCGCAGCGTGCGCACCCTGCTCCGCGTCGAGATCGTCGAGGATGAACGCGTCGCCACCGGCAAGGTGGTCGATCAGCTCATGGGCAACAAACCGGAAGCACGTTTCCAATTCATCCAGGAGCGCGCCGAATTCGCCAAGCCGGATGAGCTGGATATTTGATCTACAGCCACCTCGGAACGCGGGCCTGGTATTTGCGGTAGGCTTCGCCGAACTTCGATTGCAGATAGGCTTCCTCGCGCTCGACCACGCCGCGCTGCAAGACGATCAGCACCGGAACGAGAAGCAGAAGCATCCAGGCGCTGGTCAGCATGATGGCGAGACCGAAATAGAAGATCACGAAGCCGATATAGATCGGGTTCCGCGTGAAGCGGTAAGGACCGCTCTCGAGCAGGACCGTCGAAGGCTCGCCGGGAATGACGCTCGTGCCCGCCTGCCGGAACTGACGCAGCGAAACAGCCATCAGGGCAAAGCCGAGCAGCGCAAGAGCGCCGCCTGCGGCAAGGGCGCGTATGTTCGCCGAGCCGAGTCCGGGTCCGAGCGGGACGATCCAGCTCAACAGGCAGCCGAGAAGAACGGCGCCGGCGAACAGGATCGGCGGCTTTACCACCACATCGGCATAGTCCTGCATGTCCTGCCGCCCCCTCACTAGAAGCGCGAAAGCATCGTTTTCCGCCGCTCATCAACGATGTGCAAGGGGCGTCATAGTCTGTCACAATGAGGTGCGATACTCTAAAATCGGCATGGCGAGGCCGGTTCAAGCGGCGCGTCTATTCAAGTTAGGGGGTTCCTCATGCTCAAGTCCGTGTTGCGCGCCACCGCGCTTCTTGCTGTTGCGCTGATCCCGCCGGCCTCCGCCCTGGCGGCAGACGACGACGCCAAGATCGTCGAGGGCCTTCCCCCTGAGGTTGCCGACGTCGTCACCGGCGGCTCCTGGTCGGAAGGAAAGCAAGGAGGTTTCTATCGCGCCATCGTGGTCATGACCGGGAGTGAGGACTCTTTCGGGGCGCGCGTTTATTTGCAATGGCTCGCGCTGTCCGAAACCGACCCTGTCCCCAAAATTGTCGCGACGGTGCCCCTCAAGGAAGTCAACGATCAGAAGCTCGGCAATGCTTCGATCGAGATCGAGGGTGAAGAGACCAAGGACAATGAGATCACCATCATCGTGAGCTCATACGATTTCGAAGAGGACAAGGATATCAGCCTGCATGTCAAAGGCACCGCGCCAGGCAAATACGCCATGGCAAAGGCGCCGGCGAAGAGCTTGGCTGCCCCGCCGGCGGCGGCCCCGACCAACGTCCCCAAGGATGATTAGCGGGAGGGGTGGCCATTTGCCTCTTGCGCACGATGCGCCCGCCCCCTATCTGAGGAGCAAGCATTGCAGGGTATAAGGCCTCATTGCTTTGGTAGATGTCTTGCGCAGGCTGCACGAATTGTTGCAGCAAATAATTGCGCAATTAGAACGAAAGAAAATGCGCGTGGTGCTTCGGGCCCGCGCCTATTTTGCTAATTCATGAGCTTTTCACAACTTGGATTGAGTTCAAAAGTTTTATCCGCCGTTACCGCGGCGGGCTTCGAGACGCCGACCCCCATTCAAGCACAAGCCGTACCGCACGCCGTCGCTGGCCGCGATGTGCTCGGCATCGCCCAGACCGGCACCGGCAAGACGGCGTCGTTCGTGCTGCCGATGCTGACGCGGCTCGAGCGAGGCAGGGCGCGAGCCCGCATGCCGCGCTCGCTGATCCTTGCGCCGACGCGAGAGCTTGCTGCGCAGGTCGCCGAGCATTTCGAAATTCTCGGCAAGAACCACAATCTGACCGTGGCGCTTCTGATCGGCGGGGTGTCCTACGAGGATCAGGATCGCAAGCTTGACCGCGGCGCCGATGTGGTGATCGCCACGCCAGGCCGCCTGCTCGACCATTTCACCCGCGGCAAGCTTCTGCTCAACGGCATCGAGATCCTGGTCATCGACGAAGCCGACCGCATGCTCGACATGGGTTTCATCCCGGATGTCGAGCGCATCTGCAAGCTCCTCCCCTTCACCCGACAGACGCTGTTCTTCTCGGCGACCATGCCGGCGGAAATCCAGCGCCTCGTCGACAATTTCCTGCACCGGCCCGAGCGCATCGAAATCGCTCCGCAAGCCCCGGCGGCCACAACCATCGTGCAGCGGCTCAAAAAGGCCCCTGACGATGCCGCAGGCAAACGCGAAGCGCTCAGAGCGCTGATGCGGGAAACCAACGTCAAGAACGCCATCATCTTCTGCAATCGCAAGAAGGATGTCGGCATCGTCCACCGCTCGCTCAAGCGCCACGGCTTCAATGTCGGCGCACTGCATGGCGACATGGACCAGCATCAGCGCACGGCAACGCTCGACGCCTTCCGCAACGGCACCATCACCTTCCTTGCCGCGAGCGACGTCGCAGCCCGCGGCCTCGACATCCCCGACGTGAGCCACATCTTCAACTACGACGTTCCGATTCATCCCGAGGATTACGTCCACCGCATCGGGCGCACGGGACGCGCCGGACGTGAAGGCTTCGCCGCCACTCTGGTCACGCCGAAAGAGGTCAAGGCGATCAAGGCGATCGAGAGGCTGCTTCGCCAGGATATCCCGTGGATCGATGGCCAGCCGAGCGCAGAAGAGGTCGCGCACGCGCGCGAAGACCGGGGCCGCTCGAATGGACGACACCGGCGAGGATCGCGATCAAGCCGCAACAGAAGCGGCGGAGCGCAGGCGAGCCATCAAGGACGGCCCGACACTCAGCGCAAGGAGCATGGGGGCGCCGCAGCCACAAATCCAACAAACCCCATCAGCCGAACCAGCCGCCTCAGCAGCAAAATCAGCAAAGACGCGAGCAGCACCCGCCAAAAGCGGCTCAGCCGAAGCCAGCCCAGAGTTCGGCGCCAAAAGCGGCGCATGCTCATTCCCACCAGTCGCCTGCGCCGAAATCGCAATCCCATCACACCGGCCACCGGCCGCCGCCCAAGCCGCCTCAGCCATCGCGCAGCGGCGTGCGCGGCATGGGCGAGCATGTCCCCGCCTTCATGACGCGCTCCGTGCGTCCGCTGGACTAGCGCCGCCCTCTCCTTTTCAGGCTGACTTTCGCCAGGTCTTGGTCTCCGAAACGACCTTGCCGGTCTCCAGCAGGCTTTTTAGGTTCGAAAGGATCTTCGGCCAGCCACCCGAAACCGCCTCGATCAATTTCAAGTCCGGTTTGTCGATCTCGTGCATCACCGTGAGCTTGACCGCTTGGCCCTCCTGCTCGATCTCTATCGTGCAGCGCGAGTAGCCTTCCGCGCGGAGCTCGGGCCGGAATTCGTTTCGCCATTTCAGCACGAGCCGCTTTGGCTTCTCGATCTCGATGACCTCGCCGGAGTCGGTGATCTTGCCGTCGGCATATCTCATTTTCCACGGCGAGCCCTCTTGCCACTCCGACTCCAGCGTAATCCCGAACCAATAGGCCCTGGTGAATTCGGGGCTGAGCAGCGCCTCCCACAGCTTTTCCGGCGTGGTGGCTATATAGGTCACGTAGACGAAGCGGTCATTTTTCATCGCGTTTTCCTTCCAGGTTCTTCTTGAGGTCAGCCAGAGCACGGAGACGGTTCCGCTCATACTTGTCGATCCAGCGGTCGGCGATGTCGTGGATCGGCACGGGATTGAGGAAATGCAGCTTCTCGCGTCCCTGCTTGCGGGTCACGACCAGGTTAGCCGCCTGCAACAACGCAAGGTGCTTGGTCACCGCCTGCCGCGTCATGTCATGACCCTCGCAAAGCTCGCGCAAGGTTTGCCCGTTCCGCGCATGGAGGCTGTCGAGGAGCGCTCGGCGGACTGGATCGGCCAGCGCCTTGAACACTGCATCCATGCTCATGGGTTAAGACAATAGGCAACCATTTGGTTGCCTGTCAAGGCATATATCTATGCCTGGCGAGCAAGGGCCGCGCCAAACAGAATCAGAGCCCTGGGAACTACTCGGACGCCTTGGCGGAGGCAGGCGTGAGCGATACGGATTCGCCGCAGCCGCAAGCGCTTGTCTGGTTCGGATTGTTGAACACGAAGCCTGAGCTCATGCGGTCGCTGCGGTAGTCCATCTCGGTGCCGAGCAGGAACATGATCGCGGTCGGATCGATCAGGATGCGCACGCCCTTGTCCTCGACCACCTCGTCGTGCGGCGCCTTCGTCTCGGCATAGCTCATGGTGTATTCCATGCCGGCGCAACCGCCCTTCTTCACGCCGATGCGAAGGCCTGTGGCGTTTTTGCCAGAGGCCGAGATGAGCGCGCGAATGCGCTCGGCGGCGGCATCGGTTAGGGTCATGAGTTTCGGTGCGGTCATGGTCTCAACTTGGGATAGATCGGGTCGACGTTCAAGCCTCAGAACATGTTGAGGGCAAGCCGCGCCTCGTCGGACATGCGGCTCGGGTCCCAGGGCGGATCGAACACGAGATTGACCTTCACCTGGCCGACGCCGGGAACGGATGCGACGGCGTTCTCCACCCAACCGGGCATGTCGCCGGCAACGGGGCAGCCAGGCGCGGTCAACGTCATATCGACCTCGATATTGCGCTCTTCGTCCGCGTGGAGCCGGTAGATGAGGCCAAGCTCGTAAATATCCACTGGGATCTCCGGGTCGAACACGGTCTTGAGCGCGGCAACGAGGTCGTCCTTGAACTGATCGTGCTCTGGCGCAGGCGCAGCTGGAGCCGCCTCTGCCGGCGCCTCGGCTTCGACCGCCCTCTCCTCGTTCTCTTGAATCTTTTCAATCATTTCCGTCATTCGCCTCAAGCGAACATGTCATGCGCCTTGTGCAGCGCCTCGACCAGCCGGTCGACCTCCTCGAGGGTATTATACATGGCGAAGGAGGCCCGTGCAGTCGAGGTGACGCCGTATCGCGCCAGCAGAGGCTCGGCGCAATGGGTGCCGGCCCTGATAGCCACGCCGTAGCGGTCGAGGATGGTGCTCACGTCGTGCGGATGGGCGCCCTGCATCTCGAAGGAGATGATCGAGCCCTTATTTTTGGCGCGGCCGAAGATGCGCAGCCAATTGAGCTCGCTCAAGCGCTGCATGGCATAGGCGAGGAGCCGATCCTCATGCGCCTTGATGCGCTCGCGCCCGACGCTTTCCACATAGTCGATGGCGGCGCCGAGCCCGATCGCCTGCACGATGGCGGGGGTTCCGGCTTCGAAGCGGTGTGGCGGCGGCGCATAGGTGATGCGCTCGGTGGTCACCGTGCCGATCATCTCGCCGCCGCCCTGATAGGGCCGCATGGCCTCGAGCAGCTCCTTTTTCCCGTAGAGCACGCCGATGCCGGTGGGGCCGTAGAGCTTGTGGCCGGTGAAAGCGTAGAAGTCGCAATCGAGGTCCTGCACGTCGACCGGGAGATGCACCGCGCCTTGCGCGCCGTCGACCAGCACCGGGAATGCCGCGGGCGTGCGCCATGCGCACCACCTCCTTGATCGGCACGATGGTGCCGAGCACGTTCGACATATGGGTGATGGCGACCATCTTGGTGCGCGGGGTGAGCAGCGCCTCGAATTTGTCGAGCAGCAACTCGCCGTCGTCGGAGATCGGCGCCCATTTCAGCACCGCTCCCTGCCGCTCCTTCAGGAAATACCAGGGCACGATGTTGGAATGGTGCTCCATGATGGAGAGCACGATTTCGTCGCCCTCGCCGATATGCGGGCCTCCGTAGGAGCTCGCCACGAGATTGATGGCTTCGGTGGCGTTGCGGGTGAAGATGATCTCGGCGTCGGACCGTGCGTTGATGAAGCGCCGCACCGTCTCCCGCGCCTTCTCGAAATTCGCGGTGGAGAGGTTGCTTAAGTAATGCAGCCCGCGATGGACGTTGGCGTATTCCTCAGCGTAGGCGCGCTCGATGGTGTCGAGCACGGCTCTCGGCTTCTGCGCTGAGGCGCCGTTGTCCAGATAGACGAGAGGGCGCCCATGGATCTTCTGTGTCAGGATCGGGAAATCGGCGCGGATCGTGTCCACGTCATAGGCGACGGGTCTTGCGCCTAAATTCGAAACCGATTTCGGCAAGATCGTCATGGTTATCCGCCGTCAGTCGAAATCAACGCCGAGCCATTCGGCCGACGCCTTGAGAAGGGCCTCTCGCAGGCCCTCATGCTCGATGCGCTCGACCGCCTCGCCGACAAAGGCTTGGATCAGCAGCGCGCGGGCCTGGTCCTCGGGAATGCCGCGGGCTTCGAGGTAGAACAGCAAATCCTCGTCGATCTGCCCAGAGGTCGAGCCGTGGCCGCACACCACGTCGTCGGCGAAGATCTCAAGCTCGGGCTTTGAGTTCGAACTCCGCCGTCTCGGACAAGAGCAGCGCCTGCGCCATCTGCTTGCCGTCGGTCTTCTGCGCGCCCGGCGACACGATGATCTTGCCCTGGAACACACCGCGCGCCTCGTTGTCGAGCACCGCCTTAAACACCTCGCGGCTTACGCAGCGCGGCACGCGATGCTCGACGAGCAGCGTCGTATCGCAATGCTGATGATCGCGCATCAGAAGCGCCCCCGATACGTCGAGGGAGGACCCCTCGCCGGCGAAGGCGGCATAGATCTGGCTGCGCGACAGGGCAGCTCCGGTCGAGAACTGGAAGGCCTTGTAATTCGCGTCGGCGTCGAGCTTCACCAGCCAGGTGACGAGGTGGAAGGCTGCCTCCTCCTCGCGCTGGAGCTTGATGTGGTTGACGCCTGCGCGGTCGCCGACCTCGATCTCGGTCACCGCGTTTCGCTGCAGCTCACGGCCGCCGAGGCTTGCGTAGCTTTCCAGGAGATCGAGCGAAGCGCCCTCCTCGACGAGGACGACGTTGCGCGTGACCACGGATGCAGGCTCGCCGCCGTCGATGTGGATGAGGTGGACCGGCTTGTCGAGGGTCACGCCCTTGGCGAGGCGGAGGCCAACGCCGCCGCTCATCAGCGCGAGGTTCAAGGCCACGACCGGATCGCGGTCCTGGGCGTTGATCTTGCCCAGCGCGGCCTTCAGCCAGCGCGGCGGTTTCTGCAACGCCTCGGTGATGGAGACGATCTCGGCGCCGGCTGCTTTCAGTCCGGCGAGATCGGACAGCTCGGCCCTGAGCTCGCCTTCCACGACGACCAGCCGGTAGGCCGGCAGCCTCGCGATCTCGGCGCCGAGCGCTTTCTCAAGCTCAGCCTCGGTGACGGCGACGCCGGTCGCACGCGCGAGCGGCAGAGCCTCGGTGAGGCGGGAGCGAAGATCGGTATATTTCCAGGCTTCGACCCGGCGGTGCGGCAGCCCGAGCGCGGCATAGGCGTCGATCGCCTTGGCGCGCAGATCGGCGACCCAGGGGTTGCCGGCGCCAGGCAAGCCCTGCTCTGCCGCATTGAACAGGTCGACAAAGGCCTGCTCGGCGCGCGTCTGGAACTGCTTGACCGGAAGCTCCATGCCGTCCCCTTACGCCGCCTGGCCGGCGGCATCCTCGAATTCGGCGTAGCCCGACTCTTCAAGCTCGAGCGCAAGCTCAGGCCCGCCGGAGCGCGCCACGCGCCCGTCGGAGAGCACATGCACGCGGTCAGGCACGATGTAGTCGAGCAGCCGCTGATAGTGGGTGATCACCAGCATGGCGCGATCAGGACCGCGCAGCGCGTTCACGCCCTCGGCGACGATGCGCACGGCGTCGATGTCGAGGCCTGAATCCGTCTCGTCCAGCACGCAGAGCGAGGGGTCGAGCAGCGACATCTGCAGGATCTCGTTCCGCTTCTTCTCGCCGCCGGAGAAGCCGACATTCAAAGGCCGGCGCAGCATCTCGGGATCGATCTTCAGCTCTGCCGCCTTCTCGCGCACGAAGCGCAGGAACTCCGGCGTGGACAGCTCAGGCTTTCCGCGCGCTTTGCGCACGGCGTTGGCGGCGGTGCGCAGGAAGGTCATGGTGGCGACGCCGGGAATCTCCATCGGGTACTGGAAGGCGAGGAACACGCCGGCAGCAGCGCGCTCGCTCGGGTCCATGGCGAGCAGGTCCTGGCCGTTCCAGGTGACCGAGCCTGCCGTGACCTCGTAGTCCTGCTTGCCTGCGAGCACGTAAGCGAGCGTCGACTTGCCCGAGCCGTTCGGGCCCATGATGGCATGGACCTGGCCTTTGGGCAGCTCGAGGTCGAGGCCTTTCAGGATCTCGCGGCCATCGACATTGACGTGAAGGTTCTTGATCTCAAGCATTACGATGTTTCTCTAAGAGGGAACGGTATGGATGCCCGGGTCAAGCCCGGGCATGACGCGGTGTGAGTGGTGAGGGTGGTGTTAGCCAACACTGCCCTCCAGGCTGATGCCGATCAGCTTCTGCGTCTCGGCCATGAACTCCATGGGCAAATGCTGCAGCACGTCGCGGACGAAGCCGTTGACGATCAGCGCCACAGCCTCCTCGGGCGAAAGCCCGCGGGAGAGGCAATAGAACAGCTGGTCGTCGGAAATCTTCGACGTGGTCGCCTCGTGCTCGAAGGTCGCGCTCGCGTTCTTCGCCTCGATATAGGGAACGGTATGCGCGCCGCATTTGTCGCCGATCAGCAGCGAGTTGCAGTTGGTGAAGTTGCGCGCGTTCGTCGCCCGGCGATGCGCCGAGACGAGCCCGCGATAGGTGTTGTTGGAATGCCCTGCCGCGATGCCCTTGGAGATGATGCGGCTCGACGTGTCCTTGCCAAGATGGATCATCTTGGTGCCGCTATCGACCTGCTGATAGCCGTTGGAGATGGCGATCGAGTAGAACTCGCCGCGCGATCCGTCGCCGCGCAGGATGCAGCTCGGGTACTTCCAGGTGATGGCCGAGCCGGTCTCGACCTGGGTCCACGAGATCTTCGAGTTCTTGCCCCGGCAATCGCCGCGCTTGGTGACGAAATTGTAGATGCCGCCTTTGCCTTCCTTGTCGCCGGGGTACCAGTTCTGCACCGTCGAGTATTTGATCTCGGCGCCGTCGAGCGCGACCAGCTCGACCACGGCGGCGTGAAGCTGGTTCTCGTCGCGCATCGGCGCGGTGCAGCCTTCGAGGTAGCTCACATAGGCGCCCTTGTCGGCGATGATCAGGGTGCGCTCGAACTGGCCGGTCTGCTCCGCATTGATGCGGAAATAGGTGGAGAGCTCCATCGGGCAGCGCACGCCTTCCGGCACATAGACGAAGCTTCCGTCGGAATAGACCGCGGAATTCAGCGTGGCGAAGAAATTGTCGGTGATCGGCACCACCGAGCCGAGATATTTCTTCACGAGCTCGGGATGGTTCTGCACCGCCTCCGAGATCGAGCAGAAGATCACGCCGGCGCTTGGCCAGCTCCTCCTTGAAGGTCGTGACCACGGACACGCTATCGAACACGGCGTCGACGGCGACGCGCGACTCCTTGACCCCCGCGAGCAGCTTCTGCTCCTTCAGCGGGATGCCGAGCTTGGCGTAGGTCTCGAGCAGCTCCGGATCGACCTCGGACAGGCTCTTCGGCCCTTCGGTGCTCTTCGGCGCGGAATAGTAATAGAGATCCTGATAATCGATCCTGGGGTGATGCACATTCGCCCAGGTCGGCTCCTGCATGGTGATCCAACGGCGATAGGCCTCGAGCCGCCAATCGAGCAGCCACTCGGGCTCATTCTTCTTCGCCGAGATGAAGCGGACCACGTCCTCGGAGAGGCCCTTCGGGGCCTTGACCGATTCGATGTCGGTGAAGAAGCCGTATTTGTACTTGTCGACGTCGATCTCGCGAACGCGGGCGACTGTCTCTTGCACTGCCGGCATGGCTCTACTCCAAAGTCCTTTTTGTCACGCGGCTTTAACGCCGCTTCCTGGCGCTGCCGCATCCGCTTGATCAGCTCGCTCCAGGCACCAATGAATCTCTCGATATCGGCACGGACGGTGCCAAAACCAAGGCTTACGCGGATCGCGCCTTGCGCAAGCTCAGGCGGCAGCCCCATGGCGCTCAACACGTGCGAGGCCTCGACCTTTCCCGACGAGCAAGCGCTGCCCGCGCTCACCGCGACGCCTGCAAGATCGAGCCCGATGACCAGGGTCTCGGCCCTGGTGCCGGGAACCGTGAGGCAACTCGTATTCGGGAGCCGCGCCACCCGTCCCGACACCACCACCGTGTCAGGCTCAACGGCAAGCGCCCTGCTCTCCAACTCGTCCCGCAGAGCGGCAAGCTCAGAATGCCCTCTCCACTTCCGCCGCGGCGAGCTCGGCAGCAACACCGAAGCCGACAATGCCGGCGACGTTCTCGGTGCCCGCCCGCCGGCGCCGCTCCTGGCCTCCGCCCTTGATCAAGGGCTCGACCGGAACGCCTTCGCGGAGCACGAGAGCGCCGACGCCCTTAGGCCCGCCGATCTTATGCGCCGAAAGCGTCATCATATCGGCGCCGAGCGCGGCAAAATCGAGCGGCAGCCTGCCCGCGACCTGAACCGCATCGGTGTGCAGAAGACCGCCAGCCTCATGGACGATTTCGGCTGCGGCGGCGACCGGCTGAATGGCGCCGGTCTCATTGTTGGCCGCCATCAGCGAAACGAACGGCCTCCACCCTCCGAGATGGTGTTTGGCAAGCTCTTTCTCAAGCACTGCGAGGTCGATAACCCCATCGCCGGACACGGGACTCCGGCTCGTGCTCTCGCGGTAGAACCTGCCTCCGGCGAGCACCGAAGGATGCTCGACCGCAGAGATGTAACAATGCCAGGCCTCGCCGGTCTGCGCGGCAAGTGCCAGCGCATTCGCTTCGCTGCCGCCGCTCGTGAAGATCACGTTCTCGGGCTTGGCGCCGGCAAGCCTTGCAACCTTCGCCCGTGCGGATTCGACAAGCGCCCTCGCCGCCCGGCCCTCGGCATGCACCGAGGATGGATTGCCATGCGTGTCCAGGGCGGCAACCATGGCCTCGCGCACCTCAGGCCGAAGCGGAGCTGTAGCGTTGTAATCGAGATAGGAACGCGTCGTCATGCCTTCAGAAGCTCTCGGACCAAAGGGCCGCCGTTAGCGCTTGCACGAGCCCCCATCGCGCATGCTATGAAGCGCGGCCCGAGGCTTGGACCGCTCCATCACCACAAAAGGCCGGAGCGACCTTGTTTGGAACAATTCTAAATCTTATGTTTGTATAGGATTCCTGAGCGGCAGAGTCAAGTTTTGCGGCGGCGCGACTGCCATTGTCGAGGCTCCTTGCCCCTCTCCCCATCGTCGAAATTGCTGCGTTTGAGGTCAAGACTTCATGCCTGAGGTGAACATCAACGGTCCGGCCGGTCGGATCGAAGCCCGTTACCACCACAACCCCCGTCCGAACTCGCCAGTTGCGCTGATTCTGCACCCGCATCCGCAGTTCGGCGGCACCATGAATAACCAGGTTGTCTATCACCTGTATTACGCCTTTCAGCGGCGCGGGTTCTCGGTGCTGCGCTTCAACTTCCGCGGCGTGGGGCGGAGCGAGGGACTGTTCGACAACGGCCCAGGCGAGTTGGCCGATGCCGCCACGGCGCTCGACTGGATGCAGGCCTATAACGCCGATGCAGCCTCCTGCTGGATCGCAGGCGTGTCGTTCGGCGCCTGGATCGCCATGCAGCTCCTGATGCGCCGGCCCGAGGTCGAAGGCTTCATCTCCGTGGCGCCGCCCGCCAATCTCTACGACTTCACCTTTCTTGCGCCTTGCCCGTCGTCAGGCTTGATGGTGAACGGCGCCAGGGACCGCGTAGTGCCGACCGAGTCCGTGCGCGGGCTGGTCGACCGGCTCAAGACCCAGAAGGGCATCGTCATCGACCACGCCACCGTCCCCGACGCGAACCATTTCTTCGAGGGCCGTATGGACGGCCTCATGGAAGTGGTCGACGCCTATCTCGACAAGCGGCTTGGCAAAAAGAAGAAGCGCGAGACCGCGGCCTAAGTTGCCACTGTGTTTCCCGCGCCTGCGGGTGTATTGTTCCTTCAGCGCTAGCGGGGTTCTTCGCACTGCCACGCGGCGGTTCCGATGGTCAGAGCATAGGCATGAAGCCGCCGCTCAGTCCAAGGAGGAACCCATGCAACCCATAACCTTGAACTTGCTTGCGGCGTCTGCAGCAGCAAAACCGCGTGCCAGATCGTCGCTTGTTGTCGGCATCATCGCCGTTGCGGTTGCCTTGTTTGCAACCACCCTGCTGGTGCCAGTCGCCGGCAATGCCCAAGATGCAAGAGTTGTAAAATCGATGGAGGCCTTGAAGGCTGATACGGCGAAATTGGGAGCGCCAAAGATCGAGGGAAAGGACGCGGTCGGCGGCAAAGACGCCCCTGCGCTCTATTTCGGCTCGACCAAGATGAACAACAATTTTGCCGTGGTCGATGAGATCGCCAAGGACGGCGGAGAAGGAATGGCGGCGACGCTGTTCGTCAAAGGTGGCGATGAATACATCCGCGTCGCGACCAATGTGCCGAATTCGGACGGAAGCGGGCGGGCGATTGGCACGGTTCTAGCCGGACCGGCACTCGAACTCGATCAAGGCGGGCAAGGCATTCTTCGGCGACGTACAGGTTCTCGGCACGCCCTATGTCGGCGACTATGAGCCGATCAAAGACGCATCGGGCGCAGTGATTGGTGCTTATTTCGTCGGCTACAAGAAGTAATGCCGGCAGAGACCACGAATTGAGGTCCTAGCGCCGGGGGGCGCGAGCCAGGCGCCCTCCGGTGATCGGCTGCCTCACTCCCGTCGTGCTTGGGAAGCTCAACGGAAGCTTCCGCATCGAGCGCACGGCGAGATAGGCGAAAGTCTCAGCACCGAAATGGTCTCTGGACCAGCCCATCTCCTCGGCGCGATGCATTGGCTGGCCGAGCATGCGGCCGAGCCTCTCGAGCAATGCCGCATCGGCGCCGCCGGCAAGGAGCCAGAGGAGAGGCCTGGCCGGAAGCCGCTCGGCCAAGGCGAGAATGGTTTCCGCGGTGAGTTGAGGGCCGGCATCGAAGGCGATCAAACTTCCGTCTTCGCCGATATAGGTCACGGTGGCGCGGGCTCCGATTTCGACCACGGCGAGCGGACGCGCGATCCCGGCAGCCTCGGCAAGAGCGCGGTGGTAGACCGGATCGAGAGGCCTTCCCTGCCCTCCAGCTTCAAGATCCGCCGCCGCGAAATCGTAGACGACGTCGATGCCGGTCGCCCGCGCCAACGCTTCGCCAAACCCGATCCTGCCCGCCGTCTCGCTCTGAAAGCCGATGAGGGCGACGGCGTCCCGCGCCAGCGCAAAGCTCTCAAGGAAATGCTTGACCGCTTCAGCGCAGAACGCGACCAGGTCTTGCTCGATCCGGGCCGCATGACCGGCGGCGATCGCGTTACTGAGGCTCTCCCGCTGCTCGGGGGTCAGGGGGAAGGTGAGGCTATGCCGGCGCTCGAGCCGGCGCTCGCCGTCGGTCGCCACGAGGGCCACGTCGATGCCTTCGAGGCCAGAGCCGCTCATCAGCCCGATCACCGTCATCACGCTCTGCAAGCCTGTCTCCTTCCCGTGCAATTCCTGCTTAAACCTGATACAGGCTCGCTGATATTTCCACCCGGGCCGCCATCATGAGCACGACCAAATCGGAGTTCCTCAACGAGCTTAAAGCCCGCGGCTATGTTCACCAAGTGACCGACGAGGCGGGCCTCGACGCGCTCGCTAAATCGGGGCGCATCACCGGCTATATCGGCTTCGATTGTACCGCGCCGAGCCTGCATGTCGGCAATCTGCTCGGGATCATGATGCTGCGCAAGTTGCAGCAGGCCGGGCACAAGCCGATCGTGCTGATCGGCGGCGGCACCACCAAGGTCGGCGATCCCTCCGGCAAGGACGAGGCGCGCAAGCTCCTGACCGACGCTGAGATTGCCGCCAATATCGGCGGCATCGAGTCGGTGTTCGGCAAATTCGTGAGCTTCGGGACGAGCGGCAGCGACGCGCTCATGGTCGACAATGCCGACTGGCTCGACGAGCTCAACTACATCGACTTTCTGCGCGACTACGGACGCCATTTCAGCGTCAACCGCATGCTCTCCTACGATTCAGTGAAGCTCAGGCTCGAGCGTGAGCAGCCGCTCTCCTTCATCGAGTTCAACTACATGGTGCTGCAGGCCTACGACTTCGTCGAGCTTTACCACCGCTTCGGCTGCCGCCTGCAGATGGGCGGATCGGACCAATGGGGCAACATTGTCAACGGCATCGAGCTCGGCCGACGCACCGACGGGGTGGAGCTGTTCGGGCTCACCACGGCGCTGCTCACCACCGCCTCAGGCGCCAAGATGGGCAAGACCGCATCGGGCGCCGTGTGGCTCAACCCCGACATGCTCTCCCCTTACGACTATTGGCAATATTGGCGGAACACCGAGGACGCCGATGTCGGCCGCTTCCTCAAGCTATTCACCGAGGTGCCGATTCCCGAGATCGACCGGCTGGCGAGCCTGCAGGGCGCTGAGTTGAACGAGGCGAAGAAGGTGCTCGCCACTGAAGCCACGGCCCTGCTCCATGGCCGCGAGGCCGCGGACCGGGCCGAAGGCACGGCGCGCGCCACCTTCGAACAGGGCACGTTGTCGGAGACCTTGCCGACGTTCGAGATCGCGCGTGCCGAGCTGGAAAAAGGCTGGGGCATACTGACCGCCAACACTCATGTCGGCTTCGTGCCGTCAACGAGCGAAGCGCGCCGGCAGATCAAGGGCGGCGGCCTCAAGGTGAACGACAAGACGGTCACCGACGAGAAGAGGCTGTTGACGCTCGCCGATCTCACGCCTGAGGGCGTGATCAAGCTGTCGCTCGGCAAGAAGCGGCACGTCCTGATCCGCCCGGTATAGCGGCCCGCGACCTTGAGCTAGTGTGCGATGTCGCCGAAAGTGCCGAAATCTGACGGGGATGTTGGGAAGGTCGTGGTCGAGGCTGCGTTCTGCCCCTCGCCTCTGAACTCGAAGATCTGGCGGAAGATGCCCGGCGCCACCACCGACATCGGATTGACCAGCACGTTCGGGTCGTCGAGCTTGCCCTGGATGGCGAAGGTGATGCCGACCACACCTTCTCCCTGCCGCCCGACGAAAATGCCGCCAAGAATTGGGATCGCACCGAGCGCGGAGTTCAGACCATAAAGGGGCACATAAGTGCCCCCGAGATTGACCGTCTGCGACTTGAAGTCGACGCGCCCGCGCATGGTGGCGCCGAGCTGCGGCCCATTCACGTAAGCGTCGTTCAACAGGAACTGTCCTTTGCCGACAGAGAACGGTGCGCGCAACTGGTTGAAGCCGATACGGCTTTGCCGCACCTGCTTCTTGCGCTCGCCGCCGAGCGCGGCCTGGGATTGCGGATCGGTGAGCACGTCGCTCACCACAGAATCGCCGAGCACATCGAAGTCGCGCGCCCACAGCGTGCCGGTCTTCATGCCAGGCTCGCTCGTGTCGAGATTGACCTCGAGCGAGGCCTCGCCGCCCTCGACCTTGGGGTAGAAACCGATGAGGCGGAAGGCAGCGCCTGCGTCGCGCGATTCAGCACGGATGATGCGGGCGCCATTCGTCTCTTCGAGCTTCACGGCGAGCGGATTGCGGCCGTTGAGCTTGGCTGAGGCGTTCAGCGCTACGAGACGCCCCTGGCGCTTTTGCAAGCTGACCTGGGCTTCGGTGACAGTCGTGTCGTAGAAACCGAACACCGTTCCGATCCGCGCCGTGAGGTTGACGCTGAACGGGTCTGGTGCATCGGAATCCTCGGCAATCTGCCCGGCTGAGAACAGGGACTGGAAGAATTGCTTGCCGTTATAGCTCGGGCCGTGAGCCTCGACCTCAAGCAGATTGCCGTCGCGCACTGCGGCATTGATCTCGACATGGGTGAGCTTGTCGAAGGAAAAGTCCGAGAAGTAGAAGGATTTGAGATGTTGCTCGGGATCGAGAGAGATCGAGCCGTCGATGGCGATATCGTCGCCGAGGATCTTGAGGTTAGTGAGATTGGTCGAGCCGTCTTCGCCGTGTGCCACGTCGAATTGCATGGTGGCCCGGCGCCCGGGCGGTTTGGTCCAGCCCATATTGCCGAAGATGAGCTGGGCTTGGGTCAAGTCGGCCTGCATGCTGAGGCTTTGCGCGCCTTGCGCGTTGCGCGAGACGGACAGCGTGACGGGAAGTGGGCCACGGAGCAAATGCGAAATCTTGAGCCCGAGGCTCTCGCGCGCGTTCTCATCGAGCGTGGTGCTGATCCTGATCGGCGGTTGCCGCTCTTCGGGCTCATAGAAAATGCGCTGCCAGGCGAGCTCCGCCGGCAGACCCTTGGTTAGAATTTGGCCGCGCGCGTCGAGCGCCTGCTCGGTGACGTTCAGGTCGATCGCGCCGCCTTCGATGTTGAGATCGCCAACCACGTTCGCGGCGACCACCTGGTCGAGACGCGCCTCGCCGCGGAGCTTGACGTCCGTGAATTTGAGGTCTTCGCGCATCGGCATGTCGAGAACGAAGCTACCCGTGGCAGTCCCGCCAAAAGAGTCTGGCTTCATCCCCACCGCCTGCATGTAGCCGAGAGGCTCATGGTCGAGCAGCTCAAGCGCGGTCGCGGTGGCGCTACTCGCCTTGAATGTGATCTGAGCCTGTTGCGGGTCTGGACGCAGGTCGGGAATGAAGTAGCGGCCTTCGGTGAGCGCAATCTCCTGACCTGACGGCAGCACGATTTTCGCCTCTGGAATGTCCACGGAGAAGATGAGCCCCGACACCCGCATCTTGGCCGCGCCGGTGAGGATCGGCGGCAGCTTCTCGATATAGGTGAGGCTCATATTGGCAAGGTCGAGCTCCACATTGACGGCCTCAGGCGCAAGCTCGGCGCCAGCCTGCATGCGCGCAAGCTCGCCAGGCTCGAGCGAAACGGCGACCTTGCCGCCGAGCACCTCGCCGCCGCGCACATTTTGCATGACCCATTTGCGCGCATCGCCGGCGAGGAATTTGGGCCAGAACTGTTTCAGCACGTCGATGGGCATGGGGCTGACCGTCCCGGTCAGATGCACTTCAGGCGAGCCGGGCGCATCGGCGACGCTGCCGGCAAGCTCGATCGACGAACTGCCGGAACGGATCACGAGACGGGAGAGCGTCAATCGGCCTCGTTTGGGGGTGACGCTGCCTTCCGCCGACCACTCGTCGACCTTGATCGGCGACAGTCCGAACTCCCCCGCGGCGAGCACGGCGTCGTGCGCGCTCAGCTTGAAGGTCCAGCTCGGCGCACCGTTGTCGTCAGCCGCCGGCCTGAACTCGCCGCTGATCGTGGCCTGGCTCTGCCCCCATTTGAGCGTGGATGGCTTGATCTCGAACACTCCGTTCCTTTTCGCATAGCGCACGCGCAGATTGCCTTCGTCGATCTGCATGGCGTTGTCGGGATCCCAAGGCGGCGTAATGTAGCCCTTCTCGAGCTTGAGATCGGCTTCGCCGGAGCGGAAGCGGCCGGAGGTCGAAAGCTCGACGCTGGTCTCGCCGCTGACCGGCAGGTCGAGAGCCTTGAGCCCGGCTGCGGCGGGGAAGTTCTCGGCGAGGCCAGAGGGGACGAGATCCTGGATCAGCGTGGTGATGCTCAAGCTTTTGCGCAACAGGCGTTGCTCGGTGCGGAATTCGAGCTGCCAATTGCCTTTGCTCGAAGCAAGATCGGCCTGCCCCACGAGGATGCTGCGCTCGTTCTTGTGCTGAAGGTCGATGGAGAAGTCCGGCACCTGCCAAAGGGTCTGCCCTCCCTCACGGCTCAGCACCACTTGCGCATCCTTGACGCCGAAACGGGTGAGGTAGGAGGTGTTGCCGCGGCGCGCCCGCTCGAAGACATCGGCGACGGTCCGCGTCACGTCGAGCTGGCGACCGGCGTTTGTGGGTTTCACAATGACGCTTTCCGGGGGCGCTTCCGTGCTCGGCTTCGGGAGCGGGTGGAGCAGCGCCGGGGACGGTGCCCTTGACGAACTTCTCAACGTCGCTGCTCGTTGGGCGATAGAAGCTGAGCGACAGGCCATTGTCGGAGGCATAGAACAAAAGCCGCGGCCCGATAAAGTCGACGCTGCCCGGCGCGATGCGGCCAGAGAGCAGCGCTGCGCCGCTCATGCCGATGGCGGCAAGCGGTGCCTGGGCCACGATCGAGCCGTCGGTGTCGATCAGGCGAATATTGCGCAGGCGGAACAACACGCCGGGGCCTTCGGGCGAGCGCTGCAGGATCGCGTCGTCGATTTTGACATGGAGGTCCGACAGCTCGCCGTTGATCGCCTCCTCGATCATGGGGACGAGGCTCGGCAGCGAGATCGGACCGCGGGCGAGCCGGCCATAGCCGCCGACGATGGCGATCAGCCCAACGACCAGGATCCCTGCGAAGATCTCGCGGCAAACATGGGCGCCGCCGGTCGAGATTTTCCTGAGCTCGAGCTGCACCGGCTCCGGCACAAGCTTGACGAGCGCCCTGCCCTTCGCGGGCAGCGTCATCAGCGCTCTGCTTCCTTCGGAGATCTTGACCAGCGCGCCTGTGACCGGCTCGCTCTTGGCGCCGAGCCCGGCCTCGCTCTTCCAGCGCTCGACGGTACGGCGCAGGTTCGCCGCGTAGAGCTTGAACCGCGCGGCGATGCTGCGAAGTGCCGGATGGTCAGCCAAGATCTTGGCGCGCTCACGCGCGCTCGCGCAGAACGTGCGCAAGACACCCACAAGCGCAAGCTGTTGCCTGGCTATGGGCAACAAGCGCTGCCTCAGCTCGCTCATGGCCCTTTTTTCGATATTCCCCCAGAGTCAATGACATAAGAGGCGCGAAAATCGACCAAAGGAAGGCGATGCCCGCGCAAACACCGCCGCCAAACCTCACACTCAATACTCAAAGAATCCTAGGAGATGGTTCATGACAAGCCGCGGAGGAGGCGATATTCTTGGTTAAGGGTCCTTGCCGGCTTTCCTAAAGATCGCCGGGCAAACTTATTGATACGCGCTGCGGGAAATCGATTGCTTCTTTTGCTGGGGCAACGCGCCGTTCTCCTTTCGGCGCAAGGGGAAGGTTGCGTCTGTTGAGGAGGTACCATCATGTTTACCAAGAAGCCGGAGCGGGAGATGGGCGGCGATCCTCTGACCAAAATGTCTGACCGGCCGGCCAGCGAAACGACGCCCTTCGGCGAGCGTTCGCCGAGTTATGCCAAGAGCCCAGGGCCCAGCAAGCTCGTGCCTTCCATCATCGGCGAAGATCTGATGATCACCGGCAACGTGACCTCCAAAGGCGAGATCCAGGTCGACGGCGAGATCCAAGGCGACGTGCAATGCGGCTCGCTCCTGCTCGGGGACAAGTCGCAAATCACGGGCTGCGTGCTCGCAGAGGATGTCGTGGTGCGCGGCCGCGTGCTCGGCTCGATCAGGGGCTTGCGGGTGACGCTTCAAGCCCAGTCCCATGTCGAGGGCGACATCTATCACCAGAGCCTAGCCATCGAGCAGGGCGCGTATTTCGAGGGAAAGTCGCGCCGCACCGACGATCCGCTGGCGACCAAGGCCGACAAGCCTGCTGCACCCGACAAGCCGCGGGCCGAGCCTGACGCCGCGGGCGCTGCCCCGCGCGCCGCGGAATAGCGGTCCCCGACGCCTCACTGCAGGTCGTTAGGTTGACGGCTGCTCGGCGTGGATGCGCTCGGCGAGTGCCGCCTCGATGAACTGGTCGATGTCGCCGTCGAGCACCGCCGACGGATTGGTGCTCTCCACCCCGGTGCGCAAATCCTTCACGAGCTGGTAGGGCTGCAGCACGTAAGAGCGGATCTGGTGGCCGAAGCCGATGTCCGATTTGGCGGCCGCCGCGGCCTGTGCCTCCTCTTCCCGGCGCTTCAACTCCGCCTCATAAAGACGCGCCCGCAGCATGGCCCAAGCGGTCGCCCGGTTCTTGTGCTGCGACCGCTCGTTCTGACATTGCACCACGATGCCGGTCGGCAAATGCGTGATGCGCACGGCGCTGTCGGTGGTGTTCACGTGCTGGCCGCCGGCGCCGCTCGAACGGTAGGTGTCGATGCGCACGTCCTTCTCGTCGATGTCGATAGCGATGGTGTCGTCGACGGCAGGATAGACCGACACCGAGGCGAAGCTCGTGTGCCGCCTCGCATTCGAATCGAAGGGCGAGATGCGCACGAGCCGATGCACTCCGAACTCGGTCTTCAGCCAGCCATAGGCGTTGGCGCCCTTGATCAGGATGGTGGCCGATTTGACGCCGGCTTCTTCGCCGGGGTGCTCGCCGATGATCTCCACCTTGTAGTCGCGCCCCTCAGCCCAGCGGATATACATCCGCTCGAGCATCTGCGCCCAATCCTGGCTCTCGGTGCCGCCGGCGCCGGCGTGGATCTCCACGTAGCTGTCGTTGGTATCGGCCTCGCCTGAGAGCAGCGCTTCGACCTCGCGCTTATGCGCTTCGGCTCTGAGCTTCTTGAGAGCCGACTCGGCTTCCGAGATCACGCTCTCGTCGCCTTCTTCCTCTCCGAGCGAGACGAGCTCGATATTGTCGTCGAGCTCGCGGGCTAGACGCGTGAAGCTCGACAGCGCGGCTTCGAGCTGCTGACGCTCGCGCATGAGGCCTTGCGCGCGCGCCGGGTCGCTCCAGAAATTCGGCGCCTCGGCGAGCGCATCGAGATCGGCTAGCCGGCTCTTGGCCCGGTCAGGGTCAAAGATGCCTCCTGAGCAGGGTCAAGGACTGCTTGATGTCGTTGACGACGGCCTCGGTTTCAGCACGCATCTCTTCCTCTGGTTCTCGAAATAACGGAGCGCGCCGCCAGGATCGCCATGTCCCGGCAGCTGCTCCTGACGATGTCAGCCTCTAGTAGAGTCCGCCGGTGCCCGATGTCAAAGCCCGGTCGTTGCCTGGCACCGGGAGCGGCCCTGGCGGCGGCGGGCCGGCCTCCTGGCCCGGTATGACACCTGGTATCGCCGGCGGTCCGGCCTGGCCGTATTCTTCGGCGGCAAGTCCTTCCGTTCCCTCGCCATCGGAGGCGACCGCGCCCAAAGGCTCCTGGGTCGGCTTGAAGGCCTCCATGATCGCCTTGGGGTCGCCGGGGCCCGCGGGCAAGCCGGTCTTCAAATTGACGCGCACGAGCTTGATGCCCGGTGGGGCGCGGAACGGAATCGGCGGCTGGTCGGCAAGGGCGATCTTGAAGAAATCGCGGACCACCGGCGCTGACACGTTGCCGCCGGTCTCGCCATGGCCGAGCGGCGAAGGATTGTCGAAACCGAGATACACGCCGACCACGAGGTCGGGCGTAAAGCCGATGAACCAGCCATCCTTCTCGTCATTGGTCGTGCCGGTCTTGCCCGCGATCGGACGGTTCAGGACCTTAAGCTTCTGCGCCGTACCGCGCTGGACGACGCCTTCCATGATGTGGATCATTTGGTAGGACGTCATCGGATCGATGATTTGCGGGCGGTCGTCGACGAGCTGCGGCTCTTGCTGGCCGGTCCATTCTCTTGCCGCGCAATCTGGGCATTCGCGGTCGTCGTGCTGCCAAATGGTGCGGCCGTAACGATCCTGGATACGGTCGATCAGCGTCGGCTTTATCTGCTTGCCGCCATTGGCGATGATGCCGTAGGCGCCGACCATGCGCAGCAGCGTGGTTTCACCGGCGCCGAGCGCCATGGAGAGCATCGGCATCAGATTGTCGTAGACGCCGAAGCGCCGCGCATATTCGACGATGATCGGCATGCCCATGTCGTTGGACAGCCGAACCGTCATCAGATTGCGCGAATGCTCGATGCCGAAGCGCAAGGTCGAGGGGCCAGCCGCCGAGCCCGCCTCATAGTTCTTCGGGCACCATTGCGGCATGCCGGCTCCTTGGCTGATGCAGAGCGGGCCGTCGACGATGATGCTCGCAGGCGTATAGCCGTTGTCGAGCGCGGTCGAATAGATGATCGGCTTGAAGGACGAGCCTGGCTGGCGGCGCGCCTGCACGGCGCGGTCGAACTGGCTTTCGGCGAAGCTGAAGCCGCCGACAAGGGCGAGCACGCGGCCGGTGTGAGGATCCATGGCCACGATGGCTCCGCCGACCGCAGGGACCTGCTCGAGCGACCATTGTCCGGTGACGTCAGGCTCCTTGTCGTTCGGCTCGCGCGGCGAAACGTAGATGACGTCGCCGGGCTTGAGCACGTCGGTCATGACCCTTGGGCTGCCGCCCATGCCGTTCTTGAGTTTCGGCCGGGCCCATTTCACCTCGTCGAAGGGAATCGTGCCGGTCTCGCGCTCCTTGGAGAGCGCACCGGTCGAGGTGCGTGTCGGACGCAAGCCGATCTTCGCGGTGTCTTTGCTGGCCTCGAGCACCACGGCAAGCCGCCAGGGCTCGATATCGCCCCACACATTGATGGCAGCGAGTGTCTTGCCCCAGTCGCCTTCGAGACTGACGTTCTTCACCACCCCCCGCCAGCCATGGCGGTGATCGTAGGCCACGAGCCCATCGACCAGAGTCTTGCGGGCGATCTTCTGCAACGCGGGGTCGAGCGTCGTGCGTACCGAGAGGCCGCCGCCATAGAGCTTGTCCTCGCCGAAGATGTCGATGATGTCGCGGCGCACTTCCTCGGCAAAGAATTCTGACGCGGCGAGTCTCGCGCCGGTCTGCCGCACCTGCACGCCGAGAGGCTCGGCCTTGGCTTTCTCGCCGTCCTCCTTGGTGACGAAACCGTTCTCGACCATGCGGTCGATCACCCAGTTGCGCCGCTCGATCGCCCGCTCGGGAAAGCGGAACGGGTTGTAGTTGCTCGGCGCCTTGGGAAGCGTGGCGAGATAGGCGCAATCGGCGATGGACAGCTCGTTGAGCGACTTGTCCCAATAGGTCTGCGCCGCGGCGGCGACGCCATAGGCGCCGGCGCCGAGATAGATCTCGTTGAGATAGAGTTCGAGGATCTGTTCCTTGGTGAAGGCGCGCTCGATGCGGATGGCAAGGATTGCCTCCTTCAGCTTGCGCTCCATCGTCTGGTCGCTCGACAACAGGAAGTTCTTGGCCACCTGCTGGGTGATGGTTGAGGCGCCGACCATGCGCCGGCCGGATTGCGCGCTCGACAGATTGGTGACGGCGGCGCGCAGGATGCCCTGAATATCGAGGCCGCCGTGCTGGTAGAAATTCTTGTCCTCGGCTGAGATGAAGGCTTCGGTGACGCGGTCGGGAATGGCGCTGAACGGAACGTAGATGCGCCGCTCGCGGGCAAACTCGGCGATCAGGTTGCCGTCATTGGCGTGAATGCGGGTCATGACCGGAGGCTCGTATTTGGCGAGCACTTCGTAGTCTGGCAGATCCTTGGAAACCTTCCACAGCACGAACGCTGCCGCAGCGGCCACGGCCACGAAGACGATCATGCTTGCGGCGAACAGGAACCCGAAGAAGCGCAGCAAGAAACCGCCGCGACGGCGACGCCGCCTTTGCTCCGGCGGCTGGATAGGAGCCGTAATGTCCATATTGATCCCGTCCCGTCCCCAATCTTTAGTCGCCTATGGGGGGTCAGGCAACCCTAGCCAACATTATGGCAACAAAACGCTGCGGACTGAGGATTTCGTCTTGATTTTTGGTGGTAATTGGACGCGGGACACTGGACGCGACGATGACGCTCAAAACGGCATCCGCGCCACGCGCTTGGCGAAATAGGCGTCGATCGCTGCACCGACCTTGTCGGCCATCGCGGCGCGCCATGCCTCTGAGGTGAGCTGCTTCTCGTCGTCAGGATTGCTCAAGAAGCCAAGCTCGAGCAGCACCGACGGCACGTCCGGCGATTTCAGCACGCGAAAGCCGGCTGATTTCAGCGACTTTCGGTGGAGCTCAGCAGCGCTCATCTCGCCTACCACGGATCTCGCGAACACGATCGAGCGATTCTGCGTCTCGCGCTGGGCGAGATCGATCAGGATATTCGCCACCACCTCGTCACGGTCGGTCGGCAGTTCCACGCCGGCGATGGCGTCGGAGAAATTCTCCTTGGCGGCAAGCTCCTTGGCCTCATCGTCGGAGGCGCGCTCCGACAACGTGTAGACCGTGGCCCCGCTCGCCTCGTTGGCGCGTTTGGGGAAGGAATCGGCGTGGATCGACACGAACAGATTCGCGCCCTTGCTTTGCGCAAACTCGACGCGCTCGCGAAGCGCAAGGAAGGTGTCGCCCTCCCGCGTCAGGTAAACTTGGAAATCTCCCTTGGCCTCGAGTTTTTGCCGAAGCGTCTTGGCGAAAGCGAGTACGACCTCCTTTTCGGTGACGCCGTTCGCGCTCGACGTGCCTGGATCGATTCCGCCATGGCCAGGGTCGAGGATGATCACGGGCTTGGCAGCGGTTGGCGCTTGTGCCTGCGGCTTTGGCTTGGGGATAGAGCCAACCACCGGGACGCGCGAGGCGCGGAGCTTGGCAAGGAAGGTCGTGCGGTCGGTGGCCACGAGATCGACGACGAGGCGCGCGGGCTGGTCGGGCCTTGCCTCGAGCACGAAGGCCTTGTCGACGAGGAATGGCCCATTCACATCGATGACGATGCGCGATTTTCCCGGTGCGAACAGCCCATAACGGTAGCCCGTGACGAGCCCCCTCTTCTCGGTGCCGAGACCGGGCGGCATCTGGAAACTCACCTCAGGCAGATCGACGATGACGCGATAGGGATCGCCAAGCGAAAAGACGTTGACGTCGACCTTCTTCGAGAGGTCGGCGATGAAGCGGGTGCGGCCGCGGTCGCCCGCCAACCTCGCATCCTTGGCGACCGCCTCTTTCGAGCGCGCCTCGGCCTGCGGGATCGAAAACCCAGCCCCCACACACAGAATCGCAAGGAGGACAGCCCAGGCGGGGATGGCCCCCAACAAGGCACTCAGAGGTCGCATCTTCCCTCGCCTGCCGCGGCCCGACTTGGGCCCGGCAATCCTTCAGTACACCCGGGACAGAGCCCGGACCCACCCGATTTGAGCCGGAAATCCCTTATGGATACCAAAATCTTAAAGCGTGTTGGTTAAGCGAAGCTTGTGACCCTTTGGGGGCGAATTGATTGGGAGGCTTGCCAAATCTCCTGCCAAGCCCGTAATAAGGGGCAGGCCCTATCCATTGGGCCATCCCGGGCGCTCAAGACGCTCTCTAGCGATACTGGCCCGGGACTTCGTTTGTTTCGCGCGTCAGGGCCTTTAAAGGGAAGCGGCCCAAGACGTCGGAAAGCCGGCGGCCGAGTGAGAGAAGGCCGCCACTCCAAGCTTCTCAGAACTCGCGCCAATCGCGGGTTAGGTTTTGCGATGCAGGTTCAAAGCACAGAACTAACCATAGGAAAAGGCGGGGCTTTATTGCCCTCGCCCGGCACCTGTCCGGCGACCGGAATCGGTCCCAGCGGGAGGCCTCCAATGCGTCATCGCAGCGAATCATGGTCTATTCAACTAAAGCGCGCGCGGCGCTCGGGCACATCTTCGGTGCGGCAGGCTTTCGCACCCTCCCCGGCGAGCGCGGCGGAGAACAAACAACATGCCAAGCAAAATGCTAGTCGATGCGGCGCATCCGGAGGAGACCCGGGTCGTCGTGGTGAAGGGCAACCGCGTCGAGGAATTTGACTACGAATCAGCGAACAAGAAGCAGCTACGAGGTAATATCTATCTTGCTAAGGTGACGCGCGTTGAGCCGTCGCTGCAGGCGGCTTTCGTGGATTACGGCGGCAATCGCCACGGCTTCCTGGCCTTCACTGAAATACATCCAGACTACTATCAGATCCCGGTCGCCGATCGTCAGGCCCTGCTCGACGAAGAGGCCGAGGAGGAGAGCCGGGCGCGAGACGCCGAAGCTGCCGAGGACGACGAGGCAGCCTCTGGCCGGCGGCGGCGGCGTGGCCGCCGCGGCCGCGGACGCCCGGATCAGGCCAATCATAAAGAGCGCGGCGGAGAGCCGCGCGGGGCAGAGTCGGCGGCGGCCGAAAGCACACCCGAGGGTGAAGCTCCGGAAGAGCCGAGCGAAGCCGGCAGCACTGTCGTCATGGAGGCCGCTGACCTCGTGCACGAGGTTTCCGAGGCGGCAGAGCGCAGGCAAAATGTCGACGACGAAGTACCCGATCGTGTCACCGGCTCGGTCGAAGAGGTCGAGGAGGATGACGAGGCGGACGGGGTCGAGACCGTGGGGCAGCGTGTCGTTGCCGGCGAGGCAAGTGGCGAGGCGGCAGCCGAAAGCGTAGAGTTGGTCGGATCGGAGGACGCGCTTGAGGAAGTTCCCGAGCGCGCACGCCGCCGGCGCGGACGTCCCTACAAGATCCAGGAAGTGATTCGCCGCAGGCAGATCATCCTCGTCCAGGTGGTGAAGGAAGAGCGCGGCACCAAGGGCGCGGCGCTGACCACTTATCTTTCGCTTGCCGGCCGCTACACCGTACTGATGCCGAACACGGCGCGCGGTGGCGGCATCTCGCGCAAGATCACCAACCCGACCGATCGCAAGCGCTTGCGCGAAATCGCCGGCGAGCTCGAAGTGCCCGAGGGCATGGGCCTCATCATTCGCACAGCCGGCGCGCAACGCACCAAGACCGAGATCAAGCGCGACTACGACTATCTGTTGCGGCTGTGGGAGACGGTGCGCGACCTGACCCTGAAATCGACGGCGCCGAGCCTCGTCTATGAGGAAGGCAGCCTGATCAAGCGGTCGATCCGCGACCTTTACAACAAGGACATCGACGAGGTTCTGGTCGCCGGCGACGACGCCTACCGCGAGGCAAAGGACTTCATGCGCATGCTGATGCCGAGCCATGCGAAGAACGTGAAGCCCTACAAGGAACCAGAGCCGGTCTTCATCCGCTATCAGGTCGAGCGTCAGCTCGGTGCCATGTTCTCGCCGCAGGTGGTGCTCAAGTCAGGCGGCTATATCGTCATCAACCAGACCGAGGCGCTCGTCGCCATCGACGTTAATTCGGGCAAGGCGACGCGCGAGCACAATATCGAGGACACCGCGCTCAAGACCAATCTCGAAGCCGCCGAGGAAGTCGCCCGCCAACTTCGCCTGCGCGACCTCGCAGGCCTGATCGTCATCGACTTCATCGACATGGATGAGCGCCGCAACTCGAGGCTGGTCGAGCGGCGCCTGAAGGAATCCTTGCGCAACGACCGCGCGCGCATCCAGGTCGGACGCATCAGCCATTTCGGCCTGCTCGAAATGTCGCGCCAGCGCTTGCGCACCGGCATGCTCGAAGGCTCGACCAGCTCTTGCACCATGTGCCAGGGCACCGGCATCGTGCGCTCGGTCGAGTCCGTCGCGCTCGACGTATTGCGCTCGCTCGAGGATCGTCTCATCACCGACGGCGTCGTGCCGCTGGTCGCCACCACCGCGGTCGACGTCGCCCTCTACATCCTCAACCAGAAGCGTTCGCATCTGAAGGATATCGAGCAGCGCTACCGCATCCCCATCACCGTCACCGCCGACGAGAATCTGCACGTGTCGCAATTCGTCATCGAGCGTTCGGCCGAGTCTGAGATCGGTACAGGCGAGAGCGCCGTGGTGCAGATGGACTGGGCCCATCACCAGCAGTCCCCCGCCCCTGCAGCCCCGGCCGAAGGCGATTCGGATCAGGCGAGACGTCGCTCCCGCCGCCGCCGCCGCAAGCGCCGCGGTCCGGGCGAGGCGGAGTTCGAGCCGGCCGAGGGCGCGACTGCTTTTGCCGAAACCGCCGATGCGGATGATGAGGAGGAGACCGAGCGTGAGCCCGCGCCCCGGGAACCTCGGGAGCCTCGGGAATCGCAATCCTCCGAGAATGACGGCCAGAACCGCAAACCTCGCCGCAGGGGGCGGCGTGGAGGCCGTCGCGGCCGCGGGGGTCAGCGCCCCGAGAGCGGCGAGCGGCAAGATGAGATGCGCACCGCGCCACAAGAGGCGCGCGAGGCCGCAGATGCCGTTCGTCCCGAGGGCGAGCCCCGCGCGCAGCAGAACGGGGACGGGCGCCCTGTCCCTGCCGCTGCCTCGCATGAGGAAAAGGCCGAGCGGCCCGCACGCGAAAGCGAACCGAGCTATGCCGCGCCGGTCACCGAGCGTCCGTCGGCGCCGCCGGAGATCAAGGCCGAAAGCGAGATCAAGGAGGACAGCGCTCCTCCTCGCCGCGGCTGGTGGCAGCGTTAGCGCCTCAGGAGGAAACAAGGCCGCGCAGCGCCGCCCGCTCTCACTTTCTTGAAGGGGGACGCGGCAGATCTGTCACGTTGTCGCCGCATTCAAACGCCAAGCAAGCTGTGTTTACGGCAAAGGCGTGGCTTGAGGTGGTTAGGCCTTTTGCGCCGTCCCACGCTGGCGGGTGAACCAGCATCTTGGCCCAAGGCCGGCAAGACTTTACCATCAAGCGATATGATGCCTGTTCCGGCTCCCCGCACCAGCTCCTGGCAAAGCCTTCGCCGCGCCGCGGTCGGCGGCCTCATCGTCTCTCTGGTCAGCGCCACCACCGCAGACGCCGCCGGCATGATCCGCGACGCAGAGACGGAAAGCCTGATCAAGACCTATGCCAAGCCGATCTTCAACGCCGCAGGCTTGAGCGGACAGGCGGTCGACATCCACATCGTCAACGACCGCGCCTTCAACGCCTTCGTCATCGATGGGCACAACATGTTCATCCATGCCGGTGCCATGATGGATGCGAAGACCCCCAATCAGATCATCGGCGTGATTGCGCATGAGAGCGGCCATATCACCGGCGGCCATCTCGCCAGGCTCAGAAATCAAATCTCGCGGGCGAAATCCGCGGCATTGATGCTCCAGCTGCTCGGCCTCGCGGCCATGGCGGCAGGCGCTGCCGCCGGCTCCGGAGAGCTTGGACAACTCGGCATGGGCGCCGCCTATGGCGGAACCGACGCAGCGATGCGCATGGTGCTCGCCTACCGGCAGGACGAAGAGTCCTCGGCCGACCAGGCGGCAGTCACCTTTCTCAATGCCACCCACCAATCGGCCCGTGGCCTGCTTGAGACCTTGGAGTTCATGAACTCCAAGCTGTTCGGCGTGCAGGGCATCAATCCCTATCTGCAATCTCACCCGCTTCCCCCGCAGCGCCTCGCCCAGCTTCGTACGCTCGCCGAGTCGAGCCCGTATTTCGACGTCAAAGACCCGCCCGAGCTTCAGGTCACGGCATGACCTCGTGAAGGCGAAGCTGTTCGGCTTTCTCGATCAGCCCGAGACGACGTTCAATCGCTACCCCGCGAGCGATCGCTCCCTTCCCGCAGCTTACGCGCGCGCCATCGCCACCTATCGCAAGTCGGGGGTAAAGGCCGCGCTGCCACAGCTCGACGCCCTGATCGCCGCCAAGCCCGATTGGCCGTATTTCTACGAGATCAAGGGTCAGTTCCAGTTCGAGAGCGGCAATGTCGCCGACGCCATCCTGCCATTGCAGAAGGCAGTGGCGCTCGCGCCTGAAGAGCCGCTCATCCGCATCATGCTGGCCTCGGCGATGCTCGCGATGCCGGGCATGAAGAATGTCGACGACGCGATTGCCAATTTGCGCGTCGCGCTTGCCCGCGAGACGGACTCGGCGACCGGCTACCGCCAGCTGGCGCTGGCTTACGGCCGCAAGGGCGACGCCGCCAAGGCAGCCGGCGCCAGGCAGCAATATCTGGCGCAAGCCGAGCTTGCGTCGGCGGAGGCCTATTTCTATGAAGGGCGGCTGAAACTTGCCAAGCAGCAAGCCAAACGCGCCAAGGCCGGATTCGTCGACGGCACGCCAAACTGGCTTCGGGCTGATGATATAATCGCCTTCCAGGTGCCGACCGCAGAGTGAGCCGTTTCCCCCGGAGATCGAAAAACATGAACCTGAACAAAGTACTCTTTAACGTGGCCGTTGCCGCAGCGGTGGCCGCCGTGACCGCGGCCGGCACGAGCTATCTCGTCCTACGCTACAGCCCCGCAGGCAAGCTTGCCGGTGCCTCGGGGCCGGTCTCTGCCGACCAGGCCCGCGTCGAAGGCATCTTGCGCGACTACCTCACCAAGAACCCCGAGATCCTCGTCGAGATGACTACCGAGCTCGACAAGCGACAGGCCGCCGAGCAGGCGGCACAGCAGAAAAAGGCCATCTCCGACAACGCCGAGGCGCTCTTCCGCTCGCCGGTCGCCCATGTCGCCGGCAATCCCAGCGGCGATGTAAGCATCGTTGAGTTCTTCGACTACAATTGCGGTTACTGCAAACGCGCGCTGCCCGACGTGCTCAAGGCCGTTAACGACGACGGCAAGGTCCGCCTGGTGCTGAAAGAGCTGCCGATCTTCGGCGACGATTCAGAGGCGGCCGCCAAGCTTGCGCTAGCCTCCGACAAGCAGGGCAAATATTTCGAGATGCACCAGAAGCTGTTCTCCGAGCCAGGCAAGGCCGACAAGGAGAAGGCGCTCCGGGTCGCCAAGGAGCTCGGGCTCGATGTTGACAAGCTGCAAAAGGACGCCGAGGACCCCGACATCAAAAAGGCGCTCGACGAGGCCAAGGAGCTTGCCCAGAAACTTAATCTGCAAGGCACGCCGCTCTATCTGATCGGGGACCGCGTGATCCCCGGAGCCCCTGACGATCTCTTCGATCAGCTCAAGAAGAACGTCGCCGAGGTCAGGGAGAAGGGCTGCGCAAGCACCTGTTAACGGTCGTCCTTTGCCGGTAACCGGGTGTTTCCGGCTTTTTGCTAGACCTAGCAAAAGCTGTTAAAGGGGCGCGGCCTGGTCTTTTCGCTCCTCAAACCTCCACTCAAACCGGGGCTGATCACCCTCGCGTCTGTCTCACCCCATGGCCAAACCGATCTACGTCCTGAACGGTCCCAATCTGAACCTGCTCGGGTCGCGGGAGCCGGACGTCTACGGCAGCGAGACCTTGGAGGACGTGCGGGCGCGCTGCGAGCGGAAAGCCGCCAAATTGGGCTTTGCCATCGACTTCCGGCAGAGCAATCATGAGGGCGAGCTGGTGGCCTGGATCCAGGAGGCAAAGGAGAAAGCGGCGGGCGTCATCGTCAATGCCGGCGCCTTTACCCATAGCTCGATCGCCATGCTCGATGCTTTGCTCGCCACCGAGCTTCCCTGCGTGGAGGTGCATCTGTCCAACATCTTCCGGCGCGAGAGCTTTCGCCACAATTCTTATATCTCGAAGGCCGCCAAAGGCGTGATCTGCGGGTTCGGGCCGCTCGGCTACGAGCTTGCCATCGAGGCCCTGGCCGCCTCGCTTGAACCGAAGAAGGCTCGCTGATGGCTGAAGAGCGCAAGGGCATGACCAAGAAGGAAGGGAGCTTCGACAACGACCTCATCCGCGAGCTTGCCGAGCTGCTCGAGGAAACCGGACTCACCGAGATCGAAATCGAGCATGAAGGCAAGCGCGTGCGCGTGGCGCGGACCGTCACGGTCGGCGCCGGCGCATCCTCCATCGATGCCGGACGCGGGCCGCGCGAGGCCGGCGAGGCCGGCGGCAAGGAGGAGCGTCATCACCCTGGCACGGTGCACTCTCCCATGGTCGGCACCGCCTATCGCTCGCCGGAGCCAGGCGCCCCGCCTTTCGTCGAAGCCGGCACCAAGGTTACCGCGGGCCAGACCATCCTCATCATCGAAGCCATGAAGACCATGAACCATATCCCGGCTCCTCATGCCGGCACCGTGCTCGCCGTCCTCGTCGATGACGGCCAGCCCGTCGAATATGCCGAGCCGCTCGCGGTCATCGAGAGGGGCTAGGCGCTTCTTACGCATGTTCGATAAGATCCTGATCGCCAACCGGGGAGAGATCGCGCTTCGCATCGAACGTGCCTGCAAGGAGCTTGGCATCGCCACGGTGGCGGTGCATTCGACCGCCGACGCCGACGCCATGCATGTGCGCCTTGCCGATGAGAGCGTGTGCATCGGCGGTCCCCCGGCCAAGGACAGCTATCTCAACATCCCGCAGATCGTCTCGGCCTGTGAGATCACCGGCGCCGATGCCGTGCATCCGGGCTACGGCTTCCTCGCCGAGAATGCCCGCTTCGCCGAGATCCTCGAAGAGCACGAGATCACCTTCATCGGCCCGAGCGCCGAGCATGTCAGGCTCATGGGCAACAAGATCGAGGCGAAGGAGACCGCGAAGAAGCTCGGCCTGCCGCTCGTTCCAGGCTCCGACGGCTCCATCACCGATCTTGCGCAGGCGAAGAAGATCGCGGCCGACATCGGCTATCCGGTCCTGGTCAAGGCTGCGGCGGGAGGCGGCGGCCGCGGCATGAAGGTCGCCCATGTCGAGGAAGAGCTCGATGCGGCGCTCGCCACGGCGCGCATCGAGGCCAAGACCGCGTTTGGCGACGACACCGTGTATCTCGAGAAATATCTCGTGCATCCCCGGCACATCGAGGTCCAGGTGATTGGCGACGGCCTCGGCAACGCCATCCATCTCGGCGAGCGCGACTGCTCGCTGCAGCGGCGGCATCAGAAGCTGTGGGAGGAGGCGCTGTCGCCGGCGCTCAACGACAGCGAGCGGGCCAAGATCGGCGAGACCGTGGCGCGGGCGATGCGCGAGCTGCGCTATCGCGGGGTCGGCACCGTCGAGTTCCTCTACGAAGGCGGCGAGTTCTACTTCATCGAGATGAACACGCGCCTCCAGGTCGAGCACACGGTCACCGAGATGATCACCGGCATCGATCTCGTCATCGAGCAGATCCGCATCGCCGCCGGAGCGCCGTTGACCCTCAAGCAGGAGGACATCCACTTCAACGGCCATGCCATCGAGTGCCGCATCAATGCCGAAGACCCCCGCACCTTCCGCCCCTCGCCCGGGAAGATCACCCATTTCCATCCCCCTGGCGGGCTCGGGGTGCGCGTCGATTCAGGCGCCTATGCCGGCTACACCATTCCGCCTTATTACGACAGCCTGATCGGCAAGCTGATCGTGCATGCCCGCACCCGCAACGAATGCCTGATGCGGCTGAAACGGGCGCTCGGCGAATTCGTGGTCGACGGCATCGACACCACGATCCCGCTGTTCAAAGCTTTGATTGCCGAGCCTGACATCGCCGATGGACAATATGATATCCATTGGCTGGAGAATTATCTGGCGTAACGCTTGGGGACCGTCTCGAGGACGCCCATGACCTCCATCGACGACGTCATGATCGAGATCACGCCGCAGGTGCTGCTCAAGGCCTATGCCTGCGGCATCTTTCCCATGGCGGAAAGCGCCGAGGACAACGCCCTTTATTGGATTGAGCCCGAGCGCCGCGGCATCCTGCCGCTCGACCGCGTGCATGTGCCGCGAAGGCTTGCCCGCACCATCAAGAGAGGAGGCTTCGAGGTCAGGATCGACAACGACTTCGACGCCGTGATCGACGGTTGCGCGGCACCGCGAGCCGGGCGGCGCAGCACCTGGATCAACGGGCGCATCCGCAACCTCTACGCCGAGCTGTTCGCCATGAGGCACTGCCATACGGTGGAAGTCTGGGACGGCGGCGAGTTGATCGGCGGGCTTTACGGCGTGCATCTCGGCCGGGCGTTCTTCGGCGAGAGCATGTTCTCCAAGGCCCGCGATGCAAGCAAGATCGCGCTCGTCTATCTCGTCGCCCGGCTCAAATTCGGCGGCTTCGAATTGCTCGACACCCAGTTCCTCACCGGCCACCTCGCCCGCTTCGGTGCGATCGAGGTTGGGCGCGCTGAGTTTCAGCGCCTGCTAGAAGCTGCGCTTTACTGCCCGAAGGTGGGGAACGTCGATGGAGGCGGTGGCGGCTTGGGCCGCGAAGCACGCTTCGGCGGCGCTGCCGGCGAAGGAGCCTGCGCCGCAGCTGGGGCCGGCGGAGGAGCCGAGGCTGGCTTGGCCGCCGGAGCAGGTTTTGGCGATGGCGGCGGAGCCGCTTCTGCCGCGGAAGGCGCTGGCGCCTCTGGAGCAGGAGCCGCGGCGGCAGGCGCTTCGGCTGCCGGTGCCTCTGCGGCAGGCGCTGCCGGCGCCGCCGCGTTCTGCTCACTTCCGGCAGGAGCGACTGGCTCGTTCGTCTTGCAGTTGGTGAGCCAGACGTCGAACACCGGGTGCTCCACCGCGTGAAGGCCTGGGCTATCGGCGAACATCCAGCCGGTAAAGATGCGCTCGACCTCTCCGGTGAGCTTGATCTCGTCAACCTCGACGAAGGATGCGGTGTGCGGCGCCTCGGTGGGTGGCCGGGAATCGCAAACCCGCGGCGTCACTTTGAGCGCGCCGAACTGCACCGTCTCATTGATCGGAATTTCCAGATGCGAGATGCGCCCCGTCACCTTGTCGAGAGCGGCAAACACGGCGATCTGGTTCTTGATGATTTCGGCGCGCGCTGTGGCAGAGCCGAGCACCGCAATGGCTGCGACGAGGCCGAACAGCAGAGCAAGGTGGGCAAGAGCCGCTTCAAACCGTTGCATCATGCTCAAGCACCTCTGAACGGGATCGTGCCTCTCACGCCGGCGTCCCCCCGGTAGGCCAAGGCCTCTGCCATGAATCTGGCATCGATGTGGCGAGGACGATATGGCCTTTCCTCACCCAACCCGCTCCGCGGCAAAACGGAGCCTGATATGGTCTGCCGTCCATACCCCGTCAGCATCGCAAAGCGCCGGGCGCAACAGCTCGATGACCTCGGCGAACACTTGCCCCCGCTGAGGCTCCTCGAATTGCTCGAAGAAGGAGCGGCCGAAAGTTTCGAGCCATCCCTTGATGCCGATCTCGAGCGGGGTCGGGCGCGGCACGAGCATGATGGCCTTCACCGCAAAGCCCCCCTCTTCGAGCAGCCTGCGATATTCGGCGACGGAGGGAAAGAACCAGGGAGCGACCTTGTCGGGATCGCCGCCATGCAGCGAGCCGACCGCGCGGAGCGCGGTGGCGATGGCCGCCACATTGCCATGACCGCCGAATTCTCCGGCGAAGCGGCCGTGCGGGCGAAGCGCCCGGTGGACGCCCGCGATCACGAGCTCCGGCCGGCGCATCCAATGGAGTGCCGCGTTGGTGAAGACCGCGTCGAACTCGGCCTCGAAAGGAAGCGCATGGCCATCGACCTTTTGCACCTTGAGGCCCTTAGCGGCAGCAGCTTCAAGCAGCTCCTCGCTCAAATCGGCGCCAAGCACGTCGGCGCCGCGCGCTGCGATATCTTGCGTGAGCACACCGTCGCCGCAGCCAAGGTCGAGGATGCGCTCGCCTGCCCTCGGCGAGAGCAGTTCGAGCACAGGGCGGGCAAGGTCGGAGACGAAACGCCCCTTCACGGCGTAGTCGTCGGCCTGCCAGCGCTGTACCGGCTTCGGCGGGGTCATTTGCACGGTGCTCATTCAGACGGCCCCGGCTGCCAAGGCTCGTAATCGCGCTGGATCACCTTGCCGGCGTCTGGATTGAGAATGCTGCCTGGTGGCCGGTAGGCCTCAGGCGTGCCAGTTAAGTTCGGTACATAGGATTGCTGCCAGGGCCGCGGGCTGTAGGTTTCCTTGGTTGGCGGCACATCCACGGTGTAATGCAGCCAGCCGTGCCATTCAGGTGGGACGAGAGAGGCTTCGGATTGGGCGCGGTAGACCACCCAGCGCCGCTTTCCGTCCTTGGTCTGGTAGTAGACGTTGCCGAACTCATCCTCGCCGACCCGGGTGCCGTAGCGCCAGGTGAAGAGGCGGGTGCCGATGGTGTTGCCGGTCCACCAGGCGAAAAGCTCGGTCAGAAGTTTCATGCTTGATGATCGCGCCGCTTGAGGTCGGCCGGACTATGGCGGGAGCCCAAGCCTCTGTCCAGACGGGAGGCCGTTTTGGCGCTTGGAACGAATGACCTCGCCACCCTTCCTGCTCCCTACTCATTTAATATGTGTACGGAGCAGCCCGCCGATGACCCCTCCCTTGGCTAGGTTCGGAGGGGGCCCGGGGAGCGCAGTTTTTCACAGCTCTTCCCCAGGGTAGCGCACAGGATTTAGTGGAAATTAAACAGATGCTTCCTATATGTTGATATGAAAGTTGATGATGGCACCGAATCGCCTCACGTTCGCTGGTTCAAAATAAGGCGTTTAAACGCGGGGGAAAGATAGAATGCGGATCGAAAGACGTTTCACTGAGCCTGGAAAATCGCCTTACGACGCCATCCCCTTCCGGGATAGCGCGAGCGAAATCCGCAATCCAGACGGCTCGGTGGTCTTCCGCCTCGAAAGCTTCATGGTGCCGGCTCATTGGAGCCAGGTCGCCGCAGACATCCTTGCGCAGAAATACTTCCGCAAAGCCGGCGTGCCTGCCGCCGCCAAGAAGGTCGAGGAAACCTCCCTCCCCTCATGGCTGTGGCGGTCGGTCCCGGATCAGGACGCCCTTGCCGCACTTCCAGAGGACGCCCGCTTCGGCGGGGAGAACGATGCCCGCCAGGTATTCGACCGGATGGCTGGGACCTGGACCTATTGGGGCTGGAAGGCCGGCTATTTCACCACCGAAGAGGACGCGCGCGCCTTCTTCGACGAGCTTCGCTACATGCTCGCCAAGCAGATGGGCGCGCCCAACAGCCCGCAATGGTTCAACACCGGGTTGCACTGGGCCTACGGCATCGACGGCCCGAGCCAGGGTCATTACTACGCCGATTTCGCCACCGGCGAGATCAAGGCCTCAGAGTCGGCCTATGAGCACCCGCAGCCGCATGCCTGCTTCATCCAGTCGATCGAGGACGACCTCGTCAACGAGGGCGGTATCATGGACCTCTGGGTGCGCGAGGCACGCCTATTCAAATACGGCTCCGGAACCGGATCGAATTTCTCCAAGCTGCGCGGCGAGAACGAGCCGCTGTCCGGCGGAGGCAAGTCCTCAGGCCTGATGAGCTTCCTCAAGATCGGTGACCGCGCTGCCGGCGCCATCAAGTCCGGCGGCACCACGCGGCGAGCCGCCAAGATGGTGGTGGTGGATATCGACCACCCCGACATCGAGAACTACATCAACTGGAAGGTGATCGAGGAGCAGAAGGTCGCGGCCCTCGTCACCGGCTCGAAGATCCTGTCCGAGCGGCTCAACGCCATCCTCAAGGCTTGCGTCAATTGCGAGGCCGACGGTGACGGCTGCTTCGATCCGAAATGCAATCCGGCGCTGAAGCGCGAGGTGAAGGCCGCGCGCAAGGCGAAGGTCCCCGACAATGCCATCCGCCGGGTGATCCAGTTCGCCCGCCAGGGCTACACCTCGATCCATGTCCCGGTCTACGACACCGATTGGGACTCGGAAGCCTATCGTACCGTCTCGGGGCAGAACTCGAACAACTCGGTGCGCGTCACCGACGAGTTCCTGCGCGCGGTGGAGGCCGACGCGGATTGGCACCTCACCTTCCGCAAAGACGGCAAGGTGGCCAAGACGGTGAAAGCCCGCGAGCTGTGGGAAGAGATCGGCAGCGCCGCCTGGGCCTGCGCCGATCCGGGCATCCAGTTCCACACCACCATCAACGACTGGCACACCTGCCCGGCCTCAGGCCCGATCAAGGCCTCCAATCCTTGCTCGGAGTACATGTTCCTCGACGACACAGCCTGCAATCTCGCCTCGCTCAATCTGATGGCGTTCAGGCATGACGACGGCAGCTTCGACGTGGAGGCCTATGAGCACGCGATCAGGCTGTGGACGGTGGTGCTCGAGATCGCGGTGACCATGGCGCAGTTCCCCTCGCGCCGCATCGCCCAGCTTTCCTACGAGTACCGGACGCTCGGCCTCGGCTACGCCAATATCGGCGGCCTACTGATGGCCTCAGGCATTCCTTACGATTCTCCGCAAGCGCGCTCGCTGTGCGGGGCGCTCTCCGCCATCATGACCGGAATCTCCTACGCCACGAGCGCCGACATGGCGCGCGAGCTCGGGGCCTTCCCGGGCTTCGAGCGGAACCGCGAGCACATGCTCCGCGTCATGCGCAATCACGCCCGCGCCGCGGGCGGCCTGACCGAGGGGTATGAGGACCTGCATACGCCGCCGGTGCCGCTCGACCACGCCTCCTGCCCGGAACCGAAGCTGCTCGCGCGTGCCGTGCATGCCTGGGAGCACGCCATCAAGCTCGGACGCCAATATGGCTACCGCAACGCGCAAGCCACGGTGATCGCGCCGACCGGCACGATCGGCCTCGTCATGGACTGCGACACCACCGGCATCGAGCCAGACTTCGCGCTGGTCAAATTCAAGAAGCTCGCCGGCGGCGGCTATTTCAAGATCATCAACCGCATGGTGCCCGAGGGCCTCGCCGCGCTCGGCTATGACGAGGCTGCGATCAAGCGCATCGTCGACTATGCCGTCGGCCGCGGCTCGCTCGCCGGCGCGCCAGGCGTCAATTACGAGACGCTCTCTGCGCGCGGCTTCACCGCAGAGAAGATCACAGCGGTGGAGAAGGCGGTGGCGACCGCCTTCGACATCAAATTCGCCTTCAACAAATGGACCCTCGGCGAGGCCTTCCTCACCGGCCCGCTCAAGCTGCCGGCCGAGCGCATAGACCAGCCCGATTTCGACCTCCTGACCGAGATCGGCTTCTCCAAGCGGGAGATCGACGCCGCCAACGAGTATGCCTGCGGAGCGATGACGCTCGAAGGCGCGCCGGGCCTCGATCCCAAGCATCTGCCGGTGTTCGACTGCGCCTCGCCTTGCGGCCGCAAGGGCAAGCGGTACCTCTCGGTGGAAAGCCATATCCGCATGATGGCTGCGGCCCAGCCCTTCGTGTCAGGGGCGATCTCCAAGACCATCAACATGCCGAACGAGGCGAGCGTCGAGGACTGCAAGGAGGCCTATCTCCTGTCCTGGCGGCTCGCGCTCAAGGCCAACGCGCTCTACCGCGACGGCTCCAAGCTGTCGCAGCCGCTCAACGCCCAGCTTCTCGCCGACGAGGAGGACGAGCAGGAGGAAGTCCTTGCCGCCCTTACCGCCGACCAGCCGCAGGCCCAGCGCGCCACGGTCCTCGCCGAGCGCATCGTGGAGCGGGTGATCGAGCGCGAGGTCGAGCGCAAGCGCGCGGTGCGCGAGCGCATGCCGGACCGGCGCACCGGCTACATCCAAAAGGCCGTGGTCGGGGGCCACAAGGTCTATCTGCACACCGGCGAATACAAAGACGGGCGCTTGGGCGAGATCTTCCTCGACATGCACAAGGAAGGCGCAGCCTTCCGCTCGCTCATGAACAATTTCGCCATCGCCGTTTCGGTCGGCCTGCAATACGGCGTGCCGCTCGAGGAGTTCGTCGAGGCCTTCACCTTCACCCGCTTCGAGCCTGCCGGTCTCGTGCGCGGCAATGCGGCGATCAAGAACGCCACATCAATCCTCGACTATATCTTCAGAGAGCTCGCCATCTCCTATCTGGACCGGTTCGAGCTCGCCCATGTGGCTCCAAGCCAGAACGGCCATACCGAGGTGGGACCTGGAGAAGCCAGCAAAACGCCTCCCGCCGCTCAGATCGAAAGCGAGAACCGCGCCTCCCGCGGCTTTGTGAGAAAGCGGGCCGGGCAACAGGACAAGCTGCAATTGGCAAGCCTCAACCGCATGCCGAGCGCGAGAGCGGCCGGTGCAGGCCAGGCTTTTGAGAGCGAGACCGGGGCTGCCGAGGTCGCTTCGCCGGCGGTCACGCAAAGCGTGGCCCGCACCGTCGAGGCTCTGACCGAACGGAGCGAGTCCGATCTGATCAGCGAAGCGCGGGTGAAGGGCTATGAAGGCGAAGCCTGTCAGGAGTGCGGAAACTTCACGCTCGTGCGCAACGGCACGTGTCTCAAATGCGAGACCTGCGGCTCGACGAGCGGCTGTAGCTAGACGGAGACACGCTCTTGGCCATGAATCGCCGTGCCGTTACGACAATCGCACAGCCTGCAGCGCTGCTGCATCGACGTTCGTTGCGCGATGGAAGCGGCGATCGCGCTGTTCGCGACCGGAATGAAAGTGATGCGTCTCGATCACTCTCGTCAGTCGATTCCACGCGCGGATGGTTACCGGAGCGCTCGCGCGCGAAGTGCAGAAATAGTTGTACATCGCCGCGCGATGCAGTATGCGAAATATTACGATAGGAAAAATTCGGATCGCGAATCACTCACCGAACGCGACTCGACGATCTTATCGATGAGCCCTGCGTTAAGACCTATGAAGGAAAGTGCGTGAACAATGCAGAGCTTTTCCTTCGTGCGCGATGCACGTGTCTTAAAGGCGATGCGTTGCGAAGCGACGAGTGGATGTAGCTAGAGTGAACTACCAGCCAGCCCGATAGGAGGGATGCACTATGGCAGTAGCAAAGAAGAAGCCTGCAGCGAAGAAGAAGCCCGCGCGCAAGACCGCCGCGGCGAAGAAGACGACGGCGAAGAAGACGGGCACCGCCCGTCGCAAGACCGCTCGCAAGAAATAACTGGTGAAGGCGCGGGGGCCACCGGCTCCCGCGCCTGCCCTTCGCCAAAGGGCGAGGCAGCGGCCTCGAATATCGGCGCTACCCCAAAGACTTAGGACTTCCCCTCAGCCTCGCCTGCAGAGGCTTTGAAACGCTCCTTGGCGATCAGCTCGGAGAGCGCGCCATGCACGCGGTCGAGCGCAGATGAGTCCACCGAGCGCAGCACCACGTACGTGCCGAGCTTGCTCTTTTCGAAAAACGGATAGGAGCCGATCTGCACGTCTTCGTGCGCGGCCTGGATCGCCGCGAGCCCCGGAGCCACGTCGCCTTCCGGCGCCTCGATGCGGATCGAGCGGGAGAGCATCTTCCGTCCCTTCTTCAGCCGCGGCGCCACGGCATCGAGCATCACCTGCATGATGCGCGGGATGCCCGCCATGACGATCACGTTGCCGAGCATGAAGCCTGGGGCCCTGGAGACCGGGTTGTCGACGAGCTCGGCCCCGATAGGGATGCGGGCCATGCGCAGCCGCGCCGGGGTCAGCTCCATCTCGCTATAGCCCTGGCGCATGGCCTCGACCGCCCTTTCGTCGATTTCGACCCCGACCCCGAAGGCGGTCGCGATCGCGTCGGTGGTCACGTCGTCGTGGGTCGGGCCGATGCCTCCGGTGGTGAACACGTAAGCGTAGCGGGCGCGGAGCGCGTTCACGGTGGCGGCGATCTCCGCTTCCACGTCGCGCACCACCCTCACCTCCTGAAGCGCGATGCCGATGCCGGTGAGGTAGCGGGCGATATAAGAGATATTCTCGTCCTTGGTGCGGCCGGACAGGATTTCCTCGCCGATGACGATCAGCGCGGCAGTGACGGTGTCTAAGCTTGAATGGCTATCGGTCATGGCCCAGGTCACTTAGCAGGAACCTTCGACCATTCACAGCCGGGCGTGCCTGGGCTGGGAGCGGATAGACAGTCCACGGGCGTTGCACATCGGGCCATTTCACCTTAAGTGAAGTAATCACTCATTTCCTCAAGCGTGACCGATGTCGAACCTCGAATTCGCCCGCGCCCAGGCGCGTGACACCAAGATCAAGCTGCATGGCCCCGACGCCTTCGCCGGCATGCAGAAGGCCGGCCAGCTCGTGGCCCAAGCGCTGGACTTGCTCGTCGACGAGGTCAGGCCAGGCGTGACGACCGAGGCGCTCGACGCGCTCGTGTTCGACTTCGCCATGGCGCATGGCGCCATCCCAGCGCCGCTCAACTACCGTGGCTTCCCGAAATCGATCTGCACCTCGCTGAACCACGTGGTCTGCCACGGCATCCCGGGACCGCGCGTGCTGAAGGAGGGCGACGTCCTCAATATCGACGTGACCTTCATCGTCGACGGCTGGCACGGCGATTCGAGCCGCATGTACGGCGTGGGCAAGATCTCCCGCGCCGCCGAGCGCCTGCTCGAGGTCACCTACAACGCGCTGATGCGCGGTGTCGCAGCGGTGAGACCCGGCGCCACCACCGGCGACATCGGCGCCGCCATTCAGGCTTATGCCGAGTCCGAGCGGTGCAGCGTGGTGCGCGATTTCTGCGGACATGGCCTCGGCCGCGTGTTCCACGACCGGCCCAACATCCTGCATTACGGCGAGCCAGGCGAGGGCCTGCAGCTCAAGCCAGGCATGCTCTTCACCATCGAGCCGATGATCAATCTCGGCAAGCCTCCGGTGAAGATCCTGTCGGACGGCTGGACCGCGGTCACCCGCGACCGGTCGCTTTCGGCGCAGTTCGAGCACACGGTCGGCGTCACCGAGACGGGATGCCAGGTGTTCACCCTCTCCCCCAAAGGATTGGACCGGCCACCACTCACTCGGCAATAGAGCGGCCTGAATGGGCTTCAAGGACGCCGGCAAGCCACATTATCTCGGCCATCGCGAGAGATTGCGGCGACGCTTCCGCGAGGCCGGCGCCGATGCGCTTCCAGACTACGAGCTGCTCGAGATGATCCTGTTCCGCGCCGTGCCGCGGCGCGACACCAAGCCCCTCGCCAAGGCCATCCTTGCCCATTTCGGAAGCTTCACCGAGGCGCTGAACGCGCCAGAGGAGCGCTTGAAGGAGGTGCCCGGCCTCGGCGAGGCTGCCATCACCGAGATCAAGCTCGTGCGTGCGGCGGCGCTCCGGCTCGTGCGCGGCGAGGTGCTGGAGCGGCCGGTGCTCGCCTCCTGGAGCCAGGTGCTCGATTATTGCCGCGCCTCGATGGGTTTCGAGGCCAAGGAGCAGTTCCGCATCCTGTTCCTCGACAAGCGCAACCAGATCATCGCCGACGAGGTGCAGCAGAAGGGCACCGTCGACCACACCCCGGTCTATGTGCGCGAGGTGGTGAAGCGGGCGCTCGAGCTGTCGGCCACGGCGATCGTGCTCGTGCACAATCACCCCTCAGGCGACCCGACGCCGAGCCGAGCCGATATCGAGATGACCAAGCAGATCGTATCGTCGGCCAAGAATCTCGGCATCGTGGTGCATGACCACATCATCGTCGGCAAGCAGGGCCACGCGAGCTTCCGCGGCCTCGGACTGATCTAGTTCGGCTGCGGCTGAGGCTGAGCCGGAGCTTTCGGCTGATCGGTCTCGCCTTGCGATTTGTCCTTGGACTTGTCCTTCTTGTCCTTCTTGTCCTTGCCCTTGTCGGCCGACTTGTCCTTGTCAGGCTGGTCCGGCGACGACGCCTTCGGGGCGGCGCTTTCGCTCCCCGGCGTCTGCGATCCGCGCACGAGCTTCCATGAATCGGGGTGATCGCAGCTCGCCATCGTCGGCGGCTTGTTGTTGTCGGTAAAATTGAGGCAACTGCCCCTGCCCACATATTGCAGCTTGTACGCGCCGTCGGCGCTGAGCTTCTCCTTCAGCTCGTGCCTCAGATCGACAATGTCGGTGCTGAGGCTGAGCAAGGTCTGCTCAAGGTGCTGAATATGAGCATAGAGGCAGGCCATCCTTTGTCCCGCATCCTTGATGGCGTCGCAATTCTGTAGGTCGCCAAGCGCGTGCGCCGGGGTTGCCGCGATGCTTGCGCAAAATGTGCTGATAACAATCGCTCCAAGCCTACGCATGTCCGCGCCTCCTCGATCTCTCCTGGCGTCTAGCCCCATCCATTGCGGGAGGACGCCCACGGCGCAAGCCGAATATCTTCCGCTCAAACGCGGAAGCTGTCAGCGCGGCCGATTGAAGGGAGAGAGAGGCTTTAAGCCGGAGGCGGTCCAAACACGAGGACCGCGTTAAGGCCCCCGAAGGCGAAGGAATTGGACATGGCGTAATTGACCTCGCGCTTCCGCCCCACATTCGGGGTGTAGTCGAGGTCGCATTCGGGATCGACTTCGTCGAGGCCGACCGTGGCGGGCACGAATTTCTCCTCGATGGCCTTGACCGCGGCGACCGCCTCGATGCCGCCGCCAGCGCCGAGACAATGGCCGTGCATGGATTTGGTGGAGGAGATCGAAAGCTTGTTTGCTGCGGCGCCGAACACGCGCTTGATGGCGCGGGTCTCGTTGAGGTCGTTGACGGTCGTCGCGGTGCCGTGCGCGTTGATATAGTCGATATCGCCCGGGGACACGGCAGCATCGTCAAGCGCCATCTGCATGGCCATGGACGCACCGTCGATCGAAGGGTTGACCATGTCGGCAGCGTCGGCCGTCATGCCGTAGCCCATCAGCTCGGCGAGAATTGGAGCGCCGCGGGCCTTGGCGCGCTCGTATTCCTCTAGCATGAGAATGCCTGCGCCTTCCGCGAGCACGGTGCCGTTCCGCCTCTTGGCGAAAGGAAACAGTCCGTCGGGGCTCAACACCCGCATCGCCTGCCAGGCACGGGTGGCGCCCCAATTCAACGAAGCCTCGGCGGCGCCGGCAATGCCGAAATCGACGAGGCCTTCGCGGATCATGCGGTAGGTGAGGCCGATGGCGTGGGTCGCCGTGGCACAAGCGCTGACCACGCCGAAGGTCGGGCCCTTGATGCCGTATTCGATGCTGACATGGGCTGAGGCCGAACTGCCGATCGCCTTGAGCAGCGTCAGCGGATGGGTGGCGCGCTTATTCTCCTTGAACAGCATCTTGTAGGAAAATTCGAGCGTGGTCAGGCCGCCGACGCCTGAGCCGATGATGCAGGCCGAGCGATAGCTCTCGCTGTCCTTGAGCGGCAGCTCGAGCTTGGACTGGGCGACGGCTTCGTGCGCGGCGCAGCCGGCATATTGCGAATATTTGTCGGCGAGCATGAGCGGCTTCGACTGCAGCCGCTCCTTAGGATCGAAGTCGGGGATCTCACCGGCGATGGTGATGTAGAGGTCCTCGGTGGAGAAGCTCTGGACTTGGCGAATGCCGCACTCGCCGTTCTTGAGCGCCGCCCAAAAACGATCGACCCCAGTGCCCAAAGGTGTAACCACGCCCTGGCCAGTGACCACGACGCGGCGGCGCCCATTAGAATGTGTCATACCAGCTAATGTAACTCCGGAGATTTCAATGCCCAGGGAGGTCCCGGGCGGAAAGGCCTATCAAGCGGCTGCGCCCGAAGCCTTTGTCTCTGCGATAATGCTCTTCACGCGATCGACGACGGATCCCACCGTCGCGAACGCCTCTACCTCTTCGTTCGCATTATAGGGGATCTCGATCCCGAATGTATCTTCAATATCGAACACGATAACCGCGAGATCAAGCGATTCGATCTCAAGCTCGCTCAAGGGTGTTTCGAGCGTGACCGCCTTCGACGGGTCCTTCATGTTCTTGCGCAGAATCTCGATGATCTTGGTAGCCACATCGTCCATATCGCTCTCCCTGCCCCGTTTACGGGGTCCGTGTCCAAAGGCCCTCCCGCTAATTCATAGCGTTACCGAGGGCAAGTCAGGTATTGGAATAGACTTAAAAACTAGCCGAGTCTACGGCGTCCTTGTTCAATTCAGCCGCCCATTTCGGGCTCTCATCGCCAACAAAATTGGCCTTTTTTGGCCTTCCGCGCCACGGTTTCAGCATAATCGCGAAGCCCGCCCGCAGGACCGGTTCCGCGACGTTCGGCTTCCGGCCGTGATATAGTAGGGGTCGATTCTTGGTGAATGAGAGACCCTGCGGCCAATTGCCTCCAATTTTTCCGCCGCTTCCCGGCCAGTTAACCGGAAAGAGGCTAAAAAGACGCTAAAGCGGCCCCTGCGTCATGGCTAAACCCGAGTTAACCCCAACCCGTTCGCGGGCCGGCGCAAAAATTTCCGGCGGCGAATTCCCGTGGCTCAAGTCCTACCCCAAGGACGTCGACTGGGGCATGGATTTGCGCCCCGCGCTGCTCACGAGCCTGCTCGATGCCGCCGTTGCGGCCCATGGCCCGCGGTTCTGCACCTATTTCCTGGGCAAGAGGCTGAGCTTTGCCGAAATCGGCAGGCTCTCGGACCAGGCGGCCAAGGGCCTCCAGGCGCTCGGCGTCGGCGAGGGCGTGAAAGTGGGGCTCCTGATGCCCAACTGCCCGACCTTCGTCGTCTTCTATAACGGGATCCTCAAGGCCGGCGGCACGGTGGTCAACTTCAATCCCCTGTACAGCCAGGAGGAGATCGATCTGCAGGCCCGCGACAGCGGCACCAGGATCATGGTGACGCTCGATCTTGCCGTCACCTTCGACAAGGTCGAGGCGCTGCTCGCGAGCGGCGCCATCGACAAGGCAGTGGTGGCAAGCTTCGCCTCGCTCCTGCCGAAGCTCAAGGCCGTGGGCATGAAGCTTCGCCGCGGACCGAAGCTCGCCCAGATCGGCAAGTCGCCGCAGAAGGCCAAGATCGTCGCCGAGCAGGACCTGCTCGCCAATGACGGCAATTACCGGAAGCCCGCGATCGATACCGATGCGATCGCCGTCCTGCAATACACCGGCGGCACCACGGGAACGCCAAAAGGCGCCATGCTCACCCACGCCAATCTCTCCATCAATGTGAAGCAGGTGATGGCGTGGCGCGGGCAAACCATGCAGGCGGGCGACCGTATCATCGGCGTGCTGCCCCTCTTCCACGTGTTCGCCATGACCACGGTGATGAATTTCGGCATCGGTCAGGGCATGGAGATGGTCCTCTTGCCGCGCTTCGAGCTGATCGAGACGTTGAAGCTGATCACCAGGCTCAAGCCGAAAATGATGCCGGGCGTGCCAACTCTGTTCAACGCCATGCTGCAGCACCCGCATATCCGCAATTTCGATCTCACCTCGCTCGAATTCTGCATCTCCGGCGGCGCCGGGCTGCCGATCGAGGTAAAGCGAGGCTTCGAGGCGGTTGCCGGCTGCAAGCTGACCGAAGGCTACGGTTTGAGCGAAACCTCGCCGGTCGCGGCCTGCAACCCGCACGACCGTCCGCCAAGGGAAGGGTCGATCGGCCTGCCGCTTCCCGGCACCGAGTTCAGCATTCGCTCGCTCGAGGACCCGAGCGTCGAAGTGGAGCGAGGCGAAGCCGGCGAGATCTGCATCGCCGGGCCGCAGGTGATGGCAGGATACTGGAACAAGCCTGAGGAGACCGAGAACGTGTTCGTCGGGCGCTTCTTCCGCACCGGCGACGTCGGCTACATGGACGAAGACGGCTTCATCTTCATCGTCGACCGCATCAAGGACATGATCAACGCCTCGGGCTTCAAGGTCTACCCGCGGCGGATCGAGGATGTTCTCTACGAGCACCCGGCGGTCGAAGAGGTGACGGTGATCGGCATTCCAGACGCCTATCGCGGCGAGGCGCCTAAGGCCTTCGTCAAGCTGAAGGAGGGAGTGAAGGCCACGCAGGCGGAGCTGATCGAATTCTTGAGGCCGAGGCTGTCAAAGATCGAATTGCCGGCAGAAATCGAGTTCCGCGATCAGCTCCCCAAGACGCTCGTCGGCAAGCACTCGAAGAAAGAGCTCCGCGCCGAGCGGGCGGCGAAGAGTCGATCAACTTGAAATGAAAGCAATCGCCTAGGGCGCTATCGCGGTAGCGCGCCCTAGGTCTTTATGTCTGTGACGCCTGATCGTGTCCGAAAAGTCTGCAACTTTTCGGGATCATGCCTAGTAGCGCGGCCGAAGCCAGGGCAGAACCTCCTCGGGCTCCTTCGGCTTCACCACCTTGGGCTTTGGCTTCACCGCGATCACCCGCGGGGCTGCAGCCGCAGAGGCGGACTCCGAAGCATCGGCCGACAGAGTCCTCGGCTTCGGCTTTGGCTTCGCTGCGGGAGCGGGCGGATCATCGTCGACGGCTGATTCGACGCTCGCCTCGTTGACCTCAGGCTGCGCAGCCTCAGGTGCCGGCGTGGCCGCCACCGGAGCAGGCTTGGTCATCACCATCATGCTCGAGACGTTCTCGCCGGTAAGCGGCATTGGGTCTGGATGATTTACCGGCGTGGTGACGAGGCCAAGCCCGACGGCGTTGTGCTGGGAGGCGGCGGGCGACGCCGACCTTTGCTTGGGGGGCGCCACCGAGACTCTTGCCTCGACGGTTGTCGCCTCAGACGACGGGCCCACGGCAAGCGGTGCGGTGATCGGCTTCGACGCCGGAGGTTCGGCGACCGGCTCTCGCGCGGCTTCCACGACGTGCGCAGGCTCCGGAATGGACTTCGGAGCCATATCCATCGGCGTCTTCGAAGCCATATCCATGGGGGTCTTCGGAGCCATATCCATGGGCGGGGGCTGTGTTGCCTTGACCTCGATCGGCTTCTCGTCCCGGGCAGCGGGCTCGGCGGGCTCAACCGGCTCTGCAGGCGCCTTGACTTCGATCGGCTCTGGTTCGGCCACGGTGGGCGGAAGCTTGGACCGTGTCCAGTATTTCTCGCCGCAGAGCAGCCAAGCCTTGCAGCCTTTGAGCACGATCTGGTTGCGCGAAGCGAACGTCACCTTGACGTCGGTATAGATCTTTCCCTCTTCGGGATTGTAGACGCTGCCCTGCCAGGTGTTCGAATCGATCGCCACCATGTTGGCGAACAAGGGAAGGCCGATGATCGGCCGGTCGCGCATCGAGGTATTCTCGTTCCGGGCGTCATGCAGCGGCCGCCCGCGCGAATCGTTTGGGTCCCTCAGCCAGACGATCTTGCTACAGATGCCGCGGCCGCATTTCCTAACCTCCATCTTCGCCGATCCGTCATCCTTGGCCCAAATGCCGGATGGGTCGGCGGCAGAGGCATAAGAGGGCACGCCGGCCGCCAGAAACAGGGCAGCCAGGGCTCCAATTGCCGGGGCGAATGTGCGATGCTTCATAAAAGCACCTCCTCCAAAACTGTCGCGCCGACGGCGCAAAAGACGCCGGCCATATTTAAGCTTACGCCCCCGGTTCCTAATCGGGCCTTTATAAGGCCATTCTATGGCTCCGCGGCCCTTGGTCTACCCCAACTCAAGGCATTGTCCCCCGCGCCGGTTCCCGCGATCCGGTTCCTTCCAGGATCGCAGCGACGCCCATGCCCCCTGCCGTGCATACCGAAATCAAGCCGCGACGGCCGCCTGCAGTATGCAACAGCTTGGCGAGAACCGCCAGGATGCGGGCGCCGGTCGCAGCAAAGGGATGGCCGAAGGCGATGCTCGAGCCCTTGACGTTGAGCTTTGACCTTTCGATCGAGCCAAGCGCCCGGTCCCGCCCAAGCCGGTTGCGGCAATAGTCGTCCGATTCCCAGGCCTTCAAGGTGGCGAGGACTTGCGCGGCGAAGGCCTCGTGAATTTCATAAAAATCAAAGTCTTGCAGCGTCAGGTTGCTCTCTTTCAGGAGGTCGCTGACGGCAACGGTCGGGGCCATCAGAAGCCCCTCGCCCGCCACGTAATCGACGGCGGCGGTGCGTCCGAGCGTCAGATAGGCCTGTACCGGGATGTTGCGCTTCGCCGCCCACTCCTCTGAGGCGAGCAGCACGGTCGAGGCGCCGTCGGTGAGCGGGGTGGAGTTGGCGGCAGTGATGGTGCCGCCGGTACGGTCGAAAACCGGCTTCAGCTCGGCCATCTTCTCGAGCGAGATGTCCTCGCGGAGGTTGTTGTCGCGGAACACGCCAGCGCAGGGAATCACCAAATCGTCCATGAAGCCCTGGTCGTAAGCGGCTGCAGCCTTCTTGTGGCTTTCATAGGCGAGCAGGTCTTCATCCTCGCGGGTGATTCCCCATTCCTTGGCCATCAGCTCGCAGTGCTCGCCCATGCCGAGGCCGGTGCGCGGCTCGGAGATGGAGGGCGGCTGCGGGGCAAGCTCAGCAGGCGTGAAGCCTTTGAACACGGCGAGCTTCTCGCCGAAGCTTCTCGCTCGCGAGAGCTGCACCAGGCGCTGGGCGAAGCTCCGCTTGAACACGATCGGCGCATCGCTCGTGGTGTCGGAGCCGAGCGCGATGCCGCAATCGATCTGGCCGGTGGCGATCTTGGCGCCTAGTCCGAGCGCGCCCTGCAGGCTCGTGCCGCAGGCCTGCATCATGGTGATGCCAGGCGTGGTTGGCGCCAGCGCGCTGCCGATCACCGCCTCGCGCGCGAGGTTCCAGTCCTTGGCGTGGGTGACGACGGCGCCGCCCACCACCTCGTCGATATGCACGCCGTGCAGCGAGAACCGGTCGATCAGACCGGTCAGTGCCGCGGTCAGCATGTCGAGATTGGACAATTCGGCATAGGCCGTATGCGAGCGGCAGAACGGGATCCTCACCCCGCCGAGCACCGCGACACGCCGCATTCCTTGTTCCTTCATGATGGCTTGAAGACTCCTTCGCCGCTTACGCCGCCGCGGCGGTCGTCGCGGCCTCTTGGCTGCGGCGGTAATGCAAAGGCCCGCCGCGGAAGGGCGCAAAGCCGGTGCCGAAGATCACGCCTGCATCGACGTGATCGGCGTTGGCAACGATGCCATCGGCGAGCGCCCGCTCGCATTCGTCGAGCATCGGCTTGATCAGCTCGCGGCCAAGGCGATCGAGTTCGGCGTCGTCGTATTTCGTCTCGCCGCGCTTGGGCTTGCCGTTCTCCCACACATAGAAGCCTTCCCCGGTCTTCTTACCGAGCTTTCCGGCCTGAACGAGGCGCGACAGCGGATTGTCCTGCGGCGTGCCAAGCCCAAGCTCGGCTCCGACCTTGTTGGCGATGTCGAGGCCGACCAGGTCCATGAGCTCGAGCGGCCCCATCGGCATGCCGAATTTGAGCGCCGCCTGATCGATCTTGTCGCGCGGCGTTCCTTCCGCGTAACGGCGCACCGCCTCCATCATGTACGGGGTCAGCACGCGGTTGACGAGGAAGCCAGGGCAGCTCTTCACGATCAGCGGCAGCTTCTTGATGGCCGCGACAAAGGTGGCCGCCTTGCGCACCTCCTCCTCACGCGTGTCCTTTCCGCGTATCACCTCGACCAGCGGCAGCTGCGCCACCGGATTGAAGAAATGGATGCCGACGAGCCTGCCTGGATCTTTCAGCGGCGTGGCGATGTCCTCGATACTGAGTGACGACGTGTTGGTGGCGAGCACGGCGCCAGGCTTCATCTCGGCTTCGAGGTCCTGGAACAGCTTCTGCTTGACCTCGAGCTTCTCCACGATCGCCTCGATCACCACGTCGGCGTGCTTGATGTATTTGCCTTTAGGGTCGGCGATGAGGCGCGCCGCTGCCGCGTCGATCGCAGCCTTGCCGCGGAGCTGCTTCTTGAACAGCCCCTTGGCGCGGGCGAGCGCCTTTTTCAGCTGCCCCTCGTCGAGGTCCTGCAAGCTCGCCTGCATGCCGCACACCACGCACCAGGCTGCGATGTCGCCTCCCATGGTGCCGGCGCCGACCACATGCACGAATTTCGGCTTGAAGCTGTTCTTCGGCGCCTCGTCCTTCAGCATCTCCGAGAGCATGAACACGCGGCGGAGATTGCGCGAGGTGTCGCTCGCCATCAGCGGCGCGAAGATCTCGGTTTCGGCCACGCGCATGCGGGCAGGATCGTCGCCGTATTGCTCGAAGAGGTCGATCAGCCGGTAAGGCGCAGGGTAATGGTCCTCGCGCACCTTCTCAGCCGTCTTGGCGCGCATCTGCTTGGCGAGCAACGAGCGCACTGGCTGCTTCAGCATGGCCTGCTTCCACCAGGGCGCGCCTTTGGACCGGCGCTTCTGCAGCACCGCTTTACGCGCCGCCCAGCGGAGATTGTGATGGGTGGGGACAAGCTGATCGATCAGGCCCATGGCCTTCGCCGCGGCCGGGCGCAACATGCGGCCCGTGAGCATGGCGGTCATGGCGTCCATCGGGCCGGCAAGCTGGATGGACCGCACCGTGCCGTTGAGGCCGGGGAAGATGCCGAGCTTCACCTCTGGGAAGCCGAGGCGCGTGCTCTCCTCGCGGTCGGCGATGCGGTAGTGGCAGGCAAGCGCGAGCTCGAGCCCGCCACCGAGGCAAAATCCATGAATGGCGGCGACCACCGGGATCGGTAGCTTCTCGATGCGGTCGAACAATTCGAGAGACTGCTTCACCACCTCCTTAACCTGCGGCTCGGTGGCGAAGCGGGAGAATTCGCGGATGTCGGCGCCGACGAGAAACCCTGTGGGCTTGGCGCTCATCAGCACCAGGCCCCTGATCTCGCCATGGATGGCCGCGGTCTCAGCCCATTTGACGATCTCGCCGAGTTCCTCGGTGAACCTGCGCCCCATCGAGTTCACGCGCTCGCCTTCGCGGTCCATGAGCGCCCAGGCAACGCCCTCGTAGTCGACGGAGAGGCGCCAGTCGTGAAGCGTGGGAAGCGGCGTCGGCATGGTCATCCTATTCGGCGGCAATCGGGTCTTTTGGAGGAGCAAAACTGGTCGGCGCTTCACGCTCAGCCGGCTGCCTGTGCGACACGTCCGCAGCGTCGAAATGATCGACGGCGATCACGCGGGCCGTGAGGTCGCGAACTTCCGAGAGCATGCGCGCTTCGTCTTCAGTGATCACGCCCTTCTTCGCGGCTTCTTCGATCCAGTCATTGTTGTAGAAGCGGTGCACTTCGCCCTTGCGAATGGCGCGCTCGAGTTTCTTGTCGGCTTCCTCGGCGGCAATGACCTTGATCAAGGTGTGCTCCAGCAGCCCAACCCGATCGCTCGGATCGTCGGTGTTGAAGACGTCGCGGGTCAGGCGGTCGCGGAACTCCCCTGGCTGAAGTGCCGCCCGCACGATCGCCTTGCCCTGGCTGTCCGACGCGGGGTTACGGGCAAAGCCGTACGGAAACACCAATGGCCGCATCGTGAGGCCGACCCAACGAATCGGGAAATTGTCGAGCGTGCCGGCAAGCGCCTTGTCGAAGCGGTAGAGGCAGTTTTCAGCGCAGTAGTCGACGAGCTTGAGGTCGGCGCGCGGGCAGCCGTCGTCCTCGTAGCGCTTCAAGATGCAGGACAGGAGGTAAAGCTCGGTCAGCGCATCGGCCATGCGGCCGGTGATCTTCTGCCGCACTTTCAGGCCGCCGCCGAGCAGCGCCACGGTCGCATCGGCAACGAGCGCAAAGGAGCGCGAAGCGCGGGCAAGCTGCTTCCACCAGCGCCGCGTCGGCCCGGCATTGGGCGGGGCGCCGGCAAAGGCGCCGAGCGTAAGATTGTGAAACAGAGCGCCCCGAACATGTTCGACACGGTGAAGGCGACATGGCCGTCGAAGGCACGCTCGAACGCCGGCACGCCGAGGTCCTGATCGGGATCCCGCAACGCCTCGATCTCGGTGAAGAGATAAGGATGACTGCGCAGTGCACCTTGGGCGAAGGTGATCAGGGTGCGGGTGAGAATATTGGCGCCTTCTACGGTGATGCCCACCGGCACCATCTGATAGGCGCCCTGGATGTAGTTGGACGGCCCGTCGCAAATTCCGCGACCGCCGTGAATGTCGAGCGCATCATTGACGCTTTGCCGCATGCGGTCGGTCGACACGTATTTGAGCAGCGCCGAGATCACCGCAGGCTTCTCTCCGGCCGACACCATCGAGGCGGTGACGGCGCGCGCGGCCTCGAGCCCGTAGGCATTCTCAACCATGCGCGCCAACGGCTCTTCCACGCCCTCCATGTAACCGATCGGCAGATTGAACTGCTTGCGGATGCGGGCGTAGGCCGTGGTGTTGCGGAGCAGAGACTTGGCGGCGGCGGCGCTCGTGGCCGGCAGCGAAATGGAGCGGCCTGCGGCGAGGCAGCTCATCAGCATGCGCCAGCCCTGCCCTGCCCGCTCCTTGCCGCCGATGATCCAGTCGATCGGCACGAGCACGTCCTTGCCGGAGGTCGGGCCGTTGGGGAAGGCAGCGCCTGCCGGAAGATGCCGCCGCCCGATCTCGACGCCGGGATGATCGGTCGGGATGAGCGCGAGCGTAATGCCGACATCCTCGCCGCGGCCGAGCAGGTTTTCTGGATCGAACAGGCGGAAGGCGAGGCCGAGCAGCGTGGCGTTGGGCGCAAGGGTGATGTAGCGCTTGTCCCAGGTGAGCTCGATGCCGAGCGTCTCCTTCCCCTCGTACCAGCCTTTGGTGACCACGCCGACATCGCGCATCGAGGCGGCGTCGGAGCCTGAGAACGGTCCGGTGAGGGCAAAGCATGGAATTTCGTCGCCGCGCGCGAGCCGGGCTAAATAGTGCGCCTTCTGCTCCTCGGTGCCGTATTTCTCGATCAGCTCGCCTGGCCCGAGGGAGTTCGGCACCATGACAATGGTGACGCCGTCAGGGCTGCGCGATGAGATCTTGCCGAGCACCAGCGATTGCGCCTGCGCCGAGAAGCCGAGGCCCCCATGCTCCTTTGAGATGAGCATGCCGAGAAAGCCCTGATCGCGGACGAAGCGCCAGATGTCCTCGGGTACGTCGTGCAGCTCGTGGCGGATGCGCCAGTCGTTGAGCTTGCGGCAAAGCTCGTCGGTGGGGCCGTCGAGGAAAGCGCGCTCTTCAGCCGTGAGCGTGATGGGACCGACCCGGCGGAGCATCGACCAGTCAGGCGTGCCGGAGAACAGCTCGGCGTCCCAGCCGACGGTGCCGGCTTCGAGCGCCTCACGCTCGGTCTCAGAGATCGTGGGCATGGCGCCCTTGAGCGCGCGATAAGCGGGCATCACCACGTAGTCGTGCTTGAGGCGTGGGAAGGTGAGCGCGAAAAGTCCGGCGGCGACGAGCCAGCCGAGAAGGGCCCAGACATTGAACACCGGCGCATGCATATGGCCGGAGCCGAGGCCCATTTGCAGGCTCAAGGTGAAGAGGGCCACCGCAGCCGCCCAGGCCCAAAGCGGCGCACGGTTCATGGCAAGCGCGAATAGAGCCGCAAGCGACAGAAGCGCGAAGATGAGCTCAGCCATGGGGACTCTCCGACCGACCCTTTGCCCCTGCCTGCCCTGCGCCCGACGGTATCAAAGCCAGTGTTCTTGTGACCGACGTCGATTCGGTCCGTTCGGCTTCATGCCTTCTATGGTCCGGGTCCGTCATCGACTCAAGCTCTTTTCCGGCTTGATAGACTTATTGGCGAGACGAGCCGGAGCACGGCCGAGCAGGCCCAATGCCCCTCTTCGCAGGCCAAGTGATACCAGCAGATTAACGGTGAGAGCCTCGCCCAACCGGCCTTGACGGAATTACGACCCGCTCGCTTGCGACTTCGCCGTGAACACCGTGCCGTCGGTATCGACCATGGAGACGTCGAGGTCGTTGTCAGCTCCCCGCCCGAAGGTGAAGCGGAAATTCGGGTTGGCGGAGATCGAGAAGGTGCTCTCCATGCGAAACACGAGGTCGTTCCCCCGCTTCACCGTCATCTCCTTGATGAAACGCGCCGGGATAAAGCCTCCGGTGTCGATGTCGAGCTGCATGCCGTTCGAGTTCGGGTGCTTCAGCATCACCTGGCCTTCGAACAGCGGCGCGGTAGAGAGCGCAGGCGGGAAGGTCTTCACCAGCATCTTGCCGAGATCGAAATTCTCGGTGTCGGGATCCTTGGCATTCATGGCGCCGCAGCCGCCCGAAGCAGCCACGAATTTGGTGGCCATGTGCAGCGTGCCGTCCTCGGTCTCGAGGATGGCGCGCACATGGGAGAAAGTATCGATGCGCACACGCGTCGAGATCGAGCGCTCGCCGCCGCTGCCCTCGGCAGGCCCGAAGCTGAACTTCGCCACCACAGGGCTCGGGTTCTTGTCGATGATCAGAATGAGGGATTTGAGATTGTCCCTCACCTCCGGCGGCACGCGCATGGTGATGGGGACGAGCGAAGCGTCCTCGGCGGTCGCCGGCGCATCGAGAATGATCTTGCCGTCCTCGGCTTGAATGGCCCGGTCGCCGAAGGTCGTCTGCTTCAGCTGAGGCCAGACATCTTCCTCTGCCCGCACCGGCGAAGCCGCGACCAGCACGGCGCCGGCAAGCGCCACTATCAACAACCTTCTACCGGTACGATGGACGTTGCAGGGCATCGAATTCCTCCTCGATCACCATGCGAGAGTTATATCATTCCCATTCGAGTTCGGCGAAGGCCGCGGTGACGTTCCTCACGTGATAGTCATCGAACAGCTTCCAGGCGTCGCGATCCTCGAAGCCAGCGGTCTTGGTCGCATCCTCCAAGGTCTTGCCTTCCTTGATCAATTTCCGCACGTCGGCGGCAATATCGCCAAGATAAAGCTGCTCTGGATCGAACGCCGCGGGCAGTTCCATGGCGTGAGGACCGTGTCCTGGGACCACGCGGGGGGCTTTTCGCTTCTTCAACTCGTCGATCACCGCGAGCCAGCCGACGATCGAGCCGTCGAGCGTCGGCACGTGCATCGAGAACAGGAGATCGCCGAGGAACAAGGTTCCGGTGGCTGAATTGGTGACGATCAGGTCGTTGTCGGTGTGCGCGGTCCGTTGCGTCTCGAGGAGCAGCGTCCGCCCGCCAAGGTCGAGCGACATGGTGTTATCGACGGGAACGGTCGGCAGGACCACCTCGATGCCGGCGAAGGCGTCGTCTCCCAGCATGCGCTTGTTGGTGGCGAGATAGCGTTCGGCGCGGGAGGCAAGCCCGCGGGAGAGCTTGTGATTGGCGACGAAGGCAGGGGCATCCTGCTTGAAGGGGGCGTTGCCGAACACATGGTCTGGATGCATGTGGGTGTTGATCACGTAGCGGATCGGCTTGTCCGTGACCGCGCGGACGGCGTTGCGGAGACGCTCACCGACTTTGGCGCTGCCCAGGGTGTCGATCACGGCGACCGAGTTGCTGCCGACGACGAAGCCGGCATTGGCCATGTCGCCCTGGTTCTCCGGCGACTGCATCTCGTAGCGGCCCTGATGCACGAACACGCCAGGCGCGATCTCGCTCACCTCGACCGAGTTAGGCGAAGGCGCCGCGGCAAAAGCCGGGATTTGCCGCAACAGCGGTAACGCCGTGAGCGCAAGGGCCGCGCGCAGGAAGTCCTGCCGCGATATAAGACGACATTCGTTGCACACGGGTCCGTGTCTCGCCCCGCCGGGCGGCCCTGGTCAATACTCCCAAAGACCAGCTTGTCCACAGAAGCGTTCGACCACGCAAGATCGGCGTTTTCGCTGTTGCAAGCCTGCATCACTCCCAAAATGAAAAATGCTAAAATTCCGAGGCTTATGCAATCCGGCTTCGCAAAAGGTTCAACTCTTGCGTTTGGTCCGAGTTGCAGATCGTAGTGGCAGTTGCGCCAATCTCGGACTAACCTCTCAAGGTTCGGGGGAAACGCGCATGCACGGACGATCCTTCATCGCCGTCAGTGTCGCTGGTGTTCTTGCCCTGGTGTATGCGGTGCTAGTTCCGGTGGCTTCAGTCGCCGAGGACGTCGCCACGGCAGAGCAACCGGCCATTCCAACTGGCGCGGCCACGCCATCTCAGAACGCTGTCGTCCCGCCGCCAAGCCCTGCCAATGCGGTCGCACCGGCGACGCCAACTCCGCCGCAGACTGGAGCAGCCGCACCGGCCCCTGCCACCGATCCAGTCATCGCCAGTATTCGCAGCAAGCTTGCCGATGCGGCCTTGCGCAAAGGCGCCGATCCCGCCGATCTCGCCGCGCTCGAAGCCTTCTATGCCGAGCGGGACGGACCTCCGGTGTGGGTCACCCCGATGGGCTTCTCAGCGAGAGCGCAAGCCACCATCGACGAGATCGGCAAGGCCGACGATTGGGGCCTCCAAGCAGCTGCCTTCCAGCTTCCGCCCGCCGGCACGCTGCCCAAAACGGCGGACGAGCAAGCCGTCACCGAGATCAAGCTGCAGCTTGCCGTCCTGAAATATGCGCGCTTCGCCCGCGGCGGCCGCGTCAATCCGGCAAGCCTCAGCAAGATCCTCGACCTCGATCCTCCCCTACGCGACCCGAAGATGGTGCTCGCCGAGATTTCCGCTTCGCCTGACCCCGACAGTTATCTCCAGTCGCTGCATCCGAAGCACGAGCAGTTCCAGAACTTGCGGCAGGCGTTGCTCAAGGCACGCGGCGGCGGTGCGGGCAAACCTGCGAGCGAGCGCGACGTTCAGAAGATCGTCATCAACATGGAGCGATGGCGGTGGATGCCGGAGAATCTCGGCAAGATCTACGTTCAAGACAACGTGCCTGAGTACATGCTCTACGTGGTGAAGGACGGGAAGGTCATTCACTCCGACAAGATCGTCGTCGGCCTGTTGAGATATGCGACGCCGGTTTTCTCCGCCGACATGCAGTCGATCGTGTTCAACCCGGAATGGACGGTGCCGCCGACCATCGTCCGGGAGAACCTGATGCCGAACTTGCGCGGCGGCGGCTGGTTCGGCGGCGGCTCGATCCTGAGCGAGCACGGTCTCAAGGTGAGATATAACGGCCGCATCGTCGATCCTGGCTCCATCAATTGGAGCAGCGTGAACATGGCAAGTATCGCCTTCGTCCAGGCGCCAGGGCCGACCAATGTGTTGGGCAAGCTGAAGTTCGTCTATCCCAACGCGCACATGGTCTACATGCACGACACCATCAAGCGCGGTCTGTTCAAGCCGTCGATGCGCGCCGAAGGCCACAACTGCATCCGTATGGAGAAGCCGAGCCGGCTCGCGGAAATTCTGCTCGCCGAAGACAAGGGATGGGACACGAAGAAGGTCCAGGACCTCCTCGCCAAGGGCTATGACAGCGCCGTCAACCTCGATCATCCCATACCGGTGCATACCACCTACTTCACCGCCGTCGCCGATGCCGACGGCAAGGTCACGAGCTTTGCTGATGTCTATGCGCTGGACAGCAAGCTCGCCCCCATCGTGTCCGGCAAAGCGATCGCCTCCGCCGCGCCTGCCGCCGACGATGACGATGCGGACACGCCGACGGGTTCGGTGCCGTCGGCAAGATCGAAGCCGCCGAAAGAAGCCGTGGCGGGACAGATCCAAGGGCTATTCGGAGACTAGCGGGCCGCCGAACAAGCTCCCTGAGCACGCCCCGTTAGCGTCTTGGATCAGCCGCCGCCGCCGCCGACGGGCTGCGGTTGCTCTTGCAGCTCCTTAAGCAGGGGCAGCGGATTTTCCGGGTTCTGCAGGTTCGGAATGAGATCGGTCGAGGCTCCGCCCGGGAATCTGCTGGATGCTTGGATATTTCATGATCGACTTGTCGAACTCGACGATGACCGGGGAGATCAGCGACAAAACCCAGCCATTGTCTTCACCGGCATATCGCCCTGGCGACGAGGTCATGACCCGCATCGGCGCGGCTCCGTTGAACATCATGTCGTATTTCTCGTACGGATCCATGGTCAGGTTGTAGGTCGCGCCGATGGCACCGAGGTTCAGCTTCGGGCCCAGCCAGGTGTCCTTTGACGTGTAGAGTATCTTCCACGCGATGTTCAGCTCAGGGCTTCGCTCGGATCGCCGCCGACGTCGGCGCGCGCGCCCTGGAACTTCTCGCCGTCGATGTAGATCCACGACGTTCGCGCCGAATGCATCGCCTTGCCGGTGACGTAGGCGCTGTTGTCGATGCCGTCGAAATAGATCGGCTTGCCGTTGTTGTCCTATCCATTCGCCATGGGGCGGCGGCGTCAGGCCGACCATCGCGGCGAGTCGTGGGCCACACGTCCATGTGCGACATCATTTCGTCGTAGCGACGCGCCCGGCCGGGATCTTGCCCGGCGCACCACATGATGCCAGGCACGCGCCAGCCGCCTCGAAGGCCGACCCTTCTCGCCGCGGAACGGCGTGGTGCCGGCGTCGGGCCAGGCGTCTTGCCAGGCGCCGTTGTCCGCCGTGACGATGACGATGGTGTCGGGCGCCTCGGTACGGATGGCGTCCATGATCCGGCCGATGTTGGCGTCGATCTCCATCAGCGAGTCGGAGTAGTTGCCGAGATGCGACTTGCCCTCGAACGCCTGGTGCGGGTTGGTCGGCTGGTGCATCCTCATGAAATTGACGTCCATGAAGAACGGCTTGCCGTCCTTGGCGTGCTGCTTGATGTAGTCGACCGCCGATCGGTCTGCCGGACATCGAAAGTCGGCAAGGTTCTCCAGCGTGATCATGGTGCCGGTTGCCCTTGCCGCGGGCTTGCCGGCCATGCCTTCCCATTCGTCAGGTTTACGACGCTGTTATAGCGTTCTTCCGTATTCCGGGTTGTATGACGGGAACCAGGGATGAACCATTGGGCGACGTGTCGTCATATGCAGACGCCGGCTAGTAGGCGGCGAATTGCTTCATCTCGTCGAAGCCGTGCTCGATCGGGTAGAACTTGTGCACGTCACCGAGATGCCACTTGCCGGAGAAATAGGTCTGAGTAGCCGTTCTTCTGGTAGAACTCGGCGATCGTCGGCGTCTCCTTGCGCAGGCCGTTCGTGTCGCCGGGAACAACCACGACCGAGAGCGCCGAGCGGATCGGGATGCGCCCGGTGATGAACGAGGCGCGGCCCGCCGTGCAGCTTGCCTGGCCGTACCAGCTCGTGAAGATCGCGCCTTCCTTGGCCATGCGATCGACGTTCGGCGTGGGATGGCCGAGGGCGCGCCGCCGCCGAATAGCCGCCGAAGTCGCTCCAGCCGTGTCGTCGCTCATCAGCATGACGACGTTGGGCCGCTTGTCCTGCGAGGCCGCCAGGCGATGGTCCGAGGACGGTCAACGCCAATAAAGCGGCCGCAACTTCAACCGAAAACATTCGACTTTCCATGGCATCACCTCCGGCTTCCTGTAAGTATTTTGGGGGGGCGATCTTCCTTCCCACGCTGCACACAATCAAGGTCGTTGGCGTCGCAAACACGCGCTATCCGAGAACCCGCGGAAGGCTCTGTCGACCTCGGTTTCTTGTGCGGCTTCGGCGAATTGGCTAAGCAGGCGCTACTAGCCACCCTCTGAAATGTGGGAAGCCAAGGCATGACTGACCCGGAACGGCCGCAACTCAGCCCCTATCAGGTCGAGCTCGAAGCGGGCAAGCGCTATGCCTGGTGCCGCTGCGGGCGAAGCCAAAAGCAGCCGTTTTGCGATGGCTCCCACGCCGGCACCGGCATCGAGCCCTTGATGTTCACCGCCGAGCGGACCGAAACCGCACTCCTATGCGGCTGCAAGGACACCGGCGATCCGCCGTTCTGCGACGGCTCGCATCTGTTGCTGTAATATTGGGCATGCCTCGTTAATGCGCTTCACGGTGTACGCCCCAAGCCCTTATTGCTATGAAAGGGCGCCCCAGGCAGAGGCCATCGCCGAGGGGCCGATACGCTAGCCCCGGATCGGGGGGAAGGAGGGCAGCGGCGCCAATGGCTTATTTCCTGCAACAGCTGGTCAACGGGATGGCGCTCGGCTCGATCTACGGCCTGATCGCCATCGGCTACACCATGGTCTATGGCATCATCGGCATGATCAATTTCGCCCATGGCGACATCTTCATGGTGGGCGCCTTCATCGCGCTGATCGCTTTTCTCCTGATCATGTGCCTCGGCCTGACGCTCGTTCCGCTCGCGCTCGTCCTTGTGCTCATCATCGCCATGCTGTTCACCGCCGTGTGGGGCTGGACGGTCGAGCGCATCGCCTACCGGCCCTTGCGCGAATCCTTCCGGCTCGCGCCGCTGATCACCGCCATCGGCATGTCGATCATCCTCCAGAATTTCATTCAAGTGGCGCAAGGCGCCCGCGTGAAGCCTCTGCAGCCGGTGATCACCGGCGGCTATCAGATCTTCGATCGAGGGAGGGTTCGCGGTGAACCTCTCCAACATCCAGATCCTCATCGTGGTGACCACCGTGGCGCTGATGGGCGTGTTCTGGCTGATCATCACCCGCACCGCGCTTGGCCGCGCGCAGCGCGCCTGCGAGCAGGACAGGCTGATGGCCGCGCTCTCGGGCGTGAATGTCGACCGCACCATCTCGCTTACCTTCGTCATGGGCGCGGCGCTCGCCGCCGTCGCTGGCCTCCTCTATCTCTCTATTACGGCGTGATCGATTTCTTCATCGGCTTCGTCGCCGGCATCAAGGCGTTCACCGCCGCGGTGTTCGGCGGCATCGGCTCGCTGCCGGGCGCCATGCTTGGCGGCCTCGTCATCGGCCTGATCGAGACGTTCTGGTCCGCCTATTTCACCATCGAGTACAAGGACGTCGCCGCGTTCTCGATGCTCGCCATCGTGCTCATCTTCTTCCCCACGGGGCTGCTCGGCCGGCCAGAGATCGAAAAGGTCTAGGCCTTGGCGAGCCGGTCAAATCGCTGAGCCACCGGCTCCAGGCTGCTTTTGCCGACGCACTCGCTCGCGGCCTACGTCACCTTCGCGCTGTTCTGCCTGACGCTCGGCTTCAGGACCGTGGACAGTGCCGGCGGCCTGACGCTCAAGTCCCGCCCGATGCTGCTCGCCATTGCCGTCGGCATCGTCTTTGTCGGCAGGCTTCTCCTCAATCTCTTCTGGTGGAACGGCAATTGGAAAGTGCCGCGCCCGGCCTGGCGCCCGGTCTGGCCGATCCCTGCGGTAGCCCGCTATGGGCTGAGAACGGTGCGCTCCTTCTCGTCGTTGCCGCCGTACTATTCCCGATCATCGCCTATTCCGCTCGATAAGACGTTTCACCTTGGGCTGCCGCTTCGCTATCTGCTCGACCTCTCATCCTGGTGCTCACCTATGTGATGCTCGGCTTCGGCCTCAACATCGTGGTTGGGCTGGCCGGCCTCCTCGACCTTGGCTATGTCGCCTTCTATGCGGTCGGCGCTTATACTTTCGCGCTGCTCGCCGCGCATTTCGGCTTAGGCTTTTGGGTGTGCCTGCCGCTCGCGGGGCTCCTTGCCGCGCTGTGGGGGGTCATTCTCGGATTCCCGGTGCTACGGCTGCGCGGCGACTATCTCGCCATCGTGACGCTCGCCTTCGGCGAGATCGTCCGCATCGTACTGCTCAACTGGACGAACGTGACCAACGGGCCGAACGGCATCTCCGACATCCCCAAGCCGACCTTCTTTGGATTGCCCTTCAGGCAACTGGAGGCGAGACCTTCGCAAGCTTCTTCGGCCTGCGCTACGATCCGCTCCACGCCATCATCTTCCTCTACTACGTGATCCTCGGGCTTGCGCTGCTCACGAGCCTGTTCACCTTGCGGCTCCGCCGGCTTCCCATCGGCCGCGCCTGGGAGGCGATGCGCGAGGACGAGATCGCCTGCCGCTCGCTCGGCATCAACACCACCGTGGCCAAGCTCACCGCCTTTGCCACCGGCGCCATGTTCGGCGGCTTTGCCGGCTCCTTCTTCGCCACGCGGCAAGGCTTCATCAGCCCGGAATCCTTCAGCTTCATCGAGTCGGCCATCATCCTCGCCATCGTCGTGCTCGGCGGCATGGGCAGCCAGATCGGCGTGGTGCTCGCGGCCATCGTGATGATCGGCGGCTTCGAGCTGTTGCGGAACATGGAGTGGCTGCAGCTCGTGTTCGGTCAGGACTTCGACCCGTCGCTTTACCGCATGCTTCTGTTCGGCATCGCCATGGTGGGAATCATGCTGTGGCGCCCGCGCGGCATCATCTCCTCGCGCGAGCCGTCGATCGTGCTGAAAGAGCGGCGCGCAGTAGGCGGCCACCTCGTCAAAGAAGGTCGCGCATGAGGCGATGGCTGACCGACCCGCTGCTCAAGGTCGAGCACCTCACCATGCGTTTCGGAGGGCTCACAGCCGTCGACGACGTCTCCTTCGATGTCGGACGCGAGGACATCACCGCACTCATCGGGCCTAACGGCGCCGGCAAGACCACGGTGTTCAACTGCATCACCGGCTTCTACAAGCCGACAGAGGGAACGCTGAAGCTCGACCAGCCGCTCGGCGCAAGCTACCAGCTCGAGCGTCTCGACGACCACGACATCAACGCCGAGGCGCGCGTCGCTCGCACCTTCCAGAACATCAGGCTGTTCGGCGGCATGACCGTCCTGGAAAATCTGATGGTGGCGCAGCACAGGCTTTTGAACCAATCCTCGCGCTTCCCGCTTGCCGCCATTTTCGGTCTCGGCTCCTTCAACCGGGCGGAGAAGCAGGCGGTCGAATATGCCAAGCATTGGCTTGACCGCGTCGGCCTCACGGCGCGGGCCGACGTTGCGGCGGCAGAGCTTCCTTACGGCGAGCAACGCAAGCTCGAGATCGCGCGGGCCATGTGCACGCGGCCTTTGCTGCTGTGCCTCGATGAGCCGGCGGCAGGCCTCAATGCCCGCGAGAGCGAGGGGTTGAACGAGCTGCTTTTTTCGATCCGCGCCAAGGAAGGCATCGCGCTGCTCCTCATCGAGCACGACATGAGCGTGGTGATGCGCATTTCCGACCACATCGTGGTGCTGGACTATGGCAAGGTGATCGCCGACGGCACGCCAGAGGAGATCCGCAACAACCCTCATGTGATCGCCGCCTATCTCGGCGTGCCGGACGAGGAGCTCAATAAAGTGGCAAAGGAGGTTCGCTTGTGAGCGCGCCCCTCCTCCAAGTGAGCCATATTACCGCCTGCTATGGCATGTTGCCGGTGCTGCACGATGTCAGCCTCGACATTCACCCGCGCGAGATCGTGGCGCTGATCGGCGCCAATGGTGCCGGCAAGACCACGCTGATGATGACCATCTTCGGCCGCCCGCGCCCGACCCACGGCCGGATCCTGTTCGCGGACCGCAATATCACCGCCCTTCCCGCCCATGCCATCGCCAGGCTCGGCATCGCTCAATCGCCGGAAGGGCGGCGCATCTTCCCGCGCATGACGGTGATGGAAAATCTGCAGATGGGCGCGATCATCGCCAACGACGCCGATACTTTCGATCAGGACCTCGACCGGGTCTGCACGCTGTTCCCGGTGTTGAAGGCGAGACGCGATCAGCGCGGCGGCACGCTCTCAGGCGGCGAGCAGCAGATGCTCGCCATCGCCCGCGCCCTGATGGGACGGCCGAAACTCCTGCTGCTCGATGAGCCGTCGCTTGGGCTCGCCCCCCTCATCGTCAAGCAGATCTTCGAGGTGATCAAAGAGCTGAATGGCAAGCACGGCCTGCCGGTGTTCATCGTCGAGCAGAACGCCTATCACGCGTTGAAACTCGCCCATCGCGGCTACGTCATGGTCAATGGCCGGATCACGCTCTCGGGCAGCGGCGCCGAGCTCCTGAGCAGCGAAGAGGTGCAGACCGCCTATCTCGACGGCGGCCGCCGCAAGGAGACGCAAGGAGCGCGGCCGTGACCTATCTGTCCGACGACAGCCCCTGGGTCTTTCTCGTGCTCACCTGCGTGCTTGGCGGAGGAGCTGCCTTCCTTGCAGGACGGGGGCTCGCGCGAAGCTGGAAGCCCTTCTGGCGGGTGTTCTTCTACATGGCGCTGCTCGCCGCCGCCGTGCGCTTCTTCCATTACGCCTTGTTCGACGGCACGCTGACCTCGCTCTACTATTACCTCGTCACCTACGCGATCCTGGTCGTTGCCGCCTTGCTCGGTTTCCGCGCCATGCGCACCACGCAGATGGTGACGCAATATCGCTGGCTCTATGAGCGGACGAGCCCGCTCACCTGGCGCGACCGAGGCTAAAGTCCAATCCTAACCGCTTGCGCTTTTTCCGGATGCCGTAGATTGTGCGCCTGATCCACTAGGGAGGTGACGATGCAACGAATTGCCGGGCTGCTCATCGCTTTGGCCGCGCTAACCCTGACCAGCTGTGGCGGGGGCGACGGGGACACGACCACCCCCATCGCGATCGTAGGCCCGATCACCGGCCAATACGCTTCTTTCGGCGCGCAGATGAAGAACGGCGGCGAAATGGCCGTGGCCGACATCAACGCTGCCGGCGGCGTGCTCGGCAAGAAGCTCGACCTCTCCACCGGCGACGATGCCTGCGACCCGAAGCAGGCGGTGGCGGTCGCCAACCAGATGACCGGCGCTGGCGTCAAGCTCGTAGCCGGGCATTATTGCTCAGGCTCTTCTATCCCGGCATCCAAGGTCTACGCCGAAAGCGACATGGTGCAGATTTCGCCGGCCTCCACCAACCCAACCTTTACCGACGACCGCGCCGGGCCCAACATTTATCGGGTGTGCGGCCGCGACGACCAGCAGGGCGGCGTCGCCGGCAAATATCTCGCGAGCCATCTCGGCGACAAGAAGATCGCCTTCGTCCAAGACAAGACGGCCTACGGCAAGGGACTTGCGGACGAGACCAAGAAGGCGATGAACGCGGCCGGCAAGCAGGAGGAGATGTACGAGGCGATCACCGCCGGCGAGAAGGACTATTCGGCGCTCGTCTCCAAGCTGAAGCAGGCCAATATCGACGTCGTCTATTTCGGCGGCTATCACACCGAGGCAGGTCTGATCATCCGCCAGATGCGCGACCAGGGCATGCAAACCATCCTCATGGGCGGCGATGCGCTGATCACGCAAGAGTTCTGGTCGATCACAGGCGACGCCGGCGAAGGCACGCTGATGACCTTCTCGCCCGATCCGCGCAAGAACCCCGCTGCCGCCGAGGTGGTGAAGCGCTTCAAGGACAAGGGCATCGAGCCCGAGGGCTACGTGCTCTACACCTATGCGGCATTGCAGGCGTGGAAGCAGGCCGCGGAGAAGGCGAAGAGCGTCGAGATGGCCGACATCGTCAAGGCACTGAACGACACCGAGTTCGACACGGTGATCGGCAAGTTCAAGTTCAACGAGAAGGGCGACCCGAACCTGCCGCCTTATGCGGTCTATCGCTGGTCGAAGGGGACCTACGAGCAGATCGATCCGCCGGCCGAGCAGCCCGCCGGTTAACGGCAACCCTCGTCATTCCGGCGAAAGCCGGACTCCAGCGCGCGAAGCGCAAATCAAAAAAGAGCTAGACCCCGGCTTTCGCCGGGGTGACGCCGGATTGAGTGTGCGAGCTAATCCTTCTTCGCTGCGCGCTTGGTCGCAGCGAATTGCTTCTCGAGGTCCTTCTCGAACTCGACCAGATCCTCTGGCAGCGGCATGCCGAAGGCACGCATCTCGTTCAGCTTTTCGCGGATCTGCAGGTAAAGCTCGTGCGGATCCTCCGGCTGGTTCTCCATCTGATTGATGAGCAGGGCAAGTTCCGCCTTCAAATCTTCAAATGCCATTGCGCGGGCTCCCAGGGACTTCGGTCGGGCCGGATCGGACCACAAACCGGCCGGTGCGGCAAGGCACACGTGCCAAGCCGCGCGTGGCAAGTCACCCTGCCAAATGAACTCCCCTGCCCCGATTGCCGGGCGGCGATTTCCCCGGCATAGTCCTTCGCGGGGCGACGGATTTTTAGGGGACGCTTTCAATGGAAAAGGTGACCTTCAACAACATTGTCGGCTTCGTGCTGGCGGTGGCGTTCGCCATCGTCATGGCAATTTGCATGAACGCGGTTCTCGCCGGCGACTACATGCAGCCGAACAGCGTGATGAACGACACCACCCGCAACACGCTGCAAATCGTGGGTTATGCCGGCGGGCTCGCCGCCCTCGTGGCTTGGTGGGTGCAGCAATTCGCGGCGACCCGCGGCTTCCTCGTCCGCTTCCTGTTTGCCTTGTTCATCTTCGTGCTGGCGTTTTGCAGCTTCGGCGGCTTCCTCAGGGTCATCAACCTGATGATCACCTATCCCAATCAGCTCGATTGGTCGTTGAGCGGGCTTTATTGGTCCTCGCTCAGCGACTTCTATTCCTTCGTGCTGTTCATGCTGGTGCCGCCGCGCCCGGGCTATGCGGGGCTGATGCTTGCCGCCGCGCTCTATCTTGCGATCTTCGGGCCGCGCGGGCCGAAAACCATACGGGCATAAACGCCTGCCCATGATTTGAGCGGGGCGCGCGGCTCTGCTAGATCAACTTACCTGCGACTTCGCAGGAAAGGGTTCTCGCATGATCCCCCGCTATAGCCGCCCCGACATGGCTCGCATTTGGGAGCCTGAGGCCAAGTTTCGCATCTGGCTCAAGATCGAGACGCTGGCGGCAGAAGCCATGGCCAAGCTCGGCCTGATACCGAAATCCGCAGCAGAGGCGGTGAAGAAGCGCGGGCGCTTCGACATCGACCGCATCGACGAGATCGAGGCCGAGGTCAAGCACGACGTCATCGCCTTCCTGACCAGCGTGACCGAGAACGTGGGACCCGAGGCGCGCTTCCTGCACCGCGGCATGACCTCCTCCGACGTGCTCGACACGTGCTTCAACGTTCAGTTGGTCGAGGCCGCCGATCTGCTCATCGCCGACGTGGATGGGCTGCTTGCCGCGCTGAAGGCCCGCGCGCTCGAGCACAAGAACACGCTGACCGTCGGCCGCAGCCACGGCGTGCATGCCGAGCCCACCACGTTCGGGCTCAAGCTCGCTTACGCCTATGCCGAGTTCGTACGCGCCAGGGCAAGGCTCGTCGCGGCACGGGACGAGGTCGGGACTTGCGCCATCTCCGGCGCGGTCGGCACCTTCGCCCATGTCGACCCGCGCGTCGAAGCCTACGTGGCGGAGAAGCTCGGGCTTCGTCCTGAGCCGATCTCGACGCAAGTGATCCCGCGCGACCGCCACGCCGCCTATTTCGCGGCGCTCGCCGTGGTGGCGAGCTCGATCGAGCGGCTTGCCACCGAGATCAGGCATCTGCAGCGGACCGAGCTCTCCGAAGCCGAGGAGTTCTTCTCGGAAGGGCAAAAGGGCTCCTCTGCCATGCCGCATAAGCGGAACCCGGTGATCTCGGAAAACCTCACCGGGCTTGCCCGCCTCATCCGCGGCTATGCGCTGCCGGCGCTCGAGGACGTGGCGCTGTGGCATGAGCGCGACATCTCGCACTCCTCGGTCGAGCGGGTGATCGGCCCTGACGCAACCATCGCGCTCGACTTCGCGCTCGCGCGCCTGACCGAGTTGATCAAGAACCTCGTAGTCTATCCGGAGCGCATGCGCGCCAATCTCGACCGGCTCGGCGGCCTCATCCACTCGCAGCGCGTGCTGCTCGCCTTGACCGAGGCCGGCGTGTCGCGGGAGGACGCCTACCGGCTCGTGCAACGGAACGCCATGAAGGTGTGGGAGAGGGGCGGCAATTTCCTCGATGCGCTACTTGCCGACAAGGAGGTGACTCGCGCGCTGCCCGAAAAGACTCTGCGCGCCCAGTTCGACCTCGACTATCACCTGAAGCACGTGGACACGATCTTCGATCGCGTGTTCGGCAAGGGCGCTGGCAAGAAAAAATCCGCCCGCTAGATTTACCTCAGGGGCGGCAAGGCGCCGGCCATATGGCCAAGCGATTTGGATAGGCCGGGTTTCCCACGCTCACCGAGAAGCTCCGCTCGACGCAATCATCCCGCACATCGCTGTTCGACCGATACCAGGCCGGGGGCTGTTGTCTGCCGGTGTACGGCGCGGTCTTGGCAGGTGCTGACTCGACAAGGAATGTCGCTGCCAGGCCCATGGCAAACCCGAATGTCTTGAACAAGGACGATATGGCCCAACCCCGCTCGACAATTCTCATGCCGGCAAATGACTGGCTAACATGAATCGCAGGTCGAGAGGAACCTCGGGAGCGAAGTGGCAGCAATCCTAGCGGCGGCGCCCATAGGGCCAATCCTGGGAATAGACGTAGTAGTCGCAGCCCCAGCCGCCGAGATAGGTGTAATGGCGCCCGCCATGGCAGCGAAAGATGCGCGAGGCCTGGCGCGCGGGCGTTCCGTAGATATCATGCCGGGTGTAGTAGCGCTGGCTTAGCGGCGTGGCGGCAAGCGCCGGCGAGGCAGGAGCGCACGCGATCGAGGCGCCGATCAGCGCCAACATCGCCGTCACGAGCTTGCAAAAGGACCGCATGCCATGCCTCCTTGGTGCCGCCGGGCGCACGATAAGGCAGGAGCAACACCGTCCTATGAAGGCCGGTTCCGCAATGCGGCGCAGCATCGCAACAGCGGCCGGCTGGTCTTAGGCCCAAGGCGAGGCGCGACCGAACTCAGCCGCCGAAGCGATAGTTTACCCGCGCCGTAACCGATTGGATTGCGACATCGCCGTCCACCACGGGCGCCCCTCCCCCCACGCCGCTGCCGCAACCCGCGCAAGGGAGTGTCCAGCCGTCGGTATCGAGACCAACATAATCGTACTCAAGGGCGAGCGAGAGGGCCCGGCCAAGCGCATATTCGACGCCTCCGCCCACGGTCCAGCCATTGGTCCAATCGGTGGAGCTCGCGCGAATGCCGGTATTCGCTTCGTAAAAATTCAGTCGCAGATCGGCGCCGGCCCAGCCTCCCTTCGCGTAAGCAAGCCAGCGGTCGCTTGCATAGCCGACGCGCCCGGTCACGGTCGCGAGCCAACTGGCCTCGGTCGTGTAGGCATCGAATCCGGGAAAGAACGGACTTTGGATGCTGTCCCGCAAATCCGCGGCTGTGGCGGAGCCCTCAATTCCGAGCACCCATGCGCCGGCCTGATAATTGAAACCGGCTTGGCCGCCGCCTAGCACGCCGCTCGCGTCGTGATCGAAATCGGTGCCGAGCACGTTCGGACCAAGCGTGTTGAAATAATTGGCATTGTCGAAGCGCCAATCCATGGTGCTCCAGGCACCGCCGACCTGACCGCCGATATAGAGCCCGCCCCATTGCGTCACGGTCACCGGCAGCGGCTCCGTCGGCATGGCCGGCAGGAGATCCGCAGCGGCGGCAGGCGCCGCATACGTCAATAGCGCCGCAAGCAACCCGCCGCCCAAGAGGAGGCCGTCATCCCGGCGGCCTGCCTCGCTACGATGCATCTCATGGCCCTCGGTTGATCTGCGCCCCGCGGCTATTTGAGGCCGTCGCCGCCGTTGCCATAACCGCGGAAGATGTGTGGCATGTAGCGGTAGCGGTTGCGCTCTTGCCCTATCAGAAAGTAGCGCCAGTGATAGAAGCCCGGTTTGATGGCGGCGTAGGGCGGGAGGTCGTAATAGGAATCTGCGGTCGGGTAGTGGCCTGCTTTATAGGGATAGGGCGGATAGACCGGAACCTCCGACCGCCAGCCCGCCAGCGCCGCACCAGTGCCGGCCGCGAGTGCGGCGGCAGCGACAAGCACCGTGATCCAAGCGCGCATGTGAGGCCCCCCTCTTCGCGACGCACCATCTTGGCACAAGCTGGGCACACAGCCAAAGGACTATCGCGGTGCTTCCACTTGATCCCCTCCCCCCTTGCGGGGGAGGGCCAGGGAGGGGGGTAATAATTGGTCAAACCGCCTCACCCCCCTCGGATCGGCTGCACCGACCCTGCTCCCCCGCAAGGGGGGAGCGGGTAAAACTGTACCTCTAGGAAGAGCTAGCTTCCCGTCGTCGCCTCGCGCTTCATGTCGGCGGCCGCCTTGGAGAACCAGCCGGCGTCGGTGCCGACCGCCACCACGTTCCAGCCTGCCGCGACGAGCGGCTTCGCGTAGTCGACGTCATTGGCAAAAATCAGGCCCATGACAGACATTTCGCGGCATTTCCTCAGAACCAGAGTCATGGCCTCCTTCACCTCGGCCGCGTGAATGTCGAGGCGGCCGGTGAGCGCCACGGAGAGGTCGTTGGGGCCGAAGCACACCATGTCGACGCCGTCGAGCGCGAGGATCTCATCGAGCTAATCGAGCGCGCCCTTGGTCTCGATCTGGGGACAGGCGATGGTCCAATCGTTGGCGGTGGTGAAATAGTCGCCTTGGTAGTCTAGCCGCGCCCGGTATGGCCCCCAGCTCCGGTTGCCGCGCGGCGGGAATTTCACCGCCTGGACGAAGGCTTCGGCGTCCTCCACCGTTGCAATCAGGGGGCACATGATCCCTTGCGCGCCGGCATCGAGCGCCCTCCCGACAAGGCCTGGATCGTTCTCGGCGACGCGCACGATTGCAGGCATCCCGCAGGCCCGCGCCGCGGTCAGGCATTGCAGCAGCACATCGTTGCCGCCAAGGCCGTGCTGCTGATCGATGGTGAGGCAGTCCCACCCCGCCTCGCCGATCAGCTCGATGAGAAAGGGCGAATTGAGCGTCAGCCAGGCGTTGAGCAGGGTGCGGCCGTCTTTGGCGGCCTTGCGGAAGCGGTCCTCGCGCATCGGCCGCTGTCTAGGCCTTGGCTTCTGATTCGATCTGGCGCACCGCCTCGGCCATCATCTCACCGATGATCCTGCGGATCTGATGGTCTGACTGGTCGACGCCCTTGGCGTCGAAATCGGCCCGTATTTTGCGGAATACGTCCTCATCGCCTGGCTCGGCCAGGTCTGCCTTGATCACCTCGCGGGCATAGGCCTGGGCCTCTTCGCCGGTGAGCCCCATCTTCTCCGCCGCCCACAGGCCGATCAGCCTGTTGCGCCGCGCCGTGGCCCTGAATTTGAGCTCCTCGTCATGGGCGAACTTCCGCTCGAAGCCCTTCTCCCGATCCTCAAACGTGGTCATCTGCCGCATCTCTCCTCTTGAGGCGCCGATGGCGCCGCGAAAAACCGCAGAAATCAAGGAAATTTCTGTCTCTCCCTTGGTCGAGGGATACCGCCTGGAGGCTCGAAAATCAACAAATCCCGGAAGGCCGGGACGCTTTGAGAGCGGGCGTTGTCACTCCCCTCCCCTTACGTTAAGGTCGCCTTAGACCCTGGGTTTGATTCCGCAGAAGAGCAATCGGCGACAGGCGCGGTACGGGAATTTCGTTTCCGCGCGCTGGTGGTGTTGTCAGCTTCGACGGACGCTAAGAGTGAGAGGAACGTAACATGAACCGGCGCCGCCGCATTTACGAAGGCAAGGCCAAGATTCTGTATGAAGGTCCTGAGCCGGGCACGCTCGTCCAGCACTTCAAGGACGACGCTACCGCCTTCAACAACAAGAAGCACGACAAGATCGAAGGAAAGGGGGTGCTCAACAACCGCATCTCCGAATATCTGTTCGTGAAGCTCGGCGAGATCGGCGTGCCGACGCACTTCATCAAGCGGCTCAACATGCGCGAGCAACTGATCCGCGAGGTGGAGATCATCCCCCTCGAGGTGGTGGTGCGCAATGTGGCGGCAGGCTCGCTCGCCACCCGCATCGGCGTCGATGAGGGCACGCCGCTGCCCCGCTCGATCGTCGAGTTCTATTACAAGTCCGACAAGCTCGGCGACCCCATGGTCACCGAGGAGCATATCACCGCGTTCGGCTGGGCCAATCCGCAGGAGCTCGACGACATCATGTCGCTCGCGCTCCGCATCAACGACTTCCTGTCCGGCTTGTTTCTCGGCGTCGGCATCAGGCTCGTCGATTTCAAGTGCGAGTTCGGCCGGCTGTGGGAGAACGAGCAGATGCGCATCGTGCTCGCCGACGAGATCTCGCCGGATTGCAGCCGGCTGTGGGACGTCGAGACGCAGAACAAGCTCGACAAGGACCGCTTCCGCCGCGACATGGGCGGCCTGGTCGAGGCCTATCAGGAGGTCGCCCGCAGGCTCGGGCTGCACGTCGACAATCCGATGCGGGTGAAGACCGGCCCGGTGCTGGTGCGCTCGAAATAGGACTGAGGCTCGTGAAGGCGCGCATCACCATCACCTTGAAGCCGGGAGTTCTGGACCCGCAAGGCAAGGCGATCGAAGGCGCGCTGCATGCGCTGGGCTTCGGCTCGGCAGGCAATGTGCGCCAGGGCAAATATATCGAGGTCGAGGTGGCCGAGAAGGACCCGGCGCGGGCGCGGGCCGAGATCGAGCGCATGTGCAAGGAGCTCCTCGCCAACACCATCATCGAGAACTACGCCTATGAGCTCGAGGCGGCCTAAGTCTTCGTCATTCCGGCGTCAGCCGGGCTCCAGTTCCCGAAATGAGTCGTGTTGTCATGCCCGCGAAGGCGGGCATCCAGTAATCCAAGGCGTCAGTGATTACTGGATCGCCCGGTCAAGCCGGGCGATGACGAGTCGGAGAGATCTGGATCCCGGCTTGCGCCGGGATGACGCAAGCTGGGAACGCAGCATGAAAGCTGCCGTCATCGTCTTTCCCGGATCGAACTGCGATCGAGACGCAGCGGTGGCGCTCGAGGCAGCGACGGGACGTCCGCCAGCCATGGTCTGGCACGGCGACGCCGAGCTTCCCGCAAGCGACCTCATCGTGCTGCCCGGCGGCTTCTCCTATGGCGACTATCTGCGCTCTGGCGCCATGGCGGCGCACTCCCCGGTCATGCGCGAGGTCATCAAGCGGGCGAAGGCGGGGACGCCAGTGCTCGGCATCTGCAACGGCTTCCAGGTGCTGACCGAGGCGCGGCTGCTTCCTGGCGTGCTGATGCGCAACGCCACGCTCAAATTCATCTGCAAGGACGTGCATTTGCGCGTCGAGCGCACCGACACGAGCTTCACCGGGCGCTACGAGAAAAGCCAGGTGGTCAAGTTCGCCATTGCGCATAAGGACGGCTGCTACTTCGCCGACGACGAGACGCTTGCCCGCCTCGAAGGCGAGGGCCGCGTTGCCTTCCGCTATTGCACCCCGCAAGGCGAGGTGACCGCTGAAGCCAATCCCAATGGCTCGCGCCGCAACATCGCCGGCATCTACAATGAGACACGCACCGTCCTTGGGCTGATGCCGCATCCCGAGCGCCTCGCCGATCCTGCGCTCTCCGGCACCGACGGCGCCAAGATGTTCAAAGGCCTAGTGGAGAGCCTCGCCGCGTAGTGGGTTTCGTCATTGCCGGGCTTGACCCGGCAATCCATTCCGTTAGGGCTTCAGCTCGCGCCTTTCAGTCCCGCCGCAGACAATCGATTCGCTTCCTCAGCATGAACAAGCCCGCACCGAAGATCACGCCGGACCTGGTCGCCGAGCATGGCCTCTCCCCCGACGAATACCGGCTGCTCGCCGCCGTGCTCGGGCGGGAGCCGTCGCTGACCGAGCTCGGCATCTTCTCGGTGATGTGGTCGGAGCACTGCTCCTACAAGTCCTCGCGGGTGTGGCTGAAGAAGCTGCCGACCAAGGGCCCGCAGGTGATCCAAGGCCCGGGCGAGAATGCCGGCGTGGTCGATCTCGGCGACGGCCAGGCTGCCGTGTTCAAGATGGAGAGCCACAACCACCCCTCCTATATCGAGCCCTATCAGGGCGCCGCGACCGGCGTCGGCGGCATCATGCGCGACGTGTTCACCATGGGCGCGCGCCCCGTTGCCAACATGAATGCGCTCCGCTTCGGCGCGCCAGAACACGCCAAGACCCGACACCTCGTCGCAGGTGTCGTCTCAGGTATCGGCGACTACGGCAATTGCATGGGCGTGCCAACGGTCGGCGGCGAGACCAATTTCGATGCCCGCTACAACGACAACATCCTGGTCAACGCCATGACCGTGGGCCTCGTCGATGCCAAGCGCATCTTCAAGTCTGCGGCGAAGGGCGTTGGGCTCCCCGTGGTCTATGTCGGCTCCAAGACCGGGCGCGACGGCATCCACGGCGCCACCATGGCGTCGGCAGAGTTCGATGAGGCGTCGGCCGAGAAGCGTCCGACGGTGCAGGTCGGCGATCCCTTCACGGAGAAGCTGCTGCTCGAAGCCTGCCTCGAGCTGATGCAGGAGGACGCCATCGTCGCCATCCAGGACATGGGCGCTGCAGGTCTGACCTCGTCGTCCGTGGAGATGGCCGACAAAGGCGGCGTGGGCATCGAGCTCGATCTCGATCAGGTGCCGATGCGCGAAACCGGCATGACCGCCTACGAGATGATGCTGTCGGAGAGCCAGGAGCGCATGCTCATGGTGCTGAAGCCTGGTGGGGAGCCGATCGCCGAGCGCGTGTTCAGGAAATGGGAGCTCGACTTCGCCGTGATCGGGCGCACCACAGATACCGGCAAGCTCGTGGTGCGCCATGGCGGCGCCGTCCAAGCCGATATTCCGCTCTCGGCGCTCGCCCATGCCGCGCCGGTCTATGAGCGCCCCTGGACGCCAAGGCCGAAACCCGCTGCCATCGCCGCGGAGGATGTGCCTGCGCCGAACAGCCTGCTCGGTGCGTTGGAAAGCATGATGGGCTCCGCTCACCTCTCCTCGCGCCGGTGGATCTGGGAGCAATACGACCACATGGTCATGGCCGACACGGTGCAACGGCCGGGAGGCGATGCAGCGGTGGTGCGCGTGCACGGCACCGAGAAGGGTCTCGCCATCTCCTGCGACGTGACGCCCCGCTACTGCGCCGCAGACCCGCGCGAAGGCGCCAAGCAGGCGGTCGCCGAATGCTGGCGCAATCTCACCGCGACCGGCGCCGATCCTCTTGCCATCACCGACTGCATGAATTTCGGCAATCCCGAGCGGCCGGAGATCATGGGCGAGTTCGTCGAGGCGGTGAAGGGCATGGCCGACGCCTGCACTGCCCTCTCCTTCCCCGTCGTGTCAGGGAACGTGTCGCTCTACAACGAGACCAACGGTATCGCCATCCCGCCCAGCCCCGCCATCGGCGGCATTGGACTGATCCCGAACGTCGCCAACATGGCGACCATCGCTCTGAAGCGCGACGGCGATGCACTGATCCTGATCGGGCCTGAGGGAGGCCATCTCGGCCAGTCGCTCTATCAGGAGCTGGCGAGCGGGGGATATGAAGGCGCGCCGCCGCCGGTCGATCTTGCCGCCGAGCGCCGCGCCGGCGATTTCGTGCGCGGCCTGATCCGCAGCGGGCGTGTCTCCTCAGTGCATGATATTTCAGACGGCGGATTGCTGGTCGCGGTCGCCGAGATGGCACTCGCCGGCGGTTGTGGCGCCGCGCTCGAGGCTGCTCCGGAGGGGCTTCCGGCCCATGCCGTGTGGTTCGGCGAGGACCAGGGCCGCTACGTCGTCGCGGCGGCGCCAGACGAGGCCGCACGCATCTTGCATGAGGCTAAAGAGGCCGGCATTCCCGCGAGGGCGCTTGGAATGGCGGCAGGGGATGCCTTGAAACTTTCAGGCGAAGCGCCACTTTTGCTCAGCAGCTTACGCACCGCGCATGAGCGCTGGTTGCCGGCCTTCATGGGCGGCAGCTAAGATCGGCGGGACAGTCAAGGAAGCGACGCACATGGCCATGGCGGCAGCGGATATCGAGCGGTTGATCAAGGAGCGCTTTCCCGATGCGCTTGTCTCGATCGACGACCTCGCCGGCGACGGCGACCATTATGCCGCGACCGTCGTGTCGGAAGCGTTTCGCGGCAAATCGCGGGTCGAGCAGCACAAGATGGTCTATGATGCCATCGGCGGCCAAATGGGCACTGAATTACACGCTTTGGCGGTTAAGACATCGGTTCCGGGCTAACGTCTGGCTAACAGGCAGAGGCTCGCATAGGAGGCCCGTAGCTGGCGAAAGCCGCCCGACGTTGGGCACCACGGGGCGGGGAAGGGCAACGCGGCCCAGCGGGGCGCTGCGGCTCGGTTATATAGCAGCCTGCCCCGCGCGCGTCTGATCGTCATCATCGATTTGCTTCTCGCCTTGATGAAGTGATAGTTGCGCCATGGCAGGGATCAGCCAACTCGACGCGGCGCGTTGGCAACTTGATTGCGCAATAGGCCTTCTCGACACCGAAGACCTCGCCGCCCATACGCTTGCTTGGGCTGCCTATAATCTCCTGTTTGAGATGGTGGGCGACGATACGACACGGAAGGTGATGCACAGGGTAGAGAAGAGCATGAAGCTCGGTAAGTTGCCGGGTTTCTTCCGCCATGCCGGAAGTCCCGAAGCCATTCTCCAAGACCACTCTCCAGAAACCGCCTATGTGACCATGACCCTCGCCATACGGTTATGGGAGGAGCATGGGCAGAAGCTGACGGACGCAATGCGGGAGTTCAGTAAGCGGCCCAATCCCTATGAGCCCGGCTATCGTCATAATGCAGTTGTCGAGGCGGCGCGGCACGACCCCCTGTCGGAGTTGGGGGACGCCCTGACTCCTCCCTCAACGGGAAGCGGGGTGATCTCGAATCCCCGCCGGAAAGGCCCATAGGTAATCACACAATCCACCCGAGCTCCCGTGCCCTATCATTGGCAATCGCCCAGGCGTGGCTCAGGAAATCCGACCACATTCGGCGCATCTGCGAAGATGCAACCACCAACCGCCAGTGTTTGAGCAAAATTGATGCACTACCAGCGAGACCGCCAGTCGATGGCAACCACTCACGCGTTTTCGATGGCATAGGGCCTGGTCCATCCGGAGACGTTCGACCTATCATTTTCCCTATGGGTCAAAAGCATAGATGACCTGGACGACAGCGGCACCAGCGGTCACAACGGCCTTCCTGAGCTCGCTTGTCGAAGCGGTCGAAGCACTAACGATTTTGCTGGCGGTCGCCTCGGTCCGAGGTTGGCGCCCGGCAGCGATAGGTGGCCTCACGGGGCTTGCGCTTCTCGCAATCATCGTTCTTGCCCTCGGGCCGCTACTTAGGCGTTTTCCGCTGCATGCGCCTCAGCTCGTTATCGGCGTCTTGTTACTGCTGTTTGGCATGCGCTGGTTGCGCAAGGCGATTCTCCGAGCCGCGGGGGTTATTCCATTGCACGACGAGGCGATTGCCTTCGCGACGGAGACTGAAGAGTTGCGCGATCAAGCCCGTCAGCAGGAAGCGCGACTCGATTGGCTGGCCGGGGTCGCGAGCTTCAAAGCGGTCGTGCTCGAAGGGCTAGAAGTCGTATTCATCGTGATTGCCATTGGTGCAGGGCGAGGTCTACTTGGTGCTGCAAGCCTTGGCGCCTTCGCGGCTTGCTTGGTCGTGGTCGCGGTCGGCTTTGTCATACATCGTCCGCTCGAGCGAGTGCCCGAGAACGCGCTCAAGTTTGCTGTCGGAGTCATGCTTTCCGCCTTCGGGGTATTTTGGACGGGAGAAGGACTCCGCGTCCCGTGGCCCGGCGAGGATTTTGCCATCCTAGTGTTTGCGGCCCTATTTCTGATAGTCGCCCTTGGCGCTGTAGCTCTCACCCGTCGCCCCAGGGTAGAGGCATCACCCACATGACCATGCTGGTCACTGCCTTCCGGGTGTTGGTGGGATTGTTCGTCGATGACGGCTCGCTGGCCTTGGCAATCCTTGTGGTCGTCCTGTTCTCGGGGATATTTGCAACTCTGATGCCAGATGCCCCGCTCGTCGCTGGTGCTGTGCTTCTAATTGGATGCCTTGCCGTGCTTCTAGCCAATGTCAAGAAAGCGGCACGGGGTTAGTTACGCGAATAGCGACTTGTTGAGGTTCTGAGGCGGGACGTCTGCTTTGGGTCAGGAGCCGACATCGCGTCACGTCCGCATCATGTCCGTTCTTCCCCTGATTGTGTTGCAAAAGTCGGTGGCGTGCGTCGAGTACGCAACAATCGAATCCAAAAGACCTGCCTCTTGAATCAATCTTGCGCGGCTAATTGAGTCCTTGAATTAAAATTGCGTCGACGGACACTCAAAATAGTTTTGCAACACAATCCCCCTCAAAGCAGACATTGGTCAGCGCGATTGGCGCGTCCGCTATGTGCCAGTCCCGGACTCATGCACCGCAGAAAACGACCTCCGCGGTTGCACAGTTTTTAGATTACGTTGTCGGCGCGCGAGGGCAGAGTTGCTCCGCTCCGGTTGCTTTTTGCACGGGCACATTCATTTAGCCAACTCGGCCCATTGCTGGGTTTCACGGTGCTTTCCCAGACCGACAGTATCAAACTCATCCATTCCGTCTTCTGCGACAACTCCGATCACTCTAAGGGCTTGGCTGATGGGTGAGTTAGGCCAGTTTTGATCGTAGCCTGGTGTGGCCGGCGAGAAGCGTAGGCTGCCTTTGTTCCAGACGAGCGCCTCTTGCTCGCCCCGCCCGCCAAAATAAGAAGTAGTGATATAGGCAACGGGGGAGTCGTGGGAAATTTCAATAGCGAGGGCATGCAACCCATCTGAAAAGCCCGGTATTGGCTTAGTGAGGGCCGCCTTAGTTCCCGACTGATAGACAGCAAGTTCTTTTGCAAGAGCCTCTGTAATTGGCAGGAGTGAAAAGCTCTGGACCAGGGGACATACAATTGCGTAGTCGAACTGGCGGGCTCGCGCCGCCAGCGTGTCACTCTTCGCGATCAGCGCTGTTACGTGGTGCATGGAATCCGCCTGAAATTCGCCGGCACCGATTAGTCGCGACTAACCCCGGGACCCGATCACTGGCACCCCGGCTTGCTCCGGCCGCCACCGGCCACGCCGCCGCCGAGCAGCCTCATGAACTCGCGCCCTTTGAGTTGGTCGAATTGCATCAGATGCCCACGAGCTAGAACCGCATTGAGGATATATCGAATTGGCGAGGATCGGTCAGGAGGGATCGGAGCCGTTTCACGGCCCGCTGTCCGCTGACGGATGCCGCCAGAGTCCGGTCCGGGTCAGCAGCGGACATCGCAGAGATCAATGTCGATGTCGGTTATGTGCCATAAATAGACATGCTGAAACTCCATCTTCGCCTCAAACAACAGCGGGCCGGGCGCCCTAACGTCCCGCGAACACGACGGCTGGCTCAAGCTTCAGTACTGGAAGAGCGCTGATCACGGCAGCCACGATACTCACTAGCACGACCATCACACCCCCAATCAGCGGCGTAAACCACATCATGCGGAATGGGTATCCGGCCTCCACTGCGATCTGGCCAATGATGGCACATAGGCCTAACCCTAACCCGGTGCCCAGGAGGGCACACAGCCCGGCCTGAACAAGGATCATCGCCAACAATAGTCTCGAGGTCGCGCCCATCGCCTTGAGCACCGCATACTGTCTTAGAGCCTCGGTCGTGAACATGTAGAGCATGATGCCGGTTATCCCGAAGCCTACCGACATGGCCAGGGAAAGCATCGCGCCGATATCTCCCACATCTTCGGAATTGACCAGAAACCATCGCACAGTGTCGGCTTTGAAGTCATCCGACGTGCGCGCCTTCAGACCTGTTCGCGCCTCGACGCGTGCAGCTAGCTCGTTCGGAGCCACACCAGGCGCGGTGGTGGCAAGCACAAAAGTTAGCCGGTGACGCTCTGGCAAGAGGAGGCGGTTGGCGTTGGCAAACGTAGTATAGAGTAGCGGTCGCGGCGGAAACCGCGGCAAAGCTTCCGACGTTCCCGCGATTTTGACACGGGAGTCATTGACCAACAGCTCATCACCTACGTTCAGTGTGCGCGTCGGAACTTCGAGGTGTGGCTCAAGGGGCCATTGATCGGCCTCAAGAAACGGCGTTTCGAGCTTGCCTTCAGTACCTCCCGGATCGACGATCGCCGCATTAGGACTGCGGAGAACAACCGGTGACGCGCCATCCCTTAGTGGAGGAACGCTGGAGAGCGTGGCGTCGTCCACGCCGATTATCTGGAAGGGCTGGAACCGCCCGTTCGGAAAACGCGCATCCGCGGCACCCAACGCCAGCGGCACCGCCGACAACACGCCGTCAACACTGCGGACACGGTCCAGCGCTGAGTTTGGCATGTTGGTGGTCTGCTCGGCGGAGGCGACAGCAGGGTCCATGACCCACACATCTGCTGTCGGATTTTCGGCGATGAGCGCGAATCCGCGTGTCATGAAGCCGCAGAAATACGACGCGGCAAATGTGACGAGGAACGAGGTGAACGCGATACCGAAGAGTAGCCCCACGTACTTGGCGCGGTCGCCCAAGAGCATCTTCAAGGCCACGCGGAGCATTTAGGGTCCCCATTGCCGGGCAATCAGTGCCTACGCTCTGATGTGCGTTGTGAGTGTGTGCTGGCAGAAGGTGCCTCGATGAACACGTCCATCTGCTGGCCGACATAGACCGGTAACGCTGCCGGATCAAAACTGTAGATGGCCTGTAGCACGCGCGTGTCAGTCCGCTCCGTACTCTGGCCGGTAAGAGACACTTTCGGCACGACATATGGCTCAAAACGCTCGAACTGTAGCGGCATATTCAGGTCGGGGTTGCCGCGCACAAATGCCATCGCCGACGCACCGGGGTGGGCCCGCCAGGCGTCGTTCTCATCGATGTCGACGCGCACGTGCAACCGGCTATCATCGCCAAGCAGCATGAGTGGCGTGCTGAGGGTGCCGCTCAGGGCAAACTCGCCGAGTCGGGTCTTGATCTGCAGAATACGACCTGACACCGGGGCACGAATCGTGCGGCGTTCGATCTCGATCTTGATCTGCTCAACCTGGGCTGACGCGGAGCCGAGCACCGCCTCGTCGATCGCTGCATCAAAGCGGCGGTTGGCCATCTCTACTTCGCTTATAGAACTCCCCGGCCTCAAACCCTCAGCCACCTTGAGCAGGTTCTTCGTTTTAGCGAGGCTCGCTTCAGCCTCTTTGACCCTAGCAACTGCAACCAAAAGCTGGCCTTGTAAGTCACGGTCATCAATCTTGAGGAGCGGATCGCCGGTCTTCACACGATCGCCCCACTTCACGTAGATCGCTGAGACGATGCCCGACACCGGTGTGCCAATTTCAATGTTTTCGGTGCTCGTCTCGACCATACCCGCACCCGCGACATAAGAGTTGAACGGCGCCTTCGCTGGCTGGGCGACGGGCGGGACAACGGACGGGGTCTGATTGCCTTGAATTACGGTGCTGATGGAAAGAGCGAGGCCGATGGCCGCCAATAGGGGAAGCACGTACTTACCGATCATTGCAAACGTCCCCTGTCTTTTGCGTCAACCACCTCGATGATTTTGCCGTCGTCCATGTGGGCAATTCGATCGGCAAACTCGAAAATGCGTGTGTCGTGGGTGACGACTATGAGTGCTCTGTCGGGACTCTTCGCAACACCTCGCAGGACCTCCATCATGCTACGCCCGGTCTTGTGATCTAGATTGCTTGTCGGCTCGTCGCAGACGATGAGTTTCGGGTCGTGAACCAGCGCGCGAGCGATGGCTACGCGTTGCTGCTGTCCGCCGCTAAGTTGTGCAGGTCGCGCACTGAGGCGTATGCTTAGTCCTACGGTTTCGAGAACTTCTCTCGCCCTGGCTTCCGCATGCCGCCGAGAAATGCCGTTGATCAACAGAGGTATCGCGACATTTTCAACCGCGGTGAGTGCAGGTAGCAGGTTGAAAAGCTGAAAGACGAAGCCGATCGACACGCCGCGGAAGCAAGCACGTTCACTCTGGCTCATGTGCTGCAAGTCGCGGCCGAATACCTCGCAGTCGCCGGAATCCTGGTCCAGAATCGCTGTGATGACTGAGATTAAGGTGGTCTTCCCGCACCCCGACGGGCCGACGAGCATGAGTAGCTCGCCGCGGCGGACCTCAAGATCGACACCCCGTAGAGCCGTCACTCTTGCGTCGCCTGTACCATAGCTCCTGGTTATCCTGCGGCAGGAGACCGCAATGTCGTGGCTGGGCTCGGCCGTATCACCTACGTGACCTCTCATGGTTTGCAGTGTCCCAAAACCAGCTGACGCTGGGCTGACATCCGCACTCCGACGGGTTTTCAAGGAGGTAGATGGCTTCAGGCACTTTCCCCAGCCGCTGTTATTTGATGTGGCAGGCCTTGCCGGTTAGGCTGTTTTGCGCGATCCAGGAATTTGGTCGGCGGCCCGATGCGGTCTTGGTGAACATCAGGGCGCCCCGCCGATATCGGTCAGTTTGTTGTCAGGCAACCCGAATAGCCTTGATCGCGAGCTGATCCCGAGACGGTAATTGCATGAAGGTACTCCTTGTTGAAGACCACGCCGCCATGCGCGAGATGATCTCCGATCACCTCGTCGAACGCGGCTTTATCGTTGATGCCGTTGGCCGCGCCGAAGACGCGTACGCGGCCCTCGCGGTCGCTTCCTATGACGCGCTCGTTCTGGACCTTGGCCTGCCAGATACCGACGGCATGCAGCTTTTGAGGAAAGCTCGCGCACGCACTGCCCGGCACCTGCCCACTCTAATCGTCACCGCGCGCGACGCGCTTGACGACCGCACCCGCGGATTGAACGCTGGTGCGGACGATTACATCACAAAACCTTTTGAACTGGTGGAGCTGGAGGCGCGGTTACGCGCGGTCCTGCGTCGCCCAGGCGTTCGCGGGGACATCATCCTTACCTACGGCACACTCGCTCTTGACACGGTATCGCGGGAAACATCCGTCGGAGGCATCGTTCTTGATTTATCACGGCGCGAGACGGCGCTTTTGGAGGAGCTTCTGCGCGCCGCTGGTCGCATCGTCGTGAAAGACACGCTAGAGGACCGGCTATATGCGCTGGACCGGTCTGTGACTGACAATGCGCTCGAAGCCATCGTGTCCCGTGTCCGAAAGAAGCTAGCGGCGGCGCATGCCGGCGTGCGCATCGATACCAAGCGCGGCGTCGGTTATCGGCTTTTGGCCGGGGAGGGTATCCGGTGACGCGTCCCAACAGTCTCCGCTGGCGACTAATGGTTGCGCTACTGCTCGTCTTCGGATTGGGGTTCGGTGTATCGGCAATCTTTTCCTACGGCGAGGCCTACGGTACTCTGAAGGAGCTGCGCAAACGCACGCTCCAGGGCCAAGCGCAGGAGCTTCTAGCCGCCCTGCAATTCCGGACCGACGGCGTGGAAGTCGCGTTGCCCGTGGAATGGGAGAACGCTTACCAACGCCTCGACAAATCGTTTGCGTATAGCGTTTATGACGCAAATAGACGCGTGGTGGCGCTGTCACCCAACATTACCACCCCGCTTCCACTAGTCGGCCCGAAAAGTCGGACCGCTTGCAAATTCTCGGGCCGGAGCGGCTAGCGCTGTTAGCTGTTGGCGCACCGGAAGGCCACACCGTAGTTGTGGCACGCGGTCACCCCGATCAAGAAGCACTCGCGGAGAGCCTCATCGACGAGAATTTCGAGCACCTGTTTGTCGTTGTGCCGTTCATTTTGCTTTCGCTTCCGCTGCTCTGGCAGATCAGCCGATGGAGCCTGCGTCCACTGGCGCGGACCTCACTGGAGGCGCAAAGCATCGGCCCTGCCGACCTCTCTACCCGCTTGTCCGTCGACGGACTGCCCGACGAAGTTCGACCGCTCGTCGATGCTGTCAATGGCGCGCTCGACCGTCTCGCGCATGCTTACGAAGCTGAACGGCGGTTGACTGCCGATGCCGCTCACCAGTTGCGTACGCCCATCACCGTTCTCGATCTCCGGCTTCAGAGAGCCAGACTTGGGGGTCGGATCGATTGGCCAACTATCGAACGTGAGATGGCACAACTGAGACACTTGATTGATCGACTGATGGGTCTGGCACGTAGAGACAACGTTGCTCAATCTGTCGAGGCGCCTGGCGGGCCGCAGACCATTAATCTCGCGCGTATTGTCCGTGAGGCTGCGGCGATGGTCTTGCCGATTGCCGAGAAGGAAAATCGGTCAGTGATTGTTGAAGCGCCCGATGTGGCCCCGTTCCGTGGTCGCGCCGATGATCTTCGTGACATCGTGCATGACCTCCTCGACAACGCTCTCGTCCACGGAAGCGGGACGGTGCGCGTCGCAGTACGGCACGAAACAAGCGACCAGCGAGAGATGATCATTGAGGTTGCCGACGACGGGATTGGGCTGCCTGAAGCACTCAAGGACGTGGTGTTCGAGCGTTTTCGTAGAGGCCCGATGTCACAAGGAGCGGGGCTTGGACCGCCATTGTCCGCCAAGTCGCCCGCGGTCACGGGGGCGATGTTGGCTTCCTGTCAGAGCCGGGGTGCCATGTAAGGGTAGTGCTACCGGCGGTACAGGACTTCCAAGATCAAACCCAGTTGCACTCAGCGGCTGAGTAAGCGCGACTGCGGGCGTTGACGAAATCCAACAGCCCCAAATAGGATGGGGTCGCAGGGAGCGGTCCCCATGAGATGCGCCCTACCCTCATGTCCGCTTCGGGGCAATCCCTTACGAGCCTCCATGAAACCATCACTCGTCGTCGCTGCAGCCCTCGGATTCGTTGGGTTCGTGACGTCGTTCGGCGCACATATCGTTGCCGTCAATTTGCCCACCTACGCAAAGGAGGTTGGGATCGGGCTGGCGATGATTGGGGTGCTGATTGCCGCTTACGATTTCGCCGAGATTGTCGCCAAGCCTCTTTTTGGCCTCGCGGCCGATCGAGTCGGCATGAAGCGAACGATGCTCGCGGGCATCGCCGTGTTCATTTTCGCGTCGCTTCTTTACCCCCTTGTCGATCCGCGGCTTCTTGTTGTGGTTCGCTTCCTGCAGGGCGTCGGTGCTGCCGCGCTGTCGGCCATCTCACTGGCTCTTGTCGGCGTTTATTTTGCAGAAAATCGCGGCCGCGCTTATGAAATCTATAACGCCATAAAAGGGTCGGGTTACGTCGTTAGCCCAGTTGTCGGCGGCGTGATTGTGCTGAAAAGCAATTTCACAGCACTCTTTTATGCGACGGCAGCGGTTGGCCTCTTGGCGTTTCTGATCACTTGGACCCTGCCCGAACCTGACATGGCCGAAAGGCCAAAGCTTGACGATGACGATGACTTCTCGTTCCGGAGTCTATGGCTGGTAGTGCGGCAGCCCGAGCTACTGACATGGTATCTCATAATCGTCGTCAACATGTTCTTCGTCGGCATCCTTTTCGGCTTCCTGCCAGTCTACATCTCGACGCTGGGTTACACGCCATTTGAGAGTGGCGTCGTTATCTCGATCGTTGCTCTGGCTTATCTGTTGGTTCAGCCGGCTGCCGGAAGGATCGCAGATGTGACCGACGCGGCGACAACAATTAAGATTGGCCTTGTGATATCGGCCTTGAGCGTAATAGCGGCCCCTTTCACGCAAGGTAACTTGCTAGTTGTGCTGTCGATTGCCGCAGGCGTCGGCGTTGGCACGGTATGGACCAACAGCGACCTACTTGTGAGCAAACTCGCCAAGGAGGGGCGAATGGGCGCGACGATGGGCGTCGCTGGGTCCTTCAAAGAGTTTGGCGATATGGTCGGGCCGCTCCTGATCGGCGCTTTGTCACAGTGGCTCGGTTTGACTGCCGGGTTTGTCATTTGCGGCGTCTTGGGATTGATGTCCCTAATTTTGGTCTTCGGCGAAGGTTAGCGACGCGGCGACCAGGGTCACTGACAGCTGGCTGATTGACGACTCCCGCCCCAGCGTCATGTCAGCTTTGGGTCATAAGCGGACATCAGAGTCTGGATCAGGGATGTCCGCTTTACCCCCGATTGTGTTGCAAAAGTCGGTGGCGTGCGTCGAGTACGCAACAATCGAATCCAAAAGACCTGCCTCTTGAATCAATCTTGCGCGGCTAATTAAGTCCTTGAATCAAAATTGCGTCGACGGACACTCAAAATAGTTTTGCAACACAATCCCCCCAGAAGCAGACATGCTCATCGTCGGCATCAATGTCCGCTAAGTGCCAGGAGCAGAAGTCACGCCGCGCCAACCTTCAGACAACCGTGCCGAACATTCTTCCCGATACCGGCGGTGAGAGCCATTGCCAACGCGCCCCAGAATGTCACCCGGGCTGTTGCGCGCAGAACGTTTGCACCCCCTGCTCTTGCCCCGATCGCACCCAGAAGAGCAAGAAAGCCCAAAGACGCAGCGGACACTATGGGAACAAGCGCACCGGCGGGCGATACGACAACCATGAGCAAGGGCATGGCCGCACCTACAGAAAACGTTGCGGCCGATGTCAGTGCGGCTTGCACGGGACGCGCAGTGGTGATTTCCGAAATCCCAAGCTCATCGCGCGCGTGGGCGGTCAAGGCATCTTTCGCCATCAGCTGCTGTGCAACCTGCCGCGCAAGGGCCTGATCGACACCACGCTTGACGTAGATTTCGGCAAGCTCATCGAGCTCAAATTCGGGATTCTCGCTCAACTCCTTGCGCTCACGCGCGAGATCAGCCTGTTCCGTGTCGGATTGTGAGCTGACGGACACATACTCGCCGGCGGCCATCGACATGGCGCCAGCCACCAGTCCCGCGACACCCGCGATCAAGACATCGTTCTGCGTCGCAGCCGCCGCGGCAACGCCGACGATCAAGCTTGCGGTCGAGACGATGCCATCGTTGGCCCCTAGCACCGCGGCTCTCAACCACCCGATGCGGCTGACGAGGTGACTCTCTGGAAGCAGGCGAAGACGGCTCATGTATTCCTCTTGATGACGCCTTGGAGCGTCTTGCGGCCGTCACGGCGTTCGAGATCGTTCTGTAGTGGCGAACATTCTGACGCAAAAAGTCGAGGCGCCGATCATCCTCATCAATTTCGGCGAGCGCTGACGCCAAGCACCGACACGGGCCGCCAGCCATCGGGCGAGAGCTTTTCACCTTCGGGCGAAGGCATGGCGGCGTTCGACATTCCGCGTGTCAGATCAAATCCGACCCATGAGAAGCAGTACGATGAGGACGATCAGAATGATGCCGATGACACCGATGCCGCCATGACCGTAGCCGTAGCCGTACCCGCCGAAGCGACCACTGAAACCACCAAGCAAGAAGATGACGAGGAGAATGATGAGTATGAGTCCGATCGACATGATTTATCTCCCGTTGCAGCACCTAAACCTAACATTGAGCCTCTTCGCGCTCCGACTATGAAGACCCTTATCGGCGTTTTCCACTATTTCTTCTCGATGGAAATACCGCTCTTGCCGGCGTTGACCGCGGTGAGTGGTCGTCTGCCGCTCCAAGCCAGCCAAGCGTCCGGCCGAGCAAATTGTCGGGCAGGTGGCTATTCGGTCGTCTTCCCGTCGAAGTGCTCTTTGTCTGCCTCTGCGTCCGCCTTGGTGGCGTGCACTACGCCATCGCGATGGTTCGGCGGAGCATAGAGCGTGTAGAGCTTCATCGGGCCTGACGGGCCGTTGATGATGTTGTGGCGAGTACCGGCGGGCACGAGGATCGCGAACCCGGGCTTGATGCGATGCTCAATGCCATCAAGCACCGCCTTGCCTTCGCCTTCCTCTACCCGGAAGAACTGATCGAGCTTGTGGACCTCTGCACCGATATCTTCACCGGGCTTAAGGCTCATCACGACCAGTTGGCAATTCTTCGCCGTATACAAGACCGTGCGGAATGTCGTGTTCTGTTGCGCTGCCTTTTCGATGCTGTGGACGTAGCCTTTCATAGCTTCCTATACCCAGTTTAGGCCTTGTCGGGCGTGCTTGGCCGAACCGGTATCTCCCTTTTTGGCCGAGACTTTATGAGCAGCACGAGATCGTGGACGACAATGGCGATGCCCCAGCCAAAAAGCACCCAGAGGAACCAAGGATGGGCGGGGTTCCTGATCAGGTTGAGGGCTGCGAGCCCAACAATGACGACGATAAAGACGGTAAGATGGATAAGGAAACCGCGCAGCGGCGGTTCTGTGAACCGGAGTTGCTGCGCCGTAGACCTCGTTCGTTTCGGCATCAGACGACCCCTTGCTATCTATCCGACCCGCCGCGTTCACCGGACGTTTGGTCGTTCTCCTGTGGACACAGAGACCACACGAGCTGTCACCCAAGCTACATGCCGAAGATTGGTCTTCACACGGGAACCCACCTTGATTTGCATCAACATGACCTCCTCCTAGCTCCCGTGGATCGCACTAACACGGGCTCACCGTTACGCTTTGTGTCGATCGCATGCCAATAGCCTCTGCCGCACCAGATGACAGGTCCAGCATAATGCCTGGCGTGAAAGGACCGCGATCATTCACTCGCACCGCAATCTTTCTTCCCGTCCGGGGATTGCCAATGACTAGACAGGTGCCAACGGCCGATGGGCCGCCGTCATCCCGCTGGGATTGAATATTTCGCCCGAGTCCGTGCGGTGTCCCCGAAGTTCATTGCCGTACCAAGTGGCTTGAACTTGCTCGGCGTAGGCAGGGGTACTTAGGAACGTCAGCAACAGCGTGATGGACTGTAGGTGCTTCATCGTGGGGTCACTGGTTGAGAACGGGACACAAAGGGCCCGGCACAAAGCCGGGCCCCACTGCATTTTTGAATTCTACCAGGATTGCTTCGCATACCAGTCATCAACGTCCTTGCGCGCCTGATCCCTGGCTATGCCATAGCGCTCCTGAATCTTGCCTTCGAGCTGCTCACGCTTGCCGTTTATGGCCGTGAGGTCATCGTCGGTGAGCTTGCCCCACTTCTCTTTGACTTGCCCTTTGACTTGTTTCCAATTTCCTTCGACACGGTTCCAATCCATGACGAGCTCCTTTACGAATTTTTTGGGGGGATACTGGCGATACAACGATCTGCTGCATAGCCACCTCCGAACAACCTCTTCGGGACCTCAAAGTTCCGCCGAGTAGAGAGTTAGAAACCCAGATGGGCGGGCGCGGCGCCGCGCGAATAGACCAGCACTTTCTTAGAAAGCGGGCGTTTCAGCGGGGAGCGGGGAAGCTAGTGGGGAGGAGCAGAGGCTACCCGGTGCACCTTGAGGCAAATGATCGACGATCACGCCGGCAGCCTGGGTTCCGAAGCCGACGTTGCGGCACGAGTTGAGATTGTCCGCTTGGTGCCACAAACGGACGAAGGGCGGCTAGCGGGTGAGTTTATGCAACCTCTCGCGAATTGTTTCGATTGACCGGTTCAGGCTCTCGCCCGCAACGTCCCAGTTCACTATCCTTTGAGGCTGAGTTCCGGGTTCATCCGCTGTTGCCAGAGAGTCGGCAATAAAGGCGACAATGACCATGAGAAGCATTCCACATATCACGCCTAAGAGGAATCGCATTGTGATGTCCTGCCGCTCGAGCGTGAAGCCCTCTCAGGGGTTCGGCCTGGTTGGCGAGCTCATGCCTCGCTGATAACTTACGGCAGTTGTAAATCTAATGGCGCCCGCCCAAGGAACGACCCAATAGAAAACCAACGCCGAGGCCAATTCCGATAGCGGTAAGTGGGTTGTGTTGAATTGCATCGCCGGTTCCTTGGATCGCGTCGGTCGCCACGCCCTGAGCGCGTTCGTACTGGCGGTTCGCCATGTGCCCCACGCTGTCACTCAGATCCTTGATATTCTCTCGGACCTCTTGAACGTCCGACGATAGGTCATTTTGGTTGGCGAATTTTTTCGCCTGCGTCTGTGCGCCAGCAATGTTGGTCATAGCGTTCTCCATTGTGGATTGAGTGGCACTCGCAGAAAGCGAGCCCTTTATGCAGAACCCGCGGAAGGCGTGTTCGTTCCGTTTTCACGCCGTATGGCCGGCCCGGCTTTTGGCGGGATGGAATTTGCTCTGACGCGACGAGCCTTAAGGCGGAGCTTGTAGCATCCGGTCTGCGCCGCTGCCGAAATTGCGAGAGCCGAAAATCCCATTGGTCTTACGCCAAGAAACCCCGAAACGGGGCTTCTTTACGCACTACAGTCAAGCAAGCAACGCGCTCACAAAAATTGACGACAAGGAGCCAGAGGAGATCGTGCGCCCATCGGACCGAGGCTCGTGCGGGGAATTAGAGATGGGGCGGCGGCGATCGCCGGAGGAATGGGAAGCCCTGTTACCGCTCGTGAACGTGCCCCAAGGCTCGGACTGTATGGCTGAGCCACGTCAATATGCGGGCCGCTTACATGGTGCGGCCGGCGACATTCGGCCTCACCGTAAAATTTGATAAGATCCAAGCCGCAGATAGAGAGGAATCGTCTGGCGTGGCTGCTCACAACCCTTTGGCCGCGGTGGCGCACGGGCACAGCTTGGCGGAGGCCATCGTTGATACCGTCCGCGAGCCCCTTGTGGTGCTCGATCGAGACTTGCGCGTAATTGCCGCGAGTTGATCCTTTTACCGGACTTTCGCGGTGGAGCCGCGGAACACTCAGGGCCGGAAGCTGTACTTGCTGGGTGATGGGCAGTGGAATATTCCGGCTCTGCGGACTGTCCTCGAAGACATTATTCCCAAGCACCGCACGGTCGAGGCCTATGAGGTGGAGCATGAATTCCCCACCATTGGTCGGCGAGTGATGCTTCTCAACGCGCGACAAGTGTTCGACGAAGACGGAGAAGGTTTGGCCCTGCTACTGGCGATAGAAGACGTAACCGGGCGTCGCGATTCGGAACGGGAAAAAGACGAGCTGCTCCAACAGAAAGAAGTCCTGCTGCAGGAGATGCAGCATCGCGTCGCCAACAGCCTTCAGATTATCGCAAGCATCCTTCTGCTCAAGGCGCGGACGGTGCAATCCGAGGAGACCAGGCTGCACCTGCACGACGCCCATCAGTGCGTCATGTCGGTGGCGACGGTGCAACAGCAATTGCGCGCATCAGGGTTGAACGAGCAAATTGAGATCGGGCTCTATCTCTCCAAGCTGTGCGATAGCCTTGCGGCGTCGATGATCGGTGAACGTCGGCCGCTGTCGGTCAGAGTGAAGGCGACGTCCGGCACGGCAACTTCCAGCGAAGCGGTGAGCCTTGGGTTGATTGTGACGGAGCTCGTGATCAATGCGTTGAAGCATGCGTTCCCGGGCGGCGAGGCCGGTGAAATCTTGGTCAGTTACGAAGCTCGGGGCTCTGGCTGGCGTTTATCAGTATCGGACAATGGCTCGGGGCCTGGGGAAGCTAGTGCTGAGAGGCCATACGCCGGTCTCGGCACGAGCATTGTTGAAGCGCTGGCTCGTCAACTCGATGCCATTGTGCAGAAATCGAGTGGCCCAAAGGGGACGACCGTCTTAATTGTTGCAGGCACAGGAGAGGGAGGGAGCCGTGGACAAAGGCAGCGGACCTCTGGACCAACGTAGTACAAAGCAGCTTAAGAGCGACTTAGCGAGAAGCGAGTTAGCTCCGCGCAAAAAGTCATTCGTTCAAGAGATTCTGCGCAGACGTCGAGAGGCCAAAGCTGGTGAAAAGTATGTGTGGCTCGGCGCAATAATCACAGTATTAGGCCTCGTCGGAGCGGCGCTAAGACAATTGGTCAACCGGGCGAAATGATAGCAATGGAAGGCCAATTCGTCCTTGGGGCTGATCCCTCATCGACTCCAGGGCCCCCTCTCATTAAGCCCAGGGCTTTAGAATGCGCCGATTAAATTGAGTAGATCAGTCATAGAGGCATAGTGAGCCGTTACTGGCTTCGCTGCCTGTACCATTGGGCTGCTGACCTGCGTCAGCGAGGTTCCTAACGAGAACAGTGTTACAAGTCCGGCGAGAACCCACGCCACGAACGGTAAGCGCGTCTTCACCGGAAGAGTGCCTACTATCTTGAACATGGCAATTCTCCCTCGATGTGGCTGTGTGCCTGCCCTCCCCTCAATTTTCCCTGCACCAAAAACGTTGGTGAACCTTGCTTGGTTCCAAAGCGGTGATTTGTGGAGGGCGCCGACCGAAGCCGACGCCCCGGTAATCACCGGGGTTCACGCTCACACAATCCACCCGAGCTCGCGCGCCTTAGCAACTGCAGTCTGAAATGCATCTGCCAGGGAGTTCGTGGTCGTCAGTCTTGGTGCGCTCGCGCAGGATCAGGTATGGTCGGCCCGCAGGCTTATAGTATGTGGCTTTGAACCTGCCGTTTGGAAGGCTGACGAGGAGATTGCCGTCTCGCAGTCGACAATGAAGTACGTTGACTTCGCGCCATGCTGTTTTGACTTCGCCAAAAACGACCGCCCCCTCGATCGGCAACCTGGCTGGGGACGTACAACAAAAGGGGCGCCCGCCCGAAGCCGACGCCTGTATTACTGCAAACGCGCTACTTAAACGATCCATCGCGAGGCTAAGTATCGTGTGTCGCATCCAGACCCTTGCGGCCTCTGGGCGATAGTCCCATGACTCGAGGATTGTCGGCTAACTCAACTTCTCCGCGTCTCGCTTATCCCGAGAGGCACGCTCAATGTAATCCTTGAGCAGAATTTCCAGGGCAAGGGTCACGTAGTTGACGTCCGGACTGCCCGACTTGGTCTTGTTGGTGTAGGCGATCTTTTCCAAAAGCATCTTTGCCTCGTCAAGGTCGCTCATGGTGTTGCCTTCCCGGTCGCCGGTCGAAGCCGACGCCCCCTCTTTCTCGAATGTGCATAAGTCGACGCGCACACTATCGCCTCGACACTGTCACAATAAAGGAGGAACCTCTTAATTCGCCGCGTCGCCACCTCAAGGTAACCGGGTTCAATTCCAGCTTATTTTGGAACCGTCATCACCTTAAGCCCCGAAGGGAGAGGAGGTAACATGCGCGTTCAAAAGCCCATCCAAGACCCGTGTCCGATCTGCGGTGAAGCGACTACTCTAGCCGTGATTGAGCCTCACCCAACCCATCCCGAAAGGGAACTCCATACATACCGATGTGTGGATTGCGGGCCGGTCAAAACTACGTCAAATCGGCGAGATGATGGGATCGTGCCGAGAGCGGCCTAGCTGACGGGCGCTGGCGCCCAACCGAAGCCGGACGCGCGGAATTTTAGGAAACACCCGATCCGAATCGCGGGTTGAAGGGCGCCGGCCGAAGCCGACGCTGGGAACCTGTGGATCCATCTCGAAGTTAAACTGAGGTCGGGGGGTGAGGGATGACGCAGTCTTGAGTTCCTTCTCTGGGCGCCGGAATCAGCTTTATCGCTGAGAGAGAGGCCCGACCCCAATTACACCGCGCGGTCGGGTTTTTCGGGGGGGAAATCATGACCAAAGATCCAAAAAAATTCCGCGAAATCGCACGCGTATGCGCGACGCTTTCAGAGAGTGCTGCAACCGCTGAAGAGCGCGATAGGTTCGCAGATCTGGCCAACAAGTGGCGGAAGTTTGCCACTGACGCAGAAGGAAGTCTCGCGCTCCCCGACGAAGGGTCGGACTCAGAAAAGGCCAAATCATCGCCGCGGTAGAAGCGGGCGCCGACCGAGGCCCCGAAACCTTTAGACAGACGATGCGTTGTGAGGAAACCAACGAGGGGGTTATCTCCATGACGAATGCAAACACCGAGTCCTTGGTCGTCGAGTTCAAAAAAGAAGTCGCAAAGATGCGGGAGCGTAAAGCGACCGACCTTGAGATTCACTCAATGCTCGAATTTGTTGAACAGTTGACTCACTGGAGGGGAGACGTTGATCGCGAGCCACTGATAACTGCCCTGCGGGAAGCGGCCCGTGGGCCGACGCCAGCCGCCTCACAGTAGCCCAACCCGAAGAATAGGAACGCCCTATCCAACCACGAGTTGAGGTTACGTTGACGGTATTTTCCCGCCCGTCACTGGTTCCCCCTAAAGGAACCGGAGAAGCCCCGTTCGGCCTCCCCTTCCGGGGCCTTCTCCATGGGCTCAACTATTTAAAAAAGGAAGCCCCGGCGCGACGGACGCTCCGGGGCTCTGTGTGCCGAGGGTGTTTCCAAATTGAGGGGGACATCCCCTCGATGGCGAGGCTATCACTCGCGCGCCACTGCTGTTGGTGTAGCGCCGCCACTTGGTAAACGAAAAGGTCGGCCGCCGAAGCCGACGGCCCTTCCTCTTGGGCTATGAGCCCGCAACTACCATCGGCCTCTCCGGTAAACGAGGCGGAGAATCAGCAGAAGCAGCACTGCACCCAGAGTGGCGCCGATGATGGCGGGGACGATCCCCGCGCCAAGATGGATGCCCAAAGCAGGTAGCAACCAGCTTCCAATCAACGCACCGACCATGCCTATTGCGATGTCGGCGACCAGGCCGAAACCAGTCCCTTGTACGATTTGCCCGGCAAGCCATCCCGCAACCAAACCGACGAATAAAATGATCAAAAGAGTTTCAGCTGACATGATCCCCCCCTTATGCGAGCCCCCTTGGCTGCATTCCTAGTTTAACTCCGCTTGCGGGCAAAGAAGAAGCCCCGGCGCTTTCGGGTGCACCGGGGCTCTGTGCCGATTGTTCAAGGTTGAGGAGACACCCTCAACCCCGAAACTATATTACAACCGCGCCGTCGCTGCTGTGGCAGGGCTGCTACGGCACAAAGAAAAAGGCGCCGAAAGGGATGGGAGGGAGCAATGACCGAAGCGATGCGTGACGCATTGGAACTGATACGAAGCCTGAAAGAACAATATCCGGACGAGACGGAGGACCAGCTGATCAGCCGGTTCCATAAAGAGCTAGAGGGCGACCAAGCATTGAGGCGCGCCCTCATGCGTGACGTCTTCAAGCACTTGCTTCAAGAACTAGGCGAAGGGAAGCCGCCGAACTCAAAGGAATAGGGCACCAGTCGAAGCCGACGCCCCTCAGTTCCGATTCCTAATGCCTGCCCTTTCTGAAAAACCATTCGAGCAGCTCTCGTGGGGTATTTGGTGCCTCGCGCCCTAGGTGTCGGATACCTGCACCGTCCGGCATAACTTCCCAATTGGGATGAGCTTCGGCGGCTGCATATAACATCTCAACATCAAGATCATCGCCGATGGGGTCGGAGCGAAGGGTTTTCCTTGGTGGTTTCCGCTTCTTCATGGTCGCCGAAAACTAGTGCCGAACTAAGCTGGCCAACAAGGGCCAGGTCTCGCTGCCCTTCCCTCCCGACGTGTCGGACGCCCAAAGGATGCCAGTGGTTCATTTGGATGCCAATTGTCATCCTGGCCGTGCTCGCCCCGACAATGTGGTGGCTCGCAACCAAGTAACCGACGTCCGCTTTGGGTCAGGAGCCGACATCGTGTCACGTCCGCGTCATGTCCGTTATTCCCCTCAAAGCAGACATTCGTCAGTGCGGTTTGCACGTCCGCTAAGTGCCAATATCAGACAGACGGGGATAAGGGGGGCGTCACAGGTTTATTCTAGGGTCGCGTGTTGTAATCTGCCGAAAACGAGGGGGGCGAATCAATCGGCAGATTTCGAGGACTCCCCGCCGAAGGGGGGCTTCGTCCCGGTAGTCTGCGGGGCGATCGGGAGCGACCCAGATAACACGCTTAATGCCGAATTAGCCGTAGCAGCCGCACTTGAGACCCTCGGCTTCAGCACAGAGATCATGGAGGTTGAGCTCGATCTCGCGTCAATCGAGAGCCTACCTTCGCGACGCCCCCTAGTTATATTCAATCTTGTCGATGCGATTGACGGCGACGGCCGGCTCGCACCCCGCGTGCCGGCGAGGCTCGATGCCCTTGGAACTGACTATACGGGTTGTAGCACGAGCGCCCTGTCAGCAACCCTCTCCAAGGTCGGGACCAAACTGAAGCTCGCCCGTGCCGGGTTACCGACCCCAGAATGGTCTGCAGATGGGGCTGGGCTTGATCCTGCAGCCCGCGTGATCGTCAAGGCGGTGTGGGAGCACGGCTCTCTTGGTTTGGACGAAACGTCTGTGATGCGCTGCGCCGAAGCCCTGAAAGCTATTCCTGCCCGCACTTTGCGCCTTAAGACGGAGCATTTTGCCGAAGCCTATGTCGAAGGACGTGAATTTCACCTCGCCCTGCTTGAACGGATGTGGGGAGTGGAGGTTCTGCCAATCGTTGAGCTCCTATTTGAGGGCGTAGAGAGCTGCGAACCTAGGATCTATGGATACGATGGCAAATGGACACCCGACAGCGTAGCCTATCTCGGCACCGGGCGCCGCTTCGGTCTGGAACAGGACGAGCCAGAACTGGCCACGAGGCTCAAGCAGTTCGCACTGGCCTGCTGGACCCTGTTCGGATTCAGTGGCTATGCGCGCGTCGATTTTCGTGTCGATCCAACCGGAGCCCCGTACATCATCGACGTAAATCCAAACCCGTATCTTTCCCGGGATGCCGAAGACGCTGCGGCTGCTGCGCGGGCTGGATCCTCTTACTCAGAATTGATCGCCAGCATTGTCGAGAGCTCGCTTGGATTCTCGCAAGACAGCGCTAGACATGCATCGCGCCTAAGGATTGCATAGGTTGCGGGCGGCAGCGGCGGTGAACCATGAGCAGCGCTCGCGTCCTCCGCAATCACCCCCTTAAGCAATTCGCAGAGTTGATGGTCGGCGATGACGTATTCAACACCCGGTACGAAAAGGGCTGCTCGATGTATAACTGCCGGGGCCGCTGCTGTGCGGACGGCGTTGACCTGGACGTCGTCGAGCGAGACCGCATCCTCGAGCACGCCCATCTCATCCAGCCGCACATGGATGAAACCCAGGATCGTAACCCTCAGAACTGGTTTCAGAAGAAGATGCATCCGGACGCGGACTTCCCGTCCGGGGAATGCACCACGACAGCTCTGAGAGAGAACGGCTGCGTCTTCTTGAATAAGGACGGCTATTGCGTGGTGCACATGGCCGAGTTGCACGTGCCTCAAGGGTTCGGATATCTGAAGCCATTCTTCTGCCGTGCCTTTCCGGTCTGCATCCTTAACAGCACATTATGCGTCGACGACGAGCAGTGTCCTGATGAGCACAAGTGCTGCGGTCCCGTGAAGAATGGACCTTTGACCATCCTCGATATTTGTGCGTTCGAGCTGGAATTTATGCTCGGCGCAGATGGTCTGGCCGAGCTTCGCACGATGGCGCGTGAACTGGCCGAGACTACGTCGGATCAAAGTTCTGACCTCGATGACGGCGACTTGCTCATTGGAGGTGCGTTTGCGATCAAGCGAATGATCGACGCCCCTGGCGAATAGGGGATTGGACGCATTTGTGGAGTTTGCTTTGGATCAGTTGCGGACCTCACGTCGAACATCGAGGTCGTCTTCTAAGTGCCAGAAGCGGACATCGACACTGGCGCGACATCACTCCCAGGCTTGGAGAGGAGCAGCCCATCAAAGCCGCGGAATAGAGAAGGGCGCGCGAAACCGACCTCCTACCGTGCTAACCCTTTCACGGTTGCCTGCCGGAGCATCTTGCTTCCTGCATGGGGATGACCAGGGTCTATCCGCCGCCCTGTGGAAACTCATCCTCCTCGGCGCGCCCAAGCGCGCGATTGATCCTCGCCCAATCGGTCATCAGTAAGTTGATCTCTTGATCCTTGGTCCGGTTTGCGATGGTGATTGCGCGCTTGGGTGATTGGACCGGAGCGTTTTCACTTCCATCGTTTTCATCATCACCGTTAGGGCGGATGTAGATGGTCATTGACTTTCCGACAGCATCACAGACACCCAACCATGATCGAGACAATGTAGACCATTGCAATCACCGCTGCGGCGGCCATGGCTTGATCGAAAAGCCCGACGGTCACGGAACCGCGGGGGTTATCGGCGCTATTCGATTGTGTGTGGATTGAGTGCGATGACATGGAGTTGTCCCTCCCTGTTGTCGCGGCCTCCTGTTCAGAACTATATCAAATTCAGCCCTAGGCAAAAGGCCAATTCACCCAAGGGGGCGGTGAGGGGCGCTGTCCTACGCCAACGCACGCATTGCGATTGCCTGAGTGCCCCCGGGGTCACCCGTCCCGACATGAACACGCGTGATGGGTCGATTTTTTGCGTGTCCGAAAGCGTACTCAGAAAGCTTATGGTTCTACCAAGGGACTGCCATTTTAGGTGAGTCGCATTGAAGGTTGACTAGGCGCGACCACCCCCGGGCGCGCCATGTGGACTGGCCACCGTCAGGGTTTGCGATCCATCCCCGCAGCCGGGTTTTTCAGCCCCGGCGGTTTCGGGCTACCGGAACTGAGTATTGGAAACGTCAGCTGGCGTGATGAAACCAGCAAACCAACAGATTACCGCGAACCTGCTGCCAAAACAAAAAGAAGCCCCGGACTCCGCACGAACCGGGACTTCGAAGAACGACGGTTCGGTTGCTTGACGGGGGCACGTCGGGGAATACAGCTCACCGAACCCTTCTAATAAAGAAACGCGCAATTCTGGCATCGGTTGCACAAGCAGAGGGCGCCGGCCGAAGCCGACGCCCCGTCAGTTAACTAGCCGAACGACTCTGCCTACATCTTCTTCTCTGCGCACGTGTTCGTCGCAGCATCCCACATGCCGACAGCCTTCTTGCAGTCGGCCTCGGTCTTAATGGTCTTCACATCGCCGGCGAAGGCCGGTCCTCTGAATGCAAGTACCACGGCCAGAGCAAGCAGGGACATGATACCCTTCGCTGGACTAAAGCCCCGTCAGATGAACGCCCTGCAGGACCGGCGTTCCTGGAACACTCAATCTTATCCGCGGGTTGAATCGACGGCATGGCCAGCGACAGTGACGACAATCTCTTGCAGAAGAACTCGACAAGATCCTCCGGTTCACCGGGAAGATGGCCCAACTTAATGACCGATTATCTTCGCCGGCTTGTCGAGAACCGCTGGCCGTGGCCGCAGCCAAAACTCGGCAAGCCGGCCAGGCCAATCAACCCAAGTGGGCCTCCTGCACTAAGTGAATCCGACGCCAAAGCATTCGTGGAGGGTGTCGAGACTGCGCAGGACGCATGATGGCAAACGCACCAACGTATTGCGCTCAACAAGCCGACAAGTGTCGGGAGGAAGCTGTCCGCGCGATAGATGACGACATAAGAGCCTATTGGAAAGAGGCCGAACGATGCTGGCTTGCCCTTGCGCAACGTGGTGACGCTCGGCCTTGGCCATTCGTCAGCAAAGAGACTGAGAAGTCCGATTGAGGACAAAAGGTACGCGCGCATGGACGCGACAATCGGAAAGCAGAGGAGAGCACCATGGGCATGATGATCATCCGGCATAAGGTGAGGGACTACGGCCTTTGGCGCCCAATCTTCAATGACCATGCCGAAATGCAGAAGGCAGCGGGGCTCACGAACCCACGCGTTTATCACTCTGCGGATAGCAATAAGAGCGAGATAGTGGTGGTCTTTGATACGGAGGATACAAAAAGGGCCAAGGCTTTTGCCACTTCTACCGACCTCGAGGAAACTATGGCCAAGGCCGGCGTTGTCGATACGCCGACGATTTATTTCCTTGAGTTAATTGATTGAATTAGCGACCTACCGAGCTGCCTCCAGGTCATTTCCGATAACCGAGCTTCCAACAACCAATTCAATGAGGCGGTCGTCCGGCCGCTTTGCTTCTGCTTCGGCCGTCAAACAATGTCTGCTTTGGGTCATTAGATGGGGTAATCGGCCGGCGTACTTGTGGATAGCTGAAGATTTGGGGTGCTGCGCTTCAGACTGATGGTGAAACGAGGTCACCGTTACGGGCCTCAAGCATCAGAAGAGAAGCGCAGCATGGACCATTTTGCTGGACTGGACGTGTCGGTCAAGGAGACGAGCCTGTGCATTGTGGACGATGCAGGCAGGATCATCCGGGAAGTAAAGGTTGCGAGCGAACCCGAGGCGCTGCTGGCGATGCTGACGAACCCCGCCTGCCACTTCAAGCGGATTGGATTGGAAGCTGGGCCTCTGTCGCAATGGCTGTTCAACGCTCTCGCCGAAGCGGGCTTGCCGGTGATCTGTGTCGAGACGCGACACATGAGAGCGGCATTGAAGGCGCAGATCAACAAGACCGATCGCAACGATGCGCGCGGCATTGCGCAGATGATGCGGGCGGGGCTTTATCGTCCGGTGCATGTGAAGACATTGCGTAGCCAGAAACTGCGCATGCTATTGACGCACCGCAAGCTGCTGCAGTCGAAGGCCATCGCCATTGAGAACGATCTGCGCGCCACTTTGCGCAACTTCGGTCTCAAGGTGGGGGTGGTGGGAACGGTGAAGTTCGAGGCACGGATCAAGGAGCTCGTTGATAACACTCCCGACTTGGTCGTGCTGGTCGAACCGCTACTCATTGTTCGGCGGGTCCTTCGCGAGCAGATCGGCATCCTGCACCGCCGCTTGCTGGCCATCGTCCGGAATGATGCCGTGTGCCGGCGCCTAATGACGGTCCCTGGTGTCGGCCCTGTGGTGGCACTGACCTATCGCGCCACCGTCGACGTGCCATCCCGCTTCAGAAACTCCAAGGCGGTCGGGGCGGTGTTTGGGCTGACACCCTGCAAACATCAATCGGGCGAGAGCGACCGAACTGGCGGAATATCACGGTGCGGAGATGAGATGATGCGAATGATGCTCTACGAAGCGGCCCATATCATGCTGGTGCGTTCGGCAAAATGGTCCTGGCTCAAGGCCTGGGCGATGAAGATCGCCAGGCGCCGCGGGCTGAAAAAGGCGATTGTGGCCTTGGCGCGTCGATTGGCCGTGATCATGCACCGCATCTGGGTTGACGGCACCGAGTTCCGCTGGACCCGCGAAGTTGCAGCGGCATGAGAGCGGTGCGGGATCAATGCGATAGGAGGAAACTCGAGTTCCACTGAGCGGTGGGAATGATGTCCCTCGCGGGACGACGGATGAGGTGAGATCGTATGTCCGCTTGGACCTACCGTTGTTCTAACGGTAAAGCCGCCCATTAGATTGTTCCACCTCGTCTTCGAATCCCATGATGGAAGGGCCTTGGTGCCGATTCCGAAGAGAAGCACGAGCCCGCGAGCGGCGTCGACACTGAATTGGTGGATAGTCTGAAAGCGCTTGACCCCGAACGGCCGATTAGAGAAGCGGACATCGTCCTCGAGATGGTGGATGTCTGGTCTGGGGGCCAGCTTCAGACATAGAGCACTCTCAATCTGGCGCTACAAGCTCTCTTTTTCTCTTTTTCCTATTTTGCCAAACGGATCAGCTCCCGACGGTGGTGGGCCGCAGTTCTATGAGACGCAGCAACATTGTCAGCATCCGTTCGAGCTTGCGGTCGAGATGGACCTCGTAGCGCCCGAGCCGCTCCAGCTTATCGGGATCGAACGCCTCGCCGAATGCTTGCTCGCGGATCAAAGGCCGGTTGGCCAACTCCGTCTTCCGATTTTCGAACCATGGCAAGACCTCGCCTTCTAGGAAGCGACGCAGACCGTGGACATCGCCGGTGGGGAGTTCTTCGCCCTCTCCAAGCTCGTCCGCATTTCGGGTCAGAACGTCCGCCCACCAAGCTTGGGTGTCCTCACGCAACTCCGCGAGCGCTACCTCGTAAGCATCATTACGTTTGGAGCCGAGAAGATCGAGTGCGCGGCGGGTCATGGTCTCGTCTTCCTGCATCTCACGGATGTCGTCTTTAGTGTCCGCGGCGGTGGCGCGGATGGCATCGACCACGCGCTCGGACTGGCCGGTACTGTCGAGATGAACAAGGGCGACCTTGACCGTCTCGCGATAGGACGTCAGCGTGCCGTCGAGCCCCCGCCTGTGGGCGGCAGCCTCGGCCAAGCGCAGCCGACGCTTGCGCCATAATATGCCTGCGATCTCCTCAACCAGATGTTCTTCGGTTGGTCCCTGCGGCGCGTACTCGGCCACCAGCGCCGCTATGATCGCCTGATATTCTTCGGCGTTCTCCCACGGCAAGACCGTGTAGCGCGAAAGTAAGCCATGACGCAGCGCGTTGAAGCGGGTCATCTCGCATGCATCGGCCTTAATGAGATCCTGGGATTTTGTTTGGACTGTCAATGCAGGTTTCCTAACGAAGCTTCCCGTGTGATGCGCGTCCCCAGAGATTGTTTTCTACACTGTCGGCGGCAGCTTGCAGCCCGCTCGGATGCGGCTCCTGCGCCGCTGTGGTGCGCTCGAAGCCACGTCGACTGCGCTCATGATTTTGGCCTTTTAATTAGCCGTACGTTAGCCGAATGCGGTATGGCGAAGGAATATGCCGTTAAAACCAAGGACTTTCAAGCGTACATCATATGATAGGTAGTGATGTATTGCCGCTTTGAGGCTCCAGGAGGGCTCCAAATCACTTTGAACTGGCTGCGACGCTTGTGGCGCCAACTGCCATTTCTGACGTTCGTGGGCGGCTGGCTCGCCGATCGGCTCGGACGCAAGCGGCTGTTCTTCGTCACGCTTACGCTTACGTTCCCGCTACGGCTGCCACGGCCTTCTCATGGGATTTCCCAAGCTTCGCTCTGTTCAGATTTTTCGCTGGGGCCGGTATTGGCGGCGAGTACGCAGCTAATGGTAAGGACTTAGGCCAAGTGGCCCGAACGCCAAGCGGTGGCCACCAATCAAGGTCATCTAGGCTGATCGGTTTTCCCCTTGATGAGTACGTTGCTCGGTAATCGTCATGCGCGCCTCCATCCGTTTGCGCGAAATTTTTCGCAAAAGGGGCAACGTTGGTTTTCTCCTCCTAATGGTCCCCTGCTGGAGGAGGGTGTTTATTTCTTATTGGGGTGTGAAATCGCACCCCTTAGCGTCAGAGGCTATTGGCCCACGCATATATCGGGGGGTCATTCGGACCTATTCCACCCTCATGGATGCAGGCAATTAGGCCCAATCTCACGAGGAGGTTGCGGGCACTTTTCCACCTTCGAAGCGTCCAACCCATTGAAGCAGCCATAGGCTTGGCCAATACAAAGTCACGCCCCCAATGGTGACGCTTCAAAATCGTCAGTAGAAGGAATGCATCGGGGCTATGGGCCATCACTCGATCGATTGTGTTGTGGGACATCACGACGGCTTTGCCACGCCCCACGAGGTTCCTATCCTCCTGCTCATACTTCCAAGCGGAACGTGCGGCGGCCTCTAACTCGGATTCGGGCAACGGTATGGTGCAGTCCATGTTGTGCGTCCTCATCACGTCCATAAGGGTTTCGAGATCGTCGGCGTGTGCCGCTTGTTCAAGACTTCATGCGAAACAGTGATTGATTGCGATTGCCCTCCGGTATTGGCTTACGTAGCTCGTCGAGCATGACGTGAAGCGGAGGAAGACTCTTGAGGTCATCGAGGCTGCCGTGAATGATTTTGTATGATCCCTTCGCTGCCACTGACGGCGCACCAACGGCATAACCCCCACCGAGAACATCAATGGGAACGTCCCGTCCCCACGGTCTGATGTGCCGCCGCTCGCCACCATAGCGGTAATAGGCGTGATACCCGCCGCCAGTCTCCACCACATAGGGGGTTTCCCCGTAGCGCGACTGGGCCTCGCGCAGCACGCCCTGGTCCTTGGTGTCCACGTCCAGAATGGTGAGGCCAGAACGTGGGCCAAGCGGAAAGCCAAAGGTATCGACGTCAGAGAATTTCTCGGCGAGCTTTGCGGAACCCTTAAGCCCCAACCTTTGCCAGTGCTTGATGGCAGGCTTCTTGTCGGCGCTAACAGGAAAGGTGACGACGTTGTGCTCTGCGTAGCGCGGCTGATACTTGGCGAAGATGCCGTCACCGCCCATGAGCGCCCCCAGTGGCAGGCTTGTCAGTGCGTGTCGGCTTTGCTAAATCACCCATGCTTAAGTCATCTCCATCAATGGGCCGCTAGCGTTCACAGCGCCGGCGGCTCTTTTGCGTTTGGGGTGGAGAGCCATTCAGGCGGCCTCCTTTCGCCCGTCTGGCGGGCCTCTGACGGGCTTTCTTGGCCCAGCAAATGTCTGGCATGGCCGTAGGCGGCATCCTTCGCTCGCGTCAGGTTCCCAGGCATGCTCATCCAGCCGTTGGGATATACGATGCGGAATAGATGCGGATTCGTGGAGTTGGCCACGAGCGTCAGAACTGGCGTCTTGCGCCGACCAAGGTGCAGACCAAGACCTTTCCAGACGAAGTCGGTTTGTTTAAGGATCGCCACCATTACGCGCCCCGATTGCTGGAAGCGGCCATCTTTGCGTTTGCGCGCCCCATTAATCACGAGGCCTCCGCGGACTTGCGGATGCGCCGCGAAATATGCTTGTCGCTTATCACGACGGGCTTGTTCTCGATCGCCTGAGGACGGCTCTCTAGCCATCCGGCAATCTCCGCCTCGGTCCAGACGCGCGTGTTCGGCGTCATCCAGCGGCCCAGAGGAAACCCGTAATTCTGTTGGATCTGTCTGAGTTGCTCGCGGCTCTTTACGATGCCGCGCTCTTGCAGGTCTTTGAATTTAAGCAGTGTTGGTAACATCGCCAGTTCTCCATTTGTTTAGCGGAGAGCGGGCAATAAAAAAATGCCGACCCCCGCGTTGAACGGGAATTCGGCATCCATCAGCGGCGTCTTTCGCCGCAGTCGAGCGCCTTGGTTAGGGTCGCTCCGGCTGGTGTTGCTCACCCCCACCAAATGCCGACCGCTGGTCGGCATCCATCAGCAGCGTCCATTTCGCCGCAGTCGAGCGCCTTGGTTAGGGTCGCTCCGGGGGTGTTTATCACCGCCACCAAATGCGTCGCGAATAGGACTAGCGGATTTGCTTCTTCAGCTCAAGCGCTGTCACGTGAATATTCCACCACGTTATCGGCGGGCCCGGCGAGTATCAACCCGATCAGGCCTGCGAGCTTCTTTAACGCCTCGGCTTTTTCTGCATCGTACCCGTGCCGGTCATAGATAGAACTCCACCCCCTTGATCGCGTGGCCAAGAGTGCGCTCGGCAATATCCGGTCGCACTCCGGCGCGTGACATCAGCGATCTCGCCGTGCGTCTCAAATCGTGAATCGTCCAGTGCGGTATCGTCACCTTCGCGTCGAATGCCTCTTTCGCCACACTGAAGCCGTTAAAGTGACCACCGCCACGACCAACGAGAACGTATGGATTGCTCGCAAAGCGCAATTGTTGCTCGACGATCTCGATCGCCCTCTTGGGAAGCACGAGGTCGCCTGCGTTACCCTTCTCTCGCTCTTCGTTAGGGATGTGCCAGATATTTCCCTCGATATCCTCCCACTTCATGCTGGCGACTTTCTCTTTGCGCTGAGCGGTCAGCAAAGCGAGCCGGACGAAGGCACCAAAAGTTCCGTTGGCTTCGGCCTGTTTCCACACGGCACGGATTTCGTCGTCATCGAGGATGCGATCACGAGCGCGCTCCTTCGGCTCAGATCGCCGCATGCCTCTGACGACCGGGCTGACATAGTTGTCGTCGCGGGTGGCGTACCAATTGCTGATGGAGCGGATGATGGACAACGTCAGGTCAGCCGCCACCGGGCCCGAATTGTCCTCGACCTTGTCCAAGAGCGTGGCGACGTCGGTGCGTTTGATCGTGGCGAAGTCACGACTGCCCCAAGTAGGCAGGATGTGCTTGCCGAGGTAGCGGCGGATATTCAGCTCCGAACGGAGCTTTCGATCCTTTTTCTGAACGTGGCGCTTGAACCATTCGTCGGAAACCTTGCGATAGCTCTGCGGGCCTGACCGGTCCTCGCCAACACTGATTGTCTTGACGAGTTTGCGGGCCTTTTCGCGGGCCTCATCGATTTTGATTAGGGAGGCATCGCCGACGGTCGCCCATATCTGCTTGCCGCTGGGATCTCTTGCCACGGCGACGTAGCTCTTGGCACCGGACGGTTGAACCCTGATATAGTGGCCTCGGAGTTCGGGATCGGGATAAGCGTAACGCTTTGCCTTCGGCTTCAGAGCAGCAACACCGTTGTCCGAAAGTGTCTTGCGCCTGGTCATTTTTTCCTCCGGCTAACGAGGGGCTAACAAGATAGGAAAGTCAAATCGGCTAACGATGGGCTAACATGAACTACCGAATACAGCCGAAAATGCACCTCTCAATTAGTTGATTTTAGCGGAGTTGATGGTCGCGAGCAAGATGGTCTATGATGCGCTGAAGGGTCAGATGGGCGGAGCGCTGCACGCGCTCGCGCTCAAGACGAAAGCGCCGTCCTAAAGGAGATTGGAAGAGATGAGCGAGCAGGAAGTTCAGGACTGGATCGGCAAGCAGGTCGCTGGCAACGACGTCGTGCTGTTCATGAAGGGCACGAAAGAGATGCCGCAATGCGGCTTCTCCATGCAGGTGGCGCAGATCCTCAACCATCTCGGCGTCGATTTCAAAGACATCAACGTGCTCGAGAACATGGGCGTGCGCGACGGCATCAAGGCCTATTCCAACTGGCCGACCATTCCGCAGCTCTACGTCAAGGGCGAGTTCGTCGGCGGTTGCGATATCGTGCGCGAGATGTTCCAGGCAGGCGAATTGCAGGACCTGCTCACCGCCAAGGGCATTACCCACAACGCCCAGACCCTTACGGCGTAGGCATCACCGCCACAAAATCCCCGCGTTGGCTGCCTATGGCGGTCCTACCGCACGCGAGGAGAATGCCATGACCAGATGGGAAATCAAGGGCCGCGAATTCGGCAATTGCAATTGCTCTTACGGCTGCCCTTGCCAATTCAACGCGCTGCCGACCTACGGCAATTGCCGTGGGCTTGCCGTGTTCGAGATCGACGAGGGCTATCACGGAACCACACGGCTTGATGGCCTGCGCGCCGCCGCGATCTTCCGCTGGCCCGGCCCCATTCATGAAGGCAAAGGCGAGGGCGTGCATATTCTCGACAAGCGGGCCACGGCCGAGCAGCGCGTGGCGCTCCTCCGCATCCTGCAAGGCGAGGACACCGAGCCTGGAGCGACGGTGTTTCAGGTCTTCTCCTCGACCTGCGACACAGTGCACGAACCGATCGTCGCCGACATCGAATTCGAGCTCGACGTCGACGGCCGCACCGCCCGCGCCCGCATCGATGGCGTCCTGGAAACGCGCGGTGCGCCAATCCTCAACCCGATCACCGGGGCCGAGCATCGCGTGCGCATCGAGCAGCCCAACGGTTTCGAATTTGCCATGGCCGAGATCGGGCGCGGCTGGTCGAAGACCGAGGGCCCGGTCAGCTTCGAGCTCGACGACACCTACGGCCAGTTTGCTCCCATCCATCTTTGCCAGAGCGGCATGGTGCGTTGAGCGGACATGATTGCGTTTGCGCTTGAAGACCTTCTGAAGCGCGACACGCTCATCGTCATCGCTGCGCTCGGTACGCTTGCGCTGCTTTGCTGGCTCGCGGTCCTGACCGGCGCCGGCACCGGCATGGACCCCTTCGCCATGACCGATTGGGCGGCACCGTTGCGCGCCTTTCCGAGCGGCGTGAGCGGAGACTGGGACCTCGCCTACTGGCTCGTCAGTTTCTTCATGTGGGCGACCATGATGGTGGCGATGATGCTGCCGAGCGCCGCGCCGACCATCCTGCTTTATGGGCGCGTGGTGCGCCAGGCCGAGATCAAGGGTCAGCTCGGCAATGCGGGCTTGTCGATCGCGTCCTTCGCCGCCGGCTATCTCGCCTTGTGGATTCTGTTCAGCGCCTTTGCGGTGATGGCGCAATGGGCGCTCGAACGTTCCGGCGCCATGGGCGTCATGATGGGTCTGCGCAGCGCGACGCTCGCCGGGGCCTTTCTGATTACCGCCGGCCTCTACCAGCTCACCCCGTTCAAGAATGACTGCCTCTCCCATTGCCGCAGCCCGGCGCAGTTCATCGCCGCGCATTGGCGTGCCGGCCCGTGGGGCGCCTGGCGCATGGGTCTCGACCACGGCGCTTATTGCGTCGGCTGTTGCTCTTTGCTGATGCTGCTGTTGTTCGTCGGGGGGGTGATGAACCTGATCTGGATTGCCGCGCTCACCGTCCTGGTCGCGCTCGAGAAGCTCGCATCTTTCGGCGAGCGGCTGCGGGTCGGGGTCGCCGCACTGCTGACGATCGCCGGCGTCGTCCTGCTCGCCGGGAGTTGAGGCTTAGCGCGAGTAGAACTCGATGACGAGGTTCGGCTCCATCATCACCGGATAGGGCACGTCCGACAGCGTCGGCGAGCGGAGCAGCTTGGCCGTCATCTTGGAGTGGTCCACCTCGATATATTCCGGCACGTCCCGCTCAGGGCTCTGCGCCGATTCGAGCACCATGCCGGCATCCTTGGCCTTGTCGCGCACCTCGATCACGTCGCCTTCGCGGCAGCGGTAGCTCGAGATGTTGACGCGGCGGCCGTTGACCCGCACATGGCCATGGCTCACGAACTGGCGCGCGGCAAATACCGTGGGCACGAATTTGGCGCGATAGACGATGGCATCGAGCCTGCGCTCAAGCAGGCCGATCAGATTTTCGGATGTGTCGCCTCTGAGACGGGCCGCCTCGCTGTAGATCGCCTTGAACTGCTTCTCGGTGATGTTGCCGTAATAGCCTTTCAGCTTCTGCTTGGCGCGAAGCTGCTGGCCGTAGTCGGAAAGCTTGCCGCGGCGGCGCTGGCCATGCTCGCCGGGTCCGTATTCACGCTTGTTGTAAGGGCTCTTCGGCCGGCCCCAGATATTCTCGCCGAGGCGGCGGTCGATCTTATGCTTCGCGTGCACACGTTTCGTCATTCTCAAAAGCTCCAAAGCCGAATTGAGCTTGCTCGCGGGTCTGTCGACCGCGCGGCAGCTTCTTAAACCATTTGCGATGAAGGGCGGAAGCCCGCGTTCACGGCCTCGCCTTCGAGCGCTCCAAACCAAGAGGGAGGAAGCGCCGCCCGCGCTCTGTTACACGGAATGTGCAGAAAGTGTCAATTGGCGCCGCCGGCCACCGGCGCCGGTGTCTCTGGAACCAAGGTTGACAGTCCGGGCACGGGTTCTGGTGCCGCCTGAGGATCAGCCGCCGGAGGAGTGGTTGCGACGGTAGCCGGCGGGGCCGACTGGACATAGGTGTTGATCGCCGCCGCCACCTTTTCCTTCTGCCCAGGCGCGCATTCGAGCTTCTTGGTGGTGATGGTCGTGGCGGCGCCCTTGGCGGCATTGGCCGCTGCGGCACCCTCCTTGGCCAAGGACCCCGATTGGTCGGCGTCAGACTCGGTGATCTTGACGTTGCCGGCGAAGTAGGAGGTGGCGAAAGTGTGCAGGGCGTGGATGAACATCATCTGCTGCGCGGTCCAGCCGCGAAGCTTCTCGCCCCGAATCATCGCGTCGAAATTCGCCTTTTCGAGCTCAGGCAGCTTGCAGACCTCGGCGTAAGCCGAGCGGGTGGCGACGCGGATGATCTGGCGCGCATCGTCGATAGGGATGAGATATTTGTTGGGGTCCGACTTATCCAGTTTGACCATCTGCCCGCCAGGCCCTGCCGGCACTTGGTCGGGAACAATGGAGAGCGCGAAGGTCGACATCACGCGCACGGCGCTGTCGCTGAGCCCCTTGGAAGAGCCTTGCCCTGCATCGGCGGGCTTGGTGCGGTTGCCGAGCTCCTCGGCAACGTAGTGGACGCCGGACTGATCGGCGGCGTTAAGCGGTGCTCCGGTCAAGAGCGTGAGCGCTGCCGTGAGCGCGGCTCCGCTCCCTTGAATCCACGCAACTCGCATTGATTGCCCCTCTCCCTGCGGTGCCCGGAAGCTAATCATCCTCAAGGGTCATCGCAATAGCAGAAACGGGGCAGAACTATGACCCCTCCCCCGTGCGCTTGCGTCTGTTGCTACCGCTGAGCGAGGCCACGATCCCGCGCCAGGTGCGCACGTCCTGCTCGGTCGCGCCCATGCGATGAAACATGTTGCGGATGGCGCGTACCATGGTGGGGCGTTTCTCCGGCGGCCGCAGGAAACCGCATCGGTCGAGCTCGCTTTCAAGGTGCTCGAAAAGGGCGAGCAGCTCGGCGCGGGTCGCGGCCCGCGTGCCTGCAAGATCGAGACCTTCCGCGGCAGGCCCATCGCATGCGGTGGCGCGGCCGAGCGAAGGTTCAGGCGTCCGCGCCTGCCGCCATTCATAGCCGATGAGCAGCACGGTCTGCGGCAGGCTCAAGGAGGCGAAGGACGGGTTGACCGGCGCCGTCACGATGGCGTCGGCGAGCGAGATCGCGTCGTTGTCGAGGCCGCTCCGCTCAGGTCCGAACATCACGCCTGCGCGCTCGCCTCTCGCCCCACGTGCGGCGAGCTCGCGGGCAGCACCTTGCAGGCGTCAGCACAGGTTTCACCATGCCGCGTGGCCGCGCCGTGGTGGCGAGCAGGAAGGTGAGATCGCCAATTGCCTCGGCGAGGCTCGCATAGACCTTGGCGCCATCGATGATGCTGTCGGCACCGGCTGCGGCGGCACGCGCTTTTTCGTTGGGCCAGCCGTCGCGAGGGGCGACCAGGCGAAGCTCGGTGAGGCTGAAATTGGCCATGGCCCGCGCGGCAAAGCCGATATTCTCGCCGAGCTGCGGCGCGATCAGGATCACCGCAGGCGCCAAGCTCGACGGCTCGGTCTTTGCCCGCGATTTGGGCATCGCCCGCGCCTTGGGTTTTGCCCGATCGGCGGCCTCGGCTCTTGCTTTCACCATCGGAACACGATGCTATAGGGGCGAGCAGGCCGCAATGGTGAGCCGAAAGCGAGAGCGATACGCCTTCAGATATCCCGCCGGAGACTTCCAGTGAGCAAGATCAAGGTGACGAACCCCGTCGTCGATCTGGACGGGGACGAGATGACTCGGGTCATTTGGCAGCTGATCAAGGACAAGCTGATCAGGCCCTATCTCGATATCGAGCTTCGCACATTCGACCTCTCGATTGAGAACCGCGATGCCACCGACGATCAAGTGACCATTGACGCGGCCTACGCCATCAAGGACTGCGGCGTGGGCATCAAATGCGCGACCATCACCCCCGACGAGGCGCGGGTGAAGGAGTTCGGCCTCAAGAAGATGTGGAAGTCGCCGAACGGCACCATCCGCAACATCCTTGGCGGGGTGATCTTCCGCGAGCCGATCATCTGCCGCAACGTTCCGCGCCTCGTGCCGGGCTGGACCAAGCCCATCGTCATCGGCCGTCATGCTTACGGCGACGTCTACCGTGCCACCGACTTCCGGGTGCCTGGCAAAGGCAAGCTCACCATCAGCTTCGTGAGCGAGGACGGCACCCGCGTCGAGCATGAGGTGCATGAGTTCAAGGGCCCCGGCGTGGCGCTTGCCATGTTCAACGTCGACGACTCGATCCGTGATTTCGCGCGCGCCAGCCTGAATTACGGGCTGATACGCAATTATCCGGTCTATCTCTCCACCAAGAACACCATCCTCAAGGCCTATGACGGGCGCTTCAAGGACATCTTCGCCGAGGTGTATGAAGCTGAGTTCCGCGAGGAGTTCGAGCGCCGCGGGCTGACCTACGAGCACCGGCTGATCGACGACATGGTGGCGTCGTGCCTGAAATGGGCCGGCGGCTATGTGTGGGCGTGCAAGAACTATGACGGCGACGTGCAGTCCGACACCGTGGCGCAAGGCTTCGGCTCGCTCGGGCTGATGACGAGCGTGCTGATGACGCCTGACGGCAAGACGGTGCTTGCCGAGGCCGCGCACGGCACCGTCACCCGCCATTACCGGCAGCATCAGCAGGGGCGCGCCACCTCGACCAACGCCACGGCCTCGATCTTCGCCTGGACCGGCGGACTCAAGCACCGCGCCAAGCTCGATGACAACGCCGAGCTTGCCCGTTTCGCCGAGACGCTGGAGAAGGTGGTGGTCGGTACCATCGAGGCAGGCTTCATGACCAAGGATCTAGCGCTCTTGGTCGGCGCCGATCAGGCGTGGCTCTCCACCACGGGCTTTCTCGACAAGATCGATGAGCGGCTGCAAGAAGCCATGGCCGACCGCGCTGCAGCTTGAGGCACGCCGCCTCTATTGCGCTTCGGTTTCGTTCTTCGCTGCTGACGATTTGGCGCGGGGAACACGCGGCGCACGGCGAAGCTTTTGGTTCTCGATCGCCCTCTCTCTAGCCACCTCCTTGATATGCTTGACGATTTCTGGATGACGGCTGCTCAAGCGCGCCAATCCCTCGCTGTCCAGCACATAGACGCGGCAAACCGTGTCGGCGACCACGGCATGCTTGTGGCGGCGATGTTCGAGCAGCGCCATCTCGCCGAAGAAATCGCCTTCGTGCAGCTTGACGGGTTGTCCAGGCACCACGCACACCGTGGCCTCGCCGCTGCCGATGAAATACATGGCGCCCCCAGGATCGCCCGCGGGCACGATGGTCGCGCCTGGCTGGAACAGGCGGGTGTAAAGCAGCTTGGTGACCTCGACCACTTCGGTTGCCTCAAGCGTTGCGAACAGCGGCACGCGCGCGACCATGCTCCAGGTCACCACGAATTCGTGGCGCGCCGATTCCTGGCTGAAGCCGGCGGACAGAATGGCGATCGGCAGGGCGAACATGCCGAGGCCGAACAGCATGACGACCCCGCCAAAGACCCTCCCCAACGGGGTGATCGGCACGACATCGCCGTAGCCGATGGTGGTGAGGGTGGCGAGCCCCCACCACGCCGCCGCCGGGATCGAGCTGAATTTGTCGGGCTGGGCGTCGCGTTCGAGGAAATAGACGATCGAGGATGCGAACAGGAGCAGCATCATCATCACCAAGAGCGCGCCCAGCAGCGCGCGGTACTCGTTGGCGAGAACGCGCTGCAGAGTTTGCAGCGCCGGCGAGTAGCGCAGCAATTTGAGCAGCCGGAAGAGGCGGAACAGGCGCAAGACCCGCAAGGCGCGCAGATCGAAGGGCACAAACAGGTACAGATACCAAGGCAAGAAGGCGAGCAGGTCGATGATCATCATCGGCCGCAGCGCGAATCTCAGACGCGCACGCCAATGCGGCAAGCGGCGCAGCAGCGGGATCTCGACCGAGCTCCACAGCCGGAGCACATATTCGATGGTGAACACCATCACCGAGAAAGTGTTGAAGGCCTCGAACTCCGGCCCATAGCGCGCATAGAGAGACGGGACCGTCTCCGCGGCGAAGGCGACGCCATTGGCGAGGATGAGGGTGACGAGGAAGACATTGAAGACGCGGCCGATGGGATTGCCGTCGCCGACCTCTAAGATGTCGTGAACCTTGACCCGCCAGTCGCGCCAGACGGATTTGAGGCTCATCGTCAGGCGGTCCCCGCGCGGCGCGCGCCTGCCTCCGCGGCAGCGCCGCCGGTGATCCGCGCGGCGATGGCGTCGAGCGCGGCGGCGGCGTTGGCGCCGTCGGGCCCTCCGGCTTGGGCGAGGTCAGGGCGCCCTCCTCCGCCTTTGCCGCCAAGCGCCTCGGCGCCGGCACGGGCGAGGTCGACCGCGTTGTAAGTGCCGGTGAGATCATCGGTGACACCGACCACGAGGCCGGCCTTGCCTTCCTCAGACACGCCGATAATGGCGACGACGCCGGAGCCGAGCTGGCGTTTGGCGTCATCGACGAGGCCGCGCAGGTCCTTCGGCGCGACGTCCTGCAGCGTGCGGGCAAAGAGCTTCACCGGCCCGAGATCGCGGATCGCGGACGAGGTGTCGGCCGCAGCACCCCCGCCAAGAGCAAGCTGGCGCTTGGCGTCGGCGAGCTGCTTCTCGAGCTTGCGGCGCTCATCGAGAATGGCTGCAAGCCGCTCGATCATCTCGTCGGGACCGACTTTGAGCAGCTCCGCCGCCTCGCGCACGCGCCGATCTTGCGTCGCGAGATAAGAGCGCGCGCCCTCGCCCGTGAGGGCTTCGATGCGGCGCACGCCGGAAGCGACCGCGCTCTCGCCGACGATCTTGAACAAGCCGATATCGCCGGTGCGCCGCACATGGGTGCCGCCGCAAAGCTCGACGGAATAAGCGTGATCGGCCTTTTCGCTTGCCTCGCTCCTGCCCATGCTGACGACGCGGACCTCATCGCCGTATTTCTCGCCGAACAGCGCAAGCGCGCCTTTGGCGATCGCCTCGTCGGGGCGCATCAGATGGGTCTCGACGGCCGAGTTTTGCAGAACCATGGTGTTGGCAGAGATCTTCCACCGCCTTGATCTCGGCCTCGGTCATGGGCCGCGGATGGGAGAAATCGAACCTGAGCCGTCCGGGCTCGACCAGCGAGCCCTTCTGCGCCACATGCAGCCCAAGCACCTCGCGGAGCGCTTCGTGCAGCAGATGCGTGGCTGAGTGATTGGCGCGCGTCGCGGTGCGCCGCGCGTGATCGACCTCAAGATCGACCACCTCGCCGCCCTTCAAGCTGCCCGCTTCGAGCGCGCCGGAATGCAGGAACAGGCCATGCAGCTTCTTCTGCGTGTCCTCGACTGTAAAGCGCGCGCCTGATGGGCTTGAGATCAGCCCGCGATCGCCGACCTGGCCGCCAGACTCGCCATAGAACGGCGTCTGATTGACGATGACCGCGCCCCGTTCGCCGGCCTTCAGCTCGGGCACGCGCTTGCCGTCCTTGACGAGCGCCACGATCTCGCCGGATGAGGCCTCGGCGGCGTAGCCGAGGAATTCGGTCGCGCCAACTTCCTCCTTCAGCTCGAACCACAAGGTCTCGGTCGCGGCCTCGCCGGACCCTGCCCATGACTTCCGGGCCTCGGCGCGCTGGCGCTCCATGCATGCGGCGAAGCCCTTGGTGTCGACGCCGATGCCGCGGGCTTTCAGCGCATCCTCGGTCAGGTCGAAGGGGAAGCCGTAAGTGTCGTAGAGCTTGAAGGCGGTCTCGCCGGGAAGCATGTCGCCGCGCCCCAATCCTCGCGTCGCCTCGTCGAGGAGACGAAGCCCGCGGTCTAGCGTATCGCGGAAGCGGGTCTCCTCAAGCTTCAGGGTCTCGACGATCAGGCTCGATCCCCGCTCGAGCTCAGGGTAAGCGTGGCCCATCTCGGTGATCAGCGTCGGCACCAGCCGCCACAGCAGAGGCTCCTCGGCGCCGAGCAGATGAGCGTGGCGCATGGCGCGGCGCATGATGCGGCGGAGCACATAGCCGCGCCCCTCGTTGGAGGGCAGCACGCCGTCGGCGATGAGGAAGGAGACCGCGCGCAGATGATCGGCGATGACGCGGTGACTGGGCTTCGCCTCGCCTTTCGCCGGCACGCCGGTGAGCGACACCGAGGCCGCGATCAGCGCGCGGAACAGGTCGATCTCGTAATTATCGTGGGTGCCCTGCAGGACGGCCGCGATGCGCTCAAGCCCCATGCCGGTGTCGATGGAGGGCTGCGGCAGGTCGACGCGCATCGCCGCCCGCGAGCTGCTCGTACTGCATGAACACGAGATTCCAGATCTCGACGAAGCGGTCGCCTTCGGCGTCGGGACTGCCGGGAGGGCCGCCTTGCATGCTCGGGCCATGGTCGTAGAAAATCTCCGAGGACGGACCGCAAGGTCCAAGCTCGCCCATCGACCAGAAATTGTCGGAGCCCGCGATGCGGATGATCTTGTCGTCGGGGAAGCCCGAGATCTTGCGCCACAGTCTTGCCGCCTCGTCGTCGTCTTCATAGACGGTGATCAAGAGGCGCTTCTTGTCGAGCGCGTAGTCCTTGGTGAGCAGCTCCCAGGCGAGGAGAATGGCGCGCTCCTTGAAATAATCGCCGAAGGAGAAGTTGCCGAGCATCTCGAAGAAGGTGTGGTGGCGGGCGGTGTAGCCGACATTGTCGAGGTCGTTATGCTTGCCGCCGGCGCGCACGCATTTCTGCGCCGTGGCGACGCGCGGGAACGCAGGTTTCTCGGCGCCGGTCAGCACGTTCTTGAACTGCACCATGCCGGCATTGGTGAACATCAGGGTCGGGTCGTGGCGCGGCACGAGCGGGCTCGAGGGCAGCACCTGATGGCCGTTGCGGGCGAAGAAATCGAGGAAGCCCGCGCGGATGGCATTGACGCTCGTGGCTTTAACACTCGTGTTGTTGACGCTCGTGCTGTTGACGCTCGTGCTGCCAGGACTGGCAGCGCTGGCGTCCTTGGCGGGGCTATTGGTGACAGTCTTGTCGTTCATGCGTTTCTGGCCGGCTTTCTTGCTGGCTTCGGCCGCGCCAGCGGCCTTGGCTTTCTTGGCGCTCGTCTTCTTGGCTTGGCTCATGGCAGCGATGCTGGGAGGCCTCGTATCGCGCGCGACCGTTCGCGACGGAGGCTACGCGAAGATCGCAAATGAATCCTAGCCTAAACTGGCGTGGCGAAGCCGCCTGCCGTGAAGAGGCGCGGGCTTCAAGGATCAGGCTTGAGACATAGTTCGGGGAGCCAAGGCTGGCAAGCGGGAGCACGGCCGCAGACTGTTCATACCTCCCCCTTGCGGGGAGGTCCGACGACGCCCTTTCAGGCGGCGTCGGGGTGGGGGGTCCAAGCAGCTTCACCCCAACCGGCGATCCCGGCTCAAAACCTGATCGCCACTCTCCCCTAAAGGGGAGGAATGCAAAGACGTGGATGGCCGGGCTCAGCCCGGCCATGACGAACGCAACTGTTACTTACTGAACTTCAGCGCACATCAAGTCAGCGGCGGCCGCGCCGTGCGGCAGCGCCGCCGATCGGCGCCACGGTGCCGTCCTCGGCAAAGCCTGCGGCACCCTCGTCGCCTTCGGCGCCCTCGCCGGTTGCCTCGCTCGCACCCTCGAGGATCTGGCCTGCGATCAGGCCTGCATTCTGGCGGATGGCGCGCTCGATCTTCTCGGCCATTTGCGGATGCTCTTTCAGATATTGCTTGGCGTTCTCGCGCCCCTGGCCGATGCGCTCCGACTCGAAGGAAAACCAGGAGCCTGATTTCTCCACGATGCCTGCCTTCACCCCGAGATCGACCAGCTCGCCGGTCTTGGAGACGCCCTCGCCATACATGATGTCGAACTCGATCTGCTTGAAGGGCGGCGCCACCTTGTTCTTCACCACCTTGACGCGGGTCTGGTTGCCGACCACCTCCTCGCGCTCCTTGATGGCGCCGATGCGCCTGATGTCGAGGCGCACCGAGGCGTAGAACTTCAAGGCATTGCCGCCGCTCGTGGTCTCGGGCGAGCCGAACATCACGCCGATCTTCATGCGGATCTGGTTGATGAAGATCACCATGCAGCGGGACTTGGAGATCGAGGCGGTGAGCTTGCGCAAGGCCTGGCTCATCAGCCGCGCCTGTGAGCCCGGAAGCTGGTCGCCCATCTCGCCTTCGAGCTCGGCCTTCGGCGTCAGCGCCGCAACGGAGTCGATCACCAGCACGTCGATGGCGCCGGAGCGGACCAGAGTGTCGGTGATCTCGAGCGCCTGCTCGCCGGTATCCGGCTGTGAGATCAGGAGCTGCTCGAGGTCGACCCCGAGTTTCCGCGCATAGACCGTGTCGAGTGCGTGCTCGGCGTCGATGAAGCCGCAAATGCCGCCGCGCTTCTGCGCCTCGGCGATGACGTGCAGCGCGAGCGTGGTCTTGCCGGAGGATTTCAGGCCCGTAGATCTCGACGACGCGGCCGCGCGGCAGGCCGCCGATGCCGAGCGCGATGTCGAGGCCGAGCGAGCCCGTGGAGATTGCCTCGACCTCCACCGCCTTCTCGTTCTGGCCGAGGCGCATGATGGAGCCCTTGCCGCAATTCCGCTCGATCTGCGAGATGGCAGCTTCGAGCGCCTTCTCCCTGTCCATTTCACCTCCTTCGACGAGACGAAGCGCGACATTCAACATGGCCGATTCTCCCTTATTTCACAGGCCCGGCGATGGTGGCAAACGCCGGTTCAGCATGATCCCCGGGGCGTGGGCCCCAAATTCAGCGCCTCTCATGAGAGCGAGAGGGCAATGTACACGTTTTGTTCTCCGTTCGCAATCCGTTCTTTTTTATGCACAGGTCGGCTATGCCCCTTCGGCGTATGTCAGGTTTCGGGTTAATATTGATTGCTGCAATTGAGCACGGTTACAACTTATGTGGGCAATGCTGCTTAGGATTATTGGCGTCAGCGAAACGACGGCATCGTTCGTGGACTATTTCATTCGAATACTTATTTGGCTCGGCATCCTTGGCGGAGGCGGACTAATGGCCGTCTCCGTGTATACAAACAAGTTATACGAAGATTATGGATTTCTAGCAATCGCAGTAGCAGCATTGTTGGGCAGTCTAGTTGTCGCACTTTCGATTATGCTTGCGGCTTCAGCGTATAAGAAATACAAGGAGGGTATATTATATACACTACTTGGTCAGACGCCTACAAATTTTAACCCGAAATCAGACAACTACACTGATAGTGTCTACCGTATTCAGGACATGGTCACCCCTTTGTCCAATATATTGGAAGGAAAAAATTTCCACAATTGTGATTTGATCGGTCCTGGGGTGGTTTTGTTCGACGGTCATATAGCAATGTATGGGATATCAAGCTTTACTGACTGTGGCGACGTTATATTTCCGCCTGTGGGTACTAGAGTCACAAGCGTCTAATACTGAGAAATTGTAAGTTTCATAGCTGCCGTTTGTACAGGGTAGGCATCATAACGAGTAGCGAAGCCGTCCTCCAAGCGCTCATGCAGTCGGGGGCACGCTATCCTCGTATACCGATTGCACCCCAGCAGGGTACTGAGCCCCCCAAAAAAGCTGCATCAAAAGCTAGGCGCAGGAAATGAGTTGCAAAGATAAACCCAGCAGCCACCCGAGTCCGATCGTGGCTTGTTTCGCCCTCTCTTAAAGGCAATGGCCACCGGGAAGACCTTGGCAAAGCCAAAAGCAAGAGCTTAAACCTAGCCAAGCAGACGGTACAGCCAGCCCTCAAGGAAAGTCGCCTCTGTCCTTGTCGTCCTTGCGGCCGAGATGGGCGAGCCACAACAGGCCCAGCCAGAGCCACACGAGAAGTCTGAGCCCCTGGAGCATCATCTCTTTCAAAAAGGCCGAAACCGTTCGCTTTTTCATCGCTTAAGCGCAATGCATTGCGGCAAGCCGCGAACCCTAGGCAAAGCCCTCAGAGCCTGCAAGAATTGGTTACAATTTTAATGAATTTGCCATGCATAAGACGTCCAGCGTGGCTCGCCGGCATCACGCAAGCAGGCCGGACGGCTAGCGGCGGTTGCCGGTGAGGCTATGGGCCGGATGGCGCGCATCGCCCCGGCGATTCTGCCGGCGCACATAGGTAATGGTGGCGTCGGGATGCTCGGTCTTCACTTTCAGCGCGGCAATCAGCGCGTCCTCCGCGTCGACGGCGACGCGGTCGGCTTTGCCCTTGGCCACGAGGCCCACAGTGTAATGACCCGGCACGTTCTCAACCTTCCGCTTCCGAGCATAGTCATTGCCCCTCCCCTTGTCATGCCTCGCAGCGGGCGATGACAATCCTGAGAGTGGAAGATTACAGCCGGCCGCCGACGCTCAACGATGAAGCAAACCTTTCATCCCTCCCCTCCAGGGGAGGGTGGCGAGCCCGGCCCTCAGCCGGGGTCGCCGGGTGGGGTGTGTCCTCCAACTATCCCCCCACCCAGCGTCGTGCGCCGCGCGCCGCCGGACCTCCCCGCAAGGGGGAGGTATGAAAATCGCAGGACGGAACATTCCAACGGGCGGCTTGGAGCAAAGCCGAGCCTTCGCCTATCATCGTCAGACCTTGGGCTCGAGACTGCCGCCGATGCTTGCCACCCTCCTCCGCTCGCTCCTACTTCTCGCCTCGCTCGCGGCCGTGACACACGCGGACGCGGCAGGCCGGAGGGTCGCGCTCGTCATCGGCAATTCGGCTTACGTCTCGGTGCCTGAGCTCGACAATCCGAGCAACGACGCCAAGGCCGTGGCGCAGCAGCTCCGTGATCTCGGCTTCGAGGTGACGCTGCTGCTCGATCTCGACAAGGCTGGCTTCGAAGCCCGCGTGCGCGACTTCGCTGCCTCGCTCAACGGGGCAGACGCCGCCGTGTTCTTCTATGCCGGGCACGGCCTCCAGGTTGACGGGCGGAACTATATGGTGCCGGTCGATGCCGACGTGGCGAACGAGGCCGATCTTCCCTTCCAGCTCGTGTCGCTCGATATCGCGCTGCAGCGCCTCGCCACCGAGCGCATCACCAACATCGTCATCCTCGACGCCTGCCGCAACAATCCCCTGAGCGAGAAGCTCGCCAAGGCGCTTGGCGAGCGGGCGAACGCCGTAGGCAAGGGCCTTGCCACCATCACGACCGGCGCAGGCACGCTCATCTCCTTCTCGACCCAGCCGGATAACGTGGCGCTCGACGGCGAGGGCCCCGACAGTCCCTTCACCGAAGCTCTGGTGAAGCACCTCGCCACGCCGAACGTCACGGCGGTGTCTATGATGCAGGATGTGCGTCGCGACGTGGTGGAGCGGACCAAGGAACAGCAAGTGCCGTGGGACAATTCCTCGCTGCTGCACGATTTCTTCTTCAACCTGACAAAGTCCGAGCCGCCTAAGGGGGACGGCGAGATCGAAAAGAAGGAGAAGCAAAACGAGATCGCCAAGGAGGATAAAGGCGATACCAACAAGGAGACGAAGGTCGCCGAGGGAGAGACCGGCGCCAAGGACAAATCGGACGGTGGAGGCAATGGGCGCCCGCCGCCGCACGAGTTCGACCGGCGATGAGCCGGACATCTCTCATGTCCTGCCGCCGGATATGCGGTCGGAAGACAAGGCTGAGGACAATACGCCGGTGCTGACGGGCAAGCCGCCTGTTACCGATTGCGACCGTATCGCCGCGAGCGCCACCGACCCCGAGCGGGTGACGGAAGGCGTCACCATCGGCGCTCTCGACGGAGCGGCCGGCGTGAAGGCCTGCCGTGCCGCGCTTGCCAAATACCCGGACACGGCGCGGTTCGAATTCCAGCTGGCGCGCTCCCTGCAGAAGACCGAAGCCTATGAAGAGGCAGCAGAGCGCTACGGAAAGCTCGTCGAGCACGGCTATTTCGCCGCGCTCGTCAACTATGGCTGGCTGCTCAACAACGGCCAGGGTGTGAAACAGAATCAGCTCGCCGCCGTGAAGCTCTATCTGCTTGCCGCGCAGCAGGGCGATCTGTTCGGCATGTTCGATGTCGCCATGGCCTACGATTCCGGCGAAGGCCTTCCCTTCAATCCGGCCCAGGCCGCAGCCTGGATCTATGCCGCGTTGAGACTCGGCCACGACTACTCGATCAAGCAGATGAGCGGAACAGCCGAAGGCTGGACCAAGCCGTTTCGCATCGAGTTGCAGCGCCTGTTGAAACAGGCGGGCCTCTACCACGGCAGGCTCGACGGCGTGTTCGGGCCGGAGGTTTGGAGCGCGGTGCGCGAGGTGCAGACGCTTCCGTTCGCGCCGACGCCGGGTGGCCTCGTGCCCGCCAAGCGCTTTGACCCAGAGTCGATCCCGGTCAACGCGCCGCTGCCGCAGTGATGGCGCCAGCATGGACTAGGGGCTTGGAGCCTTGTCGGCCGGAGCTTGCACCTGCTCAGGGGGCTTGTCCGGCTCTGGAGGCACAGGTGTCGGCTTGTCGTCGTCCTCCGCGGCTCCGCTGCTCATGCCTGGCGCCTGGGCGTTGATCGGCGTATCGATCGGGCTGAAGCGGCCGCTATCTGGCGCCGGTGAATTGGCCGAGATGTTATCCGGATCGTAGCGCTTCGGCTTGCCGCCAGGCTGCGGGGGCGCGGCGTTGATCGAGATGTTCCCGCGGTCGTAGCGTGGAGGCGGCGTGGTGCCGCCCGCAGCGCAAATTGCGTCGCGTGCCTGACAGGTCCCGCCGCCCTTCTCGCGATTGCAATAGTCGAGCGAATTCTCGCTCGCCTCTCCTGCGCTGTCGCCCATGCTGGTAAAGGCCTGGGTGAAGGTGCGGCGCCGAGTCTTGTAGCGCGTCGTGGAGATGGCGACGCAATGCGGCGCCGGGACCGAGGCCACATTGAAATCGCCGCGCCATTTCTTACGAAAGGCGCTGACGGCGTCGGCTTCGGCGGCGCGGCGCGTGTCGCCGGTGATCATGCTGTGGTTGCCGAGACCGTCGAAAACGAGCGCCGCCCAGGCCGGCGGCGCCTCGGTTGAGTCGATCTTCTGCAGGGTCAGCTTGGTCAGCTGCCCGGTCTCCGGCAGCCCCGCCCATTTCTGAAAGGCGATCAAGCCTGCCACGGTCTCGTTGTTGAGGCGTCCGTCGACCTGCTTGATGCCGAAACCAAAGTCGTAGAACCGCTGCTGCACCCGCTGGATCAGATCGGGTGTCGGCTCGAGCGGCGCATCGGCGGCAACCTCGTCCTCGCACCATCTCTTGTCGGCGTCCTGCCGGCGCTCGCGCCGTCAGCGGCGGGCTCGATGGTGGCATAGGTCCAGGCGTAGAACGGCTGCTCGCCTGCCGAGCTGTTCGACTTCAACAGCGCGCTGATCTTGGCGAGCGATATTCTCGTGTCGCCGAAGCTCTTGTCGCCTAGATTGCAGCGCAGAATGACGATGTCGTCGGCAGCGGGTTTGAGGCATATCGCGGCTTCGAGCTTGGCTGCGACCTCGAACAGGCTCCTCGCCCTGTCGGCATCGCCGCCGGCGCGGGCCTGGATGGCGCGGCCGAGAACGTCGACAACGAGTTTGGCGGTCTCCGGGTCCTTGCAGAGCAGCGGCCTTGCATCGCCGTCCAGAGTGCCGTGCAGCCGCCAAGTGCCCGCGTTTTCCGCCTTGGCGCTGCAGATCGCCAGCACCATGATCGATGCGCCAATCGCGGCTGACAATCCTCTGCGCAGCATGCTCGCGACCCTTATCCGTCACACTGTGGTCCGGCCAACAATATCAGCGTTGCCGCCCGGAGGGGAGTTATCCGCTGGTTGTCACACTACCCAAAAAGCTGCGTCACCCCGGCGCAAGCCGGGGTCCAGTCTTTTCGTTCGCGCGTCCCGCGCGAGCTGGATACCGGCTTTCGCCGGTATGACGAGCGATTGAGCGCACCAATTATCCCCACCCCTCGCGGCTCGGTTAGACTCCCCCCATCCCTCGTCCATGAGGACGCGAGCTGCAGACCGTCTGTATCTTGGGACTTGGGATGCGGCGCCTGAGGAGAACCGCGAAGGCTAGAGGGTTCGCGGTGAGGGGTAAGCGGCTTTGCCGCGTCAAAAAGATTCACCGCTCACCCTTCCCGCCATGCGACTTGCGCGCAATTGATGCGCTATCGCTCCGCTACTTGAGCGCAGCGCGCAAGATCGCGGCTCGCAGCCCTCTCCCACAAGGGGAGAGGGGAAATTGATTGGCCGAAGGCGGGCGTGTTGACGACGGTCAGGAAACTTGCGGCTCGGGCACGGGCTTCGACGCCGCGCCCTTGGCGAGGTCGCGCGTCACCGCCTCGCGATAACCGAAGCGATCGATGTACGGGCCGAGGCGGTCGACGATCTTCCGCTTCAGCTCCAGCGGCATCTCGTACTCCGAGACGCGATGCTCCTTCTGCGCGTCGAGATAGGCCTGCATCGGCGCCTCGGCGGAAGCGAAATCGCCGATGTCGAGACGCTTATAGATATCGCGCAAGGTCTCGAGCGGGTCCTTGATCAGATCCTCGTAGCGGAGCTCGATGAGACGGCCAGGCGGGATCAGATGGCGGTCCTCCTCGTAGTCCTCGGTCAGCCGCGCGAACATGTCGAGCACGTAGTCGTCGAGCCAGCTGTCGAGATAAGGCGGATTTTGCAGGCCTTGCACCGAATAGAGCGCGCGCCACAGCTTCACTGTTGAGGGAAACACTTTCAGCGGATTGCGCGAGAGATAGATGTAGCGCGCATCGGGAAAGAGCTTGGTGAGAAGCTTGAGCCGCGCGGCGTTGGCCGGGGTCTTCATCACCAGCGGCTTGCCGCCGTGCTTGAGCGCAAGCCTCCGGTAGAACCACATATAGGCGTCGGCCCATTTCTTCTTGTCGGCCTCGGAGAGGCCCTTGAAGTCGAGATAGTCGCTATCGGCTGGGCCGAACCGCGGCCAGGCATGGGTGATGTAAGGCGTTCCCTCGCCAAGCATCATCATGCCGAACTCTTCTTCCTGCGGCCGGTCGAAGCCAACCGGCACATCGTCCTGCGGGCGCTTCTTGGGCAGGAGCACCCCCATGATCTTGGGCAGCGTGTTCTCGGTCAGCAGGAAGTGATGCGGGAAGAAGCACTCATAGGTGGTCGGGTAAGCGAGGTTGGGATCGACCGAGAACAGATCGTGCAGAAAAGTCGTGCCGGTCCGCCAATGGCCGATGACGAAGACCGGCGGCTGGTCGAGCGGAAGCGCCTCGGCGGCGCGGCGGTATTTCGCTTCAGAGACGCGATAGAGCACCGAGTTCCACGGCACCCAAAGGAACAGCGCCAGCACATCGGGCATGCAGTTGAGCGTGAAGCTGTAGTGTCCGCGCTTGAACAGCTTCATGAGCGCGCGGAACCGCATGCCGAACCAGAAATAGATCAGGCGCCCGCCATAGCGGTGGATGGTGAGCGCGGGCATGCGAGGCTTCGCCCGGGCTCTCCGCCGGAAGCCTTCATGCTCCTCGGAGGGCTGTTTTTCGTAATCCGGCACGCGCTTTCATCCCCAAGGCGGCGAGAAGGAGGTTGCGAAAGCGTGTTAGCCGCGAACGGCGACGAAAGGAAGACTTTTGCTGACGGTTTCGTTTGGCTCGCGCGTGTGGGCGAGAGGGATGTCAGCCTTGCAGGGCCGCCTTCACCGCGGCGGCGAGCTCCTTCAGGTCGAAGGGCTTCTGCAGGAACATGAAGTCTTCCTTCTCCGACAGGTTTCGGCGGAAGGCGTCCTCGGCATAGCCGGAGATGAAGATGATCTTCACGTCAGGGCGCTCGCTCCTGAGATGCTTCATCAGGGTGGGGCCGTCCATCTCGGGCATCACCACGTCGCTGACCACGAGGTCGACTTCGCCGTTGCAGCTTGCGAACATCTCGAGCGCCTCGGTGCCGGTGGTGGCCTCGAGCACGTGATAGCCGCGCTGGCCAAGCGCGCGGGCGGCGAAGCTGCGCACCGCGTCCTCGTCCTCGACGAGCAGCACCGTGCCGCGGCCGGTCAGATCCTTCGGCTGCTCGCGACGCGCAAGCGCCGGCGCGCGGGCTGGCTCGGCCTCGCCCGCGACCTCAAGATAGCGGGGCAGGTAGACGCGCATCACCGTGCCTTGGCCAAGCTCGCTCTCGGCGAAGATGTAGCCTCCGGTCTGCTTGACGATGCCGTACACGGTGGAGAGCCCGAGCCCGGTGCCGCGACCGACTTCCTTGGTGGAGAAGAACGGCTCGAACATCTTCTGCATCACTTCCGGCGCCATGCCGGTGCCGGTGTCGCTCACCTCGATCAGCACGTATTCGCCTGGCGGCACCCGATGCTCGCCGAGCGCGCGCGATTCCCGCTCGCTGACATTGGCGGTGCGGATTACGAGCTTGCCGCCGTCAGGCATGGCGTCGCGCGCGTTCACCGCGAGGTTGATGATCACCTGCTCGAACTGATGCAGATCGGCCTTGACCGGCCAGATGTCGCTGCCGCTGTCGAGCTTCAACTCGATGTTCTCGCCGAGCAGGCGGCCAAGCAGGATCGACAGCTCCGACAGCACGTCGCCGAGCTGCAGCCGCTCAGGCCGCAAGGTTTGCTGGCGCGAAAATGCAAGCAGCTGGCGCACCAGCCCGGCGGCGCGGTTCGCGTTCTGCTTGATGTTCATGATGTCCTGGAAGGCAGGATCGGTCGGGCGGTGGTTCATCAGCAGGAAGTCGGAGAAGCCGATGATCGCCGTCAGCATGTTGTTGAAGTCGTGCGCGATGCCGCCGGCGAGCTGGCCGATGGCCTGCATCTTCTGGCTCTGCGCGATCTGCATTTCGAGAGCGCGTTGCTGGGTGGTGTCGATGGCGTAGGCGATCGCCGCCTCGCTGTCTCCCTCGGCGCGCTCGACCGGGCTCAGATAGACACGGCCGCTCCGCTCCTTGTCGCCCTCAAAGGCAATGTCGACCGGCTCGATCAGGCCTTGGCCCGCGATGGCCGCGTCGAGCGCCTTGCGCAGGGCTTCGGCGCCGTCGGCGTCGGCGAGGCTTGCAAGCGTCACCTTGCGCGCCGGCACGCCATCGACGGCGCGGCCGAACAGCCGCACGAAGGCCGCGTTGGTGGTGCTGATGGTGCCTTCCCGGTCGACGGTGGCGATGGCGATGGGCGCCGAGTTGAACAGGCGCGCGAATCTGAGCTCCGCCGCTGCGGCCTCTTCGGCGCCGCCTGGGGCGCGATTGAGCACCAGCGCATGCGCGAGCCCGCCATTGCCGCCATAGCGCGGCAGGCAATGCAGGATCCGCACCGGAAGGGTGGTGCCGTCTGCCTTGACGAGGTCGATGTCGAAGCGCCGCGTGGCACCTTGCGTGGCGCCGCGGCCGGCTCTGGCGATGAGCGCTGCGCCGTCTTCCGACATGATGTTGGCGAGCTTGAGGTGGCCGCTCGCCACGTCGGCAAGGTCGAGGCCGAGCCATTGAGCGAGCGTGGCGTTGAGATAATCGATGGTGCCCTCGCCGTCGGCGGTGAAGAAGCCGGCAGGCGCATTGTCGAGATAGGCGATGGCCTGCTGCACCTTCTCGAAGCCGGCCTCCTGCCGCTCGCGGTCGGCGGTGACCTCGTCGACCTGCCAGACCACGAGCCCGCCTTTGCGGCCTGAGTCGGGATCTGCCGGCATGGGCTGCACCGAGATGCGGAACCAGCGCGGGCGCACGCCAGGCTCTTCCTCGGCCTCGCCAAGCGGCGGCAGGCGAAATTCCTCTCGAAGCGCCCTGCCCTGCTGGGCGGCGCGCGCGAGACGGAAGATCTGCTCGGCGAGAAAGCTGTTGCCGGCAAAGGCACGGTCAGGCGCCTGCACCACCATGTCCGGCTCGAGCCCGAGCAAGTTGCGATAGGCTTCGTTGGCGTAAAGCACGCGGCCGCTCTGATCGGCGATGAGCGCCCCTTGCGGAAGGTTGTCGACGAAGGCTTTGGTGACGTCGTTGCGCGCTTGGGTCTGGCCGAAATGCAGGATGCCGACGGCGCCAGCGAACAGGCAGAACACGCCGACCACGGCGAGCCCGCCAAGGATGGCAAGGACGAAGGGCTCGGCCATTTCGCGCGAGATCATGGCAAGGCCGACGGCGGCAACGGCTAGCCCGAGGGCGAGCGCCACCACGAGAGCGACATTGCCGCCACGGCCGGACTGATCTGCGGCTGGCTCGGCGTAACGCGAAGGCGCGTCGATGTCGGTCATGCCTCCAAACTACCCGATTCGATTCCGCTTCGCGCCGGACATTGTGATGTGGCGCGTTGTTGCAGCTCGAAGGTGCAAATCCATGACAGGACCGGCCATTTTCCTTGTGGATTGCGGCCTCCCGGCCCTGCCTCGCGGTGCATCGGGGATCGCCGCGCCGGCAAGCTAAGGGCGCCTTCCGGCGTCATATTGGTACCTTGGTTAACGGTTTATTAGGGGGCGGCCAACAAGCCTTAGCGGCCAGCTTCCGCTCGCTGACGCTGGCGCCCAGGAATCCGAAATGCCCTCGATGACGGACACCGACAGCATTATTCTTGGCGTTGCCGCCTTCCTGTTTGCGTTCGCGCTGATCGCGCTCATCGCTTGGGCGTTCAAGACCTTCGTGCTCACCGGGCGAAGCGGTCCGGGCCTGCTGCGCGGGCGCGACCGCAGGCTTGGCGTAGTGGAGACGGCGTCGGTCGATGCGCACCGCAAGCTCATCCTCATCCGCCGCGATACGGTGGAGCACCTGATCATGACCGGCGGGCCGGTCGATGTGCTCATCGAGACCGGAATCGAAGGACAGAGGCCGCTCGAGCCGCCACTCGAAGACGTGATCATCGCGAGAGCCGAGACGCGCCCGGCGCCTGACTTCAGCAAGACCTGACAATCGCAGAAAACCGCCGATTCGGCTCTGTCATACGGCAAAATTTGTGCTTGACCGTGACACAATCGCAACGGTGGTTTCGCTTGTCGCCAGAGCCAGTTTGCGCTAGACAGGACATCCGAACTTACGGCTGCCATGCGTTGTTGTGGCAGGCGATGAAGTGACGCCGGTAGATTCAGCGCTCATGCCGTAAGGACGCCGGCAGTTCCCTGCTAATGGTCCGACACCGACTGGCTTCGGCCAGTCATGTCAGTCCCCCAAACACTCCACTCCCCGCCCCCCAAAAGCGGGGAGTTTTTTTATCCTCGCTTAGGCCGGTCGCGATAGCGTTGCTTCTGCCAAGTCAATGGAGGCAGCTCGATGCTTCGCGTGGTCCTGACAGTCAGCGCGGTTCTCGCGGCGATCCCGGCAAGCGCAGCCGAGATGCCGAACGACTTCGTCTATCTCAGAGACATCGATCCGAGCATCGAGCAGGACATGCGCTACGCGGGCGCCGACAATTTCACTGGCCGCCCTGTGCCAGGCTATGACGCGCCTGAATGCGTGCTAGTGCGCCAAGCGGCGGAAGCGCTGAAAGCCGTGCAAGCCGACGTGAAGGCAAAGGGCCTCTCGCTCAAAGTCTATGATTGCTATCGCCCGGCGCAATCCGTTGCGGCTTTCGTCGCCTGGGCGAAGGCGCCTGACGATCCCGACGAGAAGGCCGTCCATTATCCGGCCCTCGCCAAGTCCGAGCTATTTCCGCAAGGCTACATCGCCGCGGTGTCGAGCCACTCGCGCGGCGCCACCATGGACCTCACTCTGGTTCCGCTGCACGGAGCGGCTCAGCCAGAGGCCAACGAGCACGCTCTCGGAGCCTGCACGGCACCGGCCGCGAAGCGTGAAGCCGACACCAGCATCGACATGGGCACTGGCTTCGACTGCTTCGATGTGAAGGCCAACACGGCGGTTCCGGGCTTAAGTACGGAGCAGCAGCAAAACCGCGAGACGCTGGTCGACGCCATGGCGCGTCACGGCTTCAAGAATTTGGATAAGGAATGGTGGCACTACACGCTCGAGAACGAGCCTTATCGCGACAGCGGTGTTCGATTTCCCGATCGAGCCGCGCGACACGCGGCCGATCGATGGGTCGATGTCCCAGCCTGCACCCAAATAGCGCCTTCTTCCGGCGCCGGCATCAAGCCAAGGAAGGGTCATGCCGCGAACCTCGACGAGCCGATCGCTTATCGTCACCGATATCCCGGCGAGGCTTGAACGGCTCCGCTGGGGGCGCTTCCACTCATTGGTGGTGATCGCGCTCGGCGTTACCTGGGCTCTCGATGGGCTCGAGGTGACCCTCGCCGGCGCAGTGGCGGGCGCACTCAAAGAGAGCCCAAGCCTTGCGCTCTCCAATGCGCAAGTGGGCCTGGCGAGCCAGCTTCTATCTCGCCGGTGCGGTGCTCGGGGCCCTCTTCTTTGGCTGGCTCACCGACCGGCTAGGGCGAAAGCGCCTGTTCTCCATCACGCTCGGTCTCTATCTCGTCGCCACGGCGGCAACCGCGCTTTCGTGGGACTTCTACAGTTTCTCGCTCTTTCGATTCCTGACGGGGGCCGGCATCGGCGGCGAATACACGGCGATTGCCTCGGCCATCCAGGAGTTCATCCCGGCCCGCTATCGCGGATGGACCGACCTCGTCATCAATGGAAGTTTCTGGATCGGAGCCGCTATCGGCGCGGCAAGCTCCCTCATCCTGCTCGACCCTGCAGTGCTACCCCCAGACTTCGGCTGGCGCGCCGCCTTTTTCATCGGCGCCCTTCTCGGGGTCTTTATCCTGCTCCTGAGAGCATGGATTCCAAAGTCGCCGCGTTGGCTCGTTACCCACGGCAGATTGGAAGAGGCGCAAGCCGTTCTCGCCGACATCGAAGACCGTCATCGGCTTCGCTCTGGGCCCCTTCCCCCGCTCGAGCATCCCTCGGTCAAGCTCAACCCACGCCGCTCGACGCCGCTCGCCGAGGTGTGGCACACGCTCTATCGCAAGCATCGCCGCCGCACCTTCGTCGGGCTTACCCTGATGGCCTCACAGGCGTTCTTCTACAATGCGATCTTCTTCACCTACGCCCTGGTGCTCACCGACTTTTACGGCATTCGCGCCGATCACGTTGGCTGGTATCTGCTTCCCTTCGCCATCGGCAACTTTCTTGGGCCGGTGATGCTTGGCCGGTTCTTCGATACGGTCGGCCGCAGGCCGATGATCGCGCTCACCTACGCGCTCTCCGGGGTATTGCTCGCGGTCACCGGTTATCTGTTCGCCATCGGCGCGCTTTCGGCCACGGGCCAGACCATCGCCTGGACGGTGATCTTCTTCTTTGCCTCCGCGGCCGCGAGCTCGGCCTATCTCACCGTGAGCGAAACGTTTCCTCTTGAGATCCGCGCGCTCGCCATCGCGTTCTTCTATGCCGTGGGCACCGGCGTAGGCGGCGTCGTTGGACCCGGACTGTTCGGCATGCTCATCGAGACGGGCTCGCGCGTCAGCCTCGCTCTTGGTTATCTGCTCGGGGCGGTCTTCATGCTGGCCGCTTCTGTCATCGCCGCGCGCTTCGCCGTGGCGGCGGAACGCAAGCCGCTCGAGGCCGTGGCGCGGCCTTTATCGGCTGTGGACTAAGATGATGATGGCTTGGCTTAAGCGGCAGCTATTCGTCGCGGTAGACGCGCTCGCGCCGCTCGTGGCGCTCCTGGGCTTCGACGCTCAAGGTCGCGATCGGCCGCGCATCGAGGCGCTTCAGGCTGATCGGCTCGCCGGTCTCCTCGCAGTAGCCGTAGGTGCCTTCGTCGAGGCGGGCAAGGGCGGCGTCGATCTTGGCAATCAACTTGCGCTGGCGGTCGCGGGCGCGAAGCTCGAGCGCCCGCTCGGTCTCAGTGCTTGCCCGGTCGGCGATATCGGCGTGCTGAGCCGATTCGTCCTGCAGGTGCTGGAGCGTCTCTTTGGTCGAGCGCAGGATCTCGTCGCGCCAAGCGAGCAGCTTGCGCCGGAAATAGGCGCGCTGGCGCTCGTTCATGAAAGGCTCATCGTCGGAGGGCCGATAGTCTTCGGGGATTTTACGCTTCGGCCGCATGAAAGCCTCTGCCAAACGCATGGTCTTTATTCCTCGGGCCAAAGGCCCCGTCGTGTCCCCTGCCGGTCTGAGAGCAATCACGGCCCCCGCCGGTCGGCACCGTATTTACGGAAGCGGGGCACCAAGTCAAGTGAGCAGAAGGCCTTGACAAACATCCCGCTCAGGAGCCAGCCGATTCACGTCGGCGGGATAGAGTCAGAGCGTGATTACAGGCGAATGACAGGCCATTGACGTGAGAATCAGCGGGGCGCTGGGTTGGGTCCTGGGCTTGCATACCCCACCTGTTCCTCATCCCGCCCAAGGCGCCGAGAGGCGCTAAAGGACAACGAGAAGCGTGGCAATTTCCTCCCTTACCTATGGCGCCGTCGACGCTTTGCGCAATATCGGCGACTTCGCGTCAGACCTGGTTGAGCCGACCGTCAGGCTCGGCGTCACCGGGCTCGCCCGCTCAGGCAAGACCGTGTTCATCACCGCGCTCGTGCACAACCTCATGGCTGGCGCCCGCATGCCGTTCTTCGACGCGGTGGCGCATGGCCGGGTGCTGCGCGCCTATCTCGAGCCGCAGCCAGACTACGAGGTGCCGCGTTTCGACTATGAGCGGCATATGGCAGATCTCACCGCGAGCCCACCGCGCTGGCCGGAAAGCACGCGCCGCATCAGCCAGCTCAGGCTCGCCATCGAATACGAGCCGCAGAGCTTCTGGAAGCGGCGGCTCGGCTACAACCGGCTCAACATCGACATCGTCGACTATCCAGGCGAGTGGCTGCTCGACCTGCCGCTCCTGCGGCTCGACTACCGGCAATGGTCGCAGCAGGCGCTCGAGCAGAGCCGCTCGGCGAGCCGGAGAACGATTGCAGAGTCAGCGCTCGCCGAGATCGATCCCGTAGCACCCGCCGACGAGGCGGTGGCGCAGAGGCTTGCCGATCTGTTCAAGGCTTACTTGCGCGAGACGCGCGCCGACGACGAGGCGCTTTCGACGCTGCCGCCGGGCCGCTTCCTCATGCCTGGCGATCTTGAAGGCTCTCCCGCCCTCACCTTCGCCCCGCTCGACGCGCAGGGACGCGAAAGTTTCCCGCGCGGCTCGCTCTTCGCCATGATGGAGCGGCGCTATGAGGCGTATAAGACCTACGTGGTAAGGCCGTTCTTCCGCGATCATTTCGCGCGGCTCGACCGCCAGATCGTGCTGATCGACGTGCTCGCCGCGCTGAACGGCGGCAAGCCCGCGGTCGCCGACCTCGAACGCGCCATGACTGAGATTCTCGAATGCTTCAGGACCGGATCGAACAGCCTGTGGTCGAGCCTGTTCGCGCCTCGCATCGACCGCATCGTGTTCGCCGCGACCAAGGCCGACCATCTGCATCATACGAGCCACGACCGGCTCGAGGCGATTCTCGCTCTGCTCACCGAGGACGCGATGACCCGCGCAAAATATGCAGGCGCCGAGGTCAAAGCGCTCGCGCTTGCGGCCATCAGGGCGACGAAGGAAGGCATGGCGAAGCGGAACGGCCAGGCGCTCCCCTGCATCGTCGGCTATCCGCTGCCGGGGGAAACCATCGGGCGGCGGCATTTCGACGGCAACGAAGCCTTCGCCATCTTCCCCGGCGATCTGCCCGCCAACCCCGAGACCGCTCTCCGTCACCCGCATGCGCAAGCAGACGACGTGCGCTTCGTGCGCTTCAGGCCACCTGACCCCGTGCCGCTACCGGGCGGAGGCTTTGCCCCCTTTCCCAATATCCGCCTCGACCGCGCGCTCCAGGCGCTGATCGGAGACCGCCTCACATGACCAAGCCACGCAAGCCGGCATCCTTCAGGCTCGAAGAGATCGAAGTCGTCGATACGCCGCTGCCGCCTCCGGCGATCGCCACCGACGCGGCGCAACTGCCGGCGACCGTGCGCGGCTTGCCTGCGCTCGAGCGCGGCTGGCGCTGGGGCAGCATCCTGCTTGCCGCAATCGGCGGCCTCGTCGGGCTAGCCTCGGTGGTCTGGCTGCACGATCTCGTGCGCGAGATGATGGCGCGGCAGGATTGGATCGGCTGGACCACCATCGGGCTCCTCGGCCTCGCCGTCCTCGCGCTGCTGATGATCATTCTGCGCGAGGCTGCCGGCCTCGCCAGGCTTGGGCGGCTTGGACGGCTTCGCCACGAGGCCGACGCCGCGGCACTCGAAGGCGACAAGACGCTCGCGCTCGACGTGGTGAGCCGGCTCAAGCGCCTCTATCACGGGCGCAAGGACCTCGCCTGGGGTCTTTCGCGGCTCGCCGAGCATGAAGGCGACATCATGGATGCGGCCGAGCTGTTGCGGCTGTCAGAGCGCACGCTCGTGGCACCGCTCGATCCGATCGCCCGCAGCATCGTGGCGGCCTCGGCCAAGCGGGTCTCGGTGGTCACCGCGGTAAGCCCAGGCGCGCTGATCGACATGCTGTTCGTGGCGTCCGAGAATTTGCGCATGCTGCGCCGGCTCGCCACGCTTTACGGCGCGCGCCCCGGCACGCTCTCGCTGCTCAAGCTCGCCCGCATGGTCGTCACCCATATCGTGCTGACCGGCGGCATCGCGCTCTGGCGACGACGTGATCCAGCAGCTCGTCGGGCACGGGCTCACGGCGAAGCTCTCGGCGCGTCTCGGCGAAGGGCTGTTCAACGGCGCGCTCACCACGCGCATCGGGCTCGCAGCGATCGATGTTTGCCGGCCGCTGCCCTATATCGAGGTGCAGCGGCCGCGCTTTCGCGAGCTTGTGGCAGAAGTTGCCGGACTTCGCTAACGGGCGAATCGAGCGTTGCACGCACGCCACAGGCCCAGTGGATAATGGGGATAAGCGAATAGCTCCCTCTCGCGCAGAACGCGGCGTCATGTAGGATAACAACTGTGAGCGGACGGGTTGTCGAAGGCGCTGAAGGAGTCATCCAAAAGCTGCCTGAAGAGCAATCCGAAGGTGTCTGAGGAGGAATCCGACGACGCTGGAGACGATCCGGAAACTCACTCGGGCTAGGCAAGCCCTAAGTCGTCCACAGCCATGGGCGGCTAAAGGCGGAGGGGTTAGCAAGCGCAGAGTGCCACGGCCTGTCGGCTTTGCCGCAATGCCGTGAGGCGGAGTTGATAGGGCTCTTTGCGCCGCATGCTCAACCGCCGAACCCCGGTTCCAATCTGGCCAAGATTGGGATCGCGTCGCAGCCACGCGACGTTAAATAACGGGCCTAGGCCGGGGTCACGCCGCCGCTTTGTGGGGAACCATAAAGCCGAGCGCGTGGTCCAGAGACCGAAAGGTCTCGCGGCGCCGAGATGATCGTCCCGAACGGGCGTGAGGCTCGACATCGCACAGGGAGGCGGGGCTTCGGCTCCGCCTTTCCTTTTTGCGCATCCCTTTCTTGAGCGATTTCGTCCTCTTAGCGCGCGCGCCATGGTCCGCTAAGATGCCGCCGCCATGGTCTCGTCAGTTTGTGGGAAGCGCAGGATGTTGGGCCGTTCCGGGGGATTCCTTCTTGTCCTGTTGGCCGTTACCAGCCTCTCGCTCCTCATTGGCTGCTCGACGGTCGAACGTCTCGGCGGCACCAAGAAGGAAGGCGTCGGGACCGACAGCGCAGCACGCTACGTCACTCCCGACGACCCCATGGCACGGCCCATTCAGGTGGCGTGGACCTCGGCAAGGGCGAGCAATTGCGGATTCATGTTCGATCCGGTGAAGCTCAAGGACGACTTCATGCGAAGCGAGAGCCAAACGGTCACCGATCCCTATCAGCTCCAGAAGATCTCCCAGGCCTACGATTACACGCTCTCTTCGGTGGCAGATACGATCAGGAGCGATCCAAAATACTGCACCAGGGAGCGCACCGATGCGATCCGCGCCGATCTCAGGCGCTATCTTGCCGGAGACTATTCGCCGACGGCGAAGCTTGCGCGTTAGCGCGCGCCCGGCGCGGGCTGAGCCTTTGGCAACGCGCTCTGCGCCGGGACAACCGATCCAGTCACCCCGACGCTGCAGGCTCTGAGGACAAGCGGCCAGCCATAGCCGCCGACGAGTGCGGCAAGCGCGATGCCGATGCCGACGACGGCGATGCCGATCTTGGCAAGCCCGTTGCCGCGCTTGCGTTTGACCCTAGGCGGCAGCATGGGCACGGCCAGAATTTCGATCAGCTCGCCGGCGAGGATCGCCTCGAAGGCGGATTCGAACCTGCCATGCGCGTCCTTCAATGCCTCGACGCGGCGGGCAATCACATCGTCATGCTCGAGCACCTTGTCGACGGCGCGCGTCTGCTCGCGCACGAGCTGGCCGTCGACATAGGCCACGAGCAGTTCGTCACTGAGCTCGGTCATGGTCGTATTCCTTTGGCTCTCCCGGATAGAGAGTCTCGATGGTGGCACTCGCCTGGACCCTCGCAGGCGAGCCTGAGCTCAAGCGATCGGCGAGGCTTGCGCTCGCCCTGATCAAGCGCGACTGGACGGTGTCGGCATCGGCATCGAGGACCTTTGCGGCATCCTCGTAATTGAAGCCCTCGCCATAGACGAGGAGCAGCGTGCTCCGCTGCTGCGGCGGCAACTGCCCAAGAAAGGTCGCGGTGAAGGCATCGAAATCGTCGCCCCGATCCTCAGGAAACAGCCGGCCGAAATCCTCCTCGCTCGCTTTCGCCTGGCGCAACGGGTCGGCGTGATCGCGGAGCTCTGCGAGCCACAGCCGGTAGATCTCGGTGAAGGCAAAGCGGTCGAGCGGGGTGCCGCGCTGATAGCGGTGATGCTCGGCAAGCATGCGCAGAAGAGCGCGGCGAAGGAGCGCCTTGCCCTCCCTCTTCTCGCCGACCAGCACGTCGGCAAAACGCTTCAGCCTCGGCAGCATGGCGATAAGCTCATGCCGCATGGATTGGCGATGAATGCTTGCCTGCACGCGTGGTTCCCCCCGCCGCTTCCCGTGAGTGCTGGCTTCTCGCGTGAAGGGGCCTCTCTCCTCGCGAATCAGTAGGATACCACATCGCCGATTCGACGGCCCGCAGCGTTAACGCCGGGCAAAAAGCGCTTGCGTCGAAGGTGGGGCTGCCTATTGTTTGCGCAAGGTAGGAGCAAGACTTGCGCATGTCGGTCGTGCCCCACGACGCGAACCAACCGGAGTCGGGACCTGAAGAGAATGCTCAAGGCTCGCCGAGCGTTCAGGATGTCGGCAACGCCGGATTCTATCCGCCAAGTCCGGACGTAGGCGCGGGGCCAGCCAGCAAGGACGCAGCCGCGAACGCCGCCGAGCTTGAAGCGGTGCGTAGCCAAGTCGCCGAACGCATCGCCGGTCTCGCCGACAAGACAGCGGGCCTGACCATGCAAGCCACCTCATCAGCGCTGGAAGCAGGCAAGGTCGGTTTCGCCAAGGCGGCGAAGATCGGCCGCGAGACGGTCATCCCCAAGGTGCGCGAGCGCACGCGTCCCGACAGGATCAAGAAGGACTATCGCGACTTCCTGCTATGGCTGCACGCCAACGTGCTCGATAGCGCGGTCGAGCGCCTGTTCTTCGTCCCCACAAAAGGGCGCGTGCCGCTCGAGAGTCTCACGGTGCGCGGCAACAACAAGGCAAGCGGCCACGACTACAAGCCCACGCCCAATTCCGTGTTCAAATGGGCGCTTGCCGCGGTCGCCGAGGAAGACATCGGCAGGATGAGCTTCGTCGACTACGGCGCAGGCAAGGGGCGCGTCATGCTGCTCGCCTCACAATATCCCTTCACCGCAGTCGGCGGCATCGAGTTCGCCGAAGAGCTGCACGACAATGCCACGATGAACATCGCGCAGTTTCCGCGGAGCCGCATGAAATGCCGCAACGTCGAGTGCGCGCTCGACGACGTGGTCAACATCAAGCCGCTCGACGACGCGGCGGTGCACTATTTCTTCAACCCGTTCGGGCCTGAGATCTTCACCGAGGTGCTGAAAGGGATCGTCGCCTCGTATCACGCCCGGCCACGCCGCCTCTACGTGATCCTGATCGACATGGACGCAGCCGAGCTCATGCACAAGACCGGCGTGTTCCAGGAGGTGAAGCTGCCTCCGGCCGAGCGCATGCAGGCGCAGACGCTGAGCCCCTACACGATCGCCGTTTACCGCTCTCTCGCCTGAGCGCGCTACTTGACGCCGAGCTTCTTCTGCAGGCTCGACGACGACGTCGTATATTGGAAGATCAGCTTCTTGTCGGGATAGACGTATTTATGGGCCTGCTGGGCCATGAGCGCAGCCTCATGGAAGCCCGACAGGATGAGCTTGAGCTTGCCGGGATAGGTGTTGATGTCGCCGACGGCGAAGATGCCCTTCTCGCTCGTCTCGAATTTCGCGGTGTCGACCGGGATGAGGTTCTCGTGCAGCTCGAGGCCCCAATCGGCAACCGGGCCGAGCTTCATGGTCAGTCCGAAGAACGGCATCACGATCTCGGCCGGCTGCTCGAAGGTGGCGCCGTCCGGGCCCTTCACCGTCACCGAGCGGAGCTTGCCATCCTCGCCGTGCAGCTCCGTCACCTGACCGAGCTTGAAGCTGATATCGCCGCTGTCGACGAGCGCCATCATCTTCTGCACCGAGGCCGGAGCCGCCCTGAACTCGGCGCGGCGATGCAGCAGCGTGAGCGACTTCGCCACCGGTTGCAGGTTCAACGTCCAGTCGAGCGCCGAATCGCCGCCGCCGACGATGAGCACGTCGCGGCCGCGCAAGCTCTCCATCTTGCGCACCGAGTAGAACACCGACTTGCCTTCATATTCCTCGATCTTGGGAAGCGGCGGACGCTTCGGCGTGAAGGAGCCGCCGCCTGCGGCGATCACCACCACCTTGGCCTCGATGGTGGTGCCGGCATCGGTGGTGACGCGAAAGCCGCCGTCGAGCCGCTCAAGCGTCTCCACCCGCTGACTGAAGTGGAACTCGGCGCCGAAGGGCTTGATCTGATCCATGAGCTTGTCGGTCAGTTCCTGGCCGGTGACGACGGCGAGGCCGGGGATGTCGTAGATCGGCTTCTCCGGGTAGAGTTCGGTGCATTGGCCGCCGGCGCGGTCGAGAATGTCGATGACGTGGGCTTTGATGTCGACGAGGCCAAGCTCGAACACGGCGAACAGGCCGACCGGGCCGCCCCCAATGATGATGGCATCGGTTTTGATGACGGGGTCGGTCATGGGCGGCTAGATCTGCTTCTCGGGGATGCGCACCACGAGGCCGTCGAGCGCGTCGGTGACTTTGATCTGGCAGCTCAACCGACTTTCGCTCCGCACATCGAAGGCAAAGTCGAGCATGTCCTCCTCCATTTGCTCAGGACTTCCGGTCGCCTCGCGCCAGGCCTCGTCAACATAGACGTGGCAGGTGGCGCAGGCGCAAGCGCCGCCGCATTCGGCAGCGATGCCGGGGACCGAGTTCTTGACCGCCGCCTCCATCACCGTCATCCCCGGCTCGGCTTCGACAACGCGCTCGGTTCCGTCGTGCAAAATATACGTAATTCTTGCCATGGCATTGGCGCGACTTGCTTCTCTTCAGTCTTGGGAGACGAGCGGCGGCAGACGGTCCCCCGCGCCCGCAACTGCCGGCGCGGACGGGACGAGTCCCCGCACGTGGCGGGTTTTCCTATAGGGCAATTGAAACTGAGAACTCCAGCGCCTTCCGGCCGCAGACGTCGGCCGGGAATTGCCGGCCTCTTCGCGCTTCCTAGCGCCGTTGGCGCCGGCAGCATGCCCCGGTTGGCGAGGGAGCAGCTCGCTCGTCTCTTGTCGAAGTCTATTCTCAGATCGTCTTGCCCCAATTCTCGGCAAGCCGCTTTTAGGCCTTTCGGCGCTCCCGAGTTACTGTCGCGTTTTTGCAACCAATGGTCCGAAAAGTGCCCTGCAAATGACCCGAGACGGGGATAATTCCCCAACAAAAAGAAAGACTTACCACGCGTAAAGCATAAATGCGGATTAAACTTTTTTTAGCCCTAAAAATTCGTTAACGATAGAGGAGCGGGGGAAAATGCGTCTCGGGGCCACTTTCGGTATAAATTCAATCCGAAAGGTTGCGCTTACCGCAACGACGCCCGCGCCGCTGGCGACGTCGTTCGAGTGCACGGCGCAAGTTTTCTCAAGGTTAGTCTGTGCGAGGGACGCGTGATGGCGCAAGAACAAGCGAAAACTCCGCCTGCGGGAGCTGCGGCTGGGGGCGCAGGCGATAATCCATTTGACATCAAAGGGACATCGGCAGGCGACATGCGAGAGGACGCCTCGTTCGCCGCGGCTGACCAGCCCTCTGGCACCGAAGGCCAGAAGAAGCCGTCTCTTGCCGAGCGGCTCAGGGCCGAGCAGCAGCGAAAGACGCCGGAACCCAAGATGGACGAGACCAAGACAGCCGATCTTGGTGACGCCGCCGCCGCGTCAGCCGCAAGGGCAGCCGGGCGACGCCGTCCTGCAGGCCCCCCGCCGCGCCGGATGGCAGCAGCCGCCGCCAACGACGATCTGCCCTCGATCGGCGGCCTGATCTTTGCCCTCCAGCAGAAACCGTCCAAATCGCCGTTTCTCGTCGCGTTGGTTGCGTCGCTGGTCTGGTTCGTCGTCGGCGGCTTCTTCGCCTATGGGCTGATCTCGACGCAGCTTGCCGGACCTGGCGGCCTGTCCGATCTCCTCGCCAACCCGTCGGCGCTGACCGCGGCGCTCACCATTCTCGTCCCCATCGCGATCTTCTGGTTCCTCGCGCTGCTCGTCTGGCGCGCCCAGGAATTGCGGCTGATGGCCTCGGCCATGACCGAGGTCGCGGTGCGCCTGGCCGAGCCAGACAAGCTCGCCGAGCAGTCGGTCGCCTCACTAGGCCAGACCATCCGCCGGCAGGTCGCCGCCATGAACGACGCCATTTCCCGCGCCATCGGGCGCGCCGGCGAGCTCGAAGCTCTCGTGCATAACGAGGTCGCAGCGCTCGAGCGCTCTTACAGCGACAACGAACTCCGCGTCCGCGGCCTGATCAGCGAGCTCGCGAGCGAGCGCGAGGCGCTCTCCAACAACAGCCAGCGGGTCAGCGAGTCCTTGCGCGGGGTGGGGCAGGAGATCGCCCGCAACCTTTCCGCCGCGAGCTCGAGCATCGACCAGAAGCTCGCCGAGCGCGGCATGCAGCTGACCGAGCTTCTCGTCGCCCGCAGCAACGAAGCCGCCGAGCAGGTGGAGCGGGCACAGAGCAAGGTGCAGGAAAACATGCCGATCCTGCTCGAGCGGCTGGGCCAGGAGCAGGAGCGGCTTGGCCAGGTCATCGAGGGTGCCGCACGCAACCTATCGGCGCTCGAAGTCGCGGTCGGCCAGCGGACAAGCTCGCTCGATCACACCTTGAGGGAACGCACCGACGCGTTGACCACCACCCTCGCCTCGCGGATCAATGCGCTGGAAACGACGGTGGCGCACGGCGCGCTCATTCTCGACAAGACGCTGAAAGACCGCACCGACGCCTTCGCTGCCTCGATCGGCCAGGGTGCCGTTGGGCTCGACGGCATCTTGAAAGAGCGCACCAGACTTCTCGCCACCTCGATCAACGAGGAAGCGGCAACCCTCGACAAGACTCTGACGGACCGCACGGAAGCCTTTGCCATGCTTGTCGGTCAGGGCGCCATCGGCCTCGACAAGACGCTGAAGGATCGCACCGACGCCTTCGCCGCCCTGGTCGGACAAAGCGCGCTCGGCCTCGACACCGTGATGAAGGAGCGCACCAAGTTGTTGGCCGCCTCCGTCAGCGAGCAGTCGGCAGCGCTCGACAAGACGCTGAAAGAGCGCACCGAGGCCTTCGTCACCACGGTCGGTCACGGGGCGCTTGGGCTTGACCGCTTGCTCAAGGACCGCACCGAGGCCTTTGCCGCCACCGTCGGCGAGCAGGCCACGGCGCTCGACAAGACCCTGACCGATCGCACCGAAAAGCTGACGACGTCTATCGGCCAAGGCTCGGCTGCGCTCGACAAGACTCTCAAGGAGCGCACCGAGGCGCTCGCCTCGACCATCGGCTTTGGCGCCGCAACGGTCGACAAGGCGCTGAAGGAGCGGACCGAAGCGCTTGCTTCCACGCTCGGCTACGGCGCCGCGGCGATCGACAACTCCCTAAAAGAGCGCATCGCGCTTCTCGCCACCTCGATCGGCCAAGGCACCGAGGCGCTCGACCGGACGCTGCAGGGCCACGGCGAGGCGTTCAGCGCCGCCCTCACCCATCAGGCGGCGCTGCTCGGCCAATCGCTGAAAGAGCGCACGGAAGCTTTTGCCTCGGCGATCAATCAGGGGGCGATTTCGCTCGACCGCACCCTCGCAGACCGCTCGGAAGCCTTCACCAACTCGCTCGCCGATCGGAGCAAGGCCGTCGCGTTGGCAATAGGCGAGCATACTGCGGCCATGGACAGGCAGCTCGCCGACCGCACGCAGGAGGTCACCAGCTCGCTCACCGAGCGCCTCCAGTCGATCGACAATGCCTTCGGCCAACGCGCCGGGGAAATCGATCGCGTGCTCGCCGAGCATGCACGCGCCGTCGAGGTGACGTTCGGCCGGCAGGCGTCGCACCTCAACGAGCTGCTCGCCAGCAACTCGGTCATGATCAAACAGACCGCCGACCAGGTTGGCGCGCAGTCCAAGGAGGCCATCGGCGTTCTGACGGCGCAGACTCACGCCTTGCGCGAAGTGTCGAGCGGGCTGCTCGAGCAGATCCACAACCTGACCCAGCGCTTCGAAAACCAGGGACAGGCGATCCTCACCGCAGCCAAGGCGCTCGATTCGTCGAACACCAAGATCGACTCGATCCTGGAGAGCCGGCACCAGGCGATCATCGGCCTCCTGCATGCCGTCAACACCAAGGGCGCCGATCTCGACAACATGATGCGGTCCTACGCCGGCATGGTGGAGAGCGCGCTGACCAATGCCGAGACGCGCGCCAAGCAAGTCGGATCGGCGCTCGCCCGCGACACGGCTGGTCAGGCGCAGCAGGCTCTGTCGCAGATCGAGCGTCTACGCGAAGAGGCGCAAGCCCACACCGCGCGCGCGGTCGGCGACCTCAAATCGAGCTTCGAGACGGTCATTACCCAGATCGGCCGGCAGCTCGAGCAGATGCGCGGACAATTCGACAACGCCTCGCGCGGCATGCGCGATGCGGCGGAAAAGACCGCAACCGACCTCGATTCGATCCGTCAGGAGATGCAGCGGCGGATGGAAGGGCTGCCGCAGCAGACGGCGCAGGCCACGGCGGCGATCCGCAAGGCGCTATCCGATCAGCTCAAGGAAATCGAGGCAATCACGCCGGTGCTGACGCGGCCGCAAATTCCGAGCGGCAACCCAGAACCCTACCGGCAGCCGCAATTGCCGCCGCGGCGCGAGTCCTTCCGCGATGAGGGCCGCGCTCCTCAATACGATGCGCCTCCCCAGCATCGATTTGATGCCCCGGGCAACTCTTCCGAAGCTCCCCTTGATCTCGGGGCTGTGGCCGGGAGCTTGTCACAGCAGATGTCGGCTGCGCAGCATGGCGAGCGTCGTGGACCAGGCGGCAACGAGGCGCCACGCGGCTATCCCCAAGCCCAGGCCGAGTTTCGTCAGCCTGAGCGCCACCGCGAAGGGTGGTCGGTCGGCGATCTCCTGACCAACGCCGATGCACCAGGCTATCCGCCGCAGCGGCCGGATCCCTTTGCCCCGCGGGCGCCGCGGCCCCAAGCTGCGGGCGGCGGCCAGGGTCTTCGCCTCGACGAGATCGCGCGTGCCATCGATCACCGCACAGCGGCCGAGGTCTGGCAGCGCTTCCGCGCCGGCGAGCGCGGCGTGCTTGGGCGTCACCTCTACAGCATCGACGGCCAGCAGACATTCGACGAGATCAGCCAGCGCTACGATCGTGACGGCGAATTCCGCGCCACGGTCGATCGCTATATCGGCGATTTCGAGCGGCTGTTGCGCGACGCCGAGCAGAACGATCCAAGCGTGATGCAGAACTACATGACCTCCGAGACGGGGCGCGTGTATCTGCTGCTTGCTCACGCCAGCGGCCGCCTGCGCTAAGGCTACGACCAACACCAGAACCACTGTCATCGCCCGGCACTCGGGTCTGGCTTCGCCAGCCCGAGCACAAGCTTGATGATCCGGGCAATCCAGTAATCACCTCGTTCAATGATTCTGTATTGGCCAGCGATTACTGGATGCCCGCTTTCGCGGGCATGACAATTCTCTATAGGCGGCGATTAGGGAGACGCCTAGCGGCGGGCGGACACCCAGGTGGAGGTGTCTTGCAGGACCTCGGTGAGCGCCTGGTTCAGAGCGGCCACACCTGCGGTCGGCGTGTCGCTTGTCGACGCCACGCGGGTCGAGAAGCCCTTTGAGGCCACGACCTTGGAGGAGTTGTTGTCGATCAGCTTGGCGAAGATGTCGACGTCTGCGGCAGGCCTGCCGTTGGTGGTGTCGATCTGGAAGGACCTGATCTCCATGGAGAGCGAATAGTCGCCGTCGACGCGGTCGCTGCTGCTGGTCACGGCCTTCACAGCGCCTGAATTCTGCAGCGTCTCGATGGTGCGCACCTGCACGAGATGCGGCAGCCGGTCGCTCCACGCCGCGCCCTTGTAGTAGGAAATCTGGTCTGCGCGCGGACGCACCATGATGCGGTCGGTGTCGAGCGCGTGCACCGATGTCGGCTCATTGACGACGAGCTGATAGCGGGCAGGCTTGGCAGCGGCGGCGAAGGAGCGCGGCGCGATGAGGTCGTAGGTCGTGGGGGCAGCGCTGCCGCCCAGCGCACAGCCGGCTAGCCCCAGGCACACCAAGCCTGCAGCAAATATCGGTGCCGACCGAGACATGATCCGATCGCCCCCTGTCCTGTCAGATTGCACACCCTCGTTGAAGTACCCTCGGGGTGTGTCAATTGCCTCGGGGATTGTATTCCGGGACTTGACTTCCACCAAGCAAAAAGCTCTTGGGATTAGCCTCGAATTTCTCAAGAACGCTGTTGAGTGTTGCCGCGGCGCGACGCCCTTCCCGCATGAAATTACCGAATTCCTGGAGGCTGTCCTTGGCAGTGCGGGTCAGGCTATCAAGATTATCCCCTAGCGATACTTCAAGCTTTCCAGATAAGTCCTTGAAGGATTGGGCTCCCTCCTGAACATTGGTAATGGTCTTCGAGATGTCCTCCTTGCGCTGATCCAGCATGGTGGTGACGCTTTCCACATTGGTCAGGGTTTTGTGGATCGATTCTTGGTTCTCTGCGACGAGATCATTGAGCCTAAGCAACAACGCATTGGCGTTGTTCATGACGGCGGGCGCAGCATCGAACAGCCCCTGTCCCCCTCCCCGGTCGGCGGCAATCACCGGAATCGGGGTCTCCGCCGTCGCCACCAGGAAGGGCGAATCAGGCGTGCCGGCGGAGATCTGAATGCCGGTGCCACCGGTCAGTCCCAGCGACTGCATGCTGGCATGCGAGTTCGAGCGCACCGGCGTGTCGGCATGAACGCTGATCAGCACCTGCACTTTGCGGGCATCGGCCGGATCGAGCTGCATCGACTGCACCTCGCCGACCTTGATGCCGTTGAAGCCGACGCTCGAGCCGGTGGTCAGACCCGCCACCGAGCCGTCGAACACGATGAAGTAGCGCTTGCCGCCGCCGGCGAGATTGGTCATCCAGAACACGAAGATGAAGGCGAGCGCGAGGACCCCGAGGACGAAGCCGCCGATCATCAGATAGTTGGCTTTGGTTTCCATACCGGTTCCTCAGACCACGAGCCGCCTCGGCTGCTCGCCAGATTGCGCCGCGCGCGCCCGCTCACCGCAGAAATATTCCTGGATCCAGGGGTGATCGGGATGGCGCTGGAGCTCGATCGGCGAGCCAGTGCGCACGATGCGTTTATCGGCCAGCACGGCAACCCTCTCGCACACCGTGAAGATGGTATCAAGGTCGTGGGTGACCATATACACCGTTAAGCCAAGTGTCTGTTGTAGCTTGTGAATCAGGTTATCGAAGTCAGCGGCGCCGATCGGGTCCAGGCCTGCGGTCGGCTCATCGAGGAAGACGATCTCAGGGTCGAGAGCAAGGGCTCTTGCGAGCCCCGCGCGCTTGCGCATGCCGCCGGAAAGCTCGGAAGGGTATTTATGCGCGGCCTCCGGCGGCAGGCCGACCATGGCGAGCTTGAGGAAGGCAAGATCGTCCATCATCGCTTGCGGCAATTCGAGATGCTCGAGCATCGGCACCTGGATGTTCTGCAGCACGGTGAGCGAGGAGAACAGCGCCCCGTCCTGGAACAGGATGCCCCAGCGGCTCTCGATATCGACGCGATCCTGCGGTGTCAGAGTCTTGGCGTTGCGGCCGAACAGCTCGACCTCGCCCATGTCCGGCTTGACCAGCCCCGTGATGACGCGGAGCAGCACCGACTTGCCCTGACCCGAGCCGCCGACAATGGCGAGGATCTCGCCGCGATAAACGTCGAGATTGAGCCCGTCCCAAATCTGATAGCCGCCGAAGCTCTTGGCGAGCCCGCGGACGCTGATCAAGACCTCCCGGCCGTTTTGCAAGGTCACATCCCGATCGCTGACAAAAACATGGCGAACACGGCATCCAGAATTATCACCAGGAAGATCGCTTTGACCACGGCGCTCGTCACGTGCTTGCCGAGCGATTCAGCGCTGCCCTCGACGTTCAGGCCTTCTAAGCAGCCGACAAGGCCGATGATCAGCGCAGCGAACGGCGCCTTGATCATGCCGGCCATGAAATGCTGGAAGTCGACGGCCTCGTGCAGCTTGTCGATATAGGTGGAGACGTCGAGGCCGAGCACGGCCATGGCCATGACGCCGCCGCCGATCAGGCCGGTGATGTCGCCGAGGAAGGTGAGAAGCGGGAGCGCCACGACGAGCGCGAGCACGCGCGGCAGCACCAGGGTGTCCATGGGGTCGATGCCGAGCGTGCGCATGGCATCGATCTCCTCGCGCATCTTCATCGAGCCGATCTCGGCGGTGAAGGCAGAGCCAGAGCGGCCCGCGACCATGATGGCGGTGAGCAGGATGCCGACCTCGCGGAGCGCGAGGATGGCGACCATGTTGACGGCGAAGGGCTCGGCGCCGAACGGCTTCAACTGCACCACGCCCTGTTGCATGACCACGGCGCCGATCAGGAAGCAGATCAGCGCGATGATCGGCACGGCGCGCAAGCCTGCATGATCGAGATGATGCACGAAGGATTTGGGGCGGAAGCGCCAGGGCTGCATGATCATGCGGAAGAAAGCAGCCGTGACCTCGCCCAAGAAGCTCGTGAGCTGGATGGCGTCGGACCACACGCCGGTGAGCGCCTTGGTCACGTCCTCGGTCAGTTGCTGGACGGCGCCAGGCTGCATGACCTTCGGCCGTTCGACGCTGCCGCGCTTGTGCACCTCCTCGATGAGGATGCGGAAGCTCTCCGTGGCGCCAGCGTAGCGGGTGCGCAAGCCGCCGGCCTCCCAAGCCGCTGCCGTGCGTTGGAGGAGCATGGCGCCCGCGGTGTCGATCTCGGCGATGCCGGCAATGTCCATCTCGCCGGTGAACTCGGGCGTCGGCGGGATCGGCACGCGCAAGCGCTTGAGCGCGGTATCGAGCTTGGTCGCCTCGGCGACGGTCCAGGCCCCGCTTGCGATCAGGCGAAACGTCGTGCCGCGGAGCTCGACGCGGAAGCCAGGCGCGCGCGCTTGGGTGGAGAGGCTGAGCGTATGGTCGCGTTTCAGCATGAAGCCTAGCCCGAATGACGCAGTTCTTCGGAGAGAGCGGCTTGTTTTGACCGAAAAAGCCGGAGAAAGAAAGGCGTTATGGTGCCGCCCGGAGACGCGCATGAAGCCGGCTAAAGAGTTGAGCGTCAGCATCGAGCGCTGGCCGATCCGGGGCGGATTTACCATTTCCCGCGGCTCCAAGCAGGAAGCCGTGGTGGTGGTGGCGACGGTCCGCGACGGCGGCTTTGAGGGCCGCGGCGAATGCGTTCCCTACGCCCGCTACGGCGAGAGCGTCGAGGGCGTGGTGCAGGCGATCGAAGCTTGCGCGCCGGAGATCGCTGAAGGGCTCGACCGTGCGGGACTTCAGGGCCTGCTCCGGGCTGGCGCCGCGCGGAATGCTCTCGACTGCGCGCTGTGGGACCTCGAAGCGAAGATGTCGGGCACGAGCGCTGCCGAGCTTGCCGGCCTGGCGCCGCTGCATGCGGTCGAGACGGCCTTCACCATCTCGCTTGCCCCCCCTGAGGAGATGGCGGCGCGGGCGCGGGCGGCAGCGCACTATCCTTTGCTCAAGCTCAAGCTCGGCGGCGAGGGCGATGAGGAGCGGCTTAGCCGCCGTTCGCGACGCCGTCCCCGGCGCGAGGCTGATCGCCGATGCCAATGAGGCGTGGCGTGCGTCTGACCTCGAACGCCTGCTGGCGTCGGCGAAGGCTGCCGGAGTGGAGCTGATCGAGCAGCCGCTCCCAGCCGGCGACGACGCGCTCTTACGGCACATCGTTCGGGTTGTTCCGGTGTGCGCCGACGAGTTGGTGCATGACCGGGCGTCGCTCGCATTGATCGCCCAGGGCTACGACGCGGTGAATATCAAGCTCGACAAGACCGGAGGCCTGACCGAGGCGCTCGCCACCACTGCCGAGGCGCGAAGGCTCGGGCTCAAGATCATGGTCGGATGCATGGTGGCGACATCGCTTGCCATGGCCCCTGCCCTGCTGCTCGCGCAAGACGCCGACTTCGTCGATCTCGACGGACCTCTGCTGCTCGAGCGCGACCGCGTCCCCGGCCTCGCCTATAGCTCAGGAACGGTCATGCCGCCGCCGGCAGAGCTTTGGGGCTGAACCTGGATGGGGCCCACGACGCGCTCGCCCCGCCAGCGCCGCATGAGAAAGACAGCGCTGCCAGCGCCGACCAAGGCGAGCAGCGCCATGACGGCGTAAGCCTCGCCGCCAAGCGCCCGATAGAGAGGCCCGCAGGCGATGGTCGCAAGCCCGAGAACGAGGCCTGCGACCACCGCGGCATAGAGGCCTTGGGCGGTGGCGCCGCGGTCCTCGGGCACCGCCTGGCTCAAGAAATAGATCGCGGCAAGATGCGCGGCGCCGAAGCTCATGGCGTGCAGACATTGCAGCATCGCCGTCGCCCAGAGCGGCGGATCGAAGGCCATGAACCCCCAGCGGACCGCTGTCGCTACGCCGGCGGCAAACAGCACCCTGCCGGCGCCCCATCTGGCGAGGATCGGCCCTGAGACGGCAAAGAGCGCGATCTCGGCGATGACCCCGAGCGCCCACAGCGCGCCGATGGTGCCGTCGGCGAAACCTTGCGCCCGCCAATGGAGCGTGCCGAAGGCATAATAGAGGGCGTGGCTCGCCTGGATCATGCTCGCCGCCAGCAGGAACAGCAGAAACGATGGCGAATGCGCGAGCTTGACCGCATCGGCGAGGCTAATGCGGCGCAGCGCCGGCGGACTTGGTGAGGCCCGGCTCGTAATGTCGCGCGGCAAGACGTAGACGCCCATGATCATCAGCGTCGTGGCGATCACCAGCATTGGCAGTACAGAGCCCGCGCCGAACTGGCCGATGATCAGCCCTGCGCCGAAGCTTGCCAGGATGAAGCTGCCAGAGCCCCAGAGCCTCACCCGTCCGTAGTCGAGGCCTGCGCTGCGCACGCCGCTCACCGCCACGGCCTCGATCAGCGGCATGATCGTGGTCCAGTTGAAGGCGAGCAGCAGGGTCGCGAGCAGCATCTGCCAGAAGCCGCTCGAGGCCCAGAGCAGCAGGAACGACAGAAGAGTTCCCCAGGCGAGCGCGATGAGGACGGCGCGGCGCGCTCCAGACCAATCGGCGGCGAAGCTGATCAGCGGCGTGAACAGGATGCGGGCGAAGAGCGGCGCCGCGAGCAGGAAGGCGATTTCATCCTCGCTGAGGTCGCGCCAATGCAGCCACACCGGCATGTAGGGCAGATAGCAACCGACGACGAGGAACAAGCGCGGCGTAGAGAAAGCCGAGCCGCCAGGCGAGCGGGGTGATTTCGTAGCGCGCCAGACCCGGCATTGAGTGGCTTTCCGATTCGTTGAGGGCCCCGACAGGCCGAAGCCCTTAGCGCAACGTGGACCGCCATTGCCACCATCGCCGGAATTGTGCCGGTGCGGATCATTTCGCCCGTGATTAAGCAGGAACGTACGTCAACCTGATCGCGTCCTCGCCGATCAAATCGCTGGCCACAAGGCGGAGCGGCGGCCGGGGGCCGGCGAAGAATGGCTTGCCGTGACCAAGCACGACGGGATGGAAGTAGAGTTGATACTCATCAATAAGACCAAGCTCGGTCAGGCTTCGCGCCAGGTCTGGTCCGCCAACTTCAATCTCGCCTTCGAGCTCATCCTTCAGCCCGCGTATCACCGCCTCGACGTCATCCGCGACAAGTGTGGCGTTGGGGCCGACCGACTTCAACGAGCGCGATACGACCCACTTCGGTTGGCTCCGCCACGCCGCCGCGAAGTCGCGTTCCTCTGCGCCCCAGTCAGGAAGGTCTTCGTCCCAATAGCGCATGACCTCGTACATGCGGCGACCGTACACGCTGCCGGTCAGGCCGCGCACCTGCTCGATGAAATGACGAAAGAGCGCGGGACCTGGCGCAAATTCCTGGTGGTCGACGTAGCCGTCCAGTGACACGTTCATTCCGAAGACGAGCTTCGCCATGCTATAAATTCTCCATCCCAGGGTTCGTCAGAATAATATGAGCCACGGTTACGCAGGTCGCGTTTTCTTGCTGCTTGCTCCTCCCGTCATCGCGCTAGGGGCAAGCGCCGCTTTCGCAGAAAGCGGTGACGTCGCTGGCCTCGTCGATATCGGCAGTGGGCAAAAGATGTATCTCGAATGCAGCGGCACGGGATCGCCTACAGTCGTACTGATTTCCGGCAAAGGAAATGGCGCCGCCGACTGGAGCGAAGTTCTCGACCCCGCCGCCCCGGAACACCATGCGGATTATGACGCTATGGCCTGGGGCAAGGGCAACCTGCATAAGAGCGACTCGGCGGTATTTCCGATGGTGTCCCGGTTCACCCGCGTGTGCGCCTATGATCGCCCCGGAACAAGGCTCGACGGACCGGATCAGTCCACTCCGGTCGCCCAGCCGCACCCGGTAGACCAGGCGGCCGACGACCTCCGTCGCATGCTGAAGGCCGCCGGCGAACCCGGCCCTTACGTGCTCGTCCCCCATTCCTACGGGGGTTTAGTCGCCACGCTCTTTGCTCGGACCTGGCCTGAAGAGGTGGACGGTCTCGTGATGGTCGACACCGTGACACAGCTCATGCGTCAGATAGCGAGTCCAGAGGCTGTGGCAAAGTGGGACGAGCTCAACCGGAGGTCCGTGCCGGAGGCTCCGGAGGCAGTTATGCTCATCGATGCGTTTGCTAAGATTGACGCCGCTTCTCCGCTGCGCGAACTGCCGGCGGTGGTGCTGAGTGCCGATAAGCCATGGCAACCGCCATCAGCCAAAAAGGAGAGCGATCCCGTTGGCGGCGTCACCTTCGCGGACTGGGAAGCGTCGGAGAAGCTGCTCGCGACGTCACTCAACGCCAAATTCGTCACAAAGACGAACAGCGGTCACAACATCTATGCCTATTCGCCGAAGCTCGTCATCGATGCCATTCGCGAGGTCGTCGACGATGTACGGAGCGACGCCAAGCGAACTGCGCGCTAGGCGACGCACTCGAACGTCCGCTTTGGGTCACCTAGCAGAAATCCTAGACCCGAGCTAACACGCCCCGCTTGCCCCGAAAGCGGACATTCCTGGGCGACCACGACGAACAAGGCGGCGTAGAGAAAGCCGAGACGCCAGGCGAGCGGCGTGATTTCGTGGCGCGCCAGACGGGGCATGTAGGCCAGCCAACCCCTGTTTAAGCCGCCCCTCAGGCTGATGGCCTTACCCCAGTCGGGCCGGCTTCGCCACCGTCTCGGAAAATGCCCTCGGAAATCCCAGTATTCAGCCCTTTCCTCAAAATTTTTTTCGCAAAATAATTCCGAGGCTTAGCTGCCTCGGCGCGGGATTTTGCTGGGGGGTTCTTGAAGTTTAAGGGGTCGCTAACCATTTCTGGGAGGACGCGATATCCCCCAAGCGTCCCCCAAACTGACGCATGAGAGTGAGACGGCCCGGTTTCCCCCCAACCGGGCCGTTTTCTTTTGCCGGTTGCGGCGCCAGCGCCGCCGCCGCTCGGGCAGCTTGCGGTGATGCGCGATGAGCACGTTGTCGATGAACTGCCGCGCCGAGTTCTCCCAGCTGTAACGGAGCGCATGCGCCCTGGCCGCGCGCCGGTCGAGCGACAGCGCCGCAAGCGCAGCGGCTTTCAGATCCCAATCCATGGCGCCGATATCCGGCTCGGTAAGCACGTCCTTGGGGCCGCTCGCCGGGAAGGCCGCGACCGGAACGCCGCTTGCCAGGGCCTCGAGCAGGACGAGGCCGAAAGTGTCGGTGAGGCTCGGAAACACGAAGACATCTGACGAGGCATAGGCGCGGGCAAGCTCCTCGCCTTCCATGGGGCCGGCGAACAGCGCTTCGGGATGACGCCGGGCGAGCTCGGCGGCTTGCGGCCCGCTTCCCACCAGCACCTTGCGGCCAGGCAGATCGAGGTCGAGGAAGGCCTTGATGTTCTTCTCAACGGCAATGCGGCCGACATAGAGGAACACCGGCTTCTCCCCGAAGACGCGGACTTTCCGCGGCCGGAACAGCTCGGTGTCGACGCCGCGCGACCAGCGCATCAGCCGCTCGAAGCCGCGGGCGTGGAGCTCGTCCTCGATCGACTGCGTGGCGACGAAGGTGCCTGCGGCGCCGTTATGGAAGCGCCGCTGCAGCGCATAGCACCAGGACTCAGGGATCGGCAGCCTGGCCGAGACATATTCGGGAAAGCGCGTGTGATAGCTCGTGGTGAAAGGCCATTTGGTCTTGCGGCAATAGCGCCTCGTCATCAGACCGATCGGCCCCTCCGTGGCGATATGGATGAAATCGGGCTTGGCTTTCTCGATATGCGCCGCGATGGCGCGCGGGCCTGCGAGCGACAGGCGAATTTCCGGATAGGTTGGACAGGGGAGCGTGCGGAAGGCTGACGGCGCGAGGAAGACGATCTCGAAGCCAAGCTTGCTTGCCTCCACGGCCAGCCGCTCATAGGTGCGAACCACCCCATTCACCTGGGGATGCCAGGCGTCCGTCGCGACGAGCACGCGCATCAAGCGGCAGCCTCGAGCTCCTCGACGGGACTTTCGACCCTACTCGTGCGGATAGGATGGGGCGACCAGCGGATGATCTCAAACAGCCCATCCTCGGTCTCGCCCACCGCGGTGCAGCTTTCGACCCAATCGCCGGTATTGATGTAGAGCACGTCGCCGACCTGGCGCATGGCGGCGTGATGGATATGGCCGCAGATCACGCCTTGCGCCCCGTGCTTGCGGGCTTCGGCGGCGAGCGCCGCCTCGAACTCGCCGATATAGTTCACCGCCCGCTTCACCTTGTGCTTGAGATAGGCCGAGAGCGACCAATAGGGCATGCCGAACCAGCGGCGGACGGCATTGAAATGGGTGTTGGCCCACAGCGCCACCTCGTAGCTCCAGTCACCGAACAGAGCGAGCCATTTGGCGTAGCGCACCACCACGTCGAACTCATCGCCATGCATGACGAGGTAGCGTCTGCCGTCGGCGCCGACATGGATGGCGTTCCGCTCGATGGAGATGCCGCCGAACCTCCCGCCGCAATAGTCGCGCATGGCCTCGTCGTGATTGCCCGGGATGAAGATGAGGTCGTTGCCCTTGCGCACGCGTCGGAGCAGCTTCTGCAGCACGTCGTTATGGGCTTGCGGCCAGTAGGCGCCGCGCTTGATGCGCCAGAAATCGACGATGTCGCCGACGAGATAGATGCGGTCTGCGTCGGTGTCGCGGAGAAAATCGAGGAAGGCTTCGGCCTGGCAGGCCTTGGTGCCTAGATGCAAGTCCGAGACAAAAAGAGTGCGATAGCGCTTCGTCCCGGGGTGCTGCACGTCATGGATGTCCGTTCTCATTTCTAAGAATCCGGACCTAAAGTGATTTTGTTTCAGGCTTGTGACAAAGACGCTCGCGCCGTTAACGGATGATATGGACAGGTCGATGGTTAAAGAGCGGCTGGAGGCGGCGCTCGGGCAGCGCGTGACAGCGCTCGAGAACCTGCCGGTCGGATTTGGACTCACCGGCTTCAAGGTCGATCTCGCCGACGGGCGCAAGCTCGCCGTCAAAGCGCGACAGGACTCGGCGCGAGTTGATCTTCGCCTTGAAGGCTACATGCTTTGCGAGCTCGCCAACCATTCGACGCTGCCGGTCCCCGCCGTACACCTCGCCGAGCCCGATCTCCTCGTCATGGATTTCATCGAGACGGACGGCGGCAGCATCACGCCTCACGTCGAGCACCACGCGGCGGAGCTGATCGCGGCGCTGCATGCAACGCCACGCCCCTCCTTCGGCTATGAGCGCGACACGTTGATCGGGCCGCTGCCGCAGCCGAACCCGCAAATGGATCGCTGGATCCCCTTCTTCCGCGACTCACCGCCTGCTCGCCATGGCGCGCGCGGCGCAAGCTGAAGGAAAGTTGCCGGCCAAGCTCCTCATGCGGGTCGAGCGCCTTGCTGAGCGGCTCGACGCCTATCTCGCGGAGCCACGGCACCCTAGCCTGCTGCACGGCGATTTGTGGACTGGCAACGTGCTGGTGCGCGGAGAGCGAATTGCCGGCTTCGTCGATCCAGCGATCTATTGCGGGCACCCCGAGATCGAGCTTGCCTTCACCACCATGTTCGGAACGTTTGGGCGGCCTTTCTTCGAGGCCTATGAGGCGCTGTTGCCCTTGGAGCCCGGCTTTCACGAACTGCGATCAGCACTCTACAAGCTCTACCCGACGCTCGTGCATGTGAGGCTGTTCGGCTCGGCCTATGTTCCGCCGATCGAGTGCACGCTGGCGCATCTCGGCCTATGACTCAAAAAAGAACCGGCCCGGGATACCCGGGCCGGTCTTCCCTGCGAAACGAGCCGAACTCCTAGATGGGCTCTGGCTCGCCCCCCCATTTTGTTCCTAAGCCGCTAGTGTCGAAGATCAGGTTCCCTCAAGATCTCGCGCGCTTCAGTCTTTCTTACGCTTCTGGCGTCTGGCCCCCCGGCCCCACCGTCGTCGTGTTGGAAAAGCTAGCTCAGCCCCCTCCGCTCATTCAACATTGGACAAGGTTGCTGACGCAAAAGGAGAGGCACCTGTTGCCGAAATGCCAAACAGGCAGTCTCAGGCCTTTATCAGCTTCGGCTTCGAAGCCATTTTATATAGCAATTTCAGTAATGTATATGGACGCAATGAGCCGTTTGCCACCGCCGATTCCAGTCTCAAATCTACGGCGTAGCCCTGTCACAATTGGCCGATTGTGGCGAAATCTTTGCAAGCCTCTGTGGCTCTTTCGCAACGCACCATGATCGGGCTCCCTTGGCTGCCCGAAACTGATTCTTTTAGGCGCGTTTCGCTGCTAGCGGTGCAAGGACACGCTCGCTGCCGGACGATAGGTGCCGGTGTCCTCATTGAGCTGCACGATGTTGATCTCAAGGCCGCTATCGGAAACGTTGATGCTCATGCGGCCGGAGAACTTGTCGCCGGAGATCCGGGCATGGATGATGTCGTCCTTCACTGCCCCGGTCACGCCGCCATTGGCATCGTAGGTCTTCTCGTTCCAGGAGCCTCTGATCTTTCCGTTCTTGTCGGTGAGCTTGAGGATGGCGTCGATCCTGTAGTCGGTGCCGGCGCAGCGCAGGTTCTGCGTGAGATTGCTGCCGGTCACCTTGTAGGTCGCCTTGCAGGCGACCTTCATAGGATCGCCCTTGGCAGGGGTGACCGTGCCGCCGCCCTTCCAATCACCGCTCAGTTGCTCGAAGAGATCGCCGGCTGGCGTGGCAGCGTTGCCGGGGGCAGCCAGACAAGCGGCGAGGACGAGCGCCGCGAGCGGCATGGCGCTGCGGGCCGGCGACGAAAACAAGCGGTGTCCCATGGGTATCCCCCTGGTTGGAAAGGTAAAAAATTGGCCTTCGAACAGACCTTTGCGATGGCAGGCGTTGCCGCCGCTTCCGCCCGCGTGCATCATGCAAAAAAAACGAGGCAGGGGAAAGATCGATGAAGCTGTTGCGCTACGGCGAGCTTGGGGCAGAAAAGCCCGGAATTCTGGACCCTCAAGGCATCATTCGTGACCTCTCAGGCGTGGTGAAGGACATCGCCGGAGAGGTCCTCGGACCTGAGGGCCTGAAGCGCATCAGGGACCTCGATCTCGGCAGCCTGCCGGCGGTCAAGGGCCGCCCGCGCCTCGGACCTCCCATCGCCACGGTGCCGAAGTTCCTCGGCATTGGACTGAACTACCGAGACCATGCCGAAGAAACCGGCATGCCCATTCCTGAGGCGCCTATCGTCTTCGCCAAGGCGACTTCCTGCATCGTCGGACCCAATGATCCGATTCTCATCCCTAAGGGCTGGCAGCGCATGGATTTCGAGGTCGAGCTTGCCTTCGCCATTGGCAGCGTGGCGAAGAACGTCCCTGAAGCCGACGCGCTCTCCTATGTGGCAGGTTACATGATCGCCGACGACGTGTCGGAGCGAAGCCTGCAGAAGGGCGGCCCCGGCGAATGGATCAAGGCCAAAAGCTATGACAGTTTCGGGCCTCTCGGGCCGTGGCTTGTCACTGAGGATGAGGTTCCGGACCCGCAGGCGCTTTCACTCGCGCTCGACCTCAACGGCACGCGCATGCAGACCGGCAACACCTCCACCATGATCTTCAGCGTGGCGCATCTCGTGAGCTATGTCAGCGGCTTCATGACGCTGATGCCCGGCGACGTCATCACCACCGGCACGCCGCCAGGCGTCGGCATGGCGCGCAACCCGCGGGTGTTCCTGAAGGAAGGCGACCAGCTCACGCTCACGGTCGAGGGGCTTGGCGAACAGCGCCATAGGCTCGTGGCAGAGGCCTAGCGCCCCCGTTCGTCGTTCCACCAATCGTGGAAATGGTGCACGGGGCCCCTGCCCCTGCCCGAGCCAACGTCGAGCTCATCAGCGGCGAAGATCGCCGCAGTCACGAACTCCTTGGCCGAGGCGACCGCTTCAGGCAGGGAGGCGCCCTTGGCGAGCTCGGCAGCGATGGCCGCCGACAGGGTACAGCCGGTGCCATGGGTGTTACGGGTCTCGACGCGTGGGGCCTCGAAGCTCATGGGCTCCGTCCCATCAAACAGAATATCGGTGGCGGTCGGGCCTTCGCTGTGGCCCCCCTTGACCAGGACTGCCTTGGCTCCAGCGTCCTTCAGCTGCCATGCCTGCATGGCCATCTCATATTCATTGCGGGCGGGAGAGCAGGCGAGCAGCGCTGCAGCCTCGGCGAGATTGGGGGTGATCAACGTCGCAAGTGGAATCAGGATCGAGCGCAGCGCATCGACGGCCTCGGGGTCGAGCAGCGGGTCGCCGCTTGCCGCGATCATCACCGGATCGAGCACCACCGGCACGCCGGCAAATTCCTTGAGGCCTTCGGCGACCGCCGCGATGACGGGGCCGGTCGCGAGCATGCCGATCTTGATGGCATCGACCTCGAGGTCCGAGGCCACGGCGCGCATCTGCGCGAGCACGAAGTCGGGCGGCACCACATGCACTCCCTCCACGCGCTCGGTGTTCTGGGCGGTCAGCGCCGTGATTACGCTCGCGCCATAGACTTCGAGCGCCGAGAAGGTCTTGAGATCAGCCTGGATGCCGGCGCCGCCGGAGGAATCAGAGCCAGCAATGGTGAGCGCGATCGCCGTCATGACGGCGCTCTAGCCGATTTTTGCGAGCCCGGGAAACATTTCCAACATCCAACCTGAGATCAGGGTCATGGAGTTGGTGAGGAACAGGATGCCGGTGAGCACGAGGAAGCCGCCAAGCACCTTCTCCATGGCGGCGAGATGGGGCCGGAACCGCTGCAGAACCCGCATGAAGGGCCGCACGGCGAAGGCAGCGGCGATGAAGGGAATGCCGAGGCCGAGCGAATAGACGAGCAGCAGGAGGATGCCCTGGCGGACGGTGTCCTCGCCGGCAGCCATGAGCAGGATGGCGGCGAGCACCGGCCCGATGCACGGCGTCCAGCCGAAGGCGAAGGCAAGCCCGATCAGATAGGCGCCGATGAGCCCTGCGGGCCGCGCATCGGCGTGGTAGCGTGCCTCGCGGTGCAAGATCGGAATGTGGATCAGCCCGAGAAAGTGCAATCCGGCGACGATGATGACGACCCCTGCGATCTTGCTGAGCAGGCCGAGATTCTCGGCGACCAGCTGACCGGCAAACGTCGCCGTGGCGCCGAGGATCACGAACACGGTGGTGAAGCCGAGCACGAAGGCGAAGGATGACAGCACCACGGTGGCGTAGACGTGGGATGGCGTCTCGTCCTCGCCGGTGAGCTGATCGAAGGTCGTGCCGCCGAGGAAGCAGAGATAAGGCGGAACGAGCGGCAGCACGCAAGGCGAGAGGAAGCTCAACAGCCCAGCGAGCAGCGCTCCGAAATAGGTGACGTTCATGCTTGCGCCCTTCAGCTACGCGATGGCCGGCACAGGACTAGAGGCCACATCAAAGCAGCCGACCGCAAGCCCCGGACCATCACTTTAGCGTCAAGGCTCAAGCTGCGGCGGCGCGGGCGCGCTCGGCATTCTTGCGAATTGCGGCGATATTGTCGGCGTAGGTGCCGCCCTTGAACACGCCGGAGCCGGCGACGATGACGTTGGCGCCTGCCTCGGCGACCAGCGCCACGGTTGTGGCATTGATGCCGCCGTCGACCTCGATGTGGATCGGCCGTGACCCGATCATCTTGCGGATGGATCTAATCTTGTCGAGCTGCGCCGGGATGAAGGCCTGGCCGCCGAAGCCCGGGTTCACCGTCATCACCAGGATGAGATCGACCTTGTCGATCACATGCGCGATCGCCGACTCATGCGTCGATGGCGTGATGCTGACTCCCGCCTTCTTGCCCAAAGTTTTGATGAGCTGGAGCGAGCGGTCCAGATGCGGTCCTGCTTCCGCATGCACGGTGATGATGTCGGAGCCTGCCTTGGCGAAGGCCTCGATGAAGGGGTCGCAAGGCGCGATCATCAGATGCACGTCGAACACCTTTTTGGAGTGCGGTCGCAGCGCCTGCACCACGTCAGGGCCGATGGTAATGTTCGGCACGAAGTGTCCGTCCATCACGTCGACATGGATCCAGTCGCAGCCCGCTTTGTCGATGGCGCGCACCTCCTCGCCCAGCCGCGCGAAGTCGGCAGAGAGGATGGACGGGGCAATGATGATGTCACCAGACGCCGAGCGATCCGCCATACGAGCCTCGTTCATGACGGGGCAGGTTTGGCCTGCCCATCGTCGTTTGACAAGGCTGTTGTAGCGCCAATCGGTTAAGCTCTGCTCTCCGCGAGCGCGGCGACGGCAGGCAGGGTCTTGCCTTCCAGCCATTCGAGGAAAGCGCCGCCGGCCGTCGACACATAGCTGAAGTCCTCGCCAACGCCAGCGACGTTGAGCGCCGCGACGGTGTCACCGCCGCCGGCGATGGCCAAGAGTTTTCCGTCCTTGGCCAGGCGCGCCGCCGCCCGCATCAGCTCGAAGGTGCCGTTGCCGAAAGGCTCGATCTCGAAGGCGCCGACCGGGCCGTTCCACAGAAGCGTCTTCATCTCGGCGAAGCGCCGCTTCAAGTCGGCGACCGATTTCGGCCCGATATCGAGGATCATCTGGTCTTGCGGGATGTTGCCTGCGTCGCAGACCTGCCACGCGGCGCCGGCCTTGAACTCCTTCGCCACCACGAAGTCCTGCGGCAGCACGATCTCGCAATTGTGCTCCTTGGCGCGCGCCATGATCTCCTTGACCACCGGAACCGCGTCGGGCTGGCACAGAGACTTTCCGATCTCCACGCCTTGCGCATAGAGGAAGGTGCTCGCCATGCCGCCGGCAAGCACGAGCTGATCCATGCGCTCGGTCAGATTGGTCAGGACCTGAATCTTGGTGGAGACCTTGGCGCCGCCGGCAATCGCCATCACGGGACGCGCCGGATGCTCGAGCGCCCGGTCGAGCGCCCTGATCTCCGCCATCATCAGGAGCCCGGCATAAGACGGAATAAAATGTGTAATCGCCTCGACCGAAGCATGGGCGCGATGCGAAGTAGAAAAGGCGTCGTTGACATAGATGTCGCCGAGCGCGGCAAGCTCTTTGGCGAAGTCTGGATCGTTTTTCTTCTCGCCGTCGTTGTAACGAAGATTTTCGAGCAGAGCGACCTCGCCAGGCCGGAGCGCATCGACGCCACGCCTAGCCTCGTCGCCGACGCAATTGTTGATGAAGGTCACCTTGGTGCCGGGCATGAGTTCCGCCATCTTGTCGGCAATCGGCCTCAGCGTCGTATCGATCATCGTGCCGGTTTTGGGGCGGCCCAGATGCGACAGCACAATCACCTTAGCGCCTGCGGCCAACAGCTGCTTGATTGTCGGCAAGACGCGCTCGATGCGTGTCGTGTCGCCGACGATCCCATCCTTTATCGGCACATTGAAGTCGACGCGGACGAGCACGCGCTTACCCCTAACGTCGAGCCCGTCAATGGTGCTGATGCGGGAAAAATCCGGCTTGCCGCCGCCGTTCGTGTTGGCGGCGCGGGCAAAGGTAGAGACGTCAATGTCGTTCATATCAACCTGCTCATGACGACTGCGGTATCACTCATGCGATTGGAGAAGCCCCACTCGTTGTCGTACCAGGACACGACCCGGCAGAAGGTGCCGTCCACGACCTGAGTTGAATTCGAGATCGAAGATCGAACTTAGCGGGTCGTGATTAAAATCAGACGACACCAGAGGCTTCGCATTCACCCCGAGCACGCCCTTGAGCGGCCCTTCGGCGGCCTCGACCATCGCCTTGTTGATCTCCTCCTTGGTAGTCGGGCGCGAGGAGGTGAAGGTCAAGTCGATCATGCTGACATTCGGCACCGGCACCCTGATCGAGGCGCCGTCGAGCTTGCCCTTGAGCTCCGGCAGAACGAGGCCGACGGCCTTGGCGGCGCCGGTCGAGGTCGGGATCAGATTGGCTGCTGCGGCGCGCGCCCGGTAGGGGTCCTTGTGCAGCGTGTCGACGGTGCGCTGATCGCCGGTATAGGCATGGATCGTGGTCATGTAGCCGTGCTCGATGCCGATCGCCTTGTTGAGCACGCTTGCCACCGGAGCGAGGCAGTTGGTGGTGCAGGAGGCGTTGGAGACGACGTGATGCTCCTGCGTGAGCTTCTCGTCGTTGACGCCGTACACCACGGTCAAGTCTGCGTTCTTGCACGGCGCCGAAACCAGCACGCGCTTGGCGCCTGCCGTCAGGTGCTTGGAGGCGCTATCGCGGTCGGCGAACCTGCCGGTGCATTCCATGACGATGTCGATGCCGAGATCGCGCCAGGGAAGCTTCTCGGGATCGGCCTCGGCGAGCACGGCGATGTCGTGGCCGTCGGCCTTGAGGTGGCCGTTGGCGGCGCTGACCTTGCCGGGGAAGCGGCCATGCACCGTATCGAACTCGAGCAGATGGGCGTTCATCTCGGCCGAGCCGAGATCGTTGATCGCCACGAAATCGAGGTCCTTGCGGCGCGCTTCGAGGAAGGCCCGAAGCGTCAGCCTGCCGATCCTTCCGAATCCGTTGATGGCGACGCGCTTATTCGACATTTCTCCTCACTTCTTCGATTTGCCAATGAGTTGATGGGCCGCGGCCTCGACTGCCGCCGCCGTGATTCCGAAGTGCTTATAAAGCTCCTCGCCGGGAGCAGAAGCCCCAAATCCACGCATGCCGACGAAAATTCCCTTTGGCCCAAGCCATTTCTGCCATCCGAACTCGACCGCCGCCTCCACGCCTACGCGGGGGACGGTGCCCAGAACGGCATCCTGGTAGCCTTGATCTTGGTCAACGAACAACTCCCAGCAGGGCATCGACACCACGGCGGCTTCGATCCCCTGCCCTTGCAGGGCCTTGGCGGCGGTGACGGCGAGCGACACCTCCGAGCCGGTGCCGATCAGGGTGACGTCGCGGCGGCCCTTCGGCTCGATGAGCACATAGGCGCCCTTGGCCGAGAGGTTCTCGTCCGTATGGGCGGTCCGGAGCAGCGGCAGGCCCTGGCGGGTGAGCGCGAGGATCGAGGGCGTCGCCTCGGTGCCGAGGGCAATCTCCCAGCATTCGGCGCATTCGACCGAATCGGCGGGGCGGAAGACGTTGATGTTGGGCATGGCACGGAGCGCGGCCAATTGCTCGACAGGCTGATGGGTGGGGCCATCCTCGCCAAGGCCGATCGAGTCGTGGGTCATCACATAGATCACGCGCTTGCCCATGAGCGCCGACAGCCTGATCGACGGGCGGCAGTAATCTGAGAACACGAGGAAGGTGCCGCCGTAAGGAACGATGCCGCCATGCAGCGCAAGCCCATTCATCGCCGCGGCCATGCCGTGCTCGCGCACGCCGTAATGGATGTAGTTGCCGGAGAAATCGCCGGGCTTGACGACGGTATGTAGCTTGGTGAGCGTGCCGTTTGAGCCGGTGAGGTCGGCAGAACCGCCGATCAGCCCAGGCACCACCGGCACCAGCTTCTCCAGAACCTTCTGCGAGGACTGGCGGGTGGCGAGCTTTGCCGCGTCACGGCTGAAGTCGGATTTGAGCGCGTTGACCGCGGCGGCGATCTCTCGGCGCACCCTCGCATCGATGGGATCGGTGAGGTGCTCCCGGGCACTCGCATCGAGCCGCTCGGCTGCGGCCCGCCAGCGCTCATAGGCGGCGGCGTGACGCGACCCTGCCGCGCGCCAGCTCGCAAGGATTGGCTTTGGCACCTCGAACGGCGCATGACGCCAGCCAAGCCGCTCGCGAGCCGCCTTGACCTCGTCCTCGCCGAGCGGGGAGCCGTGCGTGGCCGCCGTGCCCTGCTTCTTGGGCGCCCCATAGCCGATGACGGTACGGCAGGCGATGAGCGACGGCCGGTCGGTGGCGGCGCGCGCATTCTCTAACGGCAAGCGCGATCGCTTGCGGATCGTGGCCGTCGACCTTCGCTGCGTGCCAGCCAGAGGCCTGGAAGCGCTCGAGCTGGTCGTCGGAGACGGAGAGGCTGGTGGGGCCGTCGATGGAAATCTGGTTGTCGTCGAATAGAACGATCAGCTTGCCGAGCTTGAGATGGCCGGCAAGCGAGATCGCCTCCTGGCTGATGCCCTCCATGAGGCAGCCGTCGCCGGCGATGACGTAAGTGTGGTGGTTGACGATCTCGTCGCCATAGCGGCTGTTGAGCAGGCGCTCGGCGAGCGCCATGCCGACCGCATTGCCGAGCCCCTGCCCCAGCGGGCCGGTGGTGGTCTCGATGCCCGGCGCGTGGCCATATTCGGGGTGACCAGGGGTGCGCGATCCAAGCTGGCGGAAGCGCTTGAGCTGATCCACATCCATGCCAGGAACGCCGGTGAGGTAGAGCAGCGCATAGAGCAGCATCGAGCCGTGCCCGGCGGAGAGTACGAAGCGGTCGCGGTCCGGCCAGTCGGGGTGGGCTGCGTCGAATTTCAGGAAGCGCGTGAACAGCACGGTTGCCACATCGGCCATGCCCATGGGCATGCCGGGATGGCCTGAAATCGGCCTTCTGCACCGCGTCCATGGCGAGCGCCCTGATGGCGTTCGCCATGTCCTGGTGGGTCGCCTCGGGTAATGCTTCACCCTGCTGCAAAGCTTCAGCCATCTCGATGTCTCGGCTCCAAAAACGCTAATAGGCCCGGACGCCCATCGCCGCCTTGACGGCGTGGTAGCCGACGAGAAGCTGCGTCAGCGCGAGCGGGTGGCTCCGCGGCGAGCCGTTGGCGACGTCGATCCGTCCAACCTGGTCGCGCAAATGCCCCGCCTCCGGGATGAGGTTCCATAGCAGATCTTCGATGCGCTCGGCATGCTGGTCGGAGATATTGCCGTTGATTTCAAGCACGTCGACCGGCTTGCCGTCGCGGTCGCGGGCAAGCTCGAGGCGCAAGCCGGCATTGCTCGAACCGTCGAACAGCGGCCCAAAGTCGGGATGCGGCAAGGTCGGGCGCAGGATGTGGCGCACATCGAGCTGGGTGTCTGAGCCGTTGGCGCCTTGCGTCGTCTGGAAGCGGATGACGATGTCGGCGAAGGTGCGCTGCGGGTGCATGTATTTCGGAGCGTCTTCCCGCCGCTTCTCGAGCGACGCAAGGACCTCATCCCGCGTGTAGCCGCGCTTGGTCGTGTCGCGATGCATCTTCCATTTGACGCGGAGGTCCTCGTCCGGATCGAGATAGATCTTCACGTCGTAGCAATCGCGCATCGCCCTGGTGGTATAGCCGAGCAGACCTTCGGCGATGACGAACTCCTTCGGCTTGACATATTTCGGCCGGCCGAAGGTTCCGTTGCGGTGGTCGTAGATCGGCTTGAGGATCGGGTCGCCTTCACGCAGGTGGCGCAGCGCCTGCTCCATAATGTCGAGATAGTTGGCGCGTGGGTCGATCGCTGACAGGCCCTTCTCGGCGCGCTCGCGGCGGTCGTAGCGGTGGTAGTCGTCGGTGCAGAGCACGGTGCAGCGCTCCTCGCCCAGAATCTGGGCGACGCCCGCCGACAGCGTCGTCTTGCCCGACGCCGAATCGCCGACGATTCCCAAAATGATCGGGTGCTCAACCCGCTTCGGCATCTCCTACTCCCGGTGCTTACGTGTTTTTATTTACGTAACACTTTATGCAACGTCACGCGCGGCGCTTTGTGCCTGTCCTTTTCGCTCGCGCGGCAGATAACTGGTGATGATCTGACGTTCGCCCGTAGCTCCGATCACCATCATGGTCTGGACCTTGTAATGGGTGCGGGTGCGCTCCACCCCGTCCACCATCAGGCCAGTGGTGATGCCGGTGGCGCAGAAGAAGACATCGTCGGAGGCTATCAGCTCGTCGCGTGAGTACCAGCGCGAGGTGCTGAGCCCTGCCTCCCTCACCGCCTTGGCCTCGGTATGAAGCTGGGGATCGATGCGGGCGAGAAACTCTCCGCCAAGGCCGCGCACGGCGCAGGCCGACATGACGCCTTCCGGCGTGCCGCCGGTTCCCATCAGGGCGTCGATGCCCGAGCCTGGGATGGCGGCGAGCAGCGCACCGGCAACGTCGCCGGCGGGATAAAGCGCGACACGGGCGCCTGCCCTGATGATGTCGTCGATCAGCTCGCGATGACGCGGCTTTTCCAGCACGTAGATGGTGAGTTGCGAGACGTCCTTGTTCAGAACCTCGGCGAGGACCCTGAGCTTGCGCCCGGTGGTCCAGTGCGGGTCGATCTTGCCGCGCGCCGGCGCCGGCGCCACGAACTTCTCCATGTAGAAGGCTGGCGCCGGGTTCATCATGGTGCCGCGCGGAGCGACCGCGAGCACGGCAAGGGCATTGGTCTGGCCTCTAGCGAGATAACTCGTGCCTTCCACCGGGTCCACGGCGATGTCGGCCTTGAAGGCGGAGCCCGGGCGGCCGAGGCGCTCGCCGCGTGCCGGCTGGGGCGCCTCGCCCTTGCCGGCCTCGCCGATCACCACCACGGCATCGATGTCGACCTCGGCGAGCGCCGAGAGCATGGCGTCGAGCGCCGCCCGGCCGCCATCCATGCCGTCGCCGCGCCCGATCCAATCGAAGGCGGCAAGGGCCGCGCTCTCGCTCACGCGGCGAAGCGAATAGATGAGCTCAGGACTGGAGCCGCTGGAAATGGTCATGACGCCTCCGCGAGGGACTGGACAAAACCACACTACCGCATGGGCGGAATATGCCCGAAAATCAAAGGCTCCCAGGCCGGGAAAGGCCGGGGCCGCCGCTCCAACTGTCATGGGGCGGATCGGCGCTCTTGTCCACAAGGATTGGGCAAGCCTCCACCGGTCAACGAGGGGTCAGGCGCGGGTCGAGGCTGTCGCGCAGGCTGTCGCCAAGCACATTGACCGCGACCAGCACGCCGACCAGGGTCAAGCCGGGCAGCACCGTGACCCACCAGATGCCGGCGAAGATCAGGTCGTAGCCTGAGCGGATCAGCGTGCCGAGGGAGGGTTGAGTGATCGGCAGCCCAAGCCCGAGGAAGGACAGTGCCGCTTCGGCCATGATGGCGGAAGCGATCTGGGTGGTGGCCACCACGATCAGCGGCGACAGGATATTGGGCAGGATGTGCCGGCGGACGACGGCCGCGTCGCTCGCACCGAGGGCCTTCGCGGCACGGACATGATCCTTGGCCGCCTCGGCAAAAGTCGCGGCGCGGGCGGTGCGTGCGAAAGTGGGCCATTCGGCGAGCCCGATCACGAGGACGAGCAGCGGCACGGCGAGGCGCCCGAGCGTCTCGCCGCCGAGGCTAGCGCGCACCAGGGCAAGCGCGATGATGGCGAGGATGAGGGTCGAGAGCGAAAGCTGCACGTCGGCGATCCTGGCGATGAGGCTGTCCACCCTGCCCCCGACATATCCGGCGATCAGGCCCAGGGGGAGCCCGATGGCAGCCTGGATGGCGACGGCGAGTACGCCGACGGTCAAGGAGATGCGCATGCCGTAGAGGATGGCGCTGAGGAGATCGCGGCCTTGCGAATCCGTGCCGAGCAGGAAGCGCGGATCGCTGCCGTGGACCCAGAGCGGCGGCAGGTCGGCGTCGAGCACATCGAAGCTCGCGAGATCGAAAGGGTTCTGCGGCGCGATCAGAGGGGCTGCAAGCGCGGCGAGCGCGATCGTCCCGAGCAGAACCGCCGCGACCATGCTGCCTGGCCGGTCGAGCGCGAAGGAACGGACCGAGGCAAGCGCTTCGCGTGCCCCCTCCCCGCTCATCGCCTTCCCTCGAGGCTGATGCGCGGGTCGAGCCACAGGCTCACGATATCGGCAAGGGTGTTGGTGACGACGAACAGGAAGCCGACGGCGACGAGATAGGTGGTGATCAGCGGCACGTCGGCGCGGGTCACGGCTTCAAGGAACAAAAAACCCATGCCAGGCCATTGGAACACGGTCTCGGTGAGAAGGGTGAAGGCGAGCATGTTGCCGATCTGCAAGCCGCCAAGCGCCACGAGCGGAAGGAGAGCGTTGCGCAGCGCATGGTGCAGCCACACCCGCAAGCGCGAGGCACCCTTGGCGCGCGCCGTGCGCACATAGTCGGCGCCGAGCTGATCGAGCATGGCGCCGCGCACGAGCCTGATGAACAGCGGCAGCATGATCGACGAGAGCGTGATCGCCGGCAGCAGCAGATGCTTGAGCCCGTCGAGGGTAAGGAGCCCTGTCTCCCAAAATCCGATGCGCACCGTCTCGCCGCGCCCGAACGCAGGCAGCCACCCGAGCCACACCGAGAAGATGCTGATCAGTATGATGCCGGTGAGAAATACCGGCACCGAGATGCCGAGCACGCTAAGCCCGAGAATCAATCTGGCGCTGAGAGAGCGCGGCTTCACCGCGCAATAGATGCCGGCGGGGAGTGAGATCAAGAGCACGATGAGGCTCGCGGCAAGCACCAGCTCGAAGCTCGCCGGAAACTTGGCGAGCACCACCTGAAGCGTCGACCGCTTGTAGATGTAGGACTGGCCCAGGTCGCCTTGCGCCGCGTGACCGAGGTAACGCGCAAGCTGCGTTGGCCAGGGCGCATCGAGGCCGAGCTGATGACGAAGCTCGGCGCGCTGGGCTTCAGGCACCGCCTCTCCCATGATCTCGCGCAAAGGATCGCCGAGCGCCCCCTTCACGGCAAAGGCGATCACCGCGATGGCCAGCATGACGAGAATGGCTTCCGCCGGCGCGCTTGCCCGATGAAGGCTAACGGCGCGCCAATTGCCTGCAGCGGATTACCGGGCCCCCTGGATCGATCTTCGGTCACGTCGAGGAGGATCCAGGATCGATGCTCGGCCCTTCCATTCGCGCTAGACTGAGGCTACGCCGCGTGGGCCGGCAGTGACTTTGGTGAAAGGGAGAGCGGAAATGAAATATCTTGCCGTGATCGGTGCGCTTTTCATCGGCCTCATCTTGGCACCGCTCGCCGTCGCCCAGCAAGAACTCTACAGGCCTCCGCTTGGCGACATCATGGGCAAAATCCAGCTGCGGCATATCAAGCTATGGTTCGCCGGTAAGGCCGGGAGCTGGGAGCTCGCGAACTACGAAGTCGATGAGATCAGGGCAAGCCTAGAGAGCGCGGCGGACCTCTATCGGGGCATTCCGGTGGAGCTCGTGACCAACACAGCCGACCCGATCCAAGCCATTCGCGCGGCCATCGAGGCAAAGGACAGCGCGGCGTTCGCCAAGGGTTATGGCGAGCTCACCGCTGCCTGCAACGCCTGCCACGAAGGAATCGGCCGGAGCTTCATCGTCATCCAAAAGCCGACCACCTCCCCCTTCACCGATCAGTCGTTTTCGCCGCCCAAGCGATAGAAGCGGCCCGGCCAAGCCTTTGAATGGCCTCATCTTGGCATGACCGTTGCACCTTGAAACAGAGGGTGACCTCTGGCTGGGGCCCCTACCTGATGGCTTTTCAAGGGCGGCTCCGCTAAACATTAGCCAAGATGACGATAACGATCCGCACCGGTTACGCAATTTCCTACGACTGCCCCCAACCAACGCCAATGATCCTGACATTGTGCGTGCATCCGAGCCGCCGGCGTGACCTCGTCACACCGGATCGGATGCAGCTTGCGCCTCACCTCCCTGCCAAGGAATATTGCGACGGCTTCGGCAATATTTGCCACGTGATCCAGGCGCCGGCCGGGCGGCTGACGATTACGTCGGATTTTCTTGTGCAGGACAGCGGCACTCCGGACGACGTGGCGCCGGACGCGGTGCAAAGCCCGCTCGAGACCCTGCCGGTCGAGACGTTGGTTTATCTCCTCGGCAGCCGCTACTGCGAGACCGACCGATTGTCGGAATTTGCCTGGTCGGAGTTCGGCAAAGTGCCGAAAGGCTGGCCGTTGGTTCAGACCATCTGCGACTTCGTCCACGACCACATCAGCTTCGGCTATCAACATGCCAATCCCACCAAGACCGCATATGAGGCCTTCAAAGAAGGGCAAGGCGTGTGCCGCGACTTCGCGCATCTCGCCATCACGCTCTGCCGCTGCATGAACGTGCCGGCGCGCTATTGCACTGGCTATCTCGGCGACATCGGCGTTCCGCCCGATCCGGCACCCATGGATTTCAGCGCCTGGTTCGAGGTCTATCTCGGCGACCGCTGGTACACTTTCGATGCCCGCCACAACATCCCGCGCATCGGCCGCATCCTGATCGCGCGCGGACGCGACGCAACCGACGTGGCGATCACCACTTCCTACGGGGCCCACGTGCTCGCAGACTTCAAGGTGTTCACCGACGAGGTCGCCTCGGGTGAGGCCGCCGCCGTGGTCAATTCCTGACGCCGTTTTGCCAGGTCAGGCCGAAGGCAATCGCGGCGGCGACCGCGACCTGCCAGGGCACGAACAGCAGGATGATGGCGTCGAACAAGGCTGCCGGGTAGAGCAAGAGCCCGGCAATGGCGCCGACGACCACGATCGGCATCCAAGCCTCGGGGCGCCTGATCGCGGTGGCCACGATGCCGGCGCCGAAGGCGGTGAGCCCTGCGCCGACGGCCCCCCCAAGCAATCCCCCGGTCAGCCAGCCCAGCATCTCGCGATAGACCTTGGCGCCCTCGATGGTGCCGAACAGCGAGGAGGCTTGGATGGTGTTGATCGCGTCGTTCGCCGTGTTCACTGCTGCAAGCCAGCCGGCGAGGGTCAGCATCATGGCGAGGAAGCATTTGACCGGATCGCGATTGACCCACAGCCACAGGACCCCGGCGACCATCGCGCCGAAAGCGATGCCGGCATGGAGCGGCACCGCCCGGGCATTGATCAGCACGTCCGGATCGGTGAGGCGAATGTCGGGCAGAGGTGACGGCAGGCTCGAGATCAGCGCGGTGACGAGCCCAAGTGCAGCCATGATGGCCATGGCGCGGGACGGGACGGCAGGCTTGGCCTGGCGTCGATATGCAAATAGGCGGGAGTCATGGTTCCCCCAAGGCTTCACGAGAATACTCCGAGAGGCCCGCCAACTCCACCACGCACTGCTCAAAACAACCCCCGTCATGCCCGACCTCATGCCGGGCATCCAGCTCTGGAGCTTTCAAAAAAGCGCCGATCGCCGGGACAAGCCCGGCCATGACGACAGTCTGAGGTCCGATCAGTCCATCACCAGATCGCCGAGATAGGGGAACTCGATAATGTTAAGCACCGGTGCGATGTGGACGGTCTTTGCCGCCGCCCATGACAAATGCTGCCACTGCAGGGGCACGAGCGCCGCGTCGTCGTAGAGAATGCGCTCGATCTTTCTCAGGATCTCGCCGCGCGCCTTTGGGTCGGTCATGGTCTGGGTCTCTAGCGTCAGCCGGTCGACCTCAGGGTTCGAGTAGTTGCCGGCGTTGTACTGGCCGTAGCCGGTCTTGGGGTCAGGCGTCATCACCAGGAACTCATAGAAGTTTGCCGAGTCCTGCGTGTCGGACTGCCAGCCGATCATCATGATGTCGGCGGCGCGCTCGTCGAAGCGCTGCCAGTACTGCGCCTTCGGCATGGTCTCAAGATCGACCCTGATGTTGATCTTGGCGAGCATGGCGGCGACGGCTTGTGCGACACGCTGATCCTCGATGTAGCGGTTGTTGGGCGCCATCATGGTCACGGAGAAGCCGTCGGCGTAGCCTGCCTCTGCCATCAGCGCCTTGGCTTTGTCGAGATCGAAGCGCGGCTGAAGCGCGGGATCGTAGCCGGCATAGCTCGGCGGGCTGAGCTCGCCGGCAGGAGTGCCGAAGCCGCGCATGATCTTGTCGACGATCCCCTGGCGGTTGATCGCGTAATTGATGGCAAGCCGCACGCGCGGATCCTTGAAGGCAGCGACGCGGGCCTGGTTCAGCTCGAAGGTGAGGATGCGCGTGGAGAGCATGGTGATCAGCGTGGCAGCAGGGATCGCCTCTGATCCTGTCGAAATCGGTCGGCGGCACGGGCGAGATAAAGTCGACATCGCCGGCGAGCAGTGCTGCGACCCTGGTGGCCGGCTCCTTGATCGGGGTGAAGACGATGTGGTCGACATTGCCGGGAGAGGCCTTGTCCCAATAATCGGCGAAGCGCTTGAACTCGAGCCTCACGCCCTGCTCGCGCCCGGTGACGATGAACGGCCCGGTGCCGGAGACATGGGTCGAGGCGAAAGAGGCGCCGTGCTTGACGATCTCGTCCTTTTGCCGGCCGCGTTCGTCGGTGCCCGTATAGAATTCGCGGTCCATGGGAAAGATGTAGGTCGCGAGATTGAGCACCAGCGGATAAGGGCCCTTGGTGATCAAATCGACGGTGAGGTCATCCACCGCCTTCGCCTCGCTGAACGGCTCGAACAGAGCTTTGAAGTCCGGGCTCTGCTTCAGCCGATTGAACGTCCATACCACGTCCTTGGCCGACAGCGTGCGTCCGGAGTGGAACTTCACGCCTTCGCGCAAATGAAAGCGCGTGGTGCGCTCGTCGATCTTCTCCCAACTTTTGGCGAGCCTCGGCTCTAGCGTCAGGTCCTGGCGGAAGCGCAAGAGCGGATCGAAGGTGAGATGCGAGAGCTGGAGGGTGGCGCTCGCCAACTGCTCGTGCGGGTCGAGCGATGTCGGATCGGCGTCATAGGCCATGCGCAGCGTCTTGGCCTCCGCCGCAGCGGCCGGCACGACTCCGCACAATACGGTCGAGCAGAGCGATAAAACGCAAAGCAATCGAACCATGAGCAGCCTCACCCTTCTAAGAACTGGCATCCGGCAAGACGTACCTCCTCTTATGGCTGGTTTGGCCGGTCAAGCAAAAGGGCGCGGCAAGGCTTCTCGCCGCTCTGACGAGCGCGAGGCTAAGGGGATGGCGCGCCGAAAAGCGCAAACCTTTGGTGTCCGTATCCGTTGCCGGATACGGCGGGCGCCTTCCGGCGCGCCACAGCGGTAACTTAGCGGATCGCCGGGCCGCGCTTTCGCTCTCGGTCTCCCGCTCGCCGCGCGGATCAAGTCTACGTGCGGCTTGCGTTGGTGCGGAGCCCAGAGTCGTCAGCCAGCTCCTGGCGGGGCCTCATAATGGACCCGGTCGGAGCCCCGGCGCCGCCCGAGTGCCTGGCTTGCGAAGCCTGACCCGCGGGACACCGCGCCTCATCCCGCTTCGGCAACGCCTCGCGAAAGCGCCCTTCGTTGGACGAGATGGGCCGATGATATGACGGGTTCAGAGGGCGGGGATAGAACGGGGATGGCCAGTTGGTCGGCAATCACATTCCCGCTTTCGCGGGAATGACAGGCTGCTAGGTTGCGCTCTGTCCAACTCAACTTTCCTGGGATCTCATACGTTGCAAGGCTTTTTCGTCACAGGCACCGATACCGATGTCGGCAAGACGCTGGTCTCCGCGTGGCTGATGACCCATCTCGACGCCTTGTATTGGAAGCCGGTGCAGGCCGGGAGCGAGCCTGAGACGGATTCCATGACCGTGCGCAGGCTGGCCGGAATCTCCGCCGATCGCATCTTGCCGGAGGCCTATCTCCTGCCCGAGGCGATCGCGCCGCACGAGGCGGCGCGGCGCGCAGGCGTCACCATCGACATGGCAAAGCTAGAGGCGCCGGCGACGGACCGGCTGCTGATCGTGGAAGGCGCCGGCGGCCTGCTCGTGCCCTTGACCGACACCGACTACGTCATCGACCTTGCAGCGGAATTGCACCTGCCATTGATCCTTGTCGCCCGCTCAACCCTCGGCACCATCAACCATACTCTTCTCTCGATCGAGGCTTTGCGCCGGCGGGGCCTGCCGCTCGCAGGCGTGGTGATCAACGGACCAGAGACGCCGCATAACCGGGCGGCCATCGAGCGCTATGGCGAGGTGAATGTGATCGCCGAGATCCCCTGGCTTCCGGAGCTGACGCGTGCGAGTTTGCGTGAAATCGAGCCTGAGCTCGACCTTGAGAAGCTTGCGCGGGCGTTGCCGTGAACGATCAAGCCGACAGGGAGGAAGGCGATACCGCAAGGGCGGCGCAAGAGGCGCTCGCCCGCGACATCCTTGCGCGCGACCGGCGCCATGTCTGGCACCCCTTCACCCAGCACGGCACCGAAGCCGAGCCGCTGCTGATCGCGGCCGCGCGGGGCGCGTCCCTCTATGACGCAGAGGGGCGCGAAATCCTCGACCTGATCTCGTCGTGGTGGACCTGCACCCACGGCCACTCGCACCCTGCGCTCAACGAGGCGCTGGCCCAGCAGGCCGCCCGCTTCGAGCATGTGATGTTCGCCGGGTTCACCCATCAGCCTGCGGTCGATCTCGCGAGCGCGCTGGCGCAGCTCCTGCCCGGCGATCTCTCCCGCGTGTTCTTCTCCGACGACGGCTCGACCTCGGTCGAGGTCGCGCTCAAGATCGCCTATCAATACTGGGCCAATCGCGGCGAGGCCCGGCGGCGCGTGTTCATCTCCTTCGACGGCGGCTATCACGGCGATACGCTCGGCGCCATGTCGGTCAGCCGCGGCTCTGGCTTCTTCAACCTGTTCCGCAACATGATGTGCCAGGTCGCCGTGCTGCCCTTCCCCTACACTTTCGAGGGCGACGACGCGGCGGAGGACCGCGAGAAGGGCGCGCTGATCGCGCTCGAGGATCGGTTATGGAACGGCACGCATGACGTCGCAGCGCTGATCATCGAGCCGATGCTGCAAGGCGCCGGCGGCATGCGCATGTGCCGGCCTGAGTTTCTCGCGCGGCTCGTGGACATGGCGCAGTCGGCCGGTACTCTCGTCATTTTCGATGAGGTGGCAACCGGCTTCGGACGCACCGGCACGCTGTTCGCCATGCAGCAGGCGGGCGTGGTGCCCGACCTCGTCTGCCTGTCCAAGGGCCTGACCTCAGGCTACATGCCGATGGCGGTGACGGTTGCCCGCGACAAGGTCTACGAGGCGTTCCTTGGCGAAGATTTCGACCGGGCGCTGCCGCACGGTCATTCCTTCACTGCCAATCCGCTCGCCTGCGCCGTTGCGCTCCGCTCCCTGATGCTGTTCGCCGAGGAGGACACGCTTCAGCGCATTTCACGGATCGCGGCGCGCCACCGCGTCATGCTTAGCGCACTGCGCGGGCGGGAGGACGTGGTGCGCCCACGCATGCTCGGCTCCATCCTCGCCTTCGATCTGAAGGGCAATGGGGGTTATCAATCTGCCCAGAGCAGGGCGCTCCAGGGCTGGTTCCTGAGCCACGGGTTGAACATCAGGCCGCTCGGCGCGACCGTCTATCTGATGCCGCCCTATTGCATCACCGATGAAGAGCTCGCCCGCGCCTATGCCGGGCTGATCGACGGACTCGACTGGCTCGCAGCCAACCGGCCATAGACGATGTGCCAGGTGACGCGCCCGCGATGCGTCTTGTCGGCGACGCGGATAGCACGGCGAAGCGCACCGGCGGGAAGCGGCGCGTAGCCCTCGCGTGGGGTCAAGCCGCCAATTGCCTTCATGCGGCGGAGGAAACCGAGCGTCTCGGCATCGACGATCAGCCGCTCTTCCTCGACGATGCCCGGAAGTTCGGGGATGTCGAGAAGGCCGACGGGCAGGCCTTGCTCCCGAAGCGCCTCGCGCCACTCGGGGAAGCTCTCGCTGCCAAGCGTGGCGAAGACCAGCACACCCTCCGGTGAGAGACGTTTGCGGAGCGTGGCGAGCGCGGCTTGAGGGTCGGCAAGCCAGTGCAACGTCATGCTCATGGCGATCAGGTCGAAGGGTCCCTCCGCTGTCGGGCGCGCGGCGTCCATCACGTCGAAGCCGACGCGCTTGCCGAGGCCGTTGATGTTCAACCGGCATTGCTCGAGCATGGATGGCGCGAGGTCGGTGAAGACGAATGTCCCGTCGGGATAGCGGGCAAGCAGATGTCGGCTGAACAGCCCAGTGCCGCAGCCAAGCTCGAGTACGCGGGGAGCTTCGAGCGGCGGCAGCGAGCGCGCCAGCCGCTTGGCGACGGTCCGCTGCAGATCGGCGTTCTCCTCATAGGACGCCGCCCGCGCGCCGAAGCTCTGGGCGATGGCGGCGCTACGGTTGGAGAGCATGCGCAAAATCGAGGACATGGTTGGCACACCATTCAGGATGCTTCAGAGGTAGCACATGGCCGCCGGTGTCGGACCAGAGGATAGTGTCGCTGCGCCAGATGGCCTCGCTCATCGCCGGGGGCACCACGGCGTCGTCGCGGGCGGCAAGGGCAAGGATCGGGCAGGCAAGCTCGGCCCTCGCATTAGTCTCATCCCACTCCATCAGCCAGCCGAGCCCCTCGTCGAGCCGAGCGACATTGAGCGCCTCTGGGGATGCGAACGGCTCGGTGCCGCAGCCGCGCCAAAACGCCTCGACGGTCTGGTAGGCATCGCGGCGAAGCTCGCGGCGCATGCCGGCAACCCGCGATGGCGGGATATGAGGGCAGAAGCGGTCGAAGCCCTGAATGCTGACCAGCGCGCGGAAGGGCGCCCTGCCCTCCTCCCCTGCCCGGTGGAGCAGCCAGAGCACGCCGAGGGAGTGGCCGACGGCGATGGCATCACTCGGCCAGGTGGTCACTGCCTTAGGTCCTCCTGCGATGAAGCCGAGATCGACCAGGCTCACCTTTGAGTTCCGCATATATCCGGTCAAATCGCCCCATATCCCGGCATTGAAGCCCCAGCCATGGACGAACACGAAATGCATGTTGGATGCGGGGCGGTTCACGCCGTGGCGCTGCGCGGCGATGCGCGATCGTCCAAGGCTTCCAGCAGGCCGTCGATGTCGGCATGGCTGTGAGCCGCGGTGAAGGCAAGCCTGAGGCGTGCCGTGCCGGCTGGCACCGTCGGCGGCCTGATGGCGGTGGCGAAGAAGCCGGCGTCGCGCAGCCGCTTGCTCAAGCTCAGCGCCGCGTGATTGGAGCCCGCGATCAGCGGCACGATCTGCGTGGTCGAGGCGCCGGTGTCGTAGCCGAGGGAGCGCGCGCCTTGACGGAAGCGCTCGGCGAGGCTCGCGACATGGGCGCGCTCGGCGTCGAGCGACGGCACGAGATCGAGGGCGGCGTCGATGGCGCCTAGCACCGGCGGGGGCAGCGCGGTCGAGTAGATCAGTCCGGTGCAGCGATTGATGAGATAGTCGCGCAAGGTTCGGAGAGCAGGCGACGTAGGCGCCGTAGCCGCCAAGTGCCTTGGAGAAGGTGCCGATGACGATATCGGCTTCGCCCGACAGGCCGCGACCGCCCTCACCTAGAATGCCGGTGGCGTGGGCGTCATCGGCGATGAGCATGGCGTCATGCTCGCGCGCGAGGCGGCCGATCTCGGCGAGCGGCGCGATATCGCCGTCCATGGAAAACACGCTCTCGCTCAGGATGAACTTCGGCCGCTCATCTCCTTGATATTGACTCAGAAGCGAACGCGAGATGGGCGGCGTCGCCATGGCGGTAGCGGGCCTCGCGCGCACCTGATGCGGCGCAGCCGAAATGGATGCTCGAGTGATTGAGCCGGTCGGAGAACACGAGAGGCTCGGCGCCGAGCACGCTCCGGTCGAACAGCGCCTGCAGCACCGAGGCATTGGCCTGGAAGCCAGACGCCATGATCAACGCTGCCGGCTTCTGCTTCAGCGCCGCAACCTTGGCCTCAATACCTGCGAACAGATCGAGATTGCCGGTGACGAGCCGCGAGGCGCCTGAGCCGACGCCATGCTCTTCCGCCCACGCTTCCGCCCGATTGATCAGCGCCGGGTGAAAGCGCAAGGCCAGATAGTCGTTGCCGGCGAAATTGACGTAGGTCTCACCCCCGATGCTGATGGTCCTTGCGTCGCGCGCCTCGATCCCGACGAGCTCGCGCCGCAATCCATCGCGCTCGCGTGTCTCAAGATAGGCTCCGTAGCTTCTTTCGCTTGCTGGCATGATCCTGTATTAGCGAAGGGCAAGACCATTAGGCAATCGCATCGCGAAGTCGTGACCGAGCTTCCCACTTTCCCGAATCCTATCAATGGCAACGCTCATCAGGCGGAGACGGCCGGTGAATCCGCGTCTCCGACTCGCGGTCTCCGCCACGATTGGCAGAAAAGCGAGGTCGTGGCCCTTCTGACCCAGCCTTTGCTCGACCTTGTCGATCAGGCGCGGGAGGTGCATCGCCGCCATCACGCCGACGGCACCGTCCAGCTTGCCAGCCTCTATTCGATCAAGACCGGGGCTTGTCCCGAGGATTGCAAATACTGCCCGCAATCGGCCCACTACGCCAAGAGCACCGGGCTGAAGCGCGAAGAGACCCTCGACGTCGACGAGGTGCTGTCCAAGGCAGTCATCGCCAAAGAAGCCGGCGCCACGCGCTTCTGCATGGGTGCCGCCTGGCGCGAGGTGAAGGACGGCGAGGCGTTCGACCGCGTGCTCGCCATGGTGCGAGGGGTGCGCGCCCTCGACATGGAGGCCTGCGTCACGCTCGGCATGCTCACGCAAGACCCAAGCCGATCGCCTGGCAGAGGCCGGGCTCACCGCCTACAACCACAATCTCGATACCTCGCCCGAGTTCTACGGCGAGATCATCACCACGCGCTGCTATCAGGACCGGCTGGATACGCTTCAGCGCGTGCGGCGCGCAGGGGTGGAAGTCTGCTGCGGCGGCATCATCGGCATGGGCGAAACCGTAGAGGACCGTGCCGGGTTGCTCCAGACGCTCGCCAATCTCGATCCGCATCCTGAGAGCGTGCCGATCAACGCGCTGGTCGCCGTGCCAGGCACGCCGCTACAAGACAGGCCGCCGGTCGATCCGCTCGACCTCGTGCGCATGGTGGCTGACAGCGCGGGTGCTGATGCCGCTATCGCGCGTGCGGTTATCGGCAGGACGGCGCTCGCTCACCCGCGAGGCGCAGGTGCTCTGCTTCCTCGCCGGCGCCAACTCGATCTTCTACGGCGACAAGCTGCTCACCACCGCCAATAACGACGTGAGCGACGACCTCGATCTGATCGAAGAGGCGGGCTTGCGCGTCGAACCGGCCAATTCCTCGGCTTGAGGGCGGCCGCCCCTCCATGTCCCGCACCGTCTATGTGAATGGCAGCTTCGTGCCGGAGGACGATGCCAAAATCTCGGTCTTCGACCGCGCTTTCCTCTTTGCCGAAGGCGTGTACGAGGTGACGGCGGTGTTGGGCGGGCGCCCCCTCGATCTCGAAAATCATCTCGCGCGTCTCGACCGCTCGCTCGCCGAAATGCAGATCCACCCCCCGCTCAGCCATGCCGAGCTCCGCGCGTTGCATGCCGAGCTGATCGCGCATGAACAAGGTCGAGGAAGGCATCGTCTATCTTGAGATCACCCGCGGCGTGGCGGATCGCGACTTTCTCTATCCCGAAGGCGTGCCGCCGACCGTGGTCGCCTTCACCCAAAGCCGGCCCCTGCTCGACAACCCCTATGCCGAGACTGGGGTCAAGGTGATCACGCTTCCCGATCTTCGCTGGAAGCGGCGCGACATCAAATCGACCGCGCTGCTGGCTCAGAGCATGGGCAAACAGGAAGCAAAGCGCCGCGGCGCCTACGAGGCGTGGATGGTCGAGGATGGCTTCGTCACCGAGGGCACGTCGTCCACCGCCTTCATCCTCGATGTGAACGGCACGATCCGCACCCAACCGCTCGGCCACCATATCCTCCCCGGCGTGACGCGACGCGCCGTGCTGCGGCTCGCGAAAGAAGAGGGTCTCACGATCGAGGAGCGCCCCTTCACCGTGGCGGAAGCGATGCAGGCGCGCGAAGCGTTCCTCACCGCAGCCTCTGCCTTCGTCTTGCCGGTGGTAGAGATCGACGGCAAGCCGATCGGCGACGGACGTCCCGGACCGGTGGCGAAAGAGTTCCGCCGCCTCTACATCGAGGAAGCAGGCAAAGTCTGATCCTTCCGGAACCGTGCCACGGCGTCGGCGTTGATGGTCTTTCTACGACGGGGTTTTCATCATCAGCGGGAGCGGCGATGCGCACCCTTCTCCTCCACAATCCGACGGCGGGCGACGGCAGCGCGAATGCCGACAACTTGGAAGCGGCTCTGTCGCGATCAGGGTGTCTGGTGACCTCCTGGTCCAAGAGCGATGAGACTTACAAGACCGCGCTTGGTGAGCCCTGGGATCTCGTGGCCGTCGCAGGCGGCGACGGTACCGTGGCAAAGGCCGCGCGGCATTTGCTCGACCGAAACGTTCCGCTCGCGCTGCTGCCGACCGGCACGGCCAACAACGTGGCGCATTCGCTTGACTTGCTGGGAGAGGCTGAGGACATCGCGGCCAATCTCAAGGGAGCGCCTACGCGTCCGCTCGACCTCGGATCGGCCAAGGGACCATGGGGCGAATGCAATTTCATTGAGGCTGTCGGCCTCGGCGCTTTCGCTCCGGCGCTCACGCGCTCCGATCCCAAGCCTCCGTTCGAGCACCGCCTCAGGCTCGGCCGCGAGGCCTTGTGCGAGGCCATGGCCGCGGCAGAGCCCTACAAGATCGCCCTGACCGTGGACGGCGAGACGCTCGACGGCGAATTTCTCTTCGTCGAGGTTCTGAATTTGCGCTTCAGCGGCCCGCGCCTCCCGGTCGCCTACTTCGCCGAGCCAGGCGATCAGATGCTGGACATCGTTCTGCTTTGCGAGGACCAGAGACAGACCATGCTGGAGTGGATCCGCGCCGTGCCGGAAGAGACTCCGCCGCCGGTCTTGGTGCATACCGGCCGCAATGTGACGATGGCCTGGAACGGCGCACCTTTGCGGCTCGACGACCGCGTCTGCCCGCCGGAAGACAGCACACATGTCATCGAGATCGCGCTCGAGCAGGACAGCCTTCGCGTCCTCTGCCCTTGAGCGTAGCCGTTGCGCTCGCGGCGTGGGCGTGGGATTCCCTGTCCAATGACGCATCCAAGCAATCTCGCACCAGTGTCAGACCTTTCCCGAAAGCCAAGCTTGAGGCTGGCGGTGCTCCTGAACGCAGGCGCCGGCGCCGCCAGCCACAGGGGCACCGATGGCTTGCGCGGCGAGTTGACCGCGGCGCTGGAGGCGCTCGACGTCGCGGCAGACCTCGAATTCTGCTCTGGCCACGACCTGAAACGCTCGGCCGAAGCCGCCTTGGCCCGGGCAAAGGCAGCCGAGATCGACGCGGTGGTGGTTGGCGGCGGCGACGGCAGCATCCGCACCGTGGCCGGCGTGCTTGCCGGCACCAACGTTCCTCTCGGTATCCTGCCGCTCGGCACCTTGAATCACTTTGCCAAGGACCTCGGCATCCCCTTGCACCTCAAGGAGGCAGCGGAAGTCATCGCCAAGGGCGAAACACGCACGGTCGATCTCGCCGAGGTCAATGGCGAAACCTTCATCAACAACTCCTCGATCGGCATCTACCCCTATATCGTGCTCGACCGCGAGCGGCGGAGGGCCCATCACAAGCTCGCCAAATGGGTGGCGATGGTGCCGGCGCTGTTCCGCGTGCTGAAGCATTTTCCCCGGCGCCGGCTTGCGCTCTCGGCGGAAGGCTGGACGCGCCCCTACCGCACGCCGTGCCTGCTCATCGGCAATAACCAATACGGCATCGAGTTCTTCGAGCTCGGCCGGAGGCATCATTTGGATCGCGGCGAGCTCGCGGTCTACGTGGTCAAGCAGCGCCGGCCGTTCGGCTTCTTCTGGATGATCTGCCGCATGGTTTTCGGCAAGGTCTGCCAAGCGCGCGACATCGAGAGCTTCCGGCTGAAGGAGCTGCAGGTTCGCTCAAGGACGAGCCGGCTGCCGGTTGCGCTCGACGGTGAAGTCGAGATCATGCATCCGCCGTTGCAGTATCGCTCGCGCCCTGGGGCGCTGCGGGTGATCGTGCCGTAATTGCCTAATTGGGTTCGTTCTGCAATTTGGCTTTGCATCGGTTGCAACCGTCTTATAAAACACGCATTGATAGAAAACGAAATAGCGCGCTTATCAATTCGTACGTCTCCCTTGAAAACCAGGTGTCGGGCACAAATCTCTGTGAGCCACGCAGCATGGGGGCGAAGGGATTCTGTTTATGGCAAGCTCAAGTCAGTTGAGAGCAAACCGTGCCAACGCAAAGCGAAGTACGGGCCCAAAAACCACCGTCGGTAAACTAAAATCTAGGTATAATGCACTTAAGCACGGTCTCAGCGCCAAGCAAATAATTATCGGAGATGAAGATCCATCGGAGTATGAAGCACTCCTAAATGGACTTGTAGAGGATTTTGCTCCAGCTTCATCTCTCGAATTTGAGCTGATTGAGCAATTGGCTGCAAAGAGCTGGCGAATGAGGCGTATACCTCGTCTCGAAGCGGCAATACTCGAACTCTATCGAGCAGAGATTGCCAGAACTATGCCAGATCCAGGCGGGGAGGCAAGGCGTCGCGCCGAACTTAAAAAAAAGGCTGAACGCTTTTTGCCCAAAAACCCTAATACTACCCCAGCGGTACCAGAAAGCGTACAGTCGAATGAAGTGAAGCTTCAGCTGGAGCCGATGTCGAGGCAACTCGGCGCGGCTTTGGTCCGGGACGCTCAAAATGGCGATATGCTAGCTATCGCGATATGAAGCTTCCTTGCTGAACGGACTAACAAGGACCCTCAATATGTTGTTTCAGGTTCAATCCCAAAGGAGTGAGGAAATTCAAACGATCTAAAAATACGAACGTCACCAACTTCTCAAATCAGAAGCTTATAATACAAGTATATCTTTCGTAGAGTTCGAGGATGCCTCATTGGCCTTGCCAACTCTTTAGTCGTACGCCAGGCCCCGCGTAGTCATCCGCGGCAATGAATATAATTCCTGCGTTCTCAAGAGCGGCTTGAATTTGCTCGAGAGTGGCGACCGTGGTGCCCATTCCATTTTCGAAGCGGCTGACCGTGTTGGCGGCGACACCCGCGCGCTTGCCAAGGTCGCGCACTCCCCAGCCGAGTGCGGCCCTGGCCATGCAAATCTGGGAGCGGGTAATCATCTTGCTGTTGACCGTGTACACAAATCCTTGTACACTGCACCCATGGATAGAGCCCAAGCGCTAAAAGCCGAAGTTCAACGTCACGAGCTTCTACGTGAGAAGCTGTCGGAACGATTCCCTGATGCTGACGATGAAACCCTTCGCGACACCTTGAGGCCGGCGACATCGAGGTCTTGTCTAGGCTTTCGCGTGGCTCAGTCGCCAAGCGGTTGTGCCAATTCGCCTTGGCCGAGATGATAGGCCCTGAACAGTTATCAGTGTTCGTCGCGCGTAAGAGCTTTGGGCGCGTCAGCTGGAAATCTCGGCGTCAGCATAGCCAAGACGGCTGAAGACCGAAAAGACCGTGGTAAGGGCGAAAACGAAAATCATGAGTCCAATAAAAGCGTGCATATCCCGAACGGTACTCGACATGTCCGGTACTCCCCCTCGTACGCCTACACAGTTCTGTCATGATAGGACAAGCCAGCGCAAAGCCAATCCCCTTCCGGCCAGCTTCTACGCGAATAAGTGGAGCGAGTGGCGGTGATGCAACAGAGCGCGGGGGCGATAGCAGCCACGACTTTGCCGATCAGCGATGGACCCAATTGGGTCGACAAGCCCAAGCCGGCTGATAGGGATGCTGCTTGCGGCCTGGCCAAATCCGGAACGACGCCCACAGCAAGATCAACCAGACGAAAACAATCATCGTGGGAAGTGTTTCAGCGCTGAAGACCACGGAGATCAGGGGGACCCGCCCCCAGAATGTCTGGGCCTTCTTCATTCCAGCTAACCCCCTAGGGAACGGGCCGCCCGACACGGGGAAGCCCTCATTTTCGTGTTAAACGCGGGAGGCCAAAGCCGGTTCCGGGGCGGGAAATTCGCTGGTGCCCCTAGCTCGGAAGGTGGGCGAGCAGCGCCGTATCGCTAATCGTCAGGCAAATATTGCAGAGCGCCCTTGTTATAGGCTGGGGCGATCTTGGATGCCTTGCGCCGAATTTCCCTCACTGTGGCCTCCCTCTCCTGGGCGCCGCGCTTCCACTGAGGGGCATGCATGAAGTCGCCGGCGGGCGCCGGCCCGGGTATCCGGTCAGAGGTAGGAGCGAGCTTCGGTCGCCTCTCCCACGTTCGGGTGGCAAGCGGGCTCGGCTTTGCGCCACGCAGCGGCCTCGCAGGCCCTATGCCCAATCGCTTCTTGGTTTGCTGTAGCGACTTGGCGGCCTGTTCCTTGGCTTCTTGCTTCTTTCGATACTCAGACTTCACGCCTGTCAGTTAGGGATTGCGAAGGAGTATTTGAAGCTCCTTGAGCTCGCTGAAGACCGGTCGGGTAAAACCAGGCGGCGACGTCGGCTAGCAGCGCGGCTAAGTCGGCTCATGCTAAGGGTTGGGGGACTGCGCCTCTGCTTTTGTTCCCAAACACTCTGCGCTGTTCACGTCGTTCAGGCAGTCTTTGACCCTAGTGAAACTCGCCGCATTTTTCTCGCGGCAGGACATCGCCTCCGAGTCTCCTTTTGACCCGGGGCCAGCCTCCGAGTCTTCTTTTTTCTCCTGAAGCAGGCTCCTCAGAAGTTCTTGCGCTTTGCTCGAGATGACCCAGGCGAGCGGAGCTCCGCCTCCGGCCGACCCGTTCTTGCATTGGTCGAAGGTAATGTAGATACCATCGCGCTCCGCCAGCGACTTGAGCCCAAGCATGGACTGCCTTCCGTAGCTTCCGCGCAGGCCGAGATAGGTGCGCAAGGGCATGACCAACTGATGACCGCCTGGCGCCGTGTCGCCCGGATCGAGGCGACCGCGCAGGTTGTCTTTCCACCCTTTGAAGTCCGGATCGCTGGTAATTTGGATGACGATCGGGACAATCTTTTTGTCTTTGCCATTGAACACAGGCGCGAGCTCGTTCATCACCTGCTGCAAGGTCAGAGCACCAGAGTTGTCGAAATAGCCTCCATCAACGACGCTCCGTTCGTTTTTCCTGTCGTCGATTATGGTGAGCGCCGAGGGCCCAAGGACGGGAAAGCGTGCGCTGACATTGACGGCGCCGCTTGCTGTGAGGTCCGATGCTTGGTAGGCCAAAATGTCTGTGACATCGACAAGGCCGCACGTCGCCTTCTCGTCGTCGTCTTTGCAATGAAGGTCGAGGCTGCTGGCAACCGCGCGTCCGCCGGTTTCGACGACAGTGCCATTCAGGATAAGCGCCGGCCAAGGAGGTCTATCCTGAGGCCACAGCTTTAGAAACGCATGCTCGAGTTCGACAGGGCATTGGTCTGATCCAAGCTTTTCGTGACATGACTTCTTGAATGATGCGGCCCAAGCGTTCTCGATCACCTCGGCACGGTCCGGCAGGCCGGGGATCAGGCTGACCAGGTCGCGGGTGAACATCGCCGACAACAACGGCGACAGGAAATCGCCTGCAGCCGCCTCTTGCGCAATAGCCAGAGCCTTATCGGGATCGCCAGGCGCTGTAAGCGTGGCCGCGCGGTAGAGCAGGGCGCCGAGCGAGCCGCCGGACACCCCGCTAATCATCAAGAGGTGATTATTAAAGCCTGGAATTTGCCTGTTGAGTTCGCCGAGGACGGTCGCGGTCCAATAGGCCGCGCGGCTCCCGCCGCCGGCGGTGGCGACGAGGATCGCTGGTTTCGGTGCAGCTCCGGGCAGATCCGCGAACTGCTTCGCCAACGCTTCGGGGGTCGGGCGTGTTCCAACGTGGTCGGCAGTAAAGCGCATGGTATGGCCGCCGAACATCGACAATACCGCGATAACGACCACAAGCGCAGTGAACCAGGGAAAGTTCGAATCGCGCGTCCTTATCGCCAACAGCGAGCCGATGCCCAAAATCACTGTCAGCGACAGCATGATCACGGGCACAGGGCCGAAGAACCGTCCGAAGTCGAGTGGCCAGAACAGAGCCCCCACGACACTTATGATGCCCAAGGTGCCGACGATGCAAAGGACCGCCGTAGCGAGCCCGCCTGTCTCAGACCATGCCGTGACCGCATCATCGCCGACCCGCAAATAGACGCTGAGCCACGGTTGCTGCCGCCTGCTGAACCAGTCCGCCAGCCAGCTCTGAACCTCGCGGCGGCCGATAACCGCCGCACCGATAAAGACAGCCATTGCAAGAAAGATCAGCACATCTAGCCAAGCAGCGCTCCCGACGTTCAACAAAAATGCCATAGCGACCACAAGGGGTATCAGTATCCCCAAGACCCGTGGCGCCCACTTGCGCGTGCTGAGGATATTGGCGACGCGGGCATCAGCATCGGCGAGAGCCTCTTGGTGTGGAGGATCGGTCGAGGGAATTGGCGGCCTTGGGAAATCCCGGCGATAGCGGCGCAACACATCCGCCTCGCCCGCAAACCGCATGCGGCTGGATAGCCGACAGAAGAACCAGGTCAGGATCCCCAGGCAGAACGTCTGGAGATATAGCAAAAGGTGCCGGCGGAAATCATCGTCGGAGAAATCCAACCGAAAAATGCGGTTAAGGTAGTCCCAGAGGGAGAAGTTCGAGCTCGCATAGTCCTGGAGGGCGTCACGCCCTTGCCCGGTCCACGGCTCCATAAAACCGATGATAAGCAAAACAACAGTCAACAGTCCGAAGCGGGACGGCTTCAGGCCGATCCAGAAATCATAGGCACGCGAACGCAGCCAGCCTGTCATCGCGCCCCTTCCCCGCAGGAATCTCGTTGCAACTGACAGTGGCGATGGGGAAAGCTTACAGCCGCCCCTTTACTACAACAACAAAGACTTCAGGCGAGGGCCAACTTCATATTGTCGGGCAGCCCTACAGAATCCAGCCCAACTCCCGCGCCTTGGCGTTCGCGGCTTTGCGCGCTTGAGTGACCAGTTTCTGATCTTTGGTTGGCCTTCGGCGCGCGAGGATGAGCCGCCGCTGACCCTCGGGCTTTCCGTAGACGGCGTAGAAATGCGAGGTCGGTTCCGTGACCACAATAAGGCCGTCATGGACCCCCACTCGAAACTCGAATTTGCTCATGGATTGAGCCCAGCGAGCCGTGCGAGGCGGCCGGCGCCGCCCGAGGATTTGCCAAATGTTCGATTTGGCGAAATTTCAGTCGGAGTTCTTTTTGGGACAATAGGTCCCAAATTGTGACGAGCAACCGCTTCTTGCCAAAGCACTTCGTCGCATGTTGCGACGGCAATCACTAGGCCTGCGCTTCGGCTCCGTCGGGGGCTGAGAACAGCGATGGTGCGCTACCCGCCGACTCTTGCGTCAGCGTCAAGACTTCGGTCGCCAAGCGATCGGCCTTGGCAAAGAGCGGCTTGTTTGCTTCCAACACCTTCACGAGGAGTTCCAAGTCATCAGCGCTTTTCAGGCGGGCCGTGACCTCAAGGGAACCCGACAAAAGCGAGACGCGATAGCATGACGGAGCCGAAGGTCCACCCACGGTCGGGGTGGGATATCCCACAGCCTTGCCATTCACAGGTTCGATGTTTTCCACCACTTCCCTCACCGTCGACGGCCACTGGGGCCGCCGCCCACCATTGTAAGCCCGTGCCATGGGGTAGAGGGTGACAGTAGGCGCTTAACAAACGGTATCTCAGCGCGTACGGAGGCCGTGATGGTCAGCGCGTTCGCAAGGCCTTCTCTTCTTGCGATGCGATGGCCTGGTGCGTGAATTCGGCATAGCGGTCGGCGATGGCGGACCAGGATGTCTGAAGCGCTTTTTGCCGCGCCGCTTTGCCCATCTGCCGAACACTTTCAGGTTGGCTCAGAAGGCCGGCAAGAGCCTGCGCCAGCGCCGATGGATCGCCCGGCGGCACCAGCAGGCCGTTCCGGCCATGGTCGATCCAATCCCGGACACCGCCGACATCGGACGCGACCGCGGGAACGCCGCAAGAAGCGGCCTCAACCAAGACCGTTGGTCTTCCCTCTTGATCGCCGCCGCGCGTTACAACCGAAGGCAAACAGAGAACATCGGCGGCGGCGATGTGCGCGCCCAGAGTTGCGTGATCGCACGGCGGAAGAAAGCGGACCCGGCTGCTGAGGTCGAGGTCCCGGCAAAGTCTGTGCAACCGGTCTTCCAGGGGCCCTCTGCCGATGACGACG
>CAVUFL010000006.1:0-216022 GCA_963740805.1 uncultured Alphaproteobacteria bacterium | reverse complement strand
ACCTGCCATTACCCGCGTGCCGACTGGGTACTGCCCCGGCGGGGCGCGGCCGAATAGCCGACCAGCCTATGTCGGGCCGCGAAAACGGGAATCTCGGACCTAGGCGAAACTAGCGTAGGCCGCGATTCCGGTAGCCGAATGAGCGAAATCCTCGTGAGCATTTTCGGATCGGGCCTTGCGGACGCAAGCATGGAATCCTGGGCGGGCCTCGCTTTGCTGGGGGTGCTGGCATTTGTCCTCGGTTTCGCGATCAATCATGGATCGATCTGCACCGCCATCGCCACGACGGAACTGGTTTCGGAGAAGAGGCCGGCTCGATTCATCGCGCTCGTCGAAGGCGCCGTCTGGGCGGCCCTCGTCTACGCCATTCTCGAAATGTCACCGACGATGCAGCAGGGGTGGTCGCCACTCGGCTACCTTGTTCCCGCAGCCATATTGTTCGGGATCGGCACCTATGTGAACGGCGCCTGTGTGTTCGGGTCTGTGGGGCATTTCGGGAATGGCGACCTCAACTTCGGTTTCGCGTTTCTCGGCATCTTTGCGGTGTTCTACATCGAATCTCTGTTTGGCTTACTTCCGGATCAGCCGCCGATAATTGCGTCCATGCCCCTTGGGCCGGTGCTTCTCGCGATCGCACTGTTGGCAATCCTGGCGCTGAGGCTCGGTGTGTCACTCGGATCCGAGTCCAACTTCCGGCGGCTTACACTGTCGATGGGAGCGATCGGGATCACCTTTACAATCCTGGCGGTTTTTGCGCCAGGATTCTCGATCACGGCATCGGTCGGATCGATCGTTTCCATTCCTGTCGCGGGCACCGTGGTTTCGGTCTGCATGTTCGGCGGCAGCCTTGTCTCCGCAAGATTTAGCAAGCATCAATTTATTCTGAAATGGCCGACAATCAAAAACATAGTCAGGAGAACGCTTGGGGGTCTCCTTATGGGATTGGGTGCGCTACTCATTCCCGGTGGCAACGATACGCTGCTGATGATTGGTTTCCCCATGGGGGCATGGCAGGCCGCGCTCGCCTACGTGCTGTTCGTTGCGTCGCTTGCCGCACTCATCGCCAAATTCGGTTCGAGGGCAAGATCCTGGTCATGACGGTGGCCCATGTCACACCTCGCCTGCAAGGCCTGCGGTATTGGCGTGTTGAAGCTGGCAGCGGCTCGGTGGCTGACTTGCCGTGCACTGCGCGTTCGTGGACGTGCGCGGTGGGGGGTCCTGTCAATCAAGACTGAGCAGCTCGGGCCGGCTGTAGCGGCCGCACGAGTCCATCAGCTGCTTGCGCATGTCGATCGCCCGCACGCCTACTTCACTGTTTCGACGAGCGGCTTTCCTTTCTCGACGATATACGTGGCAAGCTCAGCCGCATTACCGCTGCCAACATTCCTCGCCGCGTAGATCGTTCCGGCCGGGATGAACAAAGCTTCGTGGGCCTTGAGCGTAACTGGCGGCTGGCCTTCGAACTGATACTCGAGCGTAACTTCAAGGACATAGGCGATCTCTGCGCCCGGATGTGAGTGCTTGCCGAACGCGGCTCCTGGGGCGAAATCGACGCGCACCTGAATGACCTCGCGTCCGGGGACACCCAGATCGTGCCGCTGGACATCCGTGCGCTTAATTTCCGGCTGCTGCGCCTGCGCGAGCAGCGCCGAACCGCTCCCGACAATCAACACGGCCGCCATTGCGGCTAGGTTGTGATTCAAGGACATTTGGCAGCTCCCTTCAGCGTAGCGACTTGAACGGAGGCTGGCGACCATGCACCTGGACCCCGACGCAGAGGAGTGACGCGAGGTTTGCGTCTCGTGCGTTGTTACACGTGTAGGCTGTGCGAGAGCGAACGCAGCGGAGCTCCAATTAGGCGGGAACGGCTGGCCCGGGCAGCCCTAGAATTAAGACCTTCGAAATTTTGGTGAGTGTGAATTTGCCCGCACTAACGGCGTCATCCTGCCATTCGCCTGTTTTGGCCGCTGTCCCGCTGTTAGCGGGCCTACATCACCCTACCGGTGAGAGTCTGCCGTTGAGAGCGAAGCTCACCGCCGCAGGCTATTCCGCCGGTGAGTAGGGAATCATTACGTAGGGCTCGTCTGCCTTCTTCAGCAAGTCAGGGTTCACCGAACGGATAAAGGCAATGATCCTCCACAGGTCATCGCTGGTCTTGATGATGGCGCCGAAGGGCGGCATCGGCCCGACCACGACTTCGTGCTTGACGCGTGCGTACCCAGCCATATGCAGCGCGTCGGTACCAAGCGCGATCAGGCGGAAGAGAGTGTCGTCGCCGGGACCGTAAACCCAGACGTCGTTGGTCAGCGGCGGGCAGATGCCGCCTCCGCCGCCGCCGCCATGACAGCCATTGCAACCGGCAGAGAGGTATCGGTGATGACCCTCCTCGGCGATTGCAGCAATGTCGGCATTGTAGGGATTTTTCAGCTCTCCCTTCGGCGTGCTTTTGACGAGTTCCAGGGGCGGCGTGGCAGGACCAAGCATGGGACCGCCAGGTTGCGCGGCTGCACCAGCAGGCGCTGGCGTTGCACTCGGCGCGCCGCTTGCCGGAACTTCGTCAGCCGCCAGCGATCGCCAATCCCCGAGGCCGAAGCCAATAAATCCTGCGGCCAAAAATCCAATGATGATTTTGCGCACTGCTTCGTCTCCTTACCCTAGTTGCCTAAACTAAGCGCAGTTTACCCACTAGAGGCGAGAGCGGACCAAAGAAGGGCTACGTCGCCGAACTCACCCTGGAAAACCGTCTGCTCAAAAAAAGCGTGACCGGGGATGGGGAGGACGGCGCATGAGATACCCGGCTTCCGAGAAGTTGGAGATCATCCGGCTGGTCGAGCAATCGCATCTGTCGGTCAAGCGCACGCTGGAGAAGCTCGGCATCCCCAGGGCGACCTTCTACAGTTGGTGTGACCTGTACCGGACCGGCGGACCGGAAATCCATCGATGATCGTTTGCCCCGCTCCAAACGGATCTGGAACCGCATCCCCGACGACGTTCGCGAGCGGATCAAGACCCTGGCGCTGGACGAGGACTACCTCTCCTCCTACGAGGGCGACCGCTTCGTCGAGTCGAGTGGGTATAGCCTGCTCGAAGTGCTTCGTGACTGTTTCGCCTTCTTGAGCAGCAGCAGAAGACATTGCGGTCGCGATGGCGACAGCAGCACAAGCGACGCCGATGAACGATCTGAACTTCATCATACTCGTTCTACTTTGCCTATGAGCATTGAACTCCAATTTCGCATTAGGGCATGTCCCGATTATCCATCAGCTCTCCCAAGCCTCGCCCTCGGGAGCACCCCGGCCGAGTTTGTCCGGAAGCGGTTCGCCATTCGGCGTGAATTCGAGCGAGATGGAATTGATGCAATATCGCTCGCCGGTTGGCGGCGGGCCGTCGGGAAAGACATGCCCCTGGTGGGCGCCGCAACGAGTGCAAACTATCTCCGTGCGGGTCATACCATAGCTGGTGTCGCGAATGGATCGGAGGTGGTCTCCTGAAAAGGGACTAGTGAAGCTCGGCCACCCGGTGCCGCTTTCGAACTTCGTGGTGGCTTTGAACAGCGGCAGTCCGCAGAGACGGCAGGTGTACACTCCCTCCCGCTTCTCCTCGAGGAAGACGCCGCAGAACGCCGCTTCGGTGCCATGCTCGAGCAGCACGTGCCGTTCATCCTCGCTGAGATCGGCAACCAAAACTCGCAACTCCTCTTTGCTAGGCGGTGTTAGGTCGAACTGGAGTGCGGTGACGTCATTCATTCCAATGCTCCTCGTGGTTAGCCTTGACTCACGTTTAAAGGCATCGGCGAATGCCCGCGGCGCTTCCTGGGGCAGGTTGTGCCCGACGCCGCCGGTCCTTGTTGTGCTCAGCGAGGACACCGCTCAGGTTTTTGCTGAGACTTTTTTCGCTTCATCCTCCGATGGTTCGGGATAAGTTGGCACTATCCCTTCAGTGGTGGATACCCGTTGACGTAAATCCAGTCGGTCGCCTGCGCCGGCACATGACAACCCAGGCAATTCACTTTGAAGTCGGTCGAGGTCGTCTTGGTCGGATTGCCAGCGTCGAACCATGACCAACCCCAGCCGTCGCCCCACAGCTTATTGCCAGGATGGGTATCCTTGCTGTCCCGCACCATTACGAACCAGCCTTTGAGAGCCTGGGCATGGCTCACCGTGCCCGTCTTCATCGGTATGGTATCGGCCGCAAACACCTCCTTCACTAACACCGAGCCGTCAGGAAAATGCCCATCTTTGCGATAAACGGCAATCGCGCCGGGCGACGCGTAGACGACATGGAGTTCTTGCGAACCCTTGCCTTGGTCCGCTGCGATTGCCCAGGCCCCTAGGAATTGATAGGCGGCTCGATAATCCTCTGGCACTCGTAAATTGCCCTGCGCATCGACGACAGCTTGTGGGCTTTGGCCACCCGTTGCGGCGGTCGCGTAATTCTGCAGTTCAGCGGCGACCAGGGCTGTGGCCATAATCCCCGCAAGCCCGATTAAAACGGTGGTGGTTTTCATGCCCGAGAATCCTTTCAGCGGTAGCGCTGCGGGCGCGTTCAGCAGGAGTTGGATTGCCATGCACGGTAGCAGAACCTAGGCCAGTGCCGGGGTTGGCCTTTCTTAACTCGGCATGCTCACTGCCACGACCACGAACACGGCGGCCGCGTTGATCCAGTAGAACCAGGCATCGAGTCCGGTGAAGCCGAACAGGAACGGAGCCACCACGAATGCCGTGGCAACTGCGGCGTCAATTGCTAGGTGGATCCTGAAAGGAATGATCCTCACCAGCCCTAATTTATAGTCGGTGAGCAGGCTGACCAGGATGACTGCCAGGCCAGTGGCGACGGCAAGCCACTTTGCCAATGGCGCCGAGGTGCCGAGACGAAGCACGAACGGCATAATCAAGAGCTCGACCGCAGCGAGGTAGTCAACCAAACCGTGCCACGTTGGTGTAAGAAAGCGAATGTTCATGGAACATCCTCCTCATAGAGAGGCGCACCACCAGGTCGTTCAGAACGATCTTGATCTGCACAACGCACCCAAGGTGCTTGCCAGAGCCATGCTGTGAGAAGCTCCGCCGGTGTTCGGCGTAATCAATGAAGCCTAGCGGGACGATCCTAGAAATGCCTGTAGCCGCCGTTCGACTTCTGCACCGGCGTGGTCCTCTGACAGCACTCCAAAACCAAGCCCGGGGCTTTGGTTCCCAATAATGCAATTACCGCGACAGTGTGCCGCACAGGCCGTGAGTTCAAAATTCAACTGGGTTTCGCGGATCATTCTTCGCATGCTCTCCGCTATCCCGAACCTCGTCGAGAATTAGTTCCCAGTACCCCACGTCCACCCATTGATCGTGCTTGTATCCGACTTCCGCGAGCTGTCCGACCTTTGCGAACCCAAATTTCTCGCACAGCCCCACACTGGGGGCGTTCGGCAAAGCGATCCCGGCAAGAACGCTGTAAATCTTCATCACACGAAGCGCTTCGAGGAGCGCTGCCGTGAGATTGCGCGACTGGATGCCAATGGGGAGGTTTCGCGGAAAGCTCATTGTTGAATAAAGCGCGGATCCCAAGATGATCTACCCGACACCTGGCGGTCTGGATGGAATGTCCGTTTGTCAATTGCTGACGTCGCGACGGCCGACCAAGTTGGTTTGTGACACAAGCCGAAACGAACTGAGCATTGCCACTAAGGCGATGCCGCGGCTGGACGGGGGGCGTAACATAGGAAAGCAGCGTGAAGCCGGAGTCGGAGTGCATCATTTGGAATTGGGAGGGGCAAGAAGTTCGGGTCGGATATGACCGCCTCGGAGCAGGACCGATCGTCCTTTTGCTTCCCGCCATGAGTTCGATCTCCACTCGGCGAGAAATGAGGCCACTTCAGGAACGGCTCGCGTCCGACTTCGCTACCATTGCGATTGACTGGCCTGGTTTTGGAGACAAGCCTCGCCCGCCAATCCAGTGGCAACCTGCAGCTTATTCGGCCTTTCTGCGCTACGTCCTTAGCGATGTAGCTACCCATCCGCTCGCCACGATAGCTGCCGGGCACGCCGCAAGCTACGCTCTCTCGGTTGCTGCTGCCTTGTCGAACTCCACAGGGATGTTGTGCCTAATCGCTCCAACCTGGCGTGGCCCCTTGCCGACCATGATGGGTGGACGACATCGAGTGGGAGAATGGATTACTCGCGTAAGCAACCTGCCGGTGCTTGGCCAGCTACTCTACCAGCTGAACGTCAACCCAGCCATGGTGCGCCTGATGGCGCGTGGTCACGTCTATGCCGACCCGGACTGGCTCACAGGAGAGCGGTTCATCCAAAAGATGGCTGTCGTTACCGGTGAGGGCGCACGACATGCCGCGATCCGCTTCGTCTCGTCCTAAGCAACTCCTGCAGCTGCAAATCAAGGCGGTTGCGTGTCCCCGCAACCACCTTTACCGAACGGGTCATCGCTCAGTCAAGCGTGGCCCGTTTTGCTTTGTCTGGCGGCGCCTTTGACCTCAGTAGCGTCAGGTTGTTTGACCAGGAACGACCGCTACGCGACTTGATCCCTCTGCCCGTACAATCTCAATCGACACATTGCCGGACTGGCGATGAGCCATGATGTCCACCCGGGACTCGCCCAGCCGCAAATTGCGGAACAACACGAACTCGAGGAAGGATGGGAGGTGCGGATCCCGAAATCTTATCTCATCCTGCGCGGGATCGAACTCCAGTCCGAGGGACGCTTGCAGCATGAGAAGTGGCGCGCCGCTCGCCCAGGCTTGCGGTGAACAGGCGACCGGGTAAAGCGTGGGGCCTCGCCCTTGTCGGCGCTGAAAGCCGCAAAACAATTCCGGAAGACGACGCAGATCCATATAGGTCGCGGCTTCAAACAAGCCTCTGAATACCTTGTCGATAGCGCGTTTGTGTCCGTATCGCGCGAAGCCCAAGGCGATCAAGGCATTGTCGTGCGGCCAAATCGAGCCATTGTGATAGGACATTGGATTGTATCGTTGCTCGGCGCTCGACACTGTGCGGATACCCCAACCAGAGAAAAATTCCGGCCCCAGCAATCTTCGCACAATCTTCGCGGCATGCTCAGGCTTGACGATGCCGGTGAACAACAGCTGGCCGGCATTCGAGGTTCTCACGCGACAGGGCCTCTTTGCGCCGTCGAGAGCAAGCGCATAGGTGTCGAGTTCCGGACACCAAAAGGCTGATTCAAATCGCGCTGCCAGTTGCGCGGCCTGGCTTTCAAGATCGATTGCCTTGCGCTCCCAACCCAGTCGCCTTGCAGCCCTCGCGGCGAGCAGCTTGGCGGCGTAGATGTATCCTTGCACTTCCGCGAGCGCGATCGGTCCCTCGGCAAGCCGGCCATCGGCGTGAAAGACCGCATCGAGCGAGTCCTTCCAGCCTTGATTGGCGAGACCTTGATCAGTCATGCGGTAATATTCGGCGAAGCCGTCCTGATCGATATCACCTGGCCCATCGATCCAATTCAGCGCGGCTTCGATCGTGGGCCACAATTCCGCAAGCAGGACATCGTCACCGGTGCGCTCGGCGTAGAGCCCAGCGAGCAGGACGAAAAGCGGGGTTGAGTCGACGCTTCCATAGTAAAGACCGAACGGCACCTCACGCAGAGCGGCCGACTCACCGCCGCGCATCTCGTGGAGAATTTTTCCGAACTGTGAATCCGCGAACGGATCGGTCGAGGAGGCCTGGTAGGCAGCGAGGCGGCGCAGGACGCCGCGCGCGATGCTGGGGTCGAGCCACAAGGTCTCCAAGGCCGTGATCAGACCATCGCGCCCGAAGGTCGTCGAATACCAGGGGATTCCGGCGTAGGGATAGGGCCCCTCAGGCGTGTCCGTCATCAGCATGTAAAGGTCGGAGACGGAACGGCACAGGACCTCATTGAAGATGTCGTTCGAGGTTTGGACTGACGCCGCCCGGTGGGTTGCGTGTTTCAAATCGCGCTTGGCCGCGAACATCGCGTGGAAAAAGGCGAGCGGCCTCGTCTCTTTGGGTTGGTCGCAGCAAACCTCGACGAAGATCGAGGTCCTTGCTTTCGGCGCCAGGCACAATCGGTACAGAGCGAGGTTAGGCCCGAGCAGGTTTGGATCCGGATCGAAGCCTATCGAGGTTTGCCGTGTCTTGTCGTCGAGGCCCGCATATCTCAGGACGACTTTGCGCGGGCTTTTCAATTCGATCGAGGTGATGCCGTGGCGCTCCCGCTGCAGTCCGCGCACTTCGAAGATGTCGGCGAAATCGCTGGCAAACATGATGGAGAGCTCGAAGTCGATCTCCTCCTCGCCGTGATTGCGCACTCCTAGGCGCTGGTAAAACCTGCCGCGCCAGACGAACAAGGTGCGGACGATGTGCAGCGTGTCCTTCCTGCAGAACAGACGCTCGCCGATGAGGATATCAGGATTGGTCAGGTCGACGTTCAGGGTCGCATTGTCGTCGCTGACATTGGACCCCAGCAACAGAGGGGCTGTTCCGTTCAGGCGCAATTCGAGGCGCGACAGGAAGCGCGTGTCGCAATGAAAGAGTCCGTCGGCGACGTCGGCGGCGGCGCCCATATCGCCGTGGCTGTCGAGCACAGCAAAACTGTCACCATGCTTAAGGGCCCGTCCCTGACGGGTCGAGGGGCCCGTAGCATGCATGGAGAACAGGGCTTCTTCTGCGATTGTCTCGCCGACAAGCGCCACAGTCGGCATCCCCTAATCAATCAGCATAGAATCCCCTGCCGTTGCCGTTGAGCCGGCCTGGGCGGCGCGCCGTTTCGAGCTCACGACCGTCGACGTCGTGGCCTGCCGGCGTGCCGAGCAAGGAATGATAGACCTTGAGATAGTCGCGCGCCATGCGTTCGGCCGAAAAGCGCTCTTCGAACTGCCGCCGCACGGCGCGACGATCGAGCGACAAGACGTCAGGCAGGACCGCAATGGCTTCCTCCGGCGTATCTACAATATAGCCGGTTACGCCCTCATCGACGATCTCCGGCACGGAACCACGCCTGAAAGCGAGCACCGGCGTTCCACAGGCCATCGCTTCGATCAGCGCAAGTCCGAAAGGCTCCGGCCAGTCGATCGGAAAGAGGAGCCCACGCGCGTCGCCGAGAAACTTCGTTTTTGCGTGCTCGTTGATCTCGCCGATAAATTCGACGTGGGGGCCGTTCAGCAGCGGCATGATGGCCTCTCGAAAATACTCTTCATCGACCTTGTCAACCTTGGCGGCGATCTTGAGAGGAACTCCGGCAGCCCGCGCGATGGCGATTGCGTGGTCGACGCGCTTCTCCGGGCAGATGCGCCCAAGGAATGCGAGGTAGCTTCCAGGCCGATCGACGTTGGCTGCATGAAGCTCCTTCGGAATCCCATGATAGACCGTCGCCGCAAAGTTTACCGCGGCGACATGGTCGCCGTTGGGCGTTGGAGATCGAGACCAACGGCATATCGGTGAAGCCGCGATAAAGCGCCTGGAGGTCTGGAAGATCCTGCCGGCCATGCAGCGTGGTGAGCGTCCGCTGCGCCATAGGTCGAAAGATCGGAAAATGAAACTGGTCGATGTGAAAATGGAGAATGTCGAACTCGTCGGCGCGCTCGCGAACCTTATCGAGCATCAGCATATAATAGGGGATAGGATCGCGAACCGTGGGCGTCAGACGAAGCGCCGTCTTGGTGCAAGGCACGAGCTCGGCCGAGGTCAAAGAGTCGCCGCTGGCAAATAGCGTGAGCTGGTGACCCTGCTTGACCAACTCCTCGGTCAAATATGACACGACGCGCTCGGTTCCTCCGTAGCACGTAGGCGGCACACTTTCGATCGGGGGGGCAATCTGTGCGATCCTCATAGATTTTTCTTCCCTGGCGTAAAGGCGTCGGCATATCGCTGCTTCCCCCTGTCGCTGCTTTCCCCTGCGACCTCAACGCGCCAAGCCAAAAAAGGCTCCGTTAAAAAAAGGCAATGAACCTTGCCGGCTCCTTTGGTGTTTCATTTGATGACACCCAAGAAGACGCTGTCGAGGATCGAATGAATTACCTGGTCCGAGCTGTTGCGATCGTTGGGATATTGCTTTTCGCGCTTCCCATGACATCTGCTCGCGCTGCGGATTGGCGGTTTTCCCAAGCGACGGCTCAACCTGCCCAAAGCAATGAAGATCAATCGGTTCCGGCGGCGAGGACGGAGCAGCCGGCTCCGCCTGCGCAACAACCGCCTCCAGAGTTGGCGCACAAAGATGCGGCACACGAAAACGCCGAGGATGGGACGCCCGCCACGGTCATCGACGATCGCGACGCGGAGGGCATCCTCGGCAAGAGCGTCTACAGCGCCGCTAATGAAGACATGGGACGGGTTGTCGATGTGATCGTGAAGCGCGACGGCGAGGTCCGGGCGGCCGTCATCGACTTTGGTGGATTCCTCGGCGTCGGCAGCAGGACGATCGCAGTCGATTGGAGCGCGCTGCGATTTCCGAAAAGCGGTCCGATGGACCACATCATCCTAGAGCTGACACGCGACCAGGTCAGGCTCGCCCCCGAATACAAGCCTGGCGAGCCCCTCGTTGTGCTCGGCTTGGGCGACGTACAACCCCATCCGGAAACTCCAGCGCCTGAGCACTAATTTTGCCCGCGGCTCGACCACAGCACGGCGATCGCCGATCGGGCCGGGCGAGGGCTGAAGCAAACGAGCCGCATCAAAGCCATCCCGACCGGAGGATGCAGCTCGTCGCTCTCGGCCGAGCGCCGCCTTCGCCGTCCCGAAAGAGCCTGCGTGGCTTGGACTGGTTCGTGTTCTTCCTCGCCGATGCTCAGGTAGGCTTTGGTCCGTTGATCGCGGTTTATTTGACCGCTCAGAAATGGACGCAAGGCGATATCGGGCTTGTTCTGACGATCGGCGGTCTGGTCGCGCTGATCGGGCAGATGCCAGGAGGCGCTTTGGTCGACGCCGCGCGGTCGGAGCGCGTAGTGGCCGCGTTTTCGGTGATCGTACTTGCCGCGAGCGCATTCATGTTCGCAGTGTGGCCGATCTTAGCCGTGGTTTTGGCAGCCAAGGTTCTGCACTCGGCCGCGAGTTGCGTTCTCGGACCTGCGATCGGCGCGATCAGCCTTGGTCTGGTCGGCCACGCCGCCGTGAGCGACAGGTTCGGCCGCAATGCTCGATTTGCCTCCCTCGGTGCTGGATTTGCCGCGATAAGCATGGGGACGATCGGATATCTGGTATCGAACCGCGCCGTGTTCTTTGTCACCGTCGCTCTCTGTGTTCCGACATTGGTTGCCCTCAAGCTGATTGGTGCCGGCCAGGTCGATCCCGAACGGGCGCATGGCGGCAAGGCCGCCCCTCACAAAGGCGACCCGGCGGAGCCGGTTTGGAGCCTTGCGCGCAATCGTCCGCTGATGATTTTTGCCGGCTGCCTGATGTTTTTTCACCTGGCCAACGCGGCCATGCTGCCGCTCACGGCAAGCGTCGTGACCATGCGGTCGAGCGATTCAGCGGCGGCCTTGGTCGCGGCCTGCATCCTCGTGCCGCAAGTTGTGGTCGCAGTGCTGGCGCCATGGGTGGGACGTCAGTCGGTCCGCTTGGGGCGCCGGCCGCTGCTGCTTCTCGGATTCGGGGCATTGTCGATTCGTGGCGCCTTGCTGGCTCTGGTCAGCAGCCCTTACATGCTCGTGGCTGTGCAAGTGCTGGATGGAATCTCGGCAACGGTTCTTGCCGTGCTGGTTCCTCTGATCATTGCCGATGTGACGCGGGGGACGGGCCACTTCAATCTCGCGCAAGGCGCTGTTGGCAGTGCCGTCGGAATTGGTGCGTCGCTCAGCCCCATCCTCGCCGGCTACACCACCGACCAATATGGCAGCGCGGTTGCCTTCTTAGGTCTAGCCGGACTGGCGACCCTAGGGTTCGTGTCGGTCTTGCTGCTGATGCCCGAAACCGGCAACGGCCCGTCAGGACCGGGAACCGGAGGTGGTGCGCAAGGGCGCGACATCCTGACCCAGGACGCTCGAAGCATCCTGACCAATTTGCGTAATGCTCACCGCTAGCCCCCAACATCTGCCACGTGCTGCGATCGCAGTTGCCAAATCGCCGCAGAACTCCGTCGAACTCATCGCGGGTTTGCGCGTTGCCAATCGAGATGTGTGAAACGTTCGCGCCGGGATGGGGGTGCAGCCTTGGCCGTGATCAGAGAAACTTATGGACGATTCTTGATTGATGGACGAGTTGTGCAAATACGCCGACCGGCCGTTCGCCTTCATTGGCCGCTATCTGCGACGTCGCCGCGGCGCGCATGTTGCGATCCTCATCGCCGTCGTCGGCGCCGTCAGCTGCGCGGTCGCGACGCAATATGGCGTCAAGTTCCTCATCGACACGCTGGCGCAAGGGCCCAAGGCTGCTAGCGTTATCGCCCCATTCGCTGTCTTGGCGGGACTGATCGCGGCCGACAATCTTCTGTGGCGCGTCGCGTGCTGGATCGGCAGCTTCACCTTCGTCGGCGTCAGCGGCGATGTGCGCCGGGAGCTCTTTCGCCATTTGACAGGGCATGCACCCAATTACTTCCTAGACCGGCTGCCTGGAACGTTGACGAGCCGTATCACGGCCACCTCGAATGCCGTCTTCACCATCGAGAACATGTTCGTCTGCAACGTGTTGCCGCCCTGCATCGCAACATTTGGCGCAATCCTCGTCGTGCTGACCGTCAGTCCGGCCATGGCAGGCGTGCTCGTGGTCATCGCGGCACTTTTGATTATCATGCTGTTCCACCTTGCCGACGCGGGTAAGCCCTTGCACCACAATTTCGCTGACAAGGCGGCCGTCGTCGACGGCGAGATGGTCGACGTCATCGCCAACATGCCCTTGGTTCGAGCATTCTGCGGCCTTGGCCGCGAGCACAGCCGGTTTGACGAGACGGTGGGGCATGAGATGGCCGCCCGGCAAAGCAGCTTGTTATACCTTGAGAAGCTCCGGCTGCTGCATGCCGTGATCACCGTCCTGTTGGTTACTGGCCTACTGGCTTGGGGAATTCTCTTGTGGCAAGGCGGAGCGGTAACCACCGGTGACGTCGTGCTCATCTGCACGCTCGGAATTGCCATTCTGCACGCCACGCGCGACCTGGCGGTTGCCCTGGTGGACGTGACCCAACACATGGCCCGGCTCGCCGAGGCTCTCGCGACACTTCTGATCCCTCATGAGTTGCGCGACCATCCGGAAGCTGAGGCATTGGTCAAGCGAGGCGCCGACGTGGTCTTCGACAATATCTCGTTCCGCTATCCCGATGGACGCGAGGTGTTCACCGAGCTCAATTTGCATATCGAGTTTGGCCAGCGTGTGGGACTGGTCGGCCCGTCTGGCAGCGGCAAGTCCACTCTGTTCGGCCTGATGCAGCGCTTCTATGACGTGCAGGGCGGTCGTATCCTGATCCACAGCCAGGACATCTCCCGCGTGACGCAGGAGAGCGTGCGCGCCTCGATATCCGTCGTGCCCCAGGACATCTCTCTGCTGCACCGTTCCGTCATGGAGAATATTCGCTATGGCCGGCCGGACGCCTCGGACGCGGAGGTGCTGGAAGCTGCAGCTGCCGCGAGATGCGACGAGTTCATAGCCACGCTGCCCGAAGGCCTGTCTACGATCGTCGGCGATCGGGGCGTCAAGCTCTCAGGCGGCCAGCGGCAACGCATTGCCATCGGGCGCGCCTTTCTGAAGGACGCGTCGATCCTGCTGCTGGACGAAGCCACGTCCGCGCTCGATGTCGAATTGGAGGAGATGATCCGCGACGCGCTCGAGCGCCTGATGCGCGGACGAACGGTGGTTGCCATCGCCCACAGTCTGCCGACTTTGCGCAGCTTCGATCGCATTGTCATGCTGCAAGAGGGGCGGGTGGTCGAGGACGGCGACCCTGACAAGTTGATGCACCACGATGGCCCTTATCGTCGTTTGGTCATGCGTGAAATGGGCCGCCTAACACGGAAGGCCGCGTAGCCGCTGCCCTGCGCTCCCTGCGAAACGGCCAAACGTTTGGGAACTCTCGGAAGCTTGGCTCGTTTGCGAATCTTAGCGGCCGATGTGGCATTTTCCCTGAATGCCGACACTTTTGGCTGCGGAAGCCCGGTCCCAGCCCCCCTGCAGGCCGGGCTTCTTGGTGTGAACCCTGCGTGAACACTGCGTCGCAGGCGGGAACCGAGCCGCCGAAATTCGAGTTAGCTCTTCGGACAACGCAGGGGAAAGAAACGTGGACCACAAATACGCAAGCTCGCAGAACGATGGACCAGATCTAGTCCCTCTAAAGGCGGTCGTTGCACTCCTTTGGCTGATTGCCGGGCTCGTCGCCTTTATCGCGCTCGATCGCCCGGGCATCGATGACCTGAACAACGTGGTAGCAGCGCCTGAGAGTCTCGCTGCCGCAGCCGTGCCCTAGCGCTGCGGTTTGCCGACCGTCAGCGCTCAGTCACCTCACCCCACGGGTTGTAGCGATGACGCTGACTGCGGACAGCCTTTTGCTTTTTGGCGCGACTGGAGATCTGGCGCAGCGCATGTTGCTGCCCTCGCTCTTTGCGCTGCATGCCGATGGTCTGATTCCGCCGCAGCTCGCCATGCTCTGCACTGCGGACGGCGAGCTGACGAGCGACGATTTTCGCTCGCTGGTCGGGGCTACCCTTGACAAGTATCTGCCGGCCGAGCGCCGCCGGCCAGGGACAGCATGGGACTTCCTGAAGCAGCTCCGCTACGTTCAACTCGACGCGTCAGAGCCTGAGAGTTTCGGCGTCTTGTCGAAGGCGCTCGGCAACGGCGGCGCGCGCAACATCGCCATCTTTCTATCCACCGCCCCTTCGCTGTTCTCGCCGACCATCGCTGGACTGCGATACAGCGCCCTGACCGGCGAACGGGCCCGAATCGGTCTTGAGAAGCCTCTCGGCCACGACCTTGCGTCCTCACGCGTGATCAATGACGCGGTGGCTGCCGCCTTTCCGGAGGAGCGGACCTTCCGCATCGATCACTATCTCGGCAAGGAGACGGTGCAGAACCTGCTCGCGCTGCGCTTCGGCAACTGGTTGTTCGAGCCTCTGTGGAACGCGAGCGGTATCGACCATGTGCAGATCAGCGTCTCCGAGACGATGGGGCTAGAGGGCAGGAGCGATTTCTACGAAGACGCCGGCGCACTGCGCGACATGGTGCAGAACCATATGCTCCAGCTGTTGGCGCTGGTGGCGATGGAACCTCCGGCGCATTACAACGCGGCCGAGGTGCGCGACGAAAAAGTGAAGGTATTGCGTTCGCTGCGTTCGATCGACCGCACGACCGCCGCCACGAATACCGTCATCGGCCAGTATGGTGCCGGAGCGGTCGACGGTAGGCTCGTCCCCGGCTACATCGACGAGCTGGGCAGGCCATCTAGCACCGAAACCTTCGTCGCCTTGAAGGTCCATATCGACAATTGGCGGTGGAAGGGCGTCCCCTTCTATCTCAGGACCGGCAAACGCCTGCCCATCCGCGAGTTGGAGATCTTCATCCAGTTTCGCCGGGTGCCGCATTCGATCTTCGAAAGCCGGGGCGCTGTGGTGCAACCGAACAAGCTCGTCATCCGCTTGCAGCCGGAGGAAAACGTCAGCCTCCTGGTGATGGCGAAGGAGCCCGGCCTCGATCGCGACGGCATCCGCCTGCGCGAGGTCCCGCTCGATCTGTCGCTGACCAGCGCCTTCGCAGGCGCCCCCCGCCGCATCGCTTATGAGCGATTGCTTCTCGATCTCATCGAGGGAGATCCAACCTTGTTCGTGCGTCGCGACGAGATCGAGGCGCAATGGGCGTGGATCGACGGAATTCGCGACGGTTGGGCGCTCAATCAGATGACCCCACGGCTCTATCCGGCAGGCACATGGGGTCCCTCGGCGGCGATCGGCTTGACCGAACGCGACGGAGTAAGCTGGCATGATTGAAGCTGAGTGGCTCGATTACGACACACCAGATGAAATGGCCGATGCCGTCGTCGACGACGTCAGCTTCGTCATCACAACGGCACTCGAGGAACGCGGCGAGGCGCTGGTCGCTCTGCCAGGCGGCAAGTCCCCTGCGCCGATCTACGGGAGACTGGCGGCCGCGCCGATCGATTGGCGCGAGGTGACGATCATCCCGACCGACGACCGGCTGGTCCCGGCGGACAGCCCATTGAGCAATGTCGCAATGATTGCCCGCCATTTCGAGCCTAGGGGCGCGCGCGTCCTGCCGCTCACGATGGATGGTGCGGGCGACTACCGGACGGCGGGAAAGATCGCCGATGCCCAGCTCTCCGGGCTCAACTGGCCGCTGGACCTGGTCTGGCTCGGGGTTGGCGCGGACGGGCATACGGCATCGATCTTTCCCGGCCCTGATCTCGAGGATGCGCTCGATGGCCCCCCCGCACGCAAAGCCGTAGGGGTGATGCCCGATCCGCTCCCCCTGAGGCACCGGTGCCACGCGTCACGCTGAGCCGCGCCGGCATCGTATCGTCGCGTGTGCTCCTGCTCGCTATATCAGGCGAAGAAAAGCGCGCAGTCATTGAGCAGGCCTTGGAGGACGGCAGAGGGTCCTCCACGCCGATCGGGCGCGTATTGGCGGCGGCCGAAAGTCCCGTCTACGTTCATTGGAGCGCGACATGACACTTCACCCCGAAATCGAGATCGTCACCGAAAGAATTGTCGAACGATCCCGTGCGACCCGCGGCGCCTATCTCGATCTGATCGCGCGCGAACGGGAGTCAGGTGTAGACCGCCCGATGCTTTCCTGCGGAAATCTTGCCCACGGCTTTGCCGCCGCAGGCGAGGACAAAGGCGCGATCCGCGACGTCAGAGCCGTGAATATCGGCATCGTCACCGCCTACAATGACATGCTGTCGGCGCATCAGCCCTACGGCCGCTACCCCGAACAGATGAAGCTGTTCGCGCGAGAAGTGGGCGCGACGGCGCAGGTCGCAGGCGGTGTGCCGGCGATGTGTGACGGGGTGACACAAGGTCAGCGCGGCATGGAGCTTTCGCTGTTCAGCCGCGACACCATCGCCCTCTCCACGGCCATCGCGCTCAGTCACGGCATGTTCGAGGCGGCGGCACTCCTCGGCATCTGCGACAAGATCGTACCTGGGCTGCTGATCGGCGCGCTTCGCTTCGGTCATCTGCCGGCGATCCTCGTTCCGGCCGGGCCCATGCCGTCGGGGCTCGCCAACAAAGAGAAGCGCCGCATTCGCGAGCTTTACGCCGAGGGCAAGGTTGGGCGCGGGGAACTGCTCGAGGCTGAGGCCGCTTCCTATCATGGCGCCGGAACCTGCACCTTCTACGGCACCGCCAATTCCAACCAGATGATGATGGAGGTGATGGGGCTGCACATTCCAGGTGCCGCCTTCATCAACCCCGGCACCAAGCTTCGCCAGGAGTTGACCCGCGCAGCGGTTCACCGGTTCGTCGAGATCGGCTGGGACGGCAACGACTACCGCCCGCTCGGCCGCGTCATCGACGAGCGGGCGATCGTCAACGCCGCCGTCGGGCTGCTCGCAACCGGAGGATCGACCAATCATGCGATCCACTTGCCGGCCATCGCGCGTGCCGCAGGAATATTGATCGACTGGGAGGATTTCGACCGACTTTCGGCGGTGGTGCCGCTGATCGCGCGGATCTATCCGAATGGCTCTGGTGACGTGAACCAGTTCGAGGCGGCAGGAGGCATGGCCTTCACCATCGCGACCTTGCTCGACGCGGGTCTCCTCCATCGCGACATCATGACGGTCGGGGGCGACGATCTTTCCGACTATGCCCGCGAGCCGAAGCTGCAAGGCGAAAGACTGGTGTGGGAAAGCGCGCCTGCCGCTTCGCTGGATGAGACCATGCTGCGGCCGGTTTCCAATCCTTTCAATCCCGATGGAGGCATGCGGCTCGTGAAGGGCAATCTCGGCCGCGCGACCTTCAAGACGAGCGCAGTCGACCCGTTCCGCTGGACCATCGAGGCGCCTGCCCGGATATTTTCGGATCAGGACGAGGTCTTGACGGCGTTCAAGGCGGGCGAGCTCGAGCGTGATGTGGTGGTGGTGGTGCGCTTCCAAGGGCCGAGGGCGAACGGCATGCCCGAGCTGCACAAGCTCACGCCATCACTCGGCGTGCTCCAGGATCGCGGCTTCAAAGTCGCGCTGGTGACCGATGGACGGATGTCGGGGGCCTCAGGCAAGGTTCCTGCCGCGATCCATGTCAGCCCCGAGGCGCTTGCCGGCGGCCCGATTGCAAGGCTGCGCGACGGCGATATCGTCCGGCTCTGCGCCAACCGCGGGGAGCTGACCGCGGTCGTCGATGACTTGGAGTGGGTCGCCCGCGAGGATGCGAAACCGCCTCCACCCCCATTCGGAACCGGGCGCGAGCTGTTCGCCTTCATGCGACACGGCGCCGACGGGGCTGAGCGGGGCGCCTCCGCAATGCTCGCAGCGGCTGGCCTCTAGTGGAACTCGTAGCGGTCGATATCGGAGGAACGCATGCGAGGTTCGCCATCGCCGACGTCGATCATGGCCGCGTGACGAGCCTCGGCGATGCCACAACGCTTCGCACCGACATGCACGCGAGCCTGCAAACCGCCTGGGAAGCGTTCGGCGAACAGGTGGGACGTGCCCTGCCGCGCGCCACGGCCATTGCCGTGGCCTGTCCGGTCATGGGCGACGTATTGAAGCTCACCAACAATCCGTGGATCGTCCGGCCGGCGCAGATCGGCGAGCGCCTCGGCGTCGACCGGGTGACCCTGATCAACGATTTCGGCGCCGTTGCTCATGCGGTGGTGAACGTCGAACCCGAACATCTTCGCCATCTCTGCGGGCCGGACCTGCCGCTACCCGAAGAGGGCGTCATCACCATCCTCGGCCCTGGAACCGGACTCGGCGTTGCGCATGTGCTGCGCCACCAAGACCGCAATCATGTCATCGAATGCGAGGGCGGACATATCGACTATGCCCCGCTCGACAGTATCGAAGACGCAATCCTCGCGCGGCTGCGTCAGCGCCACCGTCGGGTCTCCGTCGAGCGGATCGTCTCAGGTCCGGGGCTCGTAAACATCCATGAGGCACTGGCGGCGATCGAGGGCCGTTCGGTCCGCGCCATGGACGACAAGGCGCTTTGGGCGGCGGCCCTATCGCGCGACGACCTTTTGGCGGTCGCGACCCTCGATCGCTTCTGCATGGTACTCGGCAGCGTCGCAGGCGACATCGCGCTCGCCCAGGGCGCGAAGGCCGTCATCATCGCCGGCGGTCTCGGCCAGCGCCTTGCCGATGTCTTGCCGCGCTCAGGATTTGCCAGCCGATTTGTAGCCAAGGGACGCTTCGAGCCGATGATGGCAGCGATACCGGTCAAAGTGATCACTCACCCGCAGCCTGGCCTGTTGGGCGCCGCCGCGGCGTTTGCCGAGGAACACAGCAGATGAAGGATGTCGAGACGATCATGACGCTCGCGCCGGTCATCCCGGTGCTGATCATCGACGATGTCGCCCATGCGCGCCCGATCGCTGAGGCTTTGGTCGCCGGGGGCTTGCGCGCGCTCGAGGTGACGTTGCGCACGCCCGTGGCACTGGAGGCGATTCGCGAAATGGCGAAGGTGGAGGGTGCGGTGGTTGGCGCCGGCACCGTGTTGAACGAACGCAACCTGTACGCCAGTGTTCAAGCCGGCGCGCGGTTCATCGTCTCGCCAGGCCTGACCGAGCCGCTGAGCAAGAAAGCTCTCGCGTCAGGGATTCCCTTTTTGCCAGGCGTTGCCACCGCCGGCGACATCATGCGCGGATTGGACATCGGCCTCAGTCGGTTCAAATTCTTTCCAGCTATTGCCGCCGGCGGCATTCCCGCCCTCAAGGCTCTCTCTTCCCCCTTCCCGCAATGCCGCTTCTGTCCAACCGGAGGCATTGCGCAGGAAAATGCCGCCGAATGGCTCGCGCTCGACGCGGTGCCGTGCGTGGGAGGAAGCTGGCTCGTCCCGCGAGGCAAACCTGATCAAAGGGCCATCACCGGAGCCGCGAGAAAAGCCGCAAAATTGTGCTCGCCTTAGGGGTGCAATGGCGCTTTGGCCAAGAACCATTTCGCTCCGGCACTCGTTTAGTCTCTGCGGCCGCGCGCGAGATCAGGCAAGTATTGGAGGTGCGCCATGAAATATGTTCTCGCCTTTGCGATAGCGCTCTGGGTTCCTGCGGCGGCTCTTGCCACCAAGGGGCCGTGCACCGATGACAGGTTGAAGTTCTGCCGGGAGTCCACTGCCGATGTGGGCGCCATTCGCTTCTGCCTGCTCGAGCACAAGGACGAGCTGAGCGGAGCGTGCGAGGCAAGACTGCAGGAAGATCTCGGCGGGGCGGACGGACGCGCAGCGACAACTAGGCGGTGCGCCGATCGATCTCCGCCAGCGCGCAACGGCAATGCTGCGCTGCGATAGGATGCGGTCTTTTGACCTGCGCCAATAGATCAGTGCGTATCGGCCTCATCTTCTCCAAATTCGAGGGCTATTGTCTCGCAAACTCGACGAAGGAATGCGGCGATGAAGTTGCGGCAAGAACAGTTGACTTTGCGGGAGGCGTTGGCCTCTAACCAGTTGGAGGCTTTTGTGCGCCAGGAGCAGGATCGTGGCGTCGAATTCGCCAAGGGATCGGAACTCGAACGTGCGCTCGCCCTGCTCGTTACGCGGCGACGGATAGAGTGTCGACCGCTTTTGCGCTCTGCCAGTTTTTCCATCCGGCAGTAGTTCGCGACCGTTGCGGTCACTGAACGCATCGACCAACAGGTCGCACATGACAAGGGGCAGGCTTGCTTGTGGTAAGCAGGGCCAATGACGGTTCACGCCCGCAGGTCCCTTTACGGTTCAGCGACAGTTCCGGAAGAAATGATCGGATGCTGGGAGCGGGCCTACATTCGATTCTCTGACGGAACGGAAGATAAGACCACGCGTGTTATCTGGCTCCAGACACTTTCCGGGGTGGCCGATATCCGTATCGCCGCCTCGAGGCCGAACCTGCGAGGACGAAGGGGCTTTGCCGACTGCTCAACGGACGAGCTGCTGAAACTGGCTGAGCAGGACTGCTTCTGCGGCAGCACGCTCTTCGATCCCGACGCCAGGCCGTTTCCTACCGCGAGCTGGCCGAAGGAGGCCTACCTGTTCCGATTTCAACCTGTCATCACTTTTCCCGAGCCCGGTTGGATCGAGTGGCAAGGGGCCGGAACTTGCATGATCGAGCGGGCTCCAAGCGGGGCCTATGAAGAAGATTGGCGGTTGCAATCGGGGTCGCGATCGTTCGCCGCGCATCTCACCAAGCGCGACGCGGCAACGACGACATGCCTCTACGTTGCAGGCGAGCACGCGATCTATGCACGAAATCGTAGAGTGACCTTATCTTCACATAAGACGTTGTTGGAGCTTGCTAAGGATGCTCAGTACGAAAGGGATCGTCTGGAGGAGCTGGTAGATTGTGAATTCTCCTACGCCCGCCGCGCACAGACAGGAGATGACTACAACATTGTGGTTTCGACCTTGCCGTGGCGAGAGGGCAAATCCCTTGGATGTCCTTGGGTCGAAGATTTAGCTTCCAAAGTCAAAGATATGGAAGGTTTGGTGTTGGGGGACAACTGGGTTGTCGAGAGCCTTTGGCGCCCGTGAGAGGCATCGCTGTTCTCGCGATGAGTGGGCCGCCACCGCTCGCTCAACCTTGCATGTCCTGCTAACGTCCCGCGTCGAAAATCCCTAAGGCCAGAGATCCGATGAACCTCCTCATTCTCCAGCATGCCCGCGTCGAGCACCCCGGAATTTTTGGCACGTTCTTCAAAGAGGACGGCTTCCGCACCCATACCGTCGAGCTCGACGAGGGCGAGACCATCCCGGACCTCGAACCATTCGATCTCATGGTGGTGATGGGCGGCCCACAGGACGTGTGGCAGGAGGAGCAATATCCCTGGTTCGTTCCGGAAAAACAGGTGATTCGCAAATGGGTCGCGGAGATGCAGCGGCCCTATCTCGGCATCTGCCTCGGCCACCAGCTGCTTGCCGATGCGCTCGGTGGCCGCGTCACCCCGGCGAACACGCCGGAAGTCGGCGTGCTCAAGGTCTCCAAGACCAAGGCTGGCGAAGGCGATCCCGTCATTAAGGCTCTTCCCGAGCCGCTCAACGTCTTGCAGTGGCACGGCGCCGAGGTGGTCGAGGCGCCGGCCGGCAGCACGGTTCTGGTTTCCTCCGACGTTTGTCCGATCCAGGCGTTTCGCTACGGACCGCACGCCTACGGCATGCAGTTCCATGTCGAGGTCACGGACGAGACCGTGCGGAATTGGGCCGAGATCCCCGAATATGCCCGCGCGCTTGCCGACGCTTTGGGACCGGAGGCGCTGCCTGTGTTCGACACGCAGGTGAAGGAAGAGCTTCCACGCTTCAACAGGAATGCGCGCATGCTCTATGATGGCCTGAAAGCGGTGTGGACCAAGGCCTAAGGCTGGGCGGCGCCCCCCGGCGCTATTTCCTGCGCTCTTGCGGAACTGAGCCTTTGAGCGCAAGACGCGCAGCGCACCAGGCCTGGTGCAAAGCGCACTTCAGCGCGGCGCCGTCTGCCGCAAGGACCCGCACCAACACCCCGGCAGAGTTTGGCAATTGGGAGAAGCCGATCACGGCCACGTCGCGGTCGAGCTTGATCTTCTGAAGCTCGCCCAAGACCGCACGCGACGCAAAGTCGAGACCGGCGATGATCGTGGTGGCCTGGGCGGCAAATGACCCTGAAGTGCCGGGACAAGACTCGCGAAAAGCCTGCCCATCGATCTTCAAGCGGTCGACGGCGAGGGTCTTGCCGGCATCGTTCCCGACGAGGATCTCGCTGAAATAGGCGGAAAACTTTTCGTTTCGTCCCGCGGGATCATGGCAGAGGAACGCGTCCGAAACCACGGCAACGGCATTGCCGCTGAGCCTGACGGCGATCTCGGAGCGACAGCGCGAGCCGGGGAACAGAATTTGGGGATCAGGCAGATATTCCAGATAAGACCCCGTCTCGCTTTCGATGCGCACGCGCTGGCTGGCGCTTCCCGACGGCATGGAGTGAACCACGGTCGCGGCTTGGGTCGAGACATAGGCTTCCGCGCCTTGCGCCGTGGAAAGCGTCACATCGAGCCGGTCGTCCTCATAGATGCCGCCCGAGCAAGACTGCACGTAGAGCGTGGCGAGGCCTGGATGATCTTTGTCGTGGTAGTGGACGCGGCAGACATGGAACGGGTAGCTCGCATATTGGCGTTGCAGATAGGTGCGGCCGTCCCCGTCTGCGGCGAAGGCGAGATCCAGCCGCCCGGACACGAGCCTGCGCCCTGAGGAGGCCTCGGCCTCTCGCGTCCCTGATCCGTCAGGCGGCAAAGATCACATCCTCGACCAGACGGTCCACCACGGACTCCACCCCTTCGCCGGTCTTGCAATTGGTCAGCATCACGGGGCGGCCGCGGCGGACCTCGTTCGCCTCTTGCACCATCTCTCGACGTTCGCCCCGACGAAGGGCGCAAGGTCGGTCTTGTTGATCACCAGGAGATCTGAGCGGAGAATGCCGAGGCCGCGCTTCCGCGGAATATCGTCGCCTCCTGCAGTATCGATGACGAACAGCCAATAGTCGACGAGCTCGAGCGAGAAGGTCGAGGCGAGATTGTCGCCGCCGGATTCGACCAGCACGACGTCGAGCTCTGGGAACAACTCGGCGAGCCTCTCCACCGCCTGAATGTTCAAGGTCGGGTCCTCGCGGATCGCGGTATGCGGGCACGCGCCAGTCTCGACCGCAAGGACGCGGGCCGGATCGATCAGGCCGGAGCGCTTGATCCGCTCGGCGTCTTCCTGGGTGACGATGTCGTTGGCGACGACGCCGACCTCGATATTGCGCGCCTTCATCACTGGGATCAGCCGCTCGACCAGTGCCGTCTTGCCGGACCCCACCGGCCCGCCGATGCCGATGCGGGCGACCCCCGGAAGTTTGGCGCGCTGACCGTGTCATCGCAGCATGTATCTCTGCGCGAGCGGCAGTCGTCTGCGCCGGCTCGCAGGTCGCGATCTTGCCGTCGACATAGACGTCGAAGGTCTGCGGATTGACCTTGATGCTCGGACAGGCGTCGTTGTGCAGCATATGCTGCTTGTTCAGCTTGCGCGTTCCTGCTGTTGGAAGCAGCATCTTGGCGAGATCGAGCGAGCCCGCGATGTCGGCCTCGATCGCCAGCGGATTGACGAAACAGGCTGAGAGCGCCTGCTTGGCCCTGCCGAAAGCGCCCCATTGCGGACGCATGCGGAGCGGCTCGCAGGTCATCAGGCTCGCGGCGCTGTCGCCCATGGCGCCCCAGGCAATGAAGCCGCCCTTCACCACGATCTCGGGCTTGATGCCGAAGAAGCCAGGCCGCCACAGCACCACGTCGGCGATCTTGCCTGGCTCGAGCGAGCCGATGAAGGCGTCGATGCCGAAGGTGCGCGTGGCGTTGATGGTGTATTTGGCGATGAAGCGCTTGATGCGCTCGTTGTCGCCGCGCTTGGTCTTCTCGCCCGGCAGCCTCCCGCGCTGATCCTTCATCTTCGAGGCGAGCTGCCAGGTCCGGCAGATCACCTCGCCGATGCGGCCCATGCCCTGGCTGTCCGAGCCGAGCATGGAGATGGCGCCGAGGTCGTGCAGGATGTCCTCCGCCGCGATGGTTTGCGCCCTGATGCGGCTCTCGGCGAAAGCGACATCCTCGGGGATCGCCGGGTTCAAATGATGGCACACCATCGTCATGTCGAGATGCTCGTCGAAGGTGTTGACGGTGTACGGGTTGGTCGGATTGGTGGAGGAGGGGAGGCAGTTGATCTCACCCGCCACGCGGATGATGTCCGGCGCGTGGCCGCCGCCGGCGCCTTCGGTGTGATACATATGGATGGTGCGGCCGCGGATCGCGGCGAGAGTGTCTTCAAGGAAGCCGCTTTCGTTCAGCGTGTCGGTATGGAGCTGCACCTGGAAGTCGAGCTCGTCGGCGACCGACAGGCAGGTGTCGATCACCGCCGGCATCGCGCCCCAGTCCTCGTGGATTTTCAGTCCGATGCATCCGCCTTTCATCTGGTCGAGGATCGAGCGCGGGCGCGAGGTGTTGCCGCGCCCAAGGAATCCGAAATTGATCGGCCAGTGCTCGGCCGACTTGCAGCATCTTGCCGACATTGAAGGCGCCGCCGCAGTCGATGCCCACGGTGATCGGACCGAGCGAGCCGCCGATCATGGTGGTGATCCCCGAGCTGATGGCGTGCTCGCAGAGCTGGGCCGAGTCGAAATGCACGTGCACGTCGATGCCGCCAGGCGTGGCGATCATACCCTCGGCGTCGCGCACCGTGGTTGCCGCGCCGACGATCAGGTTCGGGTGAACGCCGTCCATGGTCGCCGGGTTGCCAGCCTTGCCGACGCCCACGATCTTGCCGTCCTTGATGCCGATATCGCCCTTGACGATGCCGAGCACCGGATCGATCACCAGCGCGTTGCATAAGAGCATGTCGAGCGCGCCCATGGCGCTGTCATAGCCGGGCGTCATGCCGAGCCCATCGCGCAGCGTCTTGCCGCCGCCATGCAGGCATTCTTCGCCCGGAACGGCGAAGTCGTGCTCGACTTCGGCGAGAAGCGAGGTGTCGCCGAGGCGGATGGCATCGCCCGTGGTCGGGCCGTACATATGCGCGTAGTCTTTGCGGCTCATCTTAGCCATGGGCTCATGCTCCCTTGAAGCCGCGCGCCCGCGCGCGTTGCAGAGCTTCCGCCTTGTTCGCCTCGCTCCGCCAATTGCCCTCGGTGAGGCCGTTCAGCCCGAGCAGCTCTCCGGTGCCGCCGAACTCGGTGAGAACCACCTCTTTCGACTCTCCGGGAGCGAAGCGCACCGAGGTTCCTGCCGGAATGTCGAGATGCATGCCGAAGCTCTTCTCCCGGTCGAAATCGAGCGCCTTGTTGGTCTCGAAGAAATGGTAGTGGCTGCCGATCTGGATCGGCCGGTCGCCGGTATTGACTACCTTCAGCGTTGCCTTGCGCCTGTCCGGCATTGAGCTCGATGTCGCCGTCGTCGGCGATGATCTCTCCCGGCACCACCTCGTCTTTCGCAGTCTTGCGCTTGCCGGGGCGGATTGGGTCGTGGATGGTCACGAGCTTGGTGCCGTCGGGGAAGGTGCCCTCGACCTGGATCATCGGCATGAGATGGGCGACGCCAGGCATCAAATCGTCGCTGGTGAGCAGCGTCGAGCCCCAGGCAATGAGGTCTGCCACCGAGCGGCCTTCCCGAGCGCCCTCCAGGATCTCATCGACGATATAGGCGACGGCTTCGGGATGATTGAGTGGCAGGCCCTTCGCCTTGTGCTTGCGCGCAAGCTCGGCAGCGACATAGATGGTCAGCCGTTCCATTTCCGTAGGCGTTAGTAACACACTGCACCTCCCGCTCTCTTCCGGAGCTAATTGGCGAACACCCTCAGACTGTTGTTGGCGTGCTGCATCACGGCGATCTCAGCCTCGATGGCGTAAGCGCTGAGTTCGCCGATCGGCGGCACCGGCAGCGCGGCGAGGCTAGTGGCCTTCTGCCGGGCGTCGATCAAGATCTGCTGCGCCTCGATATGGCTGAGGCAGCCGAGGCGGATGCCTGCGCCGAGCAGCCCTGTGGTGAAGGTGTGCGCCGATAGAGCGACGGCGTCGCGCTCGCTCAAGCCAGCGCGTCCCCACAGATAGCCTTGCATCGCGGCGAGATGCCCGAATGCCTCGCCCTGCTTCACCCTAATCGCGATAGGCGGACGCATCGCCGATGCCGAGTCTCGCGAACACCGACAGCATGGCTTCGCCCATCCGCCGCGAGGCTGAGCGCAATTCGGCGCAAGGACTTTGCATCTCGACCTGAGCGTCGATGGCGGCGACCTCATCGAGGCTCATCTTCGCCCGGTGCGCCGCGACAACCACAGGCCGGTCGAACTCGGCCCAGCGGGCACGCAATTGGCCGATGACGAAGGCGCGGACCGCGTCGGCGCCGGTAACGACACCGCTGTCCGACAGGCCCTCCAACCCCCAAGAGAAGGAGACTGCGCCAGAGGGGAAGAAGCTGTCGCCGAACTGGAGAACCGCGAGGGCGTCCGCAACACCACTCATTCCGTCCTCCACGCGATGCGGCCTGACGCCACCAGATGCTCCAGGTGATCGACATAGTGCTCGGCAGGCCCTTGCGTGGCGATCAGCAACGCGCCCGGCTCGAAGCGCACCTTCCAGTGATGGTTGCCGGCGCAATAGCCCGCCTCTAGCGCGGCATCGGCGTCACGCGGCGTGAGGCGCAGCCAACGCTGCAGCGCTTTGCGCAGCACGATGGCGCGCGTGTCATCGATCAGGAGCACCGCGCCGTCGACGAGCTCGCCGCTGCGCTCAAGCGCAATGGCGACATCGGTACCCTTGTCGGTCTTGCCGCGCAGCCGCCGGCGCGAACTATCCTCCTCGCCGACCATGAGCGTCTCGACGCGATCGTCGTGCTCGAGGTGATGCAGCCTGTCGGCAAGACACGGGTCGCTGGCCGTACCCACTATCCCGGTGATGGTGATCATGTCTCGGCCTCCGGACTGAACGGCAGAAGCACAACGCTTCGGGCGTCTCCTCTATTCGGCTGCGGTCAGGTCGGAGCGGCGCAAGCTCTGATCGACCAGTTCGCCGCGCGCCCGCGCCATTGCCGCCATCAGCCGCAGCACGGTGCACACCGCTAGGCGCGAGGTGGTGCCGCTCACGTCGTAGACTGGCGCAAGCTCGGTCACGTCGATCAGGCTTGCCGTCTTCTGCTCGCCGATGATGTCGGCGACCCGCACCATCTCGCGGCTCTCGAGCCCGCCGGGTTCGGTCGCGGTGACGCCGGGCGCGGCTGAGGCATCCATGACGTTGAAGTTGAACGACAGATATTGCGCGTCGGTGCCGCCCCACACCTTGTCCACCGCCTCGCGCGTCACGGCGTCGATGCCGCGCTCGTATATTTCGAACATCGGGTAGAAGCGGATGTTACGGGCCTTGGCGAGGTCGATATAATCCTTTGGATTCATGGAGTTACGTGCACCGATATGGGCCACGTTGGCCGCGGGCAGATTGGGCAATTCGGTGATGCGGGCAAGCGCGCAGGTACTGAGCAGTCTCTCGCCAGCCCAGCTGTCGGCCATATCGAGATGCGCCCCGAAATGGAGGCAGCCCATCTTCTTGCCGGCGCCGACGTGGTCGGAGAGCGCGCGCGCCGCCTGAATCGAGATCGACCTGTCGCCGCCGACGATAATCGGCGTGACGCCTGCTTTCAGCACGGTAGTGACGGCGCGATAGATGCGCTCGCGCGCGCTGTCGGGATTGACCTTGGGCATCGGCACGTCGCCGCAATCGACGGCAAGTCCGTTCAGGTCGACGCCGAACTCGAACCAATAGGAGAGATATTCCTGCGAGGCGATGCGGAACTCGCGCGGGCCGTCCTCGCTGCCAGGCTTGCCGACATTGCCCTCGTCGAACGGCACGCCGACAAAGGCGTAGCGCGCGCCATGCGCCTTCAGCGCCTCCGTTTCGAGCGCCACGTGCGGCGAGCGAAGGAAGGTGAGCTGGCCCGGCGCGCGGTAGTTCTCGCCGCCCTCTCCTCCGAGCGGCGAAAACAGGTGGGCGTAGCTTTTCGCAGGGTTCATGGCGTTTCGCTCTTCCCTTTACTCTTTACGGTTGCTGACCGCGGTCGCGCAGGGTCTTCGCCCTGGACCCAAGGAAATGCATGATCATCAGCGCCGCGGTCTTGATGCTGATATGGCTCACGTCGAATTTCGGACAAAGCTCCGACACCTCCATGATGTCGGCGCCGAACGTGCCTGCGGTACGTGCAAGCTGGATGATCTCACGACCCTTCAAGCCGAAGCATTCCGGCGCCGTCGTTCCAGGCATGCAGCTTGAGTTCGATCGAATCCGTGTCCCAGGAAAAATAAACGCCGTCGGTGCCGTCCCAGGCGCGGGTGAAGATCTCCTTGGTGCACTCGACTACGCCGCGGGCGACCAGCTCCTGCATCGGGATCAGGCGCACCTCGTTGTCGACGAAGAAATCGTGCCAGTCTTTCGGGTTGAGCCCGTTGCGCGAGCCCATATGCACCAGGTTCCTGGCGTTGCAGTTCGGCAGATCGAGCGCGCGCGAGGGGCCCGAGCAATTGGTGAAGGCGTTGCCCGCCCAATCGGGCGCCGCGTCGAGATGGCAGTCGACGTGGAGATAGCCGATGCGCCCGTTCTTGTGAAAATCGGAGAGCGCGCGAGCGCCGGGAATGGGCACCGAATGATCGCCGCCGCACAGCACGACCTTGGCGCCGCCGTGCAGGCACTCGGTCAGATAATGATAGATGTACTCGTGCGACTTCTCGTTATTGCCGGGAACGATGGGGATGTCGCCGCAATCGACCACCCTGAAGAAGGTGAGGAGATCGACGTCGTACTCGAACATGTAGGGGAAATATTGCGTCGAGGCCTCGCGGATGCCTGCAGCGCCTTGCGAGGTGCCTGCACGCACGACCTGGCCCTGATCCCACGGCACGCCGATGAAGCAGACTTTGGCGCCCATGGCGCGGATGGCGTGCCGGTCGGGCGGGCAATAGGGCGCACCTAAGAAGGTGGCGATGCCTTGCGCCTTGAAGGTGCCGTTGTGCAGCTTGGGCGAATAGATGTGATCGTCCGCGCCCTTGTGCTCATGGGGCCCGCTGATGCTGATGCGGCACGTGCTGCCAGGTCGCGATGGTCTTCGCTCCCGGCGTGGTCTTGCGTTTCTGGGCCCGTCGCGTCTCCGGCAGCGTGGCGCGGCATCGCCGGTCGCAGGCGGGACGAGCCCGATCGACACGAGCTGCATCTCTCGTCCCGTGAGCACCTTCGGCGTGGGGCGCCCGCAATCGGGGCAGCGGAAATTGTAGAGCGCCGCCGGCGTCTTCACCGCGTCGCAATAGGTGCACAGCACCGTGAGCGGCACCTCGTCGATGTTCAGCCTCGCTCCTTCGCAGAGCGTATCCCGCGACGCCGAGGGGAAGCAGAAATGAAGCGACCTGGCGATCCCGCTCAGCACGCCCATCCGCAGGTTGATCTCGGCCACGCGCGCGGCACCGAGGCTCGCTGCCTGCTCGCAGACCTGATCGACCAGCGCGCTTGCGATCGACATCTCATGCATGGCAGTGCGCCGCGGCTTCTGTTCCGCGACCTCTGCGCTCGGACGCGTTGATCAGCCAATCGATCCACCCCTTCATGCCATCGCCGCTCCTCGCCGAAAGCTTGCAGCACTTCGATGTCGGGGTTGATCGCGCGCGCATGCTCGATGCAGCTTTCGACGTCGAAATCGAGATGCGGCAGGAGATCGATCTTGGACAGCACCATCATGCTCGCCGCGGCAAAGGCGTCAGGATATTTCAGAGGCTTGTCGTCACCTTCGGTCACCGACAGGATCGCGACTTTATGCGCCTCGCCGAGATCGAAGCCCGCCGGACAAACGAGATTGCCGACATTCTCGATGAACAGGATCGAGTTGCGCTTGAGCGGCAAGTCTTCGAGCGCGTGGCCGACCATGTGCGCATCGAGGTGACAGCCGCGGCCGGTGTTGATCTGAAGCGTGGGGACGCCAGTGGCGCGAATGCGCTCGGCGTCGAGCGAGGTCTCCTGGTCGCCCTCGATCACGGCCACCGGCAGCGTCGATTTCAGCAGCTCGACGGTCTTGACCAAAAGCGTGGTCTTACCCGAGCCGGGGCTCGATACGAGGTTGATGGCGAAAACGCCGACATCCTTCAGGCGCTCGCGGTTCTCCTGCGCATAGGCGTCGTTCCTGGCGAGGATGTCCTTCTCGATGCGTACTAGGTCGTGGGCATGACCCGCCGGTCCGTCGTGGTGGTGATGAGCGTGATCGTGATCGTGATGGTGATCATCGTGGTGATGCTCGCCTTGATGGCTGCAACCGCATACGCCGCACATGGGCCGTTCTCCTCCGGATGATATTCAGTGTGTCGCGGGCGACTCTTCGAGGTCGTCCCGCATCTCGTCGCGCATCAGATGCATGATCTCCTTTGCCAGCTCGTAGAATCCGTCAGCTTCCATCATCTCCTCGTGGCTCGCTAGGCGGCGCCCGCCCTTGAACTCGGTCATGAGAAGTCTCGCGAACGGTGCCCGGGTGGCGGGACATGAAGACGATGCGATCGGCAAGGAAGATCGCTTCTTCGATGTCGTGGGTGACGAGCAGGACGGTGGCGTTCGACTTCTCGACGATGCCGATCATCAGCTCCTGCATCTGCCACTTGGTCTCGGCGTCGAGCGCGCCGAACGGCTCGTCCATCAGGAGGATCGAGGGGCCGTTCGCCAGGGTGCGGGCGATGGCCACCCGCTGCTGCATGCCGCCGGACAGCTCGCGCGGGTAGGCGTCCTTGAACTTGGTCAACTTCACCAGCTGGATGAAGCGCTCGGCGTTTCTTTGCCGCTCCTCTCTGGGAACGCCGTTGATCCGCATGCCGTATTCGACGTTCTTCTGCACCGTCATCCAATCGAAGGAGGTGTAGCGCTGGAACACCATGCCGCGCGACTTGTCCGGGCCATGGATCTCCTTGCCGTCGAGGAACATCGCCCCTTTGGAAGGATCTTCGAGCCCCGCCACCATGCGCAGCACCGTGGACTTGCCGCAGCCCGATGGGCCGAGCAGCGCGCAGATCTCTCCTTCGGTCACGTCGAACGACACATCGCGCACGGCCTCGATCGTCGTCCTGTTGCCAAGGTGGTAGCGCTTGCCGACGCCGCGCACCGACAGCTTGGCCGATCTCGAAGTTGAGGTCTCTGGCGACGGCATTGGCATGGTCAACAGTCGCGAGCCCTCGGGGCCCGGTCCCAAGATTAGAAGAACCGCAAATATTCCCGCTTCTCCCAGTCAGTAATCGTTTCGTGGAAGCGATCCCACTCGTCCTGCTTATGCAGCGTGTAAAGCCGGTGCATGGTGTCGCCGAACACGTGCTTGGCAAGCGGGTCGGCAGCGAAGCCGGTGATCGCCTGATCGAGATTGCGCGGCAGCGGCTTCACGCCCTCGCGCTCCTCGGCCGTCAGCTCGTAGAGCGACTTGGCGAGCGGCGGGCCTGGGTCGAGCCTTTCGCTAATGCCCTCGAGCGAAGCGGCGCAAGTCATGGCGAGACCGAGATACGGGTTCACGCACATGTCGACGGCGCGGTTCTCGATGGCGAACCGAGCTTGCGGAAACCGGATCATGGCCGACCGGTTGTTGACGCCGTAGGTGATGTGGGTCGGCGCCCAGGTCACGGTGCCGCCCTCGAAGCCGCGTGCCCTGCCTATCAGGCCCTTGTAGCTGTTCACCGTCGGGCAGTTGACCGCGGTCAGGGCCACGCCGTGCTTGAGCGCGCCGCCTGCAGCCCAGCGCGCCGTATCGCTCCAGTCACCGCTCGCCTCGTCCTTGAACAGGTTCTTGCCCGGATCGGCGGTCGACTGAACGCTCCAATTGATATGCGCGCCGCTCCGCCAATCGCCTTGCGCCGGCTTCGGCATATAGGTGACGAACAGGCCGTGACGCTTGGCGATCTCTTTGAGGAGAATGCGCAGGAAGGTGAAGCGGTCGGCCATGCCGAGCACGGTCGAGTAGTCGAAGTCGATCTCGAACTGCGAATAGGCGCCTTCGCACACCACGTTCTTGAGGCCCCAGCCCATCGTGTTCAGCTGCTCGATGACGTCGGAGAGGAACGGCATCGAGTTCGAGGGAATATTCGACGTCGTAGCCGAAAGCCTGGCGTTTTGGCCGGAACCCGTCGCCGGCTTCCGGATCGTCGTCGATGGCTTTGACCGGCTGCCCCTGATCGTCATAGCGGAGCACGATGAACTCGGGCTCCATGCCGGCGTAAAAAGCGTAGCCTTGTTCGGCGGCCTCCTGCATGGTCCGCTTCAGCGCCATGCGCGGACAGACGTCGTAGGGCGCGTCCTCGTAGTAGAGATCGGCGAAGACGACGGCGATCTCCGGGTTCCACGGACAGACGAAGATCGCGTCGAGATCGGGGATCGGGATCTGATCGGGATCGGCCGGCCCGAGCTCGGGAAACATCGACACCGAGTGAACCGCGAATTGCGGCCCCTTGCCGATGCACAGCCGCTCGAATTCCGACAGCGGCACCGGCTTGGTCTTGGGGCTGCCGAGAATGTCGATCCAGCACGACAAGACATATTTTACGCCGGCCTTTTCCAGATCGGCCTTTGCCTGATCGATGCGCGACTTCTCTGGAAATGCCGCCGACAGGCACGTTGGGTAAATGCCAGCCATGAATGTTTCCTCAACCAGTCTTTTGGCTTCCGGCCGGCGGATCGGCGCGACCCGCCTGGCCGAAACGCTTGTTCGATCAGCCGCGATAGCCGCCGTCGTAGAGATCCTTGAGCAGGCTGCAGTCGATGCCCTTCTCGGGTGGATATTCCTCCTTCACCACGCCGAATTTGACCCACCAGGAATTGGTGAGCTTGAAGTGATCGACCATCTGACCGTTCTTCTGCCCGAAGGGGGGATCGCCGGGCGCCACGCCGCAGAACTGCGCGGCCTGGATGAAGGTGTAGGGATCGAGGCCTGAGTCGAGACCGGTGCCGTCCTTGCCAAGCACAAGCTCGACGTCGGGGACCGACATTTTCATCCCTTCGGCGATGATCTTGTTGCCTTCCTCCGGATTCTTCTTCCACCAGGCAATCGCGTCATACATTGCCTTGAGGGCCTTTAGCGCGGTCTCACGATTGTTCTTGGCCCAATCGGCATTGATGAAGTGCGCGTCAGCGATCAGGGCATTCTTGGCCCATTCGGGGTCTGCGGTGCTCGCCACGACCTTGGAAGTCGGCACTGCCTTCAAATATTGCGTGCCGAACGGCTCCCACAGCTCGGCTCCAGCGACCGTGCCGCTGATCATTGCCGCAGCTGCCTGGTCCATGATGACGTTGACGTAGTCGACGGAGTTGAACGGCAACCCGTTCTGCTCGAGATAGATGCCCATCATGATCTGAGGCAGGCCGCCGACCATGACGGCTACTTTTTTGCCCTTCAGATCGGCAGGACTGGTGATCTCCGGGCGCATGATGAGCTTGTCGGTGCCGTGCGAGAGATTGCCGTAGGCGAACATGCGGACCGGCATGTTCTGCGAGGCGCCGATCGGCGCGAACTCGGCGGTCGAGGAAACGATCTCCAGCTGCCCCGACGACATCAGGGCGAAGCTCTGAAACGGGTCCTCGATTGCCTGATAGGTAATGTCGAGGTCGGGAGCGAGGTTCTTCGCCTTGGCGATGTACCACCAGCCGTAGCCGGGCCAGGTGAGGCCCGCGACCCTGACTTGATCCTTAGCCCACCCTGCGGTGGCGGCGGCAAAAGCGAGGCCCGCCACGGCGATCGCCAACGAGAACTGCCTTAATCGGAATAATGATGCCTGACGCATGGCTTTCTACTCCCAGCCGGTTTGACCCAACGACGACGAAAATGCCTTCACCTACTGCTCTCCGCGCGGCACATAGGGAAACAGGACCCGCTGCGCCCAGCGGAAGAGAAAATCGAACAGGAGACCGACCACGCCGATGACGAGGATGCCGGCCATGATCTCGTCGACCTTGAGGAAGCGCTGACCGCGCATCATCACCGCCCCGATGCCGGTAGTCGAAGCCACGATCTCGGCGATGACGAGATAGGTCCAACTGACCGCCAGCATCTGGCGCATCGAAATCATGATCTTCGGCGCGACCGCAGGAAGCACGATGGTCGACAGGATCTGCCAGCGGTTGGCACCGAGCGTCATGGCGGTCTCGATCAACTCGGCGCGCACCGCGCGGGTGTGGTCCATGATCAGGGTGATGAGGAAGAAGATCACGCCGATGAACAGGAGCGCCAGCTTCGAGCCTTCGCCCGCGCCGAACCACATCAGCAAGAGCGGGATAAAGGCCGGAGCGGGCAGATAGCGCCAGGCGCTGACGAACGGATTGAAGAATGCGTCGAAGGTGCGGAATGAGCCCATCAACACGCCAAGCGGAATGGCGACGGCGCAAGCGAGCGCGAAGCTGGCAAGAATCCGATAGATGCTGGTGCCGATGTCGTAGAGAAAGCCCCGCTCGACGATCATGGTGTAGAGCGTCGACAGAACCTGATGCGGCGGCGGCATGAACAGGGTGTTGACCCAGCCCTTGGCCGCGGCGAGTTCCCACAGGCCGAAGAAGATCACCCAGACGGCGACCCCAAGGACGAGCGTCCAGTACAGTGGAATTGGCTTGTGGTACTCGAGCCAACGCTGGCGATGGGATTTCACCTCCGCCACCGGAGCGAGTATTTGCTTTGGGATCACATGATGATCCCCGTGCATGACTAGGGCTGTCCCCATTTGAGCATATTTTTGTACATAGCGAGACCGACCATCGGCTCGACGGCAGCGAGATCCTCCCGGCTGTAGCAATGCTCGCGCAGGAACAGCGCAAGCTGGTCGTGCGTCTCGCAGATGACTTCGATCAGGAGGTCGTAGCGGCCGGCAACGAAGATGACGTAGGTCACTTCATCTCGATCGCGGAAGTAATGCGCGGCTTTCTGCGGGTCGTGCCCCGATGCCACCTTCAAACCGACCATGGCATAGGCGTCGTAGCCAAGCGCCATCGGGTCGGCCATGCCCATGATGCGCAGCACCTTGGAGTTGATCAGCTGTCCGACGCGGTTGCGCACCGAGCCTTCGGAGATGCCAAGCTGCTTGGCGATTGCCGTGAAGGCGGCGCGCCCGTCGTTCTGGAGGATGCGGATGATGGTGAAGTCGATGGCGTCAAGCGCCGAGGGCCTGGTCTGCGCTGCCTGGCCGGCGACCGGTCCGGTCTGGCCAGACGGTGCGATCGCTGCGCGCCTGACAACGGTCATGGGCCCTTTCGCCACAGCCATCCGATCCCCGCGCCGTTACGCATATCGAAGATTGAAGGGGTATATTCTACGAAAGTTTCAATTCCACAAGCCTCTTTTCCAGGAATGCGTATTTTTCAGCCACATTGCCTACGATTTACGCATTCGGTCTAATTGTACGTCATCCGGCGTTCGAAGCTGGTTATTTGGGAGGCAGACGTGGAAGCACGTCAGCCGCGCGCGAGAAACTTGCCTACCTCTGCTGCGAAAATTTCCGGCGTGTCGTGCGGGATCCAATGCGACGCGTTCTCGACCCGCACGAGGCGCGCATTGGGAATCTCGCGCGATAGCCTCTCGCCGTCGCGGATCGTCTGCCAGGGATCGTGCACACCCCACAGACACAGAGTTGGCGCGCCGATCTCGCCATGCCTCTCGACCAGCATGGTCGTATGGTTGGTGTTGAGGCTGCTGGCATTGCGGATGATCGAGATCTTGCCTTCCTCGTCGCTATACGGCGCGACGATGCCGGCCCTGAATTCAGGTGTCAGGCGGTCCTTGTTGTAGATTCCGTCGGGCAGACCGGACGCCAAGAAATCGGCGACCTCCTTTGGCGACTTGCTGCGCCAGTTGGGATTGCCGAGAGCGATCATGTCGTCGATCGGCCAGGAATTGTAGGCGACCACGTTGGTCAGCACGAGGCGTGCGACGCGCTCGGGATGATTGATGGCCATGATCAGCGCGACGCCGCCGCCGGTGTCGTGGCCGACGAAGTCGGCGCGCTCGATGCCGAGATGATCCATCAGGCTGATGACCATGTCGGTCTGGGCGAGCAGCGAGCGGTCGAAAAAGTCGCGCCGATCGGAATAGCCGTGGCCGAGGAAATCTGGCGCGATGACGCGGGCCGTCTCGGCGAGAAGCGGGATCACCTCATTGTAGAGAAACGACCAGGTGGGAATTCCGTGCAGGAGGACGACCGGCGCGCCTTCGCCGAGGTCGGTCCAAGCGACGCGCAGCGGTTTGTAGCTGAGACCTTCCAGCTCGACCGATCTCTGCCTCTGCCGGAAAGCATCATGGGTGAGAGGCGCCGGGGCGCGGCCCGTCGGCATGATCCAAGCTCCTCCCTTTTGACGGAGGTCAGTATTGCTCTGACTTCTCCGAGACTTCCTGGTACCAGCGGCTCCGCGTGCCGATCTTCGACCGCATCTTCCAACCGAGCGTCTTCGGCGCTGCCTCGATGGCTTCGAGCAGCCTGGCGATGCGACCCTGAATGACGCCGCGTTGATCCTCGCGGATCGAGGAGAACTCGCTGAAATGTTCCGGCACCCGCTTCAGGTTGGTGGTGAAGGTGTAATAGAAGCCCCAATCCTGGCGCATCATGTCGATGATGTAGTCGACATCGATCGATTTCGGCCCCGGCTGCTCATTCGAGAGAGGGTGCTCGAGCATGAGCACGACCGTGTCCTTGAAGTCCTTCAGGTTGATCTCGACGATCTGCATCTTCTCCAAGAGCAGGTCGGTCGTGCAGATGGTCGGGCTGTCGAGATCGAGCCGGCCTTTGAACGGAATCCGATGACAGAAAAAGAGCTCGTCGGCGAACACGTCGACGTTGAGGCCTGTCTGCCGGTGCAGATAGGCGTGGCGCGCTCCTTCCGACGCCATGTAGATGCCTTCGTCGGGCACGTAGCCGCGCGCGATGAGGAATTCGCGGATGGCGCGGTTCTGCTTCTTCTCGGCGCCGAAATCGACGTCGGTAAGCACGCGCTTGGTGTCCTGGAACAGGTGCAGACTCTGCGGGCATTGCAGGCGATAGGCGATCGAGCCCAGGATTCTTAAGCGGATACCCTTGGCTTCCGCATCGCTGACGAGACTGAGCGCCTCGTCGACGAATTCGAGGTTGAGACCTGGATCGGCAGGCATTTCAGTCAAATGGGCCTCCTCGGTCCGCTTTTACCTTCGCTTGGCGTGTGAGGGGATTGCCTTGAAGGCGCACGCCGGATGAAGGGACAGGAGAGCATTCTCGGCCTGGCCGCTCCATCCGGCATTCGGACGCAGCATTCATTCGATCGGGATTTCCTTGAACGCCAACGTCACGTCTATTCCTTGCGATCGGCGGATCAGCTTCATGACGTAGTAGAACACCAATCCGAGCACGAACACGCCGGCGACGATCATCACTTGCGTCGGATCGTGACCTGCGGCGTTCGGGTCGAAATACAGCGTCCAGAAGTAGAACTGAGCGGCGATGAAGCCAAGGAAGCAGGCGACCGTCATGATCGGCAATCCGAAGATGGTTTTGCCGGCGATGGGAGACTTTTCATAAAGCTCCGGCCGGAGATAGGGGAAGAACATCCCCGCGGCGAGCACCACCGACCAGGCAAGCACGGCAGCCTCGATCAGGATCACGATCTTCGAGAACCACGGGGTGAACACGAAGAGCGCCATGAAGATCAGGTTTACGATCGTGGTCACGGTGATGGCGACGATCGGCGTATGATATTTTTCCGAGATGGTGGCGAGCGGTGCCGGAGCCACCTGATCGAAAGCCCAAGCGACGACGGCACGGACGCCGAAGGTATGCATCGCCGGAATCCACATCCACATCCACAGCGCTAACCCAAGCGAGGTAAGCACGGTAATCAGCGGCGATTTGGTGAGAATGCCGGTGAGCAGCGCGATCGACGGATCGGTCGGCGTGGTCAGGCCGCCGTTGGCGGTAAGGGTATTGAAGACGGCGGTGCCGAGGAACTCGAACCCGAACACCCTGTAAGCCAGCCACACGGTAATCACGAAGGCCAAGGTGGCGACAAACACGGCGCCGAGCATGCCCACGGTCTGCGACTTTTGCACGGACTTGATTTCGCCGCCGATGGCGATGGAAAAGGCCGCGCCGATCAACGGCAGGAACGGCCAGTTGGACATCAACATGGTTTGCCAAAGGTCGAATCCGGCCTCTCCCCAGCCCTTTTCCTTGCCGCTGGCGATGATGGCGTTATAGGCGTCTGGCACGCCGAGCGAGGGGCCGACCAGCTCATTCAGATTGGCGATGAACTGCTCGCGCGTCGACATGGCGAGCACCACGATGAGAAACACCGTGCTCGCCATGGCCAGGATGAACACCCACTTGTTGAGGGTGAGATAGAAGCGCATCCCAAAGGAAAGCACGACCTGTGAGAGGAGCAGGATCACTGCGCCGATCAGGAACGTCGCCCACGGCTCGAGCATCGTCTTCGAGATGGTGAGGAAGGTCTCGTTGCCGGTGAGCAGGTTGAGTCCGGCGAACATCGGGGCCAAGGCCAGGATGACGATCCAGTAGGCGGCGATGGCGCAGTAGAAGAGCCAGGCGGTGATCTCCACCAGGCTCATGGTGAGCGCGAGCGCCGGTGGCAGGATGCGGGATCCGAACACGTAGATGCCGCCTGAGCGGGGCAGGGTGATGGTCCAGGTGATGAAGCCGAAGGAGATCATGGCCATGGCGACGCCGGCGATGATCGAAGCCCAAACGAGATCGCCTTGCGGGTAGAAGGCGGGGCCGTAATACAGCATCGAGCCGACACCGAGGCCGATGCTGACGACACCGAGATTGTAGATGAAGGTGTCCGCTAGACCTGCGGTCCTGATCAATCCGGACGCCTTGCGTAGAAATATTCGCTTGTCTGCCCCTATGTCAGTGACGGACATCTTGCCCTCCCTCTCTTGGAGATCACTTTCGCATTCACCAAACTCGTTCCGTTACCCTTGCATGAGATTTGCCTGCGTAACCTGGCCGTCCCGCAGCGTGATCAGGGCGCCTTGCAGAATTCCTTCGGGGTAGACGCTCCCCGGATTGATGCAGATCGTCTTGCCGATATTGATCTTGGCCCGGCCTTCGTGGATGTGCCCGTGCAGGCCGAGCAGAGGCTGATGCTCCTTGATGATGTCAATCAACGTCTGGCAGCCGGCATGAATCTGCGCCGGCAGGCCCATCTCGTAGACGACCTTCAAATTCTTATCGAGCTTGGGGCAGGCATCGAGGGCCGTGCCGAACGGCGGCACGTGCACGTTGAAGATGCAGCGGCTCATATCCGTGACCTGGGGCAGGAGCTCGGCGAAGCGCGCGACGTACTGCTGTTCGGTGTACTCGCGCTCGGTATCCCACGGCGTCGGCGTCGAGCCTCCGCAATAGAGCATCTGATAGCCGCCCTTGAACTCGCATACCTGCATCTCGTGGAAATCGAAAACCGGCGCTTGGGTCAGGATCTCATCGATTTCGACGAAATCGTCGTTGCCGGGGACGGTGACGAGCGGGACATCGGTTCCTTGCAGCTTTTGCGCGGCGAAGCTCGCCCATTCCCGCACGCGCTCCAGGACGAGCTTTTTGAACAACAGCTTCCTGCGCCCTTCCTGATCCGCCCTCAGGCGCTGGTACTCACATTCCGGCATGACCGCCGGATAGAAGCCCATGTTGCCTTGCCGCTTGACGAATTCGTCGATCTCGTCCTTGCCGGAGATTTGCACCGACTCTCCATGCTGGAGCGCGACGAACGTACCGTCCTCTTGCTCGGCGATCGGAATGACGGCCTTGCCGGTCAAATCGCCGCCGAGCACGAGCACGTCCACGCCGTAGAACTTGGCGCTGTTGACGAATTTCTTGAAGCAGACGTTCGAGCCGTGCAGGTCTGAGGCGAAGAACATCTTCACCTCCCCGTTTGCGTCCTTGCCCTTCTTGCGCCAGAACACGAAGTCACCTCGGCTCAGAACTTGGTCAGATACTCGTCGATTTCCCACTGCGAGATCGAGTTGTGGTAGGACCACCACTCCGATGTCTTCAGATCGATGTAAGACCGGTAGAGCTCGTCACCCATGACGCTGCGGCCGAGATCGTCGGCCTCGAAAGCCGTCACGGCTTCGAGCAGCGTCCGCGGCAATTGCCTGATGCCGCGCGCCTCGAGCTCCTGGTCGGAGAGCTCATACATATTGACGAGCTGCGGATCGCCCGGATCGAGATCCTGCTCGATGCCGTCGAGCCCGGCGCCGAGGAACATGGCTGCAGCCAGATAAGGATTGGTCGAAGGATCGACGGCGCGGCACTCCCACCGCGCGCTGGAGAGATAGACGTGACCTTCGCTGTGATCGCCGCCTTCGATATGCGGCCTGAGCAGCGGAACGCGGAACATATGCGTCCTGTTGTTGCCGCCGTAGGAAATGAAGATCGGCGCCCAGGTGTATCCGGTCATCGAGCCGGTCTTGATCAGACGCTTATAGGAATTGACGGTCGGACAACTCACCGCGACGATCGCCGCGGCGTGCTTCCGCAAGCCGCCGAGGAACTGGTAGGCGCGCTTGGACAGACCGCAGCCGCGCCTGTCGCTCGCATCGCCCGAAACGTTCTTGCCGGTGTTGACGTCGGCGAGCGACATGTTGAAGTGGGCGCCCGATCCGGTGCGGTCGGCATAGGGCTTCGGCATCATGGTGGCTTCAAAGCCGTGCTTCCTGGCCAGCTCCTTCATCATCATCCGCCAGACGACGAAACGGTCGGCCATGGTCATGGCGTCGGCATAGGCAAAGTCGAACTCGAACTGGCCGTTGGCGTCTTCATGATCGAAGGAATGCACCTCCCAGCCGAGCTTGTTCATCGAGGAGACGATGTCGTTGAGGAGCTCGAGGTTGAGGAGGGTGAGGCTCGCGTCATACGCCGCCTTGGGAATGGTGTCGCGCGGATCGTTCGGCGCGATGCCGTTATGCGCCGACGGATCGCGTCTGACGATATAAGTTTCGCATTCGATGCCGATGTTGAATTTCAATCCGAGCTTGGCGGCGCGCTCGATTTGCTTTGCCAAGATCGTGCGTGAGCACATCGGGTAAGGCTGCTCGTGATAGCTGAGCTGTCCCGGGATCACGGCGACGTTGGGCCGCCAGGGGAGCTGCATCACGGCACGCGGATCGGGCAGCACCGCCAACTCGTCGTCATGCGGCCCCTGGCCGAGACCATCGAGGGCTGCGCCGGTAAACAGCTCCGACCCGCGCATCATCCGGTCGAAATGACTGACCGGCACGGTCTTAGTCTTGGCGATGCCGTGCACATCGACGTAGAGCGGCATCAAATATTCGACGCCCTTGTCGATCAGAGTCCGCATCGTCTCGCGGTCGGAACTCTCCGCCGACCCTTCGATTTTCGCTCCGGTCGATATTTCGTTCATGGGCAGATCGTCTCCTTGGGGGCTTGCGGAAGCCGGGACGGGTGCATGGATCTTGGCTGCGATGGGTCCAAAGTCACGTCGCAATCCCCGTTCGCTTCGTGGCGTTTCCCCCGTCGCTTTCGGCCAAGTTGAATGATGGCCGTTCCGTGACGGGGGCCACTCTGCGCGTGTCTAATTAAACAGTCAATTAGATTTCTGTAAGTGCATTGTTGCAGGCAATTGAAAGTATTGGGATGGACAATGCATAGGCATTCGCTGCCTAGCGCGTAGTCGAAACGGCTTAAATTTGTTCAGATGCGGAGCGCGCGACGTTGCGCGTAACGACAGCTCGCCCGCGAACGTCAACCGAAGATGGTGGGGGTTCCGCGCCGGTCAGCGCCGCTGCAGCGTGCGCGTCTTGCCGGTATAGCCGAGCATCTCCAGCACGCGCTGGTGCAGATCGCGAACCGCGCCTTTGAGATCGAAGTCGGGAAGAATGACCGAGCGCACCATGCAACCGTCGAGATAGGTCGAGATGAACTGCGCCATGCGGTTGGGGTCCACCGGCTTGAACATACCCTTCCTGATGCCTTCACGAACAATCCTCGACAGCAATTTGCGCTCCTCGACGTAGAAACTCTCGATCGTGGCGGCGATGTCGGGATCGGCCTCGTGCGCGCCCCTGAAGTCGAGCGCGATTTTCACGAAGCGATGGATTTCGGCAAATTTGTTGACATGGTTCGAAAGCCAGGCTGCGATGATCGCCGGCGGATCGGCGCTTCGGTCGTCCAGCGCGCGCACATTCTCGAAGGCGCGAGCGACCGCGTACTCGATCGTCGCCCGGAACAGGTCGGTCTTGCTGTCGAAGTAGTAATAGATGAGCGCGGTATTGACGTTGAGAGCCTTGGCGATGTCCTTGATCGTCACCGAGGCGAAGTTGCGCTCGGCGAAAAGATCGAGCGAGGCAGCCAGGAACTTTTCGCGGGCGCTATGCTCATCGCGCCCGGGGCTTGCGGGAGCGGCCCTGCGCAGGGTCCTTCCACCGCGCGTCTTGCGCTCGATATCCCTATTCAGCTGGTGGGTCATCCCGCCCTTCTCAAGCTTCGCCCATCGGCCGGACGCCATCACCGCATGCGGAGACTTGGCCGGCATTACCGCAACTCTTGCCACGCTAAGTTCCAGAGGCACCTACGCCGTCCCCGGCGGCGCTCGCCTGACGCGCTCGGCACCGAATCCATACCGACCTTAAGTCCGGTTGCGAGTGCGATGCAATCCACTTAACACGTACTTGCATTAGGGAAGCAGTTAAGGCAACACTCTTTTTGCTGCTAATTAATCGTCCAATTAGGAAAACATTGGGGGTGCGGGATGCAGTTTGCCCCAGACCGGCGCGTTGAGGCCAACAAACTTGCCTTCGAGCGGCTCACTAAGTCCGATCCCGTTCTGGTCGACGTGCGTCCGGCAGGGGAATACATCCCCGGTTTCGCACGGAACATCATCCTCACCTCAGGTCCGCCGATGGCGTGGTCCGACTATACCGGCGGCCAGCGCGAGGCCATCATCGGCGGGGCGCTCTTCGAGAATCTTGCCAGGGACAGAGATGAGGCCATCGCCAAGCTCGATGCCGGCGAGATAAAAGTCGGCGGATGCCACGATTTCGGCTGCGTCGGGTCCTTGGCCGGAATCTACACCGCCTCCATGCCTGTGTTCGTGGTGGAGAACCGGGCCTTCGGCAATATCGCCTGCTGCAACATCTACGAAGGAAGCAATCCGCGCCGCCTGAATTACGGCGTGTATGACGACGGCGTCAGGGACAGGCTGCTCGTGGTGCAGAACGAGATCGTCCCGGTCATTGCCGAGGCGCTCCGCTCTGGTTCCGGCATTCCGCTCAAACCCATCATCAAGCGGGCGCTCGGCATGGGCGACGAACTTCACTCGCGCAACACCGCCGCAGCACTCCTTTTCCTGCGCGAGCTCGTGCCGAGCTTCCTCGGGCTTGCCGCCTCCGGCAGCGACCGGATCGTTCGTGCCGTGCAGACTATGGTCGACGACCAATATTTCTTCCTGCGCCTCTCCATGGCCGCAGCCAAGGCAACGGCAGACGCGGCCCGCGGCGTCGAAGGCTCGAGCGTGGTGACCGCCATGGCGTTCAACTGCCGCGGCTTTGCCTTGCGCGTGAGCGGGCTCGGCGATACCTGGTTCAAGGGACCTCACGCGCAAGTGGAAGCCAAGCTGTTCGAGGGCCACAGCGAGGACGAGATCACCTGGATGGGCGGCGAGAGCATCATCGCCGAGACCATCGGGCTTGGCGGGTTCGCCCAAGCCTCCGCCCCGTCGCTGCAGGCCTACCAAGGCGGCTCCTACGAGACCATGATCGCCCGCAACAAGGAGCTCTACGCCATCACTGTCGGCGAAAATCCCGACTACCTCGTTCCCGCCCTCGGCTTTCGCGGCACGCCGACCGGCATCGACATTTTCAAGGTGGTCGAGAGTAAGGTACTTCCTGTGCTTGATGTCGGCATCGCCGGAAAGGGTGGCGGCCAGATCGGCGCCGGCGTGGTGCGCCCACCTCTTGCCTGCTTCGAAGCCGCGGCCGAAGCGTATCGCCAGCGTTATGGCTGATGCCGGGCTCGAGCGCCCGCTAGGGCGGCTAGGAATCTCGCCGATGACAGGCCACAAGACCTACGAGCTCGGCGACGTACAACTCCAATCAGGCGCGGTGCTGAAGAACGCACAGCTTGCCTATGCCACCTATGGGACGCTCAACGCCGCAGCCGACAATGCCGTCCTGCTGCCGACTTTCTATACCGGCACGCATCTGCGTAACGAAGCTCTGTTCGGACCTGGACGCGCCATCGATCCGGCGCGCCATTTCGTCATCTCGGTCAATCTGTTCGGCAATGGCTACTCGTCATCGCCGAGCAACTCGGCTGCGCCGCAAGACGGCCCGCGCTTCCCTCAGGTGACGCTGTTCGACAACGTCGCCTGCCAGCACCGCCTTCTCACCGAGCATCTCGGCGTCCGGCGGATCGCGCTCGCCCTCGGCTGGTCGATTGCCGCAATGCAGGCCTATCAATGGGCGGCACAATATCCCGACATGGTCGAGGCGATCCTGCCCTATTGCGGCGCCGCGCGCTGCTCGGCTCTCAACCACGCCTTTCTCGACGGGCCCAAGGCCGCGTTGCAGGCCGATGCCGCGTGGAACGAGGGCAATTATGCAAGCCCGCCGGAAAAAGGCTTGCGCGCCTTCGGCCGCGTCTATGCCTCCTGGGCCTATTCGCACGCTTTCTTTCGCGACCACCTCTATTGGGAGCTCGGCTTCGCCACGCTCGAGGATTTCGTTCGCGACTGGGAAGAAGATCACCTCAAGTGGGACGCGAACGATCTCCTCGCCAAGATCTGGACCTGGCAGCATGGCGACATCAGCGACAATCAGATCTACCGCGGCGATTTCACCCGCGCCTTGCAGGCGATAGAGGCGCGGGCGATCGTTATGCCGTGCTCGAGCGACATGTATTTCGTGCCGTCGGACAACGAAGCGGAAGTCGCGGCCATGCGCCGCGCCGAGCTCCGCGTGTTCACTTCGCCCTGGGGCCATTGCGTCGCTTCGCCTGGCCGCGTCCTTGAGTTCCAGCGGGCGCTCGACGAGGCGGCCGCCGAACTGCTGAGAGGATAGGACATGAAGGCTCTGGTGCTGTCATCAAGTCCGCGCCGCAACGGCAACTCTGCGCTGCTGGCGGAGGCCGTCAGCGAGGGGTTGGCTGAGGCAGGTCACGAGGCGGAGTTCCTGTTTGCCGACGATTTCCTGCACTTCTTTCTCAGGGATTGCCGCAAATGCCGGAAAGCCGACGGCGAGTGCTCGATCGAGGACGGCTTCCGCTCCGTGTTCCTCGACCGCTATCTGCCGGCCGACGGCTTCATCGCGGCAACGCCGATCTATTGGTACGGCAGCTCGGCGCAGCTCAAGGCCTTCTTCGACCGCACCTTCTGCTACTACGCCGCCTCCTATCCGGGGTCGGCGGAGGTCATCCAGGGCATGCAGGGAAAGCGCATCGGACTCGTGCTCTCCTCCGAGGAGACCTTCCCGATGGTCTCAGGTGCCGTCATTTGCCAGATCCAGGAGTTCTCCCGCTATACGCACTCGGACTTCGTCGGCGTCGTGCATGGCTACGGCAACGCCCGCGGCGACGTGCTGCGCGACCCTGGCGAGCCCATGAAGGCGGCGCGCCGCTTCGGGGCGGAGTTCTTTACGAGGCACACAAGTGACTATCAGATCGACACGGTACGCTCCGGACGTGTCTGGGGCTGAAGGTTCAGGTCGCGCTCAGCACCGCCGTGCCGCCGGCGATCAGCGCGATCGCCGCCCATTGCATCTTGCTCACCTTCTCATGGACGATCAGCCGTGCCAGGAGGACCGCAACCACGCTGAAGGCGGAGGCGACCACCATGGTGATGTGCGGCGCGGCACTGTTGGACCCGGCGAGGAAGGCGATATAGCCGAGCGTGTCGAGTCCGGCCTGAAGGCCGACAAAGGGAACCCATTCCGCCGGGATACGGATCGGCGTCCGCTGCACGAGAAGGACGCCGGCGATGAAGATGAGGCCGGTCCAGCGGCCGATCCACATCGTTTGTGCCGCGCCGATCAGCGGCGTGGCGGCCTGACCTGTCAGCACGATGGCGACGTAAGCGAGACACGCGCCGATGGCGATCAGCACGGTGATGCGATTGCTCTTGGCTTCGGCAGCTTCCGGCTCTTCCACCGCGGTGCGCGCAATGAAGATGCCGCCGGCAATGATGACGGCCATGGCCGCCCATTGCGCCGCGCTTGGCCGCACGCCCATCAGCACGTTCACCACCAGCACGAGAGCCGGATGCGCGGCGACGATCGGCACCACCACGGCGATGGGGCCGCGGGCGATGCCCATGTAGAGCAGAATGCACATCACCGCCACGGCGATACCGTGGATGACCGCGAGAGCATAGCCAGGCGGCGACCACACGAGATCGGTACCGGCGGCAAAGAGCCAGACAGTTGTGCCCAGCGCCCCGATGAGCAGCACCGCGCCATAGTTCAATGTCGCGCCGAGCGCTCGTGCGCTGAATCGCGCCATGAAGTCCGCAGCGCCGAGACCGAGCGCGCTCGCCAGTCCGAAAAGGGCGGAGATCATGCGTCCTTCGCCCTGTAGAGTCTTTGCGAAGTCCGCCAAGTCGGTGTTGAATTGGCGCTAGCGACGGTCCCTCGCGCCACACGCACCACCAGAGGTGTCTGCCCATGCTTCGTCTCAGTCCCAACTTCTCCCGCAACGTCGATTGGAATCTCCTGAAGACGTTCCATGAAATCGCCGAGGCAGGTGGGGTCAGCCGCGCCGGGCGCGCGCTCAGGCGCAAACAGCCCGCGCTCAGCCTCGCGCTGAAGCGGCTCGAGGCCGAGCTCGGTGTGACGTTGTGCCGGCGCGGACCGCGCGGCTTTGAATTGACCGACGAAGGCATGCTGGTCGCCGAGACTTGCCGGTCTCTCAATTCGCTCGTGCGCAACGTGCCGAAGCGGCTCGGCAATCTCACTGAGGAAGTACGCGGGCGGATCTCGATCCAGGTCATTTCCAGCCTGGTGTGCGAGCGCTTCGATGCAGCCATCTCGCGCTTCCACGACCGCCATCCCAAGGTCGAGATCCTGATCGACATCACCACGTGGGACTCGGTTGCCGCCGCGCTGCTGCGTGACGAGATCGATATCGGTGTCGCCTCGGCGCAGACGCTCCGCTCCGATCTCAGTTACGATTTCCTGTTCGATGAGGCGCACGGCGCCTATTGCGGGCAATCGCATCCGCTCTACGGCAAGACGTTCGATCAACCTTCCGCGCTCGTCGGCCAAGCCTTCGTGCTCACCGGCGCCGACGAGCCCGATCAGCTCACCGCTTATCGGACGCGTCATGGTCTCGGCCTTGAAGTCGCCGGCCTGTCCGAGCATCTCGACGAAGCGAAGCGGCTCACCATTCTCGGTGTGGGCATCTGTTTCCTCCCCGAAGCCTTTGCCGCGCCCGACGTCGAGGCTGGCAGGCTGTGGCCGCTACTTCGGCATGAGGATCAGCCCTGCATGCCGGTCTTCGTGATCACCAACCCGCGCAGTCCCTCTAAGCTTGCGCGCCAACTGCTCCTCGCCGAGATCGGCGTCCCTGGAGGCACGAATTGAAGCGCCAAATTCCATTACGCGGGCGCACGATTTCGGCGGATTTCACGCCGTCAGCATTGATGTCATCAATGCTGCCAATTGAGGGAATTGGCCTTTTTCCGGGGCTCGTCACGAACGTTATGGTCGCGATCGGCTGAAGTGAGGACTTAAAAGAATGGCCGGAGGAAAGAAGGGCGGGAACGACAAGGCGAAGGCGCGCGCGCGTCGTCCCTCACACGGCGTGAAGCGCAGCGAGACCTATGGCTTCAAGACCATCGAGACGCTCTCCCGCATCTCGCAGAAGAAGCAGGACGAGGAGGTCAAGAGGTCGCTCGAGCTCGGGCTCGAGGCTGCCGAACTCGGTGATCGACCGCAACATCTCTCTGTTCAGCCGCGGCCATCAGCCCGCCTTCGCCGGCATCAACACCTTCATGAAGGCGCCCTATTGCGAGGACATCCGCAAAGTTGGCGACTTCGAAGCTGCCTTCGTCGGCGCTCCCTTCAATTCAGCGACCACCTACCGGCCGGGAACGCGCTTCGGCCCGCAGGCGGTGCGGCGCATCTCCGCGCTCTATGACGGGTACTGGTTCGACGGCGGCGTCGATATCTACGAAGAGCTCGATCTCTGCGACGCCGGCGACATCTTCGTCATCCCCGGCAATATCGAGAAGACCTTCGACCAAGTGACCAAGGCCGTGTCGCATATCTATACCGCAGGCGTGTTCCCCATCATCTGCGGCGGCGACCACAGCCTCGGCTTTCCCAATGTGCGCGGCATCGCCCCGCATATCGACGGCAATGTCGGCATCATCCATATCGATCGCCACATCGATATCCAGGAGAAGGATATGGATGAGCGGATGCACACGACGCCCTGGTTCTGGACCACGCATGAAGGCACCGTCACCACCCATCGCGACCACAGCCACATGCATGACGTCGGCCTGCCGAACTGCCATCCCAAGAACCTGGTGCAGGTCGGCATCGGCGGCTGGTACGGCAACCGCCCGGGAACGGCAGTCGCCAAGCGGCGCGGCACGAGCGTGCTCACCATGCAGGACATCGAGAAGCACGGAGCGAAGAAAGCCGCCGAGATCGCGCTCGACATGGCGTGGGAAGGCTGCAAGGCGGTTTATCTGTCCTTCGACATCGATTCGATCGATCCGGGTTTCGCGCCGGGGACGGGATCGCCAGAGCCCGGCGGTCTCCTGCCGCGCGAGGCCTTGCAGATGATCCACACCATTGCCGCGGAAGGCCTGTGCGGCATGGAGGTGGTCGAGGTCTCGCCGCCCTACGACGTCAACGACAACACGGCGCAGCTCGCAGCCCGCGTCATCCTCGACGTGCTCGGCACGCTCGTGGCGCACGGCCATCTCGGCCATCGCAACAAGGTCATGAAATGAGTCACGCGATGAGCCAGGGGCGCTCCCAGCTCAGAACTCCATGTCGAGATGATCCTCGTGGTCGTGGTGGCCCGGAAGCTCCGGCGGCGGCGGCCCTGGAACTTCAGCCACCATGGCTTCCGTCGTGATGAGAAGGCCGGCGATCGAGGCCGCGCCCTGAAGGGCAGAGCGCACGACCTTGGCAGGGTCGATAATGCCCCTCGCGATCATATCGCCGAACTCGCAGGTCTGCGCATCGAAGCCGAAACCATTGTCATTGGTGTCGAGAATCTTGGCGACGACGACCGAGCCGTCGGCTCCGGCATTGGCGGCAATCTGCCGGGCAGGCCAGGTGATTGCCTCCCTGACGATGGCGATGCCGGCTTTCTGATCGTCGTTCTCCGTCGCAAGATTGCCGGCGAGCTTGCTTGCCCGCAACAAGGCGACGCCGCCGCCAGGCAAAATGCCTTCCTCGATCGCAGCGCGCGTCGCATGCATGGCATTTTGAATGCGATCCTTCTTCTCCCTGATCTCGATCTCGGTCGCGCCGCCAACTCTGATCACAGCGACACCGCCGGTCAGGCTCCCCAGTCGCTCCTGAAGCTTCTCGCGGTCGTAGTCGGAGTTGGTCCGCTCGAGCTCAAGCTTGATGGCGGCGATGCGGGCGTCGATGGCTGCCTTGCTGCCGGCGCCTTCGGCGATTGTCGTGTTCTGTTTGTCGATGACGACCTTTTTTGCGCGCCCAAGCATATCGAGAGAAGCGGTGTCGAGCTTGAAACCGAGGTCGTCCGAGTTCACCGTCCCGCCGGTCATCACCGCAATATCCTGGAGGATCGCCTTGCGCAGCTCGCCGTAGGCTGGGGCCTTGACGGCGGCCACTTTAAGAGCGCCGCGCAGCTTGTTGACCACGAGCGCCGCCATGATCTCGGCCTCGACGTCGTCGGCGATGATGAGCAGCGGCTTGCCGGCCTGGACGACCTTCTCCAGCAAAGGCAGCAATTCGTTGAGGCTCGATAGCTTCTTGTCGCTAAGCAGAATGTAGGCGTCCTCCATCTCCACCAGACCCTTGTAGCGGTTGGTGACGAAATGGGGGGAGATGTAGCTGCGGTCGAACTGGATGCCGGTGACGACGTCGAGCTCGGTCTTGAGCGATGTCCCCTCCTCGATGGTTATCACCCCTGTGGTGCCGACCTTCTGCATCGCTTCGGCGATGTAGCCGCCGATCTCGGTGTCGCCATTGGCCGATATGGTGCCGATCTGCGCGATCTCGGCATTCGAGGTCACGGTCTTGGCGGCCTTCTTGAGCTCGCCAACGACGGCTTCCACCGCGCGATCGATGCCGCGCTTCAGGTCCATGGGGTTCATGCCTGCGGCCACCGCCTTGGCGCCGCTCCGCGCGATCGCGTGCGCGAGCACGACCGCGGTGGTGGTGCCGTCACCGGTCCGATAGGAGGTCTTGTTGGCGACCTGCTGAACGAGCTGCACGCCCATATTCTCGAACTTGTCGCCGAGCTCGATCTCCTTGGCGACGCTCACGCCGTCCTTGGTGATCTTCGCTCCGAACGACCGATCGATCGCGACGTTTCGCCCTCTCGGTCCAAGCGTGACCCGCACGGCGCTGGCGAGCACGTCGATGCCGTGCAGCAACCGGTCGCGCGCCTCGAACGAGAATTTGAGATCCTTGGCGGCCATGTGCTTCCTCCTCGAACACGTAAACTTTCGACAGGCCGGCGCTGCGAATTCACTCGGCCGCGCAGGGGAGATTGCCCCTCGGCAAATCAAGCTCGCCCCACACCTCGACCAGTGCCGCGGCAAGCTCGGCGATCATGTGGTCGTCATGGCAGGGCGTTGGCGTGATGCGTAAGCGCTCGGTTCCCTTGGGCACGGTCGGATAGTTGATCGGCTGGATGTAAATGCCGTGCTTGCAGAGCAGAAGGTCGCTCGCCGCTTTGCACTTCGCCGGATCGCCGACTGCCACGGGAACGATGTGAGTGTCGCTCAGCATGACCGGCAATTCAGCTGCGGCGAGCGCCGACTTGACGCGCCTGGCGCGGTCTTGCTGGCGCTTGCGCTCCCACTCTGAAATTTTCAGATGGCGGATCGCCGCCGTGGCAGCGGCGCAGATCGCCGGCGGCAGAGCGGTGGTGAAGATGAAACCCGGAGCATAGGAACGGACCGCATCGATCAGCGTGGCGCTTCCCGTGATGTAGCCGCCGAGACAGCCGAATGCCTTGGCGAGCGTGCCTTCGATCACGTCGACCCGGTGCATGGCGCCGTCGCGCGCGGCGATGCCGGCGCCTCTTTCGCCATACATGCCGACGGCATGCACTTCATCGAGATAAGTCATGGCGCCGTAGCGGTCGGCCACATCGCAGATGCGGCCGATCGGGGCCACGTCGCCACCCATTGAATAGAGGCTCTCGAACACGACGAGCTTCGGCCGACCAGGATCTGCCGCGCTCAATAATTCTTCGAGATGAGCCAAATCGTTGTGGCGGAAGATTTTCTTTTCCATGCCGGATTGGCGGATGCCCTCGATCATCGAATTGTGATTGAGGGCGTCGGAGAGGATCAGACAATCCGGAATCAATTTGGCGATGGTCGAGATTCCCGCCTGATTGGAGACATAGCCAGAGGTGAAGACCAGCGCGGCTTCCTTGCCGTGGAGATCGGCAAGCTCTCCCTCGAGCTCGACCAGCGGATGATTGGTGCCGGCGATGTTGCGCGTGCCACCCGCCCCGGTGCCGAACCGGGTGGCGGCTTCGATCATGGCGCGCACCACCTTCGGATGCTGCCCCATGCCGAGATAGTCGTTGGAGCACCAGATGACGACTTCTTTCCGTCCTTGCGGCGAGTGCCACACGGCGTGCGGAAAGCGCCCGGCTATCCGCTCGAGGTCGGCGAAGATGCGGTAGCGCCGCTCGACCTGCAGACGCGCAAGAGCGTCGGCAAAGAAACCGTCAAAGCCCGCAGCGCTTGCCTCCCGAAACCTTCGCTGAGGATTGGTCATGTTCCCCCTATCGGAGGTCTCAATCGACCCATCGAGATGACCGCGCAAACCTTAGCGCCGTTACGCACGTTGTGTGGATCATTTTTTATTATCGGCCGATCAGGATCACTGATTGGACTCCGCTTCGGATTAGCCCAATTCTAATTTTTGAAATTTTCGAGATGGCGGTGTTCCCCCTAACGGGTCGGAAAGGGGAGTGGCCGGTGAGCGCGAACTTCAGAATTCTGTCCGGTCTGCTCTCCGTCATCGCCGCGGCGATCATAACCCTTCCTGCGCATGCCTATGATGTGGCTGCCGTGTCTGGCGGCGGGAGCATCGAGGGCGTCGTCACCTACAAAGGCGACGTGCCCATGAAGAAGATCATCCCCACCAAGGACGTGGATGTCTGCGGCAAGCCGCGCGACGAGCCGCTGATCCAGGTTGGCGCCGACAGAGCGGTCGAAAGCGCCGTCGTCTACCTCGTCGACGTGGCCTCGGGAAAGCCTGGCCCGAGCCGGGCAAGAAGCCCGACGCTCAACAATCACAATTGCCGCTTCGAGCCAGAGGTTCAGGTCATCCCAGAAGGCCCGCTCGACGTCGTCAACAGCGACCCGGTGCTGCACAACACGCATGGCTATTACGGCAAGCGCACCGCCTTCAACATGGCGCTGCCCAATGAGGGGCAGGTCATACCCACCGACCTGAAAAAGCCGGGAACGGTCCGCGTCGACTGCGACGCGCATGGCTGGATGGAGGGCTGGATCTACGTGGTGGACAACCCCTATTACGCGATCACCGGCGCCGACGGCAAATTCACCATCACCGATGTCCCGCCAGGCACCTACAAGCTCGTGGCGGTGCAACCCTATACCGGGCCGACAGAGATGCCCGTAACCGTAACCGGAGGACAGGCCACCAAATTGGATATCGAACTGAAGAAACAATAATCGAACTCAAGAACAAAAAGAATAACCGACGCGGCAGAAGCACCGCGTCCGCCTCCATCAGGACCGACGCTTTGTAAACGGTCCCACAGGGGTCAGGAGGAAGCGACATGTCTGACGAGCTTGAGCGCCTTCGGCGCGAAATTCACGCTGAGCTGCAGAAACCCGGAGTGCGCCCCGACAACTCGGTGCAGATCACCCGGCGCACCTTCGTGCACCGATCGTTGCTCTTCGGTGCCGCCACCGTCGGCCAGACCTTCTCCTGGTGGCCGCTGATCAACACCATCGATGTCGCTCACGCCGCCGAAGCGCCATTCAAGTTCGCCTGGATCTCGGACACCCATCTCTATCAGAAGTCTCTCAACACGCGCTTCGTCGACAAGGCGGTGCGCGCGGCCAAGGAGACCCAGGCCATGGATCCGCCGGCCGACTTTCTGATCTTCGGCGGCGACCTGGCCCAACTCGGAAAGGTCGAGGAGCTCGAGCTCGGCAGTTGAGATTCTCAAGGAGATCAAGCTCCCGCAAGCATTTCATTCCGGGCGAGCACGACTGGTACCTCGACATGGGCAAGAAGTGGGGCGAGCTGTTCGGCCAAGCCCACTTGGACGTTCGACCATAAGGGCGTGCGCTTCATCGGGCTCGACACCGTCAGCCGCGGACCGGACTACTGGACGGCGAGGAAGATGACGCCCGAGGAGCGCATGGGCCACATGGCGACCCTCGACGGCACCGTTGCCGGTCCGTGGGCCGGCGTGGGCCGCGACCAGCTCGACTGGCTGCAGAAGACGCTTTCCGAATGGGACAAGGCAAAGCCGGTCATCATCTTCAGCCATAATCCGCTCTACGAATATTATCCGCCTTGGAATTTCTGGGTGCGCGATTGGCGTGACGTGAATGAGGTGCTGAAGCCTTATACCAAGGTCACCAACATTCACGGGCACGTCCACCAGGTGCTCTACAACGAGATCGGCACCATGCGCTCGATCGGCATGCTGGCGACCTCCTGGCCGTGGCCCTATGCCCCTGAGGGCGTGCCGAAGCTCACCAAGCCGATGATCCGTGCCGACCCCGGCGATCCCTTCGATGGCATGGGCTGGGGCAAGATGTCAGCGTCAACGACGACGTCGAGACCGAATACATGATGTTCGGCCGCAAGGAGGTCTTCATTCAATCAGCGGCCGACTACGACAAGCAGCATTCCGGAGATCCTGCGGGCGCGGATCGCCGACAACATGTGGCCGTATTGAAGGGAGGAATGGCCATGACAACCAAATCGACATCGACATTCCTTTCGATCCTGCGGCGTTCGTGCGTGGCCGGAGCAATTGTCGGGGTCGCCCTTCTGGTCGGCCCAGCCAGTGCCCACAAGGACCCGGTGACGCCGGAGCAGCTGAAGAATACAACGACGCGTTCATGGAGGATGGTCAGGAAGGGCGATCTCCTGTTCCATGGCGACGCGGCGACGGCCAAGAAGATGGGCGTCACCCTGTCCGATACGGGAATGGCCTGCGCCATGTGCCATCCCATGGCCTCCGACACCCACCCGCAGTCGTTCCCGAAGTTCCAGGTGCAGATGGGCAAGTTCTGCACGCTGCGCGACATGATCAACTGGTGCATCGAGAAACCCAACCAGGGCGAGAAGATCGATTCCGATTCGGACGCGATGAAAGCCTTGGAAGCGTACATCTATTGGTCGAATACCGGCTCGGTGCTGGTGCCGGGCAAATACTGATCCCCGGCGGGCAAGCCGGGAGCCCGCGTCGGCTCCGAAACCTCACATCGGGCAATCCCCCGATGTGAGGAGGAGATTGGGTCAGGGAGGTTTGCGCGGTCAGGGCGCAGGCCGCTTGTGGATGGGGGTGCGCCTTGTCTGAGACAGGGACAGTGCTGCGTGGAAAATTTGCCGGTGTCGACCTCGACGAGCTGGTCGATTGGCCGGTGGTGCGGGTCTGGCTCTATTGGGGCATGTTCTGGCTCCTGGTCGCACCGTCGGTCGGCGTCCTGCTGTCGGGCCTCTTCAACTATCCCGACTATCTCGGCAGCTCCCTGCAATTGACCTTCGGCCGGCTGCGGCCGGTCCATGTCAACGGCGTCATCTTCGGCGCCTTCTCCTCCCTCTTCATCGGCGAATGTTACTACCTGGTGCCGCGGCTGTGCGGCGTGCGGGTGCCATGGCCGCAATGGGGCGTGCCGCTGGCCTGGGTGTGGAACCTCATCACGGCGGCCGCGCTCATCTCGTTGCCTTTCGGCGAGAACAACGGCCTCGAAGCGGGCGAGTTTCCGCTGTTCGCCAAGATCCCGCTCTGCATCATCGTGACGGTCGCCACCGTGCAATTCCTGATCACCATCGGGCGGCGCCTCGAGCCGCCGCTCTATGTCGCGCTCTGGTATCTGATCGGGGCCTTCGTGTGGACGAGGATGAATCTCGTGCTGGGCATTCATCCTGCCCTACACGATCTCAGGCATCAACAGCGCGGCGTTTCACGGCCTCTATATTCACTACATCGTCGGGCTGTGGCTCACGCCGGCGGGCTACGTGCTGATCTACTATTTCCTGCCGATCAGCGTGCGCAATCCGATCTATGCCCACAAGCTCTCGCTTGTCGGCTTCTGGTCGCTCGCCCTGTTCTACCCCTTCGTCGGCATCCATCATTATCTCTATAGCCCGATCGCCGACTGGGCCGAGACCATCGCCATCGTCACCTCCATGCTGCTGATCATTCCGGTGTGGACGGTGCTGGTGAACTTCTTCGGCACGGTGATGGGCCGCTGGAGCACGTTCGGCACGAACCTGCCGGCGAAGTTCCTGATCATGGGCGCGCATCATGTATCTGGCGGGCTGCTTCCAAGGCTCGACCGAGGCCCTGCGCTCGATCCAGCAGCCCACTCATTTCACCGACTTTGTCATCTCGCACTCGCACCTCACCGTGTTCGGGACCTTCGTGGTCTGGGCGATCGGCGGCCTCGTCTATATCTGGCCGCGGGTGTGCGGGCGCGAGCTCTGGTCGTTCCGGATGGGCAATTGGTCGTTCTGGCTGATCACCGTCGGCATCTCCACCATGGGTCTGGTGCTGACCGCCGGCGGATTGCAGCAAGGCTTCCAATGGATGGCCGGCACCGAATGGCTCGATACGGTGCTCTCCATGCGGCCCTATTGGTTCGTACGTACCGTCGCCGGCATCAGCATGGATATCGGCATGACGCTGCTCGTCATCGATCTGATGATGACGGCGCTCGCCCGGCCGGCCGGAGCGGCGGAAAGGCCGGCCTATTCGGCGCGGCTCCGGTTCCGGCTGGTGGAGCCGCCTGATGAGCGCGCGCTTCGTCACCCTGGTGGCCGGCATCTTCTGTCTTCTTCCTGGCGCTCATCACCCAGGGCTTCCTGCCGTTTTTCGAGCCGTCTGCGCGCACCGCCAAGGTGACCGCGGTGGTGCGCACCGATCTCGGCCAGCTCAAATGGATGCTCACCAGGGCGACCGACTACACGCCGCCAGGAATACCGCGGCCGCGAGGTCTATCTGCGCGAGGGGTGCTGGTATTGCCATTCGCAATTCGTGCGCCCGGTGACCGGCGAGACGCGGCGCTGGGGGCCGGTGACCGAGTTCGGGCGAATACGTCTACGACATTCCGCATCTCTTCGGCACGCGGCGCATCGGACCGGATCTGATGCGGGTCGGGCTCAAATACAGCGACGAATGGCATCTCGCCCATTTCTGGAATCCGCGCATGCTGTCGCCGGACTCGGTCATGGCGCCTTACCGTGGCCTGTTCGACACGCCGTCGAAGCCGGTCGCCATCGTCGATGATGCGGACGGCAACCGGACGCTGGAAAAGACTCCGGTCACCGAAAAGCTGTTCGACTTTTCGAGCAAGGAACCGATCAGGCTCATCCCGAATGCCGACGGCCTCCTGTTCGTGCCGATGGCGGCAACGCGGCAAAGCGCCCCTCATTCTGACGCCGCGCGAGGAATATAAAGGCAACACGGTCAAGATCGCCGCCGAGACGCCGGACCTGCAAGCGCTCATCGCCTATGTGCAGAAGCTCGGCATGGACCGCGGCAAATGGCGCGACCTGTTCGAGCCGCAGAGCATCGAGGTTACGCGACGTCACGATGCCGCGCTCGGAGGAATGGATCGCGCATGGCAAGCAGGTCTATGAGCGGCGCTGCCTCGGCTGCCACGGCGCGAAGGGCGACGGCAATGGACCGGCGGCGACCTTCCTCTACGTGCAGCGCCCGCGCAATTTCAACAACGCCGTGTTCAAGTTCAGGATGACCAAAGAGCCGGTGCCGACCGATGGCGATTTGTTGCGCACGATCACCCGCGGGGTGCGCGGCACGGCGATGCCGGCCTGGTACAGTCTGCCCCTCGACGATCGCCTCGCCGTCATCCAATACATCAAATATGTGCTGGCGGTGGACCGCTCCGATCCCTCCAAGCCCTATGCCTTCTTCACCGAGGAGCCGCCCGGGCCCCCTTTATACATCGGCAAGCCGCCGGCGCCGACGCAGCAGCTGCTCGATCACGGCAAGGAAGTCTGGGAGCAAGCGAAATGCTGGGAGTGCCACGGCAAGACCGGAAAGGGCGACGGCGAGAAAGCCGCCGGCCTGAAAGACGATGAAGGCTTCACCATCGTTCCGGCCGACCTCACCAGCGGCCAGTTCAAGTCGGGGCCGGCGGTCGAAGATATCTTCCGCACCATATCGACCGGATTGAGCGGCACGCCCATGCCGACCTATCGCGACTCGATTTCCGAGGACGACCGGTGGGCGCTCGCCTACTACATCCTCGCGCTTTCCGCCTATAAGGACCCGCTCACCAAACAGCCGCTGCAGATCTCCGATGCCGATCGCGCGGCGCTCGACGATCTCAACCTCAAGGCCGACACGCCGGAAAACGCTTATGTTCCGAAGCGAGGCCTCGCCGCAAAAGGCGGCGGCGCTCGGCTCCGCCGGCACAAGCCGCCGCCAAAGGAGACTGAGCCATGGAAGGTTTCGAGGTCACCGGACCCTACGCAAGCGCCCTGCTCATGAGCCTTGGTGCGCTCTGCGTCTTCATTTGGGGCGTGCTCTCCGGCGCCTTCCATAGTGCCGACGAGGCGTCCGTCAGGTTCTACGAGATGGAGATGGAAAGTGACGCACACAGCGAGCGCGCCGAGCAAACCGAGCAAGTGAGTAAGCGAGCACCACGAGGACGATCTGGAGGAATATGGCGGCGGCCCATCGAGGCGCGGCACGGCTACCTCCCGATTTGGCTGCTGGTCGTCTACTTCGTGCTCTTCCTCTGGGGGCTCTACTACACCTACCACTATTGGGGCGGCCTCGGGCCGGGACGGATCTCGGATTCCCGCGCAGCTGAAAGCTGAGAGCCGATCGAGTTGAAAAAGAGGGAGCAGGAGATGCTGGCAGCAAGGATCCTTTTGGCGGTCGCGGTTTTTAATCTGGTCCTCCTGTTGTCCGCTCTCGCCATGAACGTCGCCCGGGTGCTATTTCGGCTGAGCAGGAGGGGCGCATGCTTCCGCACACGGCTTTCTCGTTCGCAGACGCGAGTCCGGACCAGGCGATCGCCTTTATCGGCTTCGGCATCGCCGACATCGCCTTCTTCATTTGGGTCGCTTACCTCGTGCGATAGTAGCGGCGCGGAGCAACGCCCTCCCGGTGAGCTGGCGGCGATCTGGGCAGGACGATCTGCCGGTGACCTACTATCTGGTGATATTCGCCGCCGGCTTCGCAGGCAGCTTTCACTGCATCGGGATGTGCGGAGGCTTTGCCTGTGCGCTCGGCCGCGACCCGCGCGGGCGCACGGCGACCGCCGAGCGCCATCTGCTCTACAATTTCGGCCGGCTCACGACCTACTGCTTCCTCGGCGTGATCGCCGGCACCTTGGGCGAAGTGTGGTGCACCTCGCAAGGATTGAAAATCCCGGTGCTGAACGGTCCGCTCGACTTGGGCCAGCGAGTTCTCGCGATTGCCGCCGGGCTTCTCATGATCGCCATGGCGCTGCAGTTCTTCGGACTGCTCCAGGCTTTCACCGCGCAAGCATCGGCTACGGCGGCAGCACCCTCGCTCAGTCCTTGCGCAATCTGCAGAAGTCGCAAAGCCCTGCCGCGCCGGTTGCTTTCGGCGTGTTCAACGGCTTTCTCCCCTGTCCTCTGGTCTATGCCTTCGCCGCCCAGGCGGCGAGCACCGCCGGAGCGCTGCCGGGCTTGCTCGTCATGTTGGCGTTCGGATTGGGAACCTTTCCCGCGATGCTGATGATGGGCGGCGTCGGCCAGGTGCTCGCGCCCGTCTGGCGGCAACGCGGCGTGTGGCTCGCCGGCAGCTTCATCCTGCTGCTCGGCCTGATTACGCTCGGCCGTGGCGTCCTGCCGCTTGCCGCCCATGTCGGGCATGCCTGGGCAATGGGACCTTCCGGATGACCGAGCGCGGCGATCATCTGTGCAGCCATTGTTTGCTGCCGCTTGGCTTGCGCCCGATGCAGCGCACGGTGAACGGCGAGGATCGCGCGTTCTGCTGCTATGGCTGCTGCATCGCCTTTCAGGTGAAGAACGGCAAGAGCGAGGAGTGGGAGGCCGCCTGGCTGCTGATCCGCATCGGCGTCGGCGCCTTTCTCACCATGAACATCATGCTGATCAGTCTCCTGCTCTATGCCGGGACCTTCAGCGGCGTCGATGCTTGGCTCGTGCCTTGGATTCATTTGCTGTTGTGGATCTTCGCCACGCCGGCGCTGATCATTCTCGGCGAGCCCTATCTGCGCGATGCGTGGGCCCACGCGCATGGAGGGGCGCGTGACCGCCTCGGCGCTCGTCGTCATCGGCGTCGGCGCCGCCTACGCCTATTCAGTCTTCGCCACCATCGAGCAGAGCGACCAGGTCTATTTCGACACCGCCACCATGGTGCTGATGCTGTTCACCGTCGGCAGCTATATCGAGGCGGCTGCCCGCGCCAAGGCGGCGCGCGACCTCGAGCCTCTGTTGGCTGCCGAAAGCGAGTGCGCCACCGTTGTCGAAGATGGACGCGAGAGGCGCCGTCCGGCGCGGGACATAGACGCCGGCATGCTGGTGCGGGTGCGGCCCGGCGAGCGCATCCCGGTCGATGGCGCGGTGGTCGAGGGCTCGTCGCACACCGATGAAGCGGTGATCACCGGCGAGAGCCGCCAGATTGCCAAGCGTGTCGGCTCCGCGGTGATCGCCGGCAGCATCAATCTCGACGGACCGCTGCTGATCCAAAGCAGCGGCGCGGGCTCCGCGACCCGTTGGGCTCAGATTTGCCGGTCGGTGCGCGAGGCTCTGTCCCGCCGAAGCCCGACCCAGCGCATCGCCGACCGCGTGGTCGGCGTGTCGGTGCCGTTCGTTCTCGTCCTCGGCGGGCTGACCGTCGCCTACTGGGCGCAATCGATGCCGTTCGACAGAGCGCTGCTGATCGGACTTGCGGTGCTGGTGGTCGCCTGTCCATGCGCGGTGGGCCTCGCCGCGCCGCTCGCGACCTCGCTCGGCATCGGGCGGCTGTCGCGCTCAGGCTGCCTGGTGCGCGATCCCGGCGCGCTCGAGGCTCTCGCCCGCGCGCGATTCCTCGCCTTCGACAAGACCGGCACGCTGACCTCGGGCAGGCCGCGCATTGTCGGCATCGAAAGCGACGGGGTAGCGCCCGACGAGGTGCTCGCCAGGGCCGCCGGGCTCGAACGTCATTCCGAGCATGGGCTCGCTCGCGCCATCACCATGGCGGCCGCGGCGCGGGGGCTTGAGCCGGTGGCGGCCTCCGATATTCGCGCCATGCCGGGCCGCGGCATCAGGGGGAGTGCCGGCGGTGAGTTGATCGCCGCCGGGAACGGCGTCTTGATGAGCGAGCTTGGCTGGTCGCCGGCGCCGGATCTGGCCAAGCGGGCGCGGGCGCTGGAAGCGAGCGGTCATTCGGTGATCTATGTCGGTTGGGGCGAGGAGGTCCATGCCGCGCTGTCGCTCGACGACACGCCGCTTCCCGAAGCGCGTGCGACCGTCGAAGCCCTGCGTAGCCTCGGGCTGCATGTTGCGCTGCTCACCGGCGACCTTGCACCGGCGGCGCAGCGGGTCGCCGGCGCGGTCGGCATCGATGACATGCAAGCCGGCCTGCCGCCTGAGGCAAAGCGCGCCGCGCTCGAGGCATATCGGCGGCGCTACCAAGATCGTGGCGATGGTGGGCGACGGCCTCAACGATGGGCCGGTTCTGGCCGACGCCGATATCGGCATCGCCGTCGGCTCCGCCACCGACCTTGCGCGCGAGACGGCTTCTCTCGTGCTGCCCAAGGACGGTCTCTTCGATGCTGCCCTGGGTTATCGGCGTGGCCCGCGCGGTGCGGAAGACCATCGTCACCAATCTGATCTGGGCGTTCGGCTATAACCTCGTGGCCCTGACGCTTGCCGCGCTCGGGCTTTTGCAGCCGGTGCTCGCGGCCGCGATCATGGCGAGCTCGAGCCTGCTGCTGGTGGTCAACTCCTTGCGGCTGTCCCGGCTGCCCGATCCTGCTCCGTTTCGGGCGACTGAGCGCGCGCCAAGTGCGGAGCCGGACAGCGCGCGCCGCGGTCTCACCGTTCCGGCGATGGCCGGTCCCGCGATCGAGCGGGGCTGAGCCCGAGCATAGATCAGCCGAACACGTCGTGGGTGAAGGCCGTGTACCAGCCATTCGCCGCCTGCACGACCTGCCGGCGCAACTCCGCGTCCTCGCCGACCTCGCTGATCAAGATCTCGCTGATCTTGACCGTGTCCCCGTTGGGCGAGAGCGCGATGGCGTCGCTCACCGCATCATCGGCGGCGAGAAAGGTGAAGCAGGTGTTGAACAGATGCGGCGCGGAGCGGTCCGAGCCGGTGAGGGCAGCGGCGATGGCGAAGGCGCAGATCTTGGCCTGACTATTGGCGAGAAACGCGGATTTCGGCATGTCGCCGGATTGGATGGCATCGCCCACGATGTGGATGCCCGGCTGCAGCTTCGATTCGAAAGTCGTGGGCTCGATCGGACACCAGCCGGACTGATCGGCAAGACCGGCCTGCTGCGCTAGCTCGCCGGCCATTTGCGGCGGGATGAAATTGACCACCGCGGCCTTGAAGGTCTCGGCCTCGGTCTTCACCGACAGGTCCTTGACGTCGACCGACTTGACGCCTCCGGTGAATTGGCCGGGCAGCCACTCGATCATTCCCGGATAGTGGCGGGTCCAAGCATCCTGGAACAGATCCTGCTCGAAGAAACTGTCCTTGGCGTCGAGGATCAGGATCTTGGACTTCGGCTTGAACTGCTTGAAGTAATACGCGACGAGCGACGCGCGCTCGTAAGGACCAGGCGGGCAGCGGAACGGATTTGGCGGCGCGGCGATGAGGAACAGGCCGCCATCCTCCATGCTGTCGAGCTGCCGCCGCAAGAGCTCGGTCTGCGGGCCGCCGTTCCAGGCATGCGGCATGATCTCCGCCGCAGCCTGGTCATAGCCGTCGATGGCGCCGAATTTGAAGGCGATGCCGGGGGCCAGCACGAGGCGGTCGTAGGCGAGCTTGTCGCCGCTCTTGAGCGCAACCGTCTTTCCCGGCGGATCGATCGCCGTTGCCGAATCGTGGATCACCTTGATCCCGTATCGTTGCTCGAGCGCCTCATAGCCATGCGTCAGCGATTCGAACGAGCGCATGCCGGCAAGATAGAGGCTGCTGAAGAAGCAGGTGGTGTAGCGCGGCTTCGGCTCGACCAGCGTCACCTCGATCGTGCGTGCGCTCGCCGCCAAATATTTCGCCACCGTGGCGCCGCCGATGCCTCCGCCGATGACGACGACCCGCGACTTCGATTGACCGCGCGCGACGCGCGGGGCGAGTGCCGTGAGGCAGGCAGCTCCCGCAAGGCAGCCGAATTGGCGGCGTGTCCAGCAATTCATGGCTGCTCCGCTCCCTTTTGTCGTGCCGCGAGATAATGTGCGAGTTCGGCTATCTCCTCGTCGCTCAACGAACGCGCGACCACGCCCATGATCTGGCTCTTGCGCTTGTCCGATTTGAATTCGGCCATCATGCCGGCGAGCTTGTTCTCGTCGAGGCCGATGATCGAGGGGATGCCCTTGTCCTGTCCGTCGAGGCGATGGCACGAAGCACACATGGCAGCGAGCTGAGCGCCCTGACTATTCTCCGCCGCCTGGCTCGAAAAAATGCCGAGGGCGATGGGGAATATTGCGAGCAGCAGCGTCGCGATCAGGCGCGTGACCGACTTTTCTCGATTGGTTGGCGTCCTGCGGCGCCCGCGTTCGCAAATCCTCGCAGGCGCAGCTTGCCGCGCCATGGTCAAGCGACCACGAGTTGGTGTTCCAAGCGAAAGGTGCTGCCGCCGTCCTCCTCCCAGAGGAACTCGAGCCGCCCGCTCTCCAAGGCCACGAGATAGAATTCGATAAAGGGGTTGGCCGAAACGGCCTCATGGAGATCGACGCTGAACACCTCTACACCTCCGTAGCGGCAAGCAAACCTGTTGATGATCTTGCGCGGAATCACCTGGCCTTGCTTATCGTGGCGCAGACCGGTCTCCATCTGGTGGCTGATGATGGTCCTCACCTGAAAGACTTCGCCCTTGGTCGCGCCGCTGGGGACGAGCACGCGTGGGGTCGGGGCGGTCACTGTCAGCCTCCCTTGCGACTCGTCAGATGCAGCCATTGGTGGCCACGTCGACATAGGTCTTGGCCATCAGCAGCGTGCCGTCGCCCATTTCGGCAACGGCCACGACATATTGCGGCTTGGCGAGACGGATGCGCGTCGACACGCGGGGGACGCTGCGCCCTGCGACGAAATTGAAACTGGCGACGTCGATCAGCGGGTTTTGCGGCGCGAACACATCGATGCGCTTCACGTGATCGTCTTCGGTCATGGGGCTGTCGACCTTGAGGTCCATGGGCACGGTGTAGCCGGTTGGGAAGGTCGCAGGCATGATCAGATGCAGGCGGTCCGACTCGGTTGCCGCCCGTCCCATGTGCTGCACGACGAAGTCCGCCGTGTCGTCTTTTTCGGCCTTTTCGGCAGCGTTTCCCGGCGAAAACCAAGCATTGGCAAGCGCCGCACAGCCGAACACCGCCGGCCACCAACATGTCGCGGCGCGTAACGGCCATTTTCCGGACCCTCCCAAAGGGGCATCGAGGCTTTCCCTCGACGGCCCCAAAAACGCCCTAACGCCTTTATTTACAACGACTTCCAGACTACACGGCGGCCCTCTCCGGGTAAAGAATTACGGTGTCTTTGCTCCTCGTCGGAGGGCCCTTGCAGCGACTTGTCAAGGGGCCGGGCGGCTGGAGGTTCAGCAGTAGAATCAATCGGTTAACCGAAAGCGTCGGAGGACCGATGGTTTGACCTGCAAAAAATGGCGGTTTTGGAGGAGAATCACCGCCTCGAGCAGACCGATTTACCCGAGTTTGGAGGGCCTTCGGCTCGGCACGCTCGCGTCAGCCGCCGGACGGCGCGACATACGTAATGCCAGTCAGGTTTCCTTGTCCGGTGAGGAGCTTCGCTCTTCTCCGATCCGTCGAGCCTTGCCCGGTAAACCGTGCCGCCTTCCCAGTCGGTGAAGAACATTCGGTCCCCCGCGACGTCGAGCGAGAGGCCGATGCCCTCGTGCAAGCCTTTCAGCAGAATTTCCGGACTCCGGTCCTTTGCGTCGGCATCCATGGGAGCGCGATTGATCGAATTGCCTCGCGGTGGATCTCCACGATCGGACCAGTAGATCATTCGGTTGGCCAGATCGAGATCGAGATCGATCGGCTCCGGCAGACTTCCGAAAAGCTGTTCGATGTCGGTTCTTCGCGCCGGGCTTTCGCCCTTCGGGATTTCGAGATTGGCTCGAAACATCCGGCCCTTATTGGCGTTCTCGGGCCCCTTTTGCGTCCAATAGATCTGGCGGCGATCAAGATCGACGGCTATGCCCACGCACCAGTTCATCTCGTCTTGGCGATCGGCATCGCTGCGGCCTCGCTCGACCAGAGTTTCGATGTTGGACCCATCGAGATTGGCGCGCATGACGCGCATGCCCTCGCGATCGGACCAATAAAGCTTGCCGTTCTGCCGATCGAGCTTGAGCTGCTTGGGCGTGAACGTGGCGCCCTCATGAACGATGGTTCTGACGTTGCGGCCGTCGAGGTCAACGCGCTGGATTGATCCGTCGTTGCGGCCGGGCCAGCCCATATTGGTCCAATAGATATGGCCGCGCTGCAACATCGACCTGGATGCCGTCAGGGATTTTGTTCAATCCGCCGACGACGATTTGGCGATCGGTTCCATCCGGGTTCACGCTGACGATCTTGCCCCCAAAGACTGGAGCCGAGCAAGGAGCTGACGATCCCGCCGATCGGACCGAGGAGGGAGCTAGCGAGACCCAAGGGGTTGGCCTTGAGAAAGAACAGGCGCCCGTCGGGTCCAATCCTGCCGGCGCCGACCGAAAGCACGTCACGAGAATTTGCCGGAGTGGATTGCGGTGCCATCGCATTCGCTCCTGAGGGGGCTGTGCCGTCGCAAAGTTACCGCGTCTAGCGTTTTCACGAGTCCAGTTTTCACTGCAGGCGACTCACAATTTGCGCGAGACTGGCACTTGGATGGAGTGCAGACTCGCCCGAGTGTCGTGCCGGAGTTTACTCCTCCACGGGCCAAGCCGCGGATCGTGTCGGCGTGAATTTAATGAATCCGGTAACCTTGCGTTAACTGTGAGTTCGTAAGGGTAAGTCTCTGGATATCGGCAATTTTGGCGCAACTCCGTTGGCAGACCATGGGTACCAACAATCCGCACCAATGCATCGAGTCCTTCAAGGATGCGCTCAGACGCGCCGGGATTGAGGAACGTCGCGCCGACATCTCTCCGGGGGTGATGGCGCACCGCTTGCGCCCGCTTCTTCCGGCGAAATCGAGTCCTGTCGCGAGGGATGCAAGACCGGCCACGTCCTTCAAGCGTGTGCGGCGGAATTTCTCGATGAGCTTCTGGATCCTGATCCTTGCCTTCGCTCTCGGCTTGGCTCCGGCGCTGGCAATCGGCGCCTTCGCCTGGGCCGCGAAATCGAAAACTTGGTCGGCGTCATCTTGCTTCAGCTGGACGGCGGAGAGCGTCTCGCCGATGGCCCCGGTCGTGCGCGAGCGGCCGCAGAAACATGACCTCGACCCATCTGTAACTGAAACTTAAGCCACCATTGAGAGGCTGAACCCATGAGTGACGGCCAGGGCGGACTGCCTTCCTACAAGGACCTCGAGAACGCCGTCCTCGACGGAACGGCGGCGATCCATTGTCTTACCCATGAGCGGGATCATCTGCGCAGCCGCGTCGAGCTGCAGGAGCGCGAGCTCGTGAGCCTCAGGGCAACCAACGACGATCTCCGCCGCCAACTCATGACCATCGGCGAGAGCTACATGAAATTCGCTGCCTCGTGCATCAGCCAGCTGGAAACCATCAGCCTCGCCATGCAAGGCGTCGAGAATCGGATGAGCGCGCCAACCGATCGCCGCGCCGCGCTTTAGCCGGCAACTCTTCAAAGTCCGGCGAGTCCAGCGGCGCCGGCAAAAATCAAGACCATGCCAAGCAGCTGGATCTGCCCAATGGGCTCTTTCAGCAGCGCTCGCGCCAGGATGACGGTGACGGCGCTGAAGGCCGAGGAAACCACCACCGCGAAGGCTGGGTCAGGCAGGTTTCCGGCGGCGAATATCGAGCCGAGCGCGGCGACATCAAGTCCGCCCATCAGTGCAAGAAGAGGAAGCCAGCGGGGCGGAAGCTCCGCGCGTGAGCGCTGGGCCAGATAAATTGCGCCGATGGTGACCAGCCCGAAAATTCTCGACAGCCAGACGGCGGGCATCTCTCCGAAGGTGAGGGCTGCGGCCTGACCGCTGGTCTGCGCGACGGCAGAGCAGACGCTCGCACACAAGGCAAGTGCAAGAATGGTCTTGAGCTTTCCCGCCGCGATATGCCCCGAATCCGGGTAATTGGTGCCGCTCCTTGAAACGATCGCCACTCCGGCCATCACTGCGGCAATCGCGAACCATTGCAGCATGCTTGGCCGCGCGCCTTGCGCGACGGCGAAGATCATGGAGAGCGCTGGGTATGATGCTGCGATCGGGGCGACGAGCGATAGCGGACCAAGCGCGAACGCCGCGAAAAGCGAGAGCGTGGAAAGGGCGAAGAAGATGCCGCTTGCCGCCGGAAGCCAGAGCTGCGGCCAGAAGAAGCTGACGGCCTCGCCGCTGATGAGGAGCCAGCCGGAGATAAAAACGAGGCCAGAGAAGGTGACGACGAGTACCGTTGGGATGGGGCCAACCGCGCGGGCGGGGAAGCGGGCGAGGAAGTCGTTCACGCCCCAGGAGAGCGCTGCAACGAGCCCAAGCAGGACCGAGCTCACCTGAGGTTCTTAAGGGCTGTTCGCTCGCAAGAGATCGTCGCGCGCCTTTTCCAGATGCTCGGTGATCAGCGACTGAGCGGCTATGGCGTCGCGTTCGTTCAGCGCATTGAAGATGCCGCGATGCTGCCGGTTATAGTCGGCGATCACGTCAGAGGTCAGAATCTTCTCCTTCATGGCGTCCCACTGCGCATGCAGGCGAACCTGGTTGATCTGGCGATAGACGCTGAGCAGCAGCGGATTGCTCGAAGCTTGCGCGATCATCAGATGGAATTCTCCGTCCCAGCGCGAGAAGGAATCCTTGTCGTCGATCGAGGCCTCGGCGCGGGCCAGCACCACCTCCATGTCGTCGAGATTGCGGCGCGTGGCGTGCAGCACGGCAAGCCGCGTGGTGAAGGGCTCGACCGCGAGCCGCGCCTCGACGAGCTGCAATGGACTGATCTGATCGGCAAGATCGGCACCGTGCTGGCCTCCGCCTGAGCCGACATAGGTGCCGCTGCCCAGCCGGCGCGATACCAGCCCCGCCTTGGCGAGCTGATCGAGCGCGCGTCGCACCGTGCTCCGCGCCGCGTCGAAGGTGAGGGCGAGTTGGCGCTCCGGCGGCAACCGGTCGCCCTCGCTATAGGCTCCGGTTTCGATGGCGCGCCGGAGATAGGCCGAGATGGTGCCGACGCCGTGGTCGCGTCTCTCCAAATCCGTCGCCAGGGTTTCGCCTACCGTCTTGATGCGTTGCTCGGTCAATGCGGTTCACCTCTTTGGATAGGCCCACTTTGGGCCCGATCAACAAATTGGTTTACATTGGTTTTGGACCATGCGCAAATGCGCCCGAGAAATCGGCAGCAAAAAAAAGACGTCTTCCGGGGAAGTCGGCGGGTCAGGCGCATGGGTGAAGCAGGCAACGGCAAAGTCCCTCAGTCGGTCAAATATGCCATCATCGGCGCCGGGATTCACGGGCTGAGCACGGCCTTACACCTCGCGCAAATGTTGAAAAAGACCGGTCGAGGCTCCGGCGAGGATATCCTTGTTGTGGATAAAACCGCGATCGCCGCCGGCGCCTCGGGCATCGCTTGCGGCGTGGTCCGCAACAATTATTTCCAGCCTGCCATGCGCGAGCTCATGGCCCAATCAGTCGAGGTCTGGGAGAGCGATCCCAAGGCCTACGCCTATCATCCTGTTGGCTACATGCAGATCAGCCCCGAATGCATGCACGACGACGTCGCCTCGATCTATGAGCAGCAAAAGGCGATCGGTTACGAGTCCGTGTTCATCGAGGGTGCCGCAGACTGTCAGAAATATATGACAAGCCTGTTCGACGACTGGCAGGCCAAGGGCATCACCTCCGTACTGCACGAGAAAAAGGGCGGCTACGCCAACAATACCAAGTCGATCTATGGCCTGGCAGACAAGGCAGAGGCCGAGGGCGTGCGCATCATGACCGGCATCGAGGTCAAAGGCTTCGAGTTCGGCTCGAACTCCGGCGCGGTGACGGCGCTCAATACGAATCGGGGCCGCATCGGCTGCGACTATGTCATTGTCGGCGCAGGCCCCTGGGTCTCGCGGATCTGGAACATGCTTGAGCTGCCGAAGCGCATCTCGATCAAGGGTCGGGACGGCAAGATGCATGACGATGTGGGCATGTGGATCTATTGGTGCCTCGAGGAAGGCACCCTCGGCGTCGATCCGGAGATGCACAGGACCAATGACGGCCGGATGCCGCCGGTGATCCATGTCGATACCGATGCGCCGCTCTATTCCGATGTCGACGGCTCGCTCATCACCGATAGGCTGTGGGGCCTCTATTACAAGCCGGACTTCAATTTCGGCGGCGTCCAGGGCGGCTCTTCGCCTTACAAGGTGGAGCAGGATCCCGACAGCGTCGCGGTCGATCCTTACGGTCCCAACTCGCCAGATTTCATTGTCGGCGACAACTTCATCCATACCTGGTGCTCGATGCTGGCGCATTGCCAGAAGCGCTTCGAAGGCAAGATCTCGCTGTACAAATATAAAGAGAGGTCCGGCGGGCTCGGATGCTTCACGCCGGACAGTTTCCCGGTGTTCGACGTGTTCCGCGAGAATGTCTACGTGATCGCCGATTCCAATCACGGTTATAAGATGCTCGGCGTGGGCAAGCTCGTGGCGCAGGAAGTCATGGGTGAGAAGAGCGCGCTCTTGGAACCGTTTCGCTTTGCGCGCTTCGAGAAGGGTGAATTACATCCGACCTCCCACAGTCCATTTCCTTGGAGCTGAGGTGAGGCGAGAGAGTTGGCGTTTCTAGTCGCAAGCGGGAGTGGGTCATGGAACACCGCGTCGAGTCGGTAACGGACATCGAGAAATTCGTGGACGCGCCGGGCCGCAAGGAGCTCGTCGCCGAAGTTCGCAAGAAGATCGACGAACTCGGCATCGAATATCTCTATCTGCAATTCGTGTCGGTCACCGGCCGCATCATGGGCAAGGGCATTCCGGCCGACCATTGGGAATCGATCGCCAAGAAGGGCTTCCAGCTCGTCTACGGCGCCACCATGAATCTGTTCGTCAACCGGCGCGGCGACTATCTCGGCTATGGGCCGGAAGCGGCAGAGCTGATCGGCATCCCTGAGCCTGAGACCTTCATGCAGCTCCCGTGGGACAAGCGGGTGGCGCGGCTCTGGTGCACGCTGTTCCGTAACCGCGAGGAGCGGGTCGAGCCAGGCGCCTTCTTGACCGCCGACGCCCGCGGCAATCTCCGCCGCATCCACGAGCAGTTCCAGAAGGACCACGGGCTGCAGCTTCGCCACGGCACCGAGCCTGAGATGATGTGGCTGAAGAAGGACGAGAACGGCCAGCCGAACGGCGGCTACTCCAATCCTTATTGCTACCATATCGATCAGTTCGAGAGCCTGCGGCCCGTCTATATGCGGGTCATCGAATATTGCCGGAAGATGGGCCTCGACATGATCCAGGGCGATCACGAGGATTCGCCGGGGCAGCTCGAGCTCAATTTCACCTTCGACGACGCGCTCCGCACCGCAGACCGGCTCGCCACCTATCGCCAGATCTGCGCGCAGGTGGCGCGCGAGTTCGGCATTATCGCCTGTTTCATGTGCAAGCCCTTCATGGGCGTCTCGGCCAATGGCTGCCACCACAACATTTCGCTGTGGCGCGGCGGCAAGGAAGAGATCAAGTCCCTCGGCAACGATCCCAAGAAGCTGCCGGGCATGGCGCAGAACTATGCCTACTCGACCGGCGGCGATAACACTTTCATGCCCGACACCGGCGACGTTCAGCTGCCCGGCAAGGTCGGACTGCAAGCGATCGGCGGCATCGTCAAGCATCTCGGCGGGCTGACCGCCATCGGCTGCTCCACGGTGAACTCGTATCGCCGGCTGTGGGATACCGGCTTCTGGGCGCCGGTGTTCTCAGATTGGGGCTTCCAGAACCGCACTACGGGTTTGCGTGTCTCGGCGCCAGGCAGGTTCGAATATCGCGCCGTGGACGCCATGGTGAACCCGCATCTCATGGCGGCGGCGCTGCTCAAGGCCATGGACGACGGGCTCAAGAACAAGCTCGATCCGGGGACGCCCGAGGAGCGCAACATCTACCAGGCCATGGAAGCAGGCAAGCAGGTGAAGAAGCTGCCGATGACGCTCGGCGATGCGCTTGATGCGCTGAAGAAGGACGATGTGATCCGCTCGGCCATGCCTGGCGAGATGTACCGGCTCTATGACGAGTACAAGCGCGACGAATGGGAGCGCTTCATGGCCACCGTGACCGAGTGGGATCTGCGGACCTACATGGATTGCCTGCCGTAGCTCCGGCAGGGCGAAGCGAAGGAGACGACGACAATGTGCGGAATTGCCGGTCTCATTCACCGTGACGGCGCGACCAGCGTCGGCAAGGAAATGACGGCGATGTTGAAGAGCCTAAAGCATCGCGGCCCCGACTTCGACGGGCTTCGCCATCTACGGCCCGTCAACCGCCAACGAATATGTCATGCGGCTGAAGCTCGCCGAGCAGGAAGACTTGGCGAAGGATCATCACATCCGCGAGAAGATCAGGCAGCGCCAGGCGGAGGTCGATAACCGGCTCGCCGAGCTTGGGGCCGAGACTATCGAAGCCGCCGAGCCCACCCCTTATGCCTTCCGCTACCGCTTGCGCTATTCCGGCGACACGCGCCAGCTTGCGCACGAGATCGAGCAGATCGAGGGCGCCGAGGTTCTATCCTTCGGCAGCGCGCTCGAGCTGATCAAGGACCTCGGCGATGCGACGCGCGTGTCGGAGCAATATGGGCTCGGCACGTTCCGCGGCACGCATGGCATCGGCCACACCCGCATGGCGACGGAGTCCGACGTCGATATCCGCTCGGCGCATCCTTATTGGGCCTATCCCTATAACGACATCGCGGTGGTGCATAACGGCCAGATCACCAATTACTGGATCATGCGCCGCGAGATGGAGCGGCTCGGTCACCGCTTCATGTCCAATTGCGACTCGGAGTTGCTCGCGGTCTACACCGCCAACAATCTCGAGCAGGGGGCCACGCTCGAGGATTCGCTGAAATCCTCGATCAAGGACATCGACGGCGTGTTCACCTATCTCGTCGCCACCGACTGTGAGCTCGGCATGGCCAAGGACACCATGGCAGCGAAGCCCATGGTGTTGTTCGAGAGCGACAAGCTCGTTGCGCTCGCTTCAGAAGAGGTCGCCATCCGCGCCATCGTGCCGCGCGAGATCGATACTTCCGATCCTTACGACGAAGAGGTTCGCGTATGGCAGAGATAGCGCGATCGGAGCTTACCGCGCAGGAGCAGCTCTCGCACGATATGGGGCTGCACAGCGAGAAGCTTAGCGGCCGCTCGCAGCAGGTGTTTTTCGAGTTCGACCTGGGCGAGCCCCAGCACGGCTTCTCGCTGCCGAATACCTACGATGTCGACTACAACAAGCGGGCCGAGATCGACGCCTCCAACATGCCGTCGAACACCGTCAATGTGCGCATCCGCGAATTGATGCAGGACGGCTACGGCACCATCGTCATCAAGAATCCCGGCGCCAAGCATTCCGTCGCCGTCGGCATTCTCAACCGCCTCAACCTGATCATCGAAGGCTCGCTCGGCTATTTCGGCCTAGGCCTGATCGACGGCCCCAATGTGCGCATCTCAGGCCGCGTCGGCTGGTCCTGCGCCGAGAACATGATGAGCGGAACCATCCTGATCGAGAAAAACGCAGGCTCGCAATTCGGCGCCGCGATCAGAGGCGGCGACCTCGTGTGCAAGGGCAATGTCGGCTCGCGCACCGGGATCGACATGAAGGGCGGCACCATTATCGTCGGCGGCGACACCGGGGCCTTCACCGGCTTCATGATGCAGCGCGGGCGCATGGTGATCTGCGGCAACGCCGGCAAGAATCTCGGCGACTCGATGTATGACGGCACCATCTATATCGGCGGCGAGCCTGCAAGCCTCGGCGTCGACGCGGTGTGGGCCGAGATGACCGATTTCGACCGCAGCTGGCTCGAGCGCAAGCTCCGCCAATACGGCCTCTTGCCCAAGTCGGGCCTCGGCCGCTTCCGCAAGATCGTCGCGGGCAAGCAGTTGTGGAACTACGACAATCTCGAGCCGACCGAAAAGAAGCTGGTGCTGTGAGGCGTGGAAAGAGACCTGGGACAGCGATGAGCAAGAAGAAGAACGGTAAAGGCGAAGGCGCCAAGGTCCCCGCCGAGGCGAAACGCTTCATCCTCGGCAGGAGCCAGATCTTCACGCCGGAGGTCATCAACGACATCCATGTGAAGTCGGAGCTCGGCCGCTACCGCATGCGCGGCTTCTCATTGTTCAAGAAGATCCCGCATTGGGACGACTTGACGTTCTTGCCAGGCACGCTCACGCGCTTTGTCATCGAGGGCTATCGCGAGAAATGCGATACCAAGACGGTGATCGGCCCCAAGGCCAAGCGGCCGATGACCCTCGATATTCCCGTCTACGTCACCGGCATGAGCTTCGGCGCTCTTTCCTATGAGGCGAAAATCGCGCTCGCCCGCGGCGCCACCATGGCTGGCTCAGCCACCTGCTCGGGCGAAGGCGGCATGATCCCTGACGAGCGGCGCTACTCGATGAAGTGGTTCTATCAGTGCATCCAGTCGCGCTATGGCTTCAATCCGCACCATTTGCGGCTTGCCGACGCTTGCGAGTTCTTCATCGGCCAGGGCTGCAAGGTCGGCCTTGGCGGACATCTGATGGGCCAGAAGGTGACCGATCAGGTGGCCGAGATGCGCTCGCTCCCTGCAGGCATCGATCAGCGCTCTCCGGCGCGCCATCCGGACTGGCTCGGCCCCGACGATCTTGCCCTCAAGATCGAGGAGGTGCGCGAGGCGACCAATTGGGAAATCCCCATCCAGCTCAAGCTCGGCGCCGCGCGGGTCTATGACGACGTGCGCATGGCGGTGAAGTGCGGGCCGGACTCCATCTATATCGACGCCATGGAGGGCGGCACCGGCGCCGGACCGCATATCGCCACCGAGGACACCGGCGTGCCGGGCATCGCCGCCATCCGCCAGGCGCGCCGCGCCATCGACGAGCTCGGCAAGCGCGGAGAGATCAGCCTTGTCTATGCCGGCGGCATCAGGAATGGCGGCGACGTAGCCAAGGCCATGGCGCTCGGCGCCGACGCGGTCGCCATCGGCCATTCGGTGCTGATGGCGCTCAACTGCAACAAGGAGATCCCCGAGTTGGATTTCGAGAACGAGATCGGCGTTCCTGCCGGCTATTGCTATCACTGCCATACCGGACGCTGCCCGGTCGGCGTCGCCACGCAAGACCCTGAGCTGCGTAAGCGCCTCGATCCCGATGAGGCGGCTGAGCGCGTATACAATTTCCTGCACACGCTCACGCTCGAAGCGCAGATGCTGGCGCGCGCCTGCGGCAAGACGAGCGTGCATAGCCTCGAGCCGGAGGACCTCGCCGCGCTCACCCTGGAAGCCTCGGCCATGGCGCAGGTGCCGCTCGCCGGCACCGACTACACCGTAGGCGTGGACAATTATCACAAGATCGGATGAGCGGAGACGAGCGCGATGGCCGACAAGAGCAGCAAGAACGGCAAGGGCGGCAGGAAGCCGAAAGACAAGGCTGACGTCGACAAATATCTCAAGGACGCTGCCGGTCTCGATACCGCGCGCGAGCAGCTGATCGGCCAGCACATCGGCTATCGCTACGACGTCAATCTCCTTCCCGACTACGAGCGGCTCACGCCGTACCTCAAAGCCTATATGGAATTCATGGGCTGGGACGACCTCAATTGGCTCGAAGACGTGCATATGGGCTATGAGGCGGGCGAGCCCGCCATCTTCGACCGCAACATCAATGGTTGGGTGCGCATTCCGAAGTCGATGACGTTGCCCGACAATCAACAGGATCGCGACATGTTGGCGCGGGAACTCTTGGTGCGTTTCCAAACCTCGCCAAACCATCCTCTAATGGAGCTGAATAAGGCGTATCGCAAATTCTAGACGGAGCGTGACATTCGGCCGGAGGGCGCCGGTTCGGCCCGGGCCGAATCCCAGTCGGGTTGGAGACCGAGCACATGCACGGTATCGGGCAGGGCGGGATTAAACAGACGGTTATGCCAGATCGCTGCTTCGCGAGCGGCATGCCCGGTTTTCAAAGCGCGCACTTCGGCGGCGATGCGGTAGCTTTGTCCCGATTGGACGAATTCCAGCACGCAGGCGCCTTCATCGAGGAGCGCCGCTGCAAGCGCGGCGCCGCGAGGCAGCACGGTGACCAACCTCTCGCTGAAGGCCTCGGGGTTCTGGAAAAAATCGGCCTGGAGAAAGGCCAAGGCGCGCTCGTAAATGTCGCGCGGATCGGGCGTCTTCATCACCTGAAAGCGGAAAAAGGCCGTGCTCTCCTCGGGCTCGTTGGGGATGAGCAGAACGGTCAAGGCGGAGGCGAGCTCGCGCCCCTCCGCGTCGAGGACTCGCGGACGCATGCCAGGAGAGGGTCGCCCGCCATGTTCGCGCATGGCGGCCTGCCGAATGCCGCACTGCCAGGCGAGGAAGTGATCGCGAATGGCCTGAGCCGAGGGGTGTTTTCCGGAGCGTTTCGCGCGTGCCATGTTGCTATTTTACCTAGAGGAAATCTTATTTCACCTTGGTTGACGAGTTCCCGGCGGAAGCCTAGCATTGTTGTTAGGCCGACAAGGGGGTGGGGACTTAGCAGAACTTGCCGTGCCGGAGACCGCACGGGCAGTGGCCTGCAAAATCCAACGAGGAAGGCAAAGGTGTAGCTGAATCGGGCGCCGCTGGGCACGGTCGTCTGCGACGCCGTGCCGGGGCATCGGGGAAAAGGGGGTATATCAATGGGCGACCAATTAAATGCGCTAACGACAATCTTCACCGAATTCTACTACTGGGTGACGATCGTCTTCATGTTTCTGATTCATGTCGGCTTCTGTACGTATGAAGTCGGCGTGTCTCGTCGACGCAATCATCTGAAAACTCTGATGAAGAATGCGATGGCGATCCCGCTCGTCACCGTCACCTTCTTCCTCTTCGGTTGGTGGATTTACTTTGCGTTTCCCAACGGACCGGGGATTACCGGCGGATTGGTTGCGGCACCCTACTCCGAACCTTGGAATCCGCTGATGGCGCCGCATCTCTCCGGCGTCAATCCCGGTGAGCAGGGAGTAACGCCGGCCGATGCGGCGCTTTGGAGCCGCCTCAACGGTGTGTTCTGGGGCGCTTTCCTCCTGTTCTCGATCACGACCGCCTCGATCGTCTCTGGCGCAATCATCGAGCGCGCCCGCTCAGGCGCGTTCTGGATCATCGCCGTGCTGGTCGGCTCGGTTTTGTGGATCCTCGATGCGGCCTGGGGCTGGCATCCGCAAGGTTGGATGGTGAAGCTGTGGGGTTATCATGACGCCTATGCTTCAGGCGTCGTGCATGCCATCGCCGGCGGCGCGGCCCTCGCGTTCTTGATCGTTCTCGGTCCCCGTCTCGGCAAATTCCGGGCGGACGGAACGCCTCGAGATATTCCGCCTCATAATGTCTGGCTGGTGACGATCGGCCTGTTCCTGATCTACACCGGCTTCTGGGGGTTCTATGCTGCTTGCAACATTCCGCTGATTTCGCCTGCAACCATCGCAGGACAGATCACCGGCGAAACCTGGACGGCGACAAATATCTATCTCGCGCCGACCTCGCTTTCGGCGATTACGTTCAACTTCCTGATGTCGCTGTCGGGCGGCATGATGGCCGGCTATATCATCTCCAAGGGCGATCCTTTCTGGACGTTCTCTTGCGGATTGTGCGGGGTCATTGGCGCCTCGGCAGGCAACGATCTCTACCATCCGATCCAGGCCATGCTGATCGGCGCTATCGTACCGTCGATCTGCTACAAGCTGCACTATTTCGTCGAAAACCGATTCAAGATCGACGATGCAGTGGGCGCTGTCGCCGTGCACGGCTATGGCGGATTCCTCGGCGTGGTGGTTGCCGGCTTCATGCTGTGGGGACAGCCGTCCTCTCCGTATGAAGGCTTCGCTCATATCAACCCGCTCGGCAATTTCGCCGGCGCTGTCTTGATGTTCGCGCTTGGCCTCGTACCGACCTGGATCGTCTGCAAGATCCTGGATGGCATGGGCTTGTTGCGCGTGCCGGCGAAGGTCGAGCTCGAGGGCGTCGATTTTGCGCTCAACCACGCTTTCTTGGAGTCGGTCACCGAAGTGGGCACGGCCGAGAAGGCGATGATCAAATAGAGATCCGAGAGGAGAAGAAAAATGTCGACCAATGGAATAACGAGCTGGGCCGTCGACCTCAAGGATGTCGGCGCAATCTATCCTTTCCAGGGATGGGAGGTGGTCATGGTGATCATAGGATTCATCTTCTGGATCGGCTGGCACATTCTGCAGACGCGCCACGAAAATGAGGAGATCGCAGCCGATATGGCCTCCGACCGGAGCGGCGACGAAACCAGGGCATCGATCGATCGCTATTTCTAAGCGACTGATCGCCGCTTCAAGCTGACGTGCACAAGAAGGCCCGTCGAGGCGCGGAACGCCTTGACGGGCCTGATCTTTTTGACACGCTGCCGATTTGCTCCCCTGAGGTACCCGCTAGATGAACTGAGGGTTCCAGCCAAGCAGCGCAAGCAGCAGGAAGAACCCGACGATATAGCCCAGCGCCACTGGCCAACCCTCTTTCAGCCAGCGGCCCGCAGATCTCGCTTCCGGCATCAGTCCAGCGACCGCGACACCTGCGGACGATCCGAACCAGATCATCGAGCCGCCGAACCCGACGGCGTAGGCGAGAACACCCCAGTCATAGTTGTCCTGCTTGATGGCGAGCGCAGTCAGCGGAATATTGTCGAACACGGCAGAGACGAAGCCGAGCCCGAGCGCTGTCTCCCAGCTCGGCGCCGGCAAGGATTTGACCGGCATCAGCGAGGCTGCCGAGACCAGCGCGAGGAGAAAGAGCGCGCCGCGCGCGGCGTGGGGAACGATCGACCAATCAGGCCGCGCGATTGGAGCCATCAGGAGAAGAGCGGCGGCGACCGCAAGCCCGATCAGGGGTATCTCGTCAAGCACATGTTCGTCGAGGAGATGCGCCCCGACATTGGCGGCGATCGCCGCTGCGAGCACTGCGATGACCACGGCAACATGCCTGAAGGAGATATGCAAACCCGAAGGCATGTTCTTGACGATCGGCGCGTATTTCTGTTGGGCCAGCGATGCCGGAATGCCGGAGACGAAGAGCGCACACACGGCAGCGACATAGGCGTGCAGCACCAAAACTGGACTGACGCCGGCGATCCACATCATGGTGGTCGTGGTGTCGCCGATGACGCTGCCCGAGCCTCCGGCGTTGGAAGCGGCGACGATCGCTGCGAGGTAGCCGATGCGAACCCGACCCGCGAACACATGCCTGGCGACGGTGGCGCCGATCAGCGCCGCGGCGATGTTGTCAAGGAATGAGGAGAGGACGAACACAAGGACCAGAAGCACCAAGCCCCCCGTCCAATTGTCCGGCAGGGCGGCCGGCATCCAGTCAGGGATGCGGCTTGCCTCGAAATGGCGTGCCAGCAGAGCGAAACCGACCAGAAGCAGAAACAGGTTGGTGAGGAGCACCCATTCATGCTCGAAATGCGCAAGCAAGCCCGGAAAGCCAGCGCCTTCGACGAAGCCGGTGCCCAAAAGCTTCTTGAGGACGATGACGCCGAGACCGGTGAGAGCGGCGGCGAGCGTATGATGATGAAAAATCGCGACGCAGGCGAGCGTGGCCCCGAACAGCAGAAAATCGATCAGCACGGAGATGTCGTGAGCGCTGAGTTGAGGAGCGGCGCTAACGGTCACGTTCAAAGTCCTGCCGGTTCGGTGTCGATTCAGGAGGCGGGGATAGTCCGTTAGCATCATCTGTTAACGGCACAAAGCGGACAATTCGCTTACGCTCCTCAGTCTACCTTGCTCGTGCAACCGGTGACTTAATATTGGCAACGCACCCAACCTCGTGGTGAGGTCGAGCTTGCGAGGAACACGGCGTCTCAGCCGCTCTCGCGGACATTTACGGCGCCTTTACGCGGCGGCGCTACGTCCCCTCTCGCTTTTTTATAGCGCTTGGTTCATCTGTCGTGGTCGTAGCTTCCTGCCGAGCCTCCACTGGTCGATTGAGGGATGCCTCGACGATGGGCACTGTGGAAGAGATTGCCGGCTTCCTTGCCCCTTTCCCCCCGTTCGATCGGCTTGGCCGAGACGATCTCTTGCGCGTCGCCGCGGCGGTATCGCTGCGGTCCTATCCAGCGGGCACCGACATTCTCATCGAGGACGGTCCCCCGGCGGAGGAGCTTTTCGTCATTCGGAGCGGCTCGATCGAGCTACGCCGCGAAGATGAAATCCTGGACATCCTCGAACCGGGAGAGAGCTTCGGCCACCCTTCGCTGCTGACGGGGATGGCGGCGGCGTTCACCATCCGGGTACATGAAGACACCACCTGCTACCTGATCGGGCGGGAGGCTGCGCTCGAGGTCCTCGGTAGTCCTGCCGGGGCCATATTCGTTGCCAGGACCATGCGAGAGCGGCTTGCCCGCATCGGTCACACCTTGCACGGCCTGCCGGAACTCCGCACCGTCCACATTGCCAACCTGATAAAGGGGCCACCCGTGCTTTGCTATCCGGACCGATCGGTGCGTGAAGCCGCGAGCTTGATGAGTCAGGAGCAGGTCTCCGCGCTGCTCGTTCCCGTGGAAGGCGAGTTCGGCATCGTGACCGACACAGACTTCCGTGAAAAGGTGGTGGCGGGAGGCATCGCGCCTGAAGCGCCTGTTGCCACCATCATGAGCCGCCCGCTAGTGACCGCTCGGGCGGATCGATATGCGGTGGATGCCGCGCTCGACATGCTCTACGCGGGCGTTGAGCACTTGGCAGTTACCGACGCGCGAGGCAAGGTCGTGGGACTCGTGTCCGCGGGCGACCTTATGGGACTGGCTTATTGGAGTCCCTTCGCCCTTCGCACTGCCATTTTCAATGCGGCCAGTGAAGCGGCCCTCAATTCCGCGACCAAAGAGCTCCCCGGAATGGTCGCTGCGTTGGTTCAGGCCGGGCTTAAAGCGACCGATATTGGACGCGTCCTTGCCCTGAGCTACGACGCCGTCACCACACGCCTACTCGATTTCGCCATTGCCCGACACGGCCCAGCCCCACGCGCCTGGGCTTGGCTCGCACTAGGGAGCGCGGCGCGTCGCGAGCTCACTCTCGCCTCGGATCAGGACAACGCTCTTGCTTACGCCGATCCAGACGATCCGGAGGTTGATGCCTATTTCGAGCGCCTTGCCCAAGACGTGAATGCTGGTCTGGTCCGCGCCGGGTTTGGAGCTGACACCTCAGGCGTCGTGGCCTCAAATGCCCTCTGGCGCATGTCTCAATCGCGTTGGATCAAGACCTTCCGAGACTGCCTCGATTTGCCGGACTGGTCGGACCTGGTCCGCGCAGTCGTGGGGTTCGATTTCCGGCATGTCGCCGGCGGATTGGAGATTGCTCCTCCGCTGGTGGCCGTGTTGAAGGACGCCCGCAACCATCCACGCTTCCTCGCCGAGATCGCCCGAACCGCCACCAACGCGCCTCCGGCACTCCCGCACCGGTTCTTTGCACGCCGATGGGAGAAGCAGGAGGTGGACCTCAAGAATGGCGGTGTCGTCCCGATCGCCAATCTCGCTCGTTACCACGCGCTCGCGAACGGCATCACCGTCTCCGGCACCCTCGACCGCCTCGTCGCTGCAGAGGGGCTGGGAGCCATCAACAAAGAAACCGCGCAATCATTGCAAGAAGCGTTCACGTATATCTGCCAAGTCAGGCTTGATCACCATGCCCAGCAAATTCGCGATGGAATCACACCCGACAACGTGATCCGGCCTGAAGAGCTGCCGCCGCTCGCGCGCGCCGAGCTACGCGAGGCATTCCACGCGATCGGGCGCGCCCAGCAGCAGCTCGACCGATTTTCTCCACTCGGCAGGTTTCCTTAGGCGATCAGGACTTCAAGTTCTCCGAGCACTCGAACACGGCCGACCTCGCGCGAACTGTGCATATGACCGCAAACCACTTGAGGGCGTCCCAGGATCTGCCATGCCTGCCCCACCGCGAGCGCCGAGGGATCCGGTGGCAGGTGAAAGTAGTGATAAACGAAAGCCGGCGGCGTGTGGCTTACCAGGAGATCCACTTTGCCTGCGCCATCGAACCGGGCAACGTCGGCCAAGGTCACCTGTTCTTCCGGCCACCAGTCTACGTCACGCCGCCGCACCGCCCGGTCGATTATTGAGCTTCCGCCCCCGAGGAAGGCGATCCGCCTGCCGTCGAGTTCCAACACCGTTCCGCGGGGCACGAACACCAGGTTGGGCGCCATCTCGGTCGGCCGCCTAATCCCCCGGTAAGACGGCTCGTGGTCGTGATTGCCGGTGACGTAGTAAACCTTACGCGCCAGCGACGGCAGTCCTGGTCCGGCCGGACTGAGGTCGTCAGCATGTAGGCCGAGATCGCCGACCTGAATTGCAACATCGACGTCGGCCGGGAACCCCGCGACCGCCCCTGCGAGGCGGTCGAACGCCCGATGCTCGTCGCCGATGAACCCGACATTGGTAATCGCCAGCTCCTTGGGCAGCCGCTTCTGATTTCGCTTTGAACTCAGACGGCGGGGACACTCGGGCTTGCGTTAGCATCATCGGTTAATGGCACAAAGCTGACAATCCATTCCGCCCCTCAATCTCCCTTGGTCGGGCAACCCGAACGCCTTATCCAAGCTCGCGGCGCGCCTCTGTTTCCTGTGGAGAAATCGGCGTTGACACCTTCGCGGCAAAGGTTGGAAGTGCTCGCATGGTTCTTGGCAAGGCCTCGGGTAGTGAAAGAGCAGGCAGTTGATGGCTAGGGGAAACTTGGCGCCGAAGGCAAGAAAATCAAAGCTCCAGGCGCCAGCGCCAAAGCGCGAGGGCAACGCGCTCAAGACCGGCTCGCTCGCGCCGCAACCGGCTGCGAGCCTATCGATTGCCGAGGCGATCGGGACGCAAGTGCGCAATCTCCGCCGCAAGCTCGACTTGACCGGCGCCGAGCTCGCCGATCAGGCCGGACTGTCGGCAGGCATGCTGTCCAAGATCGAGAACGGCGCGGTGTCGGCGTCGATCGACAGCCTCGAGGCGCTGGCCCGCGCGCTCAACGTGCCGCTCACCACGTTCTTCGCAAGCTATGAAGAACAACGTGACTGCTCGCATGTGCGGGCCGGGCAGGGCGTGACCATCGAGCGGCGCGGAACCAAGGCAGGGCACCAATATCAGCTGCTCGGCCATTCGATTTCGGGCGAAGTGGTGGTCGAGCCCTATCTGATCACCCTCACCGAAGAGGCCAAGCCCTACACCATGTTTCAGCATGCCGGCGTCGAATTCATCTATATGCTGACCGGCAAGGTGCTTTACCGCCATGCCGACAAGGCCTATCTCTTGGCGCCGGGCGATGCGATGTTCTTCGATGCCGCGGCGCTGCATGGGCCGGAAGAACTGACCAAGCTGCCCATGAGCTATCTCTCCATCATCATCTACCCGCGAAGTTGAGATCTTTCCCCGTCCTGCGATACTTTCTCTGCAGGAAATTATTATTCCTGGCAGTTGACAAGGGCTCCGGCCCCCCATTACCTTCGTAGCAGCGGGGCTTCCTGACAAAGCGGCGGGTAGGAGAATGTGCGGAATCGTTGGTCTTTTCCTGAAGAACAAGGCGCTTGAGCCCGAGCTCGGCAAAATGATGTCGGGCATGCTCGCTACCATGTGCGACCGCGGGCCTGACAGCGCCGGTTTCGCGGTCTATGGGGCAGGCGACAGCTTCCATGTGAAGCTCACGGTGCGGGCGACGTCGCCGAAGTTCGACTTCGCGAGCCTCGCCGGCAGGCTCTCCGAAGTTGTCGGTTCTCCCGTGCCGGTGGACGTTCGCGAGAGCCACGGCGTCTTCACCGTCCCGGAAGGCGCAGAGCAAGCGGCCCGGAAGACCATCGAGGCCATCGGCGACGATGTGCGGATCGTGGGCTCAGGCACGCGCATGGAAATCTACAAGGAAGTCGGGCGCCCGGATGCCGTTGGCAAGCGCTTTCACCTTGACAGCATGGCCGGGTCGCATGGCATTGCGCACACGCGCATGGCGACCGAGTCTGCGGTCACCACCGACGGCGCCCATCCGTTCTCCACGGGACGCGATCAGTGCCTCGTGCATAACGGCTCGCTGTCAAATCACAACGCGCTTCGCCGGCAGCTCAAACGCCATGGCGTGAACTTCGAGACGGACAACGACACCGAGGTTGCCGCCGGATACCTCACCTGGCGGATTAGCCAGGGCGACAGCCTCGGCGATGCACTCAAGCATTCGCTTGACGATCTCGACGGCTTCTACACCTTCGTGGTCGGCACCGAGGACGGCTTCGGCGTGTTGCGCGATCCGATCGCTTGCAAGCCTGCGGTGATGGCCGAGACCGACGACTATGTCGCCTTCGGCTCGGAATATCGGGCGCTCGCCGGGCTTCCAGGCATCGAGAAGGCGCGTGTGTGGGAGCCGAATCCTGCCACCGTCTATTTCTGGGAACGGCATTGATGCCGACCATCGATCTCGAGGTGACGTCACTTCGTGCCTTCAATCAAATGCTGCACGATCTTTCGGAGGGGACCAACGACACCTATTTTCGCGTGCTCAATCCGCGCGGCCGCCATGCCATCGCCGCCGGCGTAGACGCATCCGTGACCATCGAAATCGACGGCAATGTCGGCTATTACTGCGCCGGCATGAACAAGCGCGCCAATATCGTCGTCAACGGCTCGGCCGGCGTCGGCCTTGCCGAGAACATGATGTCGGGCCGCGTGCACGTCAAAGGCGATGCCTCGGCCTCGGCCGGCGCCACGGGTTGCGGCGGCTTGCTCGTGATCGACGGCAACGCCTCCAGCCGCTGCGGCATCTCCGCCCGAGGCATCGACATCGTGGTCAAAGGCTCAGTCGGGCATATGTCTGCCTTCATGGCGCAAGCCGGAACCCTCGTGGTGCTTGGCGACGCCGGCGATGCACTCGGCGACTCGCTCTACGAGGCGCGCCTCTTCGTGCGCGGCACGGTGAACAGCCTCGGCGCCGATTGCATCGAGAAGCCGCTTGGCGACGAGCACAAGAAGCAACTCGGCAAGTTGCTCAAGGACGCGGGATTGGACGGGAAAGTCGATCCCTCCGAATTCCGCCGCTACGGCTCGGCGCGCCAGCTCTACCACTTCCACATGGACAATCTGGAGGCCTATTGATGGGCGCCGAGACCCGCTGGGTGCACACGCCGCCGCGCTATTCGGCGACCTTCGACGAGCATTCGATCGCCGAGATTCACCGCGCGGCAGCCACCGGCATCTACGACATTCGCGGCTTCGGGGCGAAGCGCAAGGTTCCGCATTTCGACGATCTTCTGTTTCTCGGAGCCTCGGTAAGCCGCTATCCGCTCGAAGGCTATCGCGAGAAATGCGCGACCGACGTGATGCTCGGCACGCGCTTTGCCAAGAAGCCGATCCATCTCAGAATCCCCATCACCATCGCCGGCATGAGCTTCGGCTCGCTATCCGGCCCGGCCAAGGAGGCGCTTGGCCGCGGCGCCTCGATCATGGGCACGTCCACCACAACCGGCGATGGCGGCATGACCGAGGAGGAGCGGCAAAGCTCGAAGACACTGGTCTACCAGATGCTGCCTTCGCGCTACGGCATGAACCCCGATCATTTGCGCAAGGCCGATGCGATCGAGATCGTGATCGGCCAGGGCGCCAAGCCTGGCGGCGGCGGCATGCTGCTCGGCCAGAAAATCTCCAAGCGCGTGGCTGAGATGCGCACGCTGCCCGAAGGCATCGATCAGCGCTCGGCCTGCCGCCATCCGGACTGGACCGGCCCAGACGATCTTCAGATCAAGATCGAAGAGATCCGCGAGATCACCGATTGGCAGAAGCCGATCTACGTCAAGGTCGGCGCCGCGCGTCCCTATTACGACACCGCACTCGCGGTGAAGGCAGGCGCCGACGTCGTGGTGCTCGACGGCATGCAAGGCGGCACCGCGGCAACGCAAGAGGTGTTCATCGAGCATGTCGGCCTGCCGATCCTGGCGGCCATCCGCCCGGCGGTGCAGGCGCTGCAGGATCTCGACATGCACCGCAAAGTGCAGCTCATCGTGTCGGGCGGCGTCCGCAACGGCGCCGACGTGGCAAAGGCCTTGGCGCTCGGCGCCGACGCAGCCTCGATCGGCACCGCGGCGCTGATCGCTCTTGGCGACAATGCCCTGCATCTCGACGAGGAATACCGGAAGATTGGCTCGCGGGCCGGTGCCTATGACGACTACCACGAAGGCCGCGACCCTGCCGGCATCACCACCCAGGACCCTGAGCTGATGCGGCGCTTCGATCCTGTTGCAGGCGGGCGCAGGCTCGCCAATTATCTCTCGGTGCTGACGCTCGAGACACAGACCATCGCGCGCGCTTGCGGCAAGAGCCACGTGCATAATCTCGAGCCTGAAGATCTCGTGGCGCTGACGGTTGAGTCAGCGGCGATGGCGGGAGTGCCGCTCGCCGGCACGAACTGGATACCGGGCGCTGACGCGCGCCCTAGTGGGGAGTAGGTGACACATGACGGACTTGGCCCAGACGGCAAAAGTAAAAGGAATCAAGTACTTCCTCATCAGCTATGTCGATCTTTTCGGCACCATGCGGGCAAAGCTCGTGCCGGCGGCGGCTATCGGCGAGATGGCCAAGAACGGAGCGGGGTTTGCCGGCTTTGCCAGCTGGCTCGACATGACGCCGGCCGATCCGGACGTGCTTGCCATCCCCGATGCCGGCAGCCTGATCCAGCTTCCGTGGCGGAAAGAGGTGGGCTGGCTCGCCGCCGATCCTTACATGAACGGCAAGCTCGTCGAGCAGGCGCCGCGCAACGTGCTGAAGCGGGTCATCGCCGATGCCGCCGCCAAGGGCTATATCCTCAAGACTGGCGTCGAGTGCGAGTTCTTCCTCATCAGCCCCGACGGCACGACCATCTCGGACAGCGGCGATCATCAGGCCAAGCCCTGCTACGACCAGCAGGCGCTGATGCGCCGCTACGACGTGATCAGCGAGATCTGCGATTCGATGCTGGAGCTCGGCTGGAACCCGTATCAGAACGATCATGAAGATGCGAACGGCCAGTTCGAGATGAACTGGCACTATGACGACGCGCTGAAGACCGCCGACAAGCACGCCTTCTTCAAATACATGGTGAAGTCGATCGCCGAGAAGCACGGGCTGCGCGCGACCTTCATGCCGAAGCCGTTTCCCACGCTCACCGGCAATGGCTGCCACATGCACATCTCGCTGTGGTCGAAAGACGGGAAGAATCTGTTCGAAGACCCGAACGACCCCATGGGCCTGTCCAAGCTCGGCTATCAGTTCATCGCCGGGCTGATGCATTCGGCTGAGGGGCTTTCCGCCATCACCAATCCGACGGTCAACTCGTACAAGCGCATCAACGCGCCGCGCACGCTGTCAGGCGCGAGCTGGTCGCCAAACACGGTGACCTACACCGGCAACAACCGCACGCACATGATCCGCATTCCCGACGCAGGCCGCTTCGAGTTCCGCCTCGCCGACGGCGCCGCCAACCCTTACGCCATGGAGGCCGCGGTGCTGACGGCGGGCCTCGAAGGCATCGAGCAGAAGCGCGATCCTGGGGAGCGTCTCGACATCGACATGTACGCCGAGGGACATAAGGTGACGAACGCCAAAAAGCTGCCGCTCAATCTGCTCGATGCGCTCCGCGCGCTCGAAGCGTCGTCGGTCATGCGCAAAGGCTTGGGCGAGCCGTTCATTTCCGCCTACCTCAAGCTCAAGCATGCCGACTGGAACGAATATGCCGGTCAGCTCACCGAGTGGGAGCGGCGCACCACGCTCGACTGCTAGGTTTTGCGGGGGCAGATTCACCCCCGCCCTTCACTCTTCCGGCCAATTCCTAGCGTTTGCTGCCCTTCCTTCGGGGGGCAGCTCTTTTTTGCCCTCCAAAAAAATTCGTCGAGCGTGTCGATTCCGGCGAGCGTCGTTCGACGTGACGGTAGAGCCAGGGATTCCGGCTTCCCGGATGCCAGGCTCCGAAACAGAGGAGATACGGCAATGCGTTACATGATTCTGGTCAAGGCCAACAAAGACTCCGAAGCCGGCGTCAAGCCATCGGAGGAGCTGTTCGCCGCCATGGCCGACTATCACGAGCAGTTGGTCAAGGCTGGCGTGCTGCTCGATGCGAGCGGGCTCCAGCCGAGCTCGAAGGGCTGGCGCATCAGATACTCCGGAGGCAAGCGCACGGTGATCGATGGGCCCTTCACCGAGGCGAAGGAGCTGGTCGCCGGCTACACCATGATTCAGGTGAAGTCACGCGAGGAAGCGCTCGAATGGTCGCGGCGCTTTCCTAACCCAACCATCGACGGCGGAGACTGCGAGATCGAGGTGCGCCAGCTATTCGAGCTCGACGATTTCGGCGAGAGCGAAGCGATCGACCGCTTTCGCGAGATTGGCGTCGGGTAGAAGCAGCCAGCGCCACGAAACGAGGAACGCAAGATGCGATTCATGATGTTGATGATCCCCAAGGGATACGAGACGGCGGCGCCGGGCACCGCGCCCGGCGCCAAAGCCGTCGCGGCGATGATGAAGTACAACGAATCTCTGCAAAAGGCGGGCGTGCTGCTCGCGCTCGACGGGCTTCACCCACCTTCGACCGGGGCACGCGTCTCCTTCCCCGGAGGCAAGCCCAAGGTGACCGACGGTCCGTTCGCCGAGGCGAAGGAGGTCATCGGCGGTTACTGGATGATCGAGGTGAAGTCCAAGGCAGAGGCGGTTGAATGGGCCAAGCGCTGTCCGGCCGGCGAAAACGAGGTGATCGAGATTCGCCAGGTGCAGGAGATGTCGGACTTTCCGGCTGACGTACAGAAAGCGGCTGCCGGATTCACCGAGATGCAAAGAGGGCTGGGGCAGCGCAAGCAGTCGTGATCATCGCCTCGTCCTGAACCCGACACGTCGAAGCAAGGAACCACAAGGAGAAACGACAATGCGATTTATTTCATTGGTCAAGTCAGTCGAAGGAATGGCGGGTATGCCGCCAAAGGCGTTTCTGGATGCCATGGACCAGCTCGTGCAAGACGCGGGCAAGGCAGGTTGCGTCATGGTCGAGGGAATTGGGCTACACCCGACTTCGGCAGGCGCTCGCGTGCGACTCGCGGAAGGCAAAGTGTCGGTGACGGACGGGCCATTCACCGAGGCCAAGGAAGTGGTCGGCGGCTTCGCAATCTTCGACGCGCCGTCGAAGGCCGAGATGCTGAAATGGACCACCCGGTTCATGGATCTGCACAAGAAGCACCTTCCCGGCTGGGAGGGTGAGTGCGAGGTCCGCCAGATCGCCGGGCCAGGCGAAAAACTGTGCGAGCAAGCTCGTGAGGCGCAGGCGAGCGCCGTCTAACGCCGCTTGCGGTGCCGAAGGAAGGTGCGTTAGTCGGTAGCCGTGACGGCTACCGACACACATCGCGCAATCGACGCCATCTTTCGGATCGAGCAGGCAAAGCTCGTCGCCGGTCTCACCCGTATGGTGCGCGACCTCGGCGTCGCCGAGGAGCTTGCTCAGGAAGCGCTCGTCGCGGCGCTAGAGCAATGGCCGAGATCGGGCATCCCGGAAAGGCCGGGGGCTTGGCTCATGGCAGCGGCGAAGCATCGGGCCATCGATCACTTCCGCCGCAACAAGCTGCTCGAACGAAAACATCGAGAGGTCGGTTACGAGCTCGAGATCGAGCAAGCGACGGCGCAGCCCGATTTCGACGCGGCGCTCGACGACGATATCGGCGACGATTTGCTCCGCCTCGTGTTCACAGCCTGCCACCCGGTGCTTTCGACCGAGGCGCGCATCGCGCTCACGCTGCGCCTGCTTGGCGGCCTGACGACCGAGGAGATCGCTCGCGCCTTCCTGGTCCCCGAGCCGACCATCGCTCAGCGGATCGTCCGCGCCAAACGCACCTTGAGCGAGAAAAATGTACCGTTCGAGGTTCCCTCCGGGGACGAGCTCGCAAGCCGGCTGTCTTCAGTGCTCGCGGTTGTTTACCTGATCTTCAACGAGGGCTATTCGGCCACCGCCGGCGATGACTGGATGCGCCCGCAGCTGTGCGAGGAGGCGCTGCGCCTCGGCAGGATATTGGCCGAGCTTGCACGCGAGGAGCCGGAGGTCCATGGCCTCGTCGCCCTCATGGAGATCCAAGCCTCGCGCTTTCCGGCGCGAACGGCTTCAACCGGTGAGCCGGTGCTTCTGCTCGATCAGGACCGCTCGCGCTGGGATCAGCTCCTCATCCGCCGCGGCCTCGCCGCGCTTCAGCGCGCTGAATTGCTCGCCGGCACGTCCAAACGCGCGGCGGGTCCTTACGCATTGCAGGCCGCAATCGCTGCCTGTCACGCGCGGGCGCACAAGGCTGAGGATACGGACTGGGCGCGTATCGTCGGGCACTACGGGGCGCTCGCCGAGATTACGCCGTCGCCTGTCGTCGACCTCAATCGCGCGGTCGCGCTCGCCATGCTGTTCGGGCCGGAGGCCGGTCTTGAAGTGGTCGATGCGCTGACCGCTGAGCCTGCCCTCCAGAATTATCATCTCTTGCCGAGCGTGCGCGGCGACTTGCTGCAGAAGCTCGGCCGGCTCGATGAGGCGCGCGCCGAATTCACGCGCGCCGCCGGACTTGCGCAAAACGAACGCGAGCGCAAATTGCTGCTCGACCGCGCCGCCGCGTGTGCCCGGGAATAGCCGGCTCAGCTGCTGAGCCGCGTACGGCTTGGCGGCTCGCCGAAGGTTCGTTTATAGGCGCGGGCGAACTGGCTCGACGAGGAGAAGCCGGTCGCGATCGCCACGTCGAGCACCGGCAAGGTCGTTTCCCGCAAAAGCTGCCGCGCCCGCTCAAGCCGCATCGAAGAATATTGCCCATGAATGCCGTGGCCGAGGTGACGCCGGAACAGGCGCTCGAGCTGCCTGATCGAGACGCCGGCGATGCGCGCGAGCTCGGCGCGGGACTGCGGCGTCTCGATATTGCCCTCCATGCGGCGGAGCACGCGCAACAGCTTCTCATCGGCAATGCCGAGCCTGAGCCGCAGATCCATGCGCTGCGGGCCCATGCCTTCGCGGATGTGAGTGTGCAGGAACCAGTCGCCCACCGCTGCGGCGAGCTGGCGGCCGTGATCGCGCTCGATCAGCGCGACCATCATGTCGAGCGCAGAGATGCCGCCTGAGCAGGTGATGCGGTTGCCGTCGATCTCGAACAGAGAGGGCGTAACGGCGATATCAGGGAAATCTTCACTGAAGGCGGGCTGATGCTCCCAATGGAGCGTCACGCGGCGACCGTTGAGAAGTCCGGCGCGGGCGAGAATGTAAGGTCCGCCAGAGATGCCGCCGATGGTCACGCCGCGGCGGGCGAGCCTGCGGAGCCAGGCAAACACGTGCCTGTCGTTGAAGGTCGCAGGATTGCCGCCGGCGCAGACGAACAGCATGTCGACGTCGCGGTCAGCGCCGGTGCCGGCATCGGGAATGATGGCAAGACCGTTAGAGGCCATCACTGGCTTGCCGCCCGGGGCCGCGTGCCACCAGCGATAGAGCGGCTTGCCCGAGATGAGGTTTGCCGCGCGCAAGGGCTCGACCGCCGCGGCGTAGGACATGAGCGCGAAGCCGGGCACGAGCAGAAAGCCCACCGACTGCGCGCGCGCTTGCACTTGCTTTTTACCCATGTCGCAAATTGTCAAGCAGGCGTCGCTAAGTGTCAATAAGGCGCGGGTGCCAGGCCCAAGATGAAGCCATGCGCTACTCGGCCTTCGCGCTCCTGAAAAACGGACTCACGGGGAACAGCGGCTGGACGCCGGCGTGGCGGAAGCCTGAACCGAAATCTTCCTACGACGTGATCATCGTCGGCGGCGGCCATGGTCTCGCCACCGCCTACTACCTCGCCAAGCAGCACGGCATCACCAATGTCGCGGTGCTGGAGAAGAGCTATCTCGGCTCGGGCAATATCGGGCGCAACACCACCATCATCCGCTCGAACTATCTCATCCCCGGCAATACCGCTTTCTACGAGCGCTCGATGAAGCTGTGGGAGGGACTGGCTCAGGAACTCAACTTCAACACCATGGTGAGCCAGCGCGGCATCCTCAACGTCTTCCATTCTGACCCGCAGCGGAACGCCTATGCACGGCGCGGCAACGCTATGCGCCTTGCCGGTGTCGATGCCGAGCTGCTGACGCGAGACCAGGTGCGCGAATATCTGCCCATCGCCGATTTCGACAATGCGCGCTTCCCAATTCGTGGCGCGCTGATGCAGCCGCGCGGCGGCACGGTGCGCCACGACGCCGTCGCTTGGGGCTACGCGCGGGCGGCAGATGCTCTTGGCGTCGACATCATCGAGAATTGCGAGGTCACCGGCTTTCGCATCGAGCAGGGGCGCATCAAGGGCGTCGACACCAACCGCGGCTTCATCGGCGCGTCGAAGGTCGGGCTTGCCGTCGCCGGCAGCACGTCGCGCGTCGCCGCGCTCGCGGGTCTGCGCCTTCCCATAGAAGCCCATGTCATCCAGGCTTTCGTCACCGAGGGCATCAAGCCGCTGATCGATCACGTGGTGACCTTCGGTGCAGGCCATTTCTATGTCAGCCAGTCCGACAAAGGCGGCCTCGTGTTCGGCGGCGATATCGACGGCTACAATTCCTATGCCCAGCGCGGCAACCTGCCGGTGGTCGAGGACGTGGCCGAGGGCGGGCTTGCGCTCTTTCCCAATCTCGCGCGGCTCCGCGTGCTCAGGAGCTGGGCCGGACTGCTCGACATGTCGATGGACGGCTCGCCCATCTTCGACAAGACCGATGTCGGCGGCCTCTATCTCAATTGCGGCTGGTGCTACGGCGGCTTCAAAGCGACGCCTGCTTCAGGCGAAGCCTTCGCCCATCTCATCGCCAAGGACGAGCCGAGCGATCTGATCGTGCCCTTCCGTCTCGACCGCTATCGCCAAGGCGCGGTGCTCGACGAGAAGGGCATGGGCGCCCAAACCAATCTGCATTAGAGGCGGCGATGCGGATCAAATGTCCTTATTGCGGTGAGCGCGACGTGAGCGAGTTCACCTATCTTGGCGCCGCCGATCTCAAGCGTCCCGACCCCGCCGCGCCAGACGCCGAGGCTGCCTTCTTCGACTACGCCTATATAAGAGACAATCCGGCGGGCCCCATGGCCGAGCTTTGGTATCACGGAGGCGGCTGCCGCTCCTGGCTCCGCGTGGTGCGCGACACGCGCAATCACGAGGTCGAAAGCGCGGCGCTGGCGAAGCCAGAGGGAGGCCGGCGGTGACGCCGCGCGATCTTCCGGAGCGCGAGCCGCTCCGCCTCGCATCAGGCGGCGTCATCGATCGCACGCGCAGTCTCAATTTCACCTTCGACGGCCACGCCTATGCCGGTTACCCCGGCGATACGCTGGCCTCGGCGCTCCTTGCCAACGGCGAGAGGCTGGTCGGCCGCTCGTTCAAATATCACCGGCCGCGCGGCATCTTCAGCGCCGGCGCCGAGGAGCCGAATGCTCTGGTCGAAGTCCGGACGGGTGCGCGGCGCGAGCCCAATACGCGCGCGACCATGGTCGAGCTTTACGAGGGGCTCGACGCTGCGAGCCAGAACCGCTGGCCTTCGCTGAAATTCGATGTGCAGTCGATCAACGGGCTGTTCAGCCCGTTCTTCAGCGCCGGCTTCTACTACAAGACCTTCATGTGGCCGGCGAAGTTCTGGAAGCTGCTCTACGAGCCTGTGATCAGGCGAAGCGCGGGGCTTGGCCGCGCCGCGACGGAGCCGGACCCCGACCATTACGAGAAGGCCTTCGCGCATTGCGACGTGCTGGTCATTGGCTCGGGGCCTGCCGGCCTCATGGCGGCTCTGACCGCGGCCCGCGCCGGCGCGCGCGTCATCCTCGCCGAGGAGGATTTCCTGTTCGGCGGGCGTCTCCTCTCGGAGCGGCTCGCTATTGACGGCAAGCCGGCATGGGACTGGCTGCGCGCCGTCGTCACCGAGCTAAGAGGCCTCGGCAACGTCACGCTGATGCCGCGCACCACGATCTTCGGCGTCTATGACGGCGGCACCTATGGCGCTGTCCAGCGCGTCGCCGATCATGTGCCGGTGCCGGGCGAGCATCAGCCCAGACAGCGTTCCTGGCGCATCGTGGCCAAGCGCGCCGTGCTCGCCTCCGGCGCCATCGAGCGCAGCATCGCCTTCTCCGGCAACGATCTGCCAGGTGTCATGCTGGGCTCGGCGGCGCGCAGCTATCTCAACCGCTTCGCGGTTGTGCCAGGGATCCGCGCCGTCGTCTTCACCACTTCCGATGATGGCTGGACCACGGCGAGGGATCTTGCGGCTTGCGGGATCGCCGTCGCAGCCGTTGTCGATCCGCGCAAAGAAGGGATCGAGGCGAAAGGTGCTGGGCCTTGGCCGATCTTCCCCGGCGCCGTGGTGAAGGAAGCGAGAGGCGGCCGGCAGCTCAGGAGCGTCATCGTGCGCGACGACAAGGGCGCCGAGACCGAAATCGCCTGCGATCTGCTCGCGGTTTCCAACGGCTGGAACCCGACGCTGCACCTGACCTGCCATCTCGGCGGCAAGCCTGCATGGCAGGAGTCGCTCGCTGCCTTCGTTCCAGGGTCTGTCCCCAAAGGAATGGCGGTGGCCGGCGCTGCTGCCGGTCATTTGACCCTCGCAGAGGCATTGCAGGATGGTGCGCGGCTCGGCGCGGAAGCCGCAGGCGATGTGGGTTTTGCCGCGCCGGTGCCGGCGATTCCGGCGGCAGGCGGCGAAGAGTCGGTGTCCTCTAAGCCGCTCTGGTGGGTGCATGGCGGCAAGGGTGCTGCCTTCGTCGATGTGCAGAACGATGTCGCCACCAAGGACATCGAGCTTGCGCGGCTCGAAGGTTATGGCGCAAGCGAGCACGTCAAGCGCTACACCACGCTCGGCATGGGCACCGACCAGGGCAAGACCGCCAATGTCACGGCGCTTGGCGTGTTGTCGGAGCTGACCGGCGCGCCGATCCCAGCCCTCGGCACCACGGGCTTTCGGCCGCCCTACACGCCGGTCACCTGGGGCGCGCTCGCAGGCCATCATCGCGGCAAGGATTTCAGGCCGAGGCGCCTGCCGCCGTCGCACGCCTGGGCCGAGGAGAACGGCGCGGTGTTCGCCGACGCGGGGCTGTGGCTCAGGGCGCAATGGTACGAGCGTCCCGGCGAGACCTTGCAGCAAAGCATCGCGCGTGAGGCCGCCGCGGTTCGGCGCTCGGTCGGCGTGTGCGATGTGTCGACGCTCGGCAAGATCGACATTCAGGGGCCTGACGCCGCGACGCTGCTCGACCGCGTCTACGTCAACAAATTCTCGACGCTGAAAGTCGGCCGCGCCCGCTACGGATTGATGCTGCGCGAGGACGGCTTCGCCATGGACGACGGCACCACGGCGCGGCTCGGCGAGCAACATTTCATCATGACAACGACCACCGCCAATGCCGGTAAGGTCATGCAACATTTGGAGTTTTGCCGTCAGGTGCTGTGGCCAGAGCTCGATCTCAGGCTCGTCTCGGTGTCGGATCATTGGGCGCAATATGCGCTCGCAGGTCCCCGCTCGCGCGACGTGCTCGCCAAGCTCGTCGATGCCCCGTTCGACATTTCCAACGAGGGCTTCCCGCGCATGGGCGCGGGCGAGTTCACCATTTGCGGCGGCGTTCCGGCGCGGCTGTTCCGCGTCTCGTTTTCAGGCGAGATGGCCTACGAGATCGCCGTGCCTGCGCGTTACGGCGACGCAACGATTCGGGCGCTGATGCAGGCCGGCGCCGAGTTCGACATCACGCCCTACGGCACCGAGGCGCTCAACGTGCTGCGCATCGAAAAGGGTCATGTCAGCGGCGCCGAGATCACCGGTCACGTTACGGCGCGCGATCTCGGGCTTGCCGGCATGGTCACGGCCGACAAGGATTGCATCGGCAAGGTGCTTGGCGCAGCGCCCGGCGCTGCTCGACCCGGCGCGGCCGATCGTGGTCGGGGTGAAGACTGTCGATCAGGCGCAATCGCTCACCGCAGGCTCTCATTTCATTCCGGTTGGCGCGGAAGCGGTCACCGCCAATGATCAGGGATATCTCACCTCGGTCGCCTTTTCCCCGGTGCTCGGCCAGGACATCGGCATCGGCTTTCTCGCCCGCGGGCGCGAGCGCATCGGCGAACGCATTCGCGCCGTCGATCTTCTGCGCGGACACGACGTGGAGTGCGTCGTCTGCTCGCCGGTCTTCTATGATCCGGAAGGGAAGCGCACCCATGGCTGAGATCCGCCTGAAAGCCCGCTCGCCCTTTGCCGGCCTGATCGAGCCTGGGCGGCACGGCGCGCAAGGAGCTGCTGCCGGCGTGAGCTTGAGCGAGCGCACCGGACTTGCGCTTTGCGTCATTTCGGCAGGAGCCGGCAAAGCGAGCGAGGTTGCCGCCAAGATGGCTTCGGTCACCGGGCTCGAGCTGCCCATGGGGCCAAAGCGCGTGAGCAAGAACGGATTTGCGCTGATCGGAACGGCGCCGGGCCAATGGCTCGCCGTCGCCGAAAGCAAAGAGGCCCGCGCGCTGCCGGCCATGCTCGCGGTGGCGCTTAAAGGCGATCGCCACCGTGGTCGATCTCTCCGACGGCAAGGCGGTGCTTCGCATCTCTGGTCCGCGCGCGCGCGAAACGCTCGCCAAAGGCTGCTCGCTCGACCTGCATCCAAGGGTGTTCAAACCGGGGAACGCCGCAACGACGCCGGTTGCACTGATCGATTGCGTCATCTGGCAGGTCGACGAGACGCCGACCTACGACCTCGCCGTGCCGACGAGCTACGCCGAGAGCTTCTGGTCCTGGCTCACCGCCTCGGCTGCCGAATTTGGCTACACGGTCAAATAGCCAGTGAAGGCCTCAAGGGGTCCTGGCTGCCGCCGTGCCGGCCGCTTCGGCAAGCGCGCCGCTGATGCGATGCGGATGGGTGAACACTTCGAACCCATCCTTCCTGGCGACGGCCACCAGCGTCATGCCGCAAGCCTCGGCCATGCGCAGCGCGAGCGCGGTCGGCGCCGATACTGCGACGATGATTGGCGCGCCGATGACGGCAGATTTCTGCACCATCTCGACCGAGACGCGGCTCGTCAGCAGCACGATGCCTTTCGCGGCATTGGTGCCTTCGCGGGCGAGCGCACCGGCGAGCTTGTCGAGAGCATTGTGACGGCCAACGTCCTCGCGCACGGCAACGAGGCCGCGCCTTGGATCGAAGAAGCCCGCGCCATGCACCGCGCGGGTCTCGCGGTTCAATTCCTGCAAGGGGAACAGGGACTCGATCGCCGTCATGATCTCGGCCGGCGTGACGCGAAGATCTTCGCGTACCTCCGGCGGCGGGCGCATCGCCTCGGTCAGGCTCTCGATGCCGCACAGCCCGCATCCCGTCGGGACCAGCCATCTTGCGTCGGCGCGTCAAAAACTCGGCGGCCTCCGGCGTCTTCAGCCAGATGCGGAGCTCGATGCCGATCTCCTCCTCGACGATCTCCACGCTCTCGATGGCGTCGACGGAGGAGATCACCCCTTCGGTCAGGCTGAAGCCGACGGCGAAGTCCTCGAGATCCTGCGGGCTCGCCATCATCACCGCATAGGAGGCGGTGTTGTAGGTGAAGGCGACCGCAGTCTCCTCGGGGATGGCGCGTTCGCCTCTCGAATGGCCGCTCGCGCGCCAGACAAAGCAGGGGACGCGGACCACTGGCTCGGCCAAATCCTTACTCCGCTTGGGTTAATTGGGCTCGAAGCTAGTCGCTCGGGCGCGCGCTTACAAGCCGTGCGAGCGTCATGAATCTCTCCTACGATCGCATAGACGCCAGACAACGGCGGACAGGATAAGATGATGGCACCTACAGTTAAGGGAGGCCCCCCTATGGCGAATAAAGCGAGCTTCACGCCGGACGAGTGGACCAAGGTGATGGAAAGCGTGGCGGTGACCGGCATGGCCGTAACCGCGGCGGATCCGAGCGGGCTTTGGGGCATGTTGAAGGAAGCGCTGGCCGGCGGCGCCGCCTTGGCGCAGGCAAAGGCCGATCCCAATACCAACGAGCTGGTGAAGGCCGTCATTGCCGATTTCGAGACGGCTGAGGCCCGGGGCGCGGTGCAGGAGGCGCTGAAGCAGCGCTTCGCCGACGCAAAACCTGGCGATGTCGTCCCCAGGGCTCTCGAGATCTTGCGTCAAGCCTCTGCCGTCCTCGACGCCAAGGCGCCCGAAGATGCTCCGGCCTTCAAGGCATGGCTAAACGGAGTCGCGGCCAAGGTAGCTGAGGCCTCCACGGAAGGAGGCTTCCTCGGCTTCGGCGGGGTGAAGGTGAGCGAGGCTGAGAAAGCCACCCTTGCCGACATCGCCAAAGCCTTGGGCACGATGGCAAGCGCCTGACAGCAGAGAGGGCGGGGGGTGAGGACTCAAGCCAAGATCGTGGTTTCCTTGATCTCCGTCCTTCGGTTCGCGGCACTAGCCCTGGCGATAGGGGGTGCCTCCGGCTTCGCTGGGGCAATCGCGGCGGAGCAGAAGGAGTCTCCCTGCGACGACGACGCCATGATCGTGTTCGATGCGTCAGGCTCGATGGCCGGGAACGTCGGGCAAGGTATCGCGACCACCATCCCACGGATTGACGAAGCGCGGCACGCACTGGCTGAGGTATTGCCGAGCGCCACGAAATTTCGCCGCGTCGGGCTCATCACCTATGGTCCGGGGCCTTACCAGCAGTGCAACGTCCACCTCGATCTCAAACCCACTGCCAATGCCGGGGCCATCATCATGCGCACGGTGAACGCTCTCACGCCGGGTGGCCGCACGCCCATGGCCTCGGCGGTGGAGCAGGCGGCCGAGGTGCTCGACTACCGGAATAAGCCGGGCGTCATCGTCGTGGTCACCGACGGCGAAGAGACCTGCGGGGGCGCGCCTTGCGACCTTGGCAAAAAACTCCATGCCGCGGCCAAGCAGTTGACCATCCACGTCATCGGCTACCACGTTAAGGATTTCTTTTGGACGGGCGAGCAAAGCATTCTCGACGTCCGCTGCCTGGCTGAGCAAAATGGCGGGCTCTACATCGGCGCAGAGACGAAGGCAGACCTGGTCGAAGCCCTCAGGAAAACGCTCGACTGTCCGATGATGACGCAACGCGCTTTGCCGCCGCCATCACAATCCTATCTCGCTATCATCCGCGTCGCCTCACAGGGGCGCCTTGCGTCGTCCCAATCATTGAGTGTTGTCCGGCTTTGCCTTCGGCGGGGTCGCCAACAGCTTGTCGATGCGGCGGCCATCCAGATCGACGACCTCGAAGCACCAGCCTTCATAGTCGAAATGTTCGCCGACCTCAGGCAAATGCCCGAGCTGGCCAAGCACGAAGCCGGCGACGGTATGGAAGTCGCCTTCTTCCGGCCGCGTGCGCAGACGTAGGCGCTCGAAGGCGTCCTCAGCCGGCATCATGCCGTTGATGAGAAGCGAGCCGTCGGCGCGCTCGACCACGTCAGGCTCTTCGCCCTCGACGCTCGGCAGATCGCCGGCGATGGCTTCGAGCAGATCGGTCTGGGTGACGATGCCTTCGAGCGCGCCATATTCGTCGAAGATCATGGCGAGCCGCACCGGCGCTTTCTTGAACTGGTCCAGTACCTTGAAGATCGGCGTCGCCTCATGAACCACGAGCGGCTCGCGGAGCGCCGCCATGGGATCGAGCGGCTTGCCGTCGAGGGTCTGGTCGAGCAGGTCCTTCTTCAAAATCATGCCGAGCGGCGCATCGATGCCGCCCTTGCCCACGAGTAGCTGCTCGTGGCGGCATTGACGGATATCGTTCAGGATCTCGTCACGGTCGTCCTCGATGTCGATCCAGTCGACGTCGACGCGCGGCGTCATGATGTCGCCGATGGGGCGGTCGCCGATGCTGAGCACGCGGCTGACCAGCTCCTGCTGTTCGGGGCGCAGAAGTCCCGCTTGCTCGCTGGCGGCAATCAAAAGCTTCAGCTCTTCCGGCGAATGCAGCGATTCCTCCGCCGCGGCGGGCTTGAGGCCGATCAGCCTGAGCACAAGATTGCCGAGGCCGTTGAGGGTGACGATCGCCGGCCTGAACAGAAACAGGAACAGGCGGAGCGGCACGACCACGCGGAGCGCGGTGGCCTCGCTCCGTTGCAACGCGAGACTTTTCGGGGCGAGCTCGCCGAGAACGATGTGCAGCGCGGTGATGATGGTGAAGGCGATCGCCACCGCGATGGCGTGTGAGCCGGCGACCGCGAACGAGCCGAGGCCCGCGAGCAGCGGCTCGATCAGGTGGGCCAGCGCCGGCTCGCCGATCCAGCCAAGCGCCAGCGACGAAATGGTGATGCCGAGCTGGGTTGCAGCAAGATAGGCGTCGAGGTGGTCGGTTGCCCTTTTCAGCGCCCTCGCTCTTATCCGTCCCTCCGCGACAAGTTGCGCCACGCGGCTCCGCCGCACCGCCACCAGGGCAAATTCGGCGGCGACAAAAAAGCCATTGGCCGCCACCAGCACGAAAATCAGTAGGATCCCGAGAATGTTGGCAGAACTGCCATCGCCCGTGGGCATGGTCTCCTCTCTAGGTTGTTCAAGTCTCTGCCGCAGCATAGCCGGGGGCGCGGGCGGTGTCGCGCAGGCCTTCCACACAAGCATCGCGGCTTGGAGTCTCGGCTGATTTGCGCTACTGCCTGGGGCGAGGTTTCGTCCCTAGAGTTGAGTTGCGGTCCCGCCCGTGCTTTCTTCTCGCGCTTCGTGATGGGGTTCCAACGGCATGCAGAATTCGAGCGCGCGCAAAGCCACGGGCGAGCGCGAAATGCATAAAGTGTTCGAAAACGTCGCTTGTCCGTTTTGCGGCATGCTGTGTGACGATCTCGAGGTCGAGAACAACGACGGCACGCTGAAAGTCCTCAAGAATGGCTGTGGGCGGGCGATCGGCGGCTTCGAGCGCAAGCTGCCGCCGAGCAGCCCGCAGATCAGAGGCAAGGATGTCACGCTCCCCGAAGCCGTCAAGGAAGCAGCGGCGCTCATCGGCAAGGCCGATAGTCCTCTGTTCGGAGGGCTTGCCACCGGCGTAGAGGGCATGCGCGCGGCACTTGCCCTTGCCGAGCGGGCGGGCGGCGTGGTCGACCATGCCTTGAGCGAAGGGCAGTACCGCAACGTCAGGGTGCTGCAAAGCGCGGGCTGGACCACGTCCACCCTCACCGAGACGCGCAACCGTGCCGATCTCCTGATCATCGTCGGCAGCGACATCCGCAAGCTGCATCCGCGCTTCTTCGAGCGCATCGTCTCGCCGCCAGATTCGATGTTCGAGGTCACGGCGCCGAAGCGCACCGTCGTGTTCATCGGCGAGGTGCCGGAACGCAAGGACGCTGCCGGACCGCAGGTTGGTCATGTCGTCACGCTTCCCTGCAAGGTCGAGCAGATCGGCGAGGTTCTCGGCGCGCTCCGCGCGCGCTTACGCGGCTTTCGCCTCAATGCCAAGACCGCCGGCGGCATCGCGCTTGCCAAGATCGATGCGCTTGCCGAGCTTTGCCGGCAGGCGGAATACGGCGTCGTGGTGTGGGCGCCGCCGACGCTCGACGTGCCGCACGCCGAGCTTCTCGTCGAGCAGGCTACCGGGCTCGTCAAGGATCTCAATCCGACGCAGCGCTTTGCCGGGCTGTCGCTCGGCGGCAATGAAGGCGCGGTGACGGCCGCCGCGGTCTCGACCTGGCAGAGCGGGTTTCCGCTCCGCATCTCCTATGCGAGCGGCGCGCCGGAGTTCGATCCCTACCGCTACTCGATCATTCGCATGCTCACCGCGGGCGAGGGCGATGTGCTCGTGTGGATCGCCTCGATTTCCCCCGACCTTTCGCCTCCGGCGACCGACATCCCCACCATCGTGCTCGGCACGCCGGGGCTCAAGCTTCCGCAAGTCCCCGCCGTGTTCATCCCGGTGGGCACGCCGGGCGTCGATCACGCCGGCAGGCTCATCCGCTGCGACAGCGTCGTGTCGCTGCCGCTCAAGAATCTGCATCGGGCGGAGCTTCCGCGTGCCGCCGATGTGCTCGCATCAATCGAAGCGGCGCTGTAACGGCCCGGAGTTTCCTCGCCATGGTGATCAAGCTGTCCGGCGGCAAAGTCTATGACCCCGCCAACAAGGTGAGCGGCGAGGTCCGCGACATCTATGTCGAGGACGGGAGGATCGTGGGGGCACCTGCCGACGGGCGCGTGGCACAGACCTACGACGTGAAGGGCCGCGTGGTGATGGCCGGCGCCATCGACCCGCACACCCATATCGGCGGCGGCAAGATGACCATCGCCCGCATGATGATCCCGGAGGATCACATGAAGGACGAGGTCAAGCGCACCGCTCTCACCCGCGCCGGCACGGGTCATGCCGTGCCTTCGACCATGGTCACCGGATATCGCTATGCCGAGATGGGCTACACCGCCTGCTTCGAGCCGGCCATGCTGCCGGCCAATGCGCGCCAGGCGCATATGGAGATGGGCGACACGCCGATGGTCGACAAAGGCGCCTTCGTCATGCTCGGCAGCGATGACTATTTCCTGCGCCAGCTCGCGGCCAAGAATGAGTTCGAGCGCATCAAGGACTACGTCGCCTGGACCATGCATGCGGCGCAAGCGATCGCGGTCAAGGTGGTCAATCCCGGCGGCATCAGCGCCTTCAAGTTCAATCAGCGCAAGCTCGATCTCGACGAGGAGCACGTCTACTACCACGTGACGCCGCGGCAGATCATCGTGACCCTGGCCCGCGCGCTGAAGGAGCTCGGCGTCGTCCATCCGTCTGCATGTGCATGGCTGCAATCTCGGCATCCCCGGCAATATCGAATCGACGCTTGCCACCATCCGCGCCGCGGAAGGCCTACCGCTGCACATGACGCATACCCAGTTCCTCAGCTACGGCACCGAAGGCGACCGCAAATTCTCGTCAGGCGCGGCGCGGCTCGCCGAGCTCGTCAACAAGACGCCGAACGTCTCCATCGATGTCGGCCAGGTGCTGTTCGGCCAGACCTGCACGGCGTCAGGCGACAGCATGCGCCAATACGCCATCGGCAAGAGCGCGCACCCGAAGCGCGTGGTGATCATGGACATCGAATGCGACGCAGGCTGCGGCGTGGTGCCCATCCGCTACCGCGACAAGAGCTTCGTCAACGCCATGCAATGGGTGGTCGGGCTCGAGACCTTCCTCCTGGTCGAGGATCCATGGCGCATGTTCCTCACCACCGACCATCCGAACGGCGCGCCGTTCTATACCTACCCGCATCTGATCAGGCTGTTGATGGACAAAGGCTTCCGCGACGACATGCTGCAGAAGATCAATCCAGACGCTGCGGCCATGAGCATTCTGCCGACCATCACCCGCCAATACTCGCTCGACGAGATCGCCATCATCACCAGGGCAGGTCCGGCGCGGAGCCTTGGCTTGCAGGACCGCGGGCATCTCGGCGTCGGAGCTTGCGCCGACATCACCGTCTATCGGGACAATGCCGACCGCGAGGCGATGTTCAAGACGCCGGAGCTTGTGTTCAAGAACGGCGACCTGGTGGTGAAGAACGGCAAGGTGGTCAAGGTCGCGCAAGGCGCGACCCACGTGGCGCGGCCGGCTTACGACCGCTCCATCGAGGGGCCGCTCAAAGGCTATTTCGACCGCTACCTCACGGTGCGCATGGAGAACTTCAAGCTCGCCGATGAGGAGATCATCGACGGCGACCGCGGCTCGATCATCGTGCAGCCGACCGGGCAGCGGGTGTCGTAGAGCCCGCTTCATTGCTTCGGGCGGGTGCCCATGATGTCGAAATCGGCTTCCTGCAATTGATATTTCTGCATGATGCTCGATGTGTCGGATAGAGCGCGGAGGCAGGCCTCGTGCGCGGTGCGCTTGTCCGCATCGGCAAGCGTCTCGCCATCCTTGAGCCGATCTGCCGCGGCGAAACAAATCTGCATGTCCTGGGCAAGCGCGGGAGCGGACAAGGCGGCAAGCAACGAGGCGAGAATGGTGATCGACACAAAGTTTCGGAAGGACATCGCCAGAGTCTCCACGCTCGCCGCATGATCAGATTAGCATAGGCCTAACTATGTCGGCGTGTTGGCGGCTTGCGGACTTTGCACACGCCTTAGAATATCGGGTGGCCGATGAAGTGACGCTAAGAGAGGGACGTTCAATGAATGGCTATTTCGAGCGGATATGCGGCGGGTTGTTTCTGAGCGCCGGGCTCGTGCTTGCCGTCACGCTGGTTTGCTCGGCGCCGAGGGCGAAGGCCGAGGACGCTCTGCTTGCCGAGACCGTCGAGTTCACCGGTTTCTTCATCCATGTCACCGCCAAGTCCCCGGCGCTCGTGATCGGCGCCATCCGCAACGGCGAGACCGTGGTGCGCGGCTTCGGCGAGATCGCCGATGGCTCGGGCAAGGCGCCTGACGGCGACACCATGATGCGTATCGGCTCCATCACCAAGGCCTTCACCGGCGCCACGCTCGCCTCCATGGCGGCCGACGGCAAGGTGCAGTTCACCGACAAGCTCCAGGACCGGCTCGGCTGGGACGTGACCATCCCAGAGCTCGGCGGAAAGTCGATCCGCCTCGTCGATCTCGCCACCCATTCGGCAGGTTTTCCGCGCGAATCGGAGATCGGGCCTTTGGGCGAAGGCGGCGACCCGACCAAGTTGATCACCAAGGAAGACTATGTCGCGTCTCTGAAGAAATTCCCGCTGCTCTACCCGCCGGGAACCGGCATGCTCTACTCGAATTTCGGCTTCGACCTCTTGGCCCAGGCGCTCGCCAACACCGCAGGCAAGCCCTATCCGGAGCTGCTCAAGGAGCGCGTGCTCGATCCCGCAGGTCTCAAGGACACGGTGTTCGACCTCCGCCCTGGAGACGAGGCGCGCACCATGCGAGGCCATAATTTCGATGGCTCGCAAATGCCCTTGTCGCAGACCTCGCCCATGATCGTCGGCGCTGGCGGGCTTTATTCCACAGCCAATGACATGCTGCGCTGGCTGAAATGGCATCTCGACCGCTTTGCCGCCAAGGATGCCGACATGCGGCTGCTCGACCATCGTGCCTATTTGAACCGTGACGGCCTCAATCCGGTATTCGGCTTCGGGGAGGCTGCCCATATGGACGAGATGGGGCTTGCCTGGGTCGTCATGCAGCCGGAGGGTGATCGCCCATTGATCCTGCAGAAGAGCGGCGGGTTGCAGGGCCAGTTCAGCTATATCGCCTTTGCCCCGACGCGCGGCGTCGGCGTGTTCGTGTCGATCAATGAGTTCAATGCCGCAGGCTTCGGGGAGATGGCCAAGGCCGTAAACGATTTGATTACCGAGCTCGCGCCACGCTGATCATTGAGTTGCGCCCGCGCGGCGGGGCGCTTAGAACCGTTGGAACAGAGGATCGCTGATGCGCGCCACCATTTTCGCCGCAGCGCTGTCATTCGCCGTCCTGTCGCTGGTCACGGCCGACAGGGCTTCATCCCTGCCGGGCCTTTCGGCGCGCCCCTCGGCTGCGAGCGCCGGTCTTGTCGAGGAGGCGCGGACGCAGCGCTACCGAAACGCCCGCAAGTACCGCTATCGGCGTCCCTATTACGTGCCCTATGCCTGCTCGCGCCCGTACCAATATCGCTATTGGCAGTTCTATGCGCCGATCTGCTACCCGCTCTAGGAGGCTTGCCTAGTAGAGCAGGTAGTTCCGCCTGATTTCGGCGAACTCGGCAACGCCCTGGCGCCAGCTCGCGACGATCTCCTCGAGCGGCGTCTGCTCCTCGATCTCTTCTCTGAGCGCTGGCGAGCCCGCGAGAATATCGATCGGCATCTTGTCGTGCTCGTATTCGTAAGGAGGATCGCGCCAGGCGAAGCGATCAGGTGCCAGCCGAAAGCATTCGCGGAGCAGCGACACGCCAGCCTTCACCGGCAGGAAGTCCTCGCGGCTCGTGACGTGCATCTGGCAGCCGCCGCAGGTGACGCGGGCATGCTTCTGGAAAGTCGGCTCGAAGGTCACCGGGCGGAAATGCACGCCCTTCAACCCAACCTTGTTCATGCGCTCGGCAAGCTGGTCGCCGTCGAGCCAAGGCGCGCCGATCAGCTCGAAGGGCCGCGTGGTGCCGCGACCTTCTGACAGCATGGTGCCTTCGTAGAGCACGGTGCCTGGATAGACGATCGCCGTGTCGAGAGTCGGCATGTTCGGCGACGGCATCACCCAGGGCAGGTCGGTCGCGTCCCAATACATGTCGCGCGACCAGCCCTCCATGGGAAAGATTTCGAGCGCGGCATTGATGCCGTGATGCTCGCTGAACAGCCTGGCGAGCTCGGCCACGGTCATGCCGTGGCGCATGGGCATGCGGAATTGGCCGACGAAGGACTCAAATCCAGGCTCGAGCGTCGGGCCTTCGACTTGGCCGCCGCCGATCGGGTTGGGGCGGTCGCACACGATGACGGGAAGCCCATGACGCGCGGCGGCGCGCAGGCAATTGGCCATAGTGTAGATGAAGGTGTAGATGCGCGCGCCGACGTCCTGCAGATCGATGACCAGCACGTCGATGAGATCGAGCATCTCCTTGGTCGGCTCGCGCGTCTCGCTGTAGAGCGAGAAGATCGGCACGTTGCGCCGCCGGTCCTTGGCGTGCGGCGTCTCGATCATGTTGTCCTGCAGGTCCGAGCGATAGCCGTGCTGCGGCCCGAAAATGGCGGTGAGCTTGTAGCGGTTGGAGTGGCTGAGCTTGTCGACCACGTGCCGGAAGCCATGGTCGATCGAGGCCGGATTGGCGAGCACGCCGACGCGCAGTCCATTGAGGCGGGAGGAGGCGAGAAGTTGTTCGCAGCCGAGCAGCATGGGCGTTGCTTAATCGGGCGCCCCTGACAACGCCAGCAAAAAGGGCCTGCCGAGGCAGACCCTTTGCTTGAAAGGTTATGGGTTGGCGGTTCAGGCCGCGTCGACCAGGATGATCTCCGAGTCCTTGAGTGCGGTGATCTTGACCACCGGCTCGTCCTCGATGGCGGCACCGTCCCGCGCCTTGAGGCTGACGCCGTTCACCTCGACCTCGCCTTCAGCCGGCACGAGATAGCCGTGGCGGCCGTTGCCAAGGGGATACTCTGCCGTCTCGCCGGCTCTGAGCGTGGCGCCGAGCACGCGGGCTTCGGCGCGGATCGGCAGTGCGTCGGCATCGCTCTCGAAGCCGCTCGCCAGCACCACGAAGGAGCCTGCGCGGTCGCCCTTGGGAAAGGGCTTGGCGCCCCAAGCGGGCTTGCCGCCCTCGCGATCCGGCTCGATCCAGATCTGGAAGATGCGGGTCGTCTCGGGCTCGCGGTTATACTCGGCATGGCGGATGCCTGAGCCTGCGCTCATCACCTGCACATCGCCGGCTTCGGTGCGTCCCTTGTTGCCGAGGCTGTCCTCATGGGTGATGGCCCCGTCGCGGACATAGGTGATGATCTCCATGTTCGCGTGCGGATGGGGCGGGAAGCCGGTGTGCGGCGCGATCTCGTCGTCGTTCCACACGCGAAGCGCGCCCCAGCCCATGCGCTCGGGGTCGTAGTAACTCGCAAAAGAGAAATGATGCTTGGCCTTGAGCCAGCCGTGGTCGGCTCCGCCAAGGCCTTTGAACGATCTTACCTCGATCATGTCGTTACCCTCCGCGCCATGCTTGGCGCTGTTGCATGGCGTTTAGATAGGGTGCAGGATCGGCGCATAAAGGGAAACTTAAGAAACTCATCGTTTCCGATCATGCCAAAGCTGCCTGATCTCGAAGGGCTCGCGATCTTCGCCAAGATCGCCGAACTGCGCTCCTTTGCGCTCGCCGCCAAGGATCTCGAGCTGTCCAAGGCAACGGTCTCCAAGGCGGTCGCCAGGCTGGAAAAGAGGCTCGGCGCGCGGCTGTTCAATCGCACCTCTCGCCGGCTGGCCCTGACCGACGCAGGTCAGCGTCTACTCGATCGCGCCGCTCGCATCCTGGCGGAAGGTGAGGCCGCGGAAAGCGAGGCGCATGCAGCAGTCGGCCACCCCGCGCGGGCTCGTGCGTCTTGCCGCGCCCATGTCCTTCGGCCTCAAAGAGGTGGCGCCGATCTTGCCGGAGTTCCTTGCCGAGCATACCCTGAAGTTTCGGTCGATCTGCATCTGAGCGATGAGCTGGTCGACCTCATCGGCGCCGGCTTCGATGCCGCTTTGCGCATCGCCGCGCTGCCTGATTCCTCGTTGCGGGCGAGGCGGCTGCGCGATGTTGGCCGCTATCTCGTGGCAGCGCCCACCTATCTTGAGCGGCATGGGCGTCCGACTCACCCGAGCGACCTCATGCACCATGCCTGCCTCTGCTACGCCTATCTGCCGACGCCTGATGTCTGGCGTTTCTTCAACAAGGCTGGGCAGGAGGCGCAATTGCGTCCGGCCGGCCCTCTCAGGGCCAACAATGCCGACGCGCTCGCGCCTGCGCTGCTTGCCGGGCTTGGGCTTGCCGTGCAGCCTGATTTCGTGGTCGGCGAGGCGATAAAAGACGGGCGCCTCGAACTGGTGATGCCGGATTGGAGCCCGCCGCCGATCGCGCTGCACCTCGTCATGCCGCCAGGCGGCCCGAGACCCGCCCGTGTCGAAGCGCTCGCTTCCTTCCTCACCGAGCGGCTGGGCTCACTCCGCCGATGGGGCGCAAGTGGGGAATTGATTTCGCGCCGGGTCGCAGAGGATACTTGACCCCGCAGGGGGGCGTTGGAGCGCATGGCGCAGGGCTGGGGATCTCGGCGTCTTTGGGCCTTTGTCGGGCTCGCTGCCCTGTTGGCCTATACCGCCTGGATCGGCGCCCCCTATCTCCGCTCCGTCGTGGTGCGCGACGCGGCGGTGACCACGTGGATAAACACGACGTCAGCGCCCATCGATGGCTTTCTTGGAGGCAAGCCGCTGCATGTCGGCGACAGCGTCGAAAAAGACGGGCTGATCGCCACCATCGAGAATCCGCTTCAGGATGCGACGCCGGTGGTCAGGGCCGAGGCCGATCTCAACAAGGCGAAGCAACACGTCCGCGGCTTGCAGGAGCTGATGACAAGTCTCCAAGCAGATGCCGCGGCGCGCGCCGTCATGGAGCTTGCCGATGCCAAGGTCGAGGCGGAAGGCGCGGAGAAAATTCTCGCCAGCGTCAAGAGCGCCTACGAAGCTGCCAAGTTTCAGCCGGTCAAGGCGCCGCCGGACGCCTATGTCTGGAGCCTGATCGCGGCTCCCGGCGACTTCGTGCGCGCTGGCGCGCCGGTCGCGACCTGGGTCGATTGCAGCTTCATGCTGGTCGACGTGCCGGTATCGGATGTTGAGCTTGCGCTGTTGCGGACCGACGCACCGGCCCGCATCGTCATTGAGGGTGACCCAAAGGTTCGCGACGGCAAGGTGTATCTGACGCGCGGCGCTGCAGCGACCATCGGCGCGGACGATCTCGCCGCGCTCGCCAAGGGGCGGCATGCCGGGATCGGGCAGGTCCTTGTCCAGTTCGAGCCGTCCGCCGCCGACATCTGGGAATGCCCGATCGGTGCCGCGGCCTATGTCGATTTTCCGGACATCGGCATTCTCGACATCCTGCGCGCCAGGCTGCGGCTCTAGCGCCTCAGATGCCAAGCGATCCGCAAGTCACTCCGGAGCAACTGGCGCAAGAGCGTTCGTTGCGCTTTGCGCTCCTTGCCGATCTCGGGGTGCTGGCGCTCGCCGCTCCTGTCGGCTTATTGGGCGGCTCGCTGACCATCAAAGCCGAGGCCATTCGCTTCGTGCTGGGGATGTCGATCGAGATTTTTGCCTACACGGTGATGTGGCGCCTCCATCGCGGCAGGCTGCGGGACCTCGAGTTCGGCGGCGGCAAGCTCGAGCAGATCGCCAATCTCGTCACCGGCCTCGGCATGCTCGGCGCCGCAGCCTGGATCGCCACCAAGGCCATGGCGATCGTCAGCGGGCATGGTGAAGTCGGCACCCCGCTTGGGCTCGCTCTTGCCGCCATCGTTGGTGCCCTCAACGCCTATGTCAACTTTCTCGCCTGGGAGCGCATGCGCCGCGCTGCGGCCGGCGAAAGCAGCCTCGTCATGGAGGGGCAAGTGAACGCGCGGCGGGTCAAGCTCATCTGTTCGCTGGTCGTGCTGTTCACGATGACCGCCGCGGCGCTTTCTACCGACAATGTCGTTGTGGCTTCCGCCGACGCAGTGGGCTCGGTGTTCGTCGCCGTGTTCATGGTGCTGAACGGCAGCGACATGCTGCGCACCGGCATCCCTGACCTGCTCGACCGCTCGGCGGGCAAGACCGTCCGCGACACGGTCGATCGCGTGCTTGCCGGAAATGCCGGCGATTATCAGCGGCTCGACCGCGTCAGGTCGAGGCGCTCTGGCCGCGTCGTGTTTGTCGAGATCGTGCTGAGCTTCGAGCCGGGATTGACCATCGCCGAGGTCAACCGCCGCATCGCCGCGCTCAAGCAATCCATGGCGAATGAGATCGCGCACGCCGACATCTCGATCCTGACCACGGGCGCCACGGCCGCTTGAGCCCCGCCGCAATAGGCGAAGGCTATGGGTTCCATCGGCCAAGGGTATTTCCGCAATGGCGGAAATCCGGGTTTTATCAGGCTCACGCTCGAACCAATCGGCGTATCACTCGTCACTAACGGAGCGACCTGATGACAAACAAGACCGCTACGATCTCTTTTGCCCTTGCCGGCGCGCTGGCGACGGCGCTCACGAGCCTTGCTGTACCCGTCGCAGCCGAGGAATCCGCCAAGGAGAAATGCTTCGGCGTTGCAATGAAGGGCCAGAACGACTGCGCCGCTGGCCCGGGAACCACCTGCGCCGGCACGTCGAAGACCGACTATCAGGGCAATTCCTGGAAGCTCGTGCCAAAGGGAACCTGCACCACCATCGACACCCCCCTTGGCAAGGGCTCGCTCGAGCCGATCGAGCGCAAGAGCTAGGAACCCTTACGCCAAGGATTTTTCGGATGACGGTGAAGGAAGCGAATGTGGCGAAGCGCGAGCCCGACCGCTTGGCCGCATTCGCTTTCCGCCGCAGCGCATGAGGACTGACATGACCCTTAAGACTTTTGCTGAACACGGCGTGATCCGGCCGGCAAGCGTCGGAGTCGGCTTCAAGCCCGAACATGCCGAAGAGGCGCTTTCCATCGATCACGGCCTCGGTTTCTTCGAGGTCCATGCCGAGAACTATATGGGCGACGGCGGCGCCCCCCACCGCCTGCTCGCCGAGCTTCGTGCCCGCGCGCCTCTCTCGGTGCACGGCGTTGCTCTTTCCATCGGTGGCGCCGGACCGCTCAACCGCGACCATCTTGCCAGGCTGAAGCGCGTGATCGACCGCTACGAGCCGGCGCTGTTCTCCGAGCATCTCGCCTGGTCGACCCATGACGGCGTCTATCTCAATGATCTCCTGCCGGTTCCGTACAACGCCGAGACACTCGCCCGCGTCTCCGATCACATCGATGAAGTGCAGGAGACGCTTCAGCGCCGCATGCTGCTGGAAAACCCCTCGACCTATGTCGCCTTCGAGGCTTCGACCATGAGCGAGGTCGAGTTCTTGGCCGAGGTGGTCGGCCGCACCGGCTGCGGGCTCCTGCTCGACGTGAACAATGTCTACGTGTCTGCCGTCAATCACGGCACCGAGCCCATGGCCTATCTCGACCAGTTCCCCATGGAGCATGTCGGCGAGATCCATCTCGGGGGCCATTTCGAGGATCGTGACGACCTCGACGCGCCGCTCCTCATCGACGCGCACGGGACGCCGGTCGCCGATATGGTGTGGCTGCTCTACGCCCGCATGCTTGCCCGCTTAGGCGCCACGCCGACCCTGATCGAATGGGACAATGACGTGCCGGCTTTTTCCGTGCTCGCCGCCGAGGCTGAACGAGCGCTTGGCATCATGACCGCCGAGACCAAGCGGCGCGAACGGCGAGACGCCGGCACAACTGCCTCTGATGGGAGACCTCATGCAGAACCTCTTGGATATGCAGGATGAGTTTGCTGAGGCGTTGCTGAGCGCCACAACGCCTGTCCCCTCATGCCTCAAGGGCTCGGGCATCCGGCGGGCCGACCGGCGCTTCGCCGTCTATCGCAACAATGTCGCGGCAAGCCTGATCGAGGCGCTCGGCGCGCGCTTTCCAGTGGTCAAGCGGCTGGTTGGCGATGCGTTCTTCAGCGCCATGGCGCACGCCTTCGTGCTGCGCGAGCCGCCATTCTCGCCGCTCCTCATCCATTACGGCGAAACCTTCGCAGCCTTCATCGCGGAGTTCGATGAGGCGAAGCCGCTGCCTTATCTCGCCGATGTGGCGAGGCTCGAATATGCGAGAGGGCGCGCCTATCATGCCGCAGATGCCGAACCGCTGCCGCGCGCAGCTTTCGCCTCGCTTCCCGCGGGGCGCGTCGGCGCTGTCCGCGTCACGCTGCACCCTTCGGTCGGCATTGTCGCTTCAGCCTATCCGGTGCTGTCGATCTGGGAGGTCAATCAGGCGACGGCGGTGAAGCCCGTGTCCCATTGGGGTCCTGAGGCTGCGCTCGTCGCGCGTCCCTTCCTCGAGGTCGAGACGCGGCGGATCGGCGCCGGTACGGACATATTCCTCGCCGCCTTGCAAGTCGGGTCGACCATTGCCGAGGCGGTGGAGATGGCGACTGCGGCGGCTTCCGATTTCAATGCTTCGGATGGTCTCGCCGTGCTGATCGGCGCCCATCTCGCCGTCGGCATCGACGACTGAGATGACGTGGATGACCGGGTCGAGCCCGGCCATGACGAGTCACGTTTTTATTTAGCGCGCGGGTGCTGGCTCGGAAGCCGGCTGCACACGGCTCCAGATCAGATGATCGAGGGAGATCGCGCCAGGACCGCGGGCGATGATCAGCAGCAAGAGCGCGGCCCACAGGATGTGCTCAGGCCAGCCGTCGGGATAGACGAAGAGCTGAATCACCGCGGTCATGCAGAGCAGCGCAAGCGCCGACAGCCGCGAGGCAAGCCCAAGCACGAGCAGCACCGGGAAGAGGTGCTCGGCAGTCGTCGACATATAGGCGGCAACGTCAGGCGGAAGCAGAGGAACCTTGTACTCCTCGCGGAACAGGAAAAACGTGTTCTCCTTGATCATGAAGAACCCTTCGACCTTGGTTTGGCCGGAGCGCCAGAACACGCTCGCCACGGCTAGGCGCGCGAGGAGCGCCACAAGGCTGTAGGGGATGCGGTCGGCGAGTGCTCTGCCCCGCTCAAGCAAGTTGATGAACCACATGACCTTCTCCTTGATCCTGGCGGGTTTTGCCGACGAATCCCGGCATCGTCGGCCCCGCGCCAAGCACGATTTGACGGCCTAAAGCAAAGCCTGAGCGCGGGCTTTTGGTGAAATGCCGATCGATGATCGACACCATAGCGCCTCGCTATTGGACCTCGCGGCCCGCCGGGAGCCTAATCCGCATGACAGAGCTGGAGCTATGCGTGAAGCAGGCTAGGAGAACGCACGGTCTTGGGCCGGTTCGCCTGAGCAAAGGCGGCATTGGCACGGGAGCACAGTTTGCCGATGACGACTCCCGTGTTCCAAACGATCGAAGAGGCATTCTTCTATTGCCGCGACATGGACGCGTCGTTGCGCGACCGGCTAGAGACCTTCTCGGCGGCGGCGCGGGCCTTGCGTCCGGCGATGCAGGAGGCCGTGGACCGGCTGGTCGTGCGGCTCATGGCGAGCGACCTCGGCACCGCCGTTCCGCAGATCGGCGATCAGATGCCGCCGTTCATTCTGCCGGACGAGAAGGGCGATCTCGTCAGCCTGGTGAGCCTGTTGCGGGTGGGGCCGGTCGCCGTCACCTTTCATCGCGGCCATTGGTGCCCCTATTGCCGCATCAACACCAAGGCGCTCGCCGAAGCGCAAACCCGCATCGCCGCAGAAGGCGCGCAGATCGTGGCCATCATGCCAGACCGCCAACAATTCGCGGCGGCGCTGAAGCGCGAGTCGAACATGCACTATCCGGTGCTGACCGACATGGACAACGGCTATGCGCTTTCGCTCAATCTCGCGATCTGGGTTGGGGCCGAATTGCAGGAGCTGATGTCGGCGTCAGGCCGGGATCTTCCACGCTATCAAGGCAACGACGCCTGGATCTTGCCGCTGCCGGCGAGTTTCGTCGTCGATGCGGACGGCTATATACGCGGGCGATTTATCGATCCGGACTACCGCAAGCGGATGGCGATCGACGACCTGTTGAAGGCGATCCGGAGCGCCCGACTGTTGCGGCCAATTCCGCCCTGGTAGATCCGTTACTTATGCCGCATCGCGCCTACCTATTGCCCGCCCTAAGTGGTATTGAGAACCAACGGGTAAAACGTAACAATTCGGGGTCCTTACGGATTGGAAGCCGCGGCGCGGCCGCCAGGACGATGGGAGCTTGTAGGTGACAGAGAAATCGCTCAACGACGCACTGCACGATGCCTATATCCAGGCCCGCGACATGGATGCGTCGCTCGGTGAGCGGCTGCAGGCCTTCGCCGACGCGGTGCGGAACCTTGGCCCGCATTTTCAGGAGGCAGTGGACAAACTCGTCGCCAGATTGAAAGAGCAGGGCGTGGGCGAGACGGCGCCGAGGCCTGGCGAGCCGATGCCGCTTTTCGTCCTGCCCGACGAGGCCGGCCGCCTCGTCAGCCTCGACAAGCTCCTCGACAAGGGGCCGGTCGCCATCACCTTCCATCGCGGGCATTGGTGCCCCTATTGCCGCATCAACACTCGCGCGCTCGCGGAAGCGCAAGACGAGATCGCGGCCGAGGGCGGCCAGATCGCGGCCATCATGCCCGACCAGCAGCATTTCACTGCCGAGCTCAAGGCCGAGCACGACGCGCCCTTCCCGATCCTCACCGACATCGACAATGGCTACGCTATGTCCTTGAACCTCGCCTTCTGGGTGGGGGCCGAGATGCAGGAGCTGATGACCTGCGCAGGCTGGGACGTGTCGCGCTCGCAAGGCAGCAATACCTGGCTGTTGCCAATCCCGGCCACTTTCGTGGTTGGCACCGACGGCGAGGTGAAGTCGCGCTTCCTCGACCCAGATTACCGCAAGCGCGTTGCGGTTGAGGATCTGATCGCGGCCCTCAAGAGCGCCCAGTAGCTGTTGGCCCTGTTCCGATCAGGCGAGCGCTCAGCGGAAATAGATCTGGATCGAGAAGGTGGACTTGACGCCGGGAGGCGGGGGCGGGAAGGGCGCTGCACTCCGCACCGTGGCGATCGCCGCCTGATCGAGCGCAGGCTTGCCGCTCGAGCGGACGATCTGCACGCCCTGCAGTCCCCCGGCCGGGCCGATGCTGAAAGCGACGGTGGCGCTGCCGCCGCCTCGCACGGCCGGCCGATGCCGCCCAATGGCGGCGCGGACATTGGCAGCGTAGCGGCCTGAACTGACTTTTCCTGCGGCAGGACGTGCGGCGGCTCGGCCGAAGCCGAGGCTCATCGGCTTAGCGGCCGGCTGGCCTTGCGCCTCGACGGAGGCCATCGCCTTAGGCTTCTCAGCTGGAGCCGCTTTCGGCTCGGGCTTCGCTTAGGGCTTGCTCTCGGCGACAGGCACGGGCTCAGGCTTCGGTGGGTCGGGCTCGGTGGCGGCCTGCTTGATCTCGGGCGATGAAGCAGAAGGTGCGGGCACGGGCGTCTCTTCAATGGTCTTGCTCTTCACGGCCTGTGCAGGCGCTGGCTCTGCGGCCGGCTCGGATGGCGCGGGAACAGGTCCGACCTTCGGCTCGGCCGCGACCGCCTTCATCTCGGGCGGCGGAGGAACGGCGCCGGCGCCGGCATAGGCGCTTCTGCCGGTGAAGCGGCGAGCTGCGAGGGGACGGGTTGCGGCAGCGGCTCGGACATTGCTGGCGGCGCCTCGACCTTCGCCTCCTCTGCTGCGGGCTCGTGAGGTTCGCTCGGCGTTTCGCTGCCGGCGCTTTCGACCTTTGCCGGAGCGCCGGTATCGGGAGCGGCTTCTGGCTCAGCCGCGGATGGAACAGGCACGGCGGCAGACTGAGGCTCGTCGTTTGGCGCAACATCAGCCTGAGGCTCTGCGCCGGTGCTCGCCGCCTCGGGCGGCGAAGCTGGTCTTGCAGGGTCGGTCGCGTGGCCCGCAGGCGGATCGGGCACGGCGCCGGTCGTGATTGGATCGGCAGGCTTGGCGGAACCCGCCGCTGGCGAGGAAGAGGGTGCAGGCGATGGTGCCGGAACGCCGGCAGGGCGCCCGTTATCGACGCTGATGGCGTGGGGGCTGCTCGAAGGACCGGACACCGTGATCAGCACGGATTGCAGCGCCGCAGCGCCGAGCAGAATGCCGCCGGCGGCAAGCACGAGAAGTGGCAGTTTCGGTCGGTCTCTGTGGGGCACGGCAGCCGGGTCGGTGTTGCTGGATTCCGACTAAACCCGTTACGCCGATCCCGACTTATCTGAGTCGCGGACTCCCGCCAACGCTAGTTTTGCATTTGGGGCCCGGAACTTGGCCGTACGGGTGCTCTCGCCGACTCTGCTCGGCGTTTTTCGCCACGCGATGACAACCGCAAGGTCACTGTTGCAGAATCGTCACCAAATCCCCGGCGGAATGTGGTGCATTTGACCCTCGGTTTTTTTCGCCAGTATGGCGTGCGTGATAGTAGCGTTTGAGGGGGCAGTCATGCGTATCATCGTCGTTGCGGCGGTTCTTGCCGCGTCATGTGTATTAGGCGGGTGCTTTCACTTTCATACGAGCCAGGTCGTCATGGCTCCGCAACCGCTGCCACCGCTAAAATAGGATCAAGCTCGGAATAGCACACGCGAGGAGACCGACCGCGTCGGCTCAATGCGGTGAGCTGCGCAGTGCTCGAGCGAACGGCGAAGGCCTGGAGATCAGAAGCGCAAGCCCGATCAGCAGCAGCATTAGCGGCGTTGCCGCCGTAAGCCATGCGCCGGCGCTTTGCGGCGCGAAATCGGCGCGGTCGAGCACCAGCGAGAGCGTGCCGAGAATGCCGATGGTCGCCATGCCGATTGCGGGTACAAAGACCGCGCGCCAGTCTTTGGCGCGCGCGACGAGAATGAGCCCGAGCCCCAAGCCGGTCAGTGGCGAAGCGAAGAGCCGCGCTGTCAGGGGCGTGATGCCGGAAGCGTCGAACCACAATGGCTTGGCGTTGGCGCCGTGCATCAGGAACACGAGGCCAAGTCCCACGTAAAATCCGCCAAGCAGGCCAAGTGCGGCGCGTGCGGACGATGGGGGGTGCCATGGCCGACTTGCGCTGAGCGGGCTGCGATCCTTCGCCGGTGGAAGCGTTCCGCGCAGTCCGGCCCAAAGCGGATAGCCGAACGCGACCGCCATCAAGAGTCCGCCGCCAAAATAGTTGAGCGTGACGAGAGAGTTGGCGGTGAAGCGGTCGTGATGAATCGCGCCGGCGAGAAGCTGGAGGACCCGGTAGGTCAGCATCATCACCAAGGGAATCGCCGCCACCACAAATCGATTGATGCCGATGGCAAGCAGAGACATGGGGACCGAGACGAGCGTGCTTGCGCCGAGGAGACGCGCCGTAAGCGGCGGCAGCTTCCATGGCCAGAGCTCGGCAATACGCGATGGGTCTAGCAACAATGCTATGCCGAAGCTGAGCTGCATCAGCGCCGATATCAGGATGATCGCCCTGACCCAGTTCGGCAGCCTCATTTCCACGGCGCTACCTCCGTCGGCCTCAGGACGTTTTCAGCGCGGAGCGCGGCGCGTGCGTAGCGGCTGAGCCCGTGCAGCTCCGCGGCAAGTCTGATGAAGCCCTCGGACGAACGCCGGTGAGGCTCGGCGAAGGGCCACGCAGCTCCCACCGCAACAATATTGTGCGCTCCGGGAAACGGCACGATGAGCCGGTCCCACCGCGGCAGCCGAAGACAGAGCGAAGACGCGGAGCCCACGGGGCGCACCTCGGCGCCGGTTGCCCCTGCGAGCCACAGCGCCCCTCGCGCGATGTTATGCCGTGGGCCGCGCGGTCCATCGACGGCGATCAACACGTCCTTGCCGCCGGCGATCGCCGCCTCCATCTGCCGCAGCCCCAACCCGCGTCTAGCGTCCTCGGCGAGCGGCACCGGAGCTATACCCAATCCTTCCAGCCAACCCCGCATCGCCTGCCCGCTGAGGCCGGGCGGCACGAAGGCGATGCCCGCGCGGCGCAAAATCCGCTGGTGAACGGCGAGCGTCAGCAGATTTCCTTCGTGCCAGCCGATCCACACCACAGGCCGAGGGCCGAGCGGAGTCACAAACAGGACCTGGGTGGTGACGTCACGGACCAAAAACCGTGAGTAGAGCGCGATCAGTCTGCCGCAGGCCGACGCGGCGCTGTCGGCTATCTTGGGTGCCGCTCTCGCCATAGCCCATAGAGTGCGATGGCCCAGGCCGGAAAGACCAGCGACCAGTGAAACAGATTGACCGGTGTGTCGAGGTGCATGCCGAGATGCTGGTTGGTGAAGGTGCCGAGAATGGCAAGCAGCGTATAGAAAGCGGCAAAGGCAAGCATGAAGGGAGTGGCGAGTTGCGGACGGACGAAGCCTACATAGGTCCCGGCGATTCCCCAGAGGAGATGCACGGCCGCATGTAGCGGATCGAGCCGCTGGCCAGGCGGAAAACTCTGTGGGTCTGTGTCAAAGCCGTAATAGGCGTAAGCAAGAAGCAGGAGCGCTCCTTGCAGCAGGAAATAGACGGACAGTCTTGCGGCCCAGACGACGAGCGGGACAGGTCTCGCGTCTGGACGCGCCTGGAAGGATGGCCTTCCGACTTCACCCGTCATCGGCGCCTCGCCTTGCTGCCTCCGAACGGAGCATATCGGCTCGGCCCGAACAAGCCTGAACAGCGGCCCTAGGACAAGCCCTCGATCCAGCCGGCGAAAGCGTCAAGCATCTCGGTTCTGACCTCTTCATCGCTCCGTCCAGTGCGTGCAGGCACATGGAAGGAGTGATCGCCGTCGGCAATCTGCACGAGCGTCGCGCGCTTGCCGAGGCCAGCCGCGAGCTTGCGCATCAGCGCGATGTCGGCGAGCGCGTCGCGCGTCCCCTGCAGGAACAGCATCGGGATCTTCACCTCGAAGAGATGCGCCGCCCGCTCCTCCGACGGACGTCCTGCAGCGTGCAGAGGAAAGCCGAGGAACGCGAGCCCGCGTATGCCGGGAAGCGGCGATAGAGCTTGCGCCTGCGAGGTCATGCGGCCGCCGAAGGATTTGCCGCCGGCGATGAGGGGAAGCTTGGGAACGAGTCTCGCGGCTTCCGCCACCGCTGCGCGCACCGTCGCTTGGGCAAGCTTCGGCGCGTCAGGGCGCTTTCCGCCCTGCTCCATGTAGGGGAACTGGTAGCGGAGCGTGGCGACGCCGCGTTCCGCCAATCCATCGGCGATTGCCGCCATGAAGGGATGGGTCATGCCCGCGCCGGCGCCATGGGCGAGCACGTAGCAGGCGCGCGCGCCTCTCGGGGCCTGCAGCAGACCCGACACGCGGTGCGTCTCATCGACTGTTATCTTGACCGGGCGGGGCGTCACCGGCGGGCTCACGCCGCGGCGGCGTAGCGCGACCAGTCGCAGGCGCGCAGCATCTTCATCAGGGTGGAAGCGACCGCGGTGCGCTGGCGTCCGGCGACGCCGTAGAGATAGACGGTGCGATTGAGCTCGAGCTTCTCCACCATGAGACGAAGTAAAGTGTCGGGGGCCTTGGTGCTGCGCGGCAGGAGAGCCACGCCGACGCCGGCCTCGAGCAGAGCGATGAGGTCGGATTCTGCGCCGGTTTCATGGCGGCGTTCGAGGTCGATGTCCTGCGACCGCAAATACTCGACCAGCATGGGCGTCGATTCGCAATAGGTGCGGAACACGAAGCGCTCCTCTCTCAGATCGCCGAGCCCGATAGAGGCGGCATTGGCGAGACGGTGCATGGAGTGAACCACGATCTGAAAGTCCTCGGTGAATAGCGGCCAGCGATCCAGCCGCTCCCACTCGTCGCCGAAGCCCGCACCGAGGCCAAGCTCGGCGTCGCCGCGCTTGAGAAAGCTCAGCACCTCCTCGCCGTTGCCGCGATAAAGCTTGAGCTCGAGGCCTTTGAACAGCTTCCCGAGCTCGACCACGTGCGGCATCACGAGAGACGGGTCGATGGTATGCGACAGCGCAAGCCTGAGCGAGCCAACCTCCCCGCTCTTGATGGCTGCGGCGAGTGACCGGGCGCTGACGGCGCTGTCGTAGCATTGCTTGAGCAGCGGCAGCATGCGCTGGCCGAGCTCGGTCAGTTGCGATTGCGGGCGTTCGCGGCGGAACAGGTCGCCGCCAAGCTCGCCTTCAAGCTGGCGGATGGCGCGGGTGAGCGAAGGCTGGGCCACATGGCATTCCTCAGCGGCGCGCGTGAAATTGAGCGTGCGCGCCACGGCGAGGAAGTAACGGACCTGATGCATTTCCATGAGGAACGCGCCCCGCTTGGCTAGCTCACAGGCGACCGGCGCAGACTATCGGCAAAACAACACACGGGGGCATGACGATCATTCACATCTGCTCGCGCAGACGCGGGCACGCTGGTGCACGCGAACGGGCTTCGCGCCATGCTGGGAAGGGATCCTGGCCTCGGAAATGGTCTGGTCGCGCGTGGTTAAGTCGGTTTCTTTTACGCTCGATTGAGCTTTACCGTCGAGATGCTTTGGCAGTCATGCCTAATTTTTGGGCATTTCAGGGGATAGATATCAGAGATCAGAAATCAGTGGAGAGGAGGCGGCCGGCAAGGCACCTCTTTTCTGACTTTCTGACCACTCTTTCTGACTTCTGATCACCAATTTCTGTCCCGTGGGCCAGCATAGCAGTCACCCTATGGATGTCTTAGCCAAATGGCATTTCCCGCAAACGTACCCTTGCGAGCATGATCCTGGCACTCTCAACGTGTCCCCCCGGGCACCCCAGGCAAGGAGTGCGAGGCTATGAATATCGCCATGATGGAGCGCAAGCCCGCTGCGGCCCAGTCGCTGAAGGATAAGGTTTCGCTCGTTACCGGCTCGACCAGCGGCATCGGGCTCGGCATCGCGCGGGCTCTCGCCGGCGCAGGCTCTGACGTCGTGCTGAACGGCTTCGGCAAGCCGGAAGAGATCGAAGCGGTGAAAGACGGCGTCGCCAAGGATTTCGGCGTGCGTGTCGGCTACTCCGGCGCCGACATGTCGAATCCGGAATCGATCGCCGAGATGATTGCAACGGCGCTTCTTAAATTCGGCCGGCTCGACGTCCTGGTCAACAATGCCGGAATCCAACACGTGGCTCCGCTGCAGGAGTTCCCGCCTGCCAAGTGGGATGCGATCCTTGCCATCAATCTCAGCTCGGCCTTCCACACCACGCGACTTGCGCTTCCCTCGATGATCTTCAACAAATGGGGCCGCATCATCAATATCGCCTCGGCCCATGGATTGGTCGGCTCTGCCTACAAGTCTGCCTATGTGGCGGCGAAGCACGGTATGCTCGGCCTCACCAAGGTGACGGCGCTCGAAGTGGCGGAGCAAGGCATCACCTGCAACGCCATCTGCCCGGGCTATGTCTACACGCCGCTGGTGGAGGCACAGATCGAAGGCCAGGCGAAGGCGCATGGCATTCCGCGCGATCAAGTGATCCGCGAAGTGCTGCTCGCGCAACAGCCGAACAAGCGCTTCGCCACCGTGGACGAGCTCGGCGCCTTTGCCGTGTTCCTCGCCTCGGACGCGGCAGCCTCGATCACCGGCACGTCGATCGCCGTCGATGGCGGTTGGACCGCGCATTAGAGAGCAGGTTCAAGCAAGAAGAAACAGACCGGAGGAACGAACATGGCCAGCCCCCTTAAAGGCCTCACCCCGCTCGAAGCCGCCAACCAGATCCGCAACGCCAATAACGGGCAGGTGGTGCTCGTGTTGCAAGGCGGAGGCGCGCTCGGCGCCTATCAGGGCGGCGTTTATCAGGCGCTGCACGACGCAGGCATCGAACCTGATTGGCTGATCGGCACCTCGATCGGCGCCATCAATGCGAGCATCATCGCCGGCAACAAGGTCGAGGATCGTCTTGACCGGCTCCAGGAGTTCTGGCGGCGCGTCGAGCGCTCGAGCCTGTGGGGGGCGCTTCCTGCCTTCACCGGCGTTGCCGACGCGCTCTCCTCATGGACGACGCTCGCGACCGGAATCCCCGGTTTCTTCGAGACGAATCTGCGCGCCTTTCTCGGCGCCCATGTGCCGCTTGGCGCAGACCACGCCGGCTACTACTCGACCGAGCCGTTGCGCCAGACGCTAGAGGAGCTCGTCGACTTCTCCCGCATCAATTCCGGGCATCCGCGCCTCACCGTCGGCGCCGCACATGTGCGCACCAGCATGATGCATTATTTCGACTCCAAGGAGATGGAGATCACGCCGGCCCACATCATGGCGTCGGGCGCGCTGCCGCCGGCCTTCCCGGCGGTGCGCATCGACGGCGAGCTTTACTGGGACGGCGGCATCCTCTCCAACACGCCGACCGAGCGCATCTTCGACGATCAACCGCGGCGCAACTCGCTGATCTTCGCCGTGCATCTGTGGAACGCCACAGGAAACGAGCCGGAAACCATCTGGGAGATCCTGAACCGCCAAAAGGACATTCAATATTCTAGCCGTATCGCTAGCCACATCGTGCGCCAGCGCGAAGCGCACAAGCTGCGCCACGTCATCACCAAGCTGCTCGAATACGTGCCTGAGAAGGAGAAGCAGGATCCGCTCTATCAAGAGCTCGCCAAGTATCATTGCGACACCCGCATGCATGTGGTGCGGCTGCTTGCGCCGCGCCTCGACAATGAGAGCCACACCAAGGATATCGACTTCTCGCCGGCAGGCATCCGCGCCCGCTGGGAAGCAGGCTATGCCGAAACCAACCGTGCACTCGAGCGCCAGGCCTGGCTCGGTGAGTTCGGCCTGCTCGACGGCGTGATCCTGCATGAGCCCGAGCCGGGCGCCGAGCCTGCCGCAGAAATCCAGCCTGGCGAGCCCGGAGGCATTTCGAATCCGATGCCGCCGAAAGCTCGCCGCCGAGTGAGAGAGGGCGCCATGGGGGTCTGCACCGCAATGTCCGCGCTGCAGCTCGCTGGCGTGGTCCTCACCTTTCTCCTCACCGTGATTTGGCTGGACATGTTCTGGGTGAGGGTGCCTCAGGAGCTGCACAAGCGCGACCTCGCGCCGTCGCTGAGGCGGCGGGGCCTGCTCAATCTGTTCGTTGCGGCAGGCGGCGCCGCAGCGGCGGTGATGCTGCTCGTCTGGGTCAGCGCCTGCGGGGCGTGAGTGCTTGGCCTTGCAGGAGGGCGCCTGACGCTGCGCTTACCGGCCGGACAGGTCCGGGGTTAAGCGAAGGCAGCGAGGTCGCGCGGGTCCGCTGCGAAAGCCCACAGAATGCCGAGCCAGAGCATCGTTGCTGAGAGCAAGCCCAAATAGGTGAGGAACCTGATCATCGCGGTCCCCTCCTTCGCTCTCTATTTGAGCTCAGAGGGGTAAAGGACCAGTGAAGAGGCCAATGCCAGAAAAAAGAAGCCCGGCGCTGGGGAACCGGGCTTCTCGACTCTCACATCGCGGCCGGGGCCTCAGGCGCGTGACAGAAGTCCTGCCATTACCGACCGCTCCGCGAAGAACGTCGCAGCCGGAAGGCAAGTTCCGGCCGGCGCCAAACAAAAGAAGCCCGACCTAGGGATCTAGGCCGGGCTTCCGCGAGCCGTCGGGGATGTCCTGAGGGGGATGACCCATCCGGCCGCGCTCAAAGCCAATGTCCTGATCGCAAATGGGTTCCGGCCGCGAACCAAGGTGCGACACCTCGGCGCAACGAAGCTTGAGCCGCGGGCTAGCGGGGCGCTTGCGTCAGATGAGCGGGGTGAACAGCCTGCTGAACAGCCAGTGCACCGAATGCGGGTCGTACATGTAGATCAGATAGAAGCCGAACAGGACCAGCACGACATAGACGATGAGGATCACGTCAAGAATGTTCGGCATCGCGGCACTTTTGCTCAAGGAACGGCTCAAGCCATCCTAGCGCGAGCTCCACGTACGAAGAAGCCCGGTCTGAAACCGGGCTTCTCCAACTAGACGCGATACAAACTAGTCGGGGGCCGGCATGCGGGGAGCGCGGGGCAGTGAGGTTGCCCTGCCGGCCACCAGGTTCACAGAACGCGGGAAGTGGGATCCGGTTCCATGGGACGCGCAAGCACAAACAGCCGGAGGTGCGAGCCTCCGGCTTGCGGTCAGAAACCGTCAATTTCGCTAAAGCGAGCGCCGTCCCCTTGGCAGCCCAAAAGCAGAGTTCAGCCGTGAGCCTATTTGACCGGGGCGTTCACCGGCGGCGGCAAGGGCTCAGCATAGACGGCCTGATTGTGATGGAAACAGCCGCCCAGCATCAGGGACGTGGCGAGGATGGCTAGGGCCAGAATTGTGCGCATTTCAGACTATTCCCCCTAAACGAGACTTCCGGCTTTTTACGCCCCGCCTCTTAGAAAATGATTAACGGGCGGCTTATTTTAAGTCGGCGTTAAGCATAACGGTTCCCGCAACAAGCCGACCAAAAGAGGGCCGGCGTTTGGCGATGCTGTGCCCGTTGGGTGAAGGCGTCCAAGGGGCCGCCAAAACAAGAGCGGCCCCGATCGCAGCGGTGTTACCCGTTCGGTCGAGGCCGCCAAGGCAGAGCAGGAGACCACCACGCGACATGGCTGCCGCTGCCTTTGCTACTCATAAATGCGCTGGTCGCCGAGGCTTTGCGCCAGATCAAAAAATGGCAGGAACGCCGAATTTGCGGCTTGTGCCGGAGCGGGCATCTGGCGCGCCGGTCCAAGTTGCGCCTTGCAATCGGGAGCCAAGCCAGCCATATGATTGTGCATCGGCGCGCCCAAGGTGGGCGCGAGCCTTTAAGAGTGACGGCAAAGACTATCGCGCCGACTACGAGCACGACGACCTTTCCCCGAACAATTTGAAGACGCCGGGCGCCCTCTAGGCGAACGGACCGCTATGTGAAAATTATCAACGGGAAAGGAATCCCAATGTCTCGTGTCAATGGCACAGTGAAATTCTTCAATCATGCGCGCGGCTTCGGCTTTATCTCGCCGGAGGGCGGCGACAAGGACGTATTCGTCCATGCCTCTGCGCTCGAGCGCTCCGGCGTTCCGGCGCTGAACGAGGGCGACAAGGTCTCCTTCGAGATCGAGGACGACAAGCGCGGGCGCGGCAAGCAAGCTGCGAACGTGCAGCTCGCCTAAATCTTTCGCCACCGCGACTGATTTTGAACCGGCAGGCCAAGCCTGCCGGTTTTTTTGTGCGCTGACGGTAGGGCTGGTTGAATTTCCGGCCGCGATCGCGCGATCAGGCGTCATGCCGCATCGCCTCCGGCGTCATCGGCGTCTTGAGGAACAGGGCAAGCAGCGCCGCAATGAGCAGCGACACACCGATGCCGGCGACGCAGGCCTCCCAGCCGAACCGGTCGAAGAGCAGACCGAGGACGGCGGCGCCCATCAGCCCGCCGAAGAAATAGAAGGCGAGATAGAGGCCGCTCGCCGAGCCACGGTCCGAGCTTGCCGCCCGGCCGACAAAGCCGGTGGCGGTGGCTTGCGCAAAGAACGTGCCGACGCCGACGAGCACCATGCCGGTCAAAAACGCGGCAAGACTTGAGGACAACATCAACGGCAGACCGAGAGCGGCAATGGCGAGCGAGCCCCAGAAGGTGGCCTGCGTGCCGAAGCGTTCCACCGCGCGGCCGGCGAGCGGCGTCGTGGCGATCGACGGCAGGAACACGAAATAGATGATGCCGAGCGTCATGGCGTCGACGCTGAAGGGCGGCTGCACCAGCACGAAGTTCACGTAGGTGAAGGTGCCGATGAAGGCGAACAGGATGCAGAAGCCGATGGCGAAGCTCGCGCGCAGAGGCGGGTTCTTGAGATGCATGATCCAGGCGGAGAAGTGGGAGCCCATGCCGGAGCCGGTGGCGCGCATCGGCGGGGTCTTCTCCACGGTGAAATAGACGAGGAGCGCGCCAAGCAAATTGAGGGCGGCAAAGAAATAGAAATTGGCGGCGAGCCCGAAATGATCGGCGACACCGGCGGAAAGCAGCCGTCCGACCAGATTGCTCGCCACGTTGCCGGTGATGTAGGCGGCGAAGGCCGAGGCCGAATCCTGCGCGCTATATTGCTCGCCGAGATAGGCAAGAGTGAGGGTGAAGGCTGAGGCCATGCACAGGCCCTGCGCCACGCGCAAGACGGCGAAGACGGTGAGATTGGGCGCGTAGGCGAGGAGCGTCGTCGGGATCGCGAGCAGGACGAGGCTGATCAAGATGCCGCGGCGCCGGTCGATGCTGCTCGAGAAATAGCCGACGGCGAGACCGGAGACGAGCATGCCGAAGGTGCTCGCATTGGAGGCAAGTCCCATCTGTCCCGGCGTCACCCCGTAATGGGCTGTGAGCATCGGCAGGATGGCCTGCGTGGCGAAGAGATCGACGAGAGTCAAGAATGCGGTGAGGGCAATGACCACGGACCGGAAGAATACGCCTGCGGAATATCCATGGGCGTGCGGCTTGCTTGACGGCATCGCGTGACTGATCTCCGACATGGCCTTGGCTCCTCGATGCGAAGCGATGAGAAATGGACGTGACGCCCCGACGGGGAGGGACACGCGGGCGTCACGTCCAGGCGTGGGGGGCGCGGGGAAGACGCCCTCACATGTTGTGATCGTTAGGGTCGTGCAGCAGATCGGCGGAGATGAGCACTACGGTCTTGTCGCCGAGGTTCTTCCACCAATGGGAGACTTCCGGGGTCTCGGCCACGACGTCACCCGCCTTCTGCATGATCGGCACGGCGCAGTTGCTGGCGTATTCCTCGATCTCGCCCTCGATGATGTAGATGATGGCGGGACGATCGCCGTGGCTGTGCCACGGCACAACGCCGCCCGGCTCGATGGTGAGCTTGCGCATGCGGAAGTTGCGGCCATCGATGTTGAACGGCGCCTTGGAGACGTCGATCGAGGCGATGACGGTGTCGGTCACGCCAACCGGCTTTAGATCGACGGCCTCGCGGGCATTCGCCTTCTTCTGATCGGCGGGGCATTCGCCCGCAAGCGCGGGCACGGCAAACGCCGAAGCGCTTGCGACGACAGCGGCAAGAAGAAGGCCGCGGCCAAGTCGTGAATTGCTGCTGAAAGGTAACATGTCCGTTCTCTCCTTTGTCTGTTGCTTAGGCCGGAAACAAACGGCTGCGGCGATGCAAAGGAAGATCGGCCTAAGCCGTCTTTAACGGAAATGCCGGTTGGCTTTGAACTCGATAGCCGAACGCTATTCCCTGCAGTTTCTTGCACGAAATCAATAGCGAACAGGTATTGGGCAAGGCCGGGGGGTCGGCATTACCTAACGCTCGTTCCAATCGCGCCACGTGGCCAGCCGGTCGGACCTTTCGGAGCCCAAGGCCACAACAAATAGGAGAGACCCCTATGAAGAAGCTTCTGATCGCCGTCGCCCTGGTTGTGTCGTTCGCCGCCCCCGCCATGGCCGAGAATTTCCCCAACGTCTACGCCGCGCACCTCGGCCGCTAAGCGACCGAGCGCCTAATGCTCGAGTGGTCATCCCCTGACCCCTCCCTCCCAAGCCCTCGGGCACTCGCCAGAAGCCAAGCGGGTGCCCCTTTTTCTCTCGGCGCGGGTTCTGGCGCAAATTTGTGCTATCTAGGTCCCGCGCGGAAAATAGCGAAACAATAGCCAGAAGGTATTGGGAAGTAGTCCCGCGTCTTTCTAACCTTCGACAGTCCAGGCCGGGTGAGTGGTAAGCCCGTTCGGACGTCCTTCGGCTTACAGCCACCCATTCTAGGAGAGAAACCCTATGCGCAAATATCTGATTGCCGCAGCTCTGACCGCCGTCTTCGTCACCCCGGCCCTCGCCGAGCAGTTCTACGTGGTGTTCGACCCTGCGAGCCACAAATGCGAAGCGATGCACGAAATCCCCGAGGGGAAGAAGTCCATGGGCACCTATGGGTCTATGGAAGAGGCCACAAAGGCCATGCACGGCATGAAAGAGTGCGGCTAGTTCAAACTACGGTTACGGGCGCTGCCGGAAGGCGGCGCCCGTTCCTTTTTTTGGCCGGGGCGACGCCATGCAGGAGAGGGCTGAGACCAGTGCCTTGCAGCTTCTCTACATCGAGCTCCGCGTTGGGCTAGCCCGATCAGCCATTCAGGCCGCGCTCCTGCTCAATGGCGGTGCCTCGTCGCACTGTTGCTGTTCCTAGCAAGCCTCATCGCCCCGCCACCTGGCTCCCCCCCTGAATATGGTGCCGCTAAAATGGGCATTCGCCATTTTTGGCGTGGGCTTGTTCATCGCCGGCATGACCTACGTGAACGCCTATGTGGCGCAAGGCGCGATCGCATCCGGCCGCTCAAGCTCATTCGGCAACACTCTGCGACGATTGGGCTTAAGCCTGATCGTTGCCTCGCTTCTTCTGTTCCTTGCCGGCATTGCCCTTGTGGTTCTGGCGATTTGACCTAGATACCTAGTCGTCACGAAGGGCGCAGGGCCTCAAACTTCTTGGATTTGTGTGTCGTGGCAGACTTGCGGCATAGAGCCGCCCTGCGGTAGCAATTCTGTGTCATTGGGGACGTAGACTCGGAGCCCAGGGAGAAGCTCGATCCATGACTTTGCGTTCAGCTATTGGGCGGTTCGTGGTCATTGCCATCGCCGCGCTGTTCATCTTCGTACCCCGGTCTCCGTCTTACGCGGACCCGAGCCCTTTTGACACGTTATTGGGGTCTTGGGGCGGCAGCGGCGAGATCAGCCTCGACAAGGGGCGCAAGGAGCGCCTGAAGTGTAACGCCTATTACACCGGGGGCGGCTCAGACCTCGGATTGGCCATTCGCTGCCAGAGCGACAATTACAAGATCGAGATCAGAAGCAAGCTCAGCTATAGCGGTGGGCGCCTTTCCGGCAATTGGGAAGAGCGCACTTTCAATGCGTCTGGAACCGCATCTGGAACCGCAACTCCCAGCAGAATCTCGCTTGTGATCAAGGGTGGTGGCGTCTCAGCCACTATGCTCGTCAACTACACGAAGTCGAAGCAGAACGTGAACATCTCGGTGCAAGGGGTGGCATTGCAGGGCGTGCGCATCTCGCTAGGCCGGAGTTGACCCGTCATAATCTTTCCCGGCATTGAATCTGCCCTTGCCTTCGCAAGGGACGATGTCTCTATGGCGTAAACCAGTACGACCATAACGATGCCGGAGGTGCCCATGGCGAGCGACGGCGCTTTACTGACAGCCAAGTTTGAAGACGGCAGGCTAGAGCTTGCCGCCGGCGGCTCCTGGACCGCACCACATGCGGCGGAGCTCGAGACCCTGGTCGATCGCGTCTCAGAGGATGCGGCGCGGGCCAAGGCTGTTTCCATCGACATGCGCGGGGTGCGCGAATTCGACACATTCGGCGCCTGGCTGCTTGAGCGTCTCACGCGGCAATGGCGGAGCGCCGGAGGCTCCCCCGCCGTGGTCGGCATGCCAGAGCACGACCGGACCCTGCTCAAGGAGATGAGCAGCGTGAACCTCGAGCCGGTCGCTCCGCCGGCGCGGCCCAACCCCATCGTCTCGGCTCTCGCCGCGTTGGGGAGCGGGGTTGCGGGCTTCGGCGACGACCTCCGCACCTTCGCCAATATGCTCGGCGCCATCGGCGTTGCCGCCGTTCGCGTGCTCGGCCGTCCGCGCGACTTTCGCTTCACCTCTGCGGTCAACCAGCTCGATCGCGTCTGCTGGCAGGCCGTCCCTATCATCCTGCTCATCACCTTCCTGATCGGCGCCATCATCGCGCAACAGGGCATCTTCCATTTCCGCAAATTCGGCGCCGAGATGTACGCGGTCGACCTCGTCGGCATCCTCATCTTGCGCGAGGTCGGCGTGCTCATCGTCGCCATCATGGTGGCCGGCCGCTCCGGCAGCTCCTACACCGCCGAGCTCGGCTCGATGATGATGCGCGAGGAAGTCGATGCCTTGCGCACCATGGGTTTCGATCCGGTCGAGGTGCTGATCCTGCCGCGCGTGCTCGTGCTCATCATCGCGCTCCCGGTGCTCACCTTCTTAGGCTCGATGGCCGCGCTCTACGGCGGCGGTGTCGTCGCCTGGCTCTATGGCGGCATGAGCCCGGAGATCTACATCGCGCGGCTCGAAGAGGCGATCTCGCTCACCCATTTCAAGGTGGGCATGGTCAAGGCCCCGTTCATGGGACTGGTGATCGGGGTCGTGGCCTGCGCCGAAGGATTGCTGGTCAAGGGCAGCGCCGAGTTGCTCGGACTGCAGACCACGGCGTCGGTGGTGAAGTCGATCTTCCTCGTGATCGTGCTCGACGGCCTGTTCGCCATCTTCTTCGCCTCGATCGGAATGTGACGGAGCAGACGTGGAGGAAAAGCCGGTCATCTCGATCAAGGATCTCGTCGTCGGCTTCGGCGACCAGATCGTGCTCGACCATCTGTCGCTCGACGTGCGCAAGGGCGAGATCCTGGGCGTCGTGGGCAAGTCAGGCGGTGGCAAGTCGGTGCTTCTGCGCACCATCATTGGCCTTCTGCCGAAGCGACAGGGCAAGATCGAGGTGCTCGGCGTCGACCTCGACACTGCAAGCGAACAGCAGCGCCGCGCGCTCGAGCGGCGCTGGGGCGTGCTGTTTCAGCAGGGCGCCCTGTTCTCGTCCCTGACCGTACGCCAGAACGTGCAATTTCCCATGCGCGAGAATCTCAATATCTCGCAGCGCTTGATGGATGAGATGGCGCTCGCCAAGCTCGACATGGTCGGGCTCACGCCACTCGATGCCGACAAGTATCCGGCGGAGTTGTCCGGCGGCATGACCAAGCGCGCAGCACTTGCCCGCGCTCTCGCGCTCGATCCGGAGATCGTGTTCCTCGACGAGCCGACCTCGGGACTTGATCCGATCGCCGCAGGAGATTTCGATGCGCTGATCAGGACGCTGCAAGGAACGCTCGGTCTCACGGTGTACATGAACACCCACGACCTCGAAAGTCTGTACACGGTGTGCGATCGCATCGCGGCTCTCGCCGACGGCCGCATTGTTGCCTTGGGACCGATGGAGACCATGCTCGAATGCACCCATCCCTGGGTGCAGACCTATTTTCAAGGGAAGCGTGGCGGGATGCTTACGAAACGAATCGGCCAGCTGGTGGATTGAGGCTCAAACATGGAAACCCGTGCCCGCTATGCACTGATTGGCGCCTTCATGCTCGCCGTGATCGCGGCGACCTTCGCCTTTGTCTATTGGCTGGAGAACAAGGGTGGATTCGGCCAACGCGCCTATTATCAGCTCCGCTTCGACAGCTCGGTGTCGGGGCTTCAGGAGGGCTCGGCGGTGCTGTTCAACGGCATTCGTGTGGGCGAGGTGACCGGGCTTGCGCTCGACCCTGACCATCCCGATCAGGTGATCGCCACCGTCGGCGTGGTGAACGGCACGCCGGTGCGCAGCGACACGAAAATTGGCATTGAGTTGCAAGGCCTGACCGGAGGCGCGGCGGTGACGCTCACCGGTGGCGACGCTTCAAGTCCGCCGGTGACGGCCGAGAATGGTCAGCTACCGCTCCTCAGCGCCGAGCCTGGCGCAGGCCAGGACTGGCAGTCGCTCGGCCGCGAGGCGCTGCGCAAGCTCAATAACATCCTCACCGACAACGCCGACAACCTGCACAGCGCCATCGCCAACTTCAACACCTTCACCGACGTGCTCGCGAAGAACTCCGATCGCATCGAGGGTCTTCTCGCCGGGCTCGAGAAGCTGACCGGAGGTGGCTCGTCCAAAACAACCGCGCCGACTTATGACGTCACCGCGGTGAAGGACTTGGCGAAGCCGAGTGAACCCCCTTCCTGGCAGCTCGTGGTGCCGGAGCCAACGGCGCTGCTCGCGCTCAACTCGGACAAGATCAAAATACGTCCTGCCGACGGTGCGGAGAGCTCCGACATTCCGGATGCGAGATGGTCCGACAATATCCCGATCCTGCTCCAGGAAAAGTTCATCCAGAGCTTCGAGAATGCCGGCTATTCGCAAGCCGTGAGCCGCCCGCGCGACGGATTCGAGGCGGGCTTTCAGCTTCTGCTCGACATCAGAAGCTTCTCGCTCGTCACCGGCGCCGAGCCTCATGGCGAGCTCGAATTCGAGGCGAAGATCCTCGGACCCAATAGCAAGATCATCGCGGCGAAGGCGTTCCACACGACGGCGCCTGCGACCGGCACCGATGCCGCTGCGGCCGCGGCGGTGTTGAACCAGGCCTTCGCCGAGGCCGCGAAGGAGCTCGTGCCGTGGGCCGTCGAGGCGGTCAACAGTGCCCCGCCTGAGCCAGCGCCGCCGCCTGAACCGCAAGCAGAGCCGCAAGGCGAGCCGCCGGCGCCTTCGCCTCCGACCTAGACCCCTTTCACTTTCACCGGCCGACTGTCGCATTTGCATGGTGTCGCGCGGCGGCGCCTGTTGCGCTAAGTTTGTGACAGTTCCATGACACTTTTCGCGCAAGATTGAGCTTCTTCGGACATGATAGTTTCAGCGCCTTCTGGCTCACTTGGCGTGGCGAGTGCGAGTTACAACAATGGCGGATGCATCTAAGGCCAACCCTGAGCCAAGGGAGTTCGAGCTTAAACTTGAATTCGATCCCGCCGATCTTGCCGCTATCGAAGCGCATCCTCTGCTTGCCGGAATAAGGCTCGACCGGCAGACCCTCATCTCGGTTTACTACGACACGGATACCCTTGCCTTGCACGAGGCGCGTCTTTGCTTGCGCGTACGCAATACCGGCAAAGGTTATGTGCAGACCATCAAGGGCATGGACGGCATGGCCGAGCTGTTCGATCGCCCTGAATGGGAGCGTGAGGTCAGCGGCCCTCGACCGGATCTCAAGCTCGCCGCCGGCACGCCGCTCGAACCTCTGCTGAAAGACGGCAAGGGCGAGCGCTTGCGGCCGCTGTTCCAGACCAGCATCGAACGAGGCCTCTATCATGTCGCAAGCGGCGGGTCAGACATTGAAGTCGCCGTCGATCGCGGCGCGATCGAGACGGCGCAGCGGCAGGCTCCCGTGCACGAGGTCGAGCTCGAGCTGAAGAGAGGCGATCCGGCCGAGCTCTTTCGCCTCGCGCGCAGCCTCTCAGCGAGCGTCCCGTTGCGGCTTTCGGTGAAGACGAAAGCCGAGCGAGGCTATGAGCTTGCCGGGAAGGCCGCGCCAGGCGCCGAGAAGGCTGGCCGTGTCGATCTCGGCGGCAACCTTTCCTGCCGAGAGGCCTTCCGCGCCGTCGCGCAAAGTTGCCTTAGGCAGATCATCGTCAATGAGCCCGGCGTGTGCGCGGGCGATGCCGATTCCTTGCATCAAATGCGCATCGGCCTCCGGCGCCTGCGTGCCGCCATCGTCGCCTTCGAGAAGATCGCAGCCGATGCTGAGCAAGACAGGATCAGGGACGAGTTGAATTGGATCACGAACGAGCTCGGACCGGCGCGCGACCTCGACGTCTTCGAAGCCGACATCCTGCAGCCAATGAGCAAGGTCCATGGCGACGATGCGCGTCTGGCGGAGGCCCGCCGCGCCTTCATCGCCGCCCGCGTCGAAGCCTACAGGTCGGCAACCCAATCGGTCCGCTCCGGCCGGTTTCGCAAGACACTGCTCGACGTCGCCGAGTGGATCGAGGCCGGGCCCTGGACGCGCGATCCTGACTTGTACACGCGCCGCGAGGAGGCGATCGCCGAGCATGCCGCCGAATTGCTCTCTCGCGGGCGAAAACGGATCCGCGAGAAGGGTGCAGATTTGCGCGCGCTCGATGTCAAAAGGCGCCACAAATTGCGCATCAGGGCAAAGAATTTGCGCTACGCCGTCGAGTTCTTCGCCGGCGTCTTCCCGGGAGAGGAGAATGCCAAGCGGCGCGAGGCGGCGCTCGCTGCGCTGAAGGACCTGCAAGACCATCTCGGCGCGCTGAACGATCTCGCGCAGCGCGAGGCCTTGATCGAAAACGGCCACGAGCTCGCTCACCATGCGCAGGGGCTGTTGAAGCCGAAAGAAGCTGACGTCGATCAGCTGCTCGACCGCGCTCAAAAGGCGCATGCCGATTTCGCCAAGGTGAAATCTTTCTGGAAATAGCCTGGCGCTGCGGCTTGGCGGATGCTGCGCCGTGCGTATCGCCGGGCCTATGATATGCCGCCATGCTGAAGACAGTGCAGCAGATCGTTCCTGATGCAGGGGCGGATCGGCCTTACTGGGCCGTCGATGCCTCCGAGCTGCTGACTGCGCTCGGCTCGCAGCCGGCCGGCCTGTCCCAAGCCGAGGCCTCGCGCAGGCTCAAGCGCTATGGCGAGAATACCGTCAAGGAGCACGGGCGCACCAACGCTCTTCGCCTGCTGCTCAGGCAATTTGAAAGTCCGCTCGTGCTCATTCTGATCTTCGGCGCGATGATCGCCCTTGCCGTGCATGAATTGCTCGACGCGACCATCGTGCTGCTCATCGTTCTCGGCAGCGCCGCGCTCGGCTTCTTCCAGGAGTACAATGCCTCAATAGCCGTGGCCAAGCTGCGGCAGAGATTGGCGCTGTCGATCGCCACCTTGCGTGACGGAGTGCGGGTCTCGGTTCCAGTCGCCGATCTCGTTCCGGGCGATATCGTCGAGCTCGCTGCGGGCAATCTCGTCCCTGCCGACGGCCGCATTCTCGCCGCCCGCGACTTTCTGGTGACCGAGGCGGCGCTGACCGGCGAGTCGTTTCCGGTGGAAAAGTCTCCAGGCGTGGTGCCTGCCGACGCAACCTTGGCGGCGCGCACCAATTGCGTGTTCCTCGGAACCTCGGTGCGCAGCGGCACGGCCACGGTTCTGATCGCCGAAACCGGAAAAGCGACGGCGCTCGGGGCCATCGCATCGCAACTCGAACGCGCCATCCCGGACACCGAGTTTGCCCGCGGCATCCGTCATTTCGGCTACCTGCTCACGCGGGTGATGATCGTCATCGTGCTCGCCGTGCTTGCCGTCAATGTGATGTTTGGCAGGCCGCTCGCCAACTCGCTGCTGTTTGCCGTGGCGCTCGCGGTTGGGCTGTCGCCGGAACTGCTTCCGGCAATCATCAGCGTCACGCTTTCGGCCGGCGCCCGCGCCATGGCAGCGCGAGGGGTGCTGGTGCGCCGGCTCGAGTTCGATCGAGAATCTCGGCAGCATGGACGTGCTGTGCACGGACAAGACCGGAACGATCACGGAAGGCACGATCGTGCTCGAGGGGGCGGTAACGCCGGACGGTGTGCCTTCAGCGGAAGTGCTGGAACTTGCCTACCTCAACGCCGAGCTTCAGACCGGCATCGAAAACCCTCTCGATGCGGCCATCGTTGCCTCCGGCGCAAAGCTCGGGTTGCAAAGCCCCCGCCGCAAAGTGGATGAGATCCCTTACGACTTTCAGCGGCGGCGTCTCACCGTGGTGGTGGAAGAGCCCGGCCAAGAGCCCGCGCATCGCATCATCACCAAGGGCGCTTACACTCACGTCATCGATTGTTGCAAGACCATCGCCGCGGACGATGCGACAAGCGCACTCCATACCGCGACCCGCGCACGCCTCCACGAGTTCTACGAGCGAAAGGGCAGGGAAGGATTTCGCGTCCTTGGCCTCGCCACGCGGCTCTGCGCGCCTCGCCCGCGCTACGGGCACGATTGCGAAGAGGACATGACCTTTGTCGGCTTCCTCTTGTTCCTCGATCCAATCAAGGCGGAGATCATGCGCACTGTCGCCGACCTCGATCGCCTTGGCATCAGCATCAAGATTGTCACTGGCGACAACCGTTTCGTCGCGGCGCACGTGGCCGAAGCAATTGGCCTTCGGGCCAAAGCGCTTCTGACCGGAGAGCAGCTGCATCATTTGAGCGACGAGGCGCTATGGCATCGCGTTGGTCGGACCGACGTCTTCGCCGAGGTTGACCCGCAACAGAAGGAACGCATCGTGCGTGCCTTGCAGCGGGCCGGCCATGCCGTCGGTTATCTTGGCGACGGGATCAACGATGCGCCGGCGCTCTACGAGGCAGACGTCGGAATCTCGGTCGATCAGGCCGTGGACGTCGCGCGCGAAAGCGCTGACATCGTGCTGCTCAACCGCGACCTCGATGCCTTGCGGGCAGGGGTGGAAGACGGGCGGCGCACCTTCGCCAATACGCTGAAATATATCCGCATCACCACCAGCGCCAATTTCGGCAACATGATCAGCATGGCTCTGGCGACGCTGTTCCTGCCGTTCCTGCCGCTCCTGCCCAAACAGATCCTGCTCAACAACTTCCTGTCGGACATCCCGGCCGTCACCATTTCCACCGATAATGTCGACCGCGAGCAGACAGAGCGCGGTCAGCGCTGGAATATTCGCGAGGTCCAATCCTTCATGATTGTCTTTGGCCTTGCGAGCACGGCTTTCGACCTCATCACCTTTGCTGTCCTCTTGCTGTTCTTCAAGGTGGATGAGGTCACGTTTCAAACGACGTGGTTCGTGGTCTCGCTGTTGACCGAGCTTGCGGTCCTGCTGGTGCTGCGGACACGCGGGCCGCTACGCGGAAGCCGGCCCAGTCGTCTCCTCGTGCTCGCCACGCTTGCCACGGCATTGCTCGCGCTTGCGTTGCCTTATGCCGGGCCGCTTTCGCGCATCTTCGGCTTCGTGCCGCTGCCGCTCGCGATCATGGGTGCCGCGATCCTCATCGTCGCCGCTTATGTCGTGGCCACCGAGGCTCTCAAGCTGCGCTTCTACCGTCCGGCCAGGGCTAGCGCTCATGGACATAGACGCCGGGCGCCGGGCAAAGCGGCATAAGCCCGCGCGAGGGCGCGCCCATACTTGGGGGCGCGACCCGCTCCTTGTCGCTCCTCGCCTCGAGCCAGGCGACCCATGCCGGCCACCACGAGCCGTCGCCTGGGGTGGCACGGGTGAGCCAGGTGTCGGAGTCGATGTAGCGCTCGCCGCGCTTGCGGGTAGCCATGACGTAGTGGCGCCCGCGATGTCCAGGCTCCGACACGATGCCGGCATTGTGCCCGCCATTGGTGAGCAGGAAGGTGAGTTCGTTGTCGGTGAACAGCTGCACCTTGTAGACCGAGCGCCACGGAGCGATGTGGTCGGTTTCGGTGCCGACCACGAACATCGGGGCGTCGATGTCCTTCAGCGCGATCACCTTGCCTTCGACGGCGTAGCGGCCGGCGGTGAGCCGGTTCTCCAGGAACAGCCCGCGCAAATATTGCGAATGCATGCGGTAGGGCAGCCTCGTCTGATCGGCGTTCCAGGTGCCGAGATCGGTGACGGGGTCCCGCTCGCCGAGCAGATATTCGCGCATCATCTTCGACCACACGAGGTCGTTGGAGCGCAGGATCTTGAAGGCGCCGGCCATCTGCTTGGTGTCGAGCACGCCCTGATCCCACATCATGTCCTCGAGGAAGGCGATCTGGCTCTCGTCCACGAACAACATCAGCTCGCCGGCTTCGCTGAAGTCGGTTTGGGCGGCGAAGAGCGTAATGCTTTCGAGCCGGTCGTCCTCTCCGCGTGCCATGGTCGCCGCGGCGATGGCAAGAAGTGTGCCGCCGATGCAGTAGCCGACGGCGTGCACCTTGCGGGCAGGCAGGATGGCATTGACGGCATCGAGCGCCGCCATGACGCCTTCGGTGCGGTAGGCATCGAAGGTGATATCGCGGTCTTCGGCGGTGGGATTGCGCCACGACACCATGAACACGGTGAAGCCGCGTTCGACGAGATAACGCACCAGAGAATTATGCGGGCTGAGATCGAGCACGTAATATTTCATGATCCAGGCCGGAACGATCAGCACCGGCTCGGCGATCACGCGCTCAGTCGCTGGCTTATATTGGATGAGCTCCATCAGCTCGTTGCGGAACACGACCTCGCCAGGCGTCACGGCGATGTCCTTGCCGACTTCGAGCCCGTCAGTGGGCTCGGGCTCCATGGCGAGCCTGCGCCAGAGATCCTCCTGGAGGTTTTGCACGCCGCGCGCAAGATTGGCGCCGGACTCCTCGATCGTGCGCTTGGCAACCACCGGATTGAGCCAGGGCACGTTCGACGGCGACCACACATCGAGCAATTGGCGGGTGATGAAGGAGATGCGGGCGGCATTCTTCGGCGTCATGCCGCGGACTTCGCGGGTGGCGCTCGCCCACCAGGCTTCCTGAGCGAGGAAGGCTTGCTCCCACAGGGCGTAGGGAAGGCGCTTCCACAAATCGTCGTTGAAGCGCCGATCACTGGCCTGTGGCTCGAACGGCCGTTTCACATCCTCGGAGAGGCTATGCGTGGCGAAGCGCGCGAAGCGAGCGCCGAGATTCACGGCCTCGAGGCCGAGCTCGATCACCCTGCCGGGAGCGTTGGCAAGATGCGAGGCCCAGTCGAACCAGGCGGCGTAGAGCGCGTGCGGCGAGATGCCTTGGGTGAGCCTCGCGGTCACGGCGCGGCCGAGACGGTCCAGCGTCTCGAAAGAGGGAGCGCCGAGGCGATCGTCCGCGGAGGCTTTGGCGCCTTGGCTTATAGGACCGGGCGAAGGCAGATGCCGCGAGGGAGTTTCGTCCATTTCTGTTACTCAAACTGGGCCCTTGGCCCGCCTTCCTCAAGCATAAGGCTAGGACATCTCAGAAGTGAGACGGTGCGGCAGAATCGTCTTTGACCGGGATCAATGGGTGGGACCGGCCCCTGGCTTTGGGATTTCCCTGATCACGTCGGTCGCCTTCTTGTCGGTGCGAAGCCCGAGGAACACCGGATGGCGCATCTCGCCCTTCGAGGTCCATTCGGTGAACTTCACCTCGCCGACGAGCTTGGGCTTGACCCAGGTCGTGTTGGCTTCGTCCGGCACCTTCTCGGCGATGGGCTTCGTCTTGGTGATGAGCGGCACCATCAGAGCGTGCAGGGATTTGAGCGACTGGCGGTCGAAGCCGGTTCCGGCGCGGCCGACATAGCGCCAGCGATTGCCCTCGCGCACGGCGAGCACAAGCGAGCCGAAATAGGCCCGCGATCGCCGCGGCGCGGTGAAGCCGACGATGACCACTTCCTGGCCGAGCGAGGCCTTGACCTTGAGCCACTCGCGGCTGCGCTGGCCCGAGTAGTAGTGACCGCGGGAGAACTTTCGCCATGACCCCTTCTTCGCCGGCGCGCTTGGCGCGCTTGAAAGCGGCGATGCCCTTGTCCCACACATGGGTGCTGTAGTGCAGCAAGGGGTCACGCGGCAGAATCTTCTCCAGCAATTCCTTGCGCTCGATCAGCGGTTGGTCGCGCAAGTCCTGGTCGTCGAGATAGATGAGATCGAACACGCAGTAGCGCAGCCGCACCTTCTCGCGCTCGGCATTCTGCAAGAGCTGGAAGCGCGAGCGGCCGTGGGCGTCGAGCGCCACGAGCTCGCCGTCGATGACCGCGAAGCGGCGAAGCCCGCGCAAGGCGGCGCAAACCGCGGGATATTTTCTCGACAGGTCGATCAGGTTCCGCGAATAAAGCGCCACCGATCCGTCCTTGATTTCGGCCATCAGGCGGAAGCCGTCCCATTTGGTCTCGAAGATCCAATCGGGATCGTCGAAGGGCTTGTCGGTCAAGGTGGCGAGCATAGGCCGCAGATCTGGCTTCATCGCGAGGGTGCTTCCATGCCAAGGGGTGAAAGCGATAAACTACATTAGACGTTGGCGTGCTGAAAAAAGGGAGAGAAACGTGAATCTCGCTGAGCTCAACAGAATTGCCAACATGCTGGTCGCGCCCGGAAAGGGCGTGCTCGCCGCCGACGAGTCCGCCGGCACCGTCATGAAGCGCTTCGACGTGATCGGGGTTGAATGCACCGAGGACAATCGCCGCGACTATCGGGAGCTTTTGTTCCGCTCCCCGGGCATGGCCAATATCTCGGGCGTCATCCTGTTCGACGAGACCATCAGGCAGATGGCCAAGGACGGCACCCCTCTGGTCAAGATCATCGAAGCCGCAGGCACGCTTCCCGGCATCAAGGTAGACAAGGGGGTAAAGCCGCTTCCCCTCTGCCCAGGCGAGGTGATCACCGAAGGCCTCGACGGCTTGCGCGAGAGGCTCATCGAATATCGAGGCCTCGGAGCAAAGTTCGCCAAGTGGCGGGCGGTCATCGATATCGGGGGCGAGATGCCGACCTTTGCTTGCGTCAATGCTAACGCACATGCGCTCGCCCGCTATGCCGCGCTCTGCCAGGAGGAAGATATCGTGCCGATCGTCGAGCCTGAGGTGCTCATGGACGGCGACCATGATATCGACCGGTGCGCCAACATCACTCAGTTTGTGCTGAAGAAGGTCTACGAGCAGCTCTACTACGCGCGGGTGAGGCTCGAGGGCACGGTACTCAAGCCGAACATGGTGGTGCCGGGCAAGAAATCGGCGAAGCAGGCGTCCGTCGCCGAGGTGGCGGAGAAGACCGTGCGCGTGCTGAAGGACTGCGTGCCTGCGGCGGTGCCGGGAATTGCTTTCTTGTCAGGCGGCCAATCCGATGTCGATGCGACGGCGCGGCTAGATGCCATCAACAAGCTCGGTCCGCTGCCCTGGAAGGTCAGCTTTTCGTACAGCCGCGCGCTGCAGGCCGCGCCGCAAAAGGCGTGGTCAGGCAAGGCGGAGAACGTGCCCGCAGCCCAAGCAGCCTTCACCCACCGCGCGCACATGAACGGTCTCGCCTCGCTCGGCCAGTGGAAGCCTGAATTGGAGCAAGCCGCCGCCTGACCGCGGCGATCAGGGGTGGTGGGCTGAGACCGCCTTCGCCACCTCGCCGGTGATGTCGCGCGGCAAAGCATGCGAGACGTCGCCGAGGCTCACCATGCCCACCATCTTCATCGCCTCGTCGAGCACCGGTAGCCGCCTGATCTGCTTTCCTTCCATGATGCGGACGGCGTCCTCGACGTCCTCGGTGTCGCGGCAATAGACCACGCCTGATGTCATCACATCCTTGGCCTTGACCTTCGACATGGCTTCGTTGCCGGCGACACAGCGGATGGTGATGTCGCGGTCGGTGATCATGCCGACGAGATTGCCGTTGGCGGCGACCGGAATGGCGCCGACATCGAGCTCGCGCATTTTCTTGGCGACGTCGTCGATCGCGGTGTCGGGCGAGACGCATTCGACGCCCTTATGCATCATGTCTTTCACTTTCATGGGGGACTCCTCTCACTTGGGGGAACGAACGCCGCTAGCCGCTAACACCATGGGATTTGACGTCGCCTCTGAGCTTCCGCGCATGATCTTCGAGCTGGCGCACCGCGGCGTCGAAGGCGTCGCGGATGGCGACATTGACATCCTCATGCGCGTGGTTCTTCGGGCCTTCCTGATTTACATGCACGTCCTTGCCGGGCATGCCGATGTCGATGCGCACCTTGTAGAGCTTGCCCTTGTGGTGATGGCGATGCGGCGCCTCGATGGTGACATCGCAGCTCACGATGCGATCGAAGAAGCGGTCGAGCTTGGCGGCCTTTTCGCGGACGATCGCTTCCACCGCAGGCGATGGATCCATGTTGCGGAAGCTGATCTGCAAGGGTATCTGCATCGTGTTCTCCTTTTCGATACTCAAACCGACGGCCCCGGGGGTCAGGAGCCAGTCTCGATCTCGTTGATCACGTCGTCCACACCGAAAACATACCAGGCGTCCCATTCGGCGGCATCGCGCGCAGGCGCCGTGGGAACCCAGCCGGTGAGGCGCACGGTGCGTCCGCGAACGCCCACGCGAATTTGCGAGGCATCGAACAGCGGATCCTTGTCGAGCGCGATCCTCACCGCCTCCTCGATTTGAATGGGGGCGTCTTCTTCCGGAGGATCGACGGTGATGCCGTTGACCACATCGCTGACGCCCGGCACCCACCAGGCAAGCACGCCGGCAAGCCGCTTCGAAGCGAGGCTCGGCAGGCTGCCGTTCAAGGTGACGACGCCGTGCTCGACCTCGATATCGATCTGGCCCTTCGCGCCAGGCAGTCCGGCGCGCACCAGCTTCTGCCGACCCTTCTCGCGGGCTTCGATGGCGAATTGCTGGAAGGCAGGCTCCTGGTAATAGGCCTTGCGCAAATGGTCCAAGATGCCGTCGTCGCTCATGGTTGACGCGGGCTTGACGCGCAGCCGGTCGACGATGCCGCCGATGCCGGCGATACCGGCGAGGCGCTCAAGGGCAAGCCGCTTGACGGCGATCGTCGGCACCTCGCTTTCGATGGTGGCGACACCCTCGGCATCGATGGTCAAAGCCTCAGGCTTGAAGTGCGGACCGATCCGCTTCTCGCTGCGAAGTACGGCCAATGCCGTGTTGTGGAGGTCTTCTTGCTTGGCCATGCCTACTCTTAACGCTGTTTGGGCCGGCCGAGTTGACCGGCATCAAATCCAACCCTGACCGCCACGCTTGATTACGGTCAAGGACGATCTACCTCAGCAGAGCTTAGCTGATCTTCCCAAACCCCCAAGAGGAGGATGCGAGAGGAGAAGAAAAAGGATTATTATCTCTCCGAGCGCCGCTATGGTTCCTTCCAGCGCAGCTTTCCGGTTCCGGAGAGCGTGGATGCCAACAAGATCGAGGCCAAGTTCGTGAACGGCGTGCTCACGGTAAGATTGCCGAAGAGCGCGGACGCGCAGAAGAACGAGAAGAGGATCGCGATCAAGAAGGGTTAGGGCCATCGAGCTCACCTTTCTCGGCACCCGCGGTGAGATCAAGATCAGGTCTCGCCGCCATTTCCGCCACAGCGCCCTGCTGGTGCGGTTGGGAAATGCGCGTGTGATGATCGATTGCGGCGCTGATTGGCTCGACCATCAGAAACGGGTCGAGCCGACGGCAATCGTCATTACCCACGCTCATGCCGACCATGCTGCCGGGCTCGCCAAGGGTGCAGCATGTCCGGTGCATGCCACCACGGAAACCTGGTCGCTGCTTGAGCACTATCCCGTCCAGCACCGCAAGCACATTTGTCACCGTGACCCGTTCTCCATCGATTCGGTGAGCTTCGAGGCCTTTCCGGTCGAGCACTCTCTGCTCGCTCCGGCCGTCGGCTACCGTGTCAGCTGTGGCCGCATCGCTTTCTTCTACGTTCCAGACCTCGCGTCCATCCGTGAGCGACACGAGGCGCTTGCCGGCGTGGCGCTCTATATCGGCGATGGGGCCACCATCGTGAGATCGATGGTGCGCCGGCGCGACCACAGCGAGATCGGGCACGCGCCGATCGCCAAGCAGCTGCGGTGGTGCCAGGAGGAGGGAGTTGCCCGCGCCATCTTCACCCATTGCGGCAGCGAGATCGTGCGCAGCGACGCCCGCGTGGTCAGCGCGCGCGTCCGCAAGCTTGGTCACGAGCATGGCGTCGACGCGCGTGTCGCCGACGACGGTCTCACGCTCCTCCTTGGCGGCTAGCTCGGTAGGTCCAGACTGCGCTTCCGAGGCCGGGCATACTTGCCATTTCTTGACTTGGCTCAATGTGAAGGTTTTGCGACGATCCTATTTGACCTGATAAAGACAGGTCTTTGCGGTCGCCAAGCCGAAGGCAGAGGAGATCACCATGAACCAACGCGTTAGCGAAGCCGAGCCACGGTCTAAGCCGTCGGGCGTCGAGCAACTCGAGACGCGAGAATTCGATGCCATGACTTGGGGCGCCGAGCAGGCACTCAAGGCGATGATCGAATACCAGGTCGAATCCTTGCGCTTCCTCGCCCGGAGAACCTACTGCAATCTCGAGCTCATGCGGCACCTGCGCCACTGCGCAGGTTGGCAAGATATGGCGCAAGTTCAACAGTCGTGGTTCAAAGAATGCCTCGCCGACTATGGCGAGGAATTGACCCGGATCGCGGGGACCGGCTTCCAGCTCGCGCGAAGCGACTTCGCGCCGCTGCAGGGGCTGATGTATCGCCAGGCGCGCGGACGCAAGAGCAGTAACGGCGCAGGTTGACCCGCCCGGCCAACGATTCTGCCTCATCGTGGCAAGGCTGAGCAGATTTTTGCTACGAGCGAAGAAAGCCGACCCCCTTGCCGGAGCTCGCGAACCTCGCGCTCGCTCGAATTTCGCTCCAGCGACGCTTAGGCGGATGAGCCAAGCGAAGACGGGGGCAAGCTCCGACCGCTGTTCGCCGCTCGCCGCAAGATATTGAAAATACGGTCCCCACGATTCCCAGCCAGGACTTGGTGGCCCGGAGGCGGGCGGCAGCCGGCGGCTTGAGAAGCGGAGCGGGAAGTGATCGCTCCCTGGCAATCGCGGTCAGTCTTTTGCCCACAGGCGCTGTTGATCGATGGCGGAAAAGACGCCGTTACTCGCGAGTTCAGCGAGCGCGCCTTCGGGTGCAAAAAACTGCGGCAGAACAGGTGAATTTGACTGCCGCTGAAATGCGCCAAAGCTGCATGCATCTTAGGCAACGCTGCCTCGCGCATCGCCCGCGCGCGACGCTCATGGACGCGTTGCAAGCGACGCGGCCGGTTGCTAGCCTTCTTTGCTGCCGCTCCGGCAACACGCTGATCTTGCTTGATTTTTCGAGGCACGCACGAAGAGGCGAGAGGGCCAATTTGGTGGCCGAATTTCGTGGCGGAAATGTCACAAGACTTTCGAAAACGTCTGCGCCTCCTCGGATAGCAATTTACCTTCCGGAAGGAATCCGTATTAGTACACGTAGAACTCTCTTATCGGGGGGGTTCTGTCACGACGCTCGTGATGGAGCTCTACCGGGTGACGCCGGGAGGCTAATCCGGACCGAGAGTTTGGATTAGGCAATTTATCAGGGAAGGTGGAGATGGACATGTTTGGGGGACTGACAAAAACATCCAGCCGCATCGCCATCGCAGCTGCGCTTGGTATGACGCTTGGCGGTTTCGCTATGAGCGCCACGCCTGCCAAGGCCGCGGATCTGGGTGGCGATTGCTGCGCGGATCTCGAGGAGAGGGTAGCGGAGCTCGAAGCGACGACCGTCCGCAAGGGCAACAAAAAGGTCTCCGTGACCTTGTCCGGTTGGGTGGTCAAGCTAGGGTCCTGGTGGGACGACGGCCACGAGACGAACTTCTACGTGGGTGACAAGGACACCACCCTGTCGAGCCATTTCCAGATCTCGGGCAGCGCAACGATCGCTCCCGGCTGGTCCGGCGGTTACACGATCGCGGTCGAAACCCCGGGCACCAGCTGCTCCGCGGGCTTCGCCGAGAACCAATTCAACGACAACGTCTGCGGCGGGTTCCTCGGGAACGGTGGCATCACCACGCTCCTGTCCTACATGTGGTTGAAGAGCGACAAATACGGCACCGTGAACTGGGGTCAGCTCAGCCAGGCGACGGATAACGTGGCCCTGCTGCCTGACTTGTCCGGCACGGTCATTGAATCCAACGCCGTGGTATTCGATGGCGCCGGCATGTTCGTCCGTGTGAAGGGCGCCAAGAACTCGAACGATCTCGCGGGCGAGTTTGCCTGGGCAGGTGTATTGACGTGTAATACCAATGGCGGCGGTCTCGGCGCCGACTGCAACGGCTATCCCCAGAACGCCTTCCGTTATGACAGCCCGACTTGGGCCGGCTTCAGCATGTCGTCGTCATATGGCGAAGACGACATGTGGGACATCGCCCTCAAATACGCCGCTGACTGGAACAGTGTGAAGTTCTCGGCGGCAGCCGGCTATACCCAGCTGACCGACGAAGGCTGCAACACTGCCACCGGCTCGGGTAATGGCAATGTTCTCACAAAGGCCGGTTGCACCAACAACGCGGTAACGGGTGGCGGTGGCTTGCCGTTCCAAAACTTTAGATCGGATGGCCAGCTGTTCCAGGTTGGTGCATCTGTCCTGCACGTGCCGTCAGGGCTGTTCGCTTACGGCTTGTACCAGCGCGACGAGGAAGACGGCACGCAGTTCAAGAACTTCAACTTCCACACTGGCCGCGTAAGCAACTCGGCTGCCAACGAAACCGATGTCTGGTTCGTCAAGGCCGGTATCAAGAAGGCCTGGATGCCTGCCGGCGCCACGGTGATCTTCGGCGAGTGGGGCCAGTATAACGATCAATTCCGGGGAATCTGCGGACTTCCGGGCGCACCATTTGGGCCGAATGGCAATGCCTTCTGCTTTACCAGGCTTCCCGTCGGCGTGGCGACGAACGGCGCGCTTCTCACGGCAGGAGCGCTCGTCACCGGCTCAGAAGTGCAGCGCTGGGGCGTTGGCGTGGTTCAGGAGATCGAACTCGGCCGCCATGCACTTGTTCGCTCGGTGGCAGCACCTTGATCTCGACCTGGATGCCGTCAGCGTCGGCAATCCTGGGATAACAGATGGACACAGGCTCAACACCAGCTTCGAAGGTCTCGATATCTTCCAAGTCGGTGGCGTGATCTTCTTCTAAACCAACTATCCACCTTCTAAAGTGAAGCCGCCCCTTCGGGCGGCTTCTTTTTTTGCCGCTTGTGCTTGCCACCACGCCTAAACAAGATGGCGCGGGCCTGGCTCCCGGTCTTGCGAGCGCCCCGATTGTGTGAGGAGTGGGTGACATGGGGATGCTGAGCAAAGCCAAGCTGGCCTTGCAGAATTACCGGTTCAAGCTGTGGCGGCTGCGCCATCCGCAAGCGACGTTCAAGGACTACTTCGCCGCGATCGCCAAGGACGACCTCGCGCGCGGCCGCCAGCACCCGAGCCTCGGCGAGCACTTGAAATGGGGCGACCGCAGCGAGCTCGGCGCTGCGTCGTTCAAGCGCCTGCAGAAATACGGGATCACCCCGCAGGATGTGTTCGTCGACTATGGCTGCGGCACGTTGCGCATGGGAGTTCATGCCATTCGGTTTCTGGAGCGGGGCCGCTATTGGGGCTTCGATATCGACCAGGCGCTGCTCGACGAGGGGGCGAGGCTGATCGGTCCTGAGATGGAGAAGAAGGCGCCGAATTTGCGCGTGATCTCGGCTGCCGCGGTGAGGGAAGCCGCCCAAGCCAAGCCGGCCTTTCTGTTCTCGCTCAAGGTCCTGATTCACGTTCATCCCGACGAGCTCGACGAGTATTTCGGAAACATTCTGACCATCATCGGCACTTCGGGACGCGCCATTCTCACCGGCAAATGGAGCTCGGGCGAGCCGTTTCAATTTGCGCGGCAGAGTTGGGCGCACTCTCTGGAAAGCATCACGGAAACTGTGGCGCGACGCGGAGGTCAACTTATCGTGCTCAAGGAAGACGATTCCCCGCGTACCGACATTGTTGCCGAGGCCAAGACCGGAATATTGGAGGTGCGCGCGGCACGCTGAAGGTGTGAAGCTAGCGCATACCTCACTCCTCACCCTCCGCCACGCACGCAAGACCGCGCCTCCCTGCGCGAGCTTCGCCTCGCATCTTTGGCGGGTTCTGGGCTACGGCTTCACCGGATCTCTGTAGTTCATCCCTCCCCTTGATGGGGAGGGTGGCGAGCCCGGCTTGCCGGGATCGCCGGGTGGGGCGATGCTGTCCCCCCACCCCGACGCCGCCGGTGGCGTCGTCGGACCTCCCCGCAAGGGGGGAGGTATGAAACTTATCCCCACTTCCGCGCCCGCGCTTATTCTGCACTTACCTCGTCCACTTAGGGGCGCCATCGCGAGGCGTCGTGAGGCGGGACGAGGTGCGGCGCCCTGCGGGCCGGCGATACGCATCGCCGGCACTCGGGCGGTGACGGGGCTCCCCCCGGGATCACTAAGGGTCCCTGCCAGGAGCTGGCTGACGACCTGAGGCAAGTTTGGACCTCAGGCGAAAGCGGGGCCCGGCCAATCGCCAAATCGCCGCAAATGCGCATGCGCTACCGCTTCGCTGCTTGAGCGCATGTGGCGCGCCGAGAGGCGCCCGCACGTCCAGCAATGGACGTGAGCAACAATGGATTGCGCTTTTCGGCGCGCCATCCCCTTCAGGGCCCACTTCGTGGGTTTTGTCGGGGATCATCAACAAACCCCGGATGCCGAAAATGCATCGTGGCAACGAAGGAGCATGCCTGCAAGCCGAGCAAATTTGCATATCGAGACGGCGCAATGGACTCCCCGCTCTCCCCTTGTGGGAGAGCACGCGCTCGCATCGCGAGTGCGGTGAGGGGTCAGCGGCGAACACGCCGCGTCATACAAAAGAATCAGCAGAGGCGCGAATTTCAATCGCACCTCACCCTTCCCACCATGCGACTTGCGCATGCGCCAAGAGCGCCGCGCGCAAGAGCACACATTGCGGCATCACGGAGCACGCCAGTATGGTTGAGACGGCGCAGCAAACGCCATCCCTCCCCTTGATGGGGAGGGTGGCGAGCCCGGCTCCAAGCCGGGATCGCCGGGTGGGGTGTGGCGCTTGGCCCCACCCCGACGTCGCCCCATCTTCAATGCGCTAGCGCTTCGCTACTTGAGCGCGGGGGCGTCGTCGGACCTCCCCGCAAGGGGGAGGTATGAAGGGAGGCGCGGAGCCCAAGGCCGCAGGGTTGTGGAAGGCCGAATACGAGGCTATCTGTGAGGCAAGAAGCCTGGCCCCCTGGCCCCCTGGCCCGCTAAGAAAGATCGCCATGCAGAAGGAAACGCCAAAGGCCGAAGACCGCACTCCGGTTCTCGTCGTCAAGAACGTCTCCTATTATTACGGATCGAAGCAAGCCCTCGACGATGTGAGCTTCGAGGTATTTCCCGGAAAGGTGACGGCACTGCTCGGGCCCAACGGCGCCGGCAAGACGACGCTGTTCTCGCTGATCACGAGATTGTTCGACGCTCCCACCGGACGCATCGAAATCGTCGGCCGCTCGGCCGCGGAGTTGGGAAGCCGGGCGCTCGAGCCGCTCGGCGTCGTGTTCCAGCAGCCCACCCTCGACCTAGACCTCACGGTGAAGCAGAACCTGCGCTACTTCGCGGCGCTGCGCGGGTTGGCCCGCAAGGACGCCGATGAGCGAATGATGCGGGCCTTGGACGCTCTCGACATGGCCGAGCGCGTCAATGAACGCGTGCGCGACCTGAATGGCGGGCATCGGCGGCGGGTGGAGATTGCTCGCGGCATATTGCACAGCCCCAAGCTCCTGCTCCTCGATGAGCCGACCATCGGCCTCGACGTGCCGACTCGCACCGCCATCGTGCGGCACATCCATGAGCTTGCCCGCGCCGATAATATCGGCGTGTTGTGGGCAACGCATCTCTTCGACGAAGTCGAGCCTGACGACGATTTGCTCGTGCTCAACAAGGGGCGCATCGTCGCGCGCGGCGTTGCCAAGGACGTCGTGGCGGAGACCGGTGCTGGCGATCTCGGCGGAGCCTTCCGGCTCCTGATCGGCGGTGATACGCAAGAGGACATTGCCGCATGAAGCCGATGCATTATCTCCGCGCTTTCTACGGCATCGTCTGGCGTGAATTCCTTCGCTTCCTCCAGCAGCGCGAGCGGTTTTTTGCGGCACTGGTCAGGCCATTGGTTTGGCTCATTATTTTTGCCGCAGGGTTCCGCGCTGCGCTCGGCATCTCGATCATCCCGCCCTACCAGACCTACATCACCTACGACGTCTACATCACGCCTGGCCTCGTCGCGATGATCCAGCTGTTCAACGGCATGCAGACCTCGTTGTCCATGGTGTACGACCGGGAGATGGGCTCCATGCGCGTGCTGTTGACCACGCCGCTGCCGCGCTGGTTCCTGCTCGTGTCGCGACTGTTCGCCGGCGTCACGGTGTCTCTGTTCCAGGTCTACACGTTCCTGCTCGTGGCTTATTTCTTCGGCGTCGAGCTGCCGCCGTGGGGCTATCTCGCGGCACTCCCGGCGCTCATTCTCACCGGCATGATGTTCGGGGCGCTCGGCATGCTCGTGTCCTCGACCATCAAGCAGCTCGAGAACTTCGCCGGCATCATGAACTTCGTGATCTTCCCGATGTTCTTCGCCTCGTCGGCGCTCTATCCGCTGTGGAAGATGCGCGAAGGCAGCCTGTGGCTCTATTACATCTGCATCTATAACCCCTTCACCTATGGCGTCGAGCTGATCCGCTTCGCCTTCTATCTCGAGGTGAACTGGCAGGCGCTCGCCGTGGTGCTGGGCTGCCTGCTCGTCTTCGTCGGGCTGTCGGTGTGGGCTTACGATCCGTCCGTCGGCATCCAGCAGCGCAAGGCCGCTGCCGCCGCCGCAGCGGCTTGAGGATCAGCCGGTGGCGAAGTTGGCCGGATGGCGCTTGAGGAGATCGGCGTAGATCTCCTCGACCACGGCAGCGTCTCGCTCGCCTTGCGGGATGGGAATTGGTACGACCGCCACCACATGGGTCGGCCGCGGCGCGAGCAGCACGAGCTGATCGGCGAGCAGGATCGCTTCTCTCGGGTTGTGGGTGACGAGGATCGCCGTGGTCGGGCGCTCCGACCAAACTTGGAGCAGAAGATGCCGCAACCGGTCGGCAGTGCGCTCATCGAGAGAGACGAAGGGCTCGTCGAGCAGCAACAGGTCGGGATGCGGCGCGAAGGCGCGGGCCAAGGCCACGCGGCGGGCAAGCCCAAGCGACAGCTCTTGCGGGTAGCGCGGCAGCATGTCGGCGATGCCGACCGCAGAGGCAAGACGCTCAAGCTCGGCGTTCGACATGTCCTCGGCGACGAGCTGAATATTCTGCCGAACCGTGCGCCAGGGAAGCAGCCGCGGCTCCTGGAACATGACGCCGATGCGCGCGTTGTCAGGCACGTGCACCTTGCCGGTGAAGCGATCGTCGAGGCCGGCGACAATGCGCAACAGCGTGGTCTTGCCGCAGCCTGACGGGCCCATCAGCACCGTCATGCTTTGCGGCTGCACCTCGAGCACCAGGTCGCGGATGGCCGGGATTCGTGTCCCGTCCGCCCCAACATGGGTCTTGTCCTCGATGCTGATCTCAAACCGGCTTGTTGCGCCAGCGGGTCGTACGTCGTTCAAGGGGCTGCACCAGCAAATATTCGATTGCGAGCATGACGGTGACGAAGGCGACGGTATAGCCGAGGATGGCCGTCACGTTGAAAAGCTGGAAGTTTAGATGGAGCTCGAAGCCTACGCCATTCGGACGCCCAAGTAGCTCCACCACCAAAACAATCTTCCAGATCAATGAGATACCTGAGCGGGAGGCAGCGGCGAAATAAGGCTGAAGCTGCGGCAGGGTGACGTTGCGGAGCTTGCTCCAGTACGACAGGCGATAGGCGCGCGCCATCTCGTCGAGCCCGGGGTCAAGCGCTCTTGCGCCCTCGCGCATGGTGACGATGGCGTTCGGGATCTTGTTCAAGGCGACGGCGCCGATGGCTGCGGCTTCGTTCAGCCCGAACCAGACATAGGCGAGGATGATGATGACGAGGGCGGGCAGGTTCAGAAGCACGATCAGCCAGGGATCGAGCGCCCGGTTGAGCGCCGGCAACTCGCCCATGGCGAGACCAATCACGCTGCCGATGGCCATCGCCACGACAAATGACGCCGTCACCCGCCACAGAGTGATGCCGAGCTCGGCAAGGAGATCGCCGTGCAAGGCCTCGTCGACGACGTAGCTCAGCACTTCCACCGGACCAGGCAGCAGCCGGCTCTGGGCAATCTCAGCGGCGATGAACCAGACGAGCAGAAAGCCCGCGACCGAGAGCACGGAAACGATCGGTCCGCGAAGGCCGCGGACCCCGTTCAAGGTGCCGGGAGGGGCCGCGCTCACGCTCAAGACTTGCCGCCTTTCCAAAACGTGCCGGGGGCAAGCTCGGCGCCGGGCCCAACGAGCTTCTCGCCGCCAAGCTCGCGCAAGAATTGATAGAGCACCTTGGCGTCGGATTCGTTTTCGGCGGTCGAGCGCTCCGGAATGCCCTCGCGGTAGCGCCGCCGGAGCGCCTCGAAGGTCGCCTGGTCGTCGGCCCGCATCAGCGGCCTGATGACGTCCCATGCCTCATTGGAGGTGGCGAGCAGCTCGTCGGCCTTGGCCGCCGCGCGCAGGAAGCCATCTATGGCCTTCCGGTTCTCGTTGGCCCAGCTCTCGCTGAACACGTAGCCGACCATGGCGACTTCGCCCTTGGCGCCGAGCTCGCTCACCACGTCCTCGATGCCGATCAGCTGCTTGAAGCCCGCCGCCTCGAGCCTTGCGGCATAGGGCCAGAAATTGAGCACGGCGTCGATTTCGCCTTGCTTGGCTTTCTCGGCAAGGAGTGGCGGCGCGCCGAACACTTGCGTGGTCTCGGTCCTGAGATCGAGATTGGCGGTGCGGAGCGCATAGGCCACGATCAACAGCCAGCTCTTGTCGAGCGGGCCGCCGGCGACACCGAGCTTCTTGCCCTTGAGGTCTGCCAGGGTTTTGATCGGGGAGTTGGCGGGGACCATGATGGCGCCGAGCGCCGTGGTGAAAGGCGAGAAGGTGAAGTCGGCGCCGCCGGTCCGCTCGCGCGACACCCAAAGCCAGTCGGTGGCGATGATGTCGACCGAGCCGCCTTGCAGGCCTACGGCGGTCGCCTCGGTGCTCGCGAGCGGCACGACATCGAGCTCGATGCCCTCGGCCTTATCCAGGCCGTTCTTCTGGATGGTGTCGAGAACCCAGCTGACCGTACCGAATTTCAGGACGCCGACCGTGACCTTGGTCGCCGCCTGGGCCGGCTCGCCGAAACCGAATGCTGCAATGGTGGCAATCAGGAATGCTAACAGAGCTGGACGCAACGGGCGCTCCTTCCGCGTTGTTTCTTCTTCAGTCCCAAATCGCCGGGATTCGCCACAGGATGAGCGGGCAGCTCCAACGCCACTACACGCGGCAGACGCTGCTTGCAACTCGCGTAGGCGAGCCCCGGAATGGGTATGGCGCGTGACCGCGAGAGTGGCGGGGCATACTCTACCCATCCAGCCGAACTAAGCAAGATTTGCCTGGCAAGATTGCCACTCTTCCGGGTGTGTTTTGCCAAACCGTTCCGTGCCCCCGCGTTTATGCCGGAGCTTTGAGGCGATAGCCGTGGCCGCGCACGGTTTCCAGCAGCGGCTCGCGGCCGGGTGCGTCGATCTTGCGGCGGAGCCTGGCGATATAGACGTCCACGACATTGGTGAGCGGGTCTTCGCTATAGCCCCAGACCTGATTGAGGATGCGGGTGCGCGAGAACACCCTGCCTGGCGCCCCCATCAATAGTTCAAGGATGGCCAGTTCCTTGGCGGTGAGCTTGATCTCCTCGCCGCCGCGTTTGACCTCGAGCAGATCACGGTCGAGCACGAGATCGGCAACCTGCAGGACATTCGATCGCGGAACGAAATTGCGCGAGCGGCGGACCAGCGCCTCGATGCGGGCGAGCAGCTCATCGAAATCGAAGGGCTTGGCGAGATAGTCGTCGGCGCCGACGCGCAAGCCCTTGATCTTGTCCTCGAGCGTGTCCATGGCGGTCAGCATCAGAATGGGCGTGTGGTCGCCCTCCAGGCGCAAGCGCTGGCAGACGTCATAGCCGTGCATGTCGGGCAACATCAAATCGAGCACGATCACGTCGAATTCGCCGGTCTTGGCGAGATCGACCCCTTCGGATCCTGTGGCGGCGACGGTGACGCCGTGATTTTCGGCACGGAGCCCGCGGTTGATGAAGTCGGCGACCCGCGGCTCGTCTTCGACCAAAAGCACGTTCACGCCGCAACCTCCGGAGGAGACGCGGGCAGCGCCACCGTGACGGTGGTGCCTTCGCCCAAACGGCTGTTCATTTCGATCCTTCCCTTGTGGGCCTCGACGATGGCCTTGGCCACCGGCAAACCCAAGCCTAAGCCTTCTTCGTTGTGCTCGCTGGCGTTGCCGCCGCGGCGAAACCGTTCAAAAATTCCTTCCATCTCCTCAGGCGCGATGCCGATGCCGCGGTCGGAGACGCGGACCCGAACCTCTCCGCCAGCACTTGCTATATCGACTTTCACCTCGCCTTTGGAATTCGAATAGCGGACAGCGTTATCCAAGAGAACCATGAAAAGTTGCCGGAGCCTTGCCGGATCGCCATGCACCAGCTCCTGTGCCGATCCGTTGGCGTAGGTAATGTCGACCGCCTTCGGATGGGCGATGACCTTGGCGTCGCCGCACACCTTCTCGAGCAAATTATTGAGGTCGATAGTCTGCAGGTTGAGGCGAGCGGCGCCGGCTCCTTGGCGGGCGATGAATAGAAGGTCGTTCACCAGCATGGAGAGGTGCTTGGCCTGCTCGACGATGCGGGCGATCGAGTTCTTATATTCGGCAACCGGCTTGTTCCGCCCGCGCAGCGCGATCTCGCCTTCACCGCGAATGACTGTGAGCGGCGTGCGCAGCTCATGGCTGATGTCGGCGAAGAAGGCGCGCCTTGTCTCGTCGACCTTGCGCAAAGACTGGTTCGCCTGACGCAGCTCCTCGGTGCGCTCGGCCACCTGGGCCTCGAGATTGGCATGCGCGCTTTGCAGCGCTTTCTGATGCGACTGGAGATCGTCGGCCATGCGATTGAAGCTTTGGCCGAGATCGGCGAATTCGTCGCGCCCGGTAATGGCGATGCGATGAGAGAGATCGCCCTCGGCGAGCACGCGTGTGCCACGCAACAGCTCGGCGAGCGGGGCGCGGAGCCGCTGCAGGAGCAGCATCACCAGCGCGAGCGTGACCAGAATCGCAAGGACGGCATGAATCTGACTGATCCGCTCAAGCCTGCTCAACAGCCGCGCGGCATCGGCATCGATCCTGACAACCTCGGCGGTCTCGTCGGCGACCGCAACCTCGATCAGCTCGTTCAGCTTCTTGTCGATGCCGCCCTTGAGCAAAGCGAGCAGCGTCGACCAGGCGATATCGGGGCGCCCGCGGCTGCGCAATTGCTCCACTTCGCCGAGCTGATCGAGTGCGTGCTGAAATTCGCTTTTGATGGCGTTGAGCCGGTCGAGCTCGGCAGTCTCTATCCTGCGTTCCCCGGGGCCGACCATGGCGAACTCGATTTGGGTGAGCCGATCGAGCTCGGCGAGATCGAACTCGATGACCTGGTGCAGGTAAGCGGCTCCAAGGGGGCGGTCGCTGATCCCGGTGAGAAGCGTGTCGGTCCAGGCCTTGAACAGTTGCTGGCTATGCCGGGAAAGCTGCAACTGGCGCTCCAACTCCTGATGGGCGATGCGCGAGCGGCTGAGATAGCTGTGCGACTGGCTCACGCCCCAATAAGCGAGGCCCGCGGCGGAGAGAGACAAGGCCAGCAGCAGGCAGGCGGTGATCAGGAGCTTGGTCTGGTAGCGCATACGTGAATCTCAGGGTTTCTGTAGCGGATGAGCAACAGAACGCGGCTGATCTTTATATGGGGACGAGCGCAGGCTTTATGGGCACCGCTCCCATGGTCAGCACCCAATTTATACTGGGTTTTGTCTGGTAACTAAGGGCGTCTTTCAACCCGCAGGCGCGGTCTTTCAACTTGGTTTCATGTGTCTTTCATCTTCTTGCCAGGAGTGGAGCGTGTCTTGGCAATCATTGTTGCCAAGCCTGGGCGAGGGACTTTTGCTAGGTTTGCGGCTCAAGGCTTAGAGCCCGAATCATAAGCAAGGCTTTCTTTGGGGGGCTGCACTTGCGAAACCAACCGATGCTACAGCGAAAGCTGCGGCACCTGGCCTGCACTGTGGCTGTTTCCGCCCTTGCGACGGCGGGGCTGACGCTGGCCGGCACCAAGCCGGTCTTGGCTGAGTTCGAAATCCAGGAAGCCGGGATCGAGAAGGGCGAGGTCGAGCTCGAATATCGCGGCGCCTATCATTGGGGCATCCCGAAAACCGCCAAGGGTAACAAGGCAGAAGAGGAAGAAGAGAACAACGCGCTGGGCGAAGTGAACGACACCGTTCAGAGCAACGAGCTCGAGCTTCAGATGGGGATCACCAATTGGTGGCTGATTTCAGCCACCGCCGGCTTCGATAAGGCGCAAGGCGAGAATTTGCGTGGCACGGCGGTCGAGGTCGAGACTCAGTTCGGCTTGGTTCGTCGCGAAGGCAACGGAATCGGCCTTGCATTCCAAATGGGATATGAAACGGCCATCAACAATCACAAACACCTTGACGACGCTGAGGCCAATGAATTCGCGTTCGGTCCGATCGTCGAGTGGGCACGGGGGTCGTTTTTATTGACGCTGAACCCGTTGTTTACAAGGCAGCTCGGCACTTACGCCGATCAGGAAGGCCTAGGCTTCGAATATGGCTGGCGCGGCGAGTACGACTTCGCCAAGCATTGGGGTGCCGGAGTCGAGATGTTCGGCGAGATCGAGGATCTGGCGAATGCCGGCTCGTTCAACGATCAGGTTCATAGCATCGGCCCAACCCTGTTCTGGAAGCCTAGCGGTGGCGAGGAGGACGAGGATGTCGGCGACGTCGGCGAGGGCGATGACGACAACGGCAAAGGCAATGCTCCAGAGCCCGCCAAGACGGAATTCTCCATGAATGTCGGCTACCAGTTCGGGCTGACGGACCTCACGTCGGACGGCGCGCTGAAATTCCAGGCCGAGCTCGCGTTCTAGGGTCGGGCGCGCTTGCATCCGAGACAGAAAGTGGCGGTCCTCATTCCGCGGGAGCGTCACTTTTGGCTTGACGGACGGGATATCCGGCAGCCATCAAACGCTCCATCATGCTGATCAAGGTGCTCGGGTCTGCGGCAGGCGGCGGTCTTCCGCAGTGGAATTGCAACGGGCGAAATTCGGCCGGCGTACGCAAGGGCGTGGCCGGGCTCAAGGCACGCACCCAGGCCTCTGTGGCCGTGAGCGCTGACGGCCACAATTGGGTGCTGCTCAATGCGAGCCCCGACCTGCGCCAACAGATCAATGAGACCCCTGAGCTGCAGCCTGCTACCGACGAGGGGCCGCGCAACAGCCCGATCAAAGCCGTCGTGCTCACCAATGGCGACGTGGACGCGATCGCAGGGCTGCTCACCTTACGCGAAGCGCAAGCCTTCATCGTCTATGGCAGCCGCCGCGTGCTGGACGTGCTCGCCGCGAACAGCATCTTCGACGTGCTCGATTCCTCCCTCGTGGCCAGGAAACCGATGACGCTTGGGCGGCCGTTCGCGGTCGAAGGCCCGGAAGGCCCGGTCGGGATCGAGATCGAAGCCTTCCCGGTGCCGGGCAAGGTCGCGCTCTATCTTGAGGATGAGAAGGCCGGCGCAGGCTTCGGCACGCAGGAAGGCGACACGGTCGGCTTGAAGGTGACGGAGAGCGGATCGGACCCGCACTTTTACTACGTGCCGAACTGCGCCAGGCTGGACGATGCAACGAGGGAGAGACTCAAGGGCGCGCCGCTCCTGTTCTTCGACGGCACGCTCTACACCAATAACGAGATGATCGTGCAAGGCCTGATGAACAAGACCGGGGAGCGCATCGGCCATATGAACATGTCCGGCGCGAACGGCACGATCGCCACCTTCGGCGATCTCGGGGTCAAGCGTAAGATCTTCATCCACATCAACAATTCCAATCCGGCGCTGCGCGAGGGTTCGCCCGAGCGGGAAGCGGTTGAGGCGTCTGGTTGGGAAGTCGCCTATGATGGGATGACGATAAGGATCTAGTCCATGTGCGGCATCGCGGGGTTCTTGGACCTTGAGCGCCGCTCCGGCTCTCAAGAGCTGGAGGCGCTCGGGCGCGCCATGGCAGCAAGGCTCAATCATCGTGGCCCCGACGCGCACGGACTTTGGGCTGACACCGAGGCAGGCGTGGTGCTCGGCCACACTAGGCTTTCCATCGTCGATCTGTCGCCGGCGGGCGCGCAGCCGATGGTGTCGAGCTGCGGCGCCTGCGTCCTCTCCTACAATGGCGAGATCTACAATGCCGCCGATCTCCGCCCTGAGCTTGAGGCGCGTGGGCGGCGCTTCAAAGGACACTCCGACACCGAGGTGCTGGTCGAGGCCATCGCCGAATGGGGCGTGAAGCCCACGGTCGAGCGCCTCATCGGCATGTTCGCCTTTGCTCTGTGGGATCGGCGAGACCGGACGCTCGCCCTCGTCCGCGACCGCCTCGGCATCAAGCCGCTTTATTGCGGACGGCAGAATGGGCGCATCGTCTTTGCCTCGGAGCTGAAGGCCTTCGAGGTGCTTCCCACTTGGCGGCCTGAGCTCAACCGCGACGCGCTCGCCGCCTATTTGCGGCTCGCTTATGTGCCGTCGCCGCATTCCATCTATCGCGGCATCGACAAGCTCGCGCCAGGCCATATCGCCACCATCGACGCCGAAGGCAAGATCGAGACTGCAGCCTTCTGGAGCGTGGAGCAGGCGGCCGAACGTGGAAAGTCCACCCGGTTCGAGGTCAGCGACCGCGAGGCAACCGACACGCTCGAGATGCTGCTTGGTGACGCTGTGGGCCGGAGGCTCGTCGCCGATGTGCCGCTCGGCGCCTTTCTCTCAGGCGGCATCGATTCGTCAACCGTCGCGGCCATGATGCGCATGCGCAGCAATACTCCGGTGCGCACCTATTCGATCGGCTTCAAGGAGGAGGGCTTCGACGAAGCCCCGCATGCGCGCGCGGTCGCCGCTCATCTCGGGACCGAGCATACCGAGCTCTATGTCAGCCCGGCCGAGGCACAAGCGGTCATTCCCAATCTTCCCTCGATTTATGACGAGCCCTTTGCCGACTCCTCGCAAATTCCGACCTATCTCCTGTCGAAGCTCACCCGCGAGCACGTCACCGTGGCGCTGTCGGGCGACGGCGGCGATGAGCTGTTTGCAGGTTACACGCGGCATCGCTTCGCCAGACTTGCGAGCAACATGCCTGCGCCGGTGGGCCGGGCTTTGGCTTGCGGCTTGGGCGTAGCGGGGCCGGCGCTCTGGGAGCACGTGTTCAGCGTGCTCCCCGCGGGGCGGCGTCCGCGCCTCGCCGCCGACAAGATGCACAAGGCCGCGAGGCTGTTCGGCGCAGGTGAGGAAAGCGGATATCTGAGCCTAGTCAGTGCCTGGGACGATCCGCAAGCGCTCGTGAATGGCGGCAAAGAGCCGAAGGGTCCGATCTTCGATGCTACGATCGCAGGCGCGCTCCCCGATCCGCTCGACCGCATGCAATATCTCGATACCATCACCTATCTTCCCGACGACATTCTCACCAAAGTCGACCGCGCCAGCATGGCGGTGGCGCTCGAAGTCCGCGTGCCGATCCTCGACCATCGCATCGTGGAATTTTCCTGGCGGCTGCCGGCCCGCTTCAAGATGCGTGGAGGCAAAGGCAAGTGGCTGTTGCGGCAGGTGCTCTATCGCCATGTGCCGAGGAAGCTGTTGGAGCGGCCGAAGTCTGGCTTCGCCATACCGCTCGGAACATGGCTCAGGGGACCGTTGCGGGCCTGGGCCGAGGAGCTTCTGTCGGAGCAGCGCCTCGGCGAAGGCGGCCTGCTCAATCCCGCTCCGATCAGGGCGCGCTGGGCGGAGCACCTCGAAGGCACACGCAACTGGCACGCTTCGCTGTGGACTGTGTTGATGTTCCAGGCTTGGCGGCAGCCACGCGGACTCTGACGGGCCGCTAGCCCAACACCCGGCGGCCCGCAGCTCCCACTTCGCCGAAAGCGACGACATTACCGGTGCGCGCGACGGGCGCAGGTTTTGGCGTCCGCTGCGCGGCCGTGAGCCAATAGGCTTCGATGCGCTCGGCGAAGGGCCGCGACCGCTCGGCGAACAATCTTTCGCCAAGCATCTTGGCGTCGCGCCGCAACGCTTTTTGCCGGCTGCGGCATTGCTTCAAGAAGGACGTGGTGGCGTCGGGGCTCGCAAACGACATGGTCGGCGCCGAGATGAGATGCTGCAGCATGGCGATGTCGTGATCGTCGCCGAGGATTTGCGACAGGCTGCGCGAGAGTTCGACCCGCGCCGAAAGTTCGGACGGCCAGCAGGGCGTAAGCAACTGCATATGGCGCCAATGATGCTGCAACGTCTTGCGCCACTCGTGGAAATCCTCGGCGCTGCCGCTGGCAAAGGCTTTGGCCAGGGCCTTGCGTCCGCCGCTGTAGGATTGGCGGAGGCCCTTGGTCACTGATTGGAACCCGTCGGGATAGACCGCGAGGCGGGTCAGGGCCGGCCTGATGCTGGTGAGACCCTTGATGGCGTCCGAAGCGGTGCTGCTTTCCAGACTGCGCGCGGCCGACTGCCGGCGTTCCCGCAGCCAGTTGCGCAAGGCCGGGATCGGAGTTCCGTCGGTATCGTCCTCGGCGTCGCCAAAGAGCTTATTGATGGCATCGAGCAAAGCGGGGGCATCGCGCGCCGGGGCAAGGCCCTTTGCGATGCTGCGCAGGCGTTCGGCGAGGCTTTCATAGACCGGCTCGGGCAGGCCAGGCCTGATCAGCACCATGAGGGAGCGTAATCTTTTCAGGCACTTGCGGGCGTCGTGAACGCCTTTGTGGCGGTCAGGGGGAACGGCGAGCGCGGCGCAAGCTGAATCCACCTCGGAACAGGCGGCGCGCCGCACGGCCTCGCTCATTGGCACCGCCGGATCAAGACTGAAACCCGAACCCATCCAACCCCTCTCCGCCCGAAGGCGCGCCTAGCGATGTTCCAGAACCGACTACCTTCGGTCAAGGGGGTCAGGGGTGTTGACAGGCTGTGGATAAATGCCGCCAGGGCGCGGTGGCGGCGATCCAGCCGCGTGCGCGCTGCTCGGGGTCATCGCTCATAACGATATCGGTGACCACCGCCGCTGACGACGCACCGGCGGCAAGCACATCCGGCGCACGCTCCAAAGTAATGCCGCCGATGGCGACCAGTGGACACCTGATCTTAGCGCGCCATTCGCCGATGCGGGCGAGGCCTTGCGGCTTCCACGGCATCGCTTTCAACTTTGTCGGATAAATCGGGCCAAGCGCGACATAGTCGGGAGCGGCGGCAAGCGCGTTGTCGAGCTCATCCAGGCTGTGGGTGCTGATGCCGAGCCTGATGCCGGCGTTTCTAATGGCGCCGAGGTCGGCGCCGGCAAGGTCTCCCTGGCCGAGATGCACGAAGTCTGCGCCGAGGCTGATCGCCTCGCGCCAATAGTCGTTGACGACGAGCTGGCAGCCATGCGCCGAAGCCAATTCGAGCGCGCGCGCAATCTCCGCCTTGATCTCGTGCGGCGGCATCTCCTTGACGCGAAGCTGGATGAGCTTCGCGCCCTGGCTTGCGATGCGGGCGACCCAGGCTGCGTCGGGAAGGACCGGATAGAACGGATCGAGCAGGCGCGCGCTCAAGAGACGCGATCGATCTTGAAGAACGGCGTGCCGGCAACCGGCGTCGACGGCGAAGCCATGTCGCGCGGCTCGATGAGGCCTGCCTCGAAGCCTAGGCGCCCGGCCTCGATCGCGCGGGCGAAGGCTTCCGCCATCTTCACCGGATCGCCGGCCTTGGCCACTGCGGTGTTGAGCAGCACGGCGTCATAGCCGAGCTCCATCGCTTCGGCCGCTTGCGACGGAGCGCCGATGCCGGCATCGATGATCAGGGTCGTGTCCGGGAAGTAGGCGCGAAGCGTCTTCAGCCCGTCGCGATTGATGAGCCCGCGGGCCGAGCCGATCGGCGAAGCCCAGGGCATCAGCACGCGGCAGCCTGCGCCGACAAGCCGCTCGGCGGCGCTCAAATCTTCGGTGGTGTAGGGGAGGACCTGGAAGCCTTGCGCCACGAGGATCGAAGCTGCCTCGACCAGACCGAACAGCTCCGGCTGCAGCGTGTCGTCATTGGCGATGACCTCGAGCTTGACCCATGGCGTGTCGAACAGCTCACGCGCCATCTCCGCCGTCGCGATTGCTTCCTTGGCGGTGTGGCAACCAGCGGTGTTCGGCAGTACGCGTACGCCGAGGTCCTCGATCCGCTTCCAGAAGCCTTGGCCAGCGCGCATTCGCGCCGACTCGCGCCTGAGCGAAACCGTGACGATCTCGGCGGAAGACGCCTCGACCGCTTCCTTCAGCGTGGCGGGGGAGGGGTATTGCGCCGTTCCGAGCAGCAGCCTGGACGTGAAACGCTCGCCATAAATCTCGAACATCAGCCGCCTTGCCTCGGCGCCACGATCTCGACCTCGTCGCTCGGCGCAAGCGGCGTCAGCCCGCGCTTGGCGGAAGCAACGAAGCTGCCGTTGAGTGCGGTCGCCACTTTCGCTTGCGCAAAGCCGAGCTTGACGCACAGCTCGGCAAGGTCGCGCGCATCGGTGGCCACGGGCTCGCCATTAACGAGAATCTGCAACGAACACCTCCGGATCGGTCGCGCCGGTCTCGATGAACTCTGCCACGAGCTCGGCCAAGACCGGCGCCAGCAAGAAGCCGTGGCGGTAAAGACCGTTCACATAGATATAGCGCCGGCCGACCATAATCCTAGGCCGATTGTCGGGAAAGGCGGGTCTCGCGCCCGCCCCTTGCAGCACGATTTCGGCCTCGGCGAAGGCCGGGTCGAGCGCATAGGCTGCGGAAAGAAGATCGAGCGCCGAGCGCACGCTGATGGGGCCCGTCTCCTCGCTCTCGATCACCGTGGCGCCGATCATGTAGACGCCGTCGCCCCAGGGCACGACATAGAGCGGAAAGCGCGGGTGCAGGAGCCTGACCGGGCGCGACAGCTTCACCTCGCGGCTCTTCACCACGATCCGCTCGCCGCGCACGCCGCGCAAATTCGGCAGCTGATCCATGGCGGCAAGCCCGCGGCAATCGATGACGAGATCGGTATCGGCGGGGAATTCTCCCTCGCTGAAGCGGAATTCGGCGCCGGCGGCCTGTGCCTGCTCGAGCAGGAAATGGAGGGCTGGCTCAGGCGATAGATGTCCTTCTTCGGCGTAATAGAGGGCTCCGGCAAAACGATCGATCAGCGCGGGCTCGGTCGCCGCGAGCTCCTCCGGAGATAGGCGCTGGTGACCCTCCGTCATGCGCGCGAAGCGGTCGAGCTCGGAGCGGTCGCGTTGCAGCGCCACGACGAGCGTGCCGTTCGCCACAGCACCAGGATACGTCGCGCGCCACAGCGCGAGGCCGCGGCGACCGAGGTCGCGCACGACGAGTTCAGCGCTTTCCTTCTCGCAATTCGGCGCGAGCATGGCGCCGGCATAGAGGCTGCAGCCATGCATGAAAGGCACCGGCGAGCGCTCGCAGACCGTCACTCTGTGCCCGCGTCGCGCGAGGTTCAGCGCCTGCCAAAGGCCGACCACGCCGGCGCCGCGGATGGCGATGTTTTGGTTTTGGTCATGGTGAAAGATCAATCCCCGAGCGCCGCGCCTTCGCGGCGTGGGTCGGCGCCGCCTTCGAATCCCTCAGGGGTAATGGCGATGATGGCGAGGCCGCTGGTGAAGGGAAACCGCTCGACCTTATGGCCGAGCTTGGCCATGCCGTCGGCGAGGGAATCCAACTCTTGCCCGGGCTCTAGCAGGAACGGCCCGCCGGTCGAGCCGAAATTGGCGAGCGCGGTCGCGGCTTGCGGATCGAGACGCCAGTCGAGCAAGGCGATGATGGCCTTGAGGTTGAACAGGATGATGCCTGGCCCTCCGGGCGAGCCGAGCAGGAAGCGAAGCTTTCGGCCGTCAGACCCCTCGGCGAAGATCATGGTCGGGTCCATCGAGCTCCGCGGGCGCTTGCCCGGCTCGACGCGGTTCGCCACAGGACGGCCCTGATCATCGACGGGGACGAAGGAGAAATCGGTGAGCTCGTTGTTGAGCAGAAAGCCGCGCGCCATCAGATGCGAGCCGAAGGCCTGCTCGATGGAGGTGGTCATGGAGATCGCATTGCCGTCGTCATCGACGATGGAAATGTGGCTGGTGCCGACATTCTCCAGCGTCGCATCGCTTCCATAGGCGCCTTGGCGGGTGTTGGGCGGTGTGCCTGCCGTCACCTGCCCGAGCGCACGGGTCGGATCGATGAGGGCGCGGCGCTGGTCGAGATAGGATTTGTCGAGCAGGCCGGCGACCGGGGCGGGCACGAAATCCGGATCGGCGAGGTAGCGCGCGCGATCGGCGAAAGCGAGGCGTTCGGCCTCGACGATGCGATGCACGGGCTCGACGGCGAGAGGTTCGCTGCCGAGATCGAAAGGCTCGATCAGCTCAAGCACCTGGCCGATGGTGACCGCGCCGGAGGAAGGAGGGGCCGCGCCGCACACATCGAAGCTGCGATAAAGCACGCAGACCGGCTCGCGCAGCTTGGCGCGATAGCGCGCAAGATCCTCGGCCGTGAGCTTGCCTGGCCCGCGCGGATCGCTTTGCACGGCGGCAGCGATGTCGCGGGCGATGCCGCCTTCGTAGAAGGCCGAAGGTCCGTCTCTGGCGACGGCCTCGAAGGTTGAGGCAAGCGCCGGATTGCTCAGCTTGTAACCTTCGGGCCTGGGGCGTCCGGCAGGGTCGAAGAAATAGGCGCGGGCAGCTGGGGAGAAGCTCGCTGGATCCGACTCGGCGAGAAGCTTGGCGAGGCGGGGGGAGACCTGAAATCCGTCGCGCGAGAGCGCAATGGCCGGAGCGAACAGCTCGGCCCAAGGAAGCTTGCCGTATTTGTCATGGGCGAGCTTCAGCGCGGCGAGCACGCCGGGCACGCCGACCGAGCGGCCGCTCTCGGCGGCTTGCTTGAAGGGCAGCGGCTTGCCTGCGGCATCGAGGAACAGCTCTGGCGTCGCAGCTTCAGGCGCCGTCTCGCGGCCGTCGAAATTTAGCAAGGTCTTGGTGGCTCGATCCCAGGCCAGCAGAAACGCGCCGCCGCCCAGCCCAGAGGATTGCGGCTCGACGACATTGAGCACCATCTGGGTGGCAATGGCGGCATCGACGGCGCTGCCGCCCTTGCGCAAGATGGCAAGGCCGGCTTCGGCGGCAAGCGGGTTCGCCGCCACCACCATGTGCCGCTTGGCCTTGGCGAGCGTCTTCTGGGTGAAGCCGCTTGAGCCTTCCGGGCGGTCATAGGCTCTGCTGTCCGTGCCAGCGCCGAAGGCGAGGACAAGGGCCAGCGAAACGGCAAGCAATGGGAGTTTGTTGATACGCATCATAGACACAGCATAGAGGGTTTCGCTGCGGGAGCCACAAGCTCCCATACCTCCCCCTCGTGGGGAGGTCGGCTTGCGCAGCAAGCCGGGTGGGGGGTTGCCGGGAGTATCACCCCACCCGGCTCGGCCTTTGGCCGAGCCACCCTCCCCATCAGGGGAGGGATGGAGAAGACCGTATGCTCAGACTTCCCCGGCACGCTTGCGTCAATGGAAGTCGCGGGATTTGGGGATGATGCGCTCGGGCGGGGGTGGCGGCGCGGATGCCAGCGCGGATGGGATTTCTCGCGGGCAGCAAGCGGGCGCTTGACGTGATCGGCAGGCGCAAGCGGGAAGGGCGTCTGCTCCTCGTCAGGCGGCGAGCGCCAGGAGCCTTGGTCTGGCCGCCTCACCTCGTCGGCATTGGCGACCGGAACGCTCATGCTGTCGGCCTCCTCGTCGAGGAGCCGCAGCCAATCGCTGCGATCTTCGAGCCTCTCGGCCACGACATGAATAATGTCCTCATGCCGCTGGATGCGGCCATGCACCACCACGAGCCGCGCGCCCATCACCACTTTGCGCATCCGCTCCAGCACCTTCGGCCAGATCACCGAATTGGCGACTCCCGTCTCGTCCTCGATGGTCATGAACACCACGCCTGCGGCAGAGCCTGGACGCTGGCGCACCAGCACCACGCCTGCGACGCTCACGCGTGCGCCGTCGCGGGTGCGCTTGAGATCGGCGCAAGAGAGAATGTTTTCGCTCGCGATGCGCGCGCGGAGGAAGCTCATCGGGTGGGCTTTGAGCGAAAGCCGCAAGGTGCGGTAGTCGTTCACCACATGCTCGGACAGCGGCATGATGGGAAGCGTGACTTCTGGCTCGGCGCCTGCCTCTGCAGCTTGCGCATGGTCGAACAGGGGCAGCGGCAGTTCCTTGGGCAGGCCGCGCACCTCCCATAGCGCCTGGCGGCGATCGTGGCCGAGCGAGCGGAACGCATCAGCCGCGGCGAGGCGCTCCAGCGTGGCGCGGCCGACGCCGCTCCGCCGCCACAAATCGCGGACGTCGCGGAAAAGTTCCCCTTCCTGTTTGTCATGCCCGCGCAGGCGGGCATCCAGTAACCCCTGGCCTTGGTGATTACTGGATCGCCCGGTCAAGCCGGGCGATGACATAGAGAAAGGTGGAGCGAACAAATGAGGGTTCAGCTCGGCGGGAATGCCGTCGCGGATCGAGACGATGGCCTTCACATCATCCTCACGCAGCCCGTCAACCTGCCGCATGCCGAGACGCAACGCGAAGGTGTGTTCCATTCCTCTTTCCTTGTCATGCCCGCGCAGGCGGGCATCCAGTAACCCCTGGCTTTCGTGATTACTGGATCGCCCGGTCAAGCCGGGCGATGACAATGGAGATGAGGGGGAGAAATAGGCAGGCTCCAGCGTGCAGTCCCACAGGCTGTGATTGATATCGACCTCGCGCGCCTCCACGCCATGGTCGACCGCGCAGCGCACGATCTGCGCCGGCGCATAGAAGCCCATGGGCTGCGAGTTGAGCAGCGCGGCGGCAAAGGCAGCGGGGTAATGGCATTTGAGCCAGGCAGAGACATAAACGAGATGGGCGAAACTCGCGGCGTGGCTCTCGGGGAAGCCGTATTCGCCGAAGCCCTTGATCTGGTTGAAGCAGCGCTCGGCGAACTCTTGCGGATAACCGCGTGCCGTCATACGGCTCACCATCTTCTCGTGCAGCCGGTCGATGGTGCCGCGGCGGCGGAAGGTGGCCATGGCGCGGCGAAGCTCGTTCGCCTCGGGGCCTGAGAATTTCGCCGCCACCATGGCAAGCCGCATGGCCTGCTCCTGGAACAGAGGCACGCCGAGCGTCTTGCCCAGCACCTGCTTCAGCTCGTCGGCAGGACCATGGTCCGGATGCGGCGAGGGGAACTCGACCGCCTCGTCGCCGCAGCGGCGGCGCAAATATGGGTGCACCATGTCGCCCTGGATCGGACCTGGCCGCACGATCGCAACCTCGATGACGAGGTCGTAGAACTTTCGGGGCTTGAGCCGCGGCAGCATGTTCATCTGCGCCCGGCTTTCGACCTGGAACACGCCGACCGAATCCGCCTTGCACAACATTTCGTAAACGGCGGGATCGTCTGGCGGCACGGTGCCGAGCGAAAGCTCGCGGCCGTAATGCTCCTTGATCAGGGCGAAGCCCTTGCGGATGCAGGTGAGCATGCCGAGGCCGAGCACATCGACTTTCAGCAGCCCGAGCGCATCGAGATCGTCCTTGTCCCACTCGATGAAGGTGCGATCCTCCATGGCGGCGTTGCCGATGGGCACGACCTCGGACAAAGGCCCGCGCGTCAGCACGAAGCCGCCGACATGCTGGGAGAGATGGCGCGGGAAGCCCAGCAGCTCTTGCGTCAGCTCGAGGCAGCGGGAGAGCAGCGGGTCGGTGGGATCGAGTCCAGCCTGTCGCACATACTCCTCGGGCAGGGCAGAATTGCTCAAGCCCCAGATGGTGGTGGCAAGCGCGGCGACAGTGTCCTCCGAGAGCCCGAGCGCCTTGCCGACCTCGCGCACCGCCGAGCGCCCGCGATAGGAGATCACCGTGGCGGCGATGCCGGCGCGGTCGCGGCCGTAGCGGCCATAGATATATTGAATCACCTCTTCACGCCGTTCGTGCTCGAAATCGACGTCGATGTCGGGCGGCTCTTTACGCTCGGGCGAGACGAAGCGCTCGAACAGGAGGTCGATCTCGGTCGGGTCGACATTGGTGATGGCGAGGCAATAGCAGACGGCGGAGTTCGCCGCCGAGCCGCGTCCTTGGCAAAGAATGTCGAGGTGCCTCGCGTAATGCACAATGTCGTGCACGGTGAGGAAATAGCGCGCGTAGTCGAGCTCCTCGATCAGCGCGAGCTCCTTCTGAAGCGTGTCGCGGACCTTCTCGGGGATTCCGTCGGGGAAACGCCAAGCAGCGCCCTCCCAGGTCAGATCTTCCAGATGCGATTGCGGGGTCTTGCCTTCAGGCACGGGCTCGTCTGGATATTCGTATTTCAGCTCGTCGAGAGAGAAGCTGCAGGAATCTGCGATCTCGATGGTGCGGGCAAGCGCGTCCTCATAGCCGGCGAACAGCCGCGCCATCTCCTGCGGAGGCTTGAGGTGCCGCTCGGCATTGGCTTCGAGCTTCAGCCCCGCGTCATGGATGGTGCATTTCTCGCGGATGCAGGTGAGCACGTCCTGCAAGGGCCGGCGGTGGGCGGCGTGATAGAGCACGGCGCCGGTGGCGACGAGAGGAGTGCCGACGCGCGCCGCGAGTTGCGCCAGCGCGGCGATGCAGGCGCGGTCGTCGCCGCGATAAGAGTGACTGGCGGCGAGATAGAGCCGCGTCTGTGGCCCCAGCGCCTGCTTTATGCGGCGAAGGTGGGATTCGAAGTTGAGCGGGTCAACAACGCCTCCCTCCCCCTGAAAGGGGGAGGGTCGGGGTGGGGGTCAGTCTTCGAGCAGGTGTTGCGTGTCGACCCCCACCCGGTGCTGCACTTCGCGCACCACCCTCCCCCTTGCTGGGGGAGGGATTTAAGTCCGTAACGCTGCAATCTCTTCCCCTCCCCCTGGGGGGAGGGTAGAGAGGGGGGTGAGCGGCAAACTCTTAGTTTGAGATTTACCCCCCTCCGCGCGCCTAAAGGGCGCGCGTGCTCCCCCACAAGGGGGCGCGGGGACATCTTGGCAGGCTCGGAGATTCCCCCGCGCGGGGGAGGGAAAATCATCAGGCGGCAGCGCGATGAAGATCAGGCCGGCGGCGTGGGCGGCGACATCGTCGAGATGAAGCGTGCATTTCCCCTTCTCGGCGCGGCGCTGACCGAGGGTGAGCAGCCGGCAGAGCCTGCCGTAAGCGGCGCGGTCCGTCGGATAGGCAAGCAAGCTCGGCGCGTCGTCGAGATCGAGGCGGCAGCCGACGATGAATTTGATGCCGCCGACCTCACGTGCGGCAAGGTGCGCGCGGACCACGCCGGCAAGCGTGTTGCGGTCGGTGACGGCGATGGCTTCAAGCCCCAGCGCCTTGGCCGTCGCCACCAGCTCCTCGGCATGCGAGCCGCCACGCAGGAAGGAGAAATTGGTGGTGACGTCGAGCTCGGCGTAGCGGGTCATTTCTATTGCGTTACCGCTTCCACGCTCGCGTATTCGCTGCTTGAGCGTGCCATCACCCGAACACCCCGTGCACATACCAGGCAGGCAGCTCTGTCGCGCTCTCCTGATAGAGACCTGCGCGGAACACCCAGTAGCGACGGCCATCCTCATCCTCGATGCGGTAATAGTCGCGCGTCCTCGCAGCGCGCTCGCCGCTTGCTTCCCTCACTACTTCGCTACTTGGGCCATACCTCCCCCTCGTGGGGAGGTCGGCTTGCGTAGCAAGCCGGGTGGGGGGCTTCTTGCCGAAGGCTCCATCACCCCACCCGGCTCGGCCTTCAGCCGAGCCACCCTCCCCATCAAGGGGAGGGATGGAGCTTGTTGCGCGGTCACGGCATCCTAATCCACGCCACCATTCAGGCGCGATGCGCTCAGGCCCCTCTGCCTTCACCACGCGGCGGGTGACGCGCCGCCAGGTGAAGCGGGCAGGCGGTCCCTCCGGAATCTCGGCAAGCACCTCGACAGGCTCGGGCTCGGCAAGAAGCAGGCATGGGCGCGGAGGTTTGCTCGCGCTTTGCTCGGGCCAGGAGACAGATCCGGCCAAAGCGGAAAGCGTGTTTTGCGCCCGCTCAGGCAGATGGCTGGCGAAGGTGACGAGCCGGCGCACCGCGGCTCCGCCGAGACGACTCGCCAGGAGGTCGATCAGAGGCTCTTGGCGCTCTCGGCCCTCGCGTCTGGCGAAGGCGGTCTGGGCGGGAAGCAGAGGCTCGGTCGCGAGCGCTGCGAGCACCATCAGATCGACGCCGAAGCCGACATCGATGGCTTCGACCCGATCCGCGAAGAGGCGGGCAAGATGCGACGGCTCACTGGACGGTGCGCTCAGGCCAGTATCGATGACAGCGGAGGTGCCGTCGGCGCGATAGAGGGTGAGGCTCAGGCGCCGTGCGCCGCGGTTGGCAAGCGCTAGCGCCTCGGAGAGCTTGCCCGCGAGATGAGCGAGACCGGCGACGATGCCTTCATGGGTGATGAGAGGCTCGGGGAAGGGAAGTCTTGCCACATAGTCTGGCGCGGGGAGAAGCGGCGGGCGCGGCTCCTCGCGGTGGCCAAGTGCCTGGTCGAGGCGATGGAGCACGGCTTCGGCCGTTTCGCGTGAGTGGAAACGCCGTCTCGAGGGACGCGCGCGGCAGATCGTAGAGCTGGCCGATGCGCTTCAGGCCGAGCCGCTTGAGCAGGCGCACGATCTCCTCGGCAAGGCGCAAAGCCTCCACGGGAAGGGGCGCAAGCGCTTCGCCGATCTTTCCTTGCGGGATGATGAGGGGAGAGACCCGACCCGTAGCGGGCAAGCGCATGAGCACCTCCCAGCGTCTCGGCGAGAGCGAGCCGCGCGGTGAAGCCGAGGCGGGCGAAGTGCTGTGCCATGTCGGCGAGCAGCGCGCGAGCGCCGCCAAAGAGATGCGGTACGCCTGACACGTCGAGCCACAATCCGTCGTCGCCGTCGACATTGAGGGAGGGGCTGTAGCGGCCCGCCCAGCGGGCAAGGGCGAGCAGGCTTGCCGCATCTTTCTCCGGTTCGGCCGGCGCGGTGAGGAGAAGCGGGCAAATGGCGCGGGCGTCGGCGAGGCCTAGGCCGGGATAAAGGCCGGCACGCATGGCGGCGGCATTCAGCGCGGTGAGCATGAGCCCGCGATCTTCGTTGCCGACGAGCGCGAAAGGCCGGTCAACCGGAAAGGGCTTGCCGTTCCTCTCCCGCTTCAGCCGCTCGATCGGCAGAGCGGGGAGCCAGACGGAAACCATACGCGACATCACGAAACTCCACGGTCCAACTTCGCGCCGGCGCCATCCCGCGGCAGCGCTCGAGCGTGAGATGCCAAGAAGGCGCGCCCGGCGCTAAGGCATCGAAAGCGGCGCCGCTGCTTCGCTCCGCCGCCACACGCCAGCGGGTGAGGGTGCCGGGGAGTCCTCTCCCCTGATGCCCGGAGAGGAGCAGGCAGGGGGTGCGGCTCGTCTGCGCGGCAAGCCCAAGGCGTCTTGCGATAACCGGCGCCTTCACCTCGATCTGGCAGAGAGCTGCGGTGAAGGCGCGAGCTTTCAGCCCCTCTTCCAAGGCCCAGGCCGCGTCCATCCCATTGCGCGCCTGGACGATGAGAATGAGCGCGGGGTCGAGGCCGAAGGAGATGAGGCCAGGTCCGTAAGGCGCGCCCCATTCGCGCGCGGCTCTCTCGGTCAGGCACCAGAGGAGCGGCGAGGCGTCCTTTCGCCGCGTCAGGCGATCGCCGATAAAGGCGAGTACAAAGGCGAGCGCCGCAGGCTCGTCACGATAGGCTGCAGGCTTGATCTCATGCAGGCCGTTGGCGGCAAGCCGGTGCCAGGGCACCTCTGCCTTGTCATGCCCGCGAAAGCGGGCATCCAGTAATCCGGTTGCTTTGCCAGGGTGCTGGGGAGGTACCTCCCGCAAAGATCGGGGGTTACTGGATCGCCCGGTCAAGCCGGGCGATGACAGCCTGGGAGTAAAGGAAAGGGAGCAGGCGGGGCGGGGCAAAGGTCCCGTATCCGGCGCGGGGGGGAAGGCCAGAGACACGGGAACCTGCTCGAGCACGCGAATACGCTTACGCAGATGCTCGATGAGACCTTCGCCGCCAGCCCCACCTGCTTTCTCAACGCCAGAGGGCAGAAACTCACCGACGTTTTCGCCGCCTGGAACGTCGTTACGCACGGACACAAACTCCAATATCGTTCCTGTTTTGTTCTTACTCTGAGTCCGATCATGAGTTAAGGCGAGGGGGTGCCAACTGCTCATGCTTTTCGCTTCAGCCGGCATGTTGGCGGGCAAGCAGCCGTGACAGAGTGATACAGAGCAATTCGTACACGAGTCTCCAATCCTCCATAATTGGCGCCTAGCAGTGTTCTCGAATCGCGGAGGAGCGTGGGCTTTGTCGCCGGGGGAACGAGCCAAGTCCCGGGGCGTACTGACAGCGGTGCTGGCGGTGTTCGCTGGCGCCGGTCTTGCCGGGGCTGCCCACGCCCACCCTCACGTCTGGGCCACCGTGCGCTCGGAAATCATCCTCAATGCCGATCACCAGATCACCGGTGTCCGCCACGCTTGGACCTTCGATGAGTTCTATACCGCCATGGCGGTGCAGGGTCTCGACACCAACGGCGATGGAGTGTTCTCGGAGGAGGAGCTCAAGCCGCTCGCCGAGGTCAACGTCAAATCGCTCAAGGACTTCGACTATTTCACCTTCGTTCATATCGGCGACGGCGACAATCTTCCGCTGAAGCCTCCGGAGAACTATTCGCTCGACTACGACAAGAGTCTGCTCACGCTGCACTTCACGCTTCCCGTCGAGAAGCCGATCGATACGCACGGCCAGGAGGTCCAGGTCGACGTCTACGATCCGTCCTTCTTCGTCGCCTTCGGCTTCGCCACCGAAGCGCCGGTGAAATTGTCTGGCAGCGCGATCAAAGGCTGCAGCGCCGAGATCAAGAAGCCCGATCCGGAATCGGAGGAGGATGCCAAGGCGCTGAGCGAGGCCTTTTTCAGCCAATTGGGACCGAACAGCAATTTTGGCTCGCAATTCGCGCAGACGGTGATCGTGAAATGCAGCGACGCTCATTTATAGGAGGCGTCATGTGCGGCTTCGCCGGACGCCTCGCAGTTTGCGCATTCTTTTTCCTTGTGGCGATCGCCGCCGCCAGCGCGGAGATGAAGCCTCTCAATCCATTCGCTCCGGAAATGGCGCCGGCAGAGAGCACGCCGGCAGCACCGCCTTCCGCCTTCGCCGCCCCAAGTGCCGCGCAGCAGTCGCCAGGCGCCTTCAGCGGGATTTTCGGTTGGGTGCTGCGCACGCAGCAAACCATGCAGCGTGAGCTTGCCAACGGGGTCAAGAGCCTCAAAGGCGAGAATGCGTTTACCGGCGCGGTGATGCTTGCCGCGCTCTCCTTCCTCTACGGTGTCGTGCATGCGGTTGGCCCGGGCACGGCAAGACGATCATCTCGTCTTACGTCGTCGCCAACGAGGAGACGGTGCGGCGCGGCGTGATCATCTCCTTCATCGCCGCCGGCTTGCAGGCGCTGACGGCTGTCGCGCTCGTCGGCATCCTTGCCTTTGCGCTGAATGCCTCGGGTCTCAGGATCACTGCCTGGTCGAACCAGCTTGAAATGGTGAGCTATGCGTTGATCGCGATCGTCGGGGCCTGGCTGCTCGGGACGCAGCTCATGGCGATCTTCCGGCGCTGGCAAGAGTCTCGCGCGGCCGAGGCGCAGGCGAGCCATGCCGGGCACGATCACCACCACGGCGAGCATGGTCATCACCACCATCACGGCCATGCCCATCACCATGATCATGAAGAGGGCGAGGCCTGCCATCATATCGTCGATGTGCGCGAGCTTGCCGGGCCATTCTCATGGCGCAAGATCCTCGCCGTGGTGTTCTCGGTGGGCATCAGGCCATGTACCGGCGCGATCCTCGTGCTGATCTTTGCGCTGACGCAGGGGGTGTTCTGGGCGGGCGTGGCGGCGACTTTCGCCATGGCGATCGGCACAGCCATCACGGTCGCAGTGCTGGCGAGCCTTGCGCTTGGTTCGCGCGAGCTCGCGTTGAAACTTGGCGGCAGAAGCGGCGCCTTTGCCGATACGGTATGGACACTCTGCTCTCTCGGCGGCTCGGCCCTGATCCTCTTGTTCGGCGCGACCCTGTTCGTTGCCTCGTTGGGGCCGGCGCGGCCGTTCTAGAGACGCGCCCGCTTTCCTCTCCCAGCGCTTGATCTGGCTCAACGACAGGCTTGCTCTTCGGCGTAGGATTTCGAAAGTTGGAAACTGGAGTAAGGCCATGAAAACGATCAAGACTTCGATGCTAGCCGTTGCCTTGCTTGCGGCAATTGCCGCAACCGGAAGCGCGCTTGCACAACAAGACAGCCAACAAGGCACCCAGCCGGATAGCGGATCGATGATGAACCAACAGCCCAGGAGCGGCTCGATGATGGGCGGCCACGGCATGATGGGCGAAGGCCAGTCGATGATGGGCGGCCACGGCATAATGGGCGGAATGGGCATGGGTAGTGGCGGCCCCGGATCCATGTGCGGGCGGATGACCTCTCATGTCGAGGGGCGCATCGCCTTCCTCAAGGCAGAGCTCAAGATCACGCCTGAGCAGGAAGCGCTGTGGAATGATTACGCCAACGCGGCCCGCGACAATGCCAAGGCCATGGGGAGCCGCTGCACAGCGTTGATGGGCGATAGCGGCGCGAGCCAAAAGAGCCTGCCGGATCGCCTCGATGCCCAGGAGCAGTTCGTGGCGGCGCGGCTCGATGCCCTGCGGGCGACGAACAAGGCTTTGAAGCCTCTCTATCAGGCTCTGAGCGATGAGCAAAAAAAGCTTGCGGACCAGCTCATCCGAAGCTCTACCGGCATGATGTGACCGTGACCTATTATTTCAGCAAGACGCTCGACGCCGGCTTCGACGACGCGGTTGCGCGCACGACCGAAGCGCTGAAGCGGCAAGGCTTCGGCATCATCACCGAGATCGACGTCAAGGAGACGCTGAGCAAGAAGCTTGGAGTCGATTTCCGCAACTACAAGATCCTGGGAGCGTGCAATCCGGCGCTTGCTTACGAGGCGCTGAAGGCGGAGGACAAGGTCGGCACGATGCTCCCCTGCAACGTGGTGGTGCAGGAGACGGGAGAAGGCAAGGTCGAGGTGGCCGCGATCGATCCGGTGGCCTCCATGGCGGCGATCGACAATCCGAGCCTCGGGCAGCTTGCGAGCACGGTCAGGGAGAAGCTGAAGAGTGTGGTGAGCGCCCTGTAGGGCAGACGGGACCAGCCCACGATTTCGCGTCGCGGGCCCCGGACGCGTATCGGCGTTGGCGCGCCGAGCACCCGACTTGGTACTTTTTACTCCTTTGTCCCGGTAACGGAGAATGGTGTTTCTATTTGTCGCGCCATATTGTAGTCGGTGAGTAAAATATCCTAATTCTCTGCGGAATTCTGAGGGGGCAATGGCGAGGCGCCGGCCCCTCCCCACCCTTCAATCAGCGGAGATTATGATGGCACTCCAACTCGGCGACATCGCCCCGGATTTCGAGGCCGACACCACGCAAGGCCACATCCGGTTCCATGAATGGCTCGGCAATTCCTGGGGCGTGCTGTTCTCGCACCCCAAGGACTTTACCCCGGTATGCACGACCGAGCTCGGCTACATGGCGAGGATCAAGCCAGAGTTCGACAAGCGTGGCGTCAAGATCATCGGCCTTAGTGTCGATCCGATCGACCTCCATGCGAAATGGGCCGACGACATCAAGGAGACGCAAGGCTTCGCTCCGAACTTTCCCATGATCGGCGACCCAGACCTTTCCATCGCCAAGCTCTACGGCATGCTGCCGGCGAGCGCGTCAGGCACGTCGCAGGGGCGCACGCCGGCAGACAATCAGACGGTGCGCAACGTCTTCGTCGTCGGCCCCGACAAGAAGATCAAGCTGATCTTGGTCTACCCTATGACGACGGGCCGCAATTTCGACGAGGTGCTGCGCGTCATCGACTCGATGCAGCTCACCGCCAAGCATCGAGTGGCGACGCCGGTCAATTGGAAGAACGGCGATGACGTGATCATTGCCGGCTCGGTGTCGGACGAGGAAGCGAAGACCATCTACCCGCAAGGCTGGAAGGCGCCGAGGCCTTATATCCGTATCGTGCCACAGCCGAAGGGCCCATAGAGCGTCGCGATCTGCAGAGGGCCCGCGATGGCATTGCCGAAGACGCCTGCGCTCACCACCGACTGCGTGATATTCGATGCTGAGTCCCGCGTGCTCCTGATTCGCCGGGGTCACGAGCCTTACGCCGGCAGCTACGCCCTTCCCGGCGGCTTCGTTGAAATCGGCGAGACGGTGGAGAACGCTTGCCGGCGCGAGGTGCAAGAAGAGACGGGAATCGAGGTGGATCAGCTTCGCCTCGTCGGCGTCTATTCCGATCCTGCTCGCGACCCGCGCGGCCACACGGTGAGTGTGGCCTTTGCCACGGTGCTTCCTCGAGCGACCGCGCCGCGGTCCGGATCTGACGCGGCGAGTGCCGAGTGGGTGGAGGACTGGCGAAAGCTCAGGCTCGCCTTCGATCACGCGCAGATACTTGAAGATGCCGCGGCGCTGCTCAAGCTGCGTCGTCGAGACTAGGCGAACGGCGGCGGAAGGAGCGGGGGCTGGTGCCGAACCAGCGACGCGATGCGCGGCTGAAGGCGCTGAGCTCGGAGTAGCCGACCCGCGCCGCGATGTCGGTAAGCTTGAGCGAGCTCTCCAGCAAATAACGATAAGTCAGGCAGCGCCTGATATCGTCGAGCAAGCGCAGGAAGGATGTTCCTTCCGCTTTCAGTTGGCGGTGCAGGCTGCTCGGCGTGAGGCCAAGCTCCTTGGCAACATGGTTTGGACCGAAGCTGCCCTGGTGGAGGCAGCGCACCATCGCCTCGCGAATCCCGTTCAGCGGATGGTCCGTGGATTTTTGCCGCTCGATCTCCTCCTCGCAATAGCGCTTGACGAGCTTGAAGAGCTGCGGATCGGCATTAGGCATGGGAATGGCAAGCGTTGCGGCGGCAATGGTGATGCTGTTCACGGGCTGGTCGAAGGAGATGCGAGGTCCAAGGCGCCGTTCGTATTCGGAAGCATCCGCGGGTTGCCGGTGGGTCAGGCCGACCGCGACGGGGCGCCAGTGGCTCCCGGCCGCGCCGCGAATCCGGGTCACGAAGCGCATCAGCACGAAATCCGTGATCTGGACGATGTTCGGGATAGTTACGGGATAGGAGAATTCGACGCGGCCGGCGCCCGCAGTCTCCACGAATTCGAGAGGGTTGGTGGCGAGAACGGGCTGAAAGCGCGCGAAATGGCGCAAGCCTGTCCTCAGGTCCGGCGAATTGGCCATGAGGTACCCGAGCGGGTTGGCTGTGAAGCGCCCCCTCGATCCGTGTTTCAGGCCGAAGTAGCGATCGCCGGTGACGCGGGCGGCCACCGTGAGAACGTTGGCAAGTTTCTCAAGCGGGATCCAGGCAAGTTCATCAACGAGGTCAGTGGGAAGTCCTGCCTCCTCGAGAATCGGGCCATGCTCGACACCGTAGTCCCGCAAGAGCTCGCGCAACCCCGAAAGACCGAGTGCCCTGACGCGGTGCTCCCCAACGTTTTGGACTTGGGGCCTGTTGAGGTCAGGCCTTATGCGTTCGTTCATTTCCCACCCGTCTGCACAGCCCAGAATTGTACCGCCACCGTCTCTCTCCTACCGGGCGAGGTCAAGTCGTCCATGATCAGTGTCAATCCAATCGGTCATTCTTTCATGGCAATATGCCATCAGGCCTCAAGCAGTTCCCGAGATGAGTGGCCATCATGACTGAGGAGGACATCGGCGTCCCCAGCGGGAAATTTGCGCGGGATTCAAGTCTCGCCGAAATCGAGCGAGCCCTTGAAACGCTGATTGTGCTCGCCCACAGCCAGGGGCGCAACTTTCTTGCCTATCTTTTGATCATGGCTCTGATGCATGTGCGCGAGGAAGATCAGGGCCGCACCGGGGTCACCCACTGAGGCAAACAGGCGCCGTTAGGCCAGGTTTCTCGCCTTTCCCCGTAGCGCACTAGGCGCTTTTCCCGCGATGCTCTATCTAAGCGTGATGGAGTATCGCGCATGAACGAGACACCGCCCGCCAAGGGCTTTGCGCCGGACAGCGCGCGTCTTGGCGCCAAAGGAGAGGCCGAGGGCAAGATCGGCGTGCTCCTCGTCAATCTCGGCACGCCCGACGGCACCGACTATTGGTCGGTGCGCCGCTACCTCAAGGAGTTTCTCTCCGACCGCCGGGTGGTCGAGACCAACAGGCTACTGTGGTGGGTGATCCTCAATTTCATCGTGCTTACGGTGCGGCCGTCGAAAAGCGGCGCCAAGTACCGGTCGGTGTGGAACGAGGCGCTCGACGAATCTCCCTTGCGCACCATCACCCGCTCGCAGAGCGAAAAAGTCGCGGCGGCGCTCGCCGCGCGCTCAGATCTCGTGGTCGACTGGGCGATGCGCTACGGCAATCCGAGCATCGCCTCGCGTATCGAGGCGCTTCGGCGCAAGGCTGCGACCGCCTGCTCGTGTTCCCGCTCTACCCGCAATATGCGGCCTCGACCACGGCGACGGTGAACGACGAGGCGTTCGATGCGCTGAAGGCGATGCGCTATCAGCCCGCGCTCCGCACGGTGCCGGCCTATCCAGCCGATCCCGTCTATATCGCGGCGCTGGCGCAGTCCGTCACATCGCATCTTGCCGGGCTCGACTGGGAGCCTGAGGTGATCCTCGCCTCCTATCACGGCCTGCCCAAGAGCTATGTCGAGAAGGGCGATCCATACTTCACGCAATGCGCGCTCACCACCGAGCGCCTGGCCGAGGCGCTCGGACCGCTGGGCGCTAAGCTCAGATATACCTTCCAGTCCCGCTTCGGACGCGCCGAGTGGCTGCAGCCTTATACCGACAAGACCGTCGAGGCGCTGGCGCGCGACGGCGTGAAGCGGCTCGCCATCGTCACGCCGGGCTTTGCCGCCGATTGCCTCGAGACGCTGGAAGAGATCGCCGAGGAGAACAAGGAGTTCTTTCTTCATCACGGCGGCGAGCACTTCACCTTCATCCCCTGCCTCAACGACAGCGATGGCGGCATCCGCGTGCTCCTGCATGTGATCGAGCGCGAGCTGGAAGGCTGGGTCTCTCCGCGATAGATGTCTGCCATGGGTGGCGACCATGACTAATCCGGTCCTGCCGGTCGAGCCGGTAGGCCGAGCCGTAGGCGCCACGGCCACTCTGTCATTCGTCGGCGGTTTCGTCGACGTGGTCGGCTTCATCGCGCTGTTCGGACTGTTCACGGCGCACGTCACCGGCAACTTCATCATGCTTGGCCTCTCGAAATGGTGCATGCGACCAAGCTCGCCATCGCCAAGCTGTTGGCGGTGCCGATCTTCATCGTCATGGTCGCCCTCACGCGGCTTTTCGTGCTGCACTACGAGAAGAGGGGCGAGTCTCCCTGGCGAGAGATGCTGCTCGCGCAAGCGGCGCTGCTCGCCGGCTTCATGATTGCCGGGGGCCTGACCACGCCGCATGGGGACCCCAACCAGCTCGGCCCGGTGGTCGCAGGACTCCTCGGGGTCGCGGCCATGGCGGTGCAGAACGCCGGAAGCCGGCTGATCCTTGCCAATCACGGTCCGACCACGATGATGACCGGCAACACGACGCAAGCGGTGATCGATCTCGTCGATCTGCTGCGCGGCCTTCCCGGGGAGCAGCCGGAAGCGAAGCAGCGATTGAAGCTGCTCATTCCCGCCATCCTCGCCTTTCTCGCCGGCGCGTTGCTCGGCGCCATCTCTTATGCAACCTTCTCGTTCTGGTGTTTGATCGTACCCATCGTGGCGCTGCTCGCGGTGGCGTGGGCGATTGCGGCGAGGCCTGCGATGAGCGCTTGAACCTCGCTGGCCTGGGCAGCTCCTTGGCGCTCGTTCAGCGCCGGTTCAACTTGGAGCCGGTAGAGGGTGGAGATACTATCGCCGACCGATTGCCGGCGCTCGCCTGGGAGGGAGCATTGGCCCGCATTCTCGTTGCCGTCTTGGCTTTCTGCCTGCTTGCCCTCGGAGCGAGCCCCGAAGCGCATGCCGCCAAGCGCGTCGCTTTCGTGGTCGGCATCGACGCCTACGACAATCTCACCGAGCAGCAGCAGCTCAAAAAGGCGGTCAACGATGCCGAAGCGATCGGCGAAGCGCTTGTTGGCCTCGGCTACGATGTGCAGAAGGCAGACAATGTCGGACGGCTCGACTTCTTGCGCCAATGGCAGCTTTTCCTCAATCGCCTGGAGCCAGGCGATGAGGCGGCGGTGTTTTTCGCCGGTCATGGCGTGGAAATCGACGGGCAGAACTTCCTCTTGCCTCGCGACGTGCCTCGCGTTGAGTCGGGCGAAGAAGAAGTGCTCAAGGCCTCCGGCCTCTCGCTCGCAGCATTGCTCGATCAGGTGCGCGACCGGCACCCGCAAGTCGGCCTCTATATTCTCGACGCTTGCCGTGACAATCCATTCGTCGACGGCAAGGGCAGGGGCATTGGCGGTACGCGTGGGCTTGCCAGGGTCGAGCCGCCGAGCGGCACCTTCATCATGTTCTCGGCGGGTGCCAAGGAGTCCGCGCTCGACCGGCTGTCCGACAACGATCCAAATCCAAACTCGGTCTATACCCGCACGCTCTTGCCACGACTGAAGGCGTCGGGGAGGATCACCGATATCGCCCGCGACGTGCGCCGCGAGGTGCGCGAGTTGGCGGCAAGCGTCGCCCATGTGCAGACGCCTGCCTATTACGACGAGGTGGTCGGCGATTTTTGCCCTGCGGGGTGTGAGGCGAAGACCGCGGTTGTGCCGCCCGAGGCAACGCCAGCAAAACCCGTTCCGTCTCCGGCCGAAGCAAAGCCTGCTGAGGCGCCGCCGAGCAGTCCGCCGGTGCAAACCGCCGCGGCACTCACTCCGCAAGCCGTGCAAGGCCCGGCCAGCGCAGCACGGGCGCCGGTTCTTGACTGTGACCGTCTCGCTGCCTTCCCCGAAAATTCGGACAACGCCGCCACGGGTGTCGAGTTCGGTAAGGTCGATGCGCCGCGCGCTGTGGCCGCATGCGAGCAAGCAGTTCGGGATTATCCGCAGGAACACCGCTTCGCCTTTCAACTCGCCAGGTCCTATCTCGAAGCCAAGAAGTCGGAGCTGGCGAAGCCGCTTCTGGAGACGCTGAGCCGCGAGAACTATCCGATCGCCATAACGTTCCTTGGCCTTTTCAGTCTTGAGGGCGGCGATGGCTTTACCAAGGACACGGCTACGGGGCTGCGCCTGATTCGTCAGGCCGCTGCGGCGGGGGATGCTCTTGCTGCTGTCATGCTTGCTGGCGGGTACGAGTTTGGCCGCGAGGGTCTGTCAAAGGACGAGGCGGAAGCGCTGCGCTGGTACCGAAAGGCGGCCGATGCCGGAGGCGCCGACGGCATGACCCGCCTCGGTGATGGCTATGTCGACGCAACGCTCGGCCTTACGAAGAATGAGGCGGAGGCAGTTGAGTGGTACCGCAAGGCAGCGGATCGAGGCGACGTCAAAGGCACCTATCGTTTGGCGCTTATGTATCGCGACGGGCGGGGCGTTCCCAAAAACGGGACGGAAGCTGAGCGCCTGTTTGCTAAAGGCGACGAGCAGAAGAACACCTCGGCGATGCTCGATGTCGGCCAAAAGCTGCGCGACGGCCAAATCGTAGCCAAGGATGAAGCGGAAGCGCTCAATTGGTTTCGCAAGGCGGCCGATCTCGGCGACCAATTCGGGATGGTCTATGTCGCTATTGCCTACCGGTACGGCCAAGGCGTTGCTGAGGACGATAAGGAGGCGGTGCGCTGGTATCGCAAGGCCGCCGACATGGGCAATACCTTGGCAATGACTAGCCTCGCCGACATGTATCAGAACGGCGAAGGCGTGACCAAAGACGCCGCCGAGTCCGAACGCTGGCGGGACGCCGCCAAGACAGGTTCCGCGCCTGCTGGCGCCCCGGCGCCGGTAGCGGACGATGGGAAGTCCGAAGACAAAGTCGCCGTTGTTGCCCCGAATGCGGCGGCCGAGCCGAGCAAGAGCGAGACGCGATCTGCTGGCGATCCCTCACTGTTTCGCAGCTTCGGTCCGTTCGAGCATGACGTCGTCTCGGTCGCCTTTGCTCCCGACGGCCAGCGGATCTATGCGCTCATCTCGGGGGGATATTTCATGCAGCTCGATCCTGCTAATGGCGCCGTCGGTGCGCAGCTTGGCCTCATATCGCAAAGAGCCTGCTGCCAGATGGTGGTCTCACCGGATGGGAAATACCTGGCGACCGGCAACTACGACAATTTGGTGTTGCTTTGGGATGCGGAGACCGGGGAACTGATGAAAAGCTTCAAAGGACATTCCGATCATGTCGTCTCCGTCGCCTTCTCGCCGGATGGCAAGCGGGTAGCTTCCGGAAGCTACGACGGGACGATCCGGATTTGGGATGCAGCCAACGGTAAGCAGCTGCGAAGCCTCGATCCTCGCGTTGGTAAGACCCACGCCATCGCCTTTTCTCCAAATGGAAAGCTCATTGCCTCCGGCCACACCGACGGTGACGTCAAGGTCTGGGACGCGGCAAGCGGGCGCCTATTGCACAGCATGAAGGCGGACAACAATTACGCCGTCTATGCCGTAGTCTTCACCCCTGACAGCACGCGTTTGCTCTCGACCGGTGCCGATGCGAAGGTGAGAGTGTGGGACGTGGCGAATGAAAACGAGATCATCCATTTCGGGGCGGGCTACGCTTCGGTTTGCTGTGTCGCTGTCTCTCCCGACGGCAAGACCGCCGCGACGGGCAATACCGACAACAAGATCATGCTGTGGAACGTGGTGAGCGGTGCTTCGTTCGGCAGTCTCGATCACGCCGACTGGATTGATACCGTTGTTTTCTCGCCCGACGGCTCGATGCTCGCCTCCGGCGCCAACGACAAGATGGTCAAACTCTGGGACATGGGTGGGGCGAAGGCGGCCGCACGCTAGAGTGAGCGACGCAAGTTCTCTTGACCGCAACTGTCGAGACAGACCGCATGCGAGCCGATCTTCGCGCATTACTGTTATTCTGCGGCGCCTGGCTCGCGTTATTCTGTGGCGCCTGGCTCGCGCTTTCGTGCGCCGCCATGGGCGCCGAGACGGACGCTGCCAATCCCGATGCCGCAAAGCCTGAGGCAAAGCCAGAGGCGCCGCTTGCCTATATCTCCGTTGCCGGTGCGCCTGGCGACGGCGAACAGGCGCTCGCCGCGGCGCTCGGCAAGAGGTTGTCTGCCGCCGGCGTCAAGACCGCCGCGTCGCTTGCCGCCAACGTCTATTCGGTGGAAGGCATCGTCAAGATGACGGCGGTCAAGGGCGGAAGGCAGAGCGTGCGTATCGACTGGACGATCTTCGGGCCCGACGGCAATACGCTTGGCGGGGTGTCACAGACGAGGATCGTGCGCAAAGGCTCGCTTGACAAGAAAATGGGGCCCGACCGCCGATGCCGCCGCCCGCGCCGCAGCGTGGGAGATCTCCAAGCTGATTTCGCCATGACAAGCGGCGCGATGCTCTTAAATTCGTGAGGCGGCACACCCATCTATCGGCTGCCGATGGAAGGTGAGTGCTATAGCTAACCGTCACACGCTCGCCAGACACCTCTAGGAGGGTGCCATGCTCGGCTTCAATATTTTCGTCCTCGTTCTGCTGGTTCTGTTCGTCGCCGTGCTCGCGGCCGGCGTCAAAGTCGTGCCGCAAGGGTGGAACTACACGGTCGAGCGCTTCGGCCGCTACACCCGCACGCTCCGCCCGGGCCTCACTCTGATCATCCCGTTCATCGACCGCATCGGGCGAAAGCTCAACATGATGGAGCAGGTGGTCGAGGTGCCGAGCCAGGAAGTCATCACCAAGGACAACGCCATGGTGAAGGTCGACGGCATCGCCTTCTATCAGGTGATGGACGCGGCGCAGGCGAGCTACGAGGTCAACAATCTCGAATCTGCCATCCTCAACCTCACCATGACCAATATCCGCACGGTGATGGGCTCCATGGATCTCGACGAGCTTCTGTCGCAGCGCGACGAGATCAACCATCGCCTGCTGAAGGTGGTCGACGACGCGACCGGCAATTGGGGCGTCAAGGTCGCCCGCATCGAGATCAAGGACATCGAGCCTCCGCGCGATCTGGTCGACTCCATGGCGCGGCAGATGAAGGCCGAGCGCGACAAGCGCGCCGCCATCCTGGTCGCCGAGGGCGAGCGGCAGGCGGCGATCCTCACCGCCGAAGGTGCCAAGCAGGCGCAGATCCTCGCCGCAGAAGGCCGCCGCGAGGCCGCGTTCCGTGACGCCGAGGCGCGGGAGCGTTCGGCGGAAGCTGAAGCCATGGCGACACAAGTGGTCAGCGATGCCATCTCCAAGGGCAACGTGCAGGCGATCAACTATTTCGTCGCCAATAATTATGTCGGCGCCTTGAAGGCCCTGGCCGAAGCCAAGAACCAGAAGGTGCTGATCCTGCCGATCGAGGCGACCTCGGTTATCGGGGCCGTCGCCGGCGTGGCCGAAATCGCCCGCGAGGCCTTTGGTGACCGCGGCGGCAACTCGGCTTCGCCGCCAGCCCCGTCGAAGCAGCCTCCGACCACCACGCCGCGGGTCCGTCCGGGCGGCGTGCTCCCCACCGTGTAGCGAGGTTGGAGCCATGCGTTTCGGCAGACACTTGCCCCGCTCCCCCCTTGTGGGGGAGCACGTTCGCGCGTTTGCGCGAACGGAGGGGGGTGAACCGAGTGGGCCTCCATTAACCCCCCTCCCTAGCCCTCCCCCACAAGGGGGGAGGGGAGAGCGAGAGGCGAGGCTCTGATCAGGTTCGGAGATGTCACTATGGAATGTTCTTCACGCTTGGTCCGTGGACCTGGATGATCCTCGCCGCGATCCTGTTCGCGCTCGAGGTGATGTCGCCAGGCATTTTCCTGATGTGGTTCGGCGTGGCCGCCGCGGTCACCGGGCTTCTCGCTTTCGGATTCGACATCAGCTGGCAGTGGCAGCTCGTGTGGTTCTGCCTGTTGTCGCTCGCGGCTGTGCTCGTGGCGCTGAAATATCTGCGCAAGCATCCGCTTGAGAGCGACCGCCCGCTGCTCAACGAGCGCGCGGTGCAGCATATCGGCCAGTGCTACAATCTCGTCGACCCGATCGTGAATGGGCGCGGCAGCGTGAAGATCGGCGACTCGATCTGGCGGGTCGAGGGGCCTGAGCTGCCGAAGGGCGCGCGGGTGCGCGTGCTCGGCGCCGACGGGACGTTGCTGAAAGTGGCGCCTGCCGGAAGCTAGGTCGGTATTTCCGGCTCGCTATCCCTCTCGACGATGTCGACGATCTCGACCGGCTGTTCTGCGGTGGCGTCGTCGCTTGGCCAATAGCCTATGGCGAGCCTCACTCCTCCCGATCCCTCGACCCGGACGTTGGTGAAGCCGGCATCCTCGAGCTTCGCGGCGACCATGCCGTTTGTGGCAAACCGGTTGAATCCGGAGAGCGAGATCCTGGCGATGTACCACTTGCCCTTGCGCACCGTGTATTCGGCCATCACCGTTCCCTCCCATTACGCCTAATAGTTGTAGTTTTCACTTCTATAGGTCTGCGGTTGCGGACGCAACTGGGGGTCAAGTGTTGGTCGCAAACCAGGTTGCGACGGCGTCTCTGCCGCGCTGATCGAGCATGAGATGCAGCCTGGTGCGGCGGAGCAGAAAGTCCTCCGCCGTCATGGCATCTTCGGTCTCGACGGCATGGATCAGCTCGCCGCGCGTGACGCCGGGAGCGATCTCTTGCGCGAGGTTCGGTTCTTGCAACAGCTCGGCATAGAGTCTCTCGATCTGGTCCCCGTAGGTGAAGGCCCAGCGGTGGCAGGTCTCGCGGGAGACTGTGGCCGGGCCTTGGGCGACGAGGGAGAGAAGCGCGGCGCGAGATTCGCCGCCACCATAAAGGGGAACGTCCTTGGTCCAGGGACCACCCATGTAAGCGCCGAGCTCGCGAAGGGTATCGAGCACATGCTCGGCGAAGGCGCGGTGGGTGGTGAGCTTGCCGCCATAGAGGGTGACGAAGCCGCCGCTGCCGTTGGCGATGCTGGCGAGCGCCGGGCGGCGGGTGAGCCGGCTCGGTTTCCTCTCGCCATGATCTTGCAGAGCGCGGACGCCGGCGAAGCTCCACACCACGTCGGCGGCAGTGGCTGGTCCGCTTCCCGGCGCAAAGTACCGGTTATAGGCGTCGAGCAGATAGGTCTGCTCCCCGGCCGAGCAGGCGGCAGCGCCGGGGTCGCCGTGCTGAGGCACCTCGGTCGTGCCGACCATGAGGAAGCGCCGGTCGAGCCACGGCATCACGAAGATCACGCGGTCTTCCTTGTCCTGCAAGGTATAGGCGTCGGCCTCGACCGGCTCAGGCATTTTCAGAACGATGTGGCTGCCGCGGATCAGCCGCAACGGCCGGGGCGGGGGAGCGACGCTGCTCATGGCGTCGACGGCGGCGACAAAAGGGCCAGCGGCATTGACGATGAAGCGCGCATCGACCCTGCGTTTCATCCCGCGCTCGTCAATCTCAACAGCATAGCCGTTGGTAAGCGGCTCGATGGCGGTCACCGTGCGCCGGTTCAGAATATCGGCGCCGCGGGCGCGGGCATCGAGCAGCACGGCGAGCACGAGGCGGGCGTCGTCGGCCTGGCAATCATGATAGTGGAGGACAGCGGTCAGATCTTCGCGGCGGAGCCGGGGCAGGACCGCGATCTCAGGAGCCTTGAGCCGTCCGCTTGGCGGCAGCCCGTCGCCGATCGACAGGAGGTCGTAAAGGGCAAGGCCGGCATGCAGCAGCAGGGCAGGGCGCTTCTGCCAGCCATAGATCGGCAGGAGAAAGCGGAGCGGCTCGACGAGATGCGGCGCTGTCTTGAGCAGCCCCGCGCGCTCGACCAGGGACTCGCGCACGAGCGCAAGCTCGAGCTGCTCGAGATAGCGCAAGCCGCCATGGATCAGCTTCGACGATGCCGACGAGGTGGCGCAAGCATAGTCGCCCTTCTCGGCGAGCATCACCTTCAGCCCGCGGCCTGCGGCATCGCGCGCGACGGCCGCACCGTGAATGCCGCCGCCGATGACGAGAACGTCGAAGCTTGGCGTGACCAACTGGCTAGGCGACGCCGGCGCGGAGCAAATCGTGGATGTGGATGATGCCCACGGGGCGGCCATCCTCCACCACGAACAGAGCGGTGATGCTCGAAGAGTTGATCATCTCGAGTGCCGCGCTCGCCAAGAGCTCAGGCGACACGGTCTTCGGGCCAGCGGTCATGATCTCGCCGGTGCAGCGCTCGAGCAGGCCGTTGCCCATGTTGCGGCGCAAGTCGCCGTCGGTGATGATCCCGGCAAGCCTGCCGTCCTCATCGACCACGCCGAGGCAGCCAAGCGCCTTCTCGGTCATCACCACGATGGCTTCGGCCATGGGCACGTCGCCGGCGGTGAGCGGCAGGCGATCGCCTTTGTGCATGAGATCGCCCACGAATTTCAGCCGCGCGCCGAGCTGCCCGCCGGGGTGCAAGACCTGGAAGTCGCGGGCGGTGAAGCCCTTGCTCTCAAGGAGCGCAATGGCGAGGCAATCGCCGAGCGCAAGCTGCATCGTGGTCGAGGTGGTCGGCGCGAGCCCGTGGGGGCAGGCTTCCTTGCTGTGGGGCAGCGCCAGCACCACTTCCGCAGCCTTGCCGAGCGTGCTGTCGGCGTTCGAGGTCACCGCGATCAGCGGCACGGCGAAACGCCGCGAATAGGACAAGAGATTGCCGAGCTCGACGGTCTCGCCGGACCAGGAGAAGGCGAGGATCACGTCGTCGCGGGTGATCATGCCGAGGTCGCCGTGGCTCGCCTCGCTCGGATGCACGAAAATAGCCGGCGTGCCGGTGGAAGAGAGCGTGCCCGCGACCTTCATGCCGATATGGCCGCTCTTGCCCATGCCGGTGACGATCACCCTGCCGCGGCAGGCGCGGACGAGGCGAACAGCCTCGGCGAAGCTGTCGACGAGCTCGGTGTCGAGGGCGGCTTCGAGCGCGCGCAACCCTTGCGCTTCGAGCTGAACGGTGCGGGCGGCGGACGCGATCGCGTCGCGCGCGTCGTCTACCGGAAAACGGTCACGTTTGAGGCTGACGGCCATGTCCCTCGTTCCCCCCGTCTTTCCCGTCCCTCTTATATTTACCACAGTCTGGGCACGAATAGGGCCGCAAGTATCCAGGCGATTCGGGCCCAAGTCCCGCCAACCCTAGTCCCGCGCGGCGCCTCCGATCAACCGCTGCAAAAGCCTTGAGAACTGTGGATTTCCCCTCGGCGCAGGGGATTTTGACGAAGCGGCCCGCCGGCTCTCTTCCATCATACCTCCCCCTTGCGGGGAGGTCCGACGTCGCGAGCGGCGTCGGGGTGGGGGCCATTCTTGCGCTTCGCCCCACCCGGCGATCTCGGCTGACGCCGAGCTCGCCACCCTCCCCTCGCGGGGAGGGATAAAAATACCGCACTGCATCGCGTCTCTCCTTCGATTGTTGCTTCTTCAGGGATACAACGCGTTGCAAGAAGAAGAGGCTGACTTGCTCGCCGCTACCCTGTTGCTGCCCCGCTTGGCGCTAGTTCACATAATGGAAGCTCGGTGGGATCTCCGAGAAGCCGCAACTCGATACTACGTAAGTCAGCCACTTCTAGAGATGCGGCTGCGTCGAGCAGGCGTTTACATGCAATTTGAGCGACGGCGTAAAATGTCTAGTGCTCTCCCGCCAAAAGGCCAACCGCGGTAGCTGTCCCTTCTCATAACTGTTTGATGTCGGTGGTGGTCTTCGCCATCTCCTCTCACTCGAGCGCCTTCGGCGCTGGCCTCTCTCCCCGAGGGGAGAGGGGGTGGGACCTTTCCTCTGGACTGTCGTAACCTGCCCGCTTTCGGTGACACGTCCTGAAGGGTGCGGATCATGGCAAAGACTGAGCTCAAAACCGAGGCCTCGAACGTGGCTCTGCGAGCGGCCGCTATCTTGGGCGTCGTTTACGGGTTCGGATTTCTGCTGATGCCGTCCGCCCTGTTGCAGCTGAGCGGAGATCCAGGCGTGCCGGCCAATCCGGGATGGGTGCGCTGGGCCGGAGGGTTCGTTCTCGGCATTGCGCTCGGGCCCTGGCTCGCATCGGAGGGGTGGGTCAAGGAGCAGCCGTTCATCGCCGGCCTCGCGGCGGCCTACACGCTGTCCTGCCTCGCGCTCCTCTATAGCGTCGTGAGCGGGGAATATGGCGGGGCGGCGTGGTTCATCTGGATGCCGATCATCATCCTCGGCGTGCTCGCCCCCATCATGTGGCGGCTCGCAGTCAAGTGACTGACGCGCCTCACCGGGTCTTCATGTAGCTTTGTCATTAGCCCTTGAGGAAGAGGACTTTTGCTCCGGTCGCGCGACTTGAGCTGGAGCGGCTTCTCCGCCGCGCCCGTCGAGCGCGGCAATCGCGTTTCTCAGCGTTGCCCGAATGCGTCCGAGCGCGGCGGCGTCGACGGCCCTGGGATCGAGGTAGAAATCGAGGCCGGTCATGTGTTCGCTGAAGATCTCGATCTTCCGCCCCGCTTCGTCCAGCACGCCCTCAACGACATAGGGCACCACCATGCGGCCAATGCCCTTCACCGAGATCTCCGGCAATGCGCGCGCTGCAACGATGTCGCGCACGAGAACGTAGGTGTCATAGCTGATGACGATATGCCCTGGCTCGGCGATCGATTGGAGACGCGCCGCGAGATTAACCTCGGCGCCGATCGCGGTGTAGTCCATGCGATGCATGCTGCCGAAATTGCCGACGTTGCAGAAGCCGGTGTTGATGCCCATGCGCACGCGGAACGGCTGTTCCGTACCCGCTCTACGCCATTTGACATTGAGCTCGGCGAGCCGGCGCTGCATCTCCGTCGCCATATTGAGGCAGGCTCTCGCGTCCTCCACGGTGCCCTTGGTTTCGGGGTCGCCGAAGAAGATCACCAGCGCGTCGCCGATGAATTTGTCGACAGTACCGCCATGCTTGAAGGCGATCGCCGACATCTCCGTGAAATACTCGTTGAGGAGAAGCGTGATCTCCTCCGGCTGCATATGCTCCGTGGTGGAGGTGAAATCCTTGATATCGGAGAAGAAGATGGTGAGCTCTTTGCGCTCGGTGTGGATGGTGACGTCCCTCTGGCCGCTGAAGATGCTGTTGTAGATCTGCGGCGCGAGATAGTGCGAGATCTTCGAGGAGATTCTTGCAAGAAAGTCATTGGAGGCCTCGAGCTCCCGGTTCATATCCGCCAGGCGCCGATTGAGCTCGGCCTCCTTCTCCTGCAGCAGAGTCATGTCATAGGCCTTCTGCTGCAGGCGGCGGGTCGCGTCGCGCTGCTCGGTGACGTCGAACAGCACGACCCACGCGGTGTCGCCGTCCTGATGAAGGTGAAGGTCGGCGGCGCGGCCGCAGTCGAGCTCGATCGAGGGAACGAAATAGGGCGACTCCACGAGCGGCAGAAGCCCTTCGAGGAAGAAGGCCTGCTCGACCGCCGGCTCGCCGAGGCGCATGGCCGCCAGCCCGTAATTGTCGAGATGGCCGCCGGCGGCGATCAGAATGAGCGCGGCGTCGACCTGCAGATAGGCGACCGCCCGCTCGTCATAGGTCAGCTCTTGCAGACGCTCGGCCAGGCTCGCTGGCACCCCTTGCATGGCTCAGCTCGAGGCGCGGATTGCGAGGTCCTTGAAGGCATCTTCCACGCCTTCGCCGGTTCGCGCGCTGCTCGGCTGTACCCACAAGCCGTTCTGCCGCAGACCCTCCACCTCGGCATCGCCGATCGTCCACTGCTCCTTGAGATCGCTCTTGTTCAAAAGCAGTACGAAGGGCAGCGGACCGTACTCGGCCTCGACGCGCTGGCGGAGCGAAAGCGCGACGTCGAGGGTCGAGGGCCGAGTGCCGTCGGCGACCAGCACGTATCCGGCGGCGCCGCGCATATTGGTCATGCGGAACGTGTTGATATCGTCCTCGCCAGCCAGGTCCCAAAGGATAAGAGTTACGGTCCGGTCGGAAAGGTCCACTGTCTTCTTGTCGATCTTGACGCCCACCGTGGTGAGATAGGATTCGGAGAATATGCTCTGGACGTAGCGCTTGACCAAGCTGGTCTTGCCCACCGAAAAGCCGCCGAGCATGCAGATCTTCTTCTGCAGCATCGCCGTCATGGCTCTTCCTCGAACCCGATCGAGAACGACACCCGGCGGTTGGCCAAGCGGGCGGCCGCGGCAGCCGCGGAGGTGTCGTCGGCAAGCGGCTCGAGCTGACCCGCGCCGCGCACTTGAAGCAGATCGGGATCGACGCCGCGCTTCTTCAGAAGCGCGCGTACCGTCTCGGCGCGCGCCACGCTTAAGGACAGATTGGAGGTGCCCTGACCCTGGCTGTCCGCATGCCCGGTCAGCGTCACCCTGGTGACGGCGTGCAAGGTGGAAGACAGCTTCACGAGCTCATTCAGTTCGCTCGCAATCTCATCGAGAACCTGCTCCTGGCCGGCGGCCGGCAGCGACTTGCCGCTGTCAAAACTGATACTGCGTGCCTGGATGGCATCACGCAATTTGCCGAGTGCACCCTCGCTGATGTCGCGCACGGCCGACAGGTCCAAAACCGGCGCCCCTGCCGGCAGCGAGCTGCCGACCTTGCGAGCGCGCGAGATCCACGGCGAGGGAGCGGACCCTTGCGCAACGATGCGGTCGCCATCGATTGCGAACGTCACGCCGGGTGGCGGGTTGAGTGAGGCCTGCAGCCGCTTGAGCACGAATTGCGGGTCGAGCCCCTGATAGGGCTCGAAATGGGCCTCGATCCGCGCCGGATCGATTCCCGCCTCCCCAAGGAGCTTGAGCGGATCGACGGCGAGCGGATCGCGCAATCCAGATACTACGAACTTGCCGTCGCGCGCCTCCGACTTGGTGATCACGATGCCGGGCTCGGACCGCAGCCGCTCCACATAGGCGCGCCATTGCTGCTCGTCCGCCTCGTCTTCGTTGCGTACCCCGGCGAGGTCGAAGCCGGGCGCCCCGGCCGGGAGCATCTGCGCAACAGCGTGCGCGCGGTCGAGCCACGCCCGCGGCGCCGACCCTTGCGCCACGATGCGGTTGCCATCGATTGCGAGCGTCACGCGCGGCGGCGGATTGAGCGTCACTGTGAGCCGCTTCAGCATCGATTGCGGGTCGAGCCCCTGATAGGGCTCGAAATGCGTCTCGACCCGCGCCGGATCGATCCCCACCGCGACGAGGAGCACGAGCGGGTCGACGGCCAGCGGATCGCGCAAGCCTGTCAGAAGGAACTTGCCGTCGCGCGCCTCCGACTTGGTGATGACGATGCCAGGCTCGGACCGCAGCCACTTCAGATAGGCCTGCCATTTCTGTTCGTCCGCCTCATCTTCATTGCGTACGCTGGCGAGGTCGAAGCCGGGCGCCCCCGCCGGCAGCGCTTGCGCAACAGCGTGCGCGCGGTCGAGCCATGCCCGCGGCGCCGAACCTTGGGCCACGATGCGGTTCCCTTCGATCGCGAGGGTTACGCTCGCCGGCGGATCGAGCGTCGCGTTGAGTCGTCTCAGCACCGATTGCGGGTCGAGCGCCTGATAGGGCTCGAAATGCGTCACGACCCGCGCCGGATCGATCCCCGCCTGCGCCGAGGAGCGCGGACGGCTCGACGGCCAGGGGATCGCGCAAGCCCGACACCACGAACTTGCCGTCACGCTTGCCAGCTTCGCCGATCACGATGCCAGGTTGCGCCCGTAGCCGCTCCAGGTAGCCTTCCCAGAGCTGCTGGTTGTGCCACCACCATGCCGCCCACGCCACGGCGCCGATCAGCAGGAGCAACAGCGAGCCCAGAACGATCACACGCGCCACGCTGGCGCGCGGCTGCGCATGCTGGCCAAGCGCCACCAATTCGCGCAGCCGCGCCTCGACATCGCCGAGGCCCTCGCTGTCGCCGTTGAAGCTCTCAAGCGCATGATATCGCTCGGCGTGAATGCGCGACAAAGTGTTGCGCATCGTCTCGTGCAGTCCCTCCGGCGGATCGCCGCGGATGACCGCGACCAGTAGGGCAAACGGTCCAGGCTCGGACCATAGCCGCAGCTCTCCCAGCTGCACCGAGTCGACCCCTTGGTGCTCGGCGCCGCTGAAGGAATTGCGGACAAAATCCTGGATTGCGACCAGCATCGACGAGACGAGCTGCGGGTCTTGGCTCACCGCATTCTCGGCCGCCACATGGGCGATCAACAATCCGGTATGACGGTGGACCAGGAACGCGTGTTCGACCTGGTAGACGAGCGTGTGCTTGAGCACCACCTCGGCGAAGGGCCGTCCCGTACGCCAGGCCTCCCAGCGCCACTTGAGCCCTCGCAAGGTGAGGCTGTATTTCAGGGCCTGGTTGACCCGCTGAAACATCTCGTCGATGGTCTCGCCGATCGACTTGCGGATCGCCGGCACGATGGTCGGATAAAGGATGTTGACCAGCGTTTTGGGATCGTTCCGGATCGAGCTCTCGGCCGCCTTCTCCATGACGGGCGCCAACACATGACCCATGCGCTCATCGCTCGTCGCTTGGGCGATCGCGGTCGGCAAGATGCGCCCGATGGCGGCAGCCAAGCGCTCGGGATCGTCCACCACGCCGGCGAGCCGCCACACCGTCTCGATCTCGTGGCCGACCAGCAGAGTCCGCAGCTGCTCGAGCTGCAGATCGCGCGGGGTCACTCCGTTCCGCTCCGCGCGCAGCTCGGGCTTCAGGTTCTCGGCGATTTCGACGAGCAGACTCGCCAGCGCCTTCCGATCGATGGCGTCATCGCCCGAGGGCGGCCGAAGCAGCCGCTCAAGAATATCGGGGGAGGCGGCCACCTCGCGGCACTAGCCGGCCGCGCGGCCGCGCGGTGGTTCGATACCGCCCTTGACGACGCTCGCCGAGTCCTGGTTGAGGCACTTGGCGACCTCGACGAACAGCCCGGCCAGCAGGTTGCGATCGGTCTTGACGTTGCTGAGCTCGGAGAACATTTTCTCGATCGCGTGTTGAAGATCCTCGTTCTTGCGCTTGATCTCCTCGCGCAACGACTGCGCTTCCTGGGTCAGGCGGTCGGCCGTATCGCGCTCGAGCTGGCTCAATTGGTCCGACAGTGTGCGAAGCCGTTTTTCCAGCGTCTGATTCTGCTCGCGCAGCGTCCGCTCGATCTCCTTGTCGGCATCGGCGCGCACATCCTTCTCTTCGCGGAGCTGGCCCACGAGCGACTCGACCTGCTTCTTCGCGTTCGATTCGAAGGCGCTGAGATTGCGCGCCGTCTCGGACTCGATGTCCTTGAAGCGCTGAAGAAACCGCTCCTCCAGCTTGGAGAAGCGGCGATCGTAGTCCTGCATCTGGTTGCCAAACAGCAGATCGCGGATCTTGTCCACGCCTACGGCTTCACCGCCAGGAAGTGGACCGTTGCCCAGTTGCGCTGCGGCTACGGGGTCGATCAACTCGGCTTCAGGTTTCGATGGTTTCCCCGCCACGGCACACCTCCACAATGTTGCTACGACAGTAATTTAAGGCAATTTCGAGTTATGGCACCGTCTATTGCGAACTTGCAAGCCATTGAAAATTGAGCTCCCGCGGTTCGATTGCGAGCCCCTGAATCTGCGAGTTTTGCGCCCCGAAAGCCTTCCTCCGACTCCGTGCGGAGGCGCTTTTGCCATTGCCCGGGAGCGCTTCTCAGCATGAGGAAAGTCACAGCAGCTTCTTCAGCTCGGCGGCAAAGGTCTCGCTCAGGTCGGGGCGGTCGAGGGCATAGGCCACGTTGGCGAGCAGGAAGCCGAGCTTCGAGCCGCAGTCGAAGGTGCGCCCGTCATATTTCACCGCGTGGAAGTCTTGCGTCTTGAGCAGCTTGATCATGGCGTCGGTGATCTGGATCTCGCCGCCGGCGCCGGTCTCCTTGGCCGAGAGGATGTCGAAAATCTCGGGCTGGAGGATGTAGCGGCCGAGGATGGTGAGGTTGGAGGGCTCGGTGCCCGGCTTCGGCTTCTCCACCATGCCGTCGATCGGAAACACGCGGCCGTCGCCTTCGCCGATCGCGACCACGCCGTAGTTCTTCACCTGATCGTCGGGCACGGGCTCGACCGCGATGATGTTGCCGCCATGCGCCTCGTAGACATCGAGCATCTGCGCGGTGCAGCCTTTGCCTTTGCATTGCACCAGCACGTCGGGGAGGAGCAGCGCGAAGGGCTCGCGGCCGACGAGCTCGCGGGCGCACCACACCGCGTGGCCGAGGCCGAGAGGCTCCTGCTGGCGCACGAAGCTCGTCTCTCCCGGCGCCGGCAGGTCGCGGTGGAGCGCCTCGAGCTCTTGCGTCTTGCCGCGGGCGGCGAGGGCCTGCTCGAGCTCGGGCTGGCGGTCGAAATGATCCTCGATGGCGCTCTTGTTCCTGCCGGTGACGAAGATGAAGTGCTCGATGCCGGCGTCCCGCGCCTCGTCGACCACGATCTGGATGAGCGGCCGGTCGACCACGGTCAGCATTTCCTTCGGGATCGCCTTGCTCGCGGGGAGAAAGCGCGTGCCGAGGCCGGCCACGGGAAACACGGCCTTGCGGACGGGAGCAGCCATTTAAGTCCTCAGATCGCGGGTTGTGCCCCCCCGATGAGGAGGCTGGCCGCCCTCTTTCCGACAGGGCCGTGCGAATTGCAACAGGGGCTTCTTCAGGCCTTTCCGTCGAAAAACCGTGATTCTTGCCTTTTCGCCGCCAAAAGCCGCCGCCCACAATCCGCGCCCACGCCGAATCGCGGGGCTTGGAGGGGATCGAAGATGGCCAGTGCGAATTGGGCCCGCGCAGCACTGCTGGCCGCTTTCACGGCGATGCTCGCGCTTGCGCCGTTCTCTAGCGTTGCCGCCGACGATGCCGAAGTGACCGCCTATAAGCGCGCCGTCGAGCAGCGCTTCGCTGGATGGCTGCAGGCGCTTTGGCCCGACGCAGAGGCCGCCGGCGTGGCGCGCGCGACCTTCGACGCCAATCTCAAGGGGCTCAAGCTCAACTGGTCGCTGCCCCATCTCGTGCTGCCAGACCCGGCCGCGCCAGGCGGGCCGCCTCTGCCGCAATCCCTCGCAAAGGCCATGGCGCCAAAACAGCAGGCTGAATTCGACGCGCCGGTGTTCTATTTCAGGGAGGGCACGCTCAACGCGCTCGCGGCGACGGGGCGCGGCAAAGTCGCGCAATTGCGCCCGACGCTCCTCGCCATCCAGAAGCAATATAGCGTGCCCGCGAGCATCGTCGTCGCCATCTGGGGGCGGGAGACAGGCTTCGGCAAGATCGATGCGCCTTACGACGCGATGAGCACCATCGCCACGCAAGCCTTCATGGGGCGGCGGCCTGACGAGTTCCGCCCGCAGCTCATCGCCGCGCTCAAGATCGTGGAGGAGAAGCACGCGACGCGCGCGCAGCTGAAAAGCTCGTGGGCAGGGGCCATGGGCTACACCCAATTCATGCCGACGGATTTCGAGAAATATGCCGTCGATTTCGACGGCGACGGCAAGCGCGACATCTGGAACTCGATTCCCGACTCGCTCGCGTCCACCGCCAATTCACTGAAGAGCCAAGGCTGGGACGGCGCCAAGGTCTGGGGCTATGAGGTGCAATTGCCGCAAGGCTTCGATTGCACCCTGCAAGGCCCCGACAAGGCGCGGCCGGTCGCCGAGTGGATGAAGCTCGGGGTCGCCCGCGTGGGCGGGGCAGCCTTCCCTGAAGGCAAGCTCGGCGACTCGTCCTTCCTGGTGCTGCCCGCCGGGCTGAAGGGGCCTGCCTTCCTCGCCACCGATAATTTCTCGGTGCTCAAGCTCTACAACAACTCCGACGTCTACGCGATTTTCGTGGGCCACGTGGCCGACATGATCGCCACCAACGCGCCGGTGAAGTTCGTGGGCGCCTGGCAGCCGGTCGAGCGGCTGCCGCGGGACCGCATCCAGCGCTTCCAGGAGGTGCTGGTGGCGCAGGGCCACGACGTCGGTAAGGTCGACGGGCTTGCCGGCTTCAAGACCCGCGCCGCCATCGGGGTCACCGAGAAGAGGCTCGGGCTCCCGCTCACCTGCTATCCGAGCCAGCGCGTGGTCGACGCGGTGATGAAGGAAGCAAGCGCCGCCAAGCAGTAAGGGTGTTTGTGCCGCCTAGGTTTTGCCCGCTGAGGTTGCTAAGTTCCGCCCCATGCGAATCGCCCGATATGTCACGCTCATTGCTGCCCTGCTTGCGCTTGGCGCCGCCTGCCTTCCGCAGCCGGCGTCCGCCGCGCAGACATTCGCCCAATGGGTCGAGCGGTTCTGGCCGGTGGCGAGGGCCGCAGGCATCACGCGGGCGACCTACGACCGCGCCTTCAAGGGCATGACGCCGGACCCCAAGGTGATCGAGGCCGCGAATTTCCAGCCTGAATACAAGAAGCCGATCGGCGAATATGTCGACCGCGTCGTCTCTGAAAAGCGCATCGCCACCGGCAAGCAAATGCTGGAACAGAACAAGGCGCTGCTCGACGTGCTGGAGAAGCGCTACGGCGTCGACCGCACCATCCTCATCGCCATCTGGGGCGTTGAGTTGAATTACGGCACGCAGCCAGGCGACATGAATGTGATCAGGTCGCTCGCCACGCTCGCCTATTACAATGTCAAGGCGTCGTTCGCCCGCCAGCAACTGATCACGGCGCTCAAGATCGTGCAGCGTGGCGATATCCCGGTCGAGCAGATGAACGGCTCGTGGGCCGGCGCCATGGGCCACACCCAATTCATCCCAACCACCTATCAAAGCTTCGCCGTCGACTATGACGGGGATGGCAAGCGCAACATCTGGTACGACGTGCCGGACGCGCTCGCCTCGACCGCAAGCTATCTCAAGCATTCGAATTGGCAGGCTGGCCAAACCTGGGGCTATGAGGTGACCATGCCCAAGGGCTTCAATCCAAAGAAGGTCAGCGAGAGAACGCTACGGAGCCTCGGGGATTGGCAGAAGATCGGGATCAAGCGTGTGGGCGGCGAGCCCTTCCCGCGTCCCGGCGACAAGGCCGGGCTTTACGCTCCGGCCGGAACGGCGGGCCCCGCCTTCCTCGTGCTCAACAATTTCCGCTCCATCCTCCGCTACAACCAGGCCACCTCCTATGCTTTGGGGGTCGGGCATCTGTCAGACAGGTTGAAAGGTTACGGGCCGTTCGTGCATTCTTGGCCCACCGACGAGAACCATCTCTCGCTCGATCAGCGCATCGAGCTGCAGAAGCTGCTGGTGGCCAAGGGCCTGTTGGTTGGGGATACCGACGGCATCATCGGGCCGGCAACGCTCGAGGCGGTCAAGACTTTCCAGCGCGGCAAGAAGATGCCGGTCGATGGTTTTCCGAGCCGCACGATCCTGGAGCTATTGCGCAAGGAAGGGTAGACTTAAGGCATGTCTTTTAACGCCTCTCGCTTCGATTTGAGACGGCTCGGCCGGCGCCTCCTGGCGTCGCTGCCGGCGCTTCTCCTGCTCGTGCTCGGTCTTTCAGGCCTCGCGCCGACGGCGGCGCTGGCGCAGGGCGTCGTCTTCCAGCGCTCCTATATCGAGCCGTTCCCACCTGGTGACCGGTATCGGGTTCTCGTGGTCGGAGATTCTCTCGCCGACGGACTTTGGTCCGGCCTCTTTCGCGCCTTCCAGGAAGACGGCAACATGGAGGTCATCAACAAGTCGAAGCCGTCGAGCGGCTTCGTGCGGGTCGACAGTTACGACTGGACCAAAGAGCTCGACGACATCTTGAAGGACGGTACCTACCAGATCGTCGTGGTGATGTTCGGCGCCAACGACAATCAGGCGATCAAGAGCGGCAAGGAATATATCAAGCCTGGCACCGACGCCTGGGACGAGCTCTACGGCCAGCGCGTGGAAGCCTTCGTCAAGAAGCTGCGCGGCAAGGGCCTCGCCGTCTATTGGACCGGCTTGCCGATCATGCGCAGCCCCGACGACAGTGACGATGCCGAGGCGCTCAACGACATCTACCGCGAGAAGTCCTTCATCAACGGCGCCAAGTTCATCGATACGTGGAGCGGGTTCACCGATGAGTCAGGCCGTTACAGCGCCGTAGGCCCCGACATGTCGGGCCAGATACGCCGGCTGCGCGACGACGACGGAATGCATTTCACCTCGCGCGGCTATCTGAAGCTCGCCCATTTCGCCGAGAAGGAGATCCGCCGCGACCTGAGCCTCGCCAAGCTCGAGCGCAACATTCCACTCGCCGGCAACGAGGACGAGCAGGCGAAGGTCATGGGGCGCGTGGTGAGCCCGGGCAAGCCGGAGCCGCCGTCAGGCGGGCCAACCGAAGCTCCGGCGGAGGGTGCGAGCGAGCCGCCACAAGCCGAGGCGCAGCCAGGCGCCGAAGGCGAAGCCGCGGAGCCGGCCCCGCCGGCGATCGAGCAGAGCAAGGTTGGCGAGGTCGATGTCGTCCGCCCGGTGATCTCGCAGACGACGCTCGATGCCGCGCAGAATATGACGCCGCAAGGGGCGGCATCCTCGCTTTCCGACAGCGAGAATATTTCGAGCGACCTGCCAGGCGGGTTGACGGCGCTCGCCTCGATCTCGGCGGTGAGCGATCCGTCGGTGGCCTCATCGAAGCCGCGCCTGCCGCTTGCCCAGCGGCCCTATTACCGGGTGCTGATCAAGGGCGAGCAGTTGAAGCCCAAGGCCGGCCGCGCCGACGATTTCACCTGGCCGCGCAGCTGATCCCTCTCAGCAAATCCTGCGGTCGTCGTTGCGCAGTCGCCTCCGGTCTAAGCGCACAGTCTTCAAAAACCCCATCGGACTGTGATTGACTGCCCTATCCGGGAGTCTAAGCATGGACCCGCCGCGCTTTGCCGAGTTCGACGACAGGTCACGAACCGCGAAGGCGCAGAAGATTGCGATGCTATCTGGAATCGAGCGGCCGGCGCCTGGGTCGTCCATGCTCTATTTCGGGTCGCGCTCTCATTATTTTGCGGCCTACTTTTCCCAGCTGGGATTTGGCTATTCCGGTACTTTCGCCGTTGATGCGGTCGACACCGGGCAGGTCGGTCCGGGATATCAGTTCACCGAGATCGTCGGGACCAAACTCCCGTTTCCAGACGGGCGCTTCGACTTCATCATATCGAACCATGTCATCAAGCATTTCGCGGGCCGGGAGCAGCACATGCACTTGGCTGAGCTCGGCCGCTGCCTGCGCGACAACGGCAAGCTCTATATTGCCGTTCCGAACCGCTGGGGACTCGTCGATGCGCACTTTCGGCTGCCGTTTTTAGGCTGGCTGCCGCGGCGGCTGGCGCGCGGCTATTTGCGATTGATGCGAAAAGCCGACAGCTACGAATGGTACCCGCTGTCGCGCCGCGAAGCTCTTCGCATGCTTCAACAGCAGGGCCTTCAGGCTGAGGATGTCACGCTAGAGGCGATACGCTTCGCGGGTGATTCGGAGAAGACCGGCCTGCTTCGAATGGTGTCCCGCTTGCCCGCCTGGTTCTGGCACTTGCTTCGCCCGGTCGTCCCGACTCTGTTCTTCGTGTGTACGAAGAAAGCCAGCGGCGCCCGCTCGCGGCACAAGGGGTATTAAGCGCCGGTCCCGCACCGGGTCTATAATAGCCACACCCAATAGGCTCGAACTTGCCGCTTCGACGTAGCTTTGAGCCGTGCCGACTCGAGGTCGACGCGTCGGAACGGGCAGATGAGTAGCGTTGCACCCGTGACTGACAGGCTAAATATCCCGTGGGTTGCCGGCAGCGCTTCGGCGGCCGGCCGGCGTCGCCTGTTCCTCTCCCCCGTGGGCTTGGTGCTGCTCGGGGCGATCCTCTTCGCTGTCTCTTTCGCGCTATTCGATTGGCTGGCGGAACTGCTGTGGTTTCGGGCGCTCGGCTACGAAGGCGTCTTCTGGCGGCTTCGTCTCGCCGAGGTCGCGATGTTCGCCATCGCCTTCCTTCCCGTGTTCATTTACGTGCTGCTCAATCTCCTGGTTCTGGCGAGGCTTGCCGACCTCCAGAGCCTCCTGCGCGGCCGGAGCGCCAGCGGCTTCGCTCAACCGAAGGCGCACCGGCTCACCCCGCTCTTCGTCCTTGGCTCGGCGGCAACGGGCGCCATTTTCGGGTTCATGTTCGCCGGCGAATGGGATCGATTCCTGCGCTTGGTTTGGGCCCAGGATTTCGGCACGTCCGATCCAATCTTCGCGCACGACATTGGTTTCTACCTGTTCGTCTTGCCCTTCCTCAATCTCGTTCAGAACAACCTCGTTCTGCTCGTTCTGAGCGGCACGCTGATGCTTGGGTTCGCATATTTTCGCACCGGCGGGCTCAGGTTCTCCTCCAGAAAATTCATGGAGGCGGACCCGCAAGTTCTGCGCCACCTCCTCGCCAATATCGTTCTGCTGCTGGGCGCCTGGGCCTGGGGTTTCTATCTCGACCGCTTCGGCCTGCTGACCCGATCCTCCGGCGCGGTGTTCGGCGCCGGCTACACGGACGTTCACGTTGTCCTGGTCAGCTTGTGGGTCGCGCTCGGTGCGACGCTTGGCTTGATCGGCGTGCTGGTCTGGGCGGGCGCGACAAACGCACCGCGTCTCGCAATGTTGGGTACTGGCGGCTACCTCGTCATTCTGCTGGTTGCCCTGGAGGTGATACCTGCGGGCTTCCAGAGCCTGATCGTCCAGCCGAACGAGCTGGAATTGGAGACGCCGTTTCTGCGCCACAACATCGCGCTGACCCGAGCGGCCTATGGCTTGGACAAGATCGATGTACGATTTCACACCGCCGAAACCAAGTTGGACATGGCGCAGCTGCAGGAGAATCAGTCGACGATTGCCAACATCCGCATCTGGGACCATCGACCTCTGAGCCAGACTTTCCGCCAGCTCCAACAAATTCGCACCTACTACACCTTCAGCGAAGTCGACGTCGATCGCTACTGGATCGATGCAGCCTATCGGCAGGTCATGCTGGCAGCACGCGAACTCGCTCCCGATTTGTCCGGTAAGGGCAACAGCTGGGTCAACCGGCATCTCCAGTATACCCATGGCTACGGCCTGGCGATGTGCCTCGCCGCCGAAAAGGACGATCAGGGGGGCCCGGTCTTCACCATCGAGGACTTGCCGCCCAGAGGCTCGCCGCCTGTATCGCGTCCGGAGATCTACTACGGCAGCGAGATGACGAGCTATGACATCGTGCCGACCGGCGTGAAGGAGTTCGACTATCCAAAGGGCGATCAGAATGTCTACACCAGCTACGCCGGCCATGGCGGCGTGCCGCTGGACAGCTTCTGGAAGAAGGCGCTGTTCGCTTGGCACCAGTTCGACATCAGCATCGCGCTCTCGTCCTACCTGACGCCGCAGAGCCGAATCCAACTGTGGCGAACGGTCGAGCAGCGTGTGTCACGGGTTGCGCCTTTCCTGAAGCTGGACAGTGATCCTTATCTCGTCGTCGATGAGGGGCGATTATTCTGGATACAGGATGCGTATACCGTCGCCGACGGGTTCCCCTATTCCGAGCCGGTCGACGCCGGGTTCAGCTACATCCGCAATTCCGTGAAGATTGTGGTCGACGCCTACGAAGGCGATGTGCGCTTCTACATCGTCGATCCTGCGGATCCCGTGTTGCGCGCTTATCGCGCGGCGTTTCCGGGCTTGTTCCGCCCGCTCGACGAAATGTCACCGGGCTTGCGCCAACATCTGCGCTATCCGCTGGACCTGTTCGAAGTCCAGGTCGACAAATTCAACACCTATCACATGACCGTGCCGCAAGTGTTCTACAACAGGGAGGACGTTTGGGCATCGCCGTACGAGAAATTCGGCGCCAAGACCATCAAGATGCAGCCTTATTATGTCTTGATGAAACTCCCGGGAGAAAATCGCCTGGGGTTCCTGCTCATGACTCCGGTTACGCCCGGCAACCGCGACAACATGATCGCCTGGATCGGCGCACGGTCCGATTTCCCCGGTTACGGCGAGATGATCGTCTACAAATTGTCCAAGGATAGCCTGATCCTCGGGCCGCTCCAGATCGAGGCAATGATCGATCAGGACACGACAATAGCGCGCCAGCTCACCCTGTGGGACCAGCGCGGTTCGCGCGTGATCCGCGGCAATCTACTCGTCATCCCGATCAACCAGTCCTTTCTCTACGTCGAACCGGTGTTCCTGCTGGCCACAGAGACGAACATTCCGCAGCTCAAGCGGGTCATTGTCAGCGACGGCGAGCAAATCGCGATGGAACCAACGCTCGCCAAGGCCCTCGAAGTTGTGTTGGGCCAGCAGCCGTCGGCTCCAGAAGGGACGACGGAAGTCCCCCAAGCGCCCACGTCCGGAGCACGAGAGGCGCTGTCGGAGGCCGAGCAAGCCCTCCGGCGAGGCGACTGGACCGCATTCGGTCGTGCGTGGGAGCGGCTGAAAAGCCTGTTGGGGCCGTGAGGTGGTCCGTCAGCGCGGCAGGTCGGTCTTGCCCATCAGGAATTTGTCGATGGCGTGGGCTGCCTGGCGGCCTTCGCGGATGGCCCAGACCACGAGCGACTGGCCGCGGCGCATGTCGCCGGCGGCAAACACCTTAGGCCGCGAGGTGCGGTAGTCGAGCTCGTTCGCCTTTACATTGCCGCGCGGATCGAGGTCGACCCGCAAGTCCTTGACCATGCCCTCCTGCACGGGATGCAGGAAGCCCATGGCGAGCAGCACGAGGTCAGCGGGAATGCGGAACTCGGTTCCGGGCATCGGCTTCAGCTGAGCGTCGAGGCGGACGCATTCGAGCTCCTTGACCTCGCCGTTCTCGCCCAAAAAGCGGCTCGTCGCCACGCTGAAGTCGCGCGCGGCGCCCTCTGCCTGGCTCGATGAGGTGCGGAGCTTGAGTGGCCAGTTCGGCCAGGTCAGCGCCTTGTTCTCCTTCTCCGGCGGCATCGGCATGATCTCGAGCTGGGTCACCGAGACCGCGCCCTGGCGGAAGGAGGTGCCGATGCAGTCAGATCCGGTATCGCCGCCGCCGATCACCACGACCTGCCTAGCCGTGGCAAGGATCGGCTCGACGTCGCCCAATGGCTCGCCAGAGACGCGGCGGTTCTGCTGCGGCAGGAAATTCATGGCGTAATGCACGCCGCGCAAGTTGCGGCCCTCGATGGCGAGGTCGCGCGGGTGCTCGGCGCCGCCTGCGAGCAGCACCGCGTCGTAGTCGCGCTCGAGCTTGCGCGCCGAGATGTCGTGGCCGACATGCATGTTGCAGTGGAAGGTGACGCCTTCGGCTTGCATCTGCTCGACGCGGCGCTCGACGATGAATTTCTCCATCTTGAAGTCGGGGATGCCGTAAGTGAGCAGGCCGCCTGGCTTCGCGTGCTTCTCATAGACATGCACGTCATGCCCGGCGCGGGCGAGCTGCTGAGCGGCGGCAAGTCCGGCGGGCCCGGAGCCGACAATCGCCACGCGCTTGCCGGTCTTGGTCTCAGGAGGCTGTGGCCTCACCCAGCCCGCGGCGAAAGCCTTGTCGGCGATGGCGCATTCGATCGATTTGATGGTGACGGGGACATCGATGATGTTGAGCGTGCAGGAGGCCTCGCACGGCGCCGGACAAATGCGCCCCGTCACCTCGGGGAAGTTGTTGGTGGAGTGGAGGTTGCTCGCGGCCTCCTGCCAGTCGGCGTGGTAGACGAGGTCGTTCCAGTCGGGGATCTGGTTGTTCACCGGGCAGCCCTGATGGCAATAAGGGATGCCGCAATCCATGCAGCGGGCGGCCTGCTGGGTCACCTCGGCGTCGCCCAGGGGGACGAAGAACTCGCGATAATGGCGGACGCGGTCAGCCGCCGGCTCGTAGCTCCGGTCCTGCCGCTCGATCTCGAGAAATCCCGTGATCTTTCCCATCAACCCATCCGCTCGTTCGGCGCTTTCCCGCCAATACTAAAAGTGTCGCCAGCAGAGCCTCTGCTCGTCAAGCCGTCCTGAACCGCGAGGCCAGCCTTCCCGCCCCCAGACGAGGCGAGGAAGCGTAAATCGCCTCCGGTTAAGATTATTTGCCGTTGGCGCCGGCGCGGAGACCGATCTCGATCTCGCCCATGCCGGTCCTGTCGAGCAGCTGCTGGCGCGCCATCTCCTCGAGCGCCCGGCGATACTCGACCGGCATCACTTTGACGAATTTCGGCAGATAGGCGCTCCAATCGGCGAGGATGGCGCGGGCGCGCTCCGAGCCGGTATAATGCAGATGCCGCTCGATCAGCTGGTAGAGGCGCTCCTCGTCGAAGCGCGTCATGTCCGACACATCGACCAGGCCATGGCTCTCGAGGTCGCCAGCCTGATGACGGCTCCGCTCCATGACGCTGTTCTCGCTCGGCACCGGCTCGAGCTCGACCATGGCGAGATTGCAGCGGCGCTCGAAGTCGCCGGCCTCGTCGAGCACATAGGCGATGCCGCCCGACATGCCTGCGGCAAAGTTCCGCCCGGTCGGGCCGATCACCACCACGACGCCGCCGGTCATATATTCGCAGCCATGGTCGCCGGTGCCTTCCACCACGGCGGTGGCACCGGAATTGCGCACGGCGAAACGCTCGCCGCCGATGCCGCGGAAGTAGCACTCGCCAGCGATGGCGCCGTACAGCACGGTATTGCCGACGATGATCGATTCCTCGGGCACGATGCCTGAATCCGCTGGCGGCCGAACGACGATGCGGCCGCCCGACAGGCCCTTGCCGACATAGTCGTTGGCCTCGCCCTCGAGGTCGAGGGTCACGCCGTGCGCGAGCCAGGCGCCGAAGCTCTGGCCGGCAGAGCCCTTGAGGCTCACCCAGATGGTGTCCTCGGGCAGGCCAGCGTGGCCGTGAAGCTTGGCGATGGCGCCGGACAGCATGGCGCCGGTGGTGCGGTCGGTGTTCTTGATCGGAAGCTCGATCTTGACCGGCTTCTTCTCCTCGATGGCGGCGGCGGAAAGCTCGATCAGCTTGCGGTCGAGTACCTTGTCGAGGTGATGGTCCTGGCGCTCGGAATTGTAGATCGCCACCTCCTTCGGCACCTCCGGCCTATGGAACAGGCGGGTGAAGTCGAGCCCCTTCGCCTTCCAATGGTCGATGGCCTCGCTCTTATCGAGGATCTCCGTCTGGCCGATCATCTCGGCAAAGCTGCGGAAGCCGAGCGCCGCCATGTACTCGCGCACTTCCTCGGCGACGAAGAAGAAGAAGTTGATCACGTGCTCGGGCTTGCCCTGGAAGCGCGCGCGCAACACCGGGTCCTGGGTGGCGACGCCGACCGGGCAGGTGTTGAGGTGGCATTTGCGCATGTAGATGCAGCCTGCTGCGATCAATGGCGCGGTGGCGAAGCCGAACTCGTCGGCGCCGAGCAGGGCACCGACGATCACGTCGCGCCCGGTGCGGATGCCGCCGTCGACCTGCACCGAGATGCGGCCGCGCAGGCGATTGAGCACCAGCGTCTGCTGGGTCTCGGCAAGGCCGATCTCCCAGGGCGAGCCAGCGTGCTTGATCGAGGTGAGCGGGGAGGCGCCAGTGCCGCCCTCGAAGCCCGCGATGGTGACGTGGTCGGAGCGCGCCTTGGCGACGCCGGCGGCGACCGTGCCGACGCCAACCTCGCTCACCAGCTTGACGCTGACATCGGCGGCGGGGTTGACGTTCTTCAAATCGTAGATCAGCTGCGCCAGATCCTCGATCGAATAGATGTCGTGATGCGGCGGCGGCGAGATCAGGCCGACGCCAGGCGTCGAATGGCGAACCTTGGCGATGGTGGCGTCGACCTTGTGGCCGGGGAGCTGACCGCCTTCGCCGGGCTTGGCGCCCTGGGCGATCTTGATCTGCATCATGTCGGCGCTCATCAGATATTCGGTGGTCACGCCGAAGCGGCCAGAGGCCACCTGCTTGATCCTCGAGCGCATCGAGTTGCCGTTGGGGAGCGGCTTGTAGCGGTCGGACTCCTCGCCGCCTTCGCCGGTATTCGACTTGCCGCCGATGCGGTTCATGGCAATGGCGAGCGTGGTGTGGGCCTCGCGGCTGATCGAACCGAACGACATGGCGCCGGTCGAGAATCGCTTGACGATCTCCTTAGCCGGCTCGACCTCGTCGAGCGGAACCGGCTTGCGCTTCATCTCCTCGGCGGTCTTGATGCGGAACATGCCGCGAAGAGTCAGAAGCTGCTCGGACTGCTCGTTGATCTGCTTGGCGTAGGACCGGTACTTCTCCGGCAGCGCGCCGCGCACTGCGTGTTGCAAATCGGCGACCACGCTCGGTCGCCACATATGCACCTCGCCGCGAATGCGGAAGGCGTATTCGCCGCCGACTTCGAGCGCGTCGCGCAGCACCGGAGCGTCGGAGAAGGCGAGCCTGTGGCGCTCGACCGTCTCGCGCGCGATCTCCTCGAGCCCCACGCCTTCGACCTGGCTGTTGGTGCCGGTGAAATATTTGGCGACGAAGTCCGAGCGCAAGCCGACGGCGTCGAAGATCTGCGCGCCGCAATAGGACTGATAGGTGGAGATGCCCATCTTGGACATCACCTTGAGCAGGCCCTTGTCGACCGACTTGATGTAGCGCTTGAGCACCTCTTCCGCGGTCAATTCCTCGTCGATCTCGGGCAGCATGGCTTCGAGCGTCTCGAAGGCGAGATAGGGATTGATCGCCTCGGCGCCGTAGCCGGCAAGCGTTGCGAATTGATGCACCTCGTGCGCCTCGCCGGTCTCGACCACGAGGCCGACGGAGGTGCGCAAGCCACAGCGGATCAAATGATGGTGCACGGCGCTGGTCGCGAGCAGCGAGGGGATGGGGATACGGTCGGGTCCGGTCGCCCGGTCGGACAGGATGATGATGTTCTCGCCCTCGCGCACGGCGGCTTCGGCGCGGTTGCACAGTCTGTCGAGCGCCATGGCCATGCCGTCGGCGCCACGCTCGACGCCATAGGTGATGTCGAGGGTGACGGTGCGGAACTGATTGTCGGCGACGTCGCCGATGCCGCGGATGCGCTCGAGGTTCTCGTTGGTGAGGATCGGATGCGCCGCCTCGAGCCGCTTCTGTTTGGAGGTGCCTTCGAGGTCGAGCAGGTTCGGCCGCGGCCCAATGAAGGTCACGAGCGACATGACCAGCTCCTCGCGGATCGAGTCGATCGGCGGGTTGGTCACTTGCGCGAAGTTCTGCTTGAAATACGTGTGCAACAGCTTCGGCCGGTCGGACAGCGCCGAGATCGGCGTGTCGGTGCCCATGGAGCCGACAGCTTCCTGGCCAGTCTGCGCCATCGGCACCATCAGGAACTTGACGCTCTCCTGCGTGTAGCCGAACGCCTGCTGGCGATCGAGCAGGCTCACATTGGTGCGCGGCTGCGGCGAGGACGAGCCCGGCAGCTCATGCACTCTGATCTGGGTGCGGTCGAGCCATTGCTGATAGGGATGGGCGCCGGCGAGCTCGGCCTTGATCTCCTCGTCGGAGACGATGCGGCCTTTCGCCAAATCGATGAGCAGCATCTTGCCCGGCTGCAGCCGCCATTTCTGCACGATGGTCTTCTCGTCGATGGGCAGCACGCCGGTCTCGGAGGCCATGATGACGAGGCCGTCATCGGTCACGAAATAGCGGGCGGGACGCAGACCGTTGCGGTCGAGCGTGGCGCCGATCTGCCGCCCGTCGGTGAAAGCCATGGCGGCAGGGCCGTCCCAGGGCTCCATCAGGCAGGCGTGATATTCGTAGAAGGCGCGGCGCTTGGCATCCATCAGCGGATTGCCGGCCCAGGCCTCCGGGATCAGCATCATGGCGGCGTGGGCGAGGCTGTAGCCGCCCTGCACCAGGAACTCGAGCGCATTGTCGAAGCAGGCGGTATCGGACTGGCCCTCATAGGAGATCGGCCAGAGCTTGGCGATGTCCTTGCCGAACAGCGGCGAGGAGACGCTCGCCTGGCGCGCCGCCATCCAGTTGAGGTTGCCGCGCAGCGTGTTGATCTCGCCGTTGTGGGCGACCATGCGGTAGGGGTGGGCGAGCTTCCACGACGGGAAGGTGTTGGTCGAGAAGCGCTGATGCACGAGGGCGAGTGCGGAGGCGAATTTCGGGTGATGCAGGTCGAGATAATAGGCGCCGAGCTGATAGGCGAGGAACATGCCCTTGTAGACGAGCGTGCGGCAGGAGAGCGACACGGTGTAGAAGCCGATGTCGCGGCCGCCGGTATCGCCGTTGATCGTGTTGGAGATCACCTTGCGCAGGATGTAGAGCCTGCGCTCGAAGGTCGACTTGTCCTTGATGTTCGGCCCGCGGCCGATGAACACCTGCAGATGGCGCGGCTCGGTCTCGATCACGCAACTGCCGAGGCAGGAATTGTCGGTCGGCACGTCGCGCCAGCCGAGGAGCTGCAGGCCCTCGGCCTCGACCACGCGCTCCACCACCGACTGGCAGTAGATGCGCTGCGCCTCGTTGCGCGGCATGAACATATGACCGACGGCGTAATGGCCGGGCTCGGGAAGCGAGATGCGCAAGGGCCCGGTGACCACTTTGAGGAACTCGTGGGGAATCTGCACGAGGATGCCGGCGCCGTCGCCGGCAAGCGGGTCGGCGCCGACGGCGCCGCGATGGGTCAAATTCTCGAGGATCTGGAGACCGTGCTCGACGATTTTGTGGCTCGGCCGCGCCTTGAGGTCAGCGACGAAGCCGACACCGCAGGCATCGTGTTCTCTCTTTGGATCGTAGAGTCCTTGCGCCGGTGGCGGCAGAGCCAGCCCCGTAAACTCGCGACTTGAACCTTGATGATTGACCGACATCGCACGCAAACCCGCTTAAGCGCAGTTTGTCTCCAAAAGAGCATAGGCCAATTCAGGCCAAGAACAACGCGCAAGCCCGCTTTCGCGAACCAAGCCTCGTCTCAAAAACACGGCGTTAAGGACGGGAATGGACTCCGGGACCCGCGCGCCAGCCTGGAGCTTCCGGCTGATGCTTCAGCCACAAAGGTCAGCAAGCCTGTCCTATTCGTCCTCAAAATGACAGAATTCCTGGAGGCGCACAAGCGGGATTAAGCTTTCCGGTCGTCTCGCCGATCAGGAAAACCAAGCAATTCCGTTATGGCGGGAAAAAGGGCGCCCTCGATTTGGCGAAGGCGCCCTTCACCCGTCATTGCCGGGCTTGACCCGGCAATCCATTCCATTGGCGCTTCAACGCGCTCGGTCGTAACGGCACAGATGCCCGGATCAAGTCCGCGCATGACGATTGTTGGGGAGCGAAGCGCTTACGCGGCCTTGCTGTCGATGACCCTGGGCTTGTCGCTCTTGGTCTCGATCGGAATGGTGCGGGGCTTCATCGCCTCGGGCAGCTCGCGCACGAGATCGACGTGCAGCAAGCCGTTCTCGAGGCTCGCGCCCTTGACCACAACGTGGTCGGCAAGCTGGAACCTGCGCTCGAAGCTGCGGCCCGCGATGCCGCGATGCAGGAAGGTGGTCTCTCCGACCTCGGCCTGCTTCTCGCCACGAATTGAGAGCGTGTTTTCCTTCGCCTCGATCAAGAGGTCCTTCTCGCCGAAGCCGGCGACCGCCATGCTGATGCGATACTCGTTCTCGCCGACGCGCTCGATGTTATAGGGCGGGTAGCTTGGAGTGTCGCCCTCGAAGGCGCCGAGCGTATCGAGCAACGAACCGAGGCGGTCGAAGCCGATGGTTGAGCGATAAAGTGGGGTAAGATCAAAGTGCCTCATGTCACATCCTCCTTGAGAAGCGATATGTTGGTGCCCGCTCTGCGTTGAGCCGGGCGCGTGTTGAATTCGCGCAAGCCTCGAGGCCTTGCGCGGAGGGAGATATGGGAAGCGATATTTATGCCGTCAAGAGTGCGTAATCGCATGATTTACAACACTAAAACAGATTTGCCAAGACGCTGAAAAAAGGAGAATTTCAACGTCATGGACCTGGTAGCAACCCCGAAGAACCCGATCCCGCTCGGCGTCTCGGTGGGATTCTTGAAGGGCAAAGGCGGCGTGCCGCTCCGCTTTGCGCGCTGGCGCTCGGCGCTCAAAGAGCGGCACGGCACGGTCTGCATCTTTCCCGGACGCAGCGAGTTCATCGAAAAATATTTCGAGGTGGTGGGCGAGCTCAGGCGCAGAGGCTTTGCCGTGGCGGTGCTCGATTGGCGCGGGCAGGGCGGTTCGGGGCGGCTGCTCAGGAACTCGCTCAAGGGCCACGTCAAAAGCTTCAACGACTACGAGGATGACGTTGCGCGCTTCATGAACGAGGTGGCATTGCCAGATTGCCCGCCACCTTATTACGCGCTTGCCCATTCCATGGGGGCTACCGTGCTGCTGAAGGCCGCGACCCAGAAGGGATGCTGGTTCTCGCGCATGGTGATGACCGCGCCGATGCTCGAGATCCCCGGCCTGCCGATGCCTCCGCCCGCGGTGTCGGGGATCACCACCGGGCTGTCGCTGTGCGGGATGGGCAGGTTCGCGGTTCCCGGCGGCATGAAGGAATACGTCGCCAATCAGACCTTCGAGGGCAATCCGCTGACCGGCGACCATGAGCGCTTCATGCGCAATCTGTCGGTGGCGAACGCTGCTCCGGCGCTCGCCGTCGGACCGCCGACCATCGGCTGGGTGCGGAGCGCGCTTGCTGCCATGGCCGCGGTCAATAGCGACCGGTTTCCGGACCGGCTGCGCGTGCCGGTACTGATGCTCGCCGCCGGCGACGACCGCATCGTGTCGAGCAAGGCGACCGAGTTGTTCGCCAATCGGCTGAAGGTCGGCACGCAGTTTCTGCTCAGAGGATCGCGCCACGAGATCCTGCAAGAGCGCGACCTGATCCGCGAGCAGTTCTGGGCGGCGTTCGATGCCTTCGTGCCAGGCGCCGTCACGAGCAAGCTCGGCGAGCCCATCGTCGCCTAAAGACTTTCCTCACGGAAACCCCGCCCCGTCGACCCCGGACCAAGTCCGCTTGCCGACCCTCCCCAAACGGGCAGGGATGCGCACTCCGTTGGCGCTCTGCAACTCCCTCGCCGTAAGGGGAGGTGGCCGATTTGCGGCCGGATGGCACAGTCCGGGCACTGCCGATTGACGCACTGCACTACTGGAGAGAATCTTCACCGCCTGCTCGTGCAGGCGCGGATCGCCGGCGGCGAGGATGCGGCCGCCTCGGCGCGGGTCGCCGCCCTCCCAGGTCGAGACCACGCCTCCGGCGCGCTCGATGATCGGGATCAGCGGCACGATGTCGAAATCATTGAGCCCTGCCTCGACCACGAGGTCGATCTGGCCGAGAGCGAGCAGGCAGTAATTGTAGCAATCGCCGCCGAAGCGCCTGAGGCGCACGGCGCCTGCCAGCGCGGCGAAGCGGGCTTGCTCCTCTTTGGTCTCGAACAGGTCGGGGCTTGAGGACGTGAGCAGAGCTTCGCTCAAGCTTGCGCAAGGCCTGGTATGGATGACTTGCTCGATGCCGCTCGAGTGGCGGAAATAGCTTTGCCGCTCCCCGCTCCAGAAGCGCTCGCCGGTGAAGGGCTGGTTCATGAGGCCGAGCAAAGGCGTGCCATTGCGGACGAGCCCGATCAGCGTCCCCCACAAAGGCTGGCCGACGATGAAGGCGCGGGTGCCGTCGATCGGATCGATGATCCAGCAATAATCGGCGTCGGGCGCGGTCGCTCCGAACTCCTCACCGACAATGCCGTGGGCAGGGTGGGCGGCGGCGAGTGCATCCCTGATGGCGGTCTCGGCGGCAAGGTCGGCGGCGGTGACCGGATCGAACAGGGCGCCGCCTTTGTGCTCAATCGCGAGGCCTGACCGGAAATGCGGCAATATGACCGCACCGGCCTGGTCTGCCAGGGCGTGGGCGGTGGCGAGAAGATCGTCGAAATCGGGGTTGGCGGGCACGGCGTCCCTTAAGGGATTTTCCCCTTTGGATTCAAGCATCAAATGAACTACGAGGCGTCCTTTCGCTGGCCGAAAATCGGCCTTCCGGCGGGCGTTTTGTGATCGAATTGCACCAGTGTTTCACAATTGCCGCGGAAACGAGAGTGAAACCTTGCATTTTGTGCGTCGCAATGACATATTGTTGCAACGCGGCATGACCCTCCTGTTGTGCCGCTGCCCTCCTTGGGCGTTTCCTCCCTAGACTTGGGCCGTTCGGATCCTTTCGAACGGCCCCTTTTTTTGCCCAAGGCTTGGCTACTCGGCGGCGGCGCGCGGAACGGCGATCTCCGGAACCGAGGCCATCAGTGCCCGTACCATTCCTTCCAAGTCGCGCTTGATCCGGTCAAATCCCGACGATTTGTCGAAGCTCGATTCATGCATATAGAGCGCGCGGTTGATCTCGACCTGAAGGGCATGCACGCCGGCATGCGGCCGGCCGTAATGCTCGGTGATATAGCCGCCGGCATAGGGCTTGTTCAACGCCACCACGTAGCCTTGGGCTTTCAGCGCCTGGGACGCGGCCCTGGTCAACTCGGCGCTGCACGAGGTGCCGTAGCGGTCGCCAAGGACGAAGTCCGACCTGGCGCCCCCCTGATCTGAGACCGGGTTCGACGGCATGGAGTGGCAGTCGACGAGCACGGCTAGCCCGAAGGCGGCCCTCGCCTCGGCCAGCAGGCTTTTCAGCGTATCGTGGTAGGGCGTATAGAGCCGGTTGATGCGTTCAAGCGCCGCAACCAGCGACAGCGGCTCGCGATAAATCTCGTCGGATTCCGAAACGATACGAGCGATGGTGCCGAGCCCGCCAACCACACGCACCGATTGGGTGTTGGCGTAATGCGGCAGGCCATCGCGGATCAGCGCCGGGTCGAGCTCATAAGGCTCGCGGTTGACGTCGAGATAGGCGCGCGGGAAATGGGCATAGAGCAGGGGACTGCCGAGACCGCTCACGAAGCCGAACAGCTCCTCGACATAGGCGTCCTCCGAGCGCCGCAGCGTCAGAGCGTCGAGCTTGGAGCTCGCCAGGAACGCGCTCGGATAGACGCGGCCGCTATGGGGCGAGTTGAACACCAGAGGAGCGGAAAGCTCGGCCGGCTTCGCCACCTGGAAGGGTGGCGAAAGCTCCCTCTCAATCGCCTCAGCCTCGTTTCGGCTCATCGGCTAGACCTTGTCCTGGCGGGAGCCGGCCGAAAGGCCAGCCCAGAATCGGCCTGTAAACTCTGCCAATGAGAGTTGAACCTGTCCAGGCGTGTTCCGCCTTGTGCGGAAGCGAATAAGACGCGATGATTTGGCTCTCATGGTGACGGGGCCGGACGGGGCTGGGCAAGACCTAGCAAGCGGTCGTTTACCAAGTTCATGTAGGGCGTAGCGTCTAGAGGGGGAAGAGGGATGGTGGCCAACGATCCGGACGCGCGCTGCGTTCAGCGCATTCTCCTTGCCGAGGACGACGAGGATATGCGCCGCTTCCTGGTGAGGGCGCTTACCAAGGCAGGCTACGATGTCGTGTCGTTCGGCAACGGGCTCGAAGCCTACGAGCGGCTGAAGGAGGAGCCCTTCACCCTGCTCCTCACCGACATCGTGATGCCCGAGATGGACGGCATCGAGCTTGCGCGGCGCGCAAGCGAGCTCGACCCCGATCTGAAGATCATGTTCATCACCGGCTTTGCCGCGGTCGCGCTCAATCCGGACAATCACGCGCCGAAAGACGCCAAGATCCTGTCCAAGCCGTTCCATTTGCGCGACCTGGTCGATGAGGTTGAGCGTCTGCTCGCCGCCTGAAGTCTCCGACTCGGCGCGGGTTGCCTTTAAGGGCTCCGACCCGATATAGAAGCCGTCCTGAACGGAGAGGGCGCGTAGCTCAGCGGTATGAGCACTGCGTTGACATCGCAGGGGTCACTGGTTCGATCCCAGTCGCGCCCACCATCTTCTTCAAAGACTTAGGTCGCGTTGGCGCAGCGGCTCTTTGGTTCAACTGAACCACTAGAGGTTCAAAGCCTTCGAAGCAGCTCGCAGGTAATCGGGTGAGAAGCGCGCGTAGACGCGCTCAGTCGTCCTGCTGTCGTTGTGCCCGAGGTATTGCGCGATCTGCTGCATAGGCACCCCATCCTCGGCCATCCACACTGCCGCAGTGTGCCGAAGGACATGTGGAGAGCATTTCACACCAGCTCTCCGGGCCGCGGCTCCAACCCCCTTCTTTACTGACCTGACGCGCTCGCCACCCCATTCGATAACGTATGGCGACGTTGCTCCCTCCTTAGCCTCTGCAAGAGCTTCCAACAGGCTGTCGTTGATCGGCAGTCTAGCGCGCCCTTTTCTGGTAATAGGTTTATTGGGATCGCGCAGGTCGATCCTCCGCGCATCGAGGTCCACTCGGTCCCAAGTCAGCTCCAAAAGTGCTGAAGCTCGACCGGCGGTCGAAAGCGCCAGACGTATGAAGAGCTTCACATGCGGCATCGATGCTGCTTTGAGCAGTTTCTTTGCCTCCTCGCGCGTCAAATGGTGCTCGCGAGGCCCGGGCTTCTGCGGCACCAGAATGTACGGCGCTTGCTGTAGCCATCGCTCCCTGACTGCGTAAGCAAGCGCCGCGCGGAGGTACGTCAGTTCGGTGTGGGTGGTGCCAGGGCTGACACCTGCTTCTGCCCTTGCGGCAATGTAGCGCTTCACCTCGGTCTTGGAGAGATCGGCTGGTCTCAGGTGCCCGAAGCTGCCCTGCAGCCGTTTCCAGGCGTCTTTTATACGTGCGGTGGATTTCCCCTCGCTCGCTCTATCTTCGACATAGGCAGCGTATATTTCGCCGATGGTGACAGGCTTATCCCTGGCTTCCGACTTAAGATCAGTCAGAAATGCCGCGAGACGGGTTTTTGCTAGTGCGTGATCCGTCGTGCCGAGCGAATGGCGGAACCTCTGTCCTCCTTCGTAGTAGACGACGCAGAATTTGCCGCGATGTTTTCCGAGCTTGGCTTCTCCCATTGGTCTTCCTCGACTTTCGCGACTTCGGTTGTTGAGATGCGCCACATCTTGTTGCCCAACTTGAAGCCCTTCAGGCGCCCATCTGCGAGCATCTTGCGGACGTGCTGAGGAGAGCACTGCCAGCGCTCGGCGAGGCTCTCAGGCGTGTAGGGACGTTCATACATTTGCCCAATCCCCATAAGATGCTCATAGGTGTCCCTATGGTGAGCATCTTCGGCGCCATTGAAACGACTTCGATAGCCGAAGACCGATCCGCCGATTACTACGCCTCGCCAATACAACCCTGATAACCAGCATCTGCCGAGATGGCGAAGGAGTGCCAGCGCCCGTCATCAGCGCGCTCGATGCCCCCACCCGAAAGCTGATTACCCCCTTCGTCGTGAGAGCACTCCACATAACAGTCAAGCTCACCCCTCTCATCGAAGCACATTGTAATCGCGTAAGACCTTGCTCGCGGATCAAAGTGAGAGGCCATCCACTTTGCGCGGCTCTTCCCGACTTCCATCACAGGGTGCATTGAATTGAGGCCCTAATCACGTGTCTGCTTCTCGATCTTCATAGGTTGTCTCCCTCTCTTTGCCCTAAACCTTAAAGCGGTAATCCCCGAAGATGCTCATCGGCTCCGAAGGTGCTCATGTCTTTAAGGTGAGCATCTTCGACAGTGTTGAACGCCTTCGGTAGTGCACAGAACCATGCGCCCTTCATCCCATCCTTGTACGACTTGATGTCGAGGCTTGCCTTAGCACGCCGCAGGGTCGCCCTTGCAATTCCAGCTTCCTGAGCCTCTTCATCGACCTGCTTGGAGGGAACCGGCCCCTCTGCCAGGAGTGCCTCCAAGAAGCCCTCGGCTTCGGTGAGAGCCAAGCTAGTACCGCGATCAACTGCAAGCGCCTCATCTGCCGTCGTGGCGATGGGCTCGGGCTCCCAGTCAACACGCGAAGTCACAATGCCCTCTCTTACAACCACTTGTTCCAACCGGAATGCGAGCCCCTGAGGTGGCTCAGCGAGGTTGTTCTTCGCGTGCAGTAATAGGCGGCGGTCTTTGTCGTTGGGGTCCTCAAGGACGGCAAAGGCTGCACGGGCTGCCGCAACGAAAGCAATCGAACCGATGAACTTGTGCAGGGCCTTGGTTGCCTTGCCAGCGTTGGGCTTGCTGAAATGGGTGACCGAACAAACAGCTACGCGGGTCCGTTCAGCCATTTCTGCGATTGGCTCAAGGACGCCACGTACTTCTGTATTCTTATGGCTGTCAGTCTTGCCCATATATGAGCTGATCGGATCAATGACGATCAGCAACACATTCCTGATTTCAACAATCTTCTTCTCCAGCTCGTGGAGATCGGCCTTCAAGTCAAAGCCCCTGCGGCCTTTCTCATTCCCCACCGCGCTCACTATGTGGATGCGATCAAGATCGGCTGCGGCCGCAGTCAGTCGGGGAACAATCGTGTCGGCAGCCCCATCCTCGGCACTGAGGACAATGACGCTTCCAAGCGGCGCGCGGCCCTCACCGCAGGGCCATTCACCACCCGTCGAGATTGCTGCTGCGATCGCGATAGACAACTGGCTCTTTCCAGTGCCCGGCTCGCCCGCAATGCAGGTGTGCTTGCCCCGTGCGATCCGTCCAGGCCAGAGCCACTCGACCGGCTCAGGCTCAATTTCGGAAGCGCGCCGCGAGATTAGAGAGGAGCAAGTGCGGTAGTCAGGGCCGACGGCGTTTTCGCAGG